>NZ_JAHUTM010000001.1 GCF_019209905.1 Corynebacterium sp. TAE3-ERU12 | reverse complement strand
CTGTTCTGAGATAAGGTTTCGTATGAGGTTCCCTGTAGATGACAGGGTTGATAGGCCGGATCTGGAAGCACCGTGAGGTGTGGAGGTGACCGGTACTAATACACCGATACAACACACACAAAAATATTTGGTGTCACCAACCAGCCACACGGGCTGCATTGATGATGAGTATTGTGTTCGCGTCCACTATCTGGTGTCTGGCACACCACCGCTAAACCCCCGTTTGGGGTTTGGTTCACGTGCCGAATTGATGTGCCGGTGGCATTCAGCGGCGGGGTCACGCCCGGTCCCATTCCGAACCCGGAAGCTAAGCCCGCCAGCGCCGATGGTACTGCACCCGGGAGGGTGTGGGAGAGTAGGTCACCGCCGGCCCTTAAACAAATATTGGGAAGGCAACACCTCGTTGAGGTGTTGCCTTCCCTTTTTGTATTTCTACAGTCAAGTAATAAGACTTGATTGCGACTTCATTGACTCATCCTGGTCTTCAGCGCGACAGCGCTATCCGCGATCCATCAATGTCCGACCGTGTGGGATACTTCTTGCTATGACAATTCGAGCTGCTGCGGACGGTTCCGCCCTCGACAACCCCGGACCAGCTGGTTGGGCGTGGTACGCCGACGATGACACCTGGGCAGCCGGCGGTTGGCCAAATTCCACCAATAATCGCGGCGAGCTCACAGCAGTCGCCGAACTCCTCGAAGCAACCGCCCACAAGGCAGAAGAACGCCTAGAGATACTGTGCGACTCCCAATACGTGATCAACTCGGTCACCAAATGGATGGCTGGGTGGAAGAAAAAAGGCTGGAAAAAGCGTAATGGCGACCCAGTCCTCAACGTCGACCTCATGCAGCGCATTGACGCTGCAATGGCCGGTCGGGATGTGAAGTTCCAATGGGTTAAAGGGCACTCCGGAAACCCCATGAATGAGGCTGCGGACAAACGAGCCCGCGAAGCCGCCATCGCCTTCAAAGAGAAGCGCTCCCCAGACTCTGGACCAGGATTCCCCGGCGACACCAGGGACCCCGGTTCCGAAGAAGAACGCAATAAACGCAAACCCGCCGCCAAAGAAAGCATCGGCGCATTATTCGACGTCGAACCAGTCGAAAAAGGCGACGACAAAAAGGCGCTTGCAGCGGTGACGGCACATCGTGTTCTCGCCCGAGCGGTCGCACAATTGCGTACCGGTGACGGTCGCAGAGCGCGCTTCCTCACCCGCGATGCAGTCGTGGTGCCAGGAGTCGAAGCCATCCCGGAAGCCTTCGTGCGCGCCCCCGCAGATGTCGGCGCCACCAGCGGCAACACCGCTGTCACCGTCGCCCGTGGTGGTGACACCATTGTGACCTGTACCTGGGATATCTCCGGTGACCCGAAGCTGGTCAGCCTGCACGCATCCCACACCTAAAATCAGCGGGCACAACCGCGGTCTTAGCTCACCTGCCGCTACTGGTAGCGTGACCATTCGATATCAGTCACACACTACGAAGGAGTTGCCCAGCCTATGGCGGAGCACGACGGTCGACGTTCTGGAGGCCGGAGTCACGGCAAGCCCGATAACTTCGGAGGCGCTCGAGGCGGCCGGGGCCGCGATGAACGTCGCGGACGAAGCGGCAACCGAGACGACCGACGCGGGCGCGGCGATGAACGCCGCCACGCCCAACGCGGCGGTCGCGACCGGGACCGCAATAACCCCAGCGGCCCCCAGCGCCCAGGATTCCGCGAAGAGCGGATGAACCTGCGCGCCAACGAACCCGATCTTCCCGATGACGTGCGCGCCGACGAGCTCGACCCGTCGGTACGCCAGGACCTGCGCTCTCTGGCCAAGGACAACGCAGACGCCGTCGCCAGGCATATGGTCATGGCCGCAACCCTGTTGATCGACGACCCGCAGCAAGCCCTGCGGCACGCCCGCGCCGCCAAGGACCGGGCCGGCCGCGTCGGCGTGGTCCGTGAAACCAACGGCGTCGTCGCCTATCACGCAGGGGAGTGGAAAGAGGCGCTATCGGAACTGCGCGCTGCCCGCCGGATGAGCGGTGGCCCCGGCATGATCGCGGTCATGGCGGACTGCGAACGCGGCCTCGGCCGTCCGGAAAAGGCCATCGAGCTCGCCCACAGCGAAGACCTCAGCGGGCTTACCGACGAAGACCGCACCGAACTCGCCATTGTTGTCGCAGGAGCGCGCCGCGACCTCGGGGATGTCGAAGCGGCCATCCTTGAACTGGAAATGCAGGACCTCGACCCGTCCCGAAAGGACCTCGAGGCAGCGCGCCTGTTCTACGCCTATGCCGATAATCTCGCCGCCGCTGACCGCGTAAGCGAAGCACGCACCTGGTTCGAACGCATCGTTGACATGGACCCCGACGACGCTCTTGGCGCCAAGCAGCGACTGAAAGAACTCCCGGAGGGCTAACCACATGGCTACCAGCGCAACCCTCGCCGCCTCCTATGACGCGGCACTGCTCGACCTCGACGGCACCATCTACGAAGGCGGCCGGCCCATCCCCGGCGCCTACGATGCACTGGTCAAGGCCGGCCTGCCGATGCTATTCGTCACCAATAACGCATCCCGGGCGCCGCGCACGGTAGCTAACCAACTCACCGAAATGGGCTATAACTGCAGCCCCGACGACGTGATGACCTCCGCCCAGGCGGCCATCGAGATGGCCAAAGACCATATCCCCGATGGCGCAACAGTGCTGGTGCTCGGCGCGGACTCCTTCCGCGAACTCGCCCGCAACGCCGGCTATACCGTGACAGACACTGCAGAAGACAACCCAGCAGCGGTCCTGCACGGGCATTCCCCAGACACCGGCTGGGCCCAGCTGTCTGAGGCCGCACTATCGATCCGCAAGGGCGCTGTCTACCTGGCCAGCAACCTCGACACCACGCTGCCTTCTGAGCGGGGACTGTGCGTGGGCAATGGATCCATGGTCGCCGCCATTGTTTCCGCCACAGGTGTAGAACCACTCAGCGCCGGCAAACCACTGCCGCCAATGTTCCACCGCGGCGCCGAACGCATCGGATCGACCAACCCATTAGCCATCGGAGACCGCCTCAACACCGATATCGCCGGAGGAAATAACGCCGGCTACGCCACGCTGATGGTCATCACCGGGGTCTCCGGGCATTTCGATGCGCTCACCGCCACCGGTGCACAACGCCCCACCTATATCGGCGCTGATATGTCCAGCCTGCTTGGGCCTATCGAACACACCCAGCCCGGCCCGCAGGCAGGATTCACCGCCAGCTGGTCCACCGATGCCGCCGGCACCATCATTATCGACGGCGGCGACGAAGACGACGAACGCCTCCACAACCCCGCCGAAGCAGCCGTGGCCGCCCTGCTCACCGCAGCAGAACTGGCCTGGGCTGATGATGCTGCCACCGTTGACAGCGTGGTCGGCGGTTCCACCGCGGCAGAATCAGCCCTGGCGGCGTGGCGGTAAAGACTATGGCAACCCCAAGCCCAGTCGACATCGCCGGCACCACCGATATCGATACGCTGCGCAGCAACTACGACGAGATCGTCGCCGAGCTCGCCGCAGACAGCGAAACCACTCCTGCTCGCGGAGCCGAGATCCTCGAACGCGCGCACCAGTTATTGCAGGACACCCTCGGCGGCCAGGGGGAACAGCGTGGCTAAAGCAAAAGGTGGCCCCAGCCGACGTCGACTCGACGCAGAACTGGTGCGCCGTAAAATCGCGCGCTCACGTGAGCACGCCACGGAACTCATCCGCGACGGCCGCGTGGAAGTAGGCGGGATTCGCGCCACGAAACCAGCCACCGGCGTCACCCCAGATATCTCCATCCGCGTCAGCGGCGGCGATGACGCAGACTGGGCCTCTCGTGGCGCCCATAAGCTCCTCGGCGCCCTGGCCGCTTTCGAACCACAAGGGCTCAGCCTCAAAGACCGCCGGGTTCTTGATGCCGGGGCATCCACCGGTGGCTTTACCGACGTGTGCCTGCGCCGCGGTGCCAGCGAAGTCGTCGCCGCCGACGTCGGCTACGGCCAACTCATCTGGCGGCTGCAAAACGACGACCGCGTCCTTGTGCTCGACCGCACCAACGTGCGCACCCTCACCCCCGAGCAGATGAATGGGCCTGCCGACGTGATGGTCGGTGACTTATCGTTTATCTCCCTGCAGCTAGTCCTACCGGCACTAGCCGACTGTATCCGGCCCGGTGGTGACCTATTGCCCATGGTCAAACCCCAATTTGAGGTCGGTAAAGACCGGCTTGGTCGGGGAGGGGTAGTCCGCAGCCCCGAACTGCGCGCCGAGGTTGTGACCGACGTCGCCACCGCCGCAGCACGCCTTGGGCTATCCACCCGCGCAGTTGTCGCTTCCCCGTTACCCGGGCCCAGCGGTAACGTCGAATACTTCCTATGGCTGGTCAACGACGGCGCCAAGACCGCACCGTCGGCAAGCGAACTCAGCGAACACGTCCAGCACGCCGTCGCCGCGGGGCCACAATAAGCGCCCACAACAACCCCGCAAGGTGCCCCGAAAGCCCGCGTGGGCAATAATGACCACCACAACCGGCGAACCCGTCGAGACCATATAAGGAGGAACCGCCATGACCCGACGTGTGTTGCTCGTGCCGCATACCGGCCGAGCCAACAACCTCGAGGCCGCCGCGGAAGCCGCCACAGAGCTCGACAAAAACGGCATTGATGTGCGCGTGCTCGCCGGCGACTACCCGGAAATGCTTATCCGGCACCCCGTGCTGGGCAGCTTCCCCCGCTTTGGCCACTCCGCCGAAGCCGCCGACGGCTGTGAACTGGTGCTCGTCCTCGGCGGTGATGGCACATTCCTGCGCGCAGCCGATATCGCCTACTCCAATGACCTCCCGGTGCTGGGCATCAATATGGGCCACGTCGGTTTTCTCGCCGAGTGGGAACAAGAATCCATGGCCGAGGCAATCGGCCGCGTCATCGACCGGAAGTGGCGCATTGAAGACCGCATGACGCTCAAGGTTGTCGTCCGCGACTCCCACGGCTACATCACCGGCGAAGGCTGGGCCCTCAACGAACTCAGCCTGGAAAATATGAACCGCCGCGGGGTACTCGACGTAGTCCTCGAAGTCGACCGCCGACCGGTGTCGTCCTACGGCTGCGATGGTGTGCTGGTATCCACGCCGACCGGCTCCACCGCCTACGCATTCTCCGCCGGCGGCCCGGTGCTGTGGCCGGAGCTCGACGCGATGCTCGTCGTGCCCAATAACGCCCACGCACTGTTCGACCGCCCCCTCGTTGTTGCCCCCGGCTCACTTATCGCCGTGGAAACCAGCCCAAGTGGAGGCCCCGCCCAAGCCATGCTGGACGGGTTCCGCCAGCTCATGGTGCCGCCGGGCTCCCGCATGGAAATCACCCGCGCCGAGCAACCAGTGCGCTGGGTGCGCCTGGACTCGGTGCCCTTCGCTGACCGCCTTGTGCATAAATTCCGCCTGCCGGTCACCGGTTGGCGGGGGCCGCGGGAGTAACCGCCATGCTCACAGACCTCGCCATCCGAAACCTTGGTGTCATCACCGGTTCCACTGTCGAGTTCGCACCGGGCCTGACCGTGCTCACCGGCGAAACCGGTGCTGGTAAAACCATGGTGGTTACCGGCCTGCGCCTGCTTGCCGGTGGGCGTGCCGACGCTGGCCGCGTCCGCTCTGGTGCCGAAAAAGCCCTGGTTGAAGGGCATATCAGTACTGACGGTATGGGGGATCTAGCCCGTGCTGCCATCACGGGCGCGCTCACCGAATGCGGCGGTGAGACCGACGAAAATGGCGAAATTTTACTCGCGCGTCAGGTTTCCGCGAAGGGCCGCTCCCGTGCCTGGGTCGGCGGGCGCACCACCCCGGCAGGCACCCTCGGCACTATTTCTGCGGCGGCTATTGCCATCCACGGCCAAAATGACCAACTGCGTCTGCTGGGCAATGACGAGCAGCGCGGCGCACTGGATCGCTATGGCGATAACGGCCACAACCAGCTGCTCGAACGCTACCGGAAGGCCTACACCACCTGGCGTGGCCTGGACAAAGACCTCAAAGAACGCACCGCCAGCCGACGGGAACTGGCGATGCGCGCCGACCAGTTACGCTTCGCCATCGACGAAATCGATGCGGTCAACCCCGAACCAGGCGAAGATGAACGCCTCGTGGAGACCGTGCGTCGCCTCCAGGACGTCGACACGCTGCGCGACGCCGCCACCGCAGCCCTTATGGCCATCGATGGTGCCGCTGAAGACACCACCAGTGAAGAATCCGCCGCCGCCGAATTGCTTGGCGGCGCCCAGCATCACCTCGCCACCGCTGGTGATGATGAGCTGCGTGACTTAGCTGAGCGGATCGGGGCGGTTACGACCGAACTTTCCGAAATCTCGGCTGACCTGGGCCGATTCGCTGAAGCGCTTCCCGACGATGACGGCGACCTGGACACATTGCTCACCCGCCAGGCCGATATCCGCCAACTCACCCGGAAATACGCCCCCACTATCGACGGGGTGCTTACCTGGCGCACGAAGGCCGCTGCGCAGCTCGACAGCCTCGATGTGTCCGAAGAAGCCCTCGACGAATTGGCTAAAAAGGTCGCCGCGGCGCATAAAGATCTGCAGGCCGTGGCGAAAAAACTCACCAGTTCACGCTCTGCATTGGCAAAGAAACTCGGTGCCGCGGTGACTGAGGAACTCGCCGGGCTGGCCATGCCGAATTCGGTCCTCCAGGTCAGCGTGGACGACGCTGGTGGTTTCGGCCCCGAGGGCGCCGATACCGTCACCTTCGGACTTGCCGGGCATGCCGACGACACCCCACGGCCCCTGGCCACCAGCGCCTCCGGCGGTGAACTATCCCGCGTGATGCTTGCCCTGGAAGTAGTACTGGCCAGCAGCGATAGTGGCCAAACACTGGTTTTCGACGAAGTCGATGCCGGTGTCGGTGGCCGCGCCGCCGTCGAGATCGGTCGCCGCCTGGCTCGCCTGGCGCAACGCAATCAGGTCATCGTGGTCACCCATTTGCCGCAGGTCGCCGCCTACGCCGATACCCACCTCCACATCGCCAAGGACTCCGGTGCCAGCAGCGTGGAAAGCGGAGTGAACGAACTCAGCCGCAATCAACGAGTCGAGGAACTAGCCCGCATGATGGCTGGTCTCGACGACACCGAATCAGGCCGCGCTCACGCCACCGATCTGCTCGAGCGGGCCGAATATGACCGTGCGCAGCTGTCCACGTCGCGCCGATGACGTCGGAAAGCTAGCGACACGCAGGAGCTAAGCGGCGCGCCTCCCCAGGCCGCGCCCCAGTGCGGGGCACACTGTGCACATGAGTCTCTTCTCCCGGAACTCCGACGAACTCCCAGGCCTGACCGGCACTGTCCGCGATGGCCTGCGCCTGGACCGTGCCTTGCGCAAACTTTCGGCCGGAGACATTCTTGTCCTCGACGCCCCAGACATCCCCCTGGAGGTGGCCCGCCGCATTGTCGCCGCGAAGGCCGCCGCAGTGATCAACGCCGCCGAGTTCTCCACCGGTAACGTGCCGAATTACGGCCCCCAGCTGCTGCTGGAAAACGGTGTGCAGCTCGTCGAAAACGCCGGTACCGAGGCCTTCGAGAAGATTAAGGACGGCAAAACCGGCCGCCTGCACGAAGGCAAGCTCTACTACGGAGACCGCCGCGTGGCAGCCGGTGACGAAGTTGATACCGACAGCCTCGTCCGCACATTCAACGAGGCCCGCACCAGCCTGGTCGACCGCATGGAGGCCCTATCCGGCAACCTGGTGGAATTCTCGGCCACTGAAGCCCCGCTTTATGTCGATGGCCTCGGCATCCCGATGATCGACCCGAAGCTGCACAACCGCAAAACAGTGGTGGTCAGCCCCGGCCCGCGCCATGAAGAGACGCTGAAGAACCTGTCGAACTTCATCCGCGAGTACGACCCAGTACTCATTGGTGTCGACGCTGGTGCCGACACCCTCAAGGATGCTGGCTACCTGCCGGACCTCATCATCGGCGACCCGAAAAGCATGCGCGCTGAAACGCTGCGTTGTGGCGCCCAAGTGGTGTTGCCCGCCGATCCTGATGGTCACGCCGCCGGCCTTGAGCGCATCCAGGACCTCAATATTGGGGCTATCACCTTCCCGGCGCTGACTGATTCGGCCACCGACCTGGCGTTGCTGCTCGCTGAGCATCACGGCGCGGAGATGATCGTCAACGTCGGCGCCCCAGTCAACCTCGATGGTGTTTTCGCCGCCGCTGATAACCCGGAAACCCCCTCGGCGCTGCTGGCCCGCCTCAAGGCCGGTGGCAAACTCGTCGACGGCGAGGTAGTTGCTGACCTGTACCGAGTTCAGGGCGGTGGCTTCGGCGTGGCGTGGGCCATTCTGGCCGTCCTTATCGCTATTGCCGTGATTGTGCTGATTGCGGGCTTCACTGGCGATGATTCTGTGCAGCAGAACCTCATCAACACGTGGAACTCCATCGCGTTGCGGTTCCAAGAACTGTTCAAGCGGTAGCAGCCCACCCAACACGTCAGGAGAAACCAGATGAGTAAGCGACGCGGCAGCGGCAACACCTCTGCCATTATCACCGGCCTCGGGCTGGGTATCGCCGCAGGTTCGGCGCTGGGTGCCTTCGTGCTGGCCCCCGACGGAGGGATCACCATCGGCGGTGCTTCGGCTGAACAGCGCGCCGCCGCTGAGGCAGAAGCGCAGCAGGCCAATGAGCGCGCCGACGTGGCGGAGGAAGTCTTAGCCGCCGTTGAGCAGGACATCATCGGCGATGAACTGTCCGATGTCCCGGTTACCGTCATCGCCACCCCCGATGCGGACCGCGATGACACCAAAGCTGTCCGCGCCGCCCTGACCACCGCCGGGGCCGAAGATGCCGGTCTTATCACCCTGACTGATAAGGCACTGAGTTCTGATGGTGTCGATGAGCTCGGCGATGTTGTTGCCGGCGCTTTGCCAGGTGGGGCGAAACTTGACGAAAACCGCCTCAACCCAGGCCGGCACGCCGGCCAGGCCCTGGCTGCGGCGCTCCTCACCGACCAGGCGGGTACTCCGAGGGCCAGCGACGGGGATCGTGAATTGATGCTGGCCTCGCTGAAAGAAACTGGTTTTATTGAATACCGCGATGGGGCGGTGAAACCAGCTGGGGCCATCGTGTTCCTTGCCGGTAATGGTGCTGGTACTAATCCGAGTGACGATGAGGTCATGCCCGGTGCTTTCGGCTCCAATGTGTTCGCCGAAATGGTCACCGCTGTGCATGAGGCCGGCCCGGTAGTGCTCGCGGCCCGTCCCGAAGCCACTGGTGAAGACGGTGTGATTACCTCCCTCGGGGAGGTCCCCAATGGCGACGAGGTCGATACTGTCAGCGTGATCGGTGATGCCGCCGGCCGCATTATGATGATCAACGACCTGCGGAATCAGCTCAACGCACCCGCCCCGGAACCTTCCGCTGCCCCCGACCAGGGCGCTGCTGGGGCCGAGGGCAATGAGGGCGCGGCAGCACCCCAGCCGGCCCCGGAAGAGCAGCCCGCAGCGCCGGACCAGCCCGCCGGGGAGCAGTCCGCGCCCGGACAGCCCGCCGCGGAGCAGTAGCCGCCGCACCTGATTGCCGTGCGTTTGTGTAACTGTCACGTTTCGCGGCGGTAAAACCTGCGTAGGCGGGTGCAGGTCACCCCGGTGCGCACCGTTTTGGTGTTGGCTGGGGTGCGCGCCGACCGATAGGCTGAAGTCCCGTGGTCGTGTTCAACGCGGCCCGCCATCACGGTTCAACAGCCACCGCGATGGCTTCACCACCGACCCCGGGGAGCCCGAGTGAACCGCAGCCGAGGCGCAGAGCACGTCACCAAATACATCATCGTTACCGGAGGCGTCGCCTCGTCGCTAGGCAAGGGGCTGACCGCCTCGAGCCTGGGCCGGTTGCTGACCTCCCGTGGCCTGAAGGTCACCATGCAGAAACTGGACCCGTATCTCAACGTCGATCCGGGCACCATGAACCCCTTCCAGCACGGCGAGGTCTTTGTCACCGAAGACGGTGCCGAAACTGACCTGGATCTTGGCCACTATGAGCGGTTTTTAGATCGGGATCTCGACGGCAATGCCAATGTCACCACCGGCAAGGTGTACTCCTCGGTTATCGCCAAGGAGCGCCGCGGTGACTTCCTGGGTGAGACCGTGCAGGTCATCCCGCATATCACCGATGAGATTAAGAACCGCATCGTCGGCATGGCCCATGCTGATGCCGACGGCGGCAAGCCCGACGTGGTCATCACCGAGATCGGCGGAACGGTGGGCGATATTGAATCCCAGCCGTTCCTGGAGGCCGCCCGCCAGGTGCGCCACGATGTGGGCCGCGAGAATATTTTCTATATTCACGTATCCCTGGTGCCGTACCTGGGGCCCTCCGGTGAGCTCAAGACCAAACCCACCCAGCATTCTGTCGCTGAACTGCGCTCCATTGGCCTGGTGCCGGATGCAGTGGTGCTGCGGTGCGACCGTCAGGTCCCCGATGGGCTGAAGGAAAAGATCGCGCTCATGTGCGATGTTGACCTCGAAGGTGTGGTTTCCTGCCCTGATGCGCCGTCGATTTATGACATCCCGAAAGTTCTTTACGAAGAGCACCTCGATTCCTTCATCATTCGTCGCCTGAATCTGCCGTTCCGCGATATGGATTGGCGGAAGTGGGGCGGCCTGCTGGACCGCGTGCATTCCCCGAAGGCCACTGTGAAGGTCGCCCTCGTCGGCAAGTATGTGGATCTGCCCGACGCGTACCTGTCCGTGACTGAGGCTATTCGTGCTGGTGGTTTCGATAATCAGGCCCGCGCCGAGATCCTCTGGGTGCCTTCCGACGACTGCGCCACCGATGAAGGCGCCGCGCGTGCCTTGGGCAGTGCCGACGCTGTGGTGGTGCCCGGCGGATTCGGTATCCGCGGTATCGAGGGCAAGATCGGTGCGATTAAGTACTGCCGTGAGAATAAGATTCCGCTGCTGGGCCTGTGCCTAGGTATGCAGTGTGTGGTCATTGACGCCGCCCGCACCGCTGGTGTGGCAGCAGCCTCCTCCAGTGAGTTTGACCCGGAGGCCGCCGAGCCTGTGATCGCCACGATGGCGGAGCAGAAAGCAGCCGTGTCCGGTGAGGAAGACTTAGGCGGCACCATGCGCCTTGGTTCTTATCCGGCCACGCTCGCCAGTGACACGATTGTCGCTGACCTGTACGGCACTACCGATGTCGCTGAGCGCCACCGCCACCGCTATGAGGTCAATAATTCCTACCGGGATAGGTTGGCTGAGGCTGGTTTGGTGATTTCTGGTACCTCGCCTGATGGGGAACTGGTGGAGTTCGTGGAGTACCCGCGCGAACAGCATCCCTTCCTTGTCGCTACCCAGGCGCACCCGGAGTACAAGTCCCGCCCGACTAAGGCGCACCCGTTGTTCTCCGGCCTGATTCGCGCCGCCCTGCAGCGTGGGTAATAACTATGGCTGAGACTTCTCACACCCCTGGACAGCACGTTTTCGATGTGGTGGATTCGACCATCTTGGTGGAGTCACCAATTCTGGCGTTTCGTCGTGACCGGGTGCGTATGCCGGGTGGCCGGATAGCTAACCGCGAAATTGTGGAGCATTTCGGTGCCGTCGCAGTGGTCGCGGTCGATGCCCAGAACCGGGTGGCGATGGTGCGCCAGTGGCGCCAGGCCGCAGGGGAACGGCTGTGGGAATTGCCGGCCGGGTTGCTCGACGTCGCTGATGAGCAGCCCTTAGCCGCGGCCCGTCGGGAATTGGCGGAGGAGGCTGGTTTGGCTTCTGCGCAGTGGTCCACGTTGGTGGATATCTGGACTTCCCCGGGGTTCGCCCAGGAGGCGGTGCGGATTTTGCTGGCCGAGGATGTGCACGAGGTTCAGCGCCCGGAAGCACCCGATGATGAAGAAGCCGATCTCGTACTGGACTGGTTTGAGCTGGACCAGGCCATTGACATGGTGTTGTCCGGCGAGATCCGCAATGGCATTGCGGTAGCAGGCATTCTGGCTGCGGTGCAGGTGCTGCAGCATGGTCGGCCGCGTCGCGCAGCTGATCCGGATTTCACTATTCGCCCGCGTGCTTTAGCGGATCGTCGCAAGCAGCAGCTAGGTGGCGGTGACCTCAAGCGCGTGCCCAACCCTGATGCGGCCGACGGTGGCGCCGGCGCTGTTATGGAGTAGGCAATGTCTGCGGAGGATGATCTTTCACCGCAGCTTGCCGACGAGGGCGCGGCCTTCCTCGGCCATATGGCCGTCGAGCGTGGCGCTAGCGGCAATACTCTTGCCGCCTACCGACGTGATGTGCGGCGCTACCTGAACTACCTCAACAGTGTGGGGCGGTCCAGTTTGGGGGAGGTGACCGCGGTTGATATTTCTGCGTTTCTGGAGCAGCTGCGCCGCGGTGATGCTGAGGCCGGACAAGCCCCTTTGGCGGCTACTTCGGTAGCGCGGGTGTTGTCCACGGTTCGGGGGATGCACCGTTTCGCTGTCGGGGAAGGCGATATTGCCGATGATGTCGCCGCTCGGGTGCAGCCGCCGAAAGCCCCGCAACGCTTACCGAAGGCGCTCACTATTGCCGAGGTCGAAAAGCTCATCGATGCGGTGCCGACGGGGGAGTCGGCGGCTATTTCGGATATCCGTGATGCCGCGTTGGTTGAGTTGTTGTACTCCACCGGCGCGCGTGTTTCTGAGGTCACTGCTTTAGATATTGACGATCTGGATCGCGTGGACGGGTTGGTGCTGCTGCGCGGCAAGGGCGGTAAAGAACGCCTTGTGCCTGTCGGCACGCCAGCACTGCGGGCCGTGGAAGCGTGGTTGGTGCGGGGCCGGCCGAACCTGGTTCGGGCCGGGTCGCCGCCGGCGCTTTTATTGAATAATCGGGGCGGGCGGCTGTCCCGGCAGTCGGCTGGCAATACCTTGGCGGAGTTGGGTACGCGCTGTGGCCTTGACGGCAGGACTTCTCCGCACGCGCTGCGGCATAGTTTCGCAACGCATCTTCTCGAAGGCGGTGCGGATATTAGGGTGGTTCAGGAATTGTTGGGCCACGCCTCGGTGACCACAACGCAGATTTATACCAAGGTCACCGCTGATAGCCTGCGTAAAGCCTGGTTGCAGGCGCATCCTCGGGCCAGTAGTGGCTAGCTAGCGCCAGCTGGGTGAAGGTGTTTAGTCGGCTGCGGGCGCGCCGAAACTGGTGCGCGGGTGTGCGTAGGTACAGTGGGAATATATGCACATGAGGTGTCGGGAGACGACACCCCTAGCGAGTAGTCAAGTGAAAGGGGTTGACGGTGAGCGGAGAAGGGCTGTTTGACGCTTCAGCTAGCGAAGTCGGGCTCACTGGCCGCCCGGCGCGCGAGCTCCCAGAACCACGCCCCGTCGACCGGCACGGCCCAGCCACCGTGCTGGCCATGTGTAACCAAAAGGGTGGCGTCGGGAAAACCACCTCGACGATCAACCTCGGCGCGGCGCTTGCAGAATTTGGCCGCAAGGTGCTGCTGGTAGACCTTGACCCGCAGGGTGCGCTCTCGGCAGGCCTGGGGGTGCCCCACGAGGAACTCGACCTGACCATCTACTCGCTCATCATGGACCCGTCGCTGGATGTGCGCGACGCCATCCACACCAGCAATGTTGCTGGCCTGGATCTGGTTCCGGCCAATATTGACCTCTCTGCTGCCGAAATCCAGTTGGTCAATGAGGTCGGGCGGGAACAGGCATTAGGTCGCGCCCTGCGCCCGGTGATGAATGACTACGACTACATCATCATCGACTGCCAGCCTTCGCTGGGCCTGCTCACTGTCAATGCGCTCACCATCGCCCGTGGTGTGATGATCCCGATGGAGTGCGAATACTTCTCGCTGCGTGGCCTGGCGTTGCTCACCGATACCGTGGAGAAGGTGCGCGACCGCCTGAACTTCAATCTTGAGGTACTCGGCATTTTGGTCACCATGTTCGACCGGCGCACCCTGCACGCCCGTGAGGTGATGACCCGCCTGGTGGAAGTCTTTGATGACAAGGTTTTCGATACGGTCATCACCCGCACGGTGCGCTTCCCGGAAACTTCTGTCGCCGGAGAGCCGATCACCACGTGGGCTCCGAGCACTGAGGCGGCTAACCAGTACCGCAACCTCGCGCGCGAGGTCATTGAGCGCACCGGGGGCTAAACCCGTGGCGCGCGCTTTATCCGCGCCCGGTAATTCTGGCCCGCCTGCCGGCCAGGGGGTGCAGGAGGAAATCACTGGCTTTCAGGTCGCCCTGGCGAATTTCACTGGCCCATTCGACCTGCTGCTCCATCTCATCGGGCAGAAAAAGATGGATGTCACCGAGGTGGCTTTGGCCTCAGTAACTGATGAGTTCATTGCGTACACCCGGGGCCTGGACGCTAAGGCCGAACTGGATGAGATCACCGGTTTCCTTGTTGTCGCGGCGACCTTGCTGGATCTGAAAACAGCTCGGCTTTTGCCACGCGGTGATGTCGAAGACGATGAGGATGTCGCCGCCCTGGAGGCCCGGGATCTGTTATTCGCCCGCCTTTTGCAGTACCGCGCCTACGGCAAGGTCGCGGATCTGTTCGCCGACTGGCAGCGCGATGCCCCGCGGCGTTATCCGCGCGCTACCGGCATGGAAAACCGTTTCGCCAGCCTATTGCCCCCTGTTGAGTTAGGCATGGACCGTAATGAGTTCGCCGAATTCGCCGCTGCGGTCCTGCGCCCTAAACCCCCGGAGCAGGTCGGGGTGGAGCATATCCACATCGCACATGTCTCAGTTCCCGAGCAGGCTGGCCGCATCTTGGATGCGTTGAAACTTGCCGGGGTCAATACGTGGGTGCCGTTTACCCGCCTTATCGCCAGTTGCGAGCAGTCCATGGAGGTTATTGGTCGTTTCCTGGCTCTATTGGAGCTCTACCGAGCCCAGGCCATCGCCGCTGAGCAGGAAGAACCGCTAGCCGATTTCAACGTCCAGTGGACCGGCAAGGACGTTGATCCGGCCGTTGTCGCAGCCGCGAATTGGGCCTAGGCCTACACCGGTTAGGCTCGCAGCTATGACCACGCCCGAATCCTCTTCGCAGCCCACGCCCACCACGTCGGCAAGCACCTCTGCGGCTGGCTTGCCGACGGTATCTGCGTTGCGTGCCGGGGTGGAGGCGATCTTATTGGTTGTTGATGCCCCGGTCACTCCGATGGATATCGCCCGCGCCTTGGAGACCGACCCGGAGGCGGTGCGCACTGTGTTGCACGAGATTCGTGCCGAGTTCACTGCCCGTGGTTCTGGTTTTGACCTGCGCGAACTCAGTGATGGGTGGCGCCTTTATACCCAGCCGGAGCATGCCGACGCGGTGGAGCGATTCCTGCTTGATGGGACGCATACGAAACTTTCCCGGGCCGCGCTGGAAACCTTGGCTGTGGTTGCCTACCGCCAGCCAGTGACCCGCGCCCAGGTTTCGGCGGTGCGTGGGGTCAATTGTGACGGGGTGATGCGCACCTTGCTTGCCCGTGGCCTGGTTGCTGAGGCGGGGGAGGAGCCTGCAACTGGCGCGCACCTCTACATCACCACCGAGCTGCTGCTGGAACAGTTGGGTATTGACTCCCTGGAGGCCCTGCCTGACTTGGCGCCATTGCTTCCCGACGTTGACCTCATCGACGAGCCATAGTTGTCGCCACCATAGGACTAGGCAAAAACGGCCGTTGGGACCTAGACTAGTTAGCGAATGTGCCTGTGTAGGCACACTGTTTTTTACCGACCCCGACGCCGAATCGGCCCGGGGTTACTCAATTTTTAAGGACGTGTACACGTGACTCCCGCTCGCCGAGACGGCACACCGGACCACAACCGCGGCAAGAGCCGCGCCACCAACGAAGGCGCCTCCGGACATTTCGTGTCCCAGGCCCGACCAGCCCGACACCAGCACGTCCGCAATAAGAATGAGGCGTCGTCGGAAGAGAATAAGGTGCGCCTGCAGAAGGTGCTCGCCCAGGCTGGCGTGGCATCGCGGCGCATGGCCGAAAAACTCATCGAAGACGGCCGCGTTGAGGTCGACGGCAAAATCATCACCCGCCAGGGTGTGCGCGTCGACCCGGCCACCGCGGTGATCCGCGTCGATGGTTCGCGGGTCATTGCCGATAATGAATTGCAGTACTTCGTGCTGAATAAGCCGCTTGGTATGCATTCGACCATGCACGACGATCAGGGCCGCCCCTGTGTCGGCGACCTGGTCAGTGAGAAAGTAGCTGCCGGGCAGCGCCTTTTCCACGTCGGCCGGCTCGATGCCAATACTGAGGGCCTGCTGCTGCTGACCAATGATGGTGAGCTCGCCAACCGGCTGATGCACCCGCGCTATAACGTCACCAAAACCTACCTGGCCACCGTGATCGGTGAGGCCGACCGCGCGCTGGTGAAGACACTCACCGACGGCATTGAGCTTGACGACGGCCCCGCCAAAGCTGATTTCGTACAGGTCGTGGACGCCTGGCAGGGCCGCGCCATTGTGCGTGTGGAACTGCACGAAGGGCGCAAGCACATTGTGCGCCGGATGCTGAAAGAAGCCGGCTACCCCGTGCAGCGCCTGGTTCGCACCAAGCTGCACACCGTCCAACTGGGTGAACAAAACCCCGGCACCTTGCGCGCTTTGAACCGCGCCGAGATCGCCAGCTTGTACAAGGCGGTGGGCCTGTAATGACCACCCAGAACCACGACCAGGAGAAATCCATGTCTGACGCCACCGCGCAGCTACTTGTTGCAATCGACGGACCGTCCGGCACCGGTAAATCCACCGTGTCCCGCGCCGTCGCCGAACGCCTCGGGATGAACTACCTCGACACCGGCGCCATGTACCGCGTGGCCACCCTATGGGTGCAGCGCCAGGGTATCGATCCCAGCGACACCCAGGCCGTTATTGACGCCACTGCGGAACTGCCCATGGAAGTCACCGAGGACCCCCGTTCGACTGAGGTCATCCTCGACGGCCGGGACGTGTCCTCAGAGATCCGCAGCGAAGCTGTCACCAGCGCGGTATCGGCTGTTGCCGCTATTGCCGAGGTGCGTGAAAACCTCGTCGCCCTGCAGCGCGAACTCGCCACACAAGCAGGCCGTTGCGTGGTGGAAGGCCGCGATATCGGCACTGTGGTGTTGCCGGACTGCCCGCTGAAAATCTTCATGACCGCCACCGCTGAGGTCCGCGCCCGCCGACGCTACGACCAGGACATCGCCGCTGGCCGCGAGGCTGACTACGACACCATCCTGGCCGCGGTCAATCGCCGCGATGAGCTGGACTCCACCCGTCAGACCTCCCCGCTGCGCCCCGCCGATGACGCCCGCCTGCTGGATACCTCCGAGATCGATGTCGACACTGTTATCGACACCATCCTCGGCCTCGTCGAGCAGACCTACGGCACTGCCGCCCCCAAGGCCAACGAGGGCGGCGAGCTGCCCCCGCCGTCGGCAGGCAGCGCACATGGCGATGCCGACGCCGCCATCGACCGGGCACTGGCGGACCACGAAGAAATCATCGCCGACGCCATCGCCCGCGCAGAAGCCGGAGAACTCGGCGACGATGTTGATTGGGACGAACTCGAAGAGGCCTTCGCCGCACTCTCCGGTGAGGTCGACGAGGACGAACCGCTGCCGACAGTGGCCATTGTGGGCCGACCCAATGTCGGCAAGTCCACGATGGTCAACCGCTTCATCGGCCGTCGCGAGGCTGTTGTGGAAGACTTCCCCGGCGTCACCCGCGACCGGATCAGCTACCTCGCTGACTGGGGCGGGGAGCGGTTCTGGGTGCAAGACACCGGCGGCTGGGACCCCGACGCTAAAGGTATGCACGCCGCCATCGCCCGCCAGGCCGAGGTCGCTATGGCCACCGCCGATGTGATCATCATGGTGGTGGACACCACCGTCGGCGTGACCTCCACTGATGAGGTCATGGCGCGTAAACTGCAGCGCGCCGAACAGCCAGTCATTCTGGTGGCCAATAAGTTCGAAACCGATGGCCAGCTGGGTGATGTGGCCGAATTCTGGAGCTTGGGCCTGGACTACCCCTACCCGGTTTCCGCCCTGCACGGCCGCGGTAACGCCGATGTTATGGACGAGGTGCTCCGACGCTTCCCGGAGCAGCCGCGTGCCGCCGCGCTGCCATCCGGGCCGCGCCGGGTCGCCCTCGTCGGCAAGCCCAATGTCGGCAAGTCCTCCCTGATGAACAAGATCTCCGGCGAAGACCGGGCCGTGGTCTCCGACGTCGCCGGCACTACTGTTGACCCCGTTGACACGCTGGTGCAGCTTGATGAGACGGTATGGCGGTTCGTCGATACCGCCGGGCTGCGCAAGAAGGTGCGGCAGGCCCAAGGCCACGAGTACTACGCATCGCTGCGTACCCGGGCGGCCATTGACTCCGCCGAGGTGTGCATTTTCCTCATCGACTCCTCTGAGCCAATCACCGAACAAGACCAGCGCGTGCTGCGCATGATTCTTGACTCCGGGCGGGCCCTGGTGCTGGCGTTTAATAAGTGGGACAAGATGGACGAAGACCGTCGTGACCTGCTTGAACGCGAGATCGACCTGCAGTTGGCGCATGTGCCGTGGGCGCGGCGAGTCAATATCTCCGCTAAGACCGGCCGGGCCCTGCAACGCCTCGAGCCGGCCATGCTTGACGCGCTGGACAACTGGGAAAAGCGTATCTCCACCTCGAAGCTGAACACGTGGCTACGCGGAGTGCTGCAGCAGACCCCGCCGCCAATGCGTGGTGGCCGCCTGCCGCGGGTTCTTTTCGCCACTCAGGCTTCGACCCGGCCGCCGGTGTTCGTGCTATTCACCACCCACTTCCTAGAGCACGGTTACCGTCGCTTCCTGGAACGCAAGCTGCGTGAGGACTTCGGTTTTGAGGGCTCGCCCGTGCGGATTGCGGTCCGGGTGCGCGAAAAGCGCCAGCGCCGCTAGGTGCGCTGATGCTAGCGGCGACTGCGGCTGGGCACCTTTCGGTAGGGTTGGGCGTTTAACCTATAGCTAGAGATTCCGACGATTCCGTCGATCACATCGAGGAAGAAGGACAGGGCCATGACTGATAATCGCGATAACCGGGACCCCTACGGTGAGGACAACCCCACCGAGTACATTCCGCGTGAGAACAGCAATGGTGCTGGCCCGGGCGCTGATTCTGCTACCGGATCCAATGCTGGCGATGACGCGCCCACCCAATTCTTTGGGCGCCCCGACGCTGCGAATAATGAGCCGCCGGCCACGGCGTGGAGCGAAACCCGCCAGGCCCCGGCGCCCGGTGCCGACCCGGAAGGCCCCCGTGACGCCACGGGGCAGTATTGGGCCCCGCTGACCCCGGAGGAACGCGGCTACGCCGATGCCGAATATGCCGGCAGGGGATACCAGGGCGGCGGTTATGCTGGTTCGTCGCGCACCCCGCGCCCGAACCCCGTGCAGGGAGGCCAAGGCCGCACCATCCCGCAGCCGCAGGACTCCAACAGCTCGGCGTGGCCGATCGCCATTGGTGCCATTGTGCTGCTGATTGTGGTGGTGGCGGCGTTGCTATTCGTCTTCAATAATGATGACAATCCGCCGCCGGCAGCGACGACCAGCCCGACGACGACCTCCGTCGAGCCGGAAACCACTGAACCCGAGAGCAGCCTGAACGACGAGATCGATTCCTTGCGTGATGAGATCGAATCGATGCGGGAAAACCCGCCGGAGATCCCCGGCCTGCCCGGTGGTGAGGTCAGTGAACAGGTCATCCCCGATGCCGCGGGTAAGTCCCCGGCTGAGGTGGAATTGAACCTACGTCGTCTCGGCTTCAATGACATCACCGTCTTTGATGCCAATGGTGAAGAGGTCAACTCGTTGATTGCGGTGACCGGCACCGTCGCAACCATTGATCCGCCGTCGGGAACGACGGCTAGCACCGACCAGCCGGTGCGGATGTACCTGGAGTGACCAGGCGATTCGCCGGAGCTTAGGGCTATGTTGTAGCCTGTACGAGTTGCTTCGGCGACAGCCGGACTGTGGCGCAGCTTGGTAGCGCACCTCACTGGGGGTGAGGGGGTCGCAGGTTCAAATCCTGTCAGTCCGACAAGAAATCCCACCCTTTCCGGGTGGGATTTTTTCATGCCTGTGAGGCCGGGGCGCCCCGCACGAGTCGCCCCGCACGAGTCGCCCCGCCGCCTGGTGCTCGCTACTGCACGACAATGCCGTCTTCGTCAGACCACAGGTGCTCGCCGGGCACGAAGTCGATGCCGCCGAAGCTGACCACAATATCGCGCTCACCTGCGCCGGTCTTGGTGGACTTGCGTGGGTTGGTGCCCAGCGCCTTGCACCCAAAGTCCATCTCGGCGATGACTGCGGAGTCGCGTACCGCACCGTTGACGATAATCCCGGCCCAGCCGTGGTCTCGTCCCAGGGCTGCGATGATGTCGCCGACTAGTGCGGTGTGCACCGAGGCGTCACCATCAATGACCAGCACCCCGCCGGGGTTGTCTTCACTGAGGATGGACTTCAGCAGAGCGTTGTCCTGGAAGCATTTGATGGTGGTGATGGTGCCGTGGAATTGCTTGCGGCCACCGATATTGCGCATTTGCAGGTCGCAGGAACGCACCTCGGGGCCGATATCGTCGACTAGGTCCGCAGTGGGGATGAATTCGTGCTTGGTCATGAGTGTCCTCTCTGAAGGGTTGTGGTTTTTACACTGCCAGATGTGCCGGATTGTGGGGGCGTGGGTGCGTTAGGGTGGGGGCCTAACCTCGCCGGTGGTTTCCCGGCGGCCGCGTAACCCATGGAGGACACCCCGATGGCGGGAATGAGCTGGTTCTGGAAAGCACTGGGCGGGTCCCAAGGACGCGACCAGAAACGCAGTGTTTCTTTGGTTGCTCAGGCTGCTGCGCTTGCCCCAGAGCTTGCTGAGCTTTCCGACGCTGACCTCGCCGCGCGGGCCCGTGCTGATAAGGACGATGCCCCGCAGTTATTGGCGTGTCTGCGGGAGATTTCGCAGCGCACCATCGGGTTGCGCCCATTTGATGTGCAGCTGCAGGGGGCTTTGCGCCTGCTGGAGGGCGATGTGGTGCAGATGGCCACTGGTGAGGGCAAGACCCTGTCCGGTGCGCTGGCTGCGGCTGGTTTCGCTTTGCGTGGGGACCGGGTGCATTGCATCACGGTGAATTCTTATTTGGCGGCCCGGGACGCGCGCTGGATGGGCCCGATTTTCTCGTTTATTGGTTTGACGTCGGCGGCTATTGAAGAAACCGCTGATGCCGATGCTCGTCGGCAGGCTTATGCCAGTGATGTGGTGTTCGTTGCGGTTAATGAGTTGGGTTTTGATGTGCTGCGCGATCGGGGCGCGCTGAGCCCGCAGGAGCGGGTGCAGGCCCCAGCGCGGGTGGCGATTATTGATGAGGCTGATTCGGCGCTGGTTGATGAGGCTTTGGTGCCGTTGGTGTTGGCTGGTTCGGAACCGGGTACCTCGCCCACAGGCCGGGTGACTGATGTGGTGCGTCGCCTCACCAAGGACCGGGATTACACCGTTGATCCGGGCCGTCGCAATGTGTTTTTGACTGATACCGGGGCTGCCCGCATTGAGCGCGAGTTGGGTATTTCCTCCCTGTATGACGCTGAGCATGTGGGCACGACGTTGACCCAGGTCAATGTGGCCTTGCATGCGCGGGAGCTGTTGGTGCGCGATGTGGATTATATTGTGCGCGATGGCAAGGTGGCCCTGGTTGATGGTTCACGCGGCCGGGTGGCCGATCTGCAGCGCTGGCCGGATGGTTTGCAGGCTGCGGTGGAGGCCAAGGAGGGGCTTGCGGTCACCGAGGGTGGCCGGGTGCTTGATACGTTGACGATTCAGCAGCTCATTGGCCGCTATCCGGTGACCTGCGGCATGACTGGTACTGCTACTGCCGCCGGGGATCAGTTCCGTGAGTTTTATGGGCTGACGGTGTCTGTGGTGGAACCGAATGTGCCGTGTATTCGTGTCGATGAGCCGGATCGTATTTTCGCCACGCATGAGGATTCTTTCGCCGCGGTGGTCGATGAGGTGCTCAGTGTGCATGCCACGGGGCGCCCGGTGTTGGTGGGCACCGGTGATGTTGCCGAATCAGAGCAGCTTGCCGACGCTTTGGGCGCACGTGGTGTGGATGCGGCGGTGCTTAATGCCAAAAATGATGAGGTGGAGGCCCGTGTGATTGCTGATGCCGGTGCCCTGAACGCGGTGACGGTATCAACGCAGATGGCTGGTCGCGGTACGGATATTCGCCTTGGTGGGCATGATGAGTCGCAGCGTGATGAGGTTGTGCGCCTTGGTGGGTTGTGTGTGATCGGTACGAGTCGGCATCGCACGGCGCGTCTTGATGGGCAGTTGCGGGGCCGCGCGGGGCGCCAGGGGGACCCGGGCTCGTCGGTATTTTTCGTGGCCCTTGATGATGATGTGGTGCGTGAGGGCGGTGCCGGCGAGGAGCTGGTGGTGCAGCCCGACGCGGCCGGGCAGATCACTGAGAAGCGGGCTGCGGAATATGTTGATCGCGCCCAGCGGGTGACTGAGGCGACGATGCTGTCGATTCATGCCACCACCTGGAAGTACAACAAGCTCATCGGTGACCAGCGCGCTATTTTGGATGAGCGCCGCGAACGGGTGCTCACCGGTGATGTGGCGTGGCAGGAGTTGTCCGCCAGGGAACCGGAGGCTGCCCGGCAGATGGCTGAAGTAGCTGGCGAGGACACCGCTCGGGCGGCTGCTCGTCGGATCATGTTGCACTACCTGGATGAGGGCTGGTCGCGGCATTTGGCGGATCTTGATGATCTGCGTGAGTCGGTGCATTTGCGGGCATTGGCGAAAGAAAGCCCGATTGATGAGTTTCACCGCGCCGCTATTGCCGCGTTTAAGGGGTTGGCTGCCGGTGCGGTATCCGATGCTGCCCGCACCTTCCGCAGCGTGACTGTGACCGACCAGGGCGTCGATTTTGAGGCCGAGGGTTTGGGGCGGCCAACGTCGACGTGGACCTATATGGTCAATGACAATCCGTTGGCCGGGGGGTCGACCATGGGCTCCATTGCGGATATGTTTCGGTAAAGGTTGCGTGGGTGGAATTTTCAGGGGAGCCGGGTAGCGCGGAGAGCAATGTAGCGCGTGCTCGCCGCATCTATAACGAGCGTGACCAGGCACTGCGGGATCGTTTCGGGATTCGGCCGGATCACCTGGCGCGCGCGGTGCCGCCGGGGATGGGGGATATCGCCGAGCAGCAGGCCGACGTGCCCTCAGAACGGGTCATTACGCTGCCTAATGCGCTTTCTATGCTGCGCATCGTGTTGGTGCCGGTCTATGTGTGGCTGTTGCTTGGCCCCGGGGATTATGGTGCGGCGTTGGCGGTGATGATGCTGTCGGCCTTCACCGATTGGTTGGACGGCAAGATCGCCCGCGTTTTCAATATGACGTCGAAGTTGGGGCATTATTTGGACCCGGCTGCGGATCGGCTGTTCATCATGGTCACCCCGGTGGTGTTTGTGATGATCGGGATTTTGCCGTGGTGGGTCGCTGCCCTGCTTATCGGCCGGGATGTGGTGCTTGCTCCGACGATGTTGGTCTACCGCAACCGGTCCCGCGGGGAAGTTCTCTACCTGGGCAAAGCGGCGACTTTTGCGTTGATGTTCGCGATCCCGTGCTACCTGTTGGCCGAAGCGGGCTGGTCTTTTTCCCCGTGGTTTTCGCCGTGGGCGGATGCATTGATGGTGTGGGGGACCGTTTTGTACTTGTGGACCGGGCTGTTGTACCTCGGTCGAGCATTTATTGTTGCGTTTCGGCAACGGTCGGTAGCTGCAGGTGAAGGCGGCCTGTCGGGGGCTTCATAGGGGGTTGGGGGCGCCGATATCGTCATTATCGCGTACCCCAGCGCCGCGCTGGGCGCTATGATTTAAAGCTGTAGTCGAAATCTGAAACGAACTGCGGAGGAATCCACTGATGAGCGATAACACCGGCAAGCCTGAGGCCTCGGTAGAGACCACCTCGGTGTTCCGCGCCGATCTCCTGAAGGAGATGGAGGGCGGTTCGGGCAAGGAGCCGGCCGTTTCGGGCGTCGAGAGCCTCCCGAAGGGCTCTGCACTCCTGGTGGTGAAGCGAGGCCCCAATGCGGGTTCGCGCTTCCTGCTGGACCAGTCGGTCACTACCGCTGGTCGCCACCCTGATAGCGACATTTTCCTTGATGATGTCACCGTCTCCCGTCGCCACGCAGAGTTCCGTCTGCAGGACGGCTCCTTCGAGGTCGTTGACGTCGGAAGCCTCAATGGCACCTATGTCAACCGGGAGCCGAAGAACTCGGCAACGCTCGGCAATGGTGATGAGGTGCAGATCGGCAAGTTCCGCTTGGTCTTCCTCACCGCTGGCGAGAGCGCCTAGGTTAAAAACACCCCGAACGCGCACCGCGTGGGCGAACGTCGATAACGCCTCGCCGCCGGTGCGCGATCGCACAGCGGGCGAGTTTTAGCCTTAGCAATTCCGCCTCCCCTGACAGTTTTCCCCTGTCAGGGACGCATATATCAGAAAGACACTCACTCCAGTGGCAGCAGCACAATCGGCGACCTCACATGGCGCTGCAGCGCGATCCGGTTCTGGCCGGACGATGACTATCGGCGCAGTGCTCAAAGAGCTCAAGCAGGATTTCCCGGAAATCTCCGTGTCGAAGATCCGCTTCCTCGAGACTGAGGAGCTGGTGTTTCCGGCGCGCAGCAAGTCCGGGTACCGCAAGTATTCCCCGGCCGATATTGACCGTTTGCGCTATATCCTGACCCTGCAGCGGGATCACTACATGCCGCTGAAGGTCATTCGTGAGCAGCTGGACTCCATGGATGAGGCCGCTGGTGCTGGCAATGGGTTGGCCACTGTCACCCCGTTGGTTAGTGCCGAGCAGTTTCGCCCCGCCGCCCCGGTTCGGCTCAGCAGCGCCGAGTTGGCTGCTGAAGCCGGTGTGGATGAGGACTTCATCGTCGAACTGGAGCGCGTCGGCATCCTGCGTGCGGACACTCTCGGCGAGTACGACGCCGATAGCGCTGTTGTTGCCCACACTGCGGCGCAGTTGCGTGATTACGGTATTGATTCACGCCACCTGCGGTCTGTGCTCAATGCCGCTAATCGGGAAGCTGGCCTCATTACACGTGCGGCGGCCCCGACGGCCCGGTCGCGTAAAGAAAACGCGGTACAGAAGGCCGAGGAGATGTCTCGGGAAATGACAGCACTGATGGTGTCGCTGCACGGTGTGCTGGTAAAGCGCGAAGTCAACCGCACCACTCACTAACTGCCCCGCCGCAGGCGGCAGTGGCCATAGGCCCTCGACTAGGGGAGGTATGTCGCGATGGAGAGCATCGTCAATCCCGTTGAACTTATTGTCCGCGAGGCCAATTTCGTGGGGCCAGAGGCCGACGCACTGGTCATCTTGCACTGGGAAGCCGGTCAGCGGGACGTGCCGGTGTGGATTTACCCGCCGTCGCTGCCGTTGATTGACCACGAGGCTGGCTATTTGCGCCCCTCGCGGCCGACGGTGCTTAACGCCATTGGCGACATCGTGGAGGTCTTTGGCGGTTGTGTTGACCGGGTAGAGGTGCGCGGCATCGTCGAGGGCGTGTTCATTTCCGATGTTGTGGTCATTGACAGCACCGGCCAGGAGCACCCGATTAGTCTGCGGATTTCCGAGGCGATTGCCTTGGCCCAGTCTTTGGAGCTGACCATTATTGCCCCGCAGGATTTTGTGGAGTCGGTGTCCTTGCCCACGGAGTTGGTGCAGCGCAGTGGTGCTGGTTTCCCGGAGGAGCCGGAGCAGGAGGAGTCGGTCGATGAGTTTCGGCGCTTCCTGGAGGATATTGATGCCGCTGATTTTTTGGCGTCCGACGGGGACACCCCGCAGCCTGAAACTGGCGATACTGATGTGACAGATGATGACAATAGTGATGGAAGTGCCCCCGGTAAATAACCCCGTTGGTATTTAGCTCTACCGCGATGAGCAGCGGTTTTGTTCCTAGGGTGAACTAGACCTCAACTAAAGGTTGAAACTTTAGGGTGTGTGCGGGTTATCCTGTTGACACTGACCCCACTGTGGCGAAGTATTAACTACACCGTTGTGACCCGACCTTATGGGAGCAAAAATGGCTGACGCGCACACCCCCGATGGCGTCCAGGAGTCCCTTTTCGACATGGGACCGGACGAAGAAGTGGGCTACCGCGTGCCCATTGCACTCCAGGTCGCCGGCATCACATACCGCCAGCTGGACTACTGGGCACGCACCGGACTGGTCGAACCATCAATCCGCAATGCCGCCGGCTCCGGCTCACAGCGCCTGTACTCCTTCCGCGACATCCTCGTATTGAAGATCGTCCGCGGCCTGCTCGACACCGGCATCTCCCTGCAAAATATCCGCCAGGCCGTCGATAAGCTCCGCGACCTCGGCGTCGAGGACCTCGCCACCATCACCCTGGTCTCTGACGGCCGCACCGTCTACCAGTGCCGCTCTAATGAAGAAGTCATCGACTTGCTCAATGGCGGCCAGGGCGTCTTCGGCATCGCAGTGCCAGGCATCATGAAGGAACTCGCCGGCTCCATCGCCAGCTTCCCCTCCGAACGCGTCGACGGCTGCGCAGTCGACCAGCCCGTCGACGAACTCGCCCAGCGCCGCAAGCGCCGCATCAGCTAACACAACGCCGCGGCCACAGCCGCGCACAACAACAGCCCCGCGCTTTATCTGCGCGGGGCTGTTGTTATCGCTAAAGGGCCCTAGCCCAGACCAAAGGCCTGGCGCAGCGCAGCTGGAAGATCCTGGCGGCCATCAATAACAACACCACCGGTGGCCTCAGCAGCCGACTGCAGACCACCATTGGTGCGATCGTCGCCGATAAGCACAATATCGACACGCACCGGACGATCCTCGCCGATCATCTCGCGCAACCGGTCCACAGCAGCATTCGGGTCCTCACCGGATAGATCCAGCCCAGAGCTGACCAGCACCACCCGGTTCGTGGTCTCCGGCAACCAACCATCCTGAGCGTGACCGAACGCCTCACGCAGTGAGGGCCACATCCACGGCTCACCCACCGAGCGCAACTGATTGAGCTGATCCACATCAGCCTGCGGCGTTGCACCCGACAAATACGTATTCGCGCGCACCGGGCTTTGCACCCCAGGCGACTGCGGGGACGAGAAATTCCACAGCGCCACCCGGCGGCCCGCACCGGTACCGGCCTCCTCAATGACGGGCACCAACTGCGGGCGCAGCGCATCAATATCAACCTCAGTTGAGGTATCCACAAGCAGCACCGTCGAACCCGCCGGGGCATCGCCAGCGGCCTGCGCAGGGTCCTGATTGCCCGCATACGGGTCAGTCTGCAACCGGGCTAAGTCCGGCATTACCGCCAGCGCCTGCGCGCCAGTGGGGCCAATAGGGGAGATGGTCGTGTCATCGGCAGCCAGACGCTGTGCCGCGAAGTCAGTAAAGGACTTCGCCGCCCGGGCAGTGGGCTCATCAATCGGGCCACCAGAACCAAAAGCGACCACAGGTGCTGCAATAGCTGCAGAACCCTCCGGGGAAATAAACCCCACCCCAGGGCCCACATTCATCGTCATTGACTGCGTTGCCGCCAAAGCCTGGTACGTCTTATCCCCATTGGCCATCTGGCCAGCAATAGTATCGGCAGTCAGATCCCCGCTCTGCTCCGCACGAGCAATCGCCGCATCACGCAGCTGCTGCGCCTCACCGTCATCAATATGGGCGGCAACCAGTGACGACACCACCGCGTCATCACCACCCGGGGCGGCAATATTCAACGCCGAAAGCTCATCCCAGGTCTGCGCGCGGTACTGATCGCGCTGGTCGGCGGGCACAGCCAACCCCACCGGCTCGGGGCTGAGCCGGGCATCAATATCGGATACCGAGACCACATCAAGATCCTCAGCAGCATCCACCGCGCTATCGACAGCAGGAATCCACACCGCCGGCAACGCAGCCACCGCATTATCATCACCTTCACCGGCGGCCCGAATAGCATCGACCACCTGGTAGCTGCCGCTGACCATCAACTGCGGGCGCACACAGTAGTCATGCGCCACTGGGTTAGATTCGCCATAATCGGCCACCAACTGCTGAGCCTGGTTAGCAACAGCAGGGTCCGCGCTGACCCGGATACTGATATCCCCCTTGGTGCAGTCGGCATTGACCGCGCGGCGCTCATCGGTGACCCTATTGAGCACCACCCACGACACCACCAACGCGGCGACCACAATCAGCGCCACGATGAGGAATAACAGGCCCCGCGAGATTCGGTAATTGGACTCCCCAGTGGAATGGCGGCCCATGACATCACACCCCTTATGCTGCCGGCGGCAACTGCACTGTCGCCTATTGCACCAATGGTAACGACAAATCCGCCCCGGACGAGCAGAACAACCAAGCCCAGCTCACTCACCCAGGGCAGCGTCGGCAAGTGCAAGCAACGCACGACGCAACGGCTGCCCCCGGTCAGTGAATTCACGCTGCTTATCGACGTAGACAGCCTTACCCTCAGCGGTCTCCACCGCAATAGGCTGCACACCCCACGCCGAGAGGTCGTAGGGGCTCGCGGCCATATCGACCGCACGGATATCGCGGGCTAACTCGAACGTATCCAGCCACAACTCACCCGGCACTAAGGGCCCAAGCTTCGCCGCCCACTTATACAAATCCATCCCCGCGTGCAGACATCCCGGCTGCTCACACTCAGGTTGGCTCTCGCGGGTCGGCTGCAACACATTGCGCGGCTTCGCCGGTTCAGTAAAGAACCGGAAAGCATCAAAATGACTACAGGCAATCGTGTGGTTTTCCACAACCTCATCAGTACCGTCCTGGCCGAGGCGCAACGGCTCAGGGTGGCGTGGCTTATCGGCGCGGTAGACCATCGCCCACTCGTGCATCCCAAAGCAGGAAAAGCGGGCAGGGCGCTGGCTGGTATTACGCAAAAGATTGCGCACATACGCCACCGTGTCGCCACGGGCAGCAAGAAAAGCAGCCACATCAACAGTGGCGGAACCATCGTCGGCAAGCCGATAAAATTTCGGCCACGCTAAGCGACGATCAACGCGCACACCATCGCGCGTCTCGACGACAGCGTCGGCAAGCTGCACCCCAGCCCCAGGGCACCAACGCCTAAGATGAGCCGGACGGATGGGGTAGTAGTCGAAGAGGAAATCCTCCACCGGGTGGCGCTCATGGCGACTACGACGCTCACGGTGCGCCGCAGTGAAACCATCAGCACGCTTGGCATGTGCAGCCGCGAACTGCCGCCACTGCGAAGCAGCGACGGCAGTCGGTGTAGCAGACGCGGAAGACATACCGTGACCCTAACGGGTCTGGTTCCTCCCCGGCCGCACCGGGCCAAGATCGACCTGAGCATGACCGACGGTCTCGTGCGTCCAGTCCCGCACGACACCAATATGCTCCTCGATGAGGTCCTCCAAGGTCACAATGCCCACCGGCTTGCCGTCCTTGGTGGCCAACGCCATATGCTGCGACTTGCGGCGCAAAATACGCATCGACTTATCGATGGAACCATCAGCATCGACCGAAATCAGGGTGCGGATCTCCTCATCCGGAATAGCCTCCTCCGGGCCCGACTCCGGATTAATCACCCGATCCAGCACATCCTTGACGTGGATATAGCCCTGATAAGAACCAGCCTCATCAATCACCGGGAAACGAGAAAAACCAGTATCGGTCACCGCCTCCTCTAAGTCACCGACCCGAGGATGGGCCGGCACAGTACGCACCTGCTCCAACGGCACCAGCACCTCCGCGATTGAACGGGACTCCGAAGACAAGGCACGGTTGAGCCGCGAATGCTCATCAGCATCCAACAGGCCTTCTGAGCGCGACTCAGCAATCATCGAAGCCAGCTCGGAGGAATCCACCGAAGAATCCAGCTCATCCTTCTGCTCAATGCCAAACCACGCCAAGGTGTGCCGGGCAACCCAGTTGAAGAACAGCAGCAAAGGCTTGGTGAGCTTATAGAACACCACGTGGATAGGTGTCAGCCACATCGCCGTGGTTTCCGGGCCGGCCAGCGCAATATTCTTCGGCACCATCTCGCCGAGCAGAATATGCAGAATCGAAATCAGGCCCAAAGCAATCGCGAAACTCACCGGGTGCAGCAAGTTATCGGGAAGATGCGCGGCATGGAAAGGCTTTTCCAACAGGTGCGCAATCGCCGGCTCAGAGACCTTACCCAACAGCAGCGAAGCGATCGTGATGCCCAGCTGCGCGGCAGCCAACATCAACGACAGGTTCTCCGAAGCCTGGATAACAGTGCGGGCACGCTTTTTACCCTGGGCGGCAAGCGCCTCCAAGCGGTCGCGGCGGGCGGCAATAAGAGCGAACTCCGCGCCAACGAAGAACGCGTTCAGTAACAGCAAAAACGCGGTCAGGAATAATCCGAAATAGTCATTCATCAGCCGAATATCTCCTTGGCGCGTTCATCGGTCATGGGGATAAGCAAGGCACGGTCGACGCGGCGACCATCCATTGCCGTAATGCGGGCTGTCCACCGACCCGGAATGCCGGACTCAAACTCATCCATGCCATCTCGGTCAGTCTGGGGCAGCAGCACCGCATCTCCCTCGGCGGGAATGCGGCCCAAGGCATTCATCAATAAGCCACCCAAGGTTTCATAATCACCCTCGGGCGCGAAATAACCGACACACTCAGGAAGTTCATCAATACGCACCAGGCCGGAACAGTCCCAACCTTCCAACACGCGCTTCACTTCCTGCTCGGCCTCAGCGTCATCATGCTCGTCATAGACCTCGCCGAGAATCTCCTCGACCACGTCCTCAATAGAGACAATGCCCGCAGTGCCGCCGTACTCATCAGCAATGAGCACCACCTGGCTACCAGCAGAGCGCACCGCATTAAGCACCGCGTCACCATCTAGCGACTGCGGTAAAACCGGCACCTCGCGGGCAAGCTCACCAACAGAGGTGGTGCCGCGCTTCGGGCCGGGCACCGTGAACGCTTCCTTTACGTGCACCACACCGACGGTGGCATCCAGGTCACCATCGGCAACCGGGAAACGGGAATGGCCAGTGGTTAAGGCCAGCTCCAGTAAGTCAGTGACGGTCGCATCGGTATGCAACCAGTCAATAGTGGAGCGCGGGGTCATCAAATCCTCGGCGGAAGTCTCACCAAAACGCAGCGAGCGGTCCAGAATCTGGGCCTTGCCTTCATCCAGGGAGCCATGCTGGGCGGAATTACGCACCAAGGCGCCAAGTTCCTGGGGGCTGCGCGCCGAGGCCAGTTCATCGGCAGGCTCGATACCAAATTTGCGGACCAACTTATTGGCCAGCACATTCATGATGTTGATGAGCCACTTGAAGATCCAGTTGAAAATCGTCACCGGCCGGGTGACCTTGCGGGCCACCGCCATCGGCTCGGTAATAGCAACATTCTTCGGCACCAGCTCGCCATAAATCATGGACAGCCCAGTGGCGATAATCAGCGCCAAAATCAGGGACACCGGCCGAGTTGCGGCATCAGGCAGATTCAGCCATTCCAGCAGCGGCGTGAAATAGCCGGCAAGGACTGGTTCAGCCAAAAAGCCAGTGACCAGGGTGGTGATCGTAATACCGAGCTGCGCACCAGAAAGATGGAATGACAGGTTGTTATGTGCCTGCTGCAAAGCCTTACCGGTGCTGTCACCCCGCTTGCGAGCGTCATTATCAATGGCGGAACGTTCCAGGCCGGTGAGCGCGAACTCAAAGGCCACGAACATGCCGGTGCCGGCGGTCAAGGCGATGAAGCCAATGATCGCGGCAATATTAAGCACGATGTCCATATTCGGTGTGTATTACATCCTTTATCTAGTCACGTAGTACGCCCGCCGCAGATTTTGCGGCCCCTCCCTGCGTAAATACTGTAGGTCAGCGTACCCGCTCAACTACCGACGGCGGGTACCACCGGAGCGACCCCGCCTGCTTGCGCCATCACGACGAGTCTTCGTCCGAGGCCTAATTTCGTTGCCATCAAGACCAACCTGAAGATCAACCGGAATTCCCCGGCGACTCTTCGGCGGTGTTTTCTTCGCCTTCCGACGCCGCTCCGGCGCACCAGTATCAGTGCTGCTAGAACGACGCGGACGCCCTGGTGGGCGGCGCGCCCCAGTAGCTGCTTGCACCTGGCCGGAACGCAGATCAGCATCCAGCTCCTGGGCGCTCACCCCTGCCTCGGCAAGTACTGCGCGGGCGGCACTGAGACCATCCCGGGTGATAAGAGTCGCAACAATTCCGCGGCGGCCCGCGCGTGCCGTGCGCCCCGAGCGGTGCACATACGACTCAGCATCAGCAGCCGGGTCAACGTGCACCACCAGTTCCACATCATCAATATCCAGCCCACGGGCAGCCACATCAGTAGCCACAAGCACCGGCGGGGAACTAGCAGCAAAACCGCGCACAGCTTCAGCGCGGGCAGTATGGCCACGGCGGCCATGAATAAACCCAGCGTCGATCCCAGCGTCGGCAAGCACCTGATGCACCTTGCCGACCCGGAACCGCTCGCCCACAAAAAGAATGGTCCGCCCTGGGCGGGCAGCTAACCAGGTGGCCAACTCATCCCGGGCGGCCTCATCCTTGGCGATCAGCAGGAAATGCTGCACCCGGTCTAGCTGCTGCGCACCGGCGGCAGGGCTCACCACAGCGCCCTCGGCACCAACCTCATGGCGAACCGGGTTCTGCAAACGCTGGTACAAAGGCTCCACCGCCGCACCCAACGTCGCCGAGCACAACATCAGCTGCGCAGTATTGGGCACCTTATTGAGGATGCGGTTGACCTCCGGCAAGAAACCCATATCGGCCAGCTCATCGGCCTCATCGACCACGGCGACAACAGTCTTATCGAAACGCAATAAACCCGTGCGGATCAGCTCACCAGCGCGGCCAGGGGTGACCACCACAATATCCGCAGGGGCCGCCAGCCGACGCTGCTGCGGGGCCAATTTCTCCCCGCCAATCAGCGATAAGGTGCGCAAACCATAGGCCCGGCCCAACTCACTGAGCACCTGAGCAATCTGATTAGCCAACTCTCGAGTCGGGGTAATCACCACCGCACGAGGATGGCCCGGCACGCTATGGCCGTCGGCAAGCGCAGCCACCAGCGGCACCGCAAACGCCAAGGTCTTACCGGTGCCGGTCGGGGCGCGGGCAATAATGTCCCGGCCAGCCAAACCATCGGGAATCACCGCAACCTGCACGGCAGTAGGGGTAGTAATACCCATCCGGGTGAGCTCCCGGTTAATCGCCTCCGGGGCGCCGAGCTGCTGCAGCGAAGAATCCACGATTAAGACTGGACTTCCGAACGGTCGCCCGACCACAACGTGTGGAAGGAGCCGTCCTTATCGGTGCGCCGGTAGGTGTGCGCACCAAAGAAATCACGCTGGCCCTGAATAAGAGCGGCCGGCAAACGCTCGGCACGCAGACCGTCGTAATACGCCAACGAAGAGGAGAACACCGGGGCAGGAATACCCAGGCGGGTGGCGGTGACCACCACATCACGCCACGCATCCACGCACTCGGTGACCTGCTCGCGGAAATAATCATCCAGGATCAGCGCCGGCAACTGCGGGTTGCGCTCATAAGCTTCGCGGATACGGTTCAGGAAGCGGGCACGAATAATGCAGCCACCACGCCAAATAGTTGCGATAGAGCCGCGATCCAGCTCCCAGCCGTACTCGGCGGCACCAGCATTAATCTCATCGAAGCCCTGCGAGTAGGCCACAATCTTCGAGGCATACAGCGCACGACGGACCTTCTCAACGAACTCAGCACGGTCGGCCGGGGCGTCGGCAAGCGCACCAGAAGCCAGCTTGCCCTGGGCGGCCTCGCGCTGCGCCAAGGAAGAAGACAGGGCGCGGGCGAACACGGCCTCACCGATACCAGTAACCGGAATACCCAAATCCAGGGCGGCCTTCACAGTCCAGCGGCCGGTGCCCTTCTGACCAGCGGCATCAACAATGACATCCACCAACGGCTTGCCGGTCTCAGCATCGACCTGGGAGAGCACCTCAGCGGTGATCTCCACCAGGTACGAATCCAAATCGCCGGTATTCCACTCGCGGAAGATATCGGCAATCTCGGCCGGGGAGTAGCCCGCGGCATCGCGCAGCAGCTGGTAGGCCTCGCCGATGACCTGCATATCGGCGTACTCAATGCCGTTGTGCACCATCTTCACGAAGTGGCCCGCACCATCGGCACCAATATGGGCACAGCACGGGGTGCCATCGACCTGGGCGGAAACACTCTCCAGCAGCGGGCCGAGGGACTCGTAGGCCTCCTTGGTGCCACCAGGCATAATCGCCGGGCCGTTCAGGGCACCTTCCTCACCGCCGGAGATACCAGCACCTACGTAGTGCAGGCCGCGGGCCCGGATGGCCTCTTCGCGGCGGATGGTGTCGGTGTAGAGCGAGTTACCACCATCGATGATGATGTCGCCGGGCTCCATGGCGTCGGCAAGCTGGTTGATCACAGCGTCGGTCGCCGGGCCGGCCTGCACCATGATCAAGGCGCGGCGGGGACGCTCCAGGGAGGCAACAAAATCCTCAATGGACTCGGAGGCAATGAAGTTGCCCTCCGAACCGTGCTGGTCCATAAGGGCCTGGGTTTTTTCAGCGGAGCGGTTGTAGACGGCGACGGTGTGGCCGCGGCGGGCGAAGTTACGGGCAATATTTGAACCCATAACCGCCAGACCGACGACACCAATCTGCGCGAACTGATGTGAAGTCATGGATTTGAGGATAAGTTATGGGAACCATAAACGCAGAAAGGGGCAACCATGAGCGACGAAAATAAGGGGTCCGCGGCGCCGGATTCTGACATTGATGAATCGATGAATTTCCTTGTGTTGCGCGATATCGCAGCTCAGCGTGAGCTTACCGACGATGAGCTCACCCAGATCAACACGATGCTGAGCCAGTCGACCGCACATATCGACGGTGACCTTTCTCAAGTATTCGGCATGGAAGCCCTCACCAACGTGCGCTATCGGGCCGTCGGACCCAAGGGCGTCACCCTGTCGGTCCAGGTTGACTACCGACACCTGCAGCCCGCCGGCCAGGTCAATGGCGGCATGTTGGCCTTCCTCGGCGAAACCGCCGGTTCCATTGCTGGATATATCGCCCTGGGCCCGGATTCAGTAAGCCGTGTAGTCGGCGCCAATAACAACACCGACTTCATCCGCCCATGTTTCCCCGGAGACACCATCACCTCCCAGGCCACCGCGATTCACCTGGGCCGCACCTCCCAGCTGTGGGATGTCCGGCACACCAACCAGCACGGCAAGCTGTTGGCGTGCACCACCCTGCGCCTGGCTGTGTTGACCCCGCCACAGAAGTAGGCACGACAAACGCCCGCTGGCGCACCATCACGGTGCACCAGCGGGCGTTATCGATAACTAGCCGCAAGGGGTGGGCTGATTTATTCCTCAGTGTCCTTGCTGCGGATCGCGCGGCGGGTATCGCGGATCTCCATCGGCTTGTCCTGGCCGGTGAGTTCCTCAAGCTGCGAGATGGCGTTGCGCGCGTACATTTGCTGGCGGGTGGACACCAGCTGCCAGCGGTCGCGGGTGAGCACGTTGAGGCCCCAGCTGATGGACGACACCAGGCGGTTGCGGAAGCCCACCAGGAACATCAGGTGCACGCCCAGCCACAGTGCCCAACCCAGGAAGCCGGTGACCTCGACCTTGCCCATCTTCACCACAGCGGAGAAGCGGGAGACAGTGGCCATAGAGCCCTTATCGAAGTACTTGAACGGCTGGCGCTCGCTGATATCGGCGCCTTCGGCCTCATCGGCGATATAGCCGGCGACGCATTCGCCGCCCTGGATGGCCACCTGGGCCACACCGGGCAGACCGTCCAAGCTCATCATGTCGCCGATCACGAAGACCTTGCGGTCATCACCGACGGAGAGGTCCGGGTTGACCGGTACGCGCCCGGCGCGGTCGACCTCGACACCAAGCTGGTCGGCGACGAGCTTGCCCAGTGGGGAAGCGGCCACACCGGCGGACCAGATCTTGCAGTAGGAGGGGATGGTGGCGGTGACGTCGCGGACGGTGTCCTTGTACACAACACCGTGGTCGTCGACGTCGGTGACAATGCTGTTGAGCTTGACGACAACACCGAGGTCCTCCAGGCGCTTCTGGGCGTTGCGGCCCAGTCGCTTGCCGAAGGGCGGCAGCACCTGCGGGGCGCCATCGAGCAAGATGACGCGCGCGGAGTGCGGGTTGAAGGAACGGTAGGACGAGGTCAGGGTGCGGTTAGCTAGCTCCGCGATCTGTCCGGCAAGCTCCACACCGGTCGGGCCTGCGCCGACGACGACGAAGGTGAGCAGGCGTTCCCGCTCGGCCGGGTCATTGGTGAGCTCTGCGCGCTCGAAGGCGGAGATGATCCGTGCCCGGATCTCAAGGGCGTCGTCAATGGTTTTCATGCCCGGTGCGTAGTGGGCGAAGTGGTCATTGCCGAAGTAGGACTGGCCAGCACCGGCGGCGAGCAGCAGGTAGTCGTACTGCCACAGGTTGACTTCATCGCCCAATTCCGAGGTCACGACCTGCTTGTCGACGTCGATATCGACGACATCGCCCTTGACGACGCGCACATTGGGCTCGCTGTCGAAGATCTGGCGGGTTGGCGGGGCGATCTCGCCGGAGGACAGGATGCCGGTGGCAACCTGGTAGAGCAGGGGCTGGAATAGGTGGTGGTTGGTCCGGTCGATGATGGTCACATCGACGTTTTCGTCTTTGAGCTTTTTCGCGGCGAACAGACCGCCGAAGCCCGAACCGACGATGACGGCATGGGGGCGCCCGGACTCAGGACGGAACGGCGTCTCGGTCATTGTCTCTCCTCACAATTGCTGACGCGGCCAGGTCAGGGTGGATTGCACACTTTTCGGCCACGGTTACCGCGACAGTTTATGCGCAATGGTGTGCCGCCGCCGATTTGGTGGGGTGCAACGGTAGCGTTCAGGGATATCTGCTTATTGCGCCACCCGGCGTGACAGGTTCATTGTGCTGTTGGTTTTATTCGAACCTGCACCAATGTAATCGCCGAATAGCATTTATTGAAGTTCACGTTGTTTTCTGGAGGTTCTGGTGGAGCCCTACGCCATTGATGCGCAGCGCTGGCCTGGTGTGGCGCGGGTGCCTGCGGGCCCGCTGGGTGGCACGCGCGGAACATTGGCGCGGCGCTCCTTCGAGCGTGCGTGTGTGCGCGCTGGGGTGGAGCTTTCCGACGCTTGCCGCGGCGGCGCTGACTCTGCTGTTGCGCCTGCTTGTGAGCTGCGGGTGAATAATGAAGCGATTTATCAACGGCTTGCCGAGTCTGACTGGTTGGGCCTGGGGGAGTCGTACCTGGCTGGGGAGTGGACCTCGGATACGTTGCCGGACACTCTTGGCGCGCTTTTAGGGGTGGGCCTGGAGTCCGGTATGGAAGGCCGGGTGGGCCGGTCATTGCGTCGGGTGACCCGTACCCGCCCCGAGCTTGCCGACGAGTCCCCCGGCGGGGAGCTGCCGTCGTCTCTGGTTGCCCTGTATGCGGGTAAGAGTTTGGCGGCCGGCTCGGCCCGGTTCGCCTCCGGGATTGCCACCACCGCACGCGAGGATGTCGCCGCTGATGCGGGTAGCCCCAAGCGTCGTGATCTGCATCGCCCACCTGTGGATATCACCACTGTTGACCCGCCGGTGGACCCGATGCGTGCTGATTTGCCGGGCGCGCAGCAGCGTCGGATTGCTGCGATGATGCAGGCTGCGCAGGTGCGTGCGAGTTCCCGGGTGCTGGAGTGGCCGTCCTCGGGTGGTTCTTTGGCGATGGCTGCCGCACAGCGGGGTGCAGCTGCCGACGTGGTGGTCAACAGTTCCGATATGGCCGCGGCGGTGGGGAAAAATATCGCCGAGGCTGGGATGAGTTCTTATGTCAAGGTGCTGCGCAGCCGTGACTCGATTCCTTCGGCCCGCGAATTCCCCACTGATTATGACGCCATTATCTGTGCTGAACGTCTGGAAACTCTGGGCATGGCTGGGTTATTGCGGTGGCTGAAGACCGCCGATCGAGTGCTTGCTGAGCGTGGCCGCATTGTGCTGCACCTGCCGGTGGCTGTGGGCGATAGTTGGGGAGAGGTCGGCCCGGCCCTGGATTTTGTGCGTTCCTATATTTGGCCTGCTTTGTACTACCCACAGTTGCCGGAACTGCGGCGCCTTATTGAGCGCGATACTGGGCTGCGGGTTGTTGAGCACACCCATTTCGCCGGGCATTATGAGCACACTTTGCGGATGTGGCGGGAGCTTTTTGCCGCCCAGTCCCGGCAGGCCGCCGGTCTTGGTTATGACCGCGTCTACCGGCGCTTATGGGAGTACTACCTGGCTTTGCAGGAGGCGTTGGTGCGCACTGGTCGTCTGGACATGGTGCAGTTGACGTTGACGGTTGCGCCACCGCGACGTCGGTAAGCACTGAGGGGTTGACCAAAACTCGGCAAAACTGTTTTCTGTGAAAATATTTCTCGGTATGGTTTGGTCATGGATACCAAGCAACAGTCCGTCTCAGAAGTCACCGCCCAAGAGTATTTCGACGTCATCGTTGTCGGCGCTGGTCTTGCCGGCCTTGTTGCAGCCTATGAAGCACAAAAGGCTGGGCGCCGCGTCCTCATCGTCGACCAGGAATCGTTCCGCAACCGAGGAGGCCAGGCCTTCTGGTCCCTGGGCGGCATTTTCTTGATTGACTCACCTGAGCAGCGCCGACTGGGGGTAAAAGACAGCCTTGAGCTCGCCCGCCATGACTGGTTCTGCTCAGCCCAATTCGACCGGCCCGAGGATCACTGGCCCCGGCAATGGGCCGAGGAATACCTCAAATTCGCAGCAGGGGAGAAGCGCGAATACCTCACCGGCCTGGGCATGCGGTTTTTGCCGGTGGTCGGCTGGGCAGAACGCGGCGAAGGCGATGCCGACGGGCACGGCAATTCCGTCCCACGCTTCCACCTGACCTGGGGCACCGGCCCGGAGATTGTGCGCGTCTTCCTAGAACCCCTGGAGGAGGCGGAAAAGGAAGGCCGTGTCGTGTTCGCGCACCGCCACCGCGTCGACGAGGTCACCATGGAATCTGGTCGCGTCACCGGTGTGAAGGGCACTGTGTTGGAGCGCTGCGATCACCTCGACCGGGGCATGGCGTCGCCGAAGGGGGAACTGGGCCCCTTCGAGTTCCGCGGCGACACTGTGCTTATCGCCACCGGTGGCGTCGGCGGCAACCTGGACATGGTGCGGCGCTACTGGCCGGAGGAAAAGCTTGGCCCGATGCCCACCGATATGGTCACCGGTGTTCCCGCACATGTGGATGGCCGTGGCATCGAGATCGCCGAACGCGCTGGTGCGCACACCATTAACCGGGACCGCATGTGGCATTACACCGAAGGAATGGCCAACTGGGACCCCATCTGGCCCAACCACGGCATCCGGATCATCCCCGGCCCGTCGTCGTTATGGTTCGACGCCACCGGTAAGCGACTGCCGGCGCCGTATATTCCCGGCGCGGACACTGTCGGCACGATGAAAGCCATCCTGGATACTGGCTACAGCTATTCCTGGTTTGTGCTCAATGAGTCGATTGTGAGCAAGGAATTTCTGTTCTCCGGTTCCGAGCAGAACCCGGACCTTACCGATAAGGAACTGACCAAACTCGTCGATAAGATCCGCGCAGGTATTCCCGGCCCGGTGCAGGCTTTTATGGATAAGGGCGAAGACTGGGTGATCGCCGATACCCTCGAAGAACTTGTCGACGGCATGAATGCAATCACCGGTGCTGATCCGGAAAGTGACACCAACGAGGTGCCCGTTGTCGACGCCGCGCAGCTGCGCCACCAGATCGAGGCCCGCGATATGCAGGTCGACAATAATTTCAGCAAGGACTACCAGGTCAACTACACGCGGGTGGCCCGTAAATTCCTTGGGGACAAGCTCATCCGGTGTGTGAGCCCGCATAAGATTCTCGACAAAAAGCATGGTCCGCTTATTGCGGTGCGGCTGCGTATGCTCACCCGGAAGACCCTCGGCGGTATTGAAACTGATCTCGAAGGCCGCGTGCTTGGTGCCGACGGCCAGGTCGTCGACGGTTTGTGGGCTGCTGGTGAGGCCACCGGTTTTGGTGGCGGCGGAATGCACGGCAACAACGCACTGGAGGGCACATTCCTTGGTGGCTGTGTGTTCTCCGGAATGCGTGCAGGTCGCTCGATGTCCCAAGCTGTATATCACGAGGCGCGCAGCGCCATTACTGCTGAATAGGTAGAACGGGACATATGACTGATACCACTGCCTTCCAGGGCACCCCCGTAACTCTGTCCGGAACGTTGCCTACCGCAGGTGAATCCCTGCCGTCTTTCACGGTCACTGGTACTGACCTGAAGGCACTGTCGAATAAGGAACTCACCGGCAAGAAACTCGTCCTCAATATCTTCCCGTCGGTTGATACCGGCGTGTGCGCGGCCTCGGTGCGCCGCTTCAATGAGATCGCCGCTGAGCGTGGTGATGCCACGGTGGTCAATATCTCCCGCGACCTGCCGTTCGCACTGGGCCGTTTCTGCGCCGCTGAAGGAATCGACGGTGTTATCTCCGCCTCGGATTTCCGCCGTGAATTCGGCGAGGCCTTTGGTGTGGTGCAGACCGACGGGCCGCTGGCGCAACTGCTGGGTCGCGCTGTGGTTGTTGCTGATGCCAATGGTGGCGTCATCTACTCCCAGGTTGTCCCGGAAATCACTGAAGAACCCGACTACGACGCGGCTCTGGCTGCGCTCGATAGCTGATTGAGAATGTAATTCATCATGACCCCAAATTCCGTAGGTCTAGCTCTTCTCCTCCTTGGCCTATTCCTGCTGGTCGGCAAGTTCATCCGGATGCGTGTGCGCTGGGTGCAGAACCTGTTCTTGCCCTCCGCCATCGTCGCGGGCTTCATTGCGCTGGCGTTAGGGCCGGATGTTTTCGGCCAGATTATGGCCCTATTCGGCAATGACAGTTTCACCGAATCCGGCCTGCTGGGAGCGGACACGCTGGAAGTGTGGAAGTCCCTACCGGGCCTGCTGATCTCGGTGGTCTTTGCCACCTTATTCCTGGGCCAGAAGCTGCCCGGGCCGCGCACCGTAGTGGATCTCGCTGGCCCCCAGCTGTCTGTGGGCGTGGCGTTTGCTTCCGGCCAGTACGTCATTGGCCTGCTGCTGGCAGTGCTTGTGCTGGCGCCATTCTTCGGTATCCCGGAGATGGCCGGCGCGCTTATCGAAATTGGTTTTGAAGGCGGCCACGGCACCGCAGCCGGCATGATTCCCGTTTTCGAGGAAGTCGGCTGGTCTGATGGCGCCGACCTTGCCATTGGTGTGGCCACCATCGGTCTGGTTGGCGGCATTGTAATCGGCGTCGGCGTGATCAACTGGGCTATCCGCACCGGCCGCACTGAGGTTGTGACCGACGTCTACGAGCAGTCCCTGGCTGAGCAGCGTGGCCTGTTCGGCAAGGATGAGCAGTACACTGCCGGCAGCCTCACGTCGCGCCCGTCGTCGATTGAGCCGCTATCGCTGCACATGTCCTTCGTTGCTTTGGCCATCATCATTGGTGTTGGCTTGCTGGAGTTTTTGCAGTGGGTTGAGCAGATGCTGTGGGCGGATAAGGTTGAACTGTTGGCATACGTGCCGCTGTTCCCGCTGGCCATGCTGGGCGGCATTTTCTTGCAGATCGCCATGAATAAGCTCGGTATTGGCCATTTGGTCGACCCAGGTTTGATGATGCGTATCCAGGGCTTCGCCCTTGACGTGCTCGTCGTTGCTGCCTTGGCCACCATCTCGCTGCAGGCTATTGCCGCGAATTTCTGGGCCTTCCTCATCTTGTGTGTCGGCGGTATTGCCGTGAACCTGTTCTTGCTGCTGTGGATGGTGCCGCGCACTATCCCGTCGTTCTGGCTAGAGCGCGGTATCGGTGACTTCGGCCAGTCCATGGGTGTCACCGCCACCGGCCTGATCCTCATGCGCATTGTCGACCCGGAGGGCAAGTCGCCCTGCTTTGAGGCTTTCGGCTATAAGCAGCTGGTCTTTGAGCCGTTCTTCGGCGGTGGTCTGATTACCGCAATCGCCATCCCGCTGATCTACCAGTTCGGCCCGTACCCGCTGCTGGTGGGGATGGGTGTGCTCTTTATTGGCTCGTTGGTCACTGGCCTGTTCTATTGGGGCCGGAAGACCAGTGATGATGCTGCATTGCGGCATGCCGATGTCACACCGGATCATGTCGGCCCCGGCGACGGGGTTTCGTCGACGGCCTAGCTAGGCGATTCGCGAACACAAAATCTCCCCGTCCCCACAAGCGTTGGGGGCGGGGAGATGTGTGTTTTTTTCGGGTCAGTTAATGGGCGGCACCGAAATTGCCGGAGAGGCGTTCTAGTCGGGCCAGACTGGCCCCATCGAGTCCGGTGATGGTGACGTCCTTTCCGCGCTGCTGGTATTTGTGCACGATGCCGTCCAGTGTTGCCACCGTCGAGGCGTCCCAGATATCGGCACCGGTTAAGTCAATAATGATGTGCTTGGCATCATCGGTGTAGTCGAAGGCGTAGACGAGGTCATTGGAGGATGCGAAGAATAATTGGCCACTGACCAAATAGCGGCGGGTATCGACTTGCCCATCGTGGTTGGTGTCGAGCTCTTCGACCTTCTGCACGGTCACCAGGTGTGCGATCCTGCGGGCGAACATGACCATGGCGGCCAGCACACCGGTGATGACACCGACGGCGAGGTTGTGGGTCACCAGGGTGGCGATGACGGTGGTGAGCATGACGCCGGTTTCCGATAGCGGCATCAGGCGCAGGGTGTTGGGGTGAATGGAGTGCCAGTCCATGGTGGAGACCGACACCATGATCATGACCGCCACCAGCGCGGCCATGGGGATAAGGCCCACCATTTCGCCGAGGCTGACTACCAGAATCAGCAGGAAAATACCGGCCAGCAGGGTAGATAGGCGGGTGCGGGCACGGGATGCGCGCACGTTGATCATGGTCTGTCCGATCATGGCGCAGCCGCCCATACCGCCGAAGAAGCCAGTGACGAAGTTCGCGGTGCCCTGGCCGAGGGCTTCGCGGGTTTTATCGGAGTGCACGTCGGTGATGTCGTCGACGAGCTTGGCGGTCATCAGGGACTCGAGCAGGCCGACGATGGACATGGCCAGCGCATAGGGCGCGATGATCTTCAGTGTCTCGAAGGTCAGGGGCACGTCGGGCAGTAGTAGTGCCGGCAGGTTTTTCGGCAGTTCGCCTTGGTCGGCGACGTCGGGAACGTCCCAGCCGACGGTGACCACGAGGATGGTGAGCACCAGGATGGCGATGAGGGGAGCGGGCACCGCGGTGGTGAGGTGGGGGAAGAGGTAGACGATCAGCAAACCACCAATGACCAGCGGGTAGACCAGCCAGGGGACACCGAGGAGGTGCGGAATCTGGGCGGAGAAGATCAGGATTGCCAGGGCGTTGACGAAGCCGACCATGACGCTGCGTGGGATGAAGCGCATGAGCTTGGCTACCCCAATGAGGGCTAGCAGGACCTGGAAAATGCCGGCCAGGATCACTGTGGCGATGAGGTAGTTCAGGCCGTAGTCCTTGGCTACTGGGGCGATGACTAGTGCGATCGCGCCGGTGGCGGCGGAGATCATGGCGGGGCGGCCGCCGGTGAAGGCGATGGTCACGGCCATGGTGAAGGAGGCGAATAGGCCTACCCGGGGGTCGACGCCGGCGAGGATGGAGAACGAGATCGCCTCGGGGATGAGGGCGAGCGCGACGACCAGTCCGGCGAGGACTTCGGTGCGTAGTCGTGAGACCGAGGAGAAGGCGTAGCGGAAGGATTCGATAACGCCGGTGGGGGCGTTGGCGCCTTCGACGTGCACCGGGGTGGGGTGCTCGGCGGTGGTGGTTGAACTCATGGGGCTCCTATAACCGCACATACGTTCCGGCTCGGCCGGGCGCCGGTGTGGGTTGGTGGGTTGTGGGGCGGAAAAGTGATGACTAGGCGGATGTGGTCTAGCTGGGTGAGCGGGCCGTAAGTATGTAACGAAAACCTTGCTCACCGTACTGTTCAGCGGTGATGTGCAGCAATTCGAGACAGGGGGTTTAGGGGTTTAGGTGTGGTTAGCAGCCACCCCCAATAGTTCACCCTTTCGTGAATACAGCGAACGATGTACTGTTACGGCTATGAGTATTGCACTACCCACGGTTCATCTTGAGGCGCTGTCGCGTTTCGGGCATGCGCTATCTGACCCGGTTCGCACCCGAATCCTCCTTGAGCTCAAGGAAGCCTCGCGCTATCCCTCTGAGCTTGCCGACGATATGGGCGTCTCGCGCCAGGTCATGTCCAACCACCTGGCCTGTTTGCGCGGGTGTGGCTTGGTCAACCGTGTCGCCGATGGGCGTCGAACGCGATACTCCCTGTCCGACCCACACCTGGCAGAAGCGTTAGACGCACTGCTAGCCGTTACCGTGCGCACCGATCCGGTGTGTTGCGGGGGAGAAGAGTGCTCATGCTAACCATTACTGAAACACAAGCGGCCCCGGTGGCCCCGTCGGTCGAGCGGCAACACGTTCTCGGTCGGCGCATTCGCCTGATTGTCGCAGCGACGATCATCTACAACCTCATTGAAGCTGTTATTGCGATTACCGCAGGCACCTTGGCCTCCTCGGGTGCTCTAATTGGCTTCGGTTTGGACTCGACTATCGAGGTGACCTCGGCAGTTGCTGTTGCTTGGCAATTCACGCGCCAGTCGCCTGAAAAATGGGAAAAGTCCACGCTTCGTGTCATTGCGATGGCCTTCTTCGCGCTTGCTGCCTATGTCACTTTTGACTCGGTCCTGTCGCTGACCCAAGGCGAAGCTGCTGACCATTCCACGGTGGGCATTGTCCTGGTGGCTATTAGTGCCGTCGTGATGCCCCTGGTGAGCTTCTTAGAGCGTCGTGCAGGCATGGAGCTTGGTTCAGCAAGTGCTGTTGCCGACTCTAAGCAGACCTTGATGTGTTCGTACCTGTCGGTAGCTGTGCTTATCGGCTTGGTATTGAACTCGTGGCTTGGCTGGTGGTGGGCAGACCCGGCTGCCGCGCTCGTTATTGCCGCACTGGCTGTGCGCGAAGGCGTCGAGGCATGGAAGGGCGACGGATGTGCGCTAGCTGCCGGTCGAGCCCTTGATGCTCAGCCGGGCGATGGTTGCTGCGGTACCGACGGGTGCACCGACGGCTGCTGCGACTAAGGCAGCCTCAGTCGGGGTCACTAGACTTGGCGGTTATGAAGACTCCGCGTAATTGGCGTGCCATCGCCGTCGTACTGATTCTTATGGCGAGCGTTCTCGTGGTCTTGTCCGCGAAGAGTTTCTTCCCGGGCTGGTCCACGATCGCCTGGGTTGGTGCGCTGTTGTGTTTCGCCGGCAGCTTTCTTGCGATCAATGAGGCGCGCAAGGAGTAGCTGGCGTGCCGGCTATATGCCGTGGGGTGGGGTGTACTGAAACTGGGGTTCAGCACCACGTGGCGTAAATGTCATAATGTATATTATCGGACAATTGTTGAGCTGGGATATTGTCGTCTACCCACGCGCTAGCGCCATGAGATCAGTCTTCCTCGGCTACGCCGGGTGTGGACTGCTCATTGCGTTCCTTTTCCTGCATTACAGGTAGCTCTTCGCGTAGTTGCTTTATCTGGTAGACCGCCAGCGCCAGGAATGCCAAGCCGATGAGGACGAAAATCCACGCCTTCTCGAGCACCATGACGGCGATGAAGATGATGAGCAGCGTGGCGCGCACATAACGCATCCGCAGCATCCGCTCGAGGGTGGCAACGTTCATAAGGTGTCCTCTAGGTCTTATTGGTGGTAGCTCCACTCTAACCGTCATTACGTCACAGTGACGTAATGACGGGTGTAGTGGCGCCGTTGTTAGGCTGTCTCCGGGACCCGGATCGTCGTGATAAACGCAGCATGATCCGAATCGCCTATCCGATGTACCGCACAGTCAGTAGCTTGCAGCGGCGCGGTAATAAATACATGGTCAATCTGCGCGCGCAGACTAGCTGGGCTCGCCGCCGGCCAGGTGCCGCCCGGAAAATGGTCACACTGGCGTGCAGCATCAAGCAATGCAGAACGACGAGCCATCGGCCCATGCCGCAGCGTCGCATTGAAATCCCCGGCCATAATGATCGGAGCATCAAAATCTTCGCCATAGGCAACGCTGCGATTCAGATCGGCACGCCACACATCCATCAATCCCGGTTTCGGCGAGGCGGTATGCAGGCCGATAATGCGCGGCAGCCCCGGATCGTCGAACTCCAGGCTCACCGTGCCGGATCGAGTAATCGGCCCCTCAACGAGCCGCGAATGGCCAAGGCGATTATTGACAATCACTGTTGTGGGCGCCACCTGGTCCGCGAACTGCTTGAGACGTCCCCACGGTGGCGTGCCCCGTACATAGCCTGGGTAGTCAAGATCGGCTACATAGCGCACGAGGTCCCTATGCGGGGTTTCCGGCAGCACCAGAATATCCGGGTCATATTCAGAAAAGATTGTTTCCAGATCATTTTTAGTGAATGCGCCCTGGGTATTAAAGGTCATTATCCGAATAGACCTCCCCGCGCCGTCATCGGCAGCAGCTGCCTGCGCCTCAATAGCTGGTGCGCGTTCTGGAAAATAAAAACCTGCCGGAGCCAGTGCAAAAATAATGCCGGAAATAATCCAGACCACTGAGGCTACCCAGAGACGAAAAGACCGCACCGGATAATGGGCCAATACCGCCAACACCACCCCCAGCACGCACACACATAATGACACCGGCGCCAAAAACGCCACGAACTGGGCAAACGGCATTGTGGTGGTCAGCTGCCGCACAGCTGGGTGCTGCGGAAAAATCGCGGCAAAAAGCGTCACTAGACCAACAGCTAAAAGAGCCTCGGCATAGAGGTGGCCACGGAAGTGCCGAAATAGCATTGCGTTCCTTGCAGGGCTTAGGAGCGAACTCGCTCCAAAACAAGGCGAATATTCAGCTCGCCGTCTTCATCCACCAAAGCGGCCGCGAAGTCAGGAACACGCACCCCATAGTCGAGACGATTAATAGTGATATCGCCAGAGAGCAACACATTCTCACCAGTACGGGTGACCTCTAAAGGCACGGTGACGTCCTGCGTTACACCACGAATCGTCAACCGGCCAGGAACCTCTACCGTCTGCGATGTCGCATCGTCAGGCACATCGGAGATATCCACCGGCTCGGCGACCTCAAAGGTGGCCGTCGGATAGCGATCAGTATCGAAAATCGTCATCCGCACATTGACGTCGCGACGCTCAATATCCGACGACATGGAGGTCATATCGACCGTGATCGTGCCGTCGGCAAGCTTGCCGTCCTTGACCTCCACCTGGCCCGTGACCTCGCGGGTATTACCGGAGGTGGTCCGCGCATCAGAGGGCAACAGCTCGTTGAAGGTGTACCCCACCGCAGTAGCATTAGGGCCACTACCTGGGATAACTTCCCACTGTCCGTTAATGCCGACGCTCGCAGCGGGCATATCGGCGGTCGTGAAGTCACCGGTTTTGACACCCTCAGACGTCACGAGCCGGTACAACACCGGGCCAACAATGACGATAGCCAGGGTGACCATCGCAACAGCGAAGAGAGTCAACAGCGTCTTCTTCATAAATCCATCGTATCTGCCTGAGCAACAAACCATGACATTGCCGCCTGCTCAAATACGTACCCCGACGAGTTGGGCTACCGTAATTTGTCCAGCTCACGGGTCAGTTCGATGAGCTCAGTGGCCATGTGCTTGATATCGTCGTGCGAGGCTTTCTCCACAGCGGCGGTATGGATATCTTCTGCGGCGCAGCGCAATTCGAATAGTCCGTCGTGCAGTCGGTCAGCGGTGGCCTGGCTCATGGTGACGCCCTCACCGGGCTGGACTCCCCTGCCGCCGCGGCGCGATTCGTAGGCACGCTGCCGACAGGCATGGCCACAGTACTTGCGGCGCCGACCGCGCGGTGGTGATTCAATCTCGCGGCCACACCACTCACAGTGGTTCCGGGCGCTGGCTGTCATGCCGCTTAGCCTATCCCCTTTCCGTTTTCTGTAGTATCGACCAAGCTCCGGGTTATACTCGGAGGTCGACTATCAGGGCCGTCCTGGCCCGCTGATGCGCGTGCGCTTTAAGGGAGGAACGCAATGGCAGACCGAGTTCTGCGAGGCAGCCGAATGGGTGCCGTGTCCTATGAGACGGATCGCGACCACGACCTGGCCCCACGCCGGATGGTGAAGTACCAGACCGAGGACAACGAGATCTACGAGGTCCCGTTCGCCGACGATGCTGAAATCCCCGGCGAATGGCTGTGTAAGAACGGTAAGGTCGGCAAGCTCATTGAGGGCGAAGGCACCGAGGCCAAGCCGGTCAAGCCGCCGCGCACCCACTGGGACATGCTGCGTGAGCGCCGCTCCATTGAGGAGCTCGATGTGCTTCTCGACGAGCGCATTGACCTGCTGCGCAAGCGTCGCCGCAATGCCGCGCGCCTGCTCAAGCAGCAGCAGGAGGCCGAAGCCGCCGAGGCTGCCGCCAAAGGCAAGAAATAACTCGCCCAGCTAGCCGCAAGAACCACGCAAAAGCGCCCGCCATAACCGGCGGGCGCTTTTTACTGTGTGGAATCTGGACTACAGCTTGTAGCGGCGCCGCTTACGCTTGGCGACTTCCACCTCATGCTTGAGCTCATTGCCCAACAGGCTGCCAACCTCGGTGGCGAAATCCTTCACCTGGGTCGCGCGGTGCTTGGCCGCCCAGGTGGTGACATTGGCCAGCGACTTCAATACGAAGCTCGGGTCCATCTTGGACTCGCCGTACTCACGCTCCACGAAGGTAATCGGCACCTCCTCGACATAGAAACCCGCCTGGTCGGCCTTCCAGCCCAACTCAGTCTGGAACATATAGGCCGCCCCGCCAATGGAGCTCAGGTCAAGCTCCTCGAGCACTTCGCGTCGGAAAGCGCGGTAGCCGGCGGTGATATCAGCAATATCGGTGCCCAGGGCCAGGGCGATATACACATTGCCGCCCCGGGAGAGCAGATAGCGTGACTTCGGCCAGTTGCGGGTGCGGCCACCGCGTACATAGCGCGAACCGATAACCAGCTCGGCGCCGTCGTCGATCTCATTGAGCAGCCGGTGCAGCTGCTCTGGTGCGTGGGAGCCATCGGCGTCCATCTCGCACAGCACCTTGTAGTCCCGCTCTAGGCCCCATTCAAAACCAGTGCGGTAGGCGTCCCACAGGCCGTCCTTCTTCTTACGGTGCAGGACGTGGATCTGCTCATCGGCGCTGGCCATCTCATCGGCAATATCACCGGTGCCATCGGGCGAATTATCGTCGACGATCAACACATCAACATGCGGTTCTGCTTCGCGCAGCCGCTGGACAACCAGCGGCAAACTCTCCCGCTCATTGAAGGTCGGAATGATGACCAAAGTAGAGTCGCTGGGCTTTGCTGTCGCGGTCATGGTTTCTCCTGTTAGCTGTTGGCCGACGAGTCGCGCCGGATCACGGCTGCGGCGGCCACCATCATGGCGATGATGACGACGCCCCACTCAACACTAGCGCCCCACCGGGCTGCGATAGTGCGCTGCGTGTGTAACGGCACTGTCGACGTCAATACAGCCTGCTCGAAAATCTTCGTCGACGCCGCCACAGTGCCGTCGGGACGCACAATGGCGCTGACCCCCGAGGTGGCGGCCACAACGACGGTGCGGTTGTGCTCAATGGCGCGCAGCCTGCTCATCGCCAGCTGCTGGTAGCTCATATCGGTGTAGCCGAAAGTGGCGTTATTAGTCGGCGTCGCCAAAATCTGGGCACCATTATTGACCGCAGTGCGGTAGGCATCATCAAAGATCACCTCAAAACAGGTGGCGATACCGACGGCGATACCGTCGGCATGCACCACAGTGTCACCATGACCGGGCTTCATATCGCCGGCTAGCTCCACCATGTCGCTGAAATGGGCGAGGAAATCACGCATCGGCATCCACTCGCCAAAGGGCTGTAAGTGAATTTTCTCGTGGGTCTCCCCCGCGCCTGTGTCCGGGTCCCACACCACCATGGTGTTTTGCACCCCGTCGGTATACGTGAACGTGCCGACGATGATGGGGGCGGCAATGGCGTTCGCGGCCTGTTCGATCATCCGCTGCGCCTGGGGCTCAATGAAGGGCGACACATCGGCGGAGTTCTCCGGCCAGATAACAACGTCTGGCTGCGCCTCCTGGCCAGCCTGTACCCGCTGCGCCAGTTCGATGGTGGCGTCAACATGGTTGCGCAGCACCGCCAGGCGTTGGGCGTTGAACTCCAGACCCAACCTGGGCACATTGCCCTGCACCGCGGCGACCCGAATAGACCGCGCCGCGCCGGGCTGCTCAGCACTGGGCTCTGAGTCGCGAAACAGTGGGGCGGCGCTGCTGAGTGCGGCGACGATGGCCACCACTACCCCGCTGCTCACCCAGGTTTTCGGCTGCCAGCGCAGGATGGCCACCGCACACGCAGTACCAATAAGGCAGGTCAGCCAGCTCACCAGGGGCGCGCCGCCGATGATTGCGGTCTGCGCGATGGGCCCACCGACCTGGCCGAAGGCGTGCCGCAGCCACGGGAAACCACCAAAGGGCCAGCGGACCAGTACCGCCTCGATGGCGATAATCCAGCTGGCGGTGCCGACGATGATGAGTGCTGGGTGCAGCCGGGCGTTGGTGATGAGCCACACACCGAGTGCGGCAGCGATCTGCACAATGCCCAGGGTCAGGCATAGCGCCAGCCACGGGCCATTGCCGACGAATTCGCCGATCCAGCCCAGGGACATCAGGGCAGGCACCGCGCCCCAGATGAGGCCGATGACTACGGCAAGCCACCACCGGGGCCGACCCGCCAGTGCGAGCACGAGCAGCGCGGCGGATAAGGGCCCAAGCACCCACCAGCCGATGGGCTGGAAGGACAGCGATAATGAGGCACCGCCCGCTGCGGCAGCGATGAGGCGCAGCAGGGCGGTGTAGGCAGGTGAGATGCGACTAGGCACGGCCGTCGCGGTGATCTCGATTGTCGTCGACGTCGTCGGGCATATCGATAATGGTCTGGTCGGTGCCTGTGTGGCCGGTAGTGCCCTGGTTGGGTGTGCCGAACAGCCCCTGGCCAGCGTCGGGGTCGTAGCCCTTGGATTTCATATTGGTGCGCACGATGGTCATCGAGGATGTTGCGGTGTTTTCAATCCAGGCCATGGTGGCCCGGCTGATAATGCGGCGCAGCATTGTGCGTGTCGGCGGGGCGATCATCAGCAGGCCACAGATGGTGTTGACCAGGCCGGGCAGCGCAACGAAGATGCTGCCGACAAACACCATTGCCGAATCGGCAACAACACGGCCGGGCCGCTGCCCGGTTAAGGAGGCCTCGGCGACTTTTCGCATTTGGACTGCGGCGAAAATCATGCCGAAGAAGAACAGCGCCATGATGACAAGGACAGTCCACAGCCAGCCGATCCATTGAGCCAGGGCCCAGATGGCAACGAGTTCGGCGATTATGTAGAGGGCAAACAGGACGCGCTTCATGTCCGACATCCTACGTGTAGCCCACTACAGTGACACCAATGAGCGACTCTGATAACGCTGCGCGCCCGGTGGAGCTGCGTTTCCCCGCTGCGACTGTGCCGGCTGAGTATTTTGCGGCCTTCGCCGATGCCGCCGACCACCACGGTGATGGCACTGTGCAGCTGACCCGCCGTGGCCAGTTGCAGATCCCCACCAGTGACCCCGATGGTGTGGTGGAGATGCTCCTGGCTGCTGGGGCGTGGTCGGCGCACCCGCAGCGGGCGCATGTGCGCACGGTGGTGTCGCCGTTGAGTGGTCGCAGTGGTGGCCGGCTGGATATGGGCGAGTTGGCGCGGCTGTTTTGCCAGCAGTGCCCGCAGCTCGGTGCGGTGTTGGTGGGTTTTGATGATGGGCGCGGCGATATTCTCGCAGAAGGCCCTGAACTGGGGTTATTGGCCTGTGATGGGTCCGAGGTGGAGCTCATTATTAATGGCCGCCCCGCAGGTGTGGTGGTCAGCCGGGATGCCGCGGTGCCTGCTTTGGTAGAGCTTGCCCAGGTGCTTGCCGACGCTGGCGGCGACCTGGCTGCGATAGCTGAGGTCCACCAGGTGCTGCGCACTCCGTATCGGCGCGGTTCGGCCGGTGCGCCCCAGCAGGCCCCCACTGCCCCGGTGGGCTGGTTTGGGCAGCCGGATGGGCGGGTGAGTCTTGGCGCTGGCTTGGTCAACGGTGTGTTGAGTTCTCAGCAGGCGCGGATGCTGGCCCAGACGCGCACGTCGGTGATTATCACCGCCTGGCATGGGTTGGTGTTGGTGGACCTTGATGAGGCGGTTGCTGATGTCATCGTGCGGGTACTGGCGCCGAATGGGTTTGTTTTTGACGTCAACTCTGCGCTGCTGAGCGCACACCCCAGTTAATGTTGACGCGCGGTGAATGCTTGGTGAACTCTCGTCAATAGGGCGTTCCTCGAGTATCCGAATGGGCCGGGATGCGGTGAAATCGGTGAGAATACCTCCGATTTCACCCCACGAAAGGTTCTCTGCCAGTGCTTAACGGCTTCCTCGTCAACCCGGACCTGACGAACCGGCGCATTGTTTTCGAACTCGAGCACGCCTCGCAGTTCCTCGGCGGCGTCGAGGAAGACCGCGTCAGCGTTGCCTTCCAAGAAGACGGCTCCACCTACGCCGCGCTGTACTCCTCCTCCGCAAAGGATGAGGGCGCAGAACCCAACCCGGTTGCTTCCCTGGGCCGCAATACTGCGGCCACCGGCAATCCCGCGTTTTTCACTGACCCCACTACTGCGGTCTCCGGTGCGGTGATCTTCGTCGGCGCTGAGGGCGAAGACATCACCGATGAAGAAATTGAGCGCGTCAACCAGGGCATCCGCGCAGTCAAGCGCTACCGCGAGGACCACCCTGAGGAGTTCAACTACTGGCGTTCTGCGGTGCTCAACCTCGCCGAGCACGAGGATGAGCACAACAGCTAGGGACCTAGCGCGTCCACGCCACCCGGCGCAGCAAGCGCTGGGCGGTGCCAACGTCATGGGCCACATCAGCAATAGATGCGCCCGGCAAAGCTGGACGCTGCACCATCACCACGGTTTTCTTTAAATTCCGGGCTGCCTCCAGCGTCACCGCCCCGGCTGCACTGCCGGTATTGGTGACCACCACACAGTCCACCGCGTAGTCACGCATGAGTTTGCGTTCACTCGCCACATCGCGCTCAGTTGAATCGGGAACAACCGTATAGGTGCTTGGCAGCGGACCACTGGGCCGGTGATTGGCGCGAATAAGGTAGCGGCCCTGCGTATCGGAGGCGAAGTCCGCAACAGACTGCGGCCCCACATCCAGCAGCGGCGCCCGGAAACGATCGCGCACAACGTCGGCAGCTGCAGCTAGGCAGTCCACCGGAATCCACTTATCCAGCCGCTCTGGTTCCCACTCCGGGCGCAGCAACACCACCAATGGCACACCCGTAGCCCGGGCTGCTTCTGCGGCGGTATCGGAAATGCGCTGGGCAAGCGGTACTGCGGCGTCGACGATGACATCAGTCTGGGATTCCAGTAGCCACCGGGCCATACCGGCCGCCCCACCAAAACCGCCGATCCGCACCTGACCCACCGGCAAAGCCGCATCGCCGGCCTCGTCGGAAAGCGCAGTGGTCACAAGCCACCCATCGGCCTGTAGCCGGCGCGCCAGGTCCCGAGCGTCGTCAGTTCCACCGATAATGAGCGCCCGCGGCGGGAGTGCCCCCGGCCTCATCGCGGCATCCTGCGCCACACCGGGCGCGGCACCCACCGGGTAATCCAGGCGAGCACCCCAATCCCAGCTGGAATCCACACCGCGTCCTTGCCAGCATCGAGGGCGGCCACCGAGGCGTCGGCGACCTGATCTGGGGTGGACGACATGGGCGCGGGATCCATGCCTTCGGTCATGCGGCCAATGACGAAACCAGGCCGGGCAATAGTCAGCTGTACCGGCCCGCCATGCACACGGTCCTGCAATCCCTGTAAGAACCCATCAAGCCCGGCCTTGGCGGAACCATAGATATAGTTCGGGCGGCGCACCCGCGCCCCAGCAATGGACGAGAAAGCCAGAATGCGCCCGCCACCTGCGGCCTCCATGCGGCAGACCAAGGAGGTGGCGATAGCGGCGTGGGCGGTGAAATCAGTGTGGATAATGGCTGCGGTGCGCCTACCATCGCGCTCATCGGCATCCTGATTGCCCAAGACCCCGAATGCGATCACTGCGGTGGTCACCGGGCCATGCGACCACACCTCGTCGAGAACAGCCTCATGGGAGCCCAGATCATCGGCGTCGAAAAATACGGTGTGGACCTCACGAGCCCCGGCTGCGGTTAATTTCTCCGCTACGGGGCCGAGTGCTTCGACGCGCCGGGCGGCGAGGGTGACCACCGCCCCCGGTGCCAGCCGTTGGGCGACCTCACCGCCGATCTCTGAGGTTCCGCCAAGGATCAGCACATGCTGCGTGTTGGTCATCACAGGGCTCCTTGTGTGGTGGGGACAAGTGCTCGGTCGCAATTATTGAGGCTGCGCACACCATCGGCGGTAACGACGACGATGTCTTCGAGCCGCATCCCGAATTCGTCGGGAAGATAAATGCCAGGTTCGACGGAAAAGGTCATGCCCTCGGCAAGCTCAATATTATTCCCGGCCATAATGAACGGTTCTTCGTGGACACTTAAACCAATGCCGTGGCCGGTGCGGTGGATGAAATTCTCGCCATAGCCGGCCTCGGTAATGACGCTACGGGCTGCCGCATCGATATCAGCAGCAGTCGCACCAGGCCGCACCGCTGCCACTGCGGCCTGTTGGGCGCGGTGCAGGACCGCGTAGACCTCCTCGGCGTGTGGGTTGGTTCCGATGACGTAGGTGCGGGTGCAGTCGGAGTGGTAGCCAGCCCCGAAACTGCCGCCGATATCGACCACGACGACGTCACCGTCGGCAAGCACTCGGTCAGAAAAACTGTGGTGTGGGTTGGCCCCATTCGGACCGGATCCCACAATGACGAAATCCACTGCGTAGTGGCCTTCGGCGAGGATGATGCGGTGTAAGTCCTCTGCCACCGCACGCTCAGTGCGCCCTGGTTGCAGTAGTGCAGGCACCTGGGCGTGGACCCGGTCGATGGCATCGGCGGCGCCTTGTAAATCAGAAAGTTCGGCGGCGTCCTTGGACATGCACAGCTCACGCAGCGCCGGAGCTGCCAGCACCGGGTGTGCTGCGGGCAGGTGATCCAAGATGGGCAATATGTGGTCGGCGGTCAGCGAGGAGCCGATGCCGACGCGGTCGCCCTCCGAGGCCGCTAAGGCCGCGGCGGTGCGCTGGTGGGGGTTATTGCCGTCGGTCCACAGATCAATCTTGATATCGAGATCAGTGACTGGGCAGTTGGCCAGCGCGTCGCGTTCAACAGCGGGCATCAGCAGGGTTGGGGTGCCGGCGGCGGGAATGACTAAAGCGGTGAGACGCTCATATGAGCTGACCGTTGAGCCCAGGAAATACTGCAGGTCAGGGCCTTCTCCAAGGATGAAACCGGCCAGATGCTGGTCAGTAGCGCAGGCAGCTGCGCGCCGAAGACGGTCGGTATAAACCGCTGCGTCGAAAGTGGTGTCCGGCGATGTCATGTGCCCCACGGTACAGATTTGACGCCTGGGACTAATGAGGCGCGTGGGGACAATAGTGCTGCCGCAGCACAGAGCAGAAAACTTCTAGGTTCATGTCATGTTCAGATGCTGGTCAGGAAGCTGTGACCCCACCTCGTCACACTAATGAGGTTTGCACACAACGCTGCTCCCACTCGACCGCATAGGAAAGGTTTCTGCTTTGGACCGCCGCGCCTCAGTACTCGCCGCCGCCCTCACAGCCGCCACCGCACTCACCGCTGCCGCCGGGCCCGCCGCCGCACTCAACTCCGCCACTGGCGAAGCAACCCAAAAAATTCTTGGCGAACTCGATGATGTCCTCTACGGAGACAACGGGCCGTACGGCGAATATGAAAACGCCACCGTCAATAACCAGGTCGACCCCCACTCCCCGGTTGAGCGAGTCATTGTCGCGCCCAGCGCTGATGGCGCCCACGGTGTCACCATCACCTTCCGCAGCCCCAGCGAAAACACGAGTGTTGAATACCGCACCGGCAATGGCCAGCTCATCAGCGTGCCAGCAATAACCAAAGACGAATACGATGGCCGCTTCTTCCAGTTCGTCGAACTCACTGGCCTAGCCGGTGGTACTGAGTACACCTACCGGGTACGCCTCGGCGACCAGCACAGCCAGTGGTACCGATTCACCACCGCCGCCAATAGTCATGAGCCTTTCGACGTGCTGTATGTCGGCGATGCCCAAAATGGGCTCACCACCCACTGGCCGATTACCGCCCACACAGCGCTCAACGACAACCCTGAGGCTAAATTGCTGCTGCAGGGCGGTGACATGATCAACCACTCCGGCCAGGACAAGCAATGGTCCGATTGGTACAACGGCATAGGCCCTGAGGCCCCGAATACCCCGATGCTCACCGCACTGGGCAACCACGAGATCTGGCTTAAAGACGACGGCCCGGACCCGACCGCACGGGCCTACCGCAACCACTTCACCCATCCGCTCAATGGGCCGGCACAATTTCCTGATTCGAGCTTCTACGTCGATTACCAGGGCGTGCGCATTGTGGTGCTCACCGGCAACTACTTGGGCTACAGCGCCCAAGCCGCTTTCCTCGAGCGAGCACTAGCAACCAACCCCCACCAGTGGTCGCTTGTGATGCTGCACCAGCCCATCATTAACTCCACGGATAAGCGCGTGGACCCCGCTCAGCTCGCCGCCTTCGCGCCCGTGATTGAGGCACATGATGTGGACCTGGTGCTCACTGGCCACGATCATTCCTACGCCCGCGGCCACCTGACATCGTCGAATAAGGGCGACTTAGTCTCCGGCCCGGTCTACCTCACCGCCACCGCTGGTTCGAAGTTCTACCCCACCAGCGAGGACAACCTGTCCTGGAAACTCTTCGGCGCACAGCGCGAGGTCTGGGCCCAGGGGTTATCGACGTACCAGCGCCTGCACTTTTCCGGCTGCGCCCTGGAAGTCACCGCCACCGTCACGGTCACTGATGATGCCGACATCGTCTCCTCCAATGGCGTCACCGACGGTGTGCTCGACCAGTTCACCATCGATAAGTGCGGTGGCGACAAAATTGTGCGCTAGCCGTTGTATAGCGCCACTACCCCACGACGAATCGCCTCAATGGCCTTGCGGGCATTGCGGCGAATCTCGTCGGTATAGCCCGTAACCTTCACCTGTTCCAGCAGGTCAATGACCTGACGGCACCACCGCACGAAATCACCCGGGGTCAACTCAGCACCATTATCGGCAGCTGCGGCTAAGGCATACGCCAACGGTGCTCCCGCGGTCCACTGGTGCATCGCACCAGCAAAAGAGGCGTCCGGTGCCTTCGTGAGCGGCAGGTTGTGGCGCTCCTCGTCGGCGGTGAGCTCGCCCCACAGCCGGTTGATATTGCTAATCGCAGTGGCCAGGGCCTCCGTCGGCACCGCAGCGGCAGCCTCAGTGGGGCGACGGTTTTCAAACACCAATGCCGAGGCCGCACCAGCAAGTTCTGCCGGGTCCAGGTCGTCCCAGATCCCGCGGCGCAAACAGGTCGCCACCAGCAGGTCCGAACCACTGTGGATCCGGGCCAGGCGCTCGCCCTCATCAGTGACCACCCACGGCTCGGCACTATCCCCGTCGGCAGACGCAGTACCGCGTTCGACGTAGCTCATCTCGCTGAGCAGGTCCAAAATGCGGTCAAACATCTTCGCCAAGGTGTCCGACTTCTTCGCCACCCGCTGCTCTAGGCGCTTCACCTCACGCTGGGCCTTCCGCAGCGCATCAACCTCAGCCATCGCCGCATCAGCCGCCGGGTCCCCATGCATGGGGTGCTCGCGCAGCCTCGCCCGCAGCTCCTTCATCTTCTTCGTTGGCTTCACCGAACGACGCTTCAGCCGACGCGGGCCTTTAATGCTGCGCCGGGCAATCTCCGACTGCACCAACTGCACCGCACGCCGCGGCTTATGGGCGGCGTCCTTGGGGACCTTGATCGTGCCCAACACAGTCGGGGCGGCCGGGAATATTGAGGCATCAATAGCGCCGGTGAAGCCCTTCTCGCCGACCACCACCGGACGCGGATTCGCGCCGCCATGTTCTTCCCGCACCACAGCCACCAGCTCAACCTTCTTGCCGCGCGGCATCGCAATCACATCGCCACGGCGCAATTTGCGCAGCGCAACGGTCGATTCTTTGTGCCGGTCCTCAATATTGCGGCGTTTGGCATCCCGCTCTTCGGCAGTGATCGCCGCACGAATATCGAGATACTCCAGCAGCGCGTCAAGATCGCGGTCCTGTGCCTGGGCCGCGTCGGTAAGTTTTTCTAGTCGCCGCTTCGCCCGCTCGAGAGCCTGGACTTCGCCGACGACCTCACCATCGGCCTGATACTGGGCAAAAGAGCGCCCCAGAACCGCTGTTGCTTCGGCATAGCCCTGCGTGCGCAGCAGGTTAACGGCCATATTGTAGCCGGGCGCGAAGGTCGAAATCAGTGGGTAGGTGCGCGTGGACGCCAGACCAGCCACCCACTGCGGGTCCATCGCCGGAGCCCACTGCACCACCGCATTACCGACGGTGTCGATGCCGCGCCGGCCCGCGCGACCCGTCATCTGGGTGTACTGGCCCGGGGTGAGATCCACATGGGCCTCACCGTTGTACTTCACCAGCCGCTCGAGCACCACGGTGCGCGCCGGCATATTAATACCCAGCGCCAGGGTCTCGGTGGCGAAAACCACCTTGAGCAAACCAGCGTTGAAGAGTTTTTCCACGATGTGCCGGAAGGCCGGCAGCATGCCTGCGTGGTGGGCGGCGAACCCGCGCATCAGGCTCGCCTTCCAACGGCGGAACATGAGCAGTTCGAGGTCTTCGCGCGGGATGGTTTCCACACCGGCGTCGATAATCGCCGAGATCTGTTCCTGCTCATCCGGGGTGGTCAGCGTCATTCGGGAGGCACCCAGTTGTGCCAGCGCCCCATCACAGCCAGCCCGGGAGAAGATGAAGATAATCGCCGGCAGCATCCCGCGGCGCTGCAGGATGGACACAACGTCGGTACGCCGAGCCATCCGCACCCGCTTCTTCTCCGCCAAGGAGGCAGCGGCCAGCACATCGCGGTTTACTGTCTCGCCGTCAGAGGCGAACAGCGGCATCAGTCGGTTGCCGACCATCATGTGCTGGTGCAGCGGCACGGGGCGGCGCTCAGAAACAATGATGTCGGTATGCCCGCGGACTTCAGTGAGCCAGTTGGCGAATTCCTCCGCATTGGACACCGTCGCCGATAGGCCCACAATCTGCACGTCCTCTGCCAGGCCCAGGATGACTTCCTCCCAGACCGCGCCGCGTTCTTTATCGGAGAGGTAGTGGATCTCATCCATCACCACCGACTGCAGCCGGTTCAGCTGCGGTGACTTGGCGTAGATCATATTGCGCAGCACCTCAGTGGTCATCACCACAATGTCTGCGCTGCCATTATTGGAAATATCGCCGGTGAGCAGGCCGACGTTGTCCTCGCCGTAGACCGCACACAGGTCCCGGTACTTTTGGTTCGACAGTGCCTTAATCGGTGTGGTGTAGAAGCACTTACCGCCGGTCTCATGAGCCCGGCGGATCGCGAATTCACCGACAACAGTTTTGCCGGAGCCGGTGGGGGCGCACACCAGCACCCCGCGGCCGTTGGTGATGGATCGGCACGCGTCGAGCTGGAATTCGTCCGGGGTGAAGCCCAGATCGGCGACGAAGGTATCGAGGACGCTCATGCCGCCAGGGTGTCAGTTCGCGGCGTTATTTGCGAGTTCGCCGGACAAACACCCAGATCACAAAACCCACGATGGGAAGCACTAACGTCACCAGACCCCATGCGATGGCAGTGCCGATATCAGAGCGGCGAAGTGCGGTGATGAAGACGGAGCCGACCAGTACAAGGTAGCCCAGTAGAATTCCACCGACGTCAGCGCAATGAACACTAGGGCCAACACCACGGAGAACGATGCGGGTACTGCTCATCGATAACCACGACTCGTTTAGCTATAACGTGGCTCACGATATTGCGGTGGTCACCGGCGCCGCACCCGAGGTGATTGTCCACGACAACCCTCCGGTGGCTCCGGGTGAAGTTGACCAGTGGTTGCGCTGTTTCGACGCGATTGTGGTCTCCCCTGGCCCGGGGACCCCGGATTGTGCCGCAGACCTTGGGGTGTCCGCGGCGGCTATTGCCCAGTCCGAGGTACCGGTGCTTGGTATTTGCCTGGGTATGCAGGCCATTGCCCACGATGCTGGGGTATCGGTTATCAGGGCGCCTCGCCCGGTACATGGTGAGGTAGCTGAGGTGCGTCACGACGGTGGGGGCCTCTTTGCCGGCCTGGCCTCTCCGGTGCCGATGGTGCGCTACCACTCCCTCATCGTTGACCCGCGCGAAAGCGCCGCACATGAGGACATTGTGGTCGATGCCCTCGTTGGGGACATCGTGATGGGCCTACACCGGCGCAGCCGCCCGCAGTGGGGACTCCAAGCCCACCCAGAATCCATTTGTTCACACCAGGGCCGCAGTCTGCTGGAGCGCTTCTTTGACTGCGCCCGGCAGTGGAATCAGCAGCACCGGCGGGGCGGTAGTAGGCACAGCGTTCAGTCGTCGGGGGCCGCATCCGTGCCGCTATCGTCGGGCACCCGCCCGCACTGGCAGGTGCTTGTGCAACGGGTAGCTGTGGAGGCCACCTCGGAAGCAATTGTCGACGAAATATTCCGGCAGGACGACCACGCCTGGTGGCTCGACTCCGCTACTGGTACGGGCGTATCCATCTGCGGTTCCGCAGCCGGGCCGCTGGCGAAAGTGGCGACTGCGCTTCCCGACGGCGTCCGGGTCCGCGGTACAGCAGGCAGCCACGACCTCGATATCGACTTAGTGGACCTTGTGGAATCCACCCTGGGCTCAGTAGCGGCGCGCGACCTCGATGGCACGGATATCCCGCCAGAGTCCCTGCCCTTCGTCCCCGGTTGGGTCGGCTACCTCGGGTATGAGTACGCCTGCCGTTGGCTGGACCCACACACCCATATCGACCCCGGCACGAGTGCTCCGCCGGCTGAACTTGTCTTCAGTGATCGCGTAGTCGTCATTGACGACACCACCGCCTGGGTGTTGGCGCTGACCGACGAATCCGTCGCCGAGGAGCAATACCAGTGGGTAGGCGACACCGCTGAGCGGATACGCACCATGCGCGCCCAGCAGCTGCCGCTGCCACCTGCTCCGGAATGCGGCGAGGTGACGGTGCGGCACAGTCGGGACGACTACATCGACCTCATCGAGCAGTGCCAGGAGGAAATCGCCGCCGGCCAGAGTTACGAACTGTGTCTGACTAATTCGATCCGGGTGCGGGCCCGCACGGACTCCTGGCAGCTCTACCGGCGATTACGCACGTTGTGCCCGCGCCCCTTCGCGGCTTATCTCGCCTTCGGCGACCACCATGTGTTGTCGGCCTCCCCGGAACGCTTCCTCACCGTCGACCCCCTCGGGCAGGTCGAGGCCAAACCCATCAAAGGCACCAGCCCGCGTGCGGCCAATCCGCATGCCGACGCTCGCCTGGCCGCCGAGCTTCACGAATCGGTGAAGGAGCGAGCCGAGAACCTCATGATCGTTGATCTGCTCCGCCATGACTTATCCCGGGTGTGCACACCAGGCTCAGTTGAGGTGCCACTGCTGTTCGATATCGAATCCCACGCTGGTGCGCACCAGATGGTCAGCACGATTCGGGGCACACTCACCAAGACCAATGGCGCCCTCGACGCTGTGCGCGCCACCTTGCCTGGCGGGTCCATGACCGGTGCCCCGAAATACCGCACGGTCCAGCTGCTGCGGGAATTCGAGGACGCTCCACGCGGGGTGTATTCGGGCGTGCTGGGCTATATCAGCGTCAATGGAGGCACAGACCTCTCCATCGTGATTCGCACCATCCTCCACCACGCCGACCACGTCGAATACGGCGTCGGTGGTGCCATCACGGCTCGTTCAAACCCCACGGAGGAATGGGAGGAAACCCGGGTGAAGGCCCGCACACTTGGCGTGGCCTTGGGAATCGATCTGGATGAGGAGCTTGAGCGCGCCGCCCGCTACTGATGAACCGGCGTGAGCTGCCCGTCAAGGAACTCCCGCCAGGAGGTGAACCGCTGCGGCGCGCCGGGCGTGATATCTGCGCCCACCCAGTCGGTGACATAGCGAATCCCCTGGTAGGCGTTGAGTAACCACGCCTCGCAGCCATCGAGTTCGGCGAGTCTGGCGGCCACCTGGCGCACTGGTACACCTAGCTCGTGGGCGCGCTGCTCCACTACCAAGCGGGTCACACTCGGCAGGACCGGCAGCTCAGGCGTCGGGACGCACAATGCCTCACCGTCCCACCAGACCAGCGCGGCATAGCCGGCCTCCAGTACGAGACCTTGTTCGTCGCGGAACAGCACTTCGTGCGCCCCAGCCTTAGCTGCGTCGGCGATGAGCGCGCCGGTGCGGGCTAGGTCAGGGCCCTTCACCCGGGGGTTAGTGCGTGGATCGCCTGGTGGTAGTACCTGCACGGTTAGTGCTTGCCGACGCTCTGGGCCCGGCCGAATATCCAGGTACACGGTGTCTTCAACGAGGCTCAGCCGGGGAAACCACTCCCCTTCCGCAGGAATGAGCTCCACCGCAGCGGTAAAGAGCGCCGACCCGTTTACCCGGTAACCATACTGGGCAGTGGAGTGCGAAAATCGCTGTTGGTGCAGGTCAATTCGTCGGACATGTCCGTTGGTCTGGCGCCACGAGTCCGCGACGCGAAGTTTTCCAGACGGGGTGGACGCAGGAACAAACTGCGTGCCATCCCATGCGAATGTGCTCATTTAGAGAACGTCGTCGAAGTCAGAGCCTTCGCGCTCCGACAGCGGCTTTGCCTGGCCCGACTGCGCGGAGGCCTGCGGCGCACCATACGGCGACGAGGCCGGTGGCGCCGAGGGGCGCGGCTGGTTGGTCGTACGCACCGGCGCGGGCCTATTGAGCGTCGAGGCAGCCGGGCGGGAACCAGTGGGGCCAGTGACTGGCTCGGACTGGATTGGGCCTGAGGAACGCACCGGCCCGGATGCTTCATCGTCGGCAAGATCCAGCCATTCCGCACGCTGCTTGGCGCGGCGCTTGTCATTGAGTCGGCAGAACTGCAGGGCAATCTCGACCATGATGCACAGCGCAATAGCCATGGCCGACATCGATGCCGGGTCACCACCCGGGGTCATGAACGCGGCGAAGATGAACAGGCAAAGAATGATGATGCGGCGCTTGTCTTTCAGCGTGTCGTATTCCAGCACGCCGACGATATTGAGCATCACGATGAATAGTGGCAGCTCGAAGCTCACGCCGAAGACCAACAGCAGGGCGAGGATAAACGAGAAGTATTCGCCACCAGTGAGGAAAGCCACCTGGGCCTCGTCACCGATCTCCAGCAGGAACGCCAGACCGTAGTTGACAACGAAATAGGCCAGGGCGGCGCCTGCGCAGAATAAGATCACTGCGGCGGTAACAGCGATAAATGTTGCGCGGCGTTCGCGGCGCACCAGGCCCGGGGTGATGAACGCCCACATTTGGTACAACCACACCGGCGAGGACAGCACCACGCCAGCAAGCGCGCCGACCTTGAGGCGCAGCATGAACATCTCAAACGGGCCGGTCGCCAGCAGGCGGCATTCTTCTGTCAGATTCCCACCGAAACGTGATTCGGGAGGCAGCGAACAATAGGGCCGCTTAAGTAGCTCGCCGAGGGAGAGCACATGTAGGTGACCGATATGAAACGACACCTGGTACCAGATGAAGCCAATAATCGTGCCGAGGAAAAGACCCAGCACGGCCTTGAACAGCCGGGAGCGTAGCTCCTGGAGGTGCTCGACGATCGTCATCACGCCCTCGGGGTTTTTCGGCTTACGCCGCAAACCCCGGGGCTTCGTTTTCTCCGCCACTAGCTAATTACTGCTGCGGGGGCTGGTAGCCCTGCTGCGGTTGCTGGTAACCCGGCTGAGCCTGGGGCTGCTGCGGGGGCTGCTGGTAGCCCGGCTGCGGCTGCTGCTGAGGCTGCTGGTAACCCTGCTGCGGCTGGTAGCCCTGCGGGTAACCTTCTTGCGGCTGCTGCTGGGCCTGCGGAAGCTGCTGCGGGGGCTGCTGGTAGTTCTGGCCAGCATCCTGCGCATCATCGTGCTGCATTTCCTTGACCTCAGACTTAAAAATGCGCATGGAGCGGCCCAGCGAACGGGCTGCATCCGGCAGACGCTTAGCGCCGAAGAGCACAATCACGACGATAAGAATGAGCAGCAGTTCGGGCCAACCGAGAGTCGGCATGAGGTGCACCTTCCAATAGTGAATAGGGGGTGGGCGTTACCAGTATCCAGCGTCGGGGCTGCGACAGTCCAGATTCTATGCGCCATCATCTGACGCTGGCAGTTGAGCATACGCTGCCAATGCCATTTCCGCGCGCGAGACAACCGTACGTGCCACTGCCCCATCATCGGTAGCCCGCACCCCAGGGAAACGCTTCAACAAGAACCCCGCCGTGCGGCGAATATCGCCTTCGGGAATCCACGCGGTATAGCCGTCGCCATCCTCAGCAGGCTCGATATCGACTACCGGGTCGTATTCACTGACCCACGTCCAGCCGTCGGCGATGCGCACCGGCACCCACTCCGCCTCGTCTTCGGCAAGAAAGCCGTGCGGGTCTTCCGGGTCCGGGCTTTCCGACGTTATCCGCGCCGCCGCCTCGTCGAGCACTCGCGCGGATTCGATCCGATCCAGGCGGAATGTCTTAGGCTTCACCTGCTCACCGTTATCGGTGACGCGGTCCGTGGCGTAGAGGTAGGTAAACCCGTCGACAGCGCGCAGCTGCACCGGATTGACCTGGCGGGTGGAGCGCTCATCGGAACCAGACCAATAATCAATCTCGAGCACCCGGCGCGAGTCAACCGCCCGGCGCACAGTAGTCGCCACCTCAAGCGGGCTGCGCTGCTGCGAATCCAGATCAAGCAAAACCGAGAAACGCTGAAAAGCACGCGGGGCAACCGCACGCAGCTTCTGCTCCGCCGACCGCACCACAGCCGGGTCAGCCACATCGGGCATACCGATAAGCGCCCGCAAAATCAGCAATAACGTGGCCGTCTCAGTTGCCGTGAGTTTCAGCGGCAACCCCAGCGGCTCGACGCGACTGCGCGTGATCTCCGCGGTAAACCGGTTCGGACGCACCACATCAAACGCTGGGATAGATGTCTGGCCGGGGACCTCAGCGTCGGCAAGCGCATCCAAACACTCCGTTACCGTGGCCGTATCCACACCCAATTCGGCGGCGGCCTCCATCACACTGTGCTGGCGCTGATAGAAATACGCCGCGACAGTAAGCAATTCGCCAATCGTTGCACTCGATTTAGCCATCAGCGGGCTCCTTATAGGCGGCCACAACCTCGCGCAGCTGGGCAATAACGTGCTCGCGCACCGCAACTGGTTCCACGATGACGAGATCGCCGGCGTGCTCGAGGGCCATATTGGTGGCTTCTCGAATAGGCATCTCGGGAAGCTCCCAGCGGCCATCGCCGCAATCCCGGGCGGTGCGCACAATATCGCCACACGTGCCAGGCACAACATCAATCACAACCGGGCCATCAGTGAACTCACCGAATAAAGACTGCTCGGCAAGCCGACGCATCTCCGCCGCACCCGGGTCGCCATGCACAGCCAGATCATCTGCACTGGTCGTGACCTCACACATCCGGGACAGGCGGAATGTTCGTGGGCCCTTGCGGTGAACATCCCACCCAATTAAGTACAGCTTCCCGTCATGCGGAAACAGCCGCCACGGCTCGAGTAGGCGCTGCTGATCATTATCCCCGACCTGCGGTGTGTACCAGAACCTGATGCGCTGTCCGAACAGTCGCGCGGCAATAATCGCATCCAAATCAGCGCCGGTGAGCAACGAATTATCGGCAACCACCACCGCCGAATCAGCATTTTTTAAATCCTCCCGGCCACGCAGCCCAGCAATCTTCGCCCAACCACGAGAGCCCACTCGCGACAGTGACCGATCCGCGAAAGTCGCCGACCCAGCCATCGCCACCACCTGGGATTCAGCCTCAGTGAGATTCGGGTCCACCAAATGCCACTGCTTCGCATCCACCGCATAGGCAACCTGGGAACCAGCGACAGTGCGTTCCACCACCGGCACCCCAGCCGACTCCAGCGCAGCAAGATCGCGTTCCAACATCTTGCGCGCCGCATCGTCGGCAGCGGAATAGGAACTGATCCGGGCCTCGAGCTGCTCCCGGGTGCTGCCACGCGGATTTTCCTCCAGGTGCAGCACAAGCTCTAGTTGGCGACGCGCCGGAGTGAGCTGGTCAACCACTGCTACGCTCCCCCAGTCAGCTCATCAAGCAACGCGGCAACAGAGGCATCCTCAGTAATAAACGGGTCATCGAGCACCGCGGCTTTCGGGTTATCGCCGCTGACCTTCAAATGAGTCCAGTCGACAACAGTGGCCAGCCCGGCTTCGCGGGTACGGCGCAAAAACTCGCCCCGCACATGCGCACGGGTGGTCTCCGGCGCAGTAGTCATCGCGTGCTGGATATCCTCATCGCTCACCCACGAGCTCACCGCACCGCGGGCCTCGAGCAGCCGGAAAATGCCACGTCCGGGGCGCGTGTCGTGATACGCCAAGTCCAAGCGGGCCAAGCGGGGGTCCGTCAGCTCCAGACCGCGATCTAAATACCGGTCAATGAGCGACTTCTTAATCGCCCAGTCAATATCGCGGCTGATCCCGGAATAATCCCCGGAATCAACGGCGTGCAACGTGCGCTCCCACAACTCCACCAAGCGCTGGAACTCGGCGTTCTTCGTGCCCGAGTCGGAATCATCACGCTGCTGTAGGTACTGCTTCGCCGCCTCAAGATAGATGTACTGGATAGCCAACGCGGACTCGCTGCCACCATGCCGCAACGGAATCTGCACCCGCCCCGTCACATCCCTCGACACCAGTCGGATGGCCTTAATCTCATTGGCCACCTCCAAATCCGGCAACTCCCACCCAGCCTCGATCAACTCCAAAACAAGGAAGGCAGTACCGACCTTGAGCGCGGTGGTGGTCTCACTCATATTCGAGTCGCCCACAATCACATGCAGGCGACGGAACCGAGACGAATCAGCATGCGGCTCATCACGGGTATTAATAATCGGCCGCGACCGCGTCGTCGCACTGGAGACCCCCTCCCACACATGGTCAGCGCGCTGGGAGAAACAGAACTGGGCAGGGTCCTTCTCATTCGGGCTACCCGGATACGGCCGAGTGATGACACCAGCACCGCAAATCAGCTGGCGGGTGACCAAAAACGGCAACAGCTTCTTCGACAAGGCCTTCAGACTCATCGACCGACCCACCAGCAAATTCTCATGGCAGCCATAAGAATTACCGGCTGAGTCGACATTATTGCGAAGCAAAAACACCTCGCCGCCGATGCCCTCGTCGGCAAGCGCACGTTCAGCCCGCACCGCTAACTCGTCAAGAATGCGCTCCCCTGCCCGGTCATGGGCAATCAGCTGGCTAATCGAGTCACACTCAGCTGTAGCGAACTCAGGGTGCGAACCCACATCGAGATAAAGCCGGCCGCCGTTATCGGTGAAAATATTCGTCGCCCCATGCTCCTCCAACACCGGACGGAACATGTACCGCGCGGTCTCATCGGGCCCCAGCCGGGTCTTACCGTCCTGGGTGCACACCACGCCGTATTCGGTTTCGATGCCCGCAATACGGCGCGTCAACACCGTGGGGTCGGCTGCCGTCACGGTTTACTCGCCGCCCTTCTGCACGTAGGACTTCACAAAATCCTCGGCATTGGATTCCAACAGCCCATCAATCTCATCAAGAATGTCATCAGTGTGCTGGGCGTGCTCCTGCAGCTGGCCGCCACCAGCGGCATCGACCTCATCATCGTCGCCGCCGGAGCCACCACCCTGAATCTGCGAGCCTTTAATATCCGCCATCGCGCAAAATCCCTTTCGTCGTACCTGATCTAGTTCTACTCGGAAGTATCAGCATCGTGCGGGCGCAACCCCGCCAAGCCCCGGGCACAAAGGCCACCGACCACATCGCCAATGGTCTCCGCATTCTCAACAATGTCCGCGACCGCGTCGGCACCCAGGCCCTCCACGTCATGCAGCGACAATTTCACCAACGCATTCGGGTCGGTGGGGGCACCACTGTTATCGGTATCGCCTACGTTGACGATGGTGGAATCCCAGCTGGCGGCGACAATATCGGCCGGGAAGCGTCGCAGCAGCCCGCCGCGCAAATAGGCGCGCGTGGACGTGGGGGCCTCATGCACCGCCCGAGCGACGGTCTCATCGTCGGTAAGCCGACGCATCCGGCCCCGGGCAACCAGCGCGTGATACAGGCCGCGGTCGGGATCAATATCGGAATACTGCAGGTCAATAAGGGCAAGCTTGGGATGATCCCAGCCGAGGTTGCCGCGCGAACGCAGGCCCTCCAATAAGGACAGCTTCGCCGTCCAGTCCAGAATCCCGGAAGTCGACATGGGGTCTTTAGCCAGCAGATCCAGGACCTCACGCCAGCGCGACACCACCGTGCCATGCGTATCGAACTCGGCAACCCGGTTGAGGTACTCGTACTGGATCTCCACCGCAGTCCGCCACGTGACATGGTCCTCATGCTGCAGCTTCTCCGTGCAGCTGAGATCCCGGGACACCTTGCGCACATCGGAAACCGGGTCCCGCAGCGCCAAATCGGAAAAATCCACCCCGGCCTCGATGGCGTCCAGCACCAACGACGTCGCCCCCAACTTGAGGAAAGTCGCCGTTTCCGACATATTCGCATCCCCAATGATGACGTGCAGGCGCCGCCACTGGTCCGGGTCCGCATGCGGCTCATCGCGGGTATTAATAATGCCGCGGTTCAGCGTGGTCTCCAGGCTGACCTCGGTCTCGATATAGTCCGCGCGCTGGGAAATCTGGAACCCAGCATGTTGGCCCTTCTCCCCCAGGCCCACCCGGCCAGCACCACAAAAGACCTGGCGGGTCACGAAAAATGGGGTCAGCCCAGTGATGATGTCATCGAAATTCGTGTCCCGGCGGAACCGGTAATTCTCGTGGGTTCCGTACGAGGCGCCCTTGCCGTCGACATTATTGCGGTAAATCTTCAGCTGCGGGCAATCCGGCTCGGCGCTGGCGAGCTTGGCGGCCTCGAGCATGATGTGGTCACCAGCCCGGTCCACAATCACCGCCTCCAACGGGTCGGTGGTCTCCGGGGCGGAATATTCCGGGTGGGCATGGTCGACATAAAACCGGGCGCCATTATCGGTGATGATATTCGCCGCCCCCAGTGCATCCGGGTCCACCACAGGAGTCTGCCGGTAGCGCCGCAGGTCAAAACCACGGCTATCACGCAGCGGCGACTCTGGCTCATAATCCCAGCGGGCTCGCCGGGACTGGCCCTTGGCATGGGCCTTGGCGTAGCTCAACACCGCCTGGGTGGAGGTGAAAATAGGGCTGGCGTCGGCATCGCCAGGTGCTGCAATGCCGTACTCGATCTCGGTGCCTAAAACGCGGGCCACAACTTCCCCCTAAGCGTCGGGCTGGGTGCAGGAATCAATATCAGGGCAATGCGCACCGCGCTGCGAGAGCACAGTGACATCAACCACGCGACCAGAGGTGCGCCCGGAAATGCGGGCCCACTCATCCGGATTGGCGGTATTGGGCAAGTCCTCGTTCTGGGCGAACTCCTCAGTAACCGCACTAATCAGGTGGCGTTCATGGATGCCCTTGGCCGTGCCAGAAATGACATCCTTAATCGCGAGTTTCTTCGCCCGGTCGACGATATTGGCGATCATCGCCCCAGAGGCGAAGTCCCGGTAGTACAGCACATCTTGGCGGCCATCAGCGTAGGTCAGCCGCACAAACTCATTCTCAGCACCAGCGGCGTACATCCGGTTAGTGGTGGCCTCAATGAGGTGGGCGGCGACTGCCTCAGCACTGCCGTGGGCGGCGATATCCTCGTCGGCATACGGCAAAGTGCTGGTGAGGTACTTAGCGAAGATATCGCGGGCGGCGTCAGCGTCGGGACGCTCAATGCGGATCTTCACGTCCAGTCGCCCCGGGCGCAGAATTGCGGGGTCGATCATTTCCTCACGGTTGGAGGCGCCGATGACAATGACATTGTCCAGGCCTTCCACACCGTCGAGTTCGGCCAATAACTGCGGGACGACGGTGTTTTCCATATCGGAGCTCACACCGGAACCGCGAGTGCGGAAAATCGCGTCCATCTCGTCGAAGAACACAATGACCGGGCGGCCATCCTCGGCGATATCGCGGGCGCGGTCGAAAATGAGCCGGATCTGGCGTTCGGTCTCGCCGACGAACTTATTGAGCAACTCCGGGCCCTTGACATTTAAGAAATAGGAGGTCGCGCGGCGAGCCTCGGACTCATCAGCGCCCCGCGAGATCGCGATCTTGCGGGCCAGCGAATTAGCCACCGCCTTGGCGATAAGGGTTTTGCCATTACCGGGCGGGCCGTAGAGCAGCACGCCCTTCGGCGGGCGCAGGTCATAGGAGGCGAACAGCTCCGGGTGCAGAAATGGCATCTCCACGGCGTCATGAATCTGCTCGATCTGCTTGGTCAGGCCACCGATATCGCCGTAGTCGACATCGGGAACCTCCTCCAGCACCAGGTTTTCGACCTCGGCTTTCGGGATGACCTCAAAGGCATAACCGGCTTTACGGTCGACCAGTACCGTGTCACCAATTTTCGGCGCTAATTCACCTGCAAGATTTAACAGGTATTCCTCCCCGTGCGGGTCGGTGACGAGGATGCGCCGCCGATCGGGCAGGTTTTCGCGCACTAACGCTAAGTCCCCGTTGTCGACAAAACCGCAGTCTTCGACGATCACGGCACCATCAGAGATCCGCACCAACGCACCCGGGCGCAGCGTGCGGGCATCAATAGTGCTGACCACATTCAGCCGCATTCGGCGGTTGCCGGTGTAGACGTCGGCTGTTTTGCCGTCGGCCATGGCCTGCAAAAAGGTGCCGTAGGTCGACGGTGGGTCGGTCAGCGTGTCAAGGTCGCGGCGCAGCTCGGAGAGTTGGTCCCGGCTTAATCTGAGCGCGTCAACGAGTCTTTCGTTGCGCGCCGCGAGCACCTTGTTCTTCTGCTCGAGGCTGCGGATCTCACGCTGGTGATCGGCTAGCTCGGTCATAAGCGCCAGATTACCTGCCGCAGGTGTGGTGACCCTGTGCTGCCCCGTTGCTGGCGTGTATTAGCGCCGATTTCGCCGCTGCGGGCGCGGCGCCACAGTGCCATCGGCTAGCCGACGTGCGGTGAGCACAAACGCGGTATGGGCCTGCATGCGGTGCACCGGGCGCACCGCGAGATCGACGACATGCCAGTCACGCACCATCGTCTCCCAGGCGCGCGGTTCGGTGAAGCAACCCAATTCGCGGATACCTTCCATCACCTTCATCAGCTGGGTGACGGTGGCGACATAGCCGATGAGCATGCCGCCGGGCTCGAGGAGATTCTTCGCCGCCTCCAGGCAGGTCCACGGCTCCAGCATGTCCAGCAGCACCCGGTCGACGGTGCCGCCGCAGTCTTCGGGGGTGACCTCGCGCAGATCCCCAAGCCGCAGGTCCCAGTTGTCGGGGTGTCCGCCGGAGAACTCGGAAACATTGCGCTCAGCGTGCTCGAGGTGATCCTCGCGGATTTCATACGAGATGAGTTTTCCGCTCGGCCCTATGGCACGCAGCAGGTAGAGGCTCATTGCACCGGAACCGGCACCGGCCTCCAGCACCCGGGCGCCGGGGAATACGTCGCCTTCAACCAGGATTTGGGAAGCGTCCTTGGGGTAGATGACGGCTGCACCGCGCGGCATGGACAGCACATAGTCAACCAGGGTGTGGCGCTGCGCTAAGTACACAGTGCCTTCCCCGGAGACCACGGTGGTGCCTTCTTGGGAGCCGATGATGTCATCGTGGGCGATCGGCCCGCGGTGGGTGAAGAAGCGCTCACCAGGTTTAAGGGTGATGGTGAATTTTCGGTTCTTGCCGTCGGTGAGCTGAACGCGGTCGCCGACGTGGAATGGTCCGCTATGTGCCATGTCCGTGTTCCCCTTCCAGGTGATGGTGTGGTGCAACCCGCTGTGATGAACACGGGCGGTGGGCTTATCCGGTAGATGTCCGGGCGGCCGCTAGCCTTGCAAATTATGCCCCACCCGCCTGCTGCACCCGAATCGAATGCCGCGCCGGCCCCAGCCAACCGCCGGCGCCTGGCGCTGTCCCCATCGCGTGCCAATGATTACCGGCAATGCCCGTTGAAGTACCGGCTGCGCGCTATCGACAAAATCCCAGAGCCCCAAACCATTGCGCAGGTCAAAGGCACTTTAGTGCATGATGTTTTAGAGCAGATGCACTCGTGGCCGCGTCAGTCGCGCACCTACCCCAATGCTGTTGCGCGGCTCAAACCCACCTGGCGGGAAATGGCCGATAAGGACGCTGAGCTCGATGAACTCGTCGGCGAGGATGACCTGCTGGATTTCCTCATTCAATGCCGAGCTTTGCTCAAGGGGTATTTCATGATGGAAAACCCGCAGGGCTTCGATGCGACTGAGCTAGAGCAGTTCGTCACCGCCCGCCTAGAGGGGGTGCCGGCGCGTGGGTTCATTGACCGGGTGGATGTCGCCCCCACCGGTGAGGTGCGCATCGTGGACTATAAGACCGGCAAAAAGCCCGCGCCACGGTTCCAGAACGAAGCGCTGTTTCAGATGCGTTTTTATGCCCTGGTGTATTGGCGAATCACTGGCCGCGTGCCCGACCAGCTGCGGCTGATGTACCTCAAGGCCGCGGATGACTTGGTGCATGTGCCGCGGGTGCCGGAATTGGAGCGGTTTCAGCGGGAATTGTCGCAGCTGTGGGCCGATATTGTTCGCGATGGTGAATACGGGGATTTCGCGCCGAAGACGAGCAAGCTGTGCGATTGGTGCAGTTTTAAGGACAGCTACTGTCCCGCCTTCGGCCACGAACCCCCGGAATACCCCGGCTGGCCCGGGGCTGCCTAGGTGCTAGGCCGTGTCGTCGGAAGCCTCTGGGGCCTTTTCATCATCGCATTCGCCAGCGACTTCTTCGTGGCTTTCCGACGGTGTGAGCTGCGCGCCCTCGGTATTGTCGTCGGCGGCGCGGGCACGTAGTTCATCCAGGCGGGTTTCCCCCTCGACATAGCGACGCCCGCGGTACTCCGGGTGCATGAGATTGTCGACAGACAGCACCCGTTCGAGCTCTTCCTCATCGAGCAGGCCTTTTTCCAGGATGAGGGTGCGGATGCTCTTGCCGGTGGCTGCGGCCTCCTTGCCGATGACATCGCCCATATGGTGGCCGATGATCGGGTTGAGGTAGGTGATGATGCCGATGGAATTGTCGACGTAGTCGCGGCAGACCTGCTTATTGGCGGTGATGCCATCAATGCACAGCTCCCGCAGCGTGCGCGCGGCCTTGCGTAGCAGGTTAATCGAGGAGAACAGGCACTCGCCGATAACCGGTTCCATGACGTTGAGCTGCAGCTGGCCTGCTTCTGCGGCCATGGACAGGGTCACATCATTGCCGAAGACCTTGAAGCACACCTGGTTGACGACTTCGGGGATGACCGGGTTGACCTTGGCCGGCATGATCGACGAACCTGCGGCGCGCTCAGGCAGGTTGACCTCATTGAAGCCAGCGCGCGGGCCGGAGGACAGCAGGCGCAAGTCATTACAGATCTTGGACAGTTTCATCGCAGTGCGCTTCAGGGAGGAGTGCACATTGACATAACCGCCGGTATCGCTGGTGGCCTCAATGAGGTCCTTGGAGGATTCCACGGTCAGGCCCGTGATTTCGCGCAGTGCCTGCACCGCGGCTTCCCGGTAGCCCTGCGGGGCGTTGACACCAGTGCCGATTGCGGTGGCACCAAGGTTGACCTCAAGAAGCAAAGCAGCGGCACTGGACAGTACTTGCTGTTCTTCGTTGAGGTTATTGCCGAAGGCGTGGAAGGTCTGCCCCAGCGTCATCGGCACCGCATCTTGGAGCTGGGTGCGCCCCATGGTGATGACGTCGTTGAATTCATCGCCCTTATCGTGCAGCGAATAGGCCAGTTCCTCGAGTTCCCCAAGCAGGCCACGCAGCGCGATATGCACAGCCAGGCGGAAGCCGGTGGGGTATGCATCGTTGGTGGACTGGCACTTATTGACGTCGTCATTGGGGTTGACCACGTCGTAGCTGCCCTTGGGGTAGCCCAAGTATTCCAGCGCGAGGTTTGCCACCACCTCGTTGGTGTTCATATTCAGTGACGTGCCCGCCCCGCCCTGGAAAACATCAATGGGGAACTGGTCCATGCAGCGGTGCTTGACCAGGATTTCGTCACAGGCCCAGATGATTGCGTCGGCCACATCGGAAGGAATGGTGTGGATACGACGGTTGGCGATAGCTGCGGCTTTTTTCACCATCACCATGCCGCGAATGAACTCGGGGTGGTCATTGATGGTGCTGTTCGAGATGTCATAGTTTTCCATCGCGCGAACAGTGTGGACGCCGTAGTAGACGTCATTGGAGATCTCCCGGGTACCCAGGAGGTCTTCCTCAATTCGTACGTCGGCCTGGTGGTTGGGGGCGCTGGAAGTATTGGCAGTCATACAATCCACGCTAGCCAAGGTTGCCCAGCTTTGCCTGCGCGCAGCCAGTGCCGACGTGACAGCGGCGAACCGCCTCGAATCAGATACGGGCGATCCGGATATCCGAGGCCAAAATTGCCTGCGCGCCGAGAGCGGCGAGCTTATCCATCACCGGGTTGGCCTGGTCGCGCGGCACCATCGCGCGTACCGCAACCATGTCATCATGCTGCAGCGGCGACACCGTCGGCCCGGACAGGCCCGGGGTGACCTGGGAGGCTTGTTCCAGGTCAGCGCGATTGATGTTGTAGTCAATCATCAGGTAGTTCTTTGCGTGCAGGATGCCGGTGATGCGGGAGAGGAACACATCCTGGTCGGGGTGTGCTTCGGCCCCTTTTCGGGCCACCACAACAGCCTCCGAGGTCACCAGTGGTTCACCGAAGGGAGCTAGTCCTTGTTTGCGCAGCGTGCGCCCGGTGGAGACCACGTCGGCGATAACGTCGGCAACGCCAAGTTTGATGGAAATCTCCACCGCCCCATCGAGGCGAATGACCTCCGCCTTCATGCCGCGGGCTTTCATGTCCTCGCGCACCAGGTTGGGGTACGACGTCGCGATGCGCTTGCCCTCGAGCTTCTCAATGCTCCAGGACTGGTCAGCGGGTGCGGCATAGCGGAAGGTGGAGTCACCAAAACCGAGCTGAAGAACCTCATCGACCGGGGCGAGCGAATCTGCCGCTAGGTCGCGTCCGGTGATGCCCAGATTCAGCTGGCCATTGCCGACGTAAATCGGGATGTCTTTGGGCCGCAGGAAGAAAAACTCAATCCCATTGGCGGCGTCGGTGACGGTGAGCCGCTTGGAATCACCGCGGCCGGGGTAGCCAGCTTCGGTAAGAATCTCGAGGGCGGCTTCAGACAAGGCGCCCTTATTGGGCACGGCGACGCGCAGCATGGTGGCAGAATCTCCTGGGTGGTGTGTGCCGGTGACAGGTCAGTAGGCGAAAACTACAGGGTGCGATAGATATCGTCCGGGGTGAGTCCCCGCCCGACCATCAGCACCTGCAGCCAGTAGATGAGCTGGGAGATTTCCTCGGCCAGTTCCTCATCGGATTCGTATTCGGCGGCCAGCCATACCTCGCCAGCCTCCTCCAGAATCTTCTTGCCCTGGGCATGGACGCCAGCATCTAGCATCGCCACTGTCGACGATCCTTCGGGGCGGTCTTGTGCACGCTGGCGCAGTTGCTCATAAAGGGTTTCGAAGTCTTTCACGGCAGCCATTGTTTCACACCCAGCCTGGTGCTTCACGATGCCGTGGCCAGCCGGTCGTAGAGCGCCGCGAGTTCCTGCAGCGAGATGCGCCCAAAATCACTATCGCCAGTCAGATCACTCAAGCGTGATGCCCCCTCGGCGATATCCCCCTCATCATCAACAGGTGCGGCGATAGTGACGCACCCAGCCGCGACGGCAGCGGTGGCGCCATTGCGGGAATCTTCAATCGCCAGGCAGCGTTGGGGCGTGGTGCCGGCCTGGGCTGCCGCGGCGGCATAAATATCGGGTGCGGGTTTGCCGTGGGCAACGTCGTCGCCGAAGAGCACCCCGTCGAACCAGTCCGGCCCGATCTGTTCCAGGGAGTGCACCGCAACCCGGCGCACCGTATTGGTGACCAGGATCTGTGGGATACCGGCTGCTTTGGCCTCGGCGAGGAGGTTTTGGGTCCCCGGCCGCATTGGTGCCCCCGCGCTGAGTGCCTCGAGGAAAAGCTCGAATAGACGCTCCCCGGCGCGCTCGCGTTGTTTGTCGGTGAGGGTGAGGCCGAGGTAGTTCTCGATGACGCTGACTGTGTGTGGTGCCGAACCGCCGATGGTGGTCTGCCGCAGGTGATCGGGCAGCCGGCCGCCGAGTTCTTCAGACAGCCGGTAGACCCCACTGCCCCATAGCGGCTCGGAGTCGATCAGGGTGCCGTCCATATCCCATAACAATGCGTCCATCACTCGGGGAAGGCTACCTGGTCGCAGTGCTACGGACTTAGTCGGCAATGCCCACACGAATCGTCACACACCGTTATTGTTTTGGCATGGCACATAACGATGTTTTTGGCTCCCCGACTGAATCCCTTGCCGGCAACTCCGCCTATTTCGAACCCCTTGGAGTGCATACCGAAGGCGACACCACCTTCGAATGCTTCCAACCCACCGAGCACACCCACGGCGCCTGGGGTGAATTCCAGCATGGCTCTCCCCCAGCCGCGCTTCTCACCCGCGCCCTGGAACGCTGCGAAGGCGTGGCCCCCGGGATGCGCACTACCCGTATTGCCGTGGACCTGCTTGGCGCTGTGCCCTACACCGAGCTGCGGGTGCGTTCGTGGGTATCGCGGCCAGGCCGGCAAATCTGCAAAGTCGATGCCGAATTGCTCGCTGAGGTCAAAGGCACCTGGCGGGCGGTGGCCTCCGCAGCGGCATGGCGCATGCAGGTACACGACACCGACGTCATCACCCGCGCCCTTGAGCGCGATATCCCGGGTCCCGAACAGTGCCCCGCAGAAGGCAGCGAGATCACCGGCCGCGGCGCCGATGTGCCGCTACTGCAATGGGATGGTGGTTTTATCCGCTCCATCCGGGCCCGCTGTATGCCAGACCCCGATAACCCGGAGGGCCCAATGATCCACTGGGTACGCACCGACCACCCCGTAGTCAGCGGCGAAGAACCCACCACCATCGAGCGCCTGATGAGTGTGGTGGATACCGCCAACGGCATCGGCGCCACCCTGGACCCGAAGAAGTGGGCGTTTATGAACACCGACCTTGTGGTGCACCTGCACCGCGAGCCCACCCCGGGCTGGTTCGGTATCTCCGCGCGCGGTTCCATCGGCCCCGACGGTATCGGCATGACCGCCGGTGAACTCTACGACGAGCACGGCCCGGTCGGCCGGTCGGTGCAGACACTGCTAGTCCGCCCCCAGCCGGAATGAGCCCTACTCGGCATCGGGCAAGCTCTTCGCAGCCGCGCGTAGCCGGGTGATATCAGAGGCCTGAGCGCCGTGGGACTCGGCTTGGTCAATCATGGTGGCCACATGCCCGCGTAACCGCACCGCCAGGCCCGGCTCACATATATGCGGCATTACGCGGGTAGCCATCTCCACCATCGCCTCCAGCACCAAGGGCTGCTCCATTGAATACGGCACGATATGGGTAAACGGCTGATCAATGACATCAGCCGCACTCACCCGCGGAATGGAAGCGCGGATGACGCCATCATCGTCGGCAAGCAGCTGTGGTGGGGCCTGCCGCTGCACCGCAAGGATGAGCCCAGGCACAAGCTCATCGATGGCACCCATAGCCGTGTACGGGTCATTGCTGCCCGGGGACAAGGCGCGCACAGCCAGCTCGACGACCTGCTGCTCAGCAAAAGCCACATCGCGGTACGGGTTGCGCGAATCCTCCACATCAGTGGCGTGGCGCAGCGCGGTATCCAGCGCGGAGACCACATCGTCGGACAGCGGCTGGGTGGAGTCACCATTGCGCCACACTCGGGCCACCACCTCACCGGGGGCCACCGGCGAGCCCACGCCCACCGACAGTTCAATGACCGCATCATTCTTCGCGGCAGCATCGCGCAGGGTGGAACCATCCACGCTGGTGACATAACCAGTGGAGTTGGCGTACAGCTTGCGCACGCCCCCAGAAGGCCTAGTGACCTGCTCTGAATGCGGCGGGCGGAACGGCGGCACCGCGGTGGTCTCCGCAGCGGCGGCGTCCGCACTGTCCTCATCGCGTTCGTGGAAGACCCGTTTGACGGTATCGACGAAGGTGAGTCGGGTGGCGCGGGAGAGAGTCTCCACCCGGATCGACGTAGCGATGTGATTAATGAAGTACACCAGCACAAACACATCAGCCACGGCCAGGAAAATAGCGAAATACACCGCCACGTGCGGCACGAAGTCCCCGCCGGACTCCTCATTGCCCGCCCGGATCGTGCGCAGCACCAACAGTGAGTACACGAACGTGGCGCTGAGCACGCCCAACACCACCTGGTTGCCGCGGTCAGCCATGAAGTTACGCACCAAACGCGGGCCATAACTTGTCGACGCGGTGGCCACCACTGAAATAGTGATGGAGAACGCGGTGCCGGCAACACCGAAAACCGTGGCGCCAATACCCGACAGCATCGACCGTGAGCCGGACACCCCCAACTCCAGCAACCCTTCAGTCACCGACTCGAAGGAATTACTGCGGTCCACCTGCACCAGCACAGAGGCCAGCAGCATCGCCAGCACGATACATAGCGACGGGATGAACCAGAATGACTCCAACGCGGCGAGGCCCTTGCGTTGCATCCGGCGCAACCACGTCTGCATCTTCATGGGTTAACCCCAGGTGGTCTCGTTCGGCATGCCGACGTTGACGCCGAGCAGGCCGCGCACCGCATCAGCCATGAGCTGACCATCGGCAGTATCGACCCGCTCGTGGCCACTGCGCGCGGCCCACCTATCGACCACGGCCAAGGCCGTTGGGGTGTCAATATCATTAGCCAGGGCCTCGCGCAGCTCCACTACAGCCGGGGCGGCCGGGGCGCCTGGGTTGGCAACAGCCTCACGCCACCGCGACAGGCGGTGTTCTGCCTCAGCAAGCACCTGATCGGACCACGGCCGGTCCTGGCGGTAATGACTGGCCAGAATGCCCAGGCGGATCGCCGCCGGATCGTGGCCAGCGGCAGTGAGCTTAGAGACAAACACCAGGTTGCCCAGGGACTTGCTCATCTTTGTGCCGTCCAGCGAAATCATGCCGGTGTGCACATAGTGCAAGGCCATGCGCGGGGCGTCGGCGGCGGCCTCGGCATGGGCGGCGGAGAACTCATGGTGCGGGAAAATCAGGTCGCTGCCACCGCCCTGAATATCGAAGGGCACGCCGAGCCGGTTGCGGGCAATAGCCGAGCACTCGATATGCCAACCGGGCCGGCCAGCACCAAATGGGGCCTCCCAGGACGGCTCGCCCGGCCGGGCCGCGCGCCACAGCAAAGCATCGAGCGGGTCACGTTTGCCGGGGCGATCCGGGTCGCCGCCGCGTTCAGCGAAGAATGTCGACATCGTTGCTTCGTCATAATTCGACTCGTAGCCGAACTGCTTTGTGGCGTCGCGGCGGAAATAGATATCGGCGTAGTCGTCGCCCTCTAGCTGGTAGGCAGAACCATTGGCCAGCAGCTGGGAGACCATCTCGATGACCTCGGGTACGGCCTCAATCGCGCCGATATAGTCCCGCGGCGGGATGACGTCGAGATTGTCCATATCCGAGCGGAACAGTTCGATCTGAGAATCGCCTAGTTCACGCCAGTCCACCCCGTCACGCTCGGCGCGCTCAAACAGCGGATCATCAACATCGGTGATGTTCTGGACGTAGTGCACGTCGTGGCCGTTCGCGAGCAGCACCCGGTGGATGATGTCGAATGCCACATAGGTCGCTGCGTGGCCAAGGTGGGTTGCGTCATAGGGGGTAATGCCACAGACATACAGCCCGGCTACGGGACCTGGGGTCACCAGGTGCACCCCAGCACGGGCGGTGTCGTACAGCTTCAGCGGTACTGGTGCGCCGGGGATAGCGGGCACCTCGGGTGTAGGCCAAGAACGCATGGGGCAAACACTACCGCCCCGGGGTCACTAGGTAGCGGAGAGCACCCCGGCACCAAGCAGACCCATCACGGCGAGACCAACCGGGATGCGGTAGGCAGCGAACCACGCGAAGGAGTGGTTCGACACGAAACGCAGCAACCAGGCAATGGAGGCGTAGCCCACAACGAAGGCGATCAGCGTGCCCACACCCAACTGGGCGGCAGTGGCGGATTGGCCAGCCTGCGGGTCGAAAGCGTCGGGAAGCGAGAATAAGCCCGAGGCCAACACGGCCGGGATTGCCAGCAGGAAGGAGAACCGGGTAGCTACTTCGCGCTCTAGGTTCAGCAGCAGGCCCGCCGAGATGGTGCCACCAGAACGTGACACACCAGGGATCAGCGCCAGGCACTGGGCGCCACCCATAATGAGCGCGTCGCGCATGCGCAGCGAACCGAAACCGCGATTACGCTTCGAGCGGCGTTCTGCCCAGATGAATACCAGGGAGAAACCAGCCAGCACGGCGGCGGTGATCCACAGGTTGCGCAGATTATCGCGGATTAGGTCCTTCCCCAGGAAGCCAACAACACCGACGGGGATGGTGCCGGCGATAACCATCCACCCCATCCGCCACTGGTCCCCACGGGCGGACTTATTAAATAAGCCCCGCACCCAACCAGAGGCGATATTCCAGATATCGCGGGCGAAGTAGACCAGCACCGCGGCCTCGGTGCCGAGTTGAATGACGGCGGTGAACGAGGCGCCAGCATCAGCACCCCAGAACAATTCCGAGACAATACGCAGGTGGCCGGAGGAGCTCACCGGAAGAAATTCGGTGAGGCCCTGCACGATGGACAAACCGATGGTCTGAGACCAGCTCATAGTGGTGGGTTCAATCACGCGGCTAAGGCTACTCGTTCTTGGCACGTAGAGTCGTAACCGTGCGACGACGGATTTTGGGAGCAAGCGGGTTACGTGTTTCTGCGCTGGGCCTTGGCACAGCCACCTGGGGTGCAAGCACCGAACCTGATGAGGCCGCGGCGATTCTCGGGGAGTTCATTGATGCCGGCGGCAATCTTGTTGACGCCACCCCGGTCCAAGGTGGGGTGGCTGCTGCCCAGGTGCTCGGTGACACGCTGCGGCGCCGGGGTATGCGCGATGAGGTGATTCTTTCTGTTGCCTCCGGGGTGGACCCGGCCCGCCCGGTGGGTCGGCGGGTGGATTGTTCGCGCCGGGCGTTGCTTGGTGAGCTAGATGAGGCGCTATCGAGGCTGCGCACTGAGCATATTGATTTGTGGAGCGTGGGCTATTGGGATGGCCATACCCCGCCGGAGGAGGTTGCGGACACCCTGGAGCATGCGGTGCGTACCGGCAAGGTCCGCTATGTCGGGGTGCGTGGTTATAGCGGTTGGCAGTTGGCGGTCACCCATGCCGCTTCTGGTGCGGTGCGTCCGATTGCTGCCCAGGATGAGTACAACTTGCTGCGCCGTGGCCCGGAGCATGAGTTGCTGCCTGCTGGGGAGCACCTGGGGGTGGGGTTTATTGCCGGCGCTCCCCTGGCCCAGGGTGTGTTGACCGGGAAGTACCGCACCACTATTCCCAGTGATTCGCGTGGTGCCTCGGAGTATGCCGACGCTGAGGTGCAGGACTATCTGGATGAGCGCGGCGCGACGATTGTGGGCGCGTTGTGTACTGCGGCGGAGGGGCTTGGTGTGTCGGCGCCGGCGGCGGCCTTGGCCTGGGTGCGGGATCGTCCTGGGGTGAGTTCGGCGTTGGTGTGTGCGCGCACCAGGCAGCAGTTGCGGGAGTTATTGCTTTCCGACGAAGTGGTGTTGCCGGGCGCTATTTGTAGTGCCCTGGATGACGTGTCGTTGTAGCCAGGTTTGGGCCTGCTCTGTGTCAATGCGCCGTGATGGTAGCGTCGGGAGGCGTGAGCAGCCATATCCGTCACCGTATCGCCGCGGCTAGCTGTCTTCTTGCTGCGGCAAGCACCCTGACTGCCTGCGGTGGGTCAGATGAGGACATCGGCCCCATGATGGGCAATGCCACTGCGGCGCCGCCTTCTGCCCCCTCCACTTCGCCTGCAGGCAAGGTTGTGGATCTCGATTATGAGGTCACCAATGCCGTGCAGATTGATGACCGGATTCTTGCCCGTGCGGGCGATAAGGTTATTTCCGGCACTCCCACCAAGCCTGCGGTGAATACCACTGATATTGACCCGGCGTGTGGCGATTTGGCCCCTGCTGGTGGGGTTGCGGTGCTCCCCTGCCCTGATGGCATTCATGTGCTTGCCGACGATGGCAGCACCGCCGCGCTTGTGGGCCGTGGTACTGCCTATTCTTCGGCGGTTGGTCTTGATGATGGCCGCATTTTGGGGCACCGCGCTGATTCTGAGCGCCTCGATGTTTATGGCCCCGGTGGGGAGCTCGATACTGATTTTAAGGCTTCTCGGGTGGGTTCCCAGCTTGTGCCGGTTCCTGGCGATAAGGATCTGGTGTTGGAGATCAATAGCCCGGAGACGTCCATCCATGAGTTGGAGATCGCCGAGGACCGTTTGGGTTCGAGTCTCCGGGTGGGCCTTGGTGTCGCTGAGGCCGCTGTGGGCGATGACGGCACTATTGCGGTGACAGATGCCACCGGCAGCCAGTTGATGATTTATACCGCCACCGATGTGATTCGGCTGCACCAATCGTTCCCGGTGCCCCAGAGCCCGTGGGCTGTTGTGGTGGACAATCAGCGCAATCTGGTGTGGGTGAGCTCTACAGCCGAGGGCATTATCACCGGTTGGGATATTTCGTCTGGTCAGGGCGTGAAGGTAGCCGAATTGGAAGCGGTGACCGACCCGCGTGCGATGGTGCTGTCCGACGGTGGCCTGGTGGTGTATTCCGCCGCTGGCGACGGGGTGCAGCGCATTTCGGCGACTGAGTTGAATGAGGCCATTGCCGCAATGGCTGATACCGCCGACCAGGAGCGCGAATTGCTTGCCCCGGGCCCGGCGAAGGACCGTTTGCCCACGGGTGCGACTGAGACGACAACCCCCGCCCCGCTCGACGAGAATTAACCCTGCCCCGCCCCCGCGTGGGGCGCACTGAGGAGCCCCATGTCGATCCCTGATTTCCGATCTGTGCGCGGCGTCGCCTACCAGGCAGCGCTCAAAGCCATGTTCCAGCTCGACCCGGAGACCATCCACACCTGGATGAATAAGGCTCTGGCCGGGGTCAGTGCCAGCACTGTGGCCCAGCGTGGCCTGGGCCGGGTTTTGCCGGTAACTGACCCGGTGTTGCAGCAGCGGGTGTTTGGGGTGGACTTCCCCGCCCCGCTGGGCCTGGCTGCTGGTTTTGATAAGTCGGCTGGTGCTGCCGATGCGTGGGCCCCGCTGGGGTTTGGTTTCGCTGAACTTGGCACGGTTACTGCCCAGCCGCAGCCGGGTAACCCTAAGCCGCGGTTATTCCGCTTGCCGGCCGATCATGCTGTGCTGAACCGGATGGGTTTCAATAACCCCGGTGCCGCGGCGGTGGCCTCGACCTTGCAGCGCAGGCGCGGCGACGGGGTGATCGGGATCAATATCGGCAAAACGAAGAAGGTGCCGCTGGACGGTGCGGTTGCGGACTACCGGGCCAGCGCCCGGACCTTGTCTGGTGTGGCCGACTACATGGTGGTCAATGTGTCATCGCCGAATACCCCGGGTTTGCGGGATCTGCAGGCGGTGGAGTCACTGCGCCCGATTTTGGCGGCGGTGCAGGAAGAGTCCGATATTCCGGTGTTGGTGAAGATTGCCCCGGATCTCAACGACAGTGATGTGGATGCTGTTGCGGACCTGGCTGTGGAATTGGGCTTGGCCGGCATTGTGGCGACGAATACGACGATTTCCCGGCAGGGTTTAACCACCGCCGCCGATCAGGTCGCTCAGATGGGTGCTGGTGGTATTTCTGGCCGCCCGGTGGCCGAGCGTGCCGAAGAGGTGCTGCGCCGCCTCTATGGGCGGGTGGGCAACCAGTTGGTGCTCATTGGTGTGGGCGGTATCGAAACCCCACGCCAGGCCTGGGCGCGGATTAATGCTGGCGCTACCTTATTGCAGGGCTATACCGGCCTGATTTATGGCGGCCCGGACTGGATCCGCGATATCCACCTCGGCCTGGCCGCACAGGTACGCGCCCACGGCCTGAACTCGATCAGTGCGGCCGTAGGCGCGGGACTTGCCTGGCGGGACTAGCTGATTACTCCGTCGTTTCCCACCACGGCGTGATGATGGCACGGCCGATGCTGTGGAAGTACAGGTTGAAGCCCAGCACCGTCGGGGTGGCGTCGGCGGGTACGTCGAGCGTGTCGACGTCCACGGCGTGCACTGCGTACATATAGCGGTGGGGTGCGTGGTTGGCCGGTGGGTTCGCGCCGTAGTGGCCGCGGATACCGGAGTCGCCGGCGAGCTGAATGGCCCCTTTAGGCAAGGTGGTGGAGTTTTCCTGGCCGGCGTCGCGCTCTAGGCCAGTAGCAGTTGCCGGAATATTGAACACAGCCCAGTGCCAGAAGCCGGCAGCGGTTGGCGCGTCGGGGTCGAAGCAGGTCACCGCGAGGGACTTGGTGCCCTCGGGCAGGTTGGACCAGTTCAACTCTGGGGAGACATTCGACGGTGCGCGGTTGGCCTCGGGGATCGGCTCGCCATCGGTGATATCGGGCGAGGTCAGCGTGAATGACGGCAGGTCTTTCAGTGGCGCATAGGGGTCAGGTCCGGGGAAGTTCGTCGGAGTTGTCATGCAACCAGTGTGCCCAGCTATGACTTTTGATGCCAGTTTTAGGCGTTCTACCAGCTGATTTGTCCGTCAATCCCGCGCCGGGGTACAGTATCGTCCGTTGCCGCGACCACGAGTTGCGGTCACCACCAGTCCGGGTGGCGGAATGGCAGACGCGCTAGCTTGAGGTGCTAGTGTCCTATTAACGGACGTGGGGGTTCAAGTCCCCCTCCGGACACAAAATAAAGGCCGGGTCAGCACTGACCCGGCCTTTGTCATGCGCACCGCGCCCCGTCTGACTACTGCAGCGACGACGTCAGCCGGAACACGTTATCCAAATAGCGTTGCCGCCACGGCCGGTCCTGCCACATCTTTTCCGTCAGCGCAGAAGAGGCCGCGTCGTATTCGTCGGCAAGCGCTACGAGCCGGTCCACGAGCGTGCCGCAGGCGGTGACAATGGTGACCTCGTAGTTGAGGCCAAAGGAGCGCATATCCAGGTTCGACGAGCCGACCACGGCAATCTCATCATCAATGATGAGGAACTTCGCGTGCAGCACATTCGGGGCGGGGAAACGACGAATCTTCACCCCCGCCTCCAGCAACGCCTGGTAGTAGGACTGTTGGGCGTGTCCCACCATGAACTGGTCAGCTTCCTCATTGACATGCAGGCGCACCTCAATGCCCGAATAGGCGGCGGTGGTCAGTGCCATAAGCAGGGACTCATCAGGCACTAAATAAGGACTCACGACGGTGATCCGGTGCCGTGCGGCATAGATGAGGTCATTGAAGACCCGCAGGTTCGGTTCTGTGGTGTAGCCAGGCCCGGACGGTAAAACCTGGACGAGATTAATATCCGGGTCATCGGCGATTGGTTCTTCGATCTTCATCGTGGCGCTGGGCTGCGGCGCTTCGGCTCCCTCACTGGTCCAGTCGACGGCGAAAACCGCATCCAGGTGGGCGGCGATATCGCCCTCAAGTTCGACCATGACGTCATGCCACCGCCTGCCATCACGGTGATTGGCCTCTGACTGGTATTCCGCCTCAATCATATTTTGGCTACCGACGAAGGCATGGCTGCCATCAACGACAAGGATTTTGCGGTGATTACGAAGATCCGGGCGTCGGCTGCGCAACCGAAAGGGACTAATCGGCAGCATGGCGTGCCACTGCACCCCGGTGGCGTTGAGCAGTTTTTTCAGTTTCTTATACCCGGGGTATTTGCGCGAACCAATGGGGTCGACGAGGACTTTGACGTCCACTCCCCTGTTTTTTGCCGCAATGAGTGCATTGACGAAAGGGCGGGTTGTTGGGTCGAGCGCGAAGATATACATCTGCACGTGCACGGTGTGCTTGGCGTGCTCGACTGCGGCGGTCATCGCTGCGATGGACGCGGCGTAGTCCGAATGCACCGCACGGCAGCGGCCTTTGACCGCCGGTGGCCCGGTGAGCTGGCGAATAAGTTTTACCGTGGCGATGAGTTGGCCCGATAGTCCCGGCCCGCGCGTGTCGATCTGAGCATCGGCGGGAATATCGGGAAGGTGCGCGGTGCGGCGCACAATTTCTTTATTTGCGTGTGCCTGAATCCGGTGGCGGCGACCTGTGATGGTCTGCGAGCCAAGGAGTAAGAACAGCGGCAGGCCGACGAACGGCAGCAGCAGGATAATCAGCAGCCAGGCTGTCGACGAGGAGGGGTTACGGTTTTCTGGCACCGTGCCAATGGCAAAGAACTTAATTGTGTAGTCGGCGACGAAAATCGCGATTTGCCACCATTGCACATTGGCCATGTTTGGCCAGAGATCCAGTAACCACTCCATCGCCTCAGCCTAGCGCTCGCTGGGCGAGCCGACGGTGATTAGTCGTGCTGTTCGTTGGGATCGTTTTCGGCATCCTCGAAGGTTTCGTGGATGGTGCCCTGGACATGGTCGGCCGGGCCGTAGATGGAGTACAGCTTCAGCGGCTCATCCCCGGCGTTGAGGACGTTATGCCAGGAGCCAGCGGGCACGAAGGCCGACCAGTCATCTTCGACAACTTCGTCGATATCGAGGTTGTCCTCCGACGGGCCGATCTTGACGTGGGCTTTGCCCTGTTCAATGCGGAGGAACTGGTCGTTGGAGTCGTGAACTTCGGCGCCAATTTCACCGTTGACCGGGATAGCCATGACGGTCATCTGGATGTGCTTGCCGGTCCACAGGGTGTCCCGGAAGTTCTCGTTGTCCAGGGTGGCCTTTTCGATATCGAGGACGTAGGGGTTCGGGCCATGATCGGTTCGAAGATCGGACATGTGCGCTCCTTCACGGGTTGCATCTGATACTGCTTTTCTCAGCAGCCGCAGCGGCCGCTGATGTTCGCAATCGTACGCCGGTTGGTGGTGGCGTCGACCTGCTGCGGGCGCGAGTACGCTCGTAGCGATGTCTGTCAATCGCGCCTCTACTGTGTCTGCCCGTCAGCAGCGCCGCCGAGTGTTCATCGCTGCTGCGGTGTTAGTGATGTCTGCGGTGGTGGTCGCTGTTGTGGGTATCCCGGATTTGTCGGCTATTCGACAGTGGGCGGATGCGGCCGGCCCGTGGTTCCCGGTGCTGTTTGTGGGCATTTATGTGGTGTTTACGCAGTTGCCGATTCCGCGCACGGTGTTCACGGTCAGTACCGGGTTGTTATTCGGCCCGGTGGTGGGTTCTGTGGTGGCGCTGGTGAGCACTGCGATTGCCGCGGCCGTGTCGTTGACTGTGGTGCGTACTCTTGGCCGGGATTGGGTGCGCCGCCGTGTCGATGGCCCTATTTTCGCCGAGGTGGATCGGCGTTTGGCGCGGCGGGGTTGGCTTGCAGTGGGGTCTTTGCGCATGGTTGCCGGGGTGCCGTTTTCCATTCTTAATTACGCGTGTGCGATGACTGCTATCCCTTTGGGGCCCTTTTTGTTGGGCACGGTGGTGGGCTCTGCCCCGGGCACGATTGCGTTGGTGGTGTTGGGTGATGCCTTGACTGGTTCGGTCGATCCGCGGCTGATGATGATTGCCGGTGGGCTTGTGGTGCTGGGGTTGGTGGGGCTTTTTGTGGAGTCGCGGCTGCCTGCGCCGAAGTCTCAGGCAGGTGGGCTTTCCGACGTGGAGGGCGGCGCGGACTAATACGGTCCCCCAAAAGTCAAGTCTTAGGCATAGACTTATGCCTATGTTTGCTGTTCATGCTCGCTACCGTGGTCGGGCTAGCCGCCGCGCTGACCACGTAGTCGCCTCCGCCGCAGCACTGTCGCGCCTGGAGGCCGTTGGTGAGGTCACCACCGCCGGCGTCGAAGATATCCACGCCACCCCGCAAGGACCGGTCGGGGTGACCACTTTGGTGTTGGCATTGCTTGCCGCCGGTGACTGGGCGGTGGCTATTGCCGTGTGTCCCCCACATGCCGGCGCTGGTGCTGGAATGAGTGCTGCTGCCCGGGCTAGTGCAGCCTCGGATGCTGCTACTGCCGCTCTTGGGCGCGGTGGGCGCGCGGGGCAGGTCCAGGTCCGCGTGATCGGTGAGACCACAGCCGTCGGTGATGCCAGTGATGATATCGCTGCGGCTTTTACGTTGCTGCAGCACGTGATTTCGCGGCGCTCCGCGCAGGGGCGCCAGGCAACGGGGCTCATGCGCGCAGGGTGGTCTCAGGTGGAGGCCGCCGCCGAACTTGGGGTGAGTAAGCAGGCGGTCAATCAGCGGCTCAACGCGGCTGGTTGGCATGCCGAAGAGGCCGGCTGGACCCTGGCGGTACATCTGCTCGAACGCGCAGCGCAGCTGTAAAAGCGCAGCTGTAAAAAATACCGATGCGGCCCCGACGCAGGCTTGTGAGTCTGCGTCGGGGCCGCATGTGCTCGGCGGTATTGCGGATTAGGTATCCGATGGGGTCGAATCACCCTCGCGTGGTATCGGGTGTGGTTGCTGCTTGGTTGGTGGCACACCCGGCTCTGTTGTACCGGGGGCGGCACCAGCTGCTTGCGACTGGCCGAGTTCGCGTACCGGCGGGGCCTGTTCGGGCTTAGCTGGACTTTGCTCGTCGCCGGTGACCTTTGCGGAGGCAGCGGCAGCTAGTGGGTCATCGACTGGGCGGTTGGCGACCTCATTGGCAGCGGCGACGGCACGCGCAATCTCCGGGTTGGTCGACATATCGAACCAATCCTGGTTGTCGTCGGCGGCTACTTCCTCACGCACCCGGTCGGGTACCGGCGGGGCTTCGTAGCGGAAGACCCCATCGTCGTCTTGTTTGCCGAAGGCCTTGGCGAAGGATTCCAGGGAATCCCCGAACTGGCTGGGCACCATCCACACCGAGTTGCCGTCCTTAGCGGCTAGTTCGGGCAGCGTCTGCAGGTACTGCCAGGCCAGAACCTCAGGGGTAAGCTCAGCGGCCTTGACCGCAGCGTTGACCTTGCGCACCGCAGCGGCCTCACCTTGGGCAATCAGGTACTGCGCGGCGCGTTCACCCTCGGCTTCGAGGATGGTGGCCTGGCGTTCCGCCTCCGCGGCGAGGATTTTGGCGTGCTTATCGCCCTCAGCGGCCAGGATTTGGGCCTGCTTGCGGCCCTCGGCGGTTTTGATATCGGCCTCGCGGGTGCCTTCTGCGGTCAGAATCATGGCGCGCTTCTCACGGTCGGCCTTCATCTGCTTCTCCATCGACTGCTGAATCGACGGCGGCGGGTCAATGGCCTTCAATTCCACGCGGGCAATCCGCAAGCCCCAGTTGGCGGTGGCTTCATCCAGGGAGCCACGCAGCCGGCGGTTGATGTATTCGCGGCTGGTCAGGGTCTGTTCCAGGGTCAGGCCGCCGACAACGTCACGCAGGGTGGCGGTGGTGATCTGTTCGATGCCGAAGATGTAGTCCGAGACGCCGTAAATAGCGCGGGCGGGTTCATTGACCTGGAAGGTCACCACCGTGTCAATGGCTACGGTGAGGTTGTCTTCGGTAATGACCGCCTGGGGTGGGAAAGTCACCATCCGCTCACGGGTGTCGACCTTCTCGCGCACCGAATCAATGAATGGAACAACGAAGGCCAAACCCGAATCGAGGGTGCGGGTATAGCGGCCCAGACGCTCCACGATGGCGGATTCACCCTGGCGTACCAGCACCATCGACCGGGAAATAATGACGATGAACAGGGCGACGATAATTGCGCCCACAATAATGCCTGTCAATGGGAGACCTCTTCGTCTATCACAACGGTATTGCCGTCAACACTAATAACTGTGACGCGGTCACCTGCGGCGAATTCGGTGCCGGTGACCAACGTGCGCGCCGACCATAATTGGCCGGCAACACGCACCACCCCGGCATCGGCATCGACGCTTTCTACGACCACCCCACCCCGCCCGGGAAGCGAGCGGGGACCGCCGGCGAAGTCCAAGGCGCGGTCGGGGGTGGCCATACGCTTCCGCAATGCAGGCCGGACCAGCATCAACAGCAGCGCGGTCACGACCACGAATGCCGCCACAGTGGCCCATAGCGGCATCCCCAGCCCACTCATACCGGCGGCGACCAGCGCGCCGCCTCCGAGCATGAGCAGCGATAAATCGCCGAGGAGCAATTCCCCGGCGATGAGTGCTAATGCAAGGACAACCCAAACTATTGCTGCGGACACGCCGTCGACTCTACCCGCCTTATTGGTTGGGTGGCACGGTCACAAAGTCAATAAGTTGCTCTACTGCCTGCAATAACGTCGGTTCTAAGTCGCGGAAACTATGCACTGAGGAGCGCACTTTACGCCAGCCATCGGTGGGGTCTGCCCAGCCCAACTGTGCGCACACGCCGGTTTTCCAGTCCTGGCCTTTGGGTACCTTCGGCCAGGCTTTAATGCCGACCGCGGCGGGCTTCACCGCTTCCCAGATATCGATATAGGGGTGTCCGGTGACCATCACATGCGGGCCTAGGTGCTGGGTCATGCGCATCTCTTTGGACCCGGTGACGAGGTGGTCGGCGAGCACCCCGACCCGACGGCCCGGCCCGGGCTGGAACTCAGCTAGTCGTTCGGCGAGGTTATCGAGGCCTTCGAGGTGTTCGACTACTACACCTTCGACGCGCAGGTCATCGCCCCAGACGCGTTCGACGATCTCGGCGTCGTGGATGCCTTCTACCCAGATTCGGCTGGGCAGGGCGATTTTCGCGGTTGCGTTAGCGACCGCCCGGGAGCCGGAGGCGGTGCGTTGTTTGCGCGGGTCCGGTGGGGTTTTCTTTGGCCGCACCAGGGTGACTTCTTGGCCGTCGATGAGAAAAGCCCCGGGGCGCATCTCGAAAAGGCGCACTTTGCCGCGCCGGTCCTCGAGTTGCACCAGGTCATAGGGCCGGTTTTTCTCGAATCCGACGACGAGGCCAACGAACCCGGATTCGGGGTCCTCGGCGACAACATCAGGTGTTGCTGGCACCTTCGGTGGCGCCGGTCGGTTTCGGCGCTGGTGGCCGCGTCGGCCAGCGAAGACGTCTTGGCCTGAGTACATATCGGAGAAGCCCATGGGGTCCAAGATATCGTTGCCCCCATGGAACGGCCGATTCTGGAGCAGGTGTGGAATCCCACCCAGCACATAGCGCTGTGGTTGGGGGCGTGGGCGACCGGTCACGCAGGTTTTGATCATTGTTCAGAAGCCTTGGCGAGCCTCGGGCCTACCCACCAGGTTGATCTTGTCGACGCATATGTGCCCGAGGTGGTCGACCTCGACGCGCCGCTGCACACGCCGGAGTTTTTACGCCTGGTTCGCGCAGTTACTGCCGACGGCCCGCGTGGGGTGACCGCCGAGCCCCCGGTGCGGCTTGTGCTTGCCGGGCCGGGTGATGTTCCGGCGCTGCCCGCCCAGTCCGCGGCGGCGGAGGCGACCCGGCAGGCAGGTTCTGCGGTGGTGCTTGCCGACGCTGATCCCCAGTGGCATCACGTCGTTGTTCCTGCCGCCGGTGATGCCGGCTTGGTCTGGCAGTGGTTTTCGCTGGACCAACCGTTGCCGCCGTCGGCGCACCTGTCCCCTGGTGAGGCTGATCTGCAGCTTGCCGACGCTACCCGCGCCGCTGCGGCACAGGTGCAGGCCCGCCACCACGGCGGTGCCGGTTCGACGGTGCCGAATCCGCGACTTCGGGTGGGCGCGTTAACGGATCATTTTGATCTGGTGGCAACCCCACCGGCGATGCCGAATCGGGCCGGTGGGCTCATCGCGCGGGCGGATAATGTGGCCGCGGTGCTGGCGGTGGCCCAGTCCGGGCCGGGCGGGTCAGAGGTGGACCCGGAACTTATTCCGCTGTGGCGCACTGTCCGCCAAGCACGGACCACGGCCGTGGAATATGCGGTACGGGAGTGGTCTGCGCAGGCGGCGGAGTTTGCCTAACTAGCGTTGGCGCCATGAGCTGTGCCGTGGCCGGCACCGTGGCCGTGGCCGGCCCCGTGGGGGCGGCGTTTGGGCTGCACACAGCAATTCTGGTTACAGGTATTGCCATCGCTGGCCTGCCCAAACTGGGGCAGTGTGCCAAGCCGACGCACCGGTGCCTGCTCCGTTTGCTCCCGGATGAGCTCAACAATCATCGTGGCGAACCCAGCGGTCGGTCCCGGGGTGCCGGCGCGCTCAATGACGATGTCGTGGTGCTCCATCTCATCCTGAAGCTCGGAGTCCAAGTCCCAGGCGACCTCAATATGGTCAGAAATAAACCCGACCGGGCACACCACCGCAGCCTTTAAGTCCTCATTCTCGGTGAGGTCCTCGACGTGGTCGACGATATCGGGCTCAAGCCACGGGATCTGCGGCGGGCCGGAGCGTGACTGCCACACCACATCAAAGTCTTCGATGCCAAGCTTGTCTGCGATGAGCTGGGAGGCTTCGGCAACCTGCCGGGAATACAGGTGCCCCTCCCCTGCGGCCGGGCCGGCGGCCTTATCCGCCGACTCCGGGATCGAGTGCGCGGTGAAGATCAAGCGGGCCTCATCGCGGCGATCGGCGGGAAGCCGGTCAAAAGCATCCTGGATGGTGCCGGCGAACTCCGCAATGAACAGCGGGTGGTCGTGGAAACCACGAAGACGCTGCAAGTGGAGCTGCGGCAGCCCCTTATCCGCGAGGTGCTGGCGGGCTCGGGCGATGTCCTCGTGGTACTGGCGGCACCCCGAGTACCCGGCCCAGGCGCTGGTGGCGAAGACTAGCGCGGAACGCACCCCGTCGCCCACCATCTCTTCGACGGTGTCTTCGATCATGGGGTGCCAGTTGCGGTTACCGAAATAAACCGGCAGGTCGATCCCCTCGTCGGCAAGCTCAGCGCGCACGTGATCAATGATCTCGCGGTTGAGATCATTAAGCGGCGAACGGCCATTGAAGTTCTTGTAATGCTCGCCGACCTCATCGAGTCGCTCGGGCGGGATACCGCGACCACGAGTGACGTTTTCCAAAAAAGGCCGGACATCTTCCATCTTCTCCGGGCCACCGAAGGAAAGGAAGAGCAGAGCATCGTAATCGGCTGCTGTCATGCCGCCAGTCTAACCGGGCGCCACGGCGAAATGCCGCTAAGCATCACCTCAATGGCCAGGGCTGCGCCGCGACTCGAAAACCTCAGCGCCCACCGCAATCACAAGGACCCAAAAAGCCGCCAATAACCACGGGCGCGGATTAGGCTCCTGGCGCATCTCATAACCAATATCATCAGCCAACTCGCCGTAGGCATCATTGAGCTCATCGAGCGACTCCGCCTTATTGAACGTGCCGTCGGTGCGCTCAGCGATCTGCTGCAAAGACACATCATCAGTGGGCACCGGGATTCGTTCCCCCTGGACTTCAACAGCACCGTCGGGAGTACCGAAAGAAATAGTATTCACCGGCACGCCCCGCTCGGCGGCCTCCTCAGCGGCGGTATAAGCACCCCGCGGATCATCGAGTTCAGCCGGAATGGTCTGCTCCCCGTCGGAAAGCAAAATAATCGCCGCCGGCGGCGGGCCCTCTGCCCCACCAATCGTGTCCTCAACCTCGGCAACCGCATCTAGGGCAGCCATAATCGCATCACCAGTGGCAGTGGCATTAGCCAAGGTAGCCGCGTCCAAAGCACGAGCAACCCGGCCATGATCAGTCGTCGGCGACACCGGGGTTCGCGTAGAACCCGCAAAAGTCACCAAACCCAGGTTGAGATCATCGGGCATGGTCTCAATGAACTTCTTCCCCGCCTCCTTCGCCGCAACCACACGGGACGGAGCAACATCCTTTGCCCCCATGGACAACGACACATCCACGACAAGAATGACCGTGGCGCGATTGCGGGCGACCTTCTTCTCTGTAATCGGCTCCGCTAAGGCGATACAGGCCAACACCAAGGCCACCACCATCGCAATAACCGGGATATGCCGGGTCCAATTCGTTGTGGACTGCAACACCTGCTGCAACGCGAAGGTATTAGAAAACGCGATCGCTCGGCGCCGCGAACGCCGCACCACCACCGCATAGACAGCCGCCGCGATAAGCGGAATAACAGCAGCGACAAGCCAATAAGGATGCGCGAACATCTAACGTCCTGCCTTCCGAGAAAGCTGGCGGGCCATATCAGTCACCCAATCCCGGTCCGTCCGCAACTCAATGGTCTCAGCCCGGCAGCGGCGCAATTCCGCATGTACCTGCTCCCGGTGCTGGGCGGCCTGAGCAGCATAATCCCGCCGGAGTCGTTCTGTGACGGTGAAGGATAACCGCTGCCCGGAATCAGCGTCGGAAAGCACCACCGGGCCTTCCCCGGGAAGTTCCACATCGGCGGGATCGACTAAGTGAATGGCCATGACATCAGTACGCGCAGCAAGCACACGCAGCGGCTCTGACCAGCTGAAATCACCGAGGAAATCGGAGATCACCACAATCAGGCCAGCATGTGGGGCGCGCGCCGGAAGCGACATCAAATCCGCAGCAAGACCCCCACCGCCCTCATGACGAGCAGCGGTATCCATAATCCGCAGCATCGCGGCCCGCCCCCGCGCCGGCGGCACAAGCTGGCCGTCGGCAAGCAAAGCAGTGCGATCCCCCGGGCCCGAATTCAGCAAGGCCACCGCAGCGCAGGCATCTACGAGCAGGTGCCGCTTCGTGATCGCGCCGGTACCGGCGTTGAGACGCTGCGCGGCGTCGATCACAATCCAGGCCTCCAGCTCACGCTCTGCCTCCGGATCGCGCACATGCGGCACACCGGTGCGCGCAGTAACCGCCCAGTCCATCCGGCGCACATCATCACCTGGGGTGTACTCCCGGGAAGCATCCGGCTCACTGCCCGGGCCAGGCAGCGCAGAAGGAAACGAACCGCGCAACATCCCATCGAGGCGCCGCGTGACCGTTAACTCCACATGGCGCAGCAGGCGCTCCAGATCTTTGCCGCCGCGGGCCATCTAGACCCCCGGCTCCGGCAGCCGCACCGAAGCCAATAACTGGTCAATGATGACGTCCGGGGTCACTTCCTCAGCAACGCCCTCATAGCTGAGCACCAGGCGGTGGCGCAGCACGTCGGGAAGCACCTCGACGATATCCTCCGGCACAACATAATCCCGGCCCGCCAACACCGCAGTGGCGCGGGCAGCAGCAATCGTGCCCAGCGTCGCACGCGGCGAAGCGCCATAGGAAAGCTGACGATTGACATCAACCAGATTCGCGCGCATCGGATTCCGGGTCAGTTCAATAACCGCGACAACGTAGTCAATAAGACTGTGGTGGACGAAAACCTCACGGGTGTGCTGCTGTAACTCCCGAATCCGGAACGGGTCCAGGATCTGGTGCGCCCGCGGCGGGGTCGACCCCATCCGGTACACAATCTCGCGTTCCTCAGCAGGTGTTGGGTAGCCCACCAGGACCTTGAATAAGAAACGGTCCCGCTGCGCTTCGGGAAGCTGGTAGACGCCCTGGTTTTCGATCGGGTTCTGGGTGGCCAGCACCAAAAATGGGTCCGGCACCGGCAAGGTTTCATTGCCGATCGAGACCTGCCGCTCGGCCATGACCTCCAACAAAGCGGACTGGACCTTAGCCGGGGCGCGGTTGATCTCGTCGGCAAGCACCACATTGGCCATCACTGGGCCCTGCTCAATGCTGAATGTCGAGGTGTCCTGCCGGAAAATGCGGGTGCCGACAATATCGGAGGGAACCAGGTCCGGGGTGAACTGGATACGGCGGAAAGTACCGCCGATCACGGTGGCGAAGGTGGACACCGCCAAGGTTTTCGCCACACCGGGCACACCTTCGACGAGCACATGGCCGCCGGCGAGCATGGCCACAGCGAGGCGGTGGCACAGTTTTTCCTGGCCGACCACCACGGTCTGCATCTCGGCGAGCACACGGGATATATCCGAGTGGGACTCTATGCTCTGCGCGTGCTGGTTCACCTGGGAGGGCTCCTCATCGATAACAGTCCAAGGGCCCCGCACCAGTACAGGTTGCGGGGCGCCGAGGGTTTTTAGTCGGGCGCGGTAGCCCTGACTTTAGAGCAGACGGACCACATTCGGGGTCATGCTGTTGTAGCGGACCGGGGAAATCTTGACGACGTCACCGGACTGCGGGGCCTCAATCATGGTGCCATCACCGAGGTAGATGGCGACGTGGCCGTGGCCGTTGGGTCCCCAGAACAGCAGGTCGCCGCGCTGCATCTGGGACTTCGGGTAGTGGGTGCCGCGCTGGTACTGGTACCCGGTGTAGTGCGGCAGGGAGATGCCGACACCGGCGTAGGCGTACAGAGTAAGCCCGGAGCAGTCGAAGCCGACCTTGTTGTAATCGCCGTGGGCGTCAGCCACGCCACCATCGCGGATGCCGCGAGTCGGGCCGTTGGCATTGCCGCCACCCCAGGCGTACGGGGTGCCCAGGTAGGCCTTGGCGCGGGAGATCACGGTTTCAATCTTGGCGGCGCGGGAGCTAGCAGAAGACGCGGTGCCCTCAGCGCCGCTGGGGGCGGTCTCTACAGTCGAACCGGAGCCGGTGGTGCCGGAATCACTGGTGCCGGAATCGGAGGCGCCAGCCTCAGAGTTGCTATCTTCCTCGGCCTTCTCCTGGACCTCGTCTACGACGTCCTCGACCGCATCGGCTGCCTCAGCGATCGCATCGGCTGTGCCGGTATTGGCATCACCGGTACCAGTGCCATTGTCGGTGCCGTTGTCGGTGCTGGCGTCGGTGTCCGGGGTCGGCTCTTCCGAGGGCTGCGAGGGCTCTGGGGTGGGCTCGGTGGACGGCACATCCGGGATGGGCAGCGGAGTGGGCTCATTGGAGCCGTTATCGGCGCCGTTATTCTCGTCGGCACGCTCCTGGGCGGCGCGGATAGCCTCGGCGGCGGCACGAGCACCCAAGGCAGCAATGCCCTTGGCAGCATCGCGGACGCGGGCCTGGTTTTCCTCGTCCTCAATCTCGGCCTTGATGCGCGCACGTGCCTCATCGGCAGCGCGCTGCGCGGCCTCAGCCAGTGCCTTTTCCGCACGCTTGCGCTCTTCGCTGTTTTCGTAGGCTTCCCGGGCGCGGTTGAGTTCCTGGACTACCGTGCGGGCAGCCTCAAGTGCAGCATCGGCGCCACGGCGCTCAGCGAGAACCTGGCGGTACTCGGTCTGCTTGACCTCAAGCTTCTCGGTGGCAGTGACCATGGACTGCTCGGCCTCGGTCTTGCGGGTCTCGGCGACGAGCTCCGACTGCTCCGCTTCGCGCTTGGCTACGCGCAGGGAGGCCTCAGAGTTGGCGTCGCGGGTACGGGCGCGGACGAGCTCTTCAAGCTCGGCCTGCTGCTCTTCGACCTTGCGGCGCAGCAGTGCGGAACGCTCCAGGGCCTCATTGGCGTCATTGGCGCCCTGCAGGCTGCTGCCGGTGGACTTGCCCTGGCGCATGATCGAGCGGGCCAGCTTGTTGAAGTCAGCCTGCTCCTGGCGCAGCACCTCGCGGGCGTCATCGAGCTTGGCGCGGGCTTCGGCGGCGGCGGCGCGGTTGCGTTCGGCTTCCTCACGGGCGACTTCGAGGTCGACCATGGCGCGGTTGACGCTTTCGCGGATGGAACCTAACTGCAGTTCCAGCGCGGCGACTTCGCGTTCGCTGGCGGATGCCTCAGCAACGAGGTTCTGGACGACCTGGGCAGAGGTATTCAGCTCTGCTTTGGCGTTATTGATTTCGGTCTGACTGACAGGGCGCGGTTCAGCTGCTGCGGCAGGAATCTGCGCAGCAAACATCGCGGCCATGGCTAGGCCTGCGACTGGGCGCGTAATCCAGCGCTGGTCGCTGAAGGGTCGAGCGTGGGCCACCTGTGCTCCTTGGTTTGTTGACTGCCGGAGCGTCTAGGCAGAAACAACTTCCCCATTGCTCTTACCGTGCGCCGCTCCGTATATACCGGCGTTACCAGCAGATGACCCTGCGCCTCATAGGGCAACATAGGTCTAACTGCCGAACAACAGGCACGCTACGGCACTCGCGCCCCTAAAAACACAGCAGTCACATAAGAATAAACTCATCTCATGGCTGTTATGCGTTCGTAACCGCGTCTAACCTGCAGGCTTGTCGGCAAAAATTTCTAGTGTGACCTTCGTCTCATTTTGGGTTTTGTGCGGTGTGTCATGAGCTGGGGATACGCAAAAGCGACTACGAGGCCGTCATTTGGTCAAGAATAAAGCCTTGACTACCGCTAAGGCGAGTCAAGGCTGCACCGACCCAAAAGGGCGCTACACACTATCCGGTCGTCGTCACCGGCTGTAAGCCCTGCGCGCCCGCAACCACCACACCAGAGGCAGGGTCACGGCCAAGACCATGACCACCCCGAGGGCGATGTAGTTGATCTCAGACCACGGAATGAAATGCGTCGTAGTCGTATGAATAAACGCGTCAAGGCCTTCGGGGTAGCGAATCTCATCCATCATCGCCAACTCCCCCGACTCCAAAGCAGAACGAGAAAAGCTTTCCGAATAAGAACCGCTCATCATGGGGCTACGCACCACAACGGTGCCGCCGGTCTCCTGGCCAATGGTGGTCGCCAAATCCCGCACCAGGGTGTCTGTCTCAGGTGTCTTATCTAATACGACAACCTGAAGATCGGGCATGCCACGGCTGCCCGCATCATCGACGATCGGTTGCAATGCGTCGTCAAGCTGCGCATTCGTCGTTACGATGCGATCCTCGGCCAGCTCGGCGCGGATAGCGTCGATGTCGAAGTATTCGCTCGCGGTCTGCACCTCGGTCGTCATCGCGTCACTCCTGGGGGTTTCATTTGGGTGTGGCCATTGTGCCCGTTAGTGACGGCGAATCAGTGATGGCGCGCGGGGGTGTGGTTCACCCAGCTGCGCCGGGGTTAAGCAAAGCGGCACGCGGGAGGCTCATTTATGGAACAGAACGCCCGTACTGTTAAGATTGTTTGAGGTCGAGCACTATTTGTGTGGTCTGCGTTGCCGGCTTCACTAGACGCTCGAGCTACGCGCCTAGGGCCCGTTCGTGTGCGGGGCCACGGTGCGCACTCACCCGAATTAAAGAATTGGAGCTGACTGTGACTGACAGCAAAAACTCCTTCGATGCCAAGAGCACTCTTGACGTCAATGGCAAGTCCTACGACTACTACCGCATTGACGCCGTGCCCGGCATGGAGAAGCTGCCCTACGCGCTGAAGGTTCTCGGCGAGAACCTGCTGCGCAATGAAGACGGCGCGAACATTACCGAAGAGCACATCAACGCGGTTGCTAACTGGGACCCCAGCGCAGACCCGTCGATTGAGATCCAGTTCACCCCAGCCCGTGTGATCATGCAGGACTTCACCGGTGTTGCCTGTGTGGTTGACCTGGCCACCATGCGTGAAGCGGTCAAGACCCTCGGCGGTGACCCGGACGCGGTTAACCCGCTCAACCCGGCCGAGATGGTCATCGACCACTCCGTCATCATCGAAGCTTTCGGTGACTCGCAGTCCCTCGAGACCAACGTGGACATCGAGTACCAGCGCAATGATGAGCGTTACCGCTTCCTGCGTTGGGGCACCGGTGCCTTCGACAACTTCCGTGTCGTTCCCCCGGGAACCGGCATTGTGCACCAGGTCAACATCGAGTACCTGGCCCGCACCGTCTTCGACAAGGACGGCCTGGCCTACCCCGATACCTGTGTCGGTACTGACTCCCACACCACCATGGAAAACGGCCTGGGCATCCTGGGCTGGGGTGTTGGCGGCATTGAGGCCGAGGCTGCCATGCTGGGCCAGCCGATCTCCATGCTCATCCCGCGCGTTGTTGGCTTCAAGCTGACCGGCGATATGCCGGTGGGCTGCACCGCCACCGACGTCGTGCTCACCATCACCGACATGCTTCGTCAGCACGGTGTGGTCGGCAAGTTCGTCGAGTTCTACGGCGCTGGCGTCTCCAAGCTGCCGCTGGCCAACCGCGCCACCATCGGCAATATGTCCCCCGAGTTCGGCTCCACCGCCGCGATCTTCCCGATCGACGAGGAGACCATCAAGTACCTCGAGCTCACCGGCCGCTCCAAGGAGTCCCTGGCTCTGGTCGAGGAGTACGCCAAGGCTCAGGGCATGTGGCTCGACGAGAACACCCCCGAGGCCGAGTACTCCGAGTACCTCGAGCTCGACCTGTCCACTGTCGTTCCCTCCATCGCCGGCCCGAAGCGTCCCCAGGACCGCATCGAGCTCACCGACGCTAAGAGCCAGTTCCGCAAGGACCTGCACAACTACGTCTCCGTCGGCGAAGATATGGGCGATATGGCCGATGAGGGCGGCGCTGCTGCTGCCGGCACCCCGGCCAATGCTGCCGACGCCAAGGGCAATATGCCCTCCGCTGCCGCATCGGCTGAGGGTCGTCCCTCCAACCCGACTGTTGTTGAGTACAAGGGTGAGAAGATCGAGCTCGACCACGGCATGGTCGGTATCGCCTCCATCACCTCCTGCACCAACACCTCCAACCCGTCCGTCATGGTCGGTGCCGCCCTGCTGGCGCGCAACGCCGCGGATAAGGGCCTGAAGTCCAAGCCGTGGGTGAAGACCTCCATGGCTCCGGGCTCCCAGGTTGTCACCGGCTACTACGAGAAGGCGGGCCTGTGGTCCTCCCTGGAGGCCATGGGCTTCTACCTCGTCGGCTACGGCTGCACCACCTGTATTGGTAACTCCGGTCCCCTGCCGCAGGAAATCTCCGACGGCATCAACGAGGGCGACCTGGCTGCTACCGCGGTGCTGTCCGGTAACCGTAACTTCGAGGGTCGTATTAACCCCGACATCAAGATGAACTATCTTGCGTCGCCGATCCTGGTTATCGCCTACGCCATCGCCGGCACCATGGACTTCGATTTCGAGACCGATCCGCTGGGTCAGGACCAGGACGGCAATGACGTCTTCCTGCGCGATATCTGGCCGACCACCGAAGAGATCGAGTCCGTCATCGAGGAGTGCATCACCTCCGAGCTGTACGACGAGGACTACGCTGACGTCTTCGCCGGTGATGAGCGCTGGCAGTCCCTGCCCACCCCGGAGGGCAAGACCTTCGCGTGGGACGACGCCTCCTCCTACATCCGCAAGGCACCGTACTTCGACGAGATGGACATGGAGCCCTCCGATGTCACCGACATCGACGGCGCTCGCGTGCTGTGCTTGCTGGGCGACTCGGTCACCACTGACCACATCTCCCCGGCATCGTCGATTAAGCCGGGCACCCCGGCTGCCCAGTACCTCGACTCCATGGGTGTGGAGCGCAAGGACTACAACTCCTTGGGCGCCCGCCGTGGTAACCACGAGGTGATGGTGCGCGGTACCTTCGCCAATATCCGCCTGCAGAACCAGCTGCTCGATGGCGTCTCGGGTGGCTACACCCGCGACTTCACCCAGGAAGGTGGACCGCAGTCCTTCATCTACGACGCCGCCCAGAACTACAAGAAGGAAAACACTCCCCTTGTGGTGCTCGGTGGTAAGGAGTACGGCACCGGTTCCTCCCGTGACTGGGCCGCTAAGGGCACCCTGCTGCTGGGCGTGCGCGCCGTCATCGCCGAGTCCTTCGAGCGTATTCACCGCTCGAACCTCATCGGCATGGGCGTCATCCCGCTGCAGTTCCCCGAAGGCGAGTCCTGGAAGTCCCTGGGCTTGGAAGGCACTGAGACCTTCGATATCTCCGGTATCGAGGAGCTCAATAACGGCACCACTCCGAAGACGGTGCACGTCAAGGCCACCAAGGAAAATGGTGACGTCATTGAGTTCGACGCTGTCACCCGCATCGACACCCCCGGTGAGGCTGACTACTACCGTCACGGCGGCATCCTGCAGTACGTGCTGCGCAATATGATCAACGGCTAGTTTCACTGCCCGTTGAGGCCCCTTAATAGTCCGCCCCGGTCCCATCCAGGGTCCGGGGCGGATCAGTGCACAACTGCGGGGAGCAGCCTATGCCGAAGGTAAGCGTTGAAGATTTGGCGCAACGCCGTCAGGACATCCTGGAAGGTGCGCGCCGGTGTTTCACCGAGTTCGGCTACGGCGGAGCAACCGTTGCACGACTGGAAGCAGCCACGGGTAAATCTCGGGGCGCTATCTTCCACCACTTCGGTTCCAAGGAAGGGCTGTTTTTAGCCCTTGCTGAAGAAGATTCCCGCCAGATGGCGGAGTTGACTGAGGAATCCGGGTTGGTGGAGGTCATGCGGGATCTCATTGCCAATCCTGACCAGCATGCCTGGTTGGGTACGCGCCTTGAGGTGGTGCGTCGGTTGCGTACCGACGCTGAGTTCCGCCAGCAGTGGTTCCAGCATCAAGAACACCTCGATCACGCCGTGCGGGAGCGTCTTTCTGCAAGTGCAGAAGCCGGCGCCTTGCGTAGCGATATTCCGCCGGAATCCTTGCGACTTCTCCTTGAGCTTTTGCTTGATGGGCTTATCACCAGGATTGCGACGGGGCAGCCTACCGATGGCGTGTCCGATGTGCTGGATCGTGTGGAAGCCTCCGTGCGAAGTCGTTAGTCGGGTGAGCGCACCTAGCCTTTGTGGGCCGCGCTTGTGTGGACATTGGTCCGGCAAGTGCGGCCCCTTTTCTATGCCCTGAACCAACGATGGACTAAGCTGTCTATCTGTCGTTGGAACCGACCGCCCCTTATCCCCGATCCACCACGCCGAGAGCAGGTCGCTGATTATGAACCACGCCATTGGTAGCGCACACAGCGCCGATGCCAAGCCGTTCCTGCTGCTGTCCACCCGAGGTGAAAACGCCGCCGCGCACGAGGAACAACTCTCCTTCGCCCGCGCCACCGGCCTCGCCCCCGTACACCTGCACCAGATGCGGCTCGAACGTGGTCTACCCGGAGACCTTGACTTAGACCGGTATTCTGCCGTCATCGTCGGCGGCGGTCCCTTCAACTACACCGACGAGAATAAAAGCCGCACCCAGCGCAATATCGAGGCCTGGTTCAAAGACCAGCTCGCCAATATTCTGCAGCGCGACTTCCCCTTCTTCGGCGCCTGCTATGGCGTCGGCCTGCTCAGCGCCGCCGCCCACGGCCGGGTCTCCCGCACCTATGGTGAACAGGCTGCGGTCATCCCCGTGGCGCTTACCGACGAAGGTGTGGCCGACCCGGTGCTTGCCGACGTTGACCCGAATTTCCACGCCATTGTTGGCCATAAGGAAGCCATCGAGGAGCTTCCCGACGGCGCGGTGCTGCTAGCTCGCGGTGAGGCCTGCCCGACGCAGATGTTCCGCCTGGGTAAGAATGCCTACGCCACCCAGTTCCACCCCGAGCTTGATGCAGTCAGCTTCGAGAAGCGACTGCGGATCTACGCCGGCCAGGGCTATTACCAGCCCGGCGCTGAGGCCCAGGCAATCGCGGATTCGAAGAAGTACGACGTGGGGGCGTCTAGCCAAATGCTGCGCAATTTCGTCTCGGCGCATGCCACGCCCCGGGCGAGCTAAGCCAGCTCGACGATGTCCATATAGTCTTCGCTCCACAAGTCCTCGGTGCCGTCGGGAAGCACAATGACGCGCTCTGGCTCTAGGGCTTTGACCGCACCGGGGTCGTGGGTGACAAGCACCACTGCCCCAGTGTAAGTGCGTAGTGCGTCGAGCACCTGTTCACGAGAGATCGGGTCCAGGTTGTTTGTCGGCTCGTCAAGCAGCAACACATTGGCCCGGGAGCTGACCAAGGAAGCCAGCGCGAGGCGGGTTTTTTCACCACCGGAGAGAGTCCCGGCGGGTTGTTCCAGCTGCGCCCCGGAGAACATGAACGCCCCCAGCAGCGAGCGCAGTTCCTGCTCATTGACATTGGGGCAGGCTTCGACAGTGTTCTCCCAGACGGATTTATCGGGGTCGATTGTGTCGTGCTCCTGGGCGAAATAACCGATCTTTAGCCCATGCCCGGAGACGATGCCGCCTTCGCCGTCGGTACGCTCCACCCCGGCCAGCAGCTTCAATAATGTTGTTTTACCTGCACCGTTGAAGCCCAGTACGACCACCCGTGAGCCTTTATCGATGGCCAGGTCCACCCCGGCGAAGACCTCCAGGGAGCCGTACATTTTGGTCAGCCCGGTGGCGTTGAGCGGCGTTTTGCCGCATGGGGCCGGTTCCGGGAAAGAAATATGGGCGACCTTATCGGCGACGTGCTCTTCGTCGAGGTTGTCCATCATCCGTTCGGCGCGGGCAACCATCTGCTTAGCGGCCTTGGCTTTGGTGGCTTTGGCGCCGAGCTTATCGGCCTGCTTTTTCAGCTGGCTGGCTTTCTTTTCGGCATTGGCCCGTTCGCGTCGGCGGCGGGCTTCGTCGGTGGCGCGGGCGTCGAGGTATTTGCGCCAGCTCATGTTGTACACGTCGGCTTCAGCGCGTACCGCGTCGAGGAACCAGACCTTATTGCACACTGCGCCGAGCAGGTCCACGTCGTGGCTGATCATCACCAGGCCGCCGTCGTGTTGTTTGAGGAAGTCGCGCAGCCAGGTGATGGAGTCGGCGTCTAAGTGGTTGGTTGGCTCGTCGAGCAGCAGTGTCGTCGTGGATTTACCGGCCCCCTCCGATGCGGCGAAGAGGATGCGGGACAGTTCCACGCGGCGGCGTTGGCCACCGGAGAGAGTGGATAGTTGCTGGTCGAGGATGCGTTCGGGCAGGCCCAGGGCGTCGCAGATGCGGGCTGCTTCACTGTCGGCCTCGTAGCCGCCGAGGTCGTGGTAGCGCTCCTCGAGGCGGGAGTATTTGCCGATCGCCGCATCGCGTTTGGTGTCGGAGAGCTCGGATCCCATCAGCTCTTGCTGGCGGTCCATATTGCGGCGGATGGCATCCAGGCCGCGGGCGGAGAGCACCCGGTCGCGTGCGGTTTGGGTGATATCGCCTTCTTTGGGGTCCTGCGGCAGGTAGCCGACTGGCCCGGAGGTTGTCACCGAACCGCCGTAGGGTTCACCTTCACCAGCGAGGATGCGCATGGTGGTGGTTTTGCCCGCACCGTTGCGGCCGACGAGGCCGATCCGGTCGCCGGGCTGGACCCGCAGGTGTTCGCCGGGTGCTTCGAGCAGAGTCCGGGCGCCGACGCGGACTTCGAGGTCTTGGGTGACAATCACGGCTGGAAGGCTATCAAGCATGTGGCGTTTCGCTAATTTTGGGGCTATGCGTTGTTCTCCTTCTGCCTTGGTGTTGGGACTAGGCCCGGCTGGTCGTATCGCCGCGTATCGGGCTGCTGCTCGGGGGTGGTCGGTGTGCGCTATCGATCCCACCGGCGGCAGGATGCCCTCGACGATTGGTGCTTGGGCGGGTCAGCTGCCGCAGTGGTTGCCTGCCGACGTTGTCGCCGCCTGCGCCCCGGCGTTGGTGATTACCTCGACCGGCCGGGAGCGCCAGCTCGGCGATGACTACGTGGTGTTCGATGTGGATGCTCTGGGGCGCCTGGGTGCGGATACTTTCGAGGTGCTTCGGCAGCGTGCCATCCACACCACAGGTTTCCAGTTCTCCTTCTCGGATGCCTCCTCGCAGCGGTCGGTTGTGGCCCGCTGGTGGAGCAAGCTTCGGGGGTTATTCGATGTTGAGGACGCTTTCGCCGGCGCCGCTGTGATGCATGAGTATTTCCGCGTTGATCCGCGCCACTGGCCGGAGGATTTCGTTGACCCGCTTGGCCCCGGCGGGTCGTTGGAGTCGTTTGCGCAGCCGGACCTGCTCGTTGACACCATCCCGGTTTCTCCCCTGCTGGCCCGCCAGTTGGCTTTTGGCCAGGTTTTTGAGGAGGCTGACCTGCCCGTTACGCACCGTCGGTTAGTGCTGATGGATTTCACGGTGGCCGGCCAGCCGCACCCGGAGATGCCAGCCACCTTTTCGTACCGCATCCCGCTTGGTGATGGGCGCTGGCTGGTGGAGGAAACGATCCTGGCCACCACTGTGGGTGACCGGGGCCATGCTGAGGCGCTGCACGCCTACCTGCGTGAGCAACAACGCGCCCGGCTTGAGGCGCTTGGCATTGATGCCGGGTGTGCTGTGGATGAGGAGGTGGTGGATTTCCCGCTTGGCCCCTGGAAGCTGCAGGATCAAAGGCCCCGCCGTGCTATTGCCGATAAACTCCGCAATATTCCGGTGGGCAGCAAAGCCGCGCTGGACTTGTCCTGGTTGGTTCCGTTCAGCGGGAATAACGCTCCAGGTGAGGTTCATTTCGGTGCCGCTGGTGGGTGGATGCACCCGGCTACTGGGTATTCGGTGGGTGCGGTGCTTGCCGACGTTGACCGCGTCCTGGATCGTGGCCTAGCCGGCAAGAACACGAATCCCCCAGGTGGTGTGCGGCTGGGTCGATTGCGCCGGTTGGGGTTGGCGGTGTTGTTGAGTTTCAGCCCGGATCAGACGCGAGTATTTTTTGATGCCTTCTTCCGGCTTTCGGATAGGCGGATTTTCGCCTACCTGACGGGGTCGAGTCTGCGCGGTACCGCCCTGACGATGGTGTCGCTGTTGCCGCATCTTGTGCCGCACCGGGAAACATTATCTCGGTTGCTGGTGACGGCTGTGTCGGCAGTTGTCCCCTTCCGCACTAAAATCTCTAGACAACGGCGAGTGATGAACTAGGCTTAGCGACGTTTCGTGCCGCACGTGCGCGGCCTTGCCGTGAGGAAAGAGAGCCACCGTGAGCGTTTCTGCGAATACCGCAGCAGCGGATAGTTCAAACACGCAGCATCCGGGGACGCTCCGGCGCAGTTTGCGTGCTCGCCACCTCAATATGATCGCCATTGGCGGCGCTATCGGCACCGGTCTTTTCGTCGCCTCCGGCGCCACTATTTCTGAGGCGGGCCCTGGCGGCGCGCTGTTGGCCTATGCCCTGATCGGCGTCATGGTGTACCTGGTGATGCAGTCGCTTGGTGAGATGGCTGCGTATATGCCGGTGGCTGGTTCTTTCCAGGAATACGGTTCGCGGTTTGTCTCCCCGTCCTTCGGTTTCGCGATGGGCTGGAATTACTGGTTTAACTGGGCCATTACTGTTGCCGCGGAGCTCGTGGCTGCGGCTTTGGTGATGAAATACTGGCTGCCCGATGTCCCCGCCATTGTGTGGTCGGCGTTATTCCTGGCGATACTTTTTGGGCTTAATGCCCTTTCGGCGCGTGCTTATGGTGAGTCCGAGTTCTGGTTCGCCGCGATTAAGGTCATGACCGTTATTGTGTTTTTGATCATTGGTGTGGCAATGATCCTGGGCATTATGTCCGGCCAGTCCCCCGGTTTTGAGAACTGGACCCGAGATGACGCCCCATTTGTTGATGGTGGCCTTGGCGTCTTGGCTGTGTTCATCGCGGCTGGTTATTCCTTCCAGGGCACTGAGCTCGTCGGTGTTGCCGCAGGTGAAGCGGAGAATCCTTCGAAGACCATCCCGAGGGCGATCCGCACTATTTTCTGGCGCATCATGCTGTTCTATATCGGTGCGATCGCCATTATCGGTTTCCTTATCCCCTACACCGACCCGAACCTGCTGAACGCGTCGACGGAGAATATCTCGATTTCCCCGTTCACTCTTGTTTTCGACCGCGCTGGCGTGGCCATTGCCGCCGGTTTGATGAACGCGGTCATCCTGACCTCGGTGCTTTCTGCCGGTAACTCGGGTTTGTTTGCCTCCACTCGTATGCTTTTCGCCTTGTCCCGGCAGGGCCTGGCCCCGAAGTTTTTCGGCAAGCTGTCCAGCCACCAGGTGCCGATGCGGGCACTGGTAGCCACCACGGTTATCGGCATGGCCGGTTTCATCACCAGCCTTGTTGGTGATGGTGTGGCCTACACCTTCTTGCTGACCCTGTCCGCCCTGGCTGGTTTTATCACCTGGATGGGTATTTCGTGGTCCCATTACTGCTTCCGTAAAGCCTTAAAGGCCCAGGGCCACGAGTTAGCTGAGTTGCCCTATAAGTCCCCGTTCTTCCCGGCTGGTGCTGTTGTGGCGCTGCTGATGTGCTTTGGTGTCGTCATTGGCCAGGCGTATGGCCCGGCAACGACCGGTGAGAATGTGTTCGCCATCTTGGCGCCGTACCTGGGTATCCCGGTGTTTTTGGCGCTGTGGTTTGGCCATAAGTTCATCACCGGTTCGCAGGCGGTGGACCCGGCACAGGCTGATCTGTCCCGGGATGCCAGCTATGTTGTGGGCCCGTTTGATTCGGTGGAAGATATCGAGGCCGCCTCGAAATAGGCCGGCCCTGGTACACAAATACCGCCCCTCGTTGTGTCACGAGGGGCGGTATTGCTGTGTGGCTAGACGGAGAAGCCGAGGGCGCGCATCTGGTCGCGGCCGTCTTCGGTAATGAACTGCGGTCCCCACGGCGGCGACCATACCCAGTTGATCCGGAAGTCCTCGATGCCGTCGACATCCATCACCAGGGTTTCGGTCTGGCTGGTGAGCAGGTCAGTTAAGGGGCATGCCGGTGAGGTCAGGGTCATGTGGATAACGGCGGTGGAGCCGTTTTCGATCCACAGGTCGTAGACCAGGCCCAGGTCGACCACATTGATGCCGATCTCGGGATCGACCACGTCGAACATGGCTTCTTCGACCTTGATCGCCAACTGGTCGTCTTCTGGGGTTTGGTCGGGGCGTGGGGGCACGCCGAGAGTGTTTTCTTCGACTTCGATCGGGTCGTAGTCTTCAGCGTTGGTGGGGTTGTCGTCGCTCATGGTTTAGGCCTCCGGTTGCTTGGTTGTGCCACCCATGGCTTCGGCAGCAGCGGCTTGGAATGCTTTCCAGCCCAGCAAAGCGCACTTGACTCGGGCGGGGTATTTGGACACACCGGCAAAAGCGATGCCGTCGCCGATGAGGTCTTCGTCGCCTTCAATAGTGCCCCGGGAGGTCACCATCTTCTCGAATTCGGCGAGCTTGGCCATTGCTTCATCCACCGGCTTGCCGACGATTTCTTCGGCCATCACCGACGTTGAGGCCTGGGAAATGGAGCACCCAATGGCTTCATAGGAGACGTCCTCGACGGTGCTGCCATCGTCGGAAAGCTTTACTCGCAGGGTCAGTTCATCGCCGCAGGAGGGGTTGACGTGGTGAACCTGACCGCCGAAGGGTTCGCGCAGGCCAGCGTGCTGGGGGTGTTTGTAATGATCCAGGATGACTTCCTGGTACATCGACTCAAGTTTCATTATTGCTCCGTTCGCCGTAAACCCATAGTGGCATTAGGCGCCGAAGAAGTCCTGTGCCGCGCGGATTGCATCGGCAAGCTCGGTGACTTCTTCGAGGGTGTTGTACAGGTAGAACGATGCCCGTGCGGTGGACTGGACGCCCATGGTTCGGTGAACCGGCCATGCGCAGTGGTGGCCGACGCGGATGCACACGCCCCGGTCATCGAGCACCTGGCCGAGGTCATGCGGGTGGACCCCGTCGACCTGGAAGGACACGGCCGAACCGCGCTGCTCGGCGGTTGTTGGTCCGACGATGGTGAGCCCTTCGATATCCTGCAGCTGCTCCAGGGCGGCTGCGGTGAGGGCGTGCTCATGGTCGGCGATATTGGCCATGCCGACTTTGGTGAGGTAGTCCACGGCAGCACCAAGGCCCACGACCTGGCTGGTCATCATGGTGCCGGCTTCGAAGCGCTGCGGCGGCGCAGCGAAGGTCGAGCCATCCATGGTGACCACTTCGATCATGGACCCGCCGGTCATAAACGGCGGCAGGGCGTCGAGGATTTCCGCGCGTGCCCACAGTGCGCCGACCCCATTGGGGCCAAGCATTTTATGCCCGGAAAATGCCAGGGCGTCCACACCTAGTTCGGCGACATTGACCGGCATATGCGGCACGGACTGGCAGGCGTCGAGCACGGTGAGCGCCCCGACGGCCTTGGCGCGGGAGACGATCTCTGCCACGTCAGAGACCGCACCGGTCACATTCGACTGGTGGGTAAATGCCACAACCTTGACGCGCTCGGTGAGTTCCAGCGAGTCGAGGTCAATGCGGCCCTCCGGGGTGGCCGAGTACCAGCGCAGTGTTGCGCCGGTGCGCCGGGCCAGTTCCTGCCACGGCACCAGGTTGGCGTGGTGTTCCAACTCGGTGATGACGATCTCATCGCCGGCACCGACCTGGTACTTTCCTGCCCGGTCATCACCGAAGGTGTACGCCAGCAGGTTCAGTGCCTCAGTGGCGTTTTTGGTGAAGACCAGTTCGTGGTCGGCCGCGCCGATGAACGCCGCAATGGCGCTGCGGGCGTTCTCATAGGCGTCGGTGGCCTCTTCGGCGATCTGGTAGGCGCCGCGGTGTACTGGTGCGTTGCACTCAGTCAGGAACCGGTATTCGGCGTCGAGCACCTGGCGGGGGCGCTGCGATGTTGCCCCAGAATCAAGGTAGATCAGGGGCTTATCGTCGCGCACGGTGCGTGACAGGATCGGGAAATCCTGCCGTAGCGCGGGACTAAGCATGGATGAAGCGGTCGTAGCCATGCTCTTCCAGGGCCTTGGCCAGTTCCGGGCCGCCGGACTCAACGAAGCGGCCATCGTGGAAGACGTGCACGAAGTCGGGCTGCACGTAGTTCAGGATGCGCTGGTAGTGGGTGATGATGAGGATGCCGCCGTCGTTTTCGCGCTGGTAGCGGTTGATGCCTTCACTACACACCCGCAGGGCGTCGACGTCGAGGCCGGAGTCGGTCTCGTCGAGGATGGCGAACTTCGGCTTCATCAGGTCCAGCTGCAGGATTTCGTGGCGCTTCTTTTCGCCGCCGGAGAAACCTTCGTTGACGGAGCGCTCCGAAAACGACGGGTCGATCTCCAGGTCCTTCATGGCTTCCTTGACTTCCTTGACCCAGGTGCGCAGCTTCGGGGCCTCGCCGCGCACTGCGGTGGCGGCAGAACGCAGGAAGTTGGACATGGAAACGCCGGTGACCTCGACCGGGTACTGCATGGCGAGGAAAACGCCGGCGCGGGCGCGTTCGTCGACCTCCATGTCGAGGATATTTTCGCCATCGAGGAGGACTTCACCGTCGGTGACTTCGTATCGGGGGTGGCCAGCGATCGTGTAGGCCAGGGTGGACTTGCCGGAGCCGTTGGGGCCCATCACGGCGTGCGTCTCACCGGAGTTGATGGTCAGGTCGACGCCCTTGAGGATCGGCTTGGCCTCGTCGGTGTCGTCGGTGGGTAGCACTGATGCGTGCAGGTTTTTGATTTCGAGGGTGCTCATCGTTTGTCGCGTTTCCTTCGTAAAAGTATGTGGGTGAGGTGCCAGTGGGTTAGAGCTCGACGGTGTCGAGTTCTTCGTCAATCAGCGCGCTGAGCTGCTTGCGGGCGGATTCGACCGGGATGCGGTTGATGACCTCGCCGAAGAAACCACGCACCACCAGGCGGCGGGCGATTTTCTCCGGGATGCCACGCGACATCAGGTAGAACAGCTGGTCATCGTCGAAGCGGCCGACGGTTGCGGCGTGGCCGGCCCCGGCGATCTCACCGGTTTCGATCTCCAGGTTCGGCACCGCGTCGGCGCGGGCGGCGTCGGTGAGGATCAGGTTGCGGTTGAGCTCGTAGGTGTCGGTGCCACCAGCGTCGGCGCGGATGAGCACATCCCCCACCCAGGCGGTGCGGGTATCGGGCTTATCGGAGTTCGGGTCGCCCTGCAGCGCGCCCTTGTACATCACATTGGAGCGGCAGTTGGGCACTGCGTGGTCGACGAGCATGCGCTGCTCGAAGTACTGGCCGTCGTCGGCGAAGTAGACGCCAAGTAGTTCGGCATCAGCACCGGGGGCGGTGAACTTCAACCGCGGGATGACGCGCACCACGGAACCACCGAAGGTGGCCACGGCGTGGCGCAGGGTGGCGTCGCGGCCGACGGTGATGTGGTGGCCGGAGAGGTGCACTGCATCATCGGCCCAGTTGGCCATGGTGACCACGGACAGGCGAGCGGCGTCGCCAAGGACGAATTCGACGTTATCGGCGTAGGTGCCTGAGCCTTGGTAGTCGATGATGGCGACAGCTTCGGCGCCGTCTTCCACATCAATGACGATATGGCCGTAGCCGACTTTGCCTTCGCCGGGGCCGTGCACGGTGATCCGTAACGGTTCCTCGGTGGCCGGGGCGTTCTTGCCGACGGTGACGACGGTGGCCTTATCGAAGCTGGAGAACGCCTGGGCGGCGACTCGGTCGACGGGCTTGCCGGCGCGGCCAAGTCGCTCATCGCCGCGGGTGACGCGGTCGATGCTGACGTGGTCGTCGGCATTATCGACGGTGATGTCTACGGGGACGGGCTCACCTGCGGTGCCGTCGTGCAGGCCGCCGAGGCGACGCAGCGGTGCGAAGCGCCACTCTTCGTCGCGGCCCTTGGGCACGGCGAAGTCCTCCACATTGAAGGAGGAGAAAATATCGCCCTTATTCTCCAGGACGCGGTCGCGCCAGCTGGAGGACTTCGGTGCTTGTGCGGTAGTGGTCTCAGCCATTGGGGTTAACCCACCGACCCTTCCATTTGCAGTTCGATGAGGCGGTTGAGCTCGAGGGCGTATTCCATCGGCAGCTCCTTGGCGATCGGCTCAACGAAGCCACGAACCACCATTGCCATTGCTTCGTCTTCTTCGATACCGCGGCTCATCAGGTAGAACAGCTGGTCATCGGAGACCTGGGACACAGTTGCCTCATGTCCCAAGGTGACGTCGTCTTCACGCACGTCGACGTAGGGGTATGTATCCGACCGCGAGATGGTGTCGACCAGCAGCGCGTCACACTCCACGGAGGACGAGGAGTGCTTGGCGCCTTTATTGACCTGCACCAGGCCACGGTATGCGGCGCGGCCGCCGGCGCGGGCAACGGACTTGGAGACAATATTGGAGCTGGTGTGCGGCGCCATATGCACCATCTTGGCGCCGGTGTCCTGGAACTGGCCCTCACCGGCGAAGGCGACGGAGAGCACCTCACCGCGGGCGTGCGGGCCGGTCATCCACACCGCGGGGTACTTCATGGTGACCTTGGAGCCGATATTGCCGTCGATCCACTCCATGGTGGCGCCCTCTTCGCACTTGGTGCGCTTGGTGACGAGGTTGTAGACGTTATTCGACCAGTTCTGGATCGTGGTGTAGCGGCAGCGGCCGCCCTTCTTCACGATGATCTCCACCACGGCGGAGTGCAGGGAATCCGACTTGTAGATCGGGGCGGTGCAGCCCTCGACGTAGTGCACGTAGGCGTCTTCATCGACGATGATGAGGGTGCGCTCGAACTGGCCCATATTTTCCGTATTGATGCGGAAGTAGGCCTGCAGCGGGATGTCGACGTGGACACCCTTGGGCACGTAGATGAAGGAGCCACCGGACCACACGGCGGTGTTCAACGCGGAGAACTTATTGTCACCGGCGGGAATGACGGTGCCGAAGTACTCCTCGAACAGTTCCGGGTGCTCCTTCAAAGCGGTGTCGGTGTCGAGGAAGATGACGCCCTGGGCTTCAAGATCCTCACGAATCTGGTGGTAGACCACCTCGGACTCGTACTGGGCGGCCACACCGGCGACCAGGCGCTGCTTTTCTGCCTCGGGGATGCCGAGCTTGTCGTAGGTCTGCTTAATGTCATCGGGCAGGTCATCCCAGGTCTGGGCTTGCTGCTCGGTGGAGCGGACGAAGTATTTGATGTTGTCGAAGTCAATATCCGACAGGTCCGCGCCCCAGGTGGGTAGCGGCTTGCGGTCGAAAATCTTCAGAGCCTTCAAGCGGTTATTGAGCATCCACTCCGGCTCGTTCTTCTTCGCGGAGATATCGCGCACGACGGCTTCGGACAGGCCGCGCTGGGCTGCGGAGCCTGCAGCGTCGGCGTCGTGCCAGCCGTACTGGTACGCGCCGATCGAGTCGATAATCTCCTCGTCGGTGGACGGAGTGTGCACCTTTGCGGATTCATCCTGGGTGAGGGTCATTGTCCGCTCCTTTCTGTGGGTGCTTCGGTGGCCTTTGGGCGGGCTGCCGGCGCAATTGGGATATTTGTTGTGCACACGCCATTGCCATCGGCGATGGTAGCGAGCCGCTGGGTGTGCTGGCCCAACAGGGTGCTCACCACTGCCTGCTCTGCTTCGCAGAGTTCGGGGAACTCCCCGGCGACGTGGCTGATTGGGCAATGCCGCTGGCAAAGCTGCACATTGCCCCGGTTTTCATGGACGTGTGCGGAATAACCGTGGCGTCGGAAAGCCGAAGCGACTTCATCGACCACCTGGGGGAGGTCATGGTCGTCACTGACCGGTTCCACGCCCTCAAGGATCTTGGCTACCCGCTGGTGGGCGAAAGCAGTGACTGCTTCTTGTCCACCGGCTTGGCGCAGTGCAGTAAGTGCTGCTGCGGCAAGTTCGTCATAGCCATGACCAAATTGAGAGCGGCCAGCGTCGGTAAGCCGGAACGTCTTCGCGGGCCGTCCCCTGCCGCGTGGCCCAGTAGCTGGTGCCGGTGCGGGTTCAGCCAGCCCATCGGTGACCAAAATGTCCAGGTGGCGGCGTACTGCCGCTGCCGACAAGCCAAGTTCGGAAGCGATAACCGACGCTGAGGCCGGATTGCCTTCGAGAAGGCGGTGCAGGATGTGATTGCGGGTGTCGCCGTCATGTGTTGACGTCACGTGGCATCCACCTCCTGGTGCCGGCGCGGGTGCCGGGTTGCTGGGTTGAATATTGTGGGCTGGGCCGCGTGGGGACAGGGTCCGAATTGCGGGCAGTGTCCGATCCATTAGTCGAACCGTTATGAACGCCCTGATGGATTAGACAAAACAAATCTTACGTAATTCCCACCCACTGTAAAGACGAGCAGGTCAGCGCCGCGCAATAAAGACGGAAAGCACAATCGCTGCTACACGGACGCGGGTGACTATCCTTATCCACGTGAGTACCGGGACCACGCGCCACCACCCCAGGACCTACTGGCTGCGCGAAGCAATGCCACGATTCGGCCTTGCTGGCTCCCGCTCCGCCCAACTGCACTCCGGCGTGGAATCCCCGCTGGCTTTCCGCACCGATCACCGCGAACTGCGCCGCTTCACCGCGCTGCGCTGGCTGGGCACCCTGGGCGCCATTTTGATCATGGTCGGCGGCATTGGTGCCGGGGCCACCCCGGTGCTGTCCAACCCGTTCTGGGCCAACCCCATCGGTTCGCTGCTGGGCCGGATGCTGCTTGCCACCACCATCATGACCTTCACCGGCATCGCCATGCTGGTGGTCGCCTGGCTGGGCGTGGGTGCCTTCGTCTATTCCGGGGCGCGCACCCGCGTCACCGCAGTCGATACCGGAATGCTGGTGCGCACATTCGCCGGGTGGGTTTTGCCGCTGCTCTTCACCGCTCCCCTGTTCACCCAGGATATTTATTCCTATCTAGCCCAGGGCGCGGTGGTGGTGCGCGGAATGGACCCCTACGCCGCAGGCCCGGTGGATCTGTTGGGCGCGGCCGACCCATTGGCCCGCTCGGTGCCGCTTATTTGGTCGCACTCCCCTAGCCCTTATGGGCCGGTGGCGATGTTGGTTGCTGCGGCTATCGCCAAGATCACCGCTGATGGGGTCTTGATGTCTGTGTTGCTGCACCGGGCGGTGGCTATTGTCTCGCTTTACGTGGTGGCCTGGGCGTTGGTGTGCCTGGCGCAGCGGTGCGGGGTGTCCCCACAGTTCGCCCTGTGGCTTGGTGTGCTCAACCCGTTGACGTTGCTGCATTTGGTTGGCGGCGTGCATAACGAGGCCTTGTTATTGGCGTTGTTGCTTTCCGGTTTGGAGCTGACCCAGCGTGCTTTGCATGGGCGGCCTGATCCTGGTTCCCCCGACCCTGCTGTGGCCGCCGGGAGGCCTTTATTGTCTCGTCGGGCGTGGCTGGTTTTTGGTGCCGGGGTGGTGCTTATCGCGATGGCGGGCATGGTGAAGGTCACCGGTTTTGTGGCGCTTGGTTTTGCGGGGATGGCTTTGGCGCGGCGTTTCGGTGCGGGTCTGCGCGCTGTTGCCGGGGCGGCTGTTGTTACTGGTGTTATTACTGCTGCTACGACGGTGCTGATTTCCGTGGCGTCTGGTTTGGGTTTTGGCTGGATTTCTAGTCAGGGCGGGGCTGCGACGGTGCGGAGTTGGATGAGTGTGTCCACGCTTATTGGGATGTGCTCGGGCCTGATTGGTCGGTTGCTTGGTGTTGGTGATGTCACTGAGGCGGCCTTGGTGATGACTCGTGGGGCAGGCATTGTGGTTGCCGCGATCTGGTTATTGCGTATGTTGTGGGCCACTTTCCAGGGCCGTGTGCACCCCTTGGGTGGTTATGGCCTGTCGATGTTTGTGCTGGTGTTGCTGTTCCCAGTGGTGCACCCGTGGTATTTGCTGTGGGCGTTGGTGCCGCTGTCGGGGTGGGCGGACCGCCCGGGTTTCCGGATCGCGGTGGTGGTGTATTCCACGATTTTCAGTTTCACGGTGTTGCCGCGTGGTTTGGGGTTGCCGCCGATCACGGTGCTGCAGGCGTATCTGGGTGCGGTGGCCGCATTTGTCATCTGTATGGCGTTGATTTTGATGGTGGGCGCCCGCACTCGGGCTTTCCGGGTGCGCTAAATCGGGGACTTAGGCGGCCCATTGCACAATCCGGGCGGCTGGCTGTCCTAGACTTGCCGACGTGAACCACGCATCTTCAGCTAGCTTTGAGCTCGCGCTTGAACTCGACGGGGTGACGAAACGCTATGGCGATGTCACTGCCGTTGATTCCCTGAGCTTTGATCTGGCGCGTGGCCAGGTGTTGGCCCTGCTGGGCCCTAATGGTGCCGGCAAGACCACGACGGTGGAGATGTGCGAGGGCTTTGTGCGTCCCGACGAGGGCAGCGTGCGCGTGCTCGGCATGAATCCGCTAAAGCAGTCCGACGCGCTGCGCCGCCGGATCGGCATCATGCTGCAAGGCGGTGGCGGCTATCCCGGTGTGCGCGTGGGCGAGATGTTAGAGCTGGTCGCCTCATATGCGGACAATCCTTTGGATACGCAGTGGCTTCTCGACGTGGTGGGCTTGTCGAAGCACCGCAATACCGGTTACCGGCGGTTGTCTGGTGGCCAGCAGCAGCGGCTGTCTTTGGCGTGTGCCCTGGTGGGCCGGCCGGAGTTGGTGTTTTTGGATGAGCCCACCGCCGGTTTGGATGCCCAGTCGCGTATTGCGGTGTGGGATTTGGTGACCTCGTTGCGCCGTGATGGTGTCACTGTTGTGTTGACCACGCACTTGATGGATGAGGCGGAGTCGCTGGCGGACAAGGTGCTGATCATTGATCATGGCCGGCTGGTCGCTGGCGGCACGACCGATGAACTGACCGGGCTAGCTTCTACCCGGGGTATTGATATCAGTGTCACCGACGATATTGATACCCGCGATTTGCAGCATTACCTGCAAAAACCCACGCGTTCCATTGAGGTGCGTTCGATGGCGCCGGGGCGGTATCGCGTTGATGGTGCCGCCGAGCCGGAGGATATTGCCTTAGTTGCTCGGTGGTGCGCGGATCGGGATGTGCTGATCACCGATCTTCGGATGGCGCATCGCAGCCTTGAGGATGTTTTCCTCGACATCACTGGCCGAGAGATGAGGAATTGATATGAGCACTCCGTCATCGACTCGTTTCCCCGAGGGCACGTTTGCCCCGAACCCCGGTTCGGCCCCGATGCTGAAGGTGCTGATCGCCCAGACGCGGATGGAGTTGGCGCTGATTCTGCGCCACGGCGAGCAGGCTTTGCTGTCGATGGTGATTCCGCTGGCGATGCTGGTGGGCTTTACTGTCGTGCCGGTGCTGGAGATGGATGACCCCTTGGCCACCGTCTACCCGATGGTGCTGGCGGTGTCTGCGATGTCAGCCGGTTTTACTGGTTTGGCGATTGCGGTGGGGTTTGACCGCCGTTATGGGGCGCTGAAACGTGTGGGCGCCTCGGGGCTGCCCAGGTGGGCGATTATTGCGGGGAAGACGTTGGCGGTTGCCGGGGTGGTCACCATCCAGTTCGGGTTGATGACTGCTACCGCGATTGCGTTGGGCTACCGCGAGCACGTCGGCCTGGTCCTGCTGGCCTTTGTGGTGACCTTATTGGGCGCTGCGGCGTTCGCCGCGATGGGTTTGCTAATGGGCGGCACGCTTGCTGCTGAGCTCATCTTGGCTTTGGCGAACTTGATCTGGTTTGTGCTGTTGGGCGCGGCGACTCTGGTTGCGGTGGGCCCGGAGCTTCCCGACGCTGCGACGACCGCGTTGTCCTTATTGCCGTCGGTGGCACTGACCCAGGCGCTTATTGGGGTGCTTGGTGATGGTGTGGTCTGGCCATACTTATTGGTGATGGTGGCGTGGGGTGCGCTGTGCGCGGTGCTGGCCACGAAGCTGTTTTCGTTTGACTCTCCCCAGGACTAAACCCCAGGCCGGTAGCGGGTAGGCACCAGGTAGACTGTGCGTTTGTGAGCACTTCTGCCCAGCCCTCCCAGCCCGTGTCCGAACGCCAGCTGCCGTTGTCGTTTTTGCCGCTTCCTAGCGTCGGCAAGCAGAAACTTTTCGCCTTATTGGTGTTGCTGGCCCAAGCAGGTATCGCCGTTACCGGCTCGATTGTCCGCGTGACGGGTTCTGGTCTTGGTTGCGATACCTGGCCGCAGTGTCATCCGGGTAGTTTCACCCCGGTCCCCGGCGCCGCCCCGGCGTTGCACCAGGCCATTGAGTTCGGCAACCGACTGTTGACCTTCGTGCTGATTGTGATCACGTTGGTGTTGTTCCTTGCGGTGGTGCGCGCAGGCCGCCGTAAGTCCATTATTGTGCTGAGCTTCATTGAAGGTTTCGGCATCATTGTGCAGGCCGTGATTGGCGGCATTTCTGTGCACGTGGACCTGAACTGGATTTGGGTGGCGTTCCACTTCTTGCCGTCGATGGTTCTGGTGTGGATCGCTGGTGTGATTTGGGTCCAGGTGGGCCAGCCTGATGATGGCCAGCTGGAGCGCCGCTACCCTACCGCCCTGCGGTGGCTGAGTGTGCTGATGGGTGTTGCGGTGAGCCTGACGTTGGTCTCCGGCACGATGGTGACCGGCGCTGGCCCGCACGCCGGTGATGCCGATGTCACCCCTGAGGAACGTTTGAACCTGCCGATTGTGGAACTCACCCATGTCCACGCCGGTTTCATGTACTTGCTGCTGGGCCTGGTGGTTGGTCTGACGATGGCGTTGATTGCCCTGAAGGTGGAGCGCCGCGTGTTGATTGTCGGCTGGGCTTTGATTGCGGTGATTATCTCGCAGGCCGTGGTCGGCATGGTGCAGTACTGGACTGGTACCCCAGCGGCCCTGGTTCCGGTGCATATCGCTGGTTCTGGTGCGGTGACCGGTCTTGCCGGCATGCTGTACGCCTTTGGTCGTGATCGGGTGGGCGGTACCGCCACGAATTACGGTTCGCTGGCTGCCGAGCAGGACCCGAAAGCGAAGGCGAAGGCCTAACCCGGTGAGCTAGCCTCGCCGACCTGCTTGCCGACGGTGGTTGCTGGTTGGCGTGAATCCTGAAAAGCCCGCTCCGAGATTTCTCGGGGCGGGGTTGGTGTACTCGTAAGGTTGCTGCACCGCCTCAGTAAGTGAGGCGTAGATGAGACAAACAACAAAAGAAGTATAGAATGTATCTACCGGAGGAACGATCAGGAGCGGCTTAGCGAACATTACTTATTGTTTATTTTAGATTGTCGGTTTCCAAGTCTGTTAGTGCAGTTAAGATAGGTCTACTACGGGAGAGTGTTACGCTAAGCCTTAGAAAATCACGAGTTTAAAGATGTGTAGAGAAGCCGGTTATTCCATAAATAAGAATTGGTCCTTAGGAAATTCAGTCTCTATACGAAAATATTTCGAATCGACTCATTGCAAAGTTTTGGATGGCCCGAAAGATTTAGCCTGACTGTGATTCATGTCGGAAATAGTCAAAGAGTCAAAAAAGTTTTTCGGATGGCGTAAAAAGTAACTGAAAACCTCATTTTGCTCTGCTAGAAAACGAATTCTACTTTTGTTGGCTGATGGATCTTGCTAAAGTTCTTAGTACTTTCGACGGCAATAAGTATCGGTTATGTATTTTCATCTTTCGCGTATCAATCACAGCACTTGGTAAAATGTTTTTAGTGGACTTAAGTTAATCCCAAAAACCTCGCTATGTTGTAAAAATCGGTCGACATGACGAGCATTATTGTAGTCACCAGTACTATCTTCGTTGCAAAGGGTTAAAGAAATGTGAAATGCAATTAAATAAATCTTTGATGAAGCGCAATAGCGGGAATAGGAGCATAGAATGAATGAATCGAAATTTGGCGTTATCGGTCAAAAGCTCAGAAGTCTTCTAAGCCATGCACTAAAAGGGGGCGGGCAGAATGAGCCCATTCTTCGGGAGCCCACATGGGCGAGATATATTGCTAGTGTCCACCCCAACGTTCTCAATTTCATTATCGTAGTTCTATCTTGTTTTGCTGGTGCACAAATTAGCAATGGCAGGATATGGATAGTTGCATTAATTTTTATTCTTATAGCAATTTGCTTTGGCCTTAATATGCTCAGTGAACGTCGCGATAGAGACGTTGAGGAAGAGCGAAGCGAGATTCAGGAAGAAGCTGTAAGGTCAATCATTTTCGCGCTTACCGACACTACTCAGGCAATTAGTCACGCCTTACACACTAATAAGAAAGTAGAGCGGGACACAGAGATTGCCGCTGCCCGCCGAGCGATTCTAGCGTCCGTTAGAGAACGTATTGGTCCACCTGAAGGTGTTCGAGCAAATCTTTTTGAAGTCAGTAATACGTCTCCAGTTGAGCTTAGTGCTTCGAAATATGGTCATGATGGTCGATTAAATCATCACTCTAAGCGCATTTTTACAGTGAACGATAGAACTCTTCGTGTCGCGATCGAAAATAACCAAGGTCGATATATAAAGGATACGAGTGAATTAGAAGAGACTTCTGAGAAAGCATTAGACTACGACTGTTTTGCTGTCATGCCGGTTAGTACGGGCGACGAGCTATTTGGTCTTTTGACTGTCGATTCAAAAAACGCCGGAGACATCGATGAGTTCCACGGAACCGCTCTCTTGAATCAGTTTGCTTCTTTGCTATCCTTGACTTATGTTGGAAAAAACGCTGAGAACGACGCTGTTCCCATAGGTCCGCTAGGAGCTGACGCCGGGCAACACGCCGCCGACGACCGTGACGGCGGAATCGGCGTCCCGGCTTCTAACATGGGTCAAGATCAACTCGAAACATCTGAACGACTAGAGGGAAGTGCCGATGATGAGTGGTAAGGGCGATCTTTACGATGCTCACCGTCAAGATCGGATCCGTTTGCTCCAGGAAAATCCCGCGCTATACTTCCGTGACGCACCGCGTTTGACCTTTGGGTTTTCTAACTACACTGACAACGAACGGGCTGCTCGTCGACGGCGCAATCAACGTAACTAGCCGTCATGGGTGCCCCCCCCCGGGGCTTGCGCACAGCGTGGCGTCATCAGTGTCGATGCCTCCGGTCCTGGTGAGTGTCGTCAGCTTAGGGAAAATTAATTTCTCGCTGACCCCGAGATGTGTAAAGAACCAGGTCACAACCTAAGCTTAGAGTTTTAAAAATAATCTACTACCACAAGCTGCGACAGGTCGATGGTTAGACATAGGTAGCAGTCGGTCACCTCAGATCTCGATCAGGTTGAGTAAATTTCGGCTAGGTATGCCGTATCGACACCGATGAATTGGTCGCCACCGTTTATCTACTGCGTTGTTTCGGATCCTATTGCGTGAGATGGCCCTGCTTTCGACTCGTTGGTTGCTGGGAAGCCCGGGTCAGCCGGCGAGATGCAACCATAGCTCCAGCTCGGAGACAATGGGCCGCGCTTCATGCCTCACCTTTCACCGCACGATCTGGTTCGGGCGTTTGTAGTGGCCACCTTGTTGTCTTCAAGGGAGTTAACGATACGGACCGTTTCCAAGGCGACGCTGGTGACTTTGGCGATGAGGTCGACGATATAGCGCGGATTCCCGACTTCGTCTGCCCAGTCGTTGGGGTCGTTGACGATCCCGGACTTCTTGTCCTTTTTCACCTGGTAGCGGTCAATGAGCCAGGCGATAGCTGAGCGGGAACCGAGCATGTACTCGTCAGCTTCTGCGGGGATGTCCCGGATGGTGACCTGCTTGTTGTAGATAAGCGTGGTCACATCGTTGACCTTCTTGCCGGTCTCCTCATCCGTGGTCTTGGCCCACTTCATTTTGGTGACACGCCAAGTCTCCCGGTCATCCGGATCAGCAGTCTTCTTTAGATCCACAGTGACTGGGTACGGCTCAATCGACTCGTAGTTGATGTGGAGATCCATCAATTCCCGGCCGGCAGCACTGAGTTTGTCGAACCTGGCGCGGTCGGTTGGGGTCTCAATATGCGGCAGCATCTTCTTTAGATCTGCTGCGTATTTGGTGCGGTACTCCGGGTCGTGGAGCTGCGCGTAGACAAAGTAGAAGATGTCATCTTTAGACACCTCCCCCAACGCCTGCTCGTATTCAGTCAGGATTTCGTCGGTGATGTTGTCAACGCGGCGGTATCCGTCCCGGATCTCTCCCTCAGTACCGACAGGACCGCTGGAGGCTTGGTCTAGGCCGAAATCGAGTTCGCCCTCTTCTGCCTCTATCGGTTCCCAAATCCAGCGTGGGAAGAATTGAACGGGGTTACCTGCGCCAGCAACGCTTTGCAAATCCGGGACTAAATTCGTTGAAAAAGCGGTAAAAGGAGCGCTCGATCCTCGAGAATTTATGGATATACCGTAGTTATCGTGGCGTGGTGTGGGGAAAATATGTCTTATTTGATAAATTTGATCGTTAAGTTTAGCGGAAAAGTCAAGATATAGGTGGCTCCGCATGAAAGGGCGATAACTTAGTTCTCGAAATCCTGTGGTATCGATGCTTACACTCACGCCACGTTCGATGTCTTTCTTGTTGGTTCTATTCCAACTGAAGCGCGACTTGTTGCGGTAAAGTATTTCATTGAAGGTTCTGTTATTGCCTCGATCGCTATTTAGTAATTGAAGAGTTTCGTTGTAATAACTGACCATATCTTCGACATTGTGGGTTAGTTTTTTCTTGCTGAAGTTCACTACCCAAGCGTCCCTAGCTGTGGCAACACCGCGAGAAAAGACGCCAAAAATTGGTTGGCTGTTATCCCCCCGTTTTATTCCTAGGGCGGGGAAGGTTAAGAAGTCTTCTGCTCTTTGGCTAATCCAGTCTCCGTAGGAGTTAGGATCAATGCCGCGCCAGTCCATCTCGCTTACCTGGCTGTTGTCGACGATTTTGAGTTTTTCGTCGGCGGATAGATAGTCGCCAATGTCCTTATAATGGATTGTGCATCCTGCACTGTTGCTTCGTTTGACGCCAATAGTGATAGCAACGGTATTGCGGCTGCCCGATCCGAAAACCTTCCCGCCCTCTTTGCGGGATAGCTCACCTGCGGTGCGTTGATTTCCGCGTAGGTTAAAGACATAGATGTCGCTGAAGTCTTCGGCAAAGGACAGGCGAACTCCATCTGCGGTGTTACCGTCAATCCAGCCGCCGTTGGATACGAAGGCGACGACACCTTCGTTTCCAATGCGGTCAGTGGCCCATCGGAATGCACGCAAATAGGAGTCGTACAGCGAATTCTTATTCGTAGCAGTCGACTGGGCTGCGTAGGTCTGTTCAATCCGCTTATCTAGCGTCGGGTACTTGAGGTTCTGGTTATTGTCGTTGGCGCTGCCCTGTCCGACCGAGTACGGCGGGTTGCCCACGATGACGTTGATGGGTGAATTCTTTTGCCGTTCGATGGCATCGTTGTTTTCCACGAAGACATCCATGTCCAAGGTGTCGTCGTCTTCATGGATCTGGAAGGTATCTGCCAGGGCGATGCCGTCAAAGGTGACGTACGGAACGTCTAAGTCACTTTCGGGGTTCTCGGCCTTCTGCTGTTCCCGGATTAAAGCGTTGTAGGTGGTCTCGATATTGACCGCTGCGACGTAGTACGCCAAGAGCATGATCTCTGTGGCATGGAGTTCGTTGGCGTACTTGCGGGCCATATCTTCTGGCTTAATGCGTCCTGATTGCAGCAGGCGCACCATGAATGTGCCCGTACCAGTGAACGGGTCGAGGATATGTACGCCTTCGTCGGTCAGTCCCCTACCGAAGTGTTCCTGCATGAGGTCATCGGCGGCCCGGATAATGAAGTCGACAATCTCTACCGGGGTGTAGACAATGCCCAGGGCATCTGCTTGCTTCTTGAACGCTTTACGGAAGAACCGTTCGTAGAGGTCTTTGACGACCTGTTGCTTGCCCGAGGCACTGGTGACACCAGAGGCCCGCACGCGCACAGACTTGTAGAACTTCTCTAGCCCCTCGGTCTCAGTTTCTAGCTGCTTATCGGCAAGAGCATCCACCATGCGCTGCATCACCCGGGATACCGGGTTGTGCTGGGCGAAGTCATAATCACTGAACAGGGCATTAAACACAGGCGCGGTGATGAGGTGCTGTGAGAGCATGCCGATGGCCTCATCCTCGGAAATCGAGTCATTGAGGTTGCCGCGCAGGCCCTCAACGAACTCTTCAAACTCTGTGCGGAGTTTCGGGTCAGCCCCGTCGACGAGGGTTTTGATGCGCTCTACCTGGGCGGCGGCGATATCGGCGACATCATCTGCCCAGTCTTCCCAGTACGTGCGGTCGCCAACTTTGTCGACGAGTTTGACGTACATCGCCTCCTGCCACTTCTCCAGAGAGAACAGGGCGAGGGTTTTCGCTGTGACGTCATCTGGATCGTAGGCGTGGTTGGCGCTATCCTCCTCAGCCTTCCGCAGACGCTCACGAGGATCTGCAGTGTGATCATGCTTGATCGGCAGCTCATCTGGTGTGGACTCGTTGAGGCTAATGGAGTTGACCTTGGCATTGAACCGATCATCATGGGCACGAAGCGCATTGAGGATCTGCCAGACAACCTTGAACCGGGTGTTATCGTTCAACGCTTCCGAAGGGGACTTGCCCGGCGGAACCGCGACCGGAAGGATGATGTAGCCATAATCCTTGCCTTTGCTCTTACGCATGACACGCCCGACTGACTGGACCACATCCACCATCGAATTGCGCGGGTTGAAAAACACCACCGCATCCAAGGCCGGTACATCCACCCCCTCAGACAAGCACCGGGCATTAGTAAGAATGCGGGTTTCGTTATCCGGGACGTCAGCTTCAAGCCAACCCAGCCGGGAGTTGCGTTCCATCGCATTCATCGACCCATCGACATGCTGAGCCCTCACCCGGACATCAATATTGTGCAGGCTCACATCATTGAGTGCCGCGCTCTCCCGCAGCGACTGCTGATAGTTGTCAATCAGCGCCGGGTAAGACTCAACAATCGACTTCGACGTCTTAATGTCCTTGGCGAAGGCAACCGTGCGCTGCATCGCGGCAGCACCCTCATCGAAACCTGCGGACGTACCCTGCTCAGAACCTGAACGCTTCGCAAGACCATTCCAGGTGCCGATCATCGCAGACGCCAAGCTCAGATTGACGCCGCCAGCATCGCCCCGGGACAGAGCCTCAGCTGCCACAGATTCGTCAACAGTCATGACCAAGACTTTGTAATCGGTCAACAGGCCCTGCTCGACGGCATCTCCGAACCCAAGCCGATGGAACTCCGGCCCGTAGATGTCCTCATCGTCCATCGAGGCCACCTCGGCGGAATGCTCCTCAGCTTTGCCCTTAACCTCATCGTCGAACAGCTTCGGAGTCGCCGTCATATACAGCCGCTTTGCCGCCTTGATGTAGTCAGCGTCATGAATCCGCACGAAGTTCGACGCATCCTCGCCGGCAATGGTCACACCTGTGGTGCGGTGCGCCTCATCGCAAATAACCAGATCGAAATCCTCAAGGCCACGCTGCTGGGCATCATGGATAGCCGGCAAAGATTGGTAGGTGGAAAACACCACCTGGAGGCCCTTAGCGCGCTTGCCGTGTGAGAATCGCTCGGCGATATCAGCACCATCAGTAGACACCGGCACTTCCAAGTCGTATGCGGCGATATCCTCGGCCTTCTTCGAGACCTTAGAATCCGAGCACACTGCGTAGACCTTCATGTCCAGGCGCGCCTGGGCGGTCCACTCCTTCAAGGTCTGCGACAACAAGGAAATCGACGGCACCAGGAACAACACCCGCGCCCGACCACCATTGGCCTCGGCGAACTGCTCCGCCAGCCGCAAAGACGTAAAAGTCTTACCCGTACCGCACGCCATGATGAGCTTGCCGCGATCATGGGCGGCAAACCCCTTCAAGGTCGCATCAATAGCCGCAGACTGATGCGGACGCGGCTCAAAGGTCTCCTTCTGAGACAGGTGAATATTCAGCTCCGAACCGGGGAACGTCAGATCCCAATCCAACGGGGAGCTCGCAATATGCTCGGTGCCGATGCGGTTAGTCGGGATGAGCTGGCTCTCCAGCATCGCCTCAGCATTAGAACTCCACCGGTCCGTGGTGGAAATAATCATCCGCTGGGCGAAGGTCTCAGTGCCATTATCGGTCTGGAAAGTACGGCCAGAAGCCTCAAAGAACGAGTCCAGATTCGCCTTGCTCACCGTCGTGGTGGGCTTATAGAACTTGCACTGGATAGCCACCCACCGCTGATCCTCACTACGCCGGGCAACCAAGTCGATACCAGCGTCGGCCTTGCCGCCGTTATACTTCCAATCCACCCACCGGCAGACCTCGTCATACTCAGTGCTGAGCACCGGGTCATTCTTGAAGTAATTGACCATCAACTTCTCAAAAGCCAAGCCATACTTCCCGGCAGGCTGATTTTCACGAAGTTGGACCAATGCTTCAGCAAAAGACGACATGCTATTCAGTATGACAGCAAAAGGAAAACCCCGGGTGGCAACCAGGGGCTCGGTGCGTCGGAAGGCTCGTACAGACGAGCAATAGGCCCCTCTTACTGGGACATCATCCGTAGCGTAGCGGAGCGTTACTCCTCGAAGAAGTCTTCATCGACTTCGTAAAGAGTGAACTCGCGCTTCTTATGCACAGCAACGCCGTAAGACAGCATCAAACTCGTGAGCTTCAGGCCGTCAATGAGAATAATTTTGCCGTGGCGGTACCGTTCAGCAGTACGCACAGCAGCAGGCTGGAAGCTCGACGTCGTAATGAAAACACCCAGGTTCGCCCTGCGGGAATCCAGTGCACCAATGAAGTTGCGGATCTCCGGGTCGCCCACCTTATTGGTATCGGCATAACGCTTCGCCTGGATATAGATATTGGTCAGGCCAAGAGCATCCTGACTGATAATCCCGTCTACCCCACCGTCACCGGAACGGCCCACACGTTTCTTCTCGCCATGGGAACCGCCGTAACCCATCGCCCACAACACATCAATGACAGCATCTTCGAAAAACCCAGGAGAGGCCTGCTGCAGCTTCCGGCGCAGCTCAGTCTCCGTCTGGGCGTTAAACGCCGCCTCAGCATCAGCCATCGTTTCGATGGGGTCCGATTGGTCCGTGGCTTCTACATCGCTGGTATTCGGAGAAGCCTTTTTGCGGGCCGCAACTTCCTCCTGATACTCCCGCCACGCCGGCCACTCCAGCATGTCTTTTTCGGTGTACTCAGTCAGATCGCGGCTATCGACGGCACGACCGTCCTCAGTGATCCGGTACCGGCCACGCTTAGGACGATCCAGCAGACCTGCAATGGTAAGCCCGGAGAAAGCCCACTGGATTCGATTCACGTATCGGCTCTGGCCAGAAGAAATCGTCTCTGCACGGACATCGTCGGACAGCTGGAGATAGTCGGCCACCAGCTCGCAGATATCACGGCCCGCGCGCTCGTGGCCGTCGCCGAGCACTCGCAGCACAATGGGGCGGAATTGGTCAGTTGTTGGTGTGTTGTCTGTACTCATGCGTTCCTTTTCGTGCGCCTAAACATAAGGCGAAACAGCCAGCCCTCACCGTCGGCAAGCGAAAACTAGGACACCAGTGAGCCGATGGTCTGCAGGCCCAGCACGGCATCCACAGACAGGCCCACGCACACCAGCGACAGGTAGTTATTCGACATCAAGAACAGCTTCATCGGCCTGATGCTGCCGCCCGCCTTGACGTCGCGATGTAACACAATGGAGCCGTAGAGGAACCACGCACCGGCGGCTACCGACACCACCGCGTAAATCCAACCAGCGGCCGGAATCAGCAAGAACGTGGTCACCGCAGTCGCGGCGGTATAGGCAATGATGCGCTTGGTGACGTAAATCGGCTCATGCACCACCGGCATCATCGGCACCCCAGCGGCCTCATAATCCTCGCGGTAACGAAGCCCCAGCGCCCAGGTATGCGGCGGGGTCCAGAAGAAAATCACCATGAACAGCACCAGTGCCTGCCACCAGTGCCAAATGCCATCGACATTGGTGGTGTTGTCGGTAATAACCGCCCAGCCCACAAAGACCGGCATACAGCCAGCAGCGCCGCCCCAGACCACATTCTGGTCCGTGCGACGCTTGAGCCACATGGTGTAGACGAACACGTAAAACGCGATCGTCATCAGGATAAAAACAGCCGCTAGCAGCGAGTTACACAGCAACCACAGCCACAAAAACGACGCCACCATCAAGGTGGTGGCAAAGATCATGGCATTGCGATTCGACACGCTCTCCAGGGCCAAGGGGCGCTTCCGGGTGCGCTTCATCATCTTGTCGATATCAGAATCGGCAACCATATTGAAGGTATTGGCAGCCGCAGCGCCCATCCAGCCACCGGCGAGGGTAGCCAGAATGAAGCCCACGTGGACCTCGCCACGATCGGCCTGCAGCATCGCCGGAATCGCCGCGACGAGCAGCAGCTCAATCACGCGAGGCTTCGTCAGCGCGATATACGCCTTGACGGTATCCAGCAATGGTCCTCCCAGACAGGTTAGGGCTAGCAGGCAACGCACAAAGAGCCTAGCGGCTCAATCGTAGCCTTGACCGTACCCCACACCCCCACCGGGCTGGTCGGCGCGGTGTGCCCCAACCCTTACCGTGCGGGATAGAATGGCCCGGACAACACGACGACACCAACCGGTAGGAGCCCTTCCCGTGACGTTATCCCCCGAGCTGCAGCCCCGAGTCCGACGCAATTACCCCGACGACTGGGCCGAGCTGGATACCAAAGCCGTGGATACCGCCCGCGTGCTCGCCGCCGACGCCGTGCAAAACTGCGGCTCCGGCCACCCCGGCACCGCCATGAGCCTCGCTCCCCTGGCCTACCTGCTCTACCAGCGCGTACTGCGCCACGACCCGACCGACCCCACCTGGGTTGGCCGCGACCGCTTCATCCTCTCCTGCGGCCACAGCTCACTGACCCAGTACATCCAGCTCTACCTCGCCGGCTTCGGCGTCGAACTCGATGACCTCAAAGCACTGCGCACCTGGGGCGCCCTGACCCCAGGCCACCCCGAATACGGCCACACCGACGGTGTCGAAATCACCACCGGCCCCCTCGGCCAGGGCCTGGCCTCCGCTGTGGGCATGGCTATGGCCGCCCGCCGCGAGCGTGGCCTATTCGACCCCCAGGCCGCCGCTGGCCAGTCCCCCTTCGACCACCACGTCTACGTCATCGCCTCCGACGGAGATATCCAGGAAGGCGTCACCGCCGAGGCCTGCTCCTTAGCCGGCACCCAGAAACTGGGCAACCTGATTGTGTTCTGGGATGACAACGGCATCTCCATCGAAGACGACACCACCATCGCCTTCACTGAAGACGTCGCCGCCCGCTACAGCGCCTACGGCTGGCAGGTCATTGAGGTCAACGGCGGTGAGGACGTCGCTGCCCTGGAAAAGGCTGTTGCCGAGGCCAAGGCCGAAACTGAGCGCCCCACCTTCATCCGGGTGCGCTCCGTCATCGCCTACCCCGCGCCCAATGCCATGAACACCGGCGCCTCCCACGGCGCCGCCCTGGGTGATGACGAAGTCGCCCTCATTAAGGAAGAACTCGGCTTCGACCCGAACCAGAGCTTCGCCGTGGCCGATGAGGTCATCGAGCACACCCGCGGCGCCATCGAGCGCGGCAAGGCCGCCCACGCCACCTGGCAGGAAAGCTTCGACGCCTGGGCCAAGGCCAACCCGGAAGCCCACGACCTGTTCACCCGTCTCGAAGCCGGTGAGCTGCCCGAGGGCTACGCCGCCGAGCTGCCCAGCTGGGACGCCGACGCCAAGGGGGTGGCCACCCGTAAGGCCTCCCAGGAAGTGCTGCAGGCCCTCGGCAAGACCCTGCCGGAACTCTGGGGCGGCTCCGCCGACCTGGCCGGTTCTAATAACACCGTGATCAAGTCCGACCCGTCCTTCGGCCCGGAAGAGATCACCACCGACACCTGGACCACCTCCCCCTACGGCCGCAATCTGCACTTCGGTATCCGCGAGCACGCCATGGGCGCCATCCTCAATGGCATCACCCTGCACGGCGGCACCCGCGTCTACGGCGGCACCTTCCTCATCTTCAGCGACTACATGCGCCCCGCAGTGCGCCTGGCCGCCCTGATGGGCATTTCCCCGCTGTACGTGTGGACCCACGACTCCATTGGCCTGGGTGAGGACGGCCCGACGCACCAGCCCATCGAGCAGCTGGCCACCTTGCGCGCCATCCCGGGCATGGCCACCCTGCGCCCGGCCGACGCCAATGAGACCGCCGCTGCCTGGACCGCCGCCCTCGAGGCTGCCCCCGGCCCGAAGGCGCTGGCGTTGACCCGCCAGAACGTGCCGGTGCTTGAGGGCACCAAGGACAAGGCCGCCGAGGGTGTGCGCCGTGGCGCCTACATCCTGCGCGATACCGATGGCACCCCGGACATCATCCTTATGGCCACCGGCTCTGAGGTGCAGATGGCCATCGAGGCCGCTGATGTGCTCGCCAAGGACGGCGTGGCAGCCCGGGTTGTCTCCGCCCCGTGCCTGGACTGGTTCGATGAGCAGGACGCTGACTACCGCGAGCAGGTGCTGCCCCGCGAGGTCCGCGCCCGCGTCTCCGTTGAGGCCGGTATCGCCATGAGCTGGCATAAGTACCTCGGTGATGCTGGTCGCGCGGTGTCCCTGGAGCACTTTGGTGCCTCTGCCCCCTACCAGAAGCTGTTCGAGGAATTCGGCATGACCACTGAGTCTGTGGTTGCTGCCGCCCGCGAGTCCCTGGCCGCGGCGAACTAACAGCAGGAACAACCGCAGCATCCCGTCCACCCGCGTGGGCGGGATGTTCGCGTTACCGCGCGTCTTCTACCGATCTCATGTGCGCCATGGGCGTCGGTAGCGCATACTCGACACCACGTATCAATCGGAAAGGTCACCTCTTCTTATGGCGAATACCCCGCTGACCCAGCTCGCCCAGACCGGCACGTCCACTTGGCTCGACGATCTCTCCCGTGGCCGCCTGCAGTCCGGCAACCTCACTGAGCTGATGACTGAGCGCGACGTCGTCGGTGTCACCACCAACCCGGCTATTTTCCACACGGCCATGACCGTCGGTGATGCCTACAACACCCAGCTCGATCAGCTTGCCGACGCTGGCGCCGACGCCGCCGAGGCGGTGTTCACCATGGCTATCGAGGACGTGCGCAACGCCTGCGATGTGCTGGAACCGGTCTATGAGGAAACCAATGGCGAAGACGGCCGGGTCTCCATTGAGGTCGACCCCCGCTACGCCGCCGATTATGAGCAGACCATCGCCCAGGCCCGCGAACTGTGGTCCCGCGTCGGCAAGCCCAATGCGATGATCAAAATCCCGGCCACCGACGAATCCCTGCCGGCTATTTCCGACGCCCTGGCCGAAGGCATCGCCGTCAATGTGACCCTCATTTTCTCCCTGCAGCGCTACCAGCAGGTCGTTGACGCCTATATCGATGGCATCAGCCGTGCGAAGCAAGCCGGCCTGGATATCTCCCAGATTTACTCTGTGGCGTCCTTCTTCGTCTCCCGCGTCGATTCTGAGGTCGATGGTCGCCTGGAGGCCATCGGCACCGACGAAGCCCTGAAGCTGCGCGGCGCGGCCGGTGTGGCCAATGCCCGCCTGGCCTACGACCACTTCGAGAACACCTTCACCAACAGCAATGAACGCTGGGCTGAGCTGGCTGCTGCCGGGGCGAATGTGCAGCGCCCACTGTGGGCATCGACGGGTGTGAAGAACCCGGACTACCCCGCCACCATGTACGTCACCGGCCTGGCTGGCCCGCACACCGTCAACACCATGCCTGAGGCCACCCTGGAGGCCACTGCTGCTGCCGATATTGACCAGGTGCCCGATACGCTCAGCGGCACTGGTGCTGCGGCCAAGCAGACTATGGCCCAGATCGCCGCTGTTGGGGTCGATATTGACGATGTGTTCACCCTCCTGGAAAAGCAGGGTGTCGATAAGTTCGTCGCCAGCTGGAATGAGCTGCTTGACGCTATCGGCGGCCAGCTCGACGAGCGCCGCTAAACCCACCCGCGCCTACTGCGAAAGTTCCCATGAGTAACGACGCCCTCGGCAATCCCACCGGTTGGACCAACCCCCTGCGCGACCCCCGCGATAAGCGGCTGCCGCGCATCGCTGGCCCCGGTGGCATGGTGATCTTCGGTGTCACCGGTGACCTGGCCCGCAAAAAACTCTTGCCGGCCATTTATGACCTGGCCAACCGTGGCCTGCTGCCCGCATCCTTTGCCCTGGTGGGCTATGGGCGCAGGGAGTGGTCGAAGGAATACTTCGAAAACTACGTCTACGAGGCTGTCGCCGCCGGTGCCCGCACCCCGCTGCGTGAACACGTGTGGCGTCGCCTGGCCGAGGGCATCCACTTCGTCCAGGGCACCTTCGATGACGATGAGGCATTCGACCGCCTTGCCGGGCGCCTCGCCGAGCTTGATGCTTCCCGCGGCACCGCCGGCAACTGGGCGTACTACCTGTCGATTCCGCCGGATAATTTCCCCGACGTGTGCCACCAGCTTGACCGGGCCGGCCTGGCCCGCCCTGGGGCGGAGAACTGGCGCCGGGTCATTATTGAAAAACCCTTCGGCCACGACCTCGCCTCGGCGCAGGAACTCAACCGGATTGTGAACTCGGTTTTCCCCGAGGAGTCGGTATTCCGCATCGACCACTACCTCGGTAAAGAAACCGTGCAGAACATCCTGGCGATGCGGTTCGCGAACCAACTATTCGACCCGCTGTGGAACTCCCACTACATCGACCATGTGCAGATCACCATGGCCGAGGATATTGGCCTTGGTGGCCGCGCTGGCTATTACGACGGTATCGGCGCTGCCCGCGACGTTATCCAAAACCACCTGCTGCAGTTGCTGGCCCTGGTGGCGATGGAAGAGCCGATCGACTTCACCCCGGAGCAGTTGCAGTCGGAGAAAGTCAAGGTGCTGCGCGCTACTGAGCCGGTCACGCCGCTGTCGAAAACTACCGCCCGCGGCCAGTACGCAGCCGGCTGGCAGGGCTCACACCCCTGCGTCGGACTGCGTGATGAGGAAGGTTTCGACCCGGCCTCTACCACCGAAACTTTCGCCGCCTGCACCCTGCAGATCAATTCCCGGCGGTGGGCTGGGGTGCCGTTCTACTTGCGCACCGGTAAGCGTCTGGGCCGGCGTGTCACCGAGATTGCTTTGGTGTTTAAGACCGCGCCGCACCTGCCGTTCGCGGACACTATGACCCAAGCCCTTGGCGCTAATGCCATGGTCATCCGGGTGCAGCCTGATGAGGGCGTGCTGTTGCGCTTCGGTTCGAAGGTGCCGGGTTCGACGATGGAAGTCCGCGACGTCAATATGGACTTCTCCTACTCGGAGTCGTTTACCGAACAGTCCCCGGAGGCCTATGAGCGCCTCATCCTGGATGCCTTGCTTGATGAGGCCAGCCTCTTCCCCACCAATGAAGAGGTCGAATTGTCCTGGCGCATCCTGGACCCGATTATCAATTTCTGGGCGCAACGCGGCCGGCCGGACGATTACCCGGCTGGCACCTGGGGCCCGGCATCCGCGGATCGGATGCTGGCCCGCACCGGTCGCGCTTGGCGACGCCCCTAGACCGCGCATCACGTACCCCGGAGAAACCCGATGATCATTACTCTGACTGACTCCGACACTCGCGATATCGCCCGCGAACTGGTCCGCCGCCGCGATGACGGCGGCATGGTCACCACCGGCCGAGTGCTCACTTTGGTCGTGCTTGCCGACGGCGACGACGACCTGGAATCCATCATCGCCACCGCCAATGAAGTCTCCCGCGAGCACCCCGCCCGCGTGCTGATGCTGGTCTCTGAATCCCGCGATGGGGACAACCGCCTCGATGCGGAAATCCGCCTCGGCGGTGATGCCGGCGTCGGCGAGATCATCGTCATGCACTTGGCCGGCAAAATAGGCGACCACCCTGAGGCCGTTGTCATGCCGCTGCTGCTGCCTGACACCCCGGTGGTGGCCTGGTGGCCCACAACTCCCCCAGTGACCCCCTCAGAGACCGAGATCGGTGCCCTAGCCCAGCGCCGCATCACCGATATGCGCGCCTCGAAGCGGCATAACCCCCTTGAGGTGCGGCGCAATGCCTACCGGCCGGGTGATTCGGACCTGTGCTGGTCCCGGCTGACCGCATGGCGTGGTGTGCTGGCCTCTGTGCTGGACCTGCCGCCCCATGAGCCGATCACGGGGGTCACCATTACTGGTGCCGCCGATAACCCGTCAGTTGACCTGGCCGCCGGTTGGCTCGCCGACCGGTTAAGCCTGCGGGTGCGGCGCACCATTTCCGAGGACCCGGCCGCCAATGATCCACACCGGGTGCCGGTGACCCGGGTACACCTGCAGCGCCCGACCAGGGATATCGTCGTGGAAACCGTCGATGAAGAAACCGCCCAGGTGTGCATCGGTGACCGCCCGCCGTTCCGGGTTGCGGTATCGGCCCGCCCGGAAGTTGACTGCCTGGCCGAAGAACTACGCCACCTGGACCCCGACCAGGCCTACGCCCGCGCCCTGCGCGGCCTGTCCCGCGTAGACCGCAGCACCGGAGTGAAATAACCAATGAGCATTACTGTTTCCCGCCACGACGACCAAGACGGCCTCATCGAAGCCGCCCGCGCCCGGTTCGTGGCGCAGGTAAGCGCCGCCCAACGCGATGGTGGCATTGCCCGCGTCGTGCTCACCGGTGGTGGCGCCGGCATAGGGCTGCTCCGAGCATTGCGTGCCGACTACGGGGATATTGATTTCTCCCGGGTGCTTGTGTTCTTCGGCGATGAGCGTTTTGTGCCTGCCGATGATGCCGAACGCAATGAACTGCAGGCCCGCCAGGCGCTGTTGGACCATATCGACATCCCGGCGCAGAATATCTTTCCCATCGCCGCCAGTGATGGGCAATTCGGTGCCGACCCGGAGGCTGCCGCTGCGGCCTATGCCCGAGTACTTGCCGAACACGCGCCCGATGGTTTCGATATTCACCTGCTGGGCATGGGCCCGGAGGGGCATATCAATTCCCTGTTCCCCCATACTGAGCATCTGGCGGCCACCGGCACTGTGGTGGCAGTGCGGGACTGCCCGAAGCCCCCGCCGACCCGGGTGTCGCTGACCTGGCCGGCCATCGCCACCGCGAAGCACGTGTGGCTGCTTGTTGCCGGCAGCGCGAAAGCCGAAGCCGCTGCGGCTGCTGCCTCTGGTGCTAACCCGCAGCAGTGGCCCGCCGCTGGCGCCAGGGGCAGTGAAGAAACCGTGCTGTTCGTCGCCGCCGACGCCAGCGGCTGGTTAGACGACTAACCACACACGTAAAAGACCGCCGCATCCGGTATGGATGCGGCGGTCTTGGTGTACGCGGGGGCGGAGTCTTAGGTATTCCAGCCGAAGGCCTGGTACAGGCCCAGCAGGACAATGCAGGCCACCCACAAAATCGCGGTGATCACCGTAATCCGGTCCAAGTTTTTCTCCACCACGGTGGAACCGGACAGGTTCGACTGCATGCCGCCGCCGAACAGGCTGGACAGGCCGCCGCCCTTACCCTTATGCAGCAGGATAAACAGGGCCATCAGGAATGAGGTGATGACCAAGATAATCTGAAGTGCGAGGTACACGCGGGTCTTTCCTCTGCGAAAATCGGGAACGTCCGGTCTTCACAAACCGGGTGGTTAATTCTGCACCAGGATAGCGCACGCGGGCAGTGAAACCAGCGCGCGCCCCCAGCGGCGTGGCCTAACCGGAGTTACGCAACGCCGTGGCCAGACCATTCATCGTCAACTGGATCGTGCGGCGCACCCGGTCGCGCTCATCGCCGGCGCGGTAGCGGCGCAGCATCTCCAACTGGATGACGTTGAGCGGCATCAAGTACGGGAAACGCATATCCACCGAACGCGCCAGCAACGGGTTATCGTCCAGCAGGCCTTCTTGGCCGGTGATATCGAAGAAGATCTGCTTCGTCAGCTCGAACTCGTCAGTGATCCGGCCGTGAATGCGGTCCGCAATATCCTGGTCATCAAGCAAATCAGCGTAGAGCCGCGCAAGATCCATATCGGCCTTGGCCATCACCTGCGCCATATTGGACAGCACCGAGGCGAAGAACGGCCACTCACGGTACAGCTCACGCAGCTCCTGCAGGCGCGCCCCGTCGGGGTCCTCGCCGATCCACTGCGACACAGCCGAACCCACACCGAACCAACCAGGCACCATGGAGCGCTGCTGCGACCAGGACAACACCCACGGGATAGCACGCAGGTCAGAAATGGACGTGGTCTGCTTACGCGAGGACGGGCGGGAACCAATATTGAGGCTGCCGATCTCCGCCAGCGGCGTGGAGGTTTCAAAGAACTCGATGAAACCCGGGTCCTCGTGCATCAACTCCGCATAAGCAGTGCGGGACAGCTCCGCGATCTCCGACATGATCTTATGCGCCCGCGGCGGCGTCGGCGGCTGCCCGATGGTCAACAGCGTCGACTCGATCGTCGCAGACACCAGCGCCTCCAGGTTGCGTCGGGCCGCCTCGGGGTGACCGTACTTGGCGGAAATAATCTCGCCCTGCTCAGTCACCCGCACCTGGCCCTGCACCGCCCCGGTGGGCTGGGCCAGGATCGCGTCATAGGACGGCCCGCCGCCACGGCCGACGGTGCCGCCACGGCCGTGGAAGAGGCGTAAGCGAATCTCATGGTCCCGGGAGACCTCAGTCAGCTGCAATTCAGCGTCGTATAGCGCCCAGTTCGCGGCGAAATAGCCGCCGTCCTTATTCGAATCCGAGTAGCCCAGCATGACCTCCTGAAGGTCATGGCGCATGCCGACGTAGGCGCGGTAGAACGGCAAGGCCCACGCATCACGCAGCACCCCAGCCCCGGCCTGCAAATCCTCAATGGTTTCAAACAGCGGCACCACATCAGGGCCAGCGATGGGCCCGTCGGTGCCGATGGTGATCAGGCCGGTTTCCTTCAGCAGGATCATCGGCTCGAGCAGGTCAGAGACACTGGTGCACATCGAAATGATGCAGCGCGGCACCATCTGTTGGCCATAGGCCTGCACGGCCTCAGCGGCGGCACGCATAATGCCCAGTTCACGTTCGGCGACCTCACCAAGGGTGGCGGTGGTGGGAACCAGCGGGCGGGCCGAGGACAATTCCTGCACCAGCAGGTTGACCTTGTCGTCCTCACTCAGCGAGCGGTAGTCATCAGTGACCCCGGCAAGCGCGAACATTTCAGTGAGCACGTCCTCGAAGGACTCCGAGTTCTGGCGCAAATCCAGCGAGTACAGGTGGAAGCCGAAGGTCTCCACGGACAACTGGATGGCGGCCAGGCGGTGGTCGGCGATGATGTCGTCGTGGTTGCTGCGCAACGACTCCTCCACCACACGCAGGTCACCTTGGAGTTCGCTGACATCCCCATAGGGCTCGTACTCGGACCAGTCGCCCTCGATGACGTTATCGCCCAGGCGGGTGATGGCGGTGGCGGCGACGCGGCCACGGATACCGTGCACGGCACGCCGGTACGGCTCATCAACACGGCTGGGAATATCGTTATGCCCAGCCTTGGCCAGGCTCATCAGGTCCACTGAGACATGTGAGAGCCGGTCCGACAGGGACAGTTCCCGCTCCAGGGCGTGCAGCTGCTTCAAATAGTGACGCAGGATGACTGCAGCCGCCCGGTCCGAGGCGTAGCGCACGGTTTCTGCGGTGACGTACGGGTTGCCGTCATGGTCGCCACCAATCCACGAACCCATCCGCACCATCGGCAATGAGGGCACCTCGGCGTCAGCGAAGCGACGCAACTCACGCTGGATATCGGCATTGAGCTGCGGCACGGTCTCCAGCAGGGACAGCTGGTAGTAGCGCAGGCCAACCTCAATCTCATCGCGGATATCGGGGCGGTTGACGCGGATCAGCGCGGTCTGCCACAACGTGGTGATACGGCGCCGGATCTCCAGATCAATGGCCTCAATGCGCTGCTGAGTGCGGGCATTTTCCTTCGCACCGGCGATTTCGTGGCGCAGCCGCATCGCCGCAGCAATATGCTTCTGCACGTCAAAAACAGTTCGGCGGCGGGTTTCGGTGGGGTGCGCGGTCAGCACCGGGGTGACCTCACCATTGAGCAGCATATCGGCGGCATCGGCCTTCTCGATGCCAGCGTCGGCAAGCTTGCCCCACGTCGCGTCGAGCGAAGAATCAAACGGCGGGTAGCCGGCATCAAGGTGATTTTCGATGATGCGTTCTTCGTGCAGATCCTCAGCCAAATTGGCGAGCAGCGCGAAGTGGGTGAAAGCCCGCACTACCGGGCTGGCGTCATCGGCGTCGATATCGCGGAACAGCCCGGTGAGCTCAGCAATGCTTTCCTCACCCCGGTGTAGGCGGAAAGCGGTCTGGCGAGCAGTTTCCACCAGCTGGAAAACATCTTCGCCTTCTTGTTCCCGGATGACGTCGCCGAGGATTCGGCCGAGGTGACGGATATCGTCACGGAGCAGGGTGTCGCTCGGTCCCGGGATAGCGGAATTGGTATCGCGTGAATGCATGCCCGGGATGCTACCGCCCCGCCGGTGAATATGCCGACGGGGCGGGGTCTAACTAGTTGTTCACCGCGTCCACAGCCAGGGCAGCCAGCTTGGCGAAGTCCTCCCCATCCAGGGAAGCGCCACCGACCAAGCCGCCGTCGACGTCGTCACGCGAGACCAGCTCAGCGACGTTATCGATCTTCATGGAGCCGCCGTAGAGGATGCGCATGGAATCAGCGACATTATCGCCGGCGATCTCGCGGACCTTATCGCGAATCGCGGCGCAGACTTCCTGCGCGTCAGCAGCCGAGGCGACCTTGCCGGTACCGATAGCCCACACCGGCTCGTAGGCAATAACCGTGTTTTCCAGATCGGTTTCGGTCAGGCCGGACAGCGAGTTTTCCACCTGGGTGACCACATGGTTGACGTGCTCGCCGGCCTCACGGACCTCCAGCGGCTCGCCGACGCACACAATGGGCTTCATATCGGCCTTCAGCGCGGCCTTGGCCTTCTTGGCGACGATCTCGTCGGTCTCGTTGTGCATCTCGCGGCGCTCAGAGTGGCCGACCACAACCCAGTCGCAGCCCAGCTTGGACAACATGCCAGCGGAGATCTCACCGGTGTAGGCGCCGGAGTCATACATGGAGATGTCCTGGGCGCCGTAGGTGACGCGCAGCTTATCGCCCTCCACCAGGGTCTGTACCGAACGCAGGTCGGTAAACGGCGGGATGACGGCCACATCAACGTCGTTGTAGACGTCCTTATCCAGCGCGAAGGCCAGCTTCTGGACGACGCCGATGGCCTCCAGGTGGTTGAGGTTCATTTTCCAGTTACCGGCAATAAGAAGCTTGCGTGCCATAAGAGGTATAGGTCCTTTCGAAAAGTGTTTTTAGGAAATTTATGCAGTGCGGATGAAGCGGTGCAGCGGCGCGGGCCGACCGTTGCTATCGTACGGCCGGCCCGCGACACCTGGGATCAGATACCTGACCCCGTTGTGAGTGAACTAGCGGTCGAGGACTTCCACGCCCGGCAGGTCCTTGCCCTCAAGGAACTCCAGGGAAGCGCCGCCACCGGTGGAGATATGGCTAAACCCGTCCTCGTCGAGGCCCAGGGCGCGCACCGCAGCAGCGGAGTCGCCGCCACCGACGACGGAGAAGCAGCCGTCCTTGGTGGAGTCGATAATGGCCTGGGCGACGTGGCGGGTGCCGTTGGCGAAGTTGTCCATCTCGAACACACCCATCGGGCCGTTCCAGAACACCGTCTTCGCCTCAGCCAGCTTGGTGCCGAAGGCCTTGGCGGACTCGGTGCCGATATCCAGGCCCATCCAGCCATTGTCGATGGCGTCGACGGCAACGATCTTGTGGTCGGCGTCGGCGGCGAACTTATCAGCAACAACAACGTCAGAAGGCAGCACGATCTTTTCGCCGTAGCGCTCCAGCAGGTCCTTACAGGTGTCGATCATCTCATCCTGCAGCAGCGAATCGCCGACCTCATAGCCCTTGGCCTTGAGGAAGGTGAAGCACATGCCGCCGCCGATGATGAGGTTGTCCACCTTCGGGGCCAGGGCCTCAATCACACCGAGCTTGTCGGAGACCTTGGAGCCACCCAGGACCACCGCGTAGGGCTGCTTGGGTTCCTTAGCCACGGTGCGCAACACCTCAAGCTCGGACTGGACCAGGCCACCGGCGTAGGCCGGCAGCTTCTTGGCGACGTCGTAGACAGATGCCTGGGCGCGGTGGACCACACCGAAACCATCAGAGACGAAGGCACCTTCGGGCACCAGGGCGGCCAACTCGGCGGCGAAAGCCTCGCGCTCGGCTTCGTCTTTGGAGGTCTCCCGGGGGTCGAAGCGCACGTTCTCCACGAGCAGCACATCGCCTTCGGTGAGGCCATTGGCGCGCTCATGGGCGTCCTCACCGGAGACATCGGCGGCAACGGCGACGTAGCGGTCGAGGCGCTCGGAGAGGGCCTCGGCCACAGGTGCGAGCGACAGTTCGGGCTTAACCTCACCCTTCGGCCGGCCCAGGTGGGCGGTGACCACAACCTTCGCACCTGCCTCGGAAAGCTTCTTCAGCGTCGGCACGGAGGCATCCACGCGGCCGAAGTCGGTAATAGCGCCGTCCTTGAGCGGGACGTTGAGGTCAGAACGGACCAGGACGTAGCGGCCGTCGACGCCTTCGTCGATGAGGTTATCCAGAGTGTGCACGGTCATGAAGATTCCTTTGCTGCGGGTGTTGTGTAGATATGGGTCGGGCCGGGGTGCGCGCCGAGGCGCACCCCGGCCCGGGGCGTAGTGCTAGCAACGACCTACCTAGCCGGTGCTGAGCATCGCGGGGTTATTAGAGACGCTCGCCGACGTAGGTGGTGAGGTCCACGAGGCGGTTGGAGTAGCCCCACTCGTTGTCGTACCAGGACACAACCTTGACCTGATCGCCGATGACCTTGGTCAGGCCGGAGTCGAAGATCGAGGAGTGCGGGTCGGTAACGATATCGGTGGACACCAGCGGGTCCTCGCTGTAGGCCAGGACACCCTTCAGGTCGCCCTCGGCGGCCTTCTTGATGGCGGCGTTAACGGCCTCGACGGAGACCTCCTTCTTGGCGGTGAAGGTCAGGTCGGTAACCGAGCCGGTGGGCACCGGCACACGCAGAGCGTAGCCGTCGAGAACACCCTTGAGCTGCGGGAGCACCAGGGCCACAGCCTTGGCGGCACCGGTGGAGGTCGGCACGATATTCAGGGCTGCGGCGCGGGCGCGGCGCAGGTCCTTATGCGGGGCGTCGTGCAGACGCTGGTCGCCGGTGTAGGCGTGGATGGTGGTCATCAGACCACGCTCGATGCCGAACTCCTCGTCGAGGACCTTGGCCATCGGGGCGAGGCAGTTGGTGGTGCAGGACGCGTTGGAGATGATGTTGTGCTTCTCCGGGTCGTAGTCGGTGTGGTTGACACCGACGACGAAAGTGGCGTCCTCATTCTTCGCCGGGGCGGAGATGATGACCTTCTTGGCGCCACCGTCAATGTGGGCCTTAGCGGCGTTGGCATCCGTGAAGAAGCCGGTGGACTCGACAACAATGTCGACGTCGACGTCGCTCCAGGGCAGGTTCTTCGGGTCGCGCTCGGCCCAGACGACAATGCGCTTATCGCCGACGGTGATGGACTCATCATCGAAGGTGACGTCCTGACCAATACGGCCCAACAGGGAGTCGTACTTGAGCAGGTGGGCCAGGGTCTTGTTATCGGTGAGGTCGTTGACCGCCACGATGTCAATGTCTGCGCCGGATTCCATAACAGCGCGGAAGAAGTTGCGGCCAATTCGGCCGAAGCCGTTGATACCTACACGAACCGTCACGATGTGCTCCTTAAAGAGTCGCTTTCTCGGATGCCGCCACCCGGATGATTCCGGGGGCTGGCTCACCTATAGATCCTACCGACATTTAAGGGGCGCTGCAGCCGCTGAGCACCGGCGTCCGCAGACGAATTAGCCACCAGCGGGTGAACTTGCCCACTAACTGCCAGAGTTGCCATCCACCGCGGCATGAGTGTTGGCCACCCCAAGCTCAGCAGCCCGCCGATCCGCCATCGACAACAGCCGCCGAATACGGCCCGCCACCGCGTCTTTGGTCATCGGCGGGGTGGCCAACTGGCCCAGCTCCTCCAGCGACGCCTGGGTGTGTTCCACCCGCAGCCGCCCGGCAGTCACCAGGTGCTCGGGCACATCATCACCCAGGATCTCCAGGGCCCGCTCCACCCGGGCCGCAGCGCGGGCGGCAGCGTCGGCACTGCGCCGCATATTCGCATCATCGAAATTCGCCAACCGGTTCGCGGTATTGCGAACCTCCCGACGCATCCGGTGCTCCTCCCACTGCAGGCGCGTCTTCTGCGCCCCCATCCGGGTCAACAAGGCACCAATGGATTCCGCGTCCCGGATCACCACCCGGTCCCCCGTCTTGGTCTCCCGGCTCTTCGCGGTCAAACCAAGCCGTCGGGCACAGCCCACCAACGCCAACGCCGCCTCCGGGCACGGGCAGGTGACCTCCAGTGACGATGAACGCCCCGGCTCAGTAAGTGAACCATGCGCCAGGAAAGCACCCCGCCAGGCGGCTTCGGCATCGACAATCTCGCCGCGAATAATATGCGGCGGTAAACCCCGCACCGGACGGCCTGAACGGTCCACCAGACCAGTGCGGCGGGCCAGCTCATCGCCGCCGTCGACCACCCGCACCACATAGCGGGTGGTGCGCCTAATACCGCCCGGCTGCAGCACAATAAGTTCCGGGGCCACATTGAATAGTTCCTGGATCATGCGGTGCAGGCGACGTGCCACCGCCCCCGCGCCGACCTCAGCCTCCACCACAATCCGGCCACTGACCAGGTGCAAAGCACCCGCGAAGCGCAGCAGGGAACTCACTTCAGCGCGCTGCGCGCTTTCTTGGGCCACCTCTACACGGGCGAGCTCGTCTTTCACCTCGGCCGTTAGCGCCATGGAAGCCTCCAGATCGTTGTGGACAACGCTGTACCGGCCACTGCGGTGACCAGAATGCACATCGCGATTCTACCCGGCGGGCACTACCCACCTGCCCCACAGTGCCCGCGGCCGCTACCGCAGCTGCTCAGCCAGGGCAGTACCCAGCTTCGCGCAATCATGCCGCCCAGTCACCCGGCCGAACTCATCAAGTTCGCGGACATCGGCAAAGACCACCTCAGCGTCCAATAAGGCCGCCGCGCGCTGTAAGTGACTGCGCTCCCGGCTACTCGGCACCGTCGCCTCATCAACCAGAATCTGGTCAACAGTCAGCCCTGGAGCGTGTTGCTGAATCATGTGAATATGCCGCTCAGTGGAAAAACCAGCGGTCTCCCCCGGCTCAGACACCAAATTCAGCACCACCACACGGTGCGCCTTCGTGGTCCGCAGTGCCTCCACCAAATCCGGCACCGTCAGGTGCGGCAACACCGAGGTAAACCAGGACCCCGGGCCAAGAGTCACCATATCGGCACTGTGAATCGCCTCGATAGCTTCTTCGCTAGCCGGCGGATTAGCGGGAATAAGCCGAATACGACGCACCTGGCCAGGAGTGGTCGCCACCGCAACCTGGCCGCGCACCGTACTCACCACCCGGGCATCATCTTCCAGGCCGACCACTTCGGCCTCAATATCCAACGGCACCGGGCTCATCGGAACCACCCGGCCCCGAATATCCAGAATGCGGCCCAGCTCATCAAGGGCGGCAATCTCGCTGCCCAAAATAGACACCAGCCCGGCAATGAGCAGGTTGCCGACGGCATGGCCGGCCAGCGCACCGGTGCCGCCGAAACGATGCTGCAAAGTATCGGCCCACAGCTGGCCGTGCTCATCAGTATTCGATAAAGCGGCCAAAGCCATGCGCAAGTCACCAGGCGGGATCTGGCCCAATTCCCGGCGGATACGGCCTGAGGAGCCACCATCATCAGCGACGGTGACAATGGCGGTGATGTCATCAGTGATCGTGCGCGCCGCCGAGAGCGTGGCGTAGAGCCCGTGTCCCCCGCCGAGGCAAGTAAGTGAGGTCATGACGAGCTGCTCCTAAGGACGATCGATATCGCGGTGCACGGCGGCGACTTCCACGCCCTGCATTTCTTGGAGCCGAGACACCAAAGCCTCAGTCATCGCCACAGACCGGTGGTGGCCACCGGTACAACCAATCGCCACCGTCATGAAGCTCTTCCCCTCCCGGTTATAGCCAGGCAGCGCCACCTCAATCATTTGCTGCATCAGATCTAAAAACCGCTCCGCATCCGGCTGGGCCAGCACATAATCGGCCACCGGAGCGTCGGTACCGCGATGCGGGCGCAGATCCGGAATCCAATACGGATTCGGCAAAAAGCGCACATCCACCAATAAGTCAGCATCGCGCGGCGCGCCGTGCTTAAACCCAAAGGACTGCACCGTGACCCGCTGAGTACGCGAGGCCGGGTTAGCGAACTGGCGCTCTAACTCCCGGCGCAAATCATGAATACTCATGCTGGAGGTATCAATAACCACATCGGAGGACTGCCGAATCGAGGACAGCATCTCGCGTTCCCGGGCAATACCGAAAGACAAGGTCTCACTGCCCTGCAGGGGGTGGCGCCGGCGCACCTGGTCGTACCGGGCGATGAGCACATCATCCTCGGCATCCAAATACAGCACCAGCGGACTGCGACCAGCAGCACGCAACCGGTCCAGCACATCGCCCAATGAGCCCGCGAACTGGCGGGAGCGCACATCGGTGACAATAGCGAGCCGCTCCACAGGGGAATCGCCCTCGAAGGACAACTCCACCATGCGCACAATGAGCTCCGGGGGCAGGTTATCTGCGACGTACCAGCCCATCTCCTCTAAGACTGAGGCAGCCGTATTACGGCCGGAGCCGGACATACCAGTAATGAGGACCAGAGAGGTGTCGGGGCGCGTCCCGGGATTCGGCTGCTCGCTCATGGTTCAAGACTACTGTTCGTAGCTAAATTGTGCTGGTATCCGAATGCAATGCGGTAAAAACCGCCTCAGCCAGGGCTGGGCCGATACCCGGGGCCTGCTGAATCTGCTCCACATCAGCCTGCTTCAGCTTCGCCACCGAACCGAAATGCTTCACCAATTCGGTACGCCGCTTCGGCCCTAAACCAGGCACCCCATCAAGTACCGAAGCCCGCATCCGCTTCGAACGCTGCTGACGGTGATAGGTAATAGCGAAACGATGCGCCTCATCGCGCAGGCGCTGCAGCAAAAACATTGCCTCCGAATTACGCGGCAAAATCACCGGCTCCGGGTCCCCCGGCACCCACACTTCCTCTAAACGCTTCGCCAACCCCACCAGCGCCACATCAGTCACACCCAGCTCATCGAGCACCGCCTGAGCAGCCGCGACCTGCGGGGCACCACCATCGACAATGAATAAGTTCGGCGGGTACGCGAATTTATGAACCCCGGTGGTCTCCTCCTGCGCGTCGACCTCCTCAGCGAAAACCGTGCCGTCATCGGTGGCGGGCATCGCCAACTTGTCCTCCACATGACGTTTAAACCGCCGGCGCACCACCTCAGCAATAGAGGCCACATCGTCGGAATGCCCACCGCCGGCGGCTTCCTTAATCCGGTACCGGCGGTAATCAGCCTTCTTCGGCAAACCGTCCTCAAACACCACCAAAGAAGCCACCACATCGGTGCCCTGGATATGCGAAATATCGGTGCACTCAATACGCAGCGGCGCCTCCGGGAGGAAAAGCGCATCCTTAATTTCCTCCAAAGCCTGCGAGCGGGCCGTGAGATCCCCGGTGCGTTTGAGTTTGTGCTGCGTCAACGCCTCGGCGGCGTTCCGCGCCACCGTGTCCATCAGTTCCCGCTTATCGCCGCGCTGCGGCACCCGCAGATCAACATTCGCGCCCCGCAGATTCTGCAGATAATCCACAATATTGTCGCGCTCGGCTGGATCGGCCTGAACCAGAATCTCGCGCGGCACCGCCGTCGTGCCATCAGTATCTTCGGCCCCATCCACCCGGGCATGATCCATGGCATCACCGTAGAACTGCACCATGAACTCGGCGATAAGCTGCGGCAACGCCGGGTCCGGGGCGCCTTCCGGGATCGGGCCGGACTCAGTATCGCCAGTTTTCTCCACTGTCCAACCACGCTGGCCGTGAATGCGGCCTTTACGGACATGGAAAATCTGTACCGCGGCCTCCAGCTCATCAGTGGCAAAAGCGATGAAATCGGCGTCGGTCGCGTCGCCAAGCACCACCGACTGCTTCTCCATCACCGAACGCACCGCAGCAAGGTCATCACGCAGCCGGGCGGCACGCTCAAAATCGAGCTCCTCAGCCGCGCTTGCCATATCTGCCTCAAGCTGACGGACCACACTGCGGGTATTGCCCGACATAAAAGACATAAAGCCGTCGACAATCTCCCGATGCTGCTCAGCGCTGACCTTGCCGACGCACGGCGCGGCGCATTTATCGATATAGCCCAATAGGCACGGCCGGTCGAGCTGCCGCTGCCGGTTAAACACACCCTTCGAGCAGGTGCGGGCGGGGAAAACCCGAGTCAACAAATCAAGGGTTTCGCGCACCGCCCAGGCCTGCGAATACGGGCCGAAATAGCGCACGCCCTTCCGCCGCGGGCCGCGGTAGACAAACAGTCGCGGGTATAACTCCTGCACGCTGACTGCCAACATGGGGTACGACTTATCGTCGCGGTACATCACATTGAACCGCGGGTTGAAACGCTTAATCCAGGTGTACTCCAACTGGAGCGCCTCAACCTCAGTGTGCACCACCGTCCACTTCACCTGGGCCGCGGACTGCACCATCTGCCGGGTGCGCGGGTGCAGCTGCGTGATGTCCTGGAAGTAATTGGACAGCCGGGCACGCAGATTTTTCGCCTTACCGACGTAAATAACGCGGTCGGCGGCGTCCCGAAATGTGTAGACCCCCGGCTCGGTAGGGATCGTGCCAGGGGCAGGCCGGTATTCGGCGGGGTCCGCCATAGGAGTTAATCCTCCGGCATATAACGGTCTTCAAGTTCGCGGAACCGGTGCACTGCTTGCACAGCGGCCTCACCGTCACCAGCCTGAATGGCCCACATGGGCACAAACTCGAAATCGGGCAGCTCCAGACGAGCCCACCGGGCGGTCTTCGGGAAGCTCAGCCCATAAATATCGTCCCAGACATAGAAATGCCCAGATAGGTAGTTGCGCACCTCCACGCCGCGGGAGTTCACCCGCACCCGAGCGCGCTTGAGCATCAATGCCGCACCGGCAAAAACCAAACCCACCAGCGGGAAGGCAGTGAGATCAACTGGGGTGAGCACCACGCCGGTATCACCAATATTGACCACCACGCCCATGAAGATATGCAGCACCATGATGGCCGCTGCGGCACCCCAGGCCCACCGGTTCATTGTCTTCGAGGTGACCACAAGCTCCCAGTCGCCATCGAGGGCAGACCGGATCGCAGGAGTATCGATATCGCTACCCGCATGTGGTTCGCTCATCGGGTTCCCTCCACTTCCCGCAGAATATGGGCGGTATGTAGCGCCGCCACCATGGCCTCACGGCCCTTATTCTCCGCCGAATCGGCAAAACCTGCCCGGTCGACGGCCTGTTGCTGAGTGTCACAGGTCAACACCCCATTGCCTACCGGAGTGCCGGTATCAAGCGCAATGCGGGTCAACCCTTCAGTCACCGAATCGCACACATAATCAAAATGCGGAGTACCACCACGCACCACGCACCCCAACGCCACCACCGCATCGCAGGTACGCGCCAACGCCTGGGCCACCACAGGGATCTCCAGGGCACCGACAACGACATGGGAACGCACCGTGGCCCCAGCCTCCTCGGCGGCACGAACAGCCTGCTGCTGCAGCTGGCCAGTGATCTCCTCATTCCAATGCGAGGTCACCACGCCAATGGTCAGACCCGAACCGTCGGGCAGGTCAATAGTGGGCAATCCGGCACCGCTCATCGGCCCTCCTCCTCAGCAACGCTGTGCTGCTTCACATAGTCATCCAACCAGGGCAGCTCATGGCCCATACGCTGCTGCTTAGTCAGCAGATAACGCACATTATCCTCATTGACCTCCACCGGAACCGGGACCCGGCGGGCAATAGTGAGCCCATAGCCGCCCAGGCCGGAACGCTTGGTGGGGTTATTCGTCAGCAACGCCATCGACCGCACCCCAAGATCCCGCAGAATCTGCGCCCCGGTGCCGTACTCGCGGGCATCACTGGGCAGTCCCAGCGCAAGATTCGCGTCGACCGTGTCCGCGCCCTCATCCTGCAGCTGATACGCCCTCAGCTTGTGTAACAGGCCAATACCGCGGCCCTCATGGCCACGCATATACAGCACCACACCCCGGCCGGCTTCCTGCACAACCGCTAATGACGCATTGAGCTGCTGGCCGCAGTCGCAACGCCGCGAGCCGAAAACATCGCCGGTCAAACACTCCGAATGCACTCGCACCAGCACATCGGCACCGTCATTGCTGGACGGGTCCCCCACCACCAGGGCCACATGCTCCACCCCATCAACAAGACTGCGGTAGCCATGCGCCCGAAACACCCCGTGCTCGGTGGGCATATGGGTCTCAACGACCTTCTCCACCAACGTCTCATTATGGCGCCGGTGGTCAATGAGCTGCTCAATAGAAATCAGCGCCAGATCGTGGCGATCACAGAACTCGCGCAGCTCCGGGGCGCGCGCCATCCCCGTCGGGTCCTGTTCGGAAACAACCTCACACAACACACCAGCCGGGCGCAGCCCCGCCAGGCGAGCCAGATCCACCGCAGCCTCGGTATGGCCGGCACGAGCAAGCACCCCACCATCTCGGGCGCGCAGCGGCACCACATGGCCAGGGCGGGTGAAATCTGCGCTGGAGCTCGACGCGTCGGCAAGCAGCCGAATAGTGCGGGCCCGGTCAGCCGCAGAAATGCCGGTAGAGCCCGTATTGGCGTCGACGGTGACCGTATAGGCCGTACCGCGCACGTCCTCGTTATGCGCCACCATCGGCGGTAAACCCAGCCGATCACAGTCCTGGCTGGTCAGTGAGGCGCACACATAACCCGACGAATAGCGCACCATGAACGCCAGCAACTCTGGGGTGGCCTTCTCAGCGGCGAAAATAATATCGCCCTCGTTCTCGCGGTCCTCGTCATCAACAACGACAACAGCCCGCCCGTTAGCGATATCGGCAATCGCCCGATCCACGGTGTCGAAATGCATCACCACTCCAGCCTAACGCTCAAGCATTTGTTCGACGTACTTCGCCAACACATCAACCTCAAGGTTGACCGTTGTTCCCACGCCCGCCTCACCCAAGGTGGTTTCCTCCAGCGTTGTCGGAATAAGACTGACCTCGAACCAGCCATCCCCCTTGGCCGATACCGTCAGCGATGTGCCGTCGACAGTGATCGAACCCTTCTCCACCACATACCGAGCAAGCTCAGCAGGCAAGGAGATGCGCACCACTTCCCAATGCTTCCCGGGGTTGCGGCTGAGCACCTCCCCGGTGCCGTCGACATGGCCCTGCACAATATGGCCACCAAAACGGCCCCCAACAGCCATTGCGCGTTCCAGATTCACCCGGCTACCCGCCTGCAATGAGCCCAAACTGGAGCGGTTCAGCGTCTCACGCATCACATCGGCGGTGAAGCCGGAAGCGGTGCGATCCGCCACAGTCAGGCACACACCATTGACCGCTATTGAATCGCCGTCGCGGGCATCGGAGACAACCACGCTGCACCCGACCGTGAGCCGAATAGCATCGCCCTGGTCAAGCACCTCAGTGATACGGCCTGTTTCCTCGATTATTCCGGTGAACACCTAGACCAGACTAGCCGCCGGGTGGACACAGCGGGCCAACGGCCCAACCACACCCTCACGACGCGGCGTGGCGCACCGCCCGCAACAGCACATCATTGCCCAATTGCGTCACAGAGGTTGTCCGGAACCGACGCAGATCCCCAATAGTGGTCTGCGCACCAACCTGCACCGCCGCCGAGCCCGCACCCAATACCGCCGGGGCGATATAGGCCTCAATCGCATCCACACAACCAGCGGCAACAAACGCACCAGCCAGGCGTGGCCCGCCTTCTACCAACACATCAACAAACCCCAACTCGCCGAGCTTGCCGACGACCTCGCCGATATCCCGGGTAAACAACTGGCACATCCCACCAGCGCCGACAACCCGGAAATCCTCATCGGCGCCGCCGCGAATAAGCGCATCCGTGGCCACCTCAGATCGGCCCACCACAATCCGCGCCGGCTGATGCGGCACAGCAACACCCCCGCGATCCCGGGCAGTCAACCTCGGATTATCCGCCAGCACAGTGCCCGTGCCCACCACAATGGCATCCCGACGCGCACGATCCACGTGCACATGATCCCGGGCCGCCTGCCCCGTAATCCACTGCGAAGTGCCGTCGGTAGCAGCAGCCAACCCATCAATCGTGGTCGCCGTCTTCAACGTGATATGCGGCCGACCAGTGCGGTTGGTATGCAACCAGGCGCGCAGAACCTCATCGGCAACGATATCGGCCAACACCCCGCCGGTGACCGCAATGCCGTGCTGGCGCAGCTCGTCGGCACCACCAGCGGCAAGCGGATTCGGGTCCGCCAGCGCGTAGACCACCCGACGAACCCCAGAGGACAACAACGCACCCGTACACGGCGGAGTACGCCCCTGATGATTACACGGCTCTAAGGTGACCACGGCAGTACCACCGTCGGCACGCCCACCAGCAGCCCGCACCGCCTGCGCCTCGGCATGTAGTCCCCCGGCCGGGTCAGTACCTGCAACAGCGATGGGCACACCGGCACCATCGAGCAACACACACCCCACCGCCGGGTTGGGGCGAGTAGTGCCGCGTACCCGCTGGGCGGCCGCAATCGCCAACCGCATCGCCGAGGTATCAGAAACCGGGCCGTCGCTCAGCAGCTCAGGGAAAACCGGCATGGGCTAGCCGTTCTCAACAGCGACGCGACGAAGCTCATCAATGGCGTCATTAGGCACCTCAGCGCCGTAAACGGCAGAACCGGCGACGAAACAATCGCACCCAGCAGCAGCGGCCTGCGCAATCGTTGTGGCATTAATGCCACCATCGATCTCGATCAAAGTCGCCAGGCCCCGCTGGTCAATCTCCTGGCGCAGGGTGCGCACCTTATCCAACTGATCCGGCATGAACGACTGGCCACCGAAACCAGGCTCGACGCTCATCACCAACACCTGGTCGAACTCGTCGAGCACCGACAACCACGGCTCCAACGGCGTACCAGGGCGCAGCGAAAACGCGGCGTTGACCCCACGGGAGCGAATATGCCGGGCCAACTGCACCGAATCCTCAGCGGCCTCAACATGGAAAATAACCGTGTCGGCCCCAGCATCGATGTACTGGTCCACCCACTTCTCCGGGGCCTCAATCATCAGATGCACATCCATATGGGCATCGGTGACCTTATCTATGGCCGCCAACACCGGCGCGCCGAAAGTCAGGTTCGGCACGAAATGCCCGTCCATCACATCGACATGGATCCGGTCGGCATGAGAAATCGCCGCAATCTCACGGTCCAGGCGGGCGAAATCGGCAGAGAGAATAGACGGGGCAATAATCGGTGCGCTCATAGCCCCAATCGTAATATCTCCCCTGCCGGGCTACGCCCGATCAGTAGGAACACGCAGCACCGCGAAGAACATGGCGTCCGTGCCATGCCGGTGCGGCCACATCTGCACCGACTGCTCCGTGCCCGTATCGCTCATCGGGGCGACCAGTTCCTCGGCGGCTAATTCCACCAGGCCGAAGGAACGCACCGCCTTATCGACGATGGCGCGGGTCTCCCGCAAATGCGGCGAACACGTCGAATACACAATCACCCCGCCCGGGCGGGTCAGCTGCACCGCGCTGGCCAGAAGCTCCGACTGCAGAGTGGTCAAGCCCACCAAATCCGAAGGCTGCTTCCGCCACCGCGCCTCAGGGCGACGCCGCAATGCGCCCAAACCCGAACACGGGGCATCCACGAGCACCCGGTCATAGCCGCCATCTAAACCCGGATCGCGCCCATCGCCGATATGCACCGTCACCGGAAGACCACTGGTGGCATTACGCACCAGCTCCGCGCGGGTATCGGAGACCTCCACCGCATCCACATGCGCGCCATCAATACCAGCCAAGGCACCCATCATCGCGGCCTTACCGCCGGGGCCGGCACACAGATCCAACCAACGCCCATTATCGGCGCCCTCGGTGGCTGCAGTGCAGGTAGCGCGAGCAATAAGCTGCGAACCCTCGTCCTGGACAGCCGCCATATGCTGGCGCACCACATCCAGATCCCCGGGGTCACCAGAATCCAAATACACCGCGTACGGGGAATACGAACCCTCCTGCCCACCAGTGATCAGGGCCAATTCCTCAGCACTGATCTCACCGGGCCGGGCAGCCAAATGCACCTTCGGGCGGGCATCATCGGCGGCCAAAGCGTCGGCAAGCTCACCAGCCTGAGCACCCAAAGCCTGCGCAAAAGCCTCCGCAATCCACCGGGGATGGCAGAACTTCGTGGCAACATAACCCACCGGGTCAACAGTCCGATCCGGGGCCACAATATCGACCCACTGCTGCTCATCACGGTGCGAAACCTTGCGCAAAATGGCATTCACAAACCCCGTGGCAGAACCCTGGCCCACCGTGCGGCACGACGCCACCGACGTATCCACCGCGGCGTGCACACCGACGCGAGTGCGCAACAATTGGTAAACACCCAGGCGCAAAATATCCAGCACCGCCGGGTCCATCCGGTCTACTGGGCGGTCCGACACCTCGTTGAGGATCGCATCTGCTAAACCCTGGGCACGCAGCGTGCCATAGGTAAGTTCGGTAGCAAACGCCGCATCGCGGCCAGAAATTTTGCGTTTGCGCAGCAACTGCGGCAGCACCAGGTTCGCGTAGGCGCCACGCTGACTGACCTGGGTGAGGACCTCCAGCGCAACCTGGCGGGCCGGGTCCACACTGACTGTGTGATTGCCCTGCTTCCGCTGCCTGCCACCATTGCCACCACCGGTCTTAGCAGGACGGGACTGATGCGACCGGGAACTACTGCGGAAACCACCGCGCGGATTCCGCCCCGAATTGCCCTGTGCCATCTAGCTCAACGCCTTTCCATCAGGCTGGGCGCCATTAGCCCAGTCCCCCGCCGCCATCATCTTCTTCCCAGGCACCTGCACCTGGCTCAGCTCCACCGGGCCCGACCCAGTGCCGACCAACACCGTGCGCTTCTGCACCCGAATCTGGCCGGCCGGAAGATCCTCGCCGCCATCGACCAGACGCACCGGGCCAAGCTTGAGCCGGTCGGCGCCCAGCATCGTCCACGCACCCGGGGCCGGGCTGTGCGCACGAACCTGCCGATCGATGACATGGGCCGGCAGCGACCAGTCCACCCGGGCATCCTCAGTGGTGATCTTCGCCGCATAGCTGACATCAACATCGGGCTGGGCTTCGGGGCGCAAGGCACCAGAGTCCAACCCATCCATAGTGGCCACCAGCAAATCCGCGCCGGACACAGCAAGACGCTCTAGAAGATCACCAGAGGTATCGCTGTTCCGGATCGTCTCAGTCACCCGGCCGAAAACCGGGCCAGTATCGAGGCCTTCTTCAATACGGAATGTCGAGGCACCAGTGATGTCATCACCACGCGCAATCGCGGCCTGCACCGGGGCGGCACCCCGATAGGCCGGCAATAAGGAGAAGTGCAGATTCACCCAGCCGTGGGTGGGCAGATCCAGCAAATCAGGCGGCACCAGCTGGCCATAGGCAACCACCGCAATACAATCCGGCGCCAGTTCCTGCAGGCGGTGCCGGGTCTGTTCACTGGCCTCACCACGCAGGCTCGACGGAGTAAGAACCTCCACCCCAGCTTCGGCAGCGACCTCGCGCACCGGCGACGGCCGTAGCTTGCGGCCACGCCCCACCCGCGCATCCGGGCGGGTGAGCACCCCAACAATATCGTGGTGCTGGGCAGCCAGCAGAGCACGAAGCGATGGCACAGCGGCCTCAGGGGTACCGGCGAACACAATCCGCATAGACGAGGTCTCCTTAACTAGTCGGCGAAGCGAGATAACACCGCCACTCAGGCACCCCATGGTAGCGCCTAGGGGGCAGACCCCAGACAGTTGCGCAGCAGCACCGCCAACAGCGCTGCCGCTAACCGATTCGCAGCGGGTCCATCATCACCCGCACCGGCGGCTCACAACGATCTAATGCCCGGGTAGCAGCCGCAGTGCGCAACGCCCGGCCCAGCCTGCGGCCCTGACCATGCGGTACCCGCACCAGAATCCGGCGGGTATCGGCGGCATCCATCCCCGGCGGCGGGCGCGACCCAGCAGGCAACGGCACCGGGCCTAAAACCGTCGCCGCCTCGGGCAGCTCGGCATCATCAAGAAAGCGATTAATGGCAGCAGGGGTGCCGTCCACAGCCGCCAACTGGACTGCCGGCGGCAACTGGGCGGCGGTGCGCTCAGCTAATTCCCGTCCCGCCGCGCCAACAATATCCCAGTTCAGCAGGTCCGTCACCACGGGGACAGCAGCATCGGCGGCAATGACTACCGCCCCACCCGCAGTCGCCGGCCGGGCCAGCGCAGCCGCGCGCACCCAGTTGGCCAACGCGTCCTCGCTGGCACGCAAATCCTGCCGGCCCAGCATCGCCCACGTATCCAATAGCAACACCGCCCCATAGCCGCCGTCGACACGCGGCTCAGCGCCTGGGGTGCACACCACAACCTGAGGCCCAGGCTGGATCTCCTCCACAATGCGCTCACCTGAGGAGGCCACAACTTTATGCGGCGCGAACGTGCGACCCAGCTCTTCGGCGGTGCGCTCCGAACCGGTCACCACGGCCCGGATTCTCGGCGAACCGCACTCGCCGCACCGGTGCCGCCCATCAATTCGCCCACACCAGCGACACGCCGGAGCCATCGCCTGAGCAGTATCATCGCGACTGCCATCGGGGCGCTGCGGGATCTCTAACGGGCCATTACATGCCCGGCAGCGACTCGCCGCCCCGCATTTCCCACACGCCAGACTTGGCTGATACCCCTTGCGCGGGACCTGCACCAACACCGGGGCGCCATCGCGAAGCGCCGCCCGGGCTGCCTTAAAAGCCGACGCCGGTAATCTGCCGGGGGCGATATTGTCCGGGTCGGTGGACGTATCCGAGGCAGCCAACAGCTGCGGAGCGCGTTCAGTCAACGCCGCCACCGTGGGCACCAACGTCCCAGCCCACCCACGATCAACGAGCTGCTGCACCTCCGTGGTGCGCGCCCAGGAGGCACAAAGCCAGGCGCAGCGCTCCACAACCGAACGCAAAACCGTCACCTCACGGGCATGGGCGTACGGGGCGCGTTGGTCGACAAGATTGTCATCACCATCGTCAACGACCACCGCCAAGCGCAGATTCACCACCGGGGCGAAAGCCGCAGAGCGGGTGCCGACGACAATGCGGGCACTGCCATGCACAATATCCAGATACCGCCGGTAGCGGGCCTCCGGGCCCAGCTCAGCGGTTAACACCGTCACCTGCTTAGCACCGACATGGGCACGCAACGCAGCTTCCATCCGGTCCACGCGACGCTGATCGGGCACCACCAACAACACCCCACCGCCCTTAATGGCAGTAACGGCGGCTAATTCGGCTAGACGGGCGTACGGGTCCTCCCCAGGGGCTGGATGCCAGGCAGCACGCACCGGTTTGCCGGCACCAACTGCACCAATAAAAGACCCAGCCCAGGCGTAGCTATCCCACCCGGATAGGTCAATATCAGGGCCTGTGGCGGAACCCTCGGCTGGCCCAAGCTCTTCCCAGGTGGGCGGCTGCAGGCCAGCGCGGCTTTTCTCCACCCGGGCATGCCGCCCCGGAATCGCGGACCGGATAATGTCTGAGCGCACCCCACCGGTGTAGTCAGCTAGCACATTGACCAATTCGGCCAACCGGTCCGGGTAGACCACCTCCGGGGACAAGACCGACTGCAGGCTGGCGAGCTGGCCGGCATGGTCTGTTGTGGTGCCGCGTTCGATGACGATGGCGTCGGTAAGCCGCCCAGCAAAACGCACCCGGACCCGCACCCCCGGCTGCGCCGCGGCATCCATATCGTCGGGCACGCGGTAGTCGAAAGTGCGATCCAGGTGCGGTAACCCAAGCAGCGGCAACACCCGGGCGACCCGAAGGTCAGCAGGGATGTGCGGCGCGGCGGTCATGACCCCCGATGGTAGTGGTGCGCCACCCGGTGGTGCCTAGCGGACCCCGGCGGCTGCGCGCAGCGCGTCCACCCGGTCCAGGCGCTCCCAGGGCAGCTCCACATCGGTGCGCCCAAAGTGGCCATAGGCCGCAGTCGGTGAATAAATCGGGCGGCGCAAATCCAACTCCCGGATAATAGCGGCCGGACGCAGGTCAAAGACCTCCGCAATGGCCTTCTCAATGATCTCCGGGGCCACGGTCTCAGTGCCGAAGGTCTCCACGTACATGCCGACGGGATTAGCTCGACCAATCGCGTAAGCCACCTGAACCTCCACCCGGTCAGCCAGGCCCGCGGCGACAACATTCTTCGCCACCCACCGCGTCGCATAGGCCGCAGAACGGTCCACCTTCGACGGGTCCTTACCGGAAAAAGCACCGCCACCATGCCGGGCCATGCCGCCGTAGGTATCGACGATCACCTTGCGGCCAGTAAGACCGGCATCACCCATCGGGCCGCCCAGCACAAAGGAACCAGAGGGGTTGATTAACAACGTCAGCGCGGAAATATCCAGCGTCGGCAAGCCATCCTCGGCGAGCACGTGATCGATAACATGCTCGCGGAGGTCGCGTTCGAGCTGCTCATGGGTAATGCCCGGATTGTGCTGGGTGGAGATCACCACAGTGTCCAGCTCGACGGGCTTATTGTCCTCGTCGTAGCCGACAGTGACCTGGGTTTTGCCGTCGGGACGCAAATAATCCAGAGTGCCGTCCTTGCGGACCTCGGTCAGGCGGCGGGCCAGGCGGTGTGCCAAACCAATCGGCAGCGGCATCAGCTCCGGGGTTTCACGCACGGCATAACCAAACATCAGGCCCTGGTCGCCAGCCCCGGCACGCTCATCCTCATGGGCGGCATCAGAATCGGTGCGGTACTCCAGCGAATCGGTGACGCCATCGGAAATTTCCGGGGACTGCTCACCAATAGAGATGGACACGCCACAGGTGGTGCCGTCGAAGCCTTTCTCCGAAGAGTCGAAGCCGATATCGCGCAGTTTGGCGCGCACAATGCCGGCGATATCGACGTAGGCGCTGGTGGATACCTCACCGACGACATGCACGAGGCCGGTGGTGACCACAGTCTCCACGGCGACGCGGGCGAAGCGATCTTGATCCAGCATTGCGTCGAGAATCGAGTCCGAGATGGCATCACAGATCTTGTCTGGGTGTCCCTCGGTGACGGATTCACTGGAGAAGAGTCGGAGGCGTCCAGTCACGGTGTCTATGCCTTTCCTAGTGGGCGTGCGAGATGACCCTGCGGTCAGCCGCTCGCAATAGTATAGACTAAGCGGTTCAGAATCCAGCTGTGGGGCCAACCCCTCAGGGGTATCGGCCCCTAGGGCAATAACGGAATAACCGCGTCAATAATCGCAGCCGCAACAGCCCGCTTCGAACCGTGCTGCACCTCAGTGACAGTAATATCGCCGCCCTGCTGACCACCGGTGAGCAACCAACCTGCGTTATCAGCAGCACCAAAGGTCGCCCCACCAGAAACGTCATTGCACATCAGCAGGTCGCAGCCCTTCTTACGGAGCTTGCGTTGCGCATAATCCACCGGCGACGCATCCTCATCACCGGTCTCCGCGGCGAAGCCAACAATCACCGGCTTGGCACCACCGCGTCCGTCACGCTGCTGGACCAGGCCCTGCAGAATATCCGGGTTCTCAGTTAGCTCCAGATGAGCCAGACGCGCAGAAGACTGCCCCTTCTTCAACTTCGAACCGGAGATCTCCGTCGGGCGGAAATCCGCGACCGCAGCCGCCATCACCACCACATCAGCATCTGACGCGTAAGAACGCATGGCCTCGGCCAACTCCACGGCAGAGACCACATGGTGCACTTTCGCCCCAGGCGGGTCCGGCAGCCGGTCCACCGCACACGACACAAGCGTCACCTCAGCGCCGCGGTGGACCGCAACGTCGGCAAGCGCATACCCCTGCCGACCCGAGGAGTGATTGCCCAAAAACCGCACCGGGTCCAACGCCTCCCGGGTACCACCAGCGGAAATAACGAACTTGCGGCCCTCAAGATCCCGGGTGAGCGCATCGGGGCGCTCATAGGCAAGATCGGCCATAAAGCCGATATGTTCCGGCTCCGGCAGCCGGCCCGGCCCAGTATCGCTACCAGTCAAACGCCCATGAGCTGGCTCAAGCACAATATGGCCATGCCGACGCAACGTGGCCACATTGTCCTGCGTAGCCGGGTTATTCCACATCTCGGTGTGCATCGCCGGGGCGAACACAACCGGGCAGGTCGCGGTCAATAACGTCGCGGTGAGCAGATCATCGGCGCGGCCCTGAGCGGCCCGGGCCATAAGATCCGCTGTTGCTGGGGCAATGACGACGAGGTCAGCGTCCTTGCCGACGCGCACATGGCGTACCTCGTCGACAGCGGAGAAAACAGTGGTGCTCACCGGGTTTCCGGACAGCGCCTCAAAAGTGGCGGCGCCCACAAAATTCAATGCCGCCTCAGTGGGCACAACCTGCACCGAATCGCCCCGCTCAGTGAAGTAGCGGATGAGGTGACAGGCCTTATACGCAGCAATGCCGCCGGAAACTCCGACGACAATACGGCGGGGACCGGCGGCTACAGTCGAGCTCATCGCTGCGGAAAACCTCTTAGCCCTCAGTGTGCTCAAGAAGGCCAGCGTTGACTTCGCGCAATGCGATAGACAGCGGCTTCTCAGCTGCACCTGGGGTCAGCAGGGGGCCAACGAACTCCAACATGCCCTCGTCAATCTGGCGGTAGAAGTCGTTGATCTGGCGAGCGCGCTTCGCAGCGAAGATCACCAGGGCGTACTTCGACGAGACCTTGTCCAGAAGCTCATCGATCGGCGGGTTGGTAATACCGACCGGCGGATCGAAAACAGCTTCCGGGGTGGGGATGGTCTGCTGGGTCACTAGGAAGTCTTCCTTCTACGTTGCTGTGGTTAACGCTATTTAAGCGGTATGGCCGAGTTCAGCGGCAATACGCGCAATAGCGCCATCGACATCATCGTTGACAACGACAACATCAAATTCGTCTTGGGCGGCGAGCTCATTACGGGCCGTCTGGAGGCGACGATCAATCGCCGCCTGATCCTCAGTCCCCCGGCCAGTGAGGCGCTCAACAAGCACCTCCCAGTTCGGCGGGGCCAAGAACACCAGGCGAGCCTCCGGCATAGCCGAACGGATATTCCGAGCCCCGGCGAGGTCAACCTCACACAAGACCGGACGACCATCGGCCAAAGCCTGCGCGACAGGCTGCCGCGGCGTACCGGAACGTTGCATACCGCCGTGAATATCAGCCCACTCCAGCATCTCACCAGCATCAATGCGTTCCTGGAACGCCTCGGGAGAGACAAAGAAATAATCCTTGCCCTCAACCTCGCCGGGGCGAGGTACCCGAGTTGTCATGGAAACACTGAAATACAGGTTGGGCACAGTGCGCCGCAGTGCAGACACCACGGTCGATTTGCCCACCCCGGCTGGGCCGGAGAGGACGACGAAGCGGGATGCGCCGTCGTCAGTCATCGGATTAGTCCTCGGCGGAGAAGCCGAAGCGCTCCAGCAGAGCGCGACGCTGGCGCTCGCCAAGACCACGCAGGCGGCGGGTCTGGGCGATCTCGAGGTCGCTCATGATTTCCTGAGCCTTGACCTTGCCGACCTTGGGGAGGGCTTCGAGCAGGGCGGAGACCTTCATCTTGCCGACGATCTCATCCTCGTCGGCCTGCTTCAGGACCTCGGGAAGATCGGTTGCGCCACGCTTGAGCTTGTCCTTAAGTTCGGCGCGGACCTTGCGGGCCTGAGCGGCCTTCTCGAGCGCGGCTGCACGCTGCTCCGGGGTCAACTGCGGAAGGGCCACGGGTTCCTCCGTTATTTCTAGGGGATCTGGAATATGACGTCTCGACAATATTAGCTGGCGAGACAGTTAGCTTGTCGTCACCGCGCAACATTGTTCGCGGTAATGCGCTAGCCGAGAGTAGCCCCTCCCTAGTGGGAAAAGTCAACCGGCCCGGCCAGCGCTTACTCGAGGAATGATAACACCGACTCTGAAATGGGCTAAATACTGGGGCGGCGTTTTGCCCAGTTCACACCGAGAAATCAGTCCGAGCCTTGACTGCAGCCTCACGCAGAGACACAAGATCTGGGCCCTGAGAAAGAATCCCGCGGGAGATATTGGGCAACGCGAAACGGGCCACCCCACCAGCAATCCGAGCCACATCAGCAGCAGTAGCGCCCTGCGCACCCACACCCGGCATCAATACCGCACCACGCAACTCATCAAGCTGCGGCGGGTCCGCCAAGGTAGCGCCCACGACCACACCGACCGGGCCGCACTCCCCAGCTGCCGCGTACTCAGCATTAACCCGACCAGCCTGGTCAATAACCGACTGATCCACCCGAACCCCATCCCGGGTAGCACGCTGAATACTCGCGCCCTCCGGGTTCGAGGTCGCCGCCAGAACAAACACACCCCTGCCCTGCTCGACGGCAAGATCAATGGCCGGCTGCACCGAGCCGAACCCCAAATACGGCGACACCGTCACACTGTCGCAGGCCAACGGGGAATCAGCGCTAAGCCACGCCCGGGCATAGGCGGCCATCGTGGACCCAATATCGCCACGCTTGGCATCAGCGACCGATAAGGCCCCAGTGGCGTGAATATCACCCAAGGTCTGCTCAAGCACGGCGATACCCGCCGACCCGTACTCCTCAAATAACGCCACCTGCGGCTTAATCAGCGCGGCAATATCACCAAACGCCTCAATGCAGGTGCGACTAAAGGCTCGCAGGCCATCGGCATCAGCGGTCAAACCCCACTGCTGCAGCAGGTTCGGGTGCGGGTCAATCCCGGCGCACAGCCGACCGCGCTGGGCGGTAACAGCTGCAAGCCGGGCGCCAAAGGGCTCCATGATGGGGCTACTCCGTCTCCGTCGACTCAGCATCGGCAGGTACACCGGCAGAAACCAGGTCCTGCAAGGCCATCACATCGGTCTCGTTATTCAGCACCGCTTCAATGCCCTGCACAGCAGCGACCGCGCCCTGGACGGTGGTCACACACGGCACGTTCATCGACACCGCAGCAGCACGAATCTCGTAGCCGTCGGAACGCGAACCAGCCGAACCAACCGGAGTGTTAATAATCAGGTCCACCCGGCCAGCACGAATCGCATCGACAATGGTGGGCTCGCCCTCGACCTCCGGGCCATCAGCGGTGTACTTATTCACCAACTCGCAATCAATGCCATTGCGACGCAGCATTGACGCAGTGCCCTGAGTAGCCAAAATATGGAAACCAAGACCAGCCAGACGCTGAATCGGGAACACCAAGGTGCGCTTATCGCGGTTGGCCAAGGACACAAACACAGTGCCCTGCGTCGGCAGCTCACCATAAGCAGCGGCCTGGGACTTCGCGAAGGCAGCACCGAAATCACCGGCGCGGCCCATGACCTCACCAGTGGACTTCATCTCCGGGCTCAGCAGCGAATCCAACTCCTTGCCATCGGGGCGGCGGAAACGGTTAAACGGCATGACCGCTTCCTTCACCGCAATCGGGGTATCCGGCGGCAGGTCCGTGCCATCGCCGGAGTCCGGCAGCATCTTCTCCGCACGCAGATCGGCGATAGTTGCGCCCAACATCACGCGGGCAGCGGCCTTCGCCAACGGCACCGAGGTGGCCTTCGACACGAACGGCACCGTGCGCGAAGCACGCGGGTTGGCCTCAATGACGTACAAAGTGTCGTCCTTCAAGGCGTACTGCACATTCATCAGGCCATTGACGCCAATCCCCTTCGCCAGCGCCGCAGTGGCCTCCCGAACCCGCTCGATGGTGTCGCCACCCAACGTCATCGGAGGCAGCGCACAAGCGGAGTCACCGGAGTGAATACCGGCCTCCTCAATATGCTCCATCACACCACCGAGGTAGACCTCCTCGCCATCACACAGAGCATCGACGTCGATCTCGATCGCGTTATCCAAGAAGCGGTCCACCAACACCGGGTGGTCCGTGGAAAGCTCCGTGGCGCGGTTGATGTAGTCCTCGAGAGTCTCCTCGTCGTAGACAATCTCCATGCCCCGGCCACCAAGTACATACGACGGGCGCACCAGCACCGGGTACCCAATAGAGGCAGCCACCGCCTTGGCGGCAGCGAACGTCGTGGCAGTACCGAACTGCGGTGCCGGCAGGTTGGCCTTCTCCAACACAGTGCCGAACTCGCCGCGATCCTCGGCCAGGTCAATGGCCTCCGGGCTGGTACCGACGATGGGGACACCAGCGTCGGCAAGCTGCTGGGCAAGACCCAACGGAGTCTGGCCACCGAGCTGCACAATCACGCCAGCAACAGTGCCCGACTGCGACTCGGCATGGTAGACCTCCATAACATCCTCGAAGGTCAACGGCTCAAAGTAGAGACGATCCGCGGTGTCGTAGTCAGTGGAGACAGTCTCCGGGTTGCAGTTGACCATGACAGTCTCATAACCCACCCGGGACAACTCCAGGGCCGCGTGCACGCAGGAGTAGTCGAACTCGATGCCCTGGCCAATCCGGTTCGGGCCAGAGCCAAGAATGATGACCTTGTCCCGCTCAGTCTGCGGGGCCACCTCAGACTCAGCATTCGGGTCCAGCTCATAGGAGGAGTAGTGGTACGGGGTGGCGGCCTCAAACTCGGCGGCACAGGTGTCCACAGTCTTAAACACCGGGTGCACACCAAGGCGCCAGCGCAGCGAACGAATACCCTCCTCGCCAGCGAACTCAGGGCGCAGCGCGGCGATCTGGGCGTCGGAAAGCCCCCAGTACTTCGCCTCACGCAGCAGATCCTCAGTCAACACCGGGGCATCAAGCACAGCAGCGCGGATATCCTGCAGGTTCTCCATCTCAGACAGGAACCACGGGTCAAGGCCAGAAGCCTCATGCACCTGCTCAATAGAGGCGCCCAGGCGCATCGCCATCTCCACGTCGTAAATACGGCCCTCTGTCGGGCGACGCAGATCATCGAGGATGGCAGTGACATCACCAGCACGCTCACCGGCAATGTACTCATCCGAGGTCGTCCAGAAACCAGACGGCTTCGACTCCAACGAACGCATCACCTTGCCCAGTGCACTGGTGTAGTTACGGCCAATCGCCATGGCCTCACCGACGGACTTCATCGTGGTGGTCAGGGTGTCATCAGCGCCGGGGAACTTCTCAAAGGCAAAGCGCGGGGCCTTGACAATGACGTAATCCTGCACCGGCTCAAAAGCAGCCGGAGTCTCGCGGGTGATGTCATTGGTGATCTCATCCAGGGTGTAGCCAATGGCCAGCTTCGCGGCGATCTTGGCGATCGGGAAGCCGGTGGCCTTCGACGCCAACGCCGAAGACCGCGACACCCGCGGGTTCATCTCAATAGTGATCAGGCGACCATCATCGGGATTAATGGCGAACTGGATATTGCAACCACCAGTGGCCACACCAACCTCACGCAAAATGGCAATGCCCTGGTCACGCATGGTCTGGTACTCGCGGTCGGTCAAGGTCATCGCCGGGGCGACAGTCACCGAATCACCGGTGTGCACACCAAGGGCATCCACATTTTCAATCGAGCAGATGACGACGACATTGTCATCCCCATCGCGCATCAGCTCCAGCTCGAATTCCTTCCAGCCCAGGATGGATTCCTCAATGAGCACATTGGCCTCCGGGGAGGCCGCCAAGCCACCACCGGCGATACGTTCTAAGTCCTCATTGGTAAACGCCAGGCCAGAACCCAAGCCACCCATAGTGAACGAGGGGCGCACCACAACGGGCAAGCCCAGCTCAGCCACAGTCTCGTGGACCTCGTCCATATTGTGGCAAACCTTCGAGCGGGCGGACTCGCCACCAATGGAGGCAACAATATCCTTGAACTTCTGGCGATCCTCACCGCGCTGAATAGCGGGAATATCGGCGCCAATGAGCTCCACGTTGTACTTGTCGAGAATGCCGGCCCGGTCCAGCTGGATAGCCGCATTCAGGGCCGTCTGGCCGCCCAGGGTGGCAAGCACCGCATCAATGGGGTGGCCTTCGGCCTGCTCCTTGGCGAAAATCTTCTCGATATAGCCCGGCTGGATCGGCTCAATATAGGTGTGGTCGGCGAACTCCGGGTCGGTCATAATCGTCGCCGGGTTCGAGTTAATCAGCGTCACCCGCAGGCCTTCTTCGCGCAGCACGCGACAAGCCTGGGTGCCGGAATAGTCGAACTCGCAGGCCTGGCCAATAACGATCGGGCCGGAGCCGATGACCAGGACGTGGTTGATATCTGTACGACGGGGCATGAGTTAATTGCCTTCCTGGTCAGTGTTGGCGGTGGAATCCATCAGCGCGACGAAATCGTCGAAAAGGGTGCGGGCGTCGTGCGGGCCAGCCGCAGACTCCGGGTGGTACTGCACCGAAAAGGCCTTGCCATTAGCCAAGGCAACGCCCTCGACAGTGCCGTCATTCAGGCAGGTGTGGGTGATACGTGCCGGGCCGAACTCAGTGTCGAAGCTCTGCCCCGCCGTGCCCTCCAAGGCGAAACCGTGGTTCTGGGCGGTGATATGAATAACCCCAGTGGTGTGGTCTTTGACCGGGATATTGATACCGCGATGACCGAACCGCATCTTGTAGGTACCCAGCCCCAAAGCCCGGCCCAGGATCTGGTTACCGAAGCAGATGCCAAATAGCGGCATGCCATCAGCCATCGCGGCCTTGGCCACCGCAACCGGGCCATCGGCAGTGGCCGGGTCACCCGGGCCATTGGACAAGAAAATGCCATCCGGGTGGTACTCGGAAACGGCATCCTCATATGTGGTCTCGGCAGGCACAACAACCACCCGCAAGCCCCGGGCAGCCATCTCACGCGGGGTATTGGACTTAATGCCCAGGTCCCAGGCGACAACAGTGTGCTTGGCCTCCCCCTCAGGCTCGACCACATAGGCCTTATCGCAGGAAACTTCACCGGCAAGGTCGGCCCCAGCCATAGACGGCTGCGCACGCACGATCTCTAGCAGCTCATCGACGGGCTTTTCGGCCTCCGCGCCGGAGAAAATACCGGCCGGGGTGGAACCATTCTCACGCAGGTGGCGCACCAGGGCGCGGGTATCAATCTGACGGATGCCGATAATGTTCTGCTTAGCCAGCTCTTCAGCCAAGCTGCGCTTGGAGCGCCAGTTCGACGGGGCCCGGGAAAGGTCACGGATGATGAAACCAGCGGCCCAAATACGCTCATCGTGGGATTCGCTGTCTTCATCATTCCAGCCGGTATTGCCCATCTGCGGGGCGGTGGCGCACACCAACTGACGGTGGTACGACGGGTCGGTCAACGTTTCCTGGTAGCCGGTCATCGCAGTGGAGAACACGGCCTCACCAAGGGTGCGACCAGTAGCGCCGAAACCACGGCCCTTAAAGACCGTGCCGTCGGCAAGTACTAGTACAGCGGGAGTGGAACTAACGGCGGGCGACGCACTAGTCACAGGGCTGCCTTTCTGGGTTGAAGATTCTGAGCTTAAGGGTTGGGTCATTGAACGCCACCTAGCGTCGGATTGACTTCGCCGTGAAGGCTGGTCACGCGGCCACGCAAGATAGTGCCCGCAATGGATACGGGCAGCTCCATGCCCTGATACGGAGTATTCGACGACTTCGAGGCCAACGCCTCCCCGTCGACAGTCCACGACGTATCGACATCGACAAGAGTGAGGTTGGCCGGCTCTCCGACAGCAATAGGCCGACCATGACCAGGCAACTTCGTGATCTCGGCGGGGCGCTCACTCATCACGCGCGCCACCCACCGCCAATCACAGGGGCCATTGAGCACAAACAGGCTGGCAATAATCGGCAACGAAGTCTCCAAGCCCAACATGCCGGGCTTAGCGACGTCGAACTCGCAGCACTTCTCCTCAGACCCATGCGGGGCGTGGTCAGTGGCCACACAGTCGATAACGCCATCAATCAATGCCTGGCGCAACGCCGCAGAGTCACTGGCCTCGCGCAGCGGCGGGTTGACGCGGAAGACCCCGTCGAAGGTCTCCAGCTTGTCGTCATTAAGAATCAGGTGATGCGGGGTGACCTCGGCAGTAATAGCAATGCCCTGCTCCTTGGCCCATCTGAGCAGCTCGACTGCACCGGCGGTCGAGGCGTGACAAATATGCATCCGACCGCCATAGTCGCGGGTCAAGATGACATCGCGGGCAATGATGGACTCTTCAGCCACCCGCGGCCAACCAGTAAGCCCCAAACGGGCACTGGTGGGGCCTTCGTGGGCCACCGAACCGTGGGTAAGGCGGGAATCCTCGCAATGCTGGGCGAGCAACACATCCTCACCGGCGGCGTACTCAACAGCACGACGCATCAACAGCGGATCATCGACGCACTTGCCGTCATCAGAGAACATGCGCACCTTGGCCTGGCTGTCCGCCAGCATCCCGAACTCGGTGAGCTGCTTTCCGTTCAGCCCCTTAGTGATGGAACCAACCGGGTGCACATCGCAGGTATTAAGGTTCTGCGCCTTCAGCCACACACTCTCGGCAACCGACGGGTCATCAGTAACCGGGCTGGTATTGGCCATAGTGAATACCGCAGTAAAACCACCACGGGCAGCAGCAGCCGAACCAGTGGCCAATGTTTCGGTGTCCTCACGGCCCGGCTCACGCAGGTGCACGTGCATATCCACCAGGCCCGGCAACAGCACCGCGCCGGCACCGTCGACCGCTGTGGCATCAGTGGCGCCGTGGTCAGCACCAATATGTGCGATCTCACCATCGCGGATCAGGACGTCGGTGGGCTCCCCCTCGCCATAGGGGCGCACATTGGTCAGCAGCAGTTCGCCGTCCGCCGCCGGGGCTAGCGGGCCCACCTCGGGATAATTATGAGTTGTCATGGCTTAGACTCCTTCCGCCGCGGGGCTGGCGATGAGGGTGAACAGCACGGCCATGCGCACATGCACACCATTGGCGACCTGCTGCAGCACAGCAGTGCGGGGCAAGTCAGCGACATGGTCATTAATCTCCATGCCACGCAGCATGGGGCCGGGGTGCAAGACGACAGTGTCATCACGCAGCAGCTTCTCGCGGGCGCGGGAAAGGCCATAGCGGGTGGCGTACTCGCGATGGGACGGGAAGAAACCACCATCCATGCGTTCTGCCTGCACCCGCAGCATCATCACCGCATCAGCGTCGGCAAGCTCAGCGTCAAAGGAATCCGCCACGCGCACCGGCCAGTTCTGAACGCCATAGGGCAAAAGCGTCGGCGGGGCGACGAAAACAACCTCAGCACCAAGCTTGGACAAAAGATCCGCATTCGACCGCGCCACCCGAGAATGCAAAATATCGCCGATGATGACGATCTTGCGGCCCTTAATCTCGCCCAGACGCTGACGCAATGTCACCGCGTCCAATAAGGCCTGGGTGGGGTGCTGATTTTTACCATCACCAGCATTAATAATGGCCGGGCCGGAACCGTGGGTGCCCGTCCACTGAGCTACCAGGTGCGGGGCGCCCGAAGACGGGTGCCGCATCACGATGGCATCAGCGCCAATAGCGTCCAGGGTCAAGGCCGTGTCCTTGAGCGACTCGCCCTTCTTCACCGAAGAAGACGACGCGGAAATATTGATCACGTCCGCGCTCATCCACTTACCAGCGGTCTCAAACGACGAGCGGGTGCGAGTGGAGTTCTCGTAGAACAGGGTAAAAATCGTGCGCCCACGCAGGGTCGGCAACTTCTTAATCTCCCGACCAGCCAAGGCTTCTTTGAACCGGTCGGCCTCATCCATTAGGCCAATGATCTCGTCGGCAGTCAGGTCGGAAATTGATAGCAGGTGTTTCATTTACTCTGCTCCTCTGCTCAATAGCACCGCATCACGGCCGTCGATAGCTTCGACCAGCACGCGCACCTCTTCATGGCGTGCGGTGGGCAGATTCTTGCCGACGTAATCGGCGCGAATGGGCAGCTGGCGGTGGCCACGATCGACCAGCACAGCCAGCTGAATGATGTCCGGTCGGCCGATATCGTTGACCGCATCCAGGGCGGCTCGAATGGTGCGACCAGAGAACAACACGTCGTCGACCAGCACCACAATGGTGCCGTCAATACCCGTGTTCGGAATTTGGGTGGGCAACAGCGCCCGGTGCGGGCGAGCGCGCAAGTCATCACGGTAAAGGGTGATGTCCAAAGACCCGGTCTCCGGGCGAATCCCGGAGAAGTTCTCGATGTGCTCGGCGAGGCGCTCAGCAAGCGGCACTCCACCGGAGGGAATCCCGAGGAGCACAACCCGTGGCCCGTCGGAACTATCTAATGCGGTCTTTTCGATGATCTGGTGGGCAATACGCGCCACCACGCGGGCGACCTCACCAGCGTCAAGAAGCTCTGTGGGCTCCTGCGCCTGTGGGGTATTCACAGCGTCGCTCATCGTGACCTCCTTCCCCGCCTCTCAGTGCGGTCCTTAAAGGATGTCGACGTTGACATACCGCTATGAGGTTACCACTGGCTCCCGGGCTGTTCCGCCTCATCGGAGCTGACCTCGGCCGCAGCGCCATCATCGCTACTCACTTCGGGGGTGGTCTCCCCCTGCGGCGGCAAGGACTGCGCCACCGCAGCAGCGGCAGCACGCGCCTGCTCAGCAACCCCAGAAGCCGAGTCCAACACCGCATTCACATACGGCGGGGCCTGGTTGGTGGAGTACTCACTAGCCAGCTCCACCGCCTCCACAACAGCGACCTGCGGGGGAACATCCGGGTTGTGGAATAGTTCCCAGATCCCCAGCCGCAAAATAGCCCGGTCCACAGCCGGCAAGCGGTGCAGCGGCCATTCCTCGGTCAAATAACCGGCAATAGTCGAGTCAATGCCATCGATATTGGTGGCCACACCGACGACGATCTGTTCGGCGTACTCGGCCACCGGGGCGATATCGCTGTGCTGCTCCCGAGACATTGCGATGCGCTCTTCAACGAGATCAATGGGGTTGACGTCTCGCTGTTCGGCCTCGAAGAGCAGATCGACTGCGCGTCGGCGGGCCCGGTAGCGGGCGCCGCGACGCTTATAGTTGGCTTCTTTCATAACCGTGCTGTCTGCGCCTATCAGCGCTTAGTTGTTCACGCGGGACAGGTACGAACCGTCGCGGGTATCGATCTTGAGGACATCACCGGTGTTGATGAACAACGGGACCTGAACCTCAGCGCCGGTTTCCAGGGTGGCGGGCTTGGTGCCGCCGGTGGAACGGTCACCCTGCAGGCCCGGGTCAGTCTGCGACACAGTCAGCTCCACCGACACCGGCAGCTCAGCGAACAGCGGCTGGCCCTCGTGGAAGGACACCTGCACCGGGGAGTTCTCCAGCAGGAAGCGGGCGCCATCGCCCATCAGGTCCGGCTCCAGGTTGATCTGGTCGTAGGTCTTATCGTCCATCAGGACGAAGTCCTGGCCATCCTTGTACAGGTAGGTCATATCGCGGCGGTCGACGGTCGCGGTCTCGACCTTCACGCCGGCGTTGAAGGTCTTGTCGATGGTCTTGCCGGAAACAACGTCCTTGAGCTTGGTGCGCACGAAGGCAGGGCCCTTGCCCGGCTTCACATGCTGGAACTCGACGATCTGCTGCAGCTTATTGTCGATCTTCAGCACGAGGCCGTTCTTGAAATCCGAAGTAGTTGCCACGAAGTGTTCTCCTGTACCAGGTTGGTTTATCGGTAAAAGTCGGTCGCAGGCACAATACAGCGCCGCCGAAAACGCGACGCAACCACGGTACCGCGCCAAGCAGCAGGCTATAAAACGCGGGCTACCTAGGCGCGCCGCCCTACGAAAGCGTTTTCGGCAGGTTAACCAGGTTCTCCGGCTCACCGTCAGTGATGATCAGAGTGTCTTCAATGCGCACCCCACCACGGCCCGGCACATACACCCCAGGCTCAATGGTCAACGTCATCCCCGGCTGCAAAGCACCAGTGCCACGGGTGGCGGCATACGGCGGTTCATGCACATCAATGCCGATGCCATGACCAGTAGAGTGCACAAAATACTCCCCATAACCAGCCGCACTAATCGACTCGCGACACACAGCGTCGATCTCAGCTAACTGGGCACCAGGCCGCGCAGCCTCAACACCGGCCAGCTGCGCGCGCAGCACCACCGAATAGATCTCGCGCGAAAAATCATCCAACGCCGCTGCCCCACCCACAGCCGACGTGCGCGTCATATCCGAGCAGTACCCATGAGCCAGCGCACCGAAATCCACAGTGACTAAATCCCCGGTCTGCAACACCCGGTCGCCGGCACCGTGGTGCGGCAGCGCCGAATTCGGCCCAGAGGCCACAATCGTGTCGAAACTGGGTTTATCGGCACCACGCAACCGCATCCGGTACTCCAGATCGGCTGCGACCTCACGCTCCGTGCGGCCAGCGGCGATGCCACCGTCGGCAAGCAACTCCGCATAAGCCCCAGCCGCGATGTCGGCGGCCGTGCGCAGCAGCTCCAGCTCCACCTCATCCTTGACCTTGCGCAACTCAGCGATAACGCCGGTGACCGGCGTGACCACAATGCCCTCAGCGGCACCATCGCGCAGGCTGTGGAAAGCAGCGACGCTAAGATGCTCGGCCTCTACACCAATACGCGTTCCCGACGCCTCGGCGAACGGCTGCTCACGCTTGGCAAAAGAATCCACCAAAAACGAGGCGCACTCACGGGTGATATGACGCTGCAGATCCGGGACCTGCTCGGCAGCCTGCGAGGTATAGCGCGAATCCGTCGCGAAAGCCGCCGTGGCACTGGCATCAATAACCACCGCACTATTGGAACCAGTAAAACCAGTCAACCAGCGCACATGCTCCGGGCGGGCAACAACAATCGCATCAACGTCATGCTCGGCTAAGGCCTTTGCGACGCGGGCGCGGCGAGAGGAGTAATCAATAGCAGGCACAGGCACGTGTCCTTCACACATAGCTTCAGCAAAAAGTTCGTACTACTAGGCGGTGGGCCCCAGCACGGCACTAAGGGCCATACCGTAGCCAGCACAACCAAACCCGACGATAATCCCCCGGGCATTGGCCGACAGGAAAGAATGATGCCGGAAATCCTCGCGGGCGTGCACATTGGAAATATGCACCTCGATATAGCCGGCGCCATCAGCGACCTCAGCTAACGCATCCCGCAACGCCACCGAGGTGTGCGTGAACCCACCGGCGTTAATAATCACCGGCCAATGATGATCAGCGGCCTCATGCACCCACTCGATGAGCTGGGCCTCCGAATTGGACTGGCGGCAATCCACCGTGGCGCCATACCCCTGGGCCACAGTGGTCAGATCGTTTTCAATATCGGCCAGCGTGGTCGAACCATAAACCTCCGGCTGGCGCTTACCCAGCCGATTCAGATTCGGGCCATTCAACACCAGCACATAATCAGGCGCATTGCTCATCGTTCAGACTCCTCCGCAGCCGGGCTGCCCTGGGTAGTCAACAGCTCATAGGCCTGCGCCAAGTCCGCACCACTCGGGCCCTCGAGACGGGTGCACTGCCCCGGGCTGGTCAGTGCCACAAAGCGGATCGTGCCGGCCCGGTTTTTCTTATCGCGGCTCATCCCCGCCAACAGTTCATCAAACAGCCCCGAGTCATACGTGGTGGGCAGGCCAATCGACTCCAAAATCGCGCGGTGCCGATCCACAAGGTCCTGGTCAATCAGCCCATTGAGCTTCGCCAGTTCCGCAACAAACACCATGCCGACGGACACAGCATGGCCATGCCGCCACCGGTAGTTCTCGTGCAACTCCACAGCATGACCAAAAGTGTGGCCGTAGTTGAGGGTCTCGCGCAGACCCGCTTCCTTCAGGTCCTTCGAGACCACACTGGCCTTCACCGCAATAGACCGCTCAATCAGTTCCGGCAAAGCGCCGTCGATATCGAGACAAGCGGCCGGATCATGCTCATAAAGATCCAGGATCTTCGTATCCGAGATAAACCCGGTCTTAATGATCTCCGCAGACCCGGCGACAATTTCAGCCTCCGGCAAGGTACGCAAAAAGTCCAGATCCACAAACACTGCCCGCGGCTCATGGAACGCACCGACAAGGTTCTTACCGGCCGCGGTGTTAATACCCGTCTTGCCGCCCACAGCAGCATCAACCATGCCCAGCAGCGTGGTAGGCACCTGGATCACAGCGATCCCACGCATCCAGGCCGCGGCGATAAAACCACCCAGATCAGTAGCCGCCCCGCCACCGACAGAAATCACCACATCACCACGGCCAAGACCACGCTGGCCAAGAGTGTCCCAGCAGCGTCCTGCGACCTCGAGGGTCTTGCCGGATTCGGCATCGGGAACCTCCATGGCGAAAGCCTCCACCCCACGGGCGGCCAGGCCTTCCACAATGCGGTTGGCCGGACCGGCCACCGGGCCCTGGTGAATCACGGCGGCAGCAGAAGCAAAAGAGGCTGCCTCGGCGATCGCGTCGGTAAGCCCAGTACCGATAGTGACCTGGTAGGGCGATGCTCCGGTAACGGCGATAGTGGTGCTCACACGGTGTCCTTTGGTCGTGGGAAAAATCGGCTAGCGCGGCGGAGTTAATGCCGCATGGTCGTCATTGGCGATCTCAAGGAAAGAAAGAATCTCGGCGACAACACGCTGCGGAGACCGCTCATCCGAATGCGCCCGGAAAGTAGCGACCTCCTGGTACAGCGGGCGGCGACGCTCCAGAAGCGCCGCATAATGGGCCTGCGGGTCCTCCGCCTCCAACACCGGGCGGGTGTTATCCCCACAGGTGCGCTTCACACCCAACTCGGCCGAGACCTCCAGATAAATCACGGTGTGCTGCGTCAACAAGGAACGGGTCGAATCAGTCAGCACCGCTCCCCCGCCCAGGGCTAAAATGCCCGGCTGGTGCAACGCCTCAGCAATGATCTCGGCCTCCACACGGCGGAACTCTTCCTCACCAAGGTCGCGGAAAACCTCACCGCAGGGCTTGTTATAGCGCTGCGCAATCACGTCATCAGTATCAGTCAGCGGAACTTTCAGCTCCCTGGCCAATCGTCGCCCCACCGTGGATTTACCGGCCCCCGGAGGCCCCACGAGAACCGCGATGGGTGCAGTGTCATAAGGATGCACCGTGTTACTCCCAATCAAGCCGTTCGGACACTTGCTGCAGGTAAGACTCGGCATTACGACGGGTCTCGCGGAGACTATCGCCACCGAACTTCTCCATCATCGCCTGTGCCAAGGTCAGCGCAACCATTGCCTCAGCAACAACCCCACCTGCGGGTACCGCACACACATCAGAACGCTGATGAATAGCAGTCGCCGCAGCACCGGTGGACATATCCACCGTCTGCAAAGCACGCGGGACAGTAGAAATCGGCTTCATAGCGCCACGGATCACCAACGGCTGGCCATTAGTCATACCGCCCTCCAAGCCACCAGCGCGGTTAGTGAGGCGGTCGACGCCACCGTCGGTACGCACCATCTCGTCATGGGCCTCAGTGCCGCGACGACGGGCCTCTAGGAACCCATCCCCAATCTCAACGCCCTTAAAGGATTGGATACCCATAACCGCAGCCGCCAGACGGGCATCAAGGCGGGTACCCCCAGAAATATGCGAACCCAGCCCCACCGGCAGGCCGTGAACCACAACCTCGACAATGCCACCAAGGGTGTCGCCCTGCTTCTTAGTCCGCTCAATCTCAGCAATCATCGACTCTTCGGCATCCTTACCGAAAGCCCGCACCGGGGAAGCATCGATGGCATCAATATCGGCGAACGTCGGCAATGGGCCCGCATAAGGCTCCGAACCGCCAATAGAGATGATGTGGCTGAGCACCTCAACGCCAAGGACCTCACGCAGCAAAGAGCGAGCCACAGTGGCAGCAGCAACACGCGCAGCTGTCTCCCGGGCCGAGGAGCGCTCCAGAATATTGCGGGCATCGTGATGGTCGTACTTGACCATGCCATTGAAATCAGCATGCCCCGGTCGCGGGCGAGTCAAAGTGGCACCACGGGCAGTATTGAGATCTTCAGCCGCCACCGGGTCCGAATTCATCACCGTGGTCCACTTCGGCCACTCGGTATTGCCCACCATGATGGCAACCGGCGAACCCAGGGTCTCACCGTGACGCACACCGCCAAGCACAGTGACCTCATCGGCCTCAAACTTCATCCGCGCACCACGGCCATACCCAAGCCGACGCCGCGCCAACTGAGCGGAAATGTCCGCTCGGGTTACCGGGACACCGGCGGGGACGTCCTCCACCATGGCAATGAGGGCCTGGCCGTGCGATTCGCCTGCAGTGGTCCATCGAAACATGCGGTCTATTCTTCCACGGCACCGCCGGTAGTGGCAGCATTGGCCCAGCAAACAGGCCCAAGCCCCATCAGATACACACTGACCTGCTAGAACACGAAGGCCACCGCCGCCCCGAGCAGCATCGCCGGGCCATGGGCAACACTCCGGCGCCGCCTAACCAGGCCATACCCGGCACTCAGCAACCCAGAAATCATCGTCGCCACCGCCGCAGTCAACACCACCTCCCCCAGCCCCGCATCCACATACGCCCCCGCCCATAACCCCAGCGCCAATGCGAGCTTGATATCCCCACCGCCCACACCACCCGGGCGCGCCAGACTGGGCACCAACAGCAACGCAGCCCACACCACTGCCCCACCGACGGCATCACCCACCTGCCCGCGGCTGAGCGCAATAAATAAGAAAACAGCGATTGCCGGGATAGTGAGCCAATTATCTAACCGGCGCGTGCACAGATCCCGCAGCATCAGCAGCCCCGCCCACGCCGACCACACAGTCCATCCAAGAAGTCCCATAGTGGCCACCACGCTAGAAAGAAACCCCAGCTAGCCGGGCGCACAGCAACTGGGCCCGGCCCACAATGTGGACCGAACCCAGTTCGTGGAAAACACCTAATCCATAATCGCGGCGCGCATAGCCTCACGCGGGGCAGTGTGACCAGTGAACTGCTCAAACTGGCTCAGCGCCTGATGCAGCAGCATCGTCAAACCCCCAACCGCCGGGGTATCGACACGACGCGCCGCCGACACCAATGGCGTAGGCCACGGGTCATAAATCGCATCCAGGATCATCGGTGCACGAGCCAACTGGCCAGCCACACCCTCCACCGCCGCCGCGGGAACCGTGGAGACCAGCACATCGGCGGCAGCGGCAATATCGGCAAGATTCGGCGCATCCAAACGCACCCAGGTGAACTCCATACCTAACTGGGCGGCCAGGGGCGCTAAGTCATAAGCACGCTCAGAGCGGGCGACGATATTGACGTGGCGCACCCCCAACTGGTGCAGGGCCCACATCGCGGGCCGGGCAGTGCCGCCATTGCCGACAATGATTCCCCGGCCACGCCGAGCCTCACTTAGACCAAGCTCACGCAGCGCACCAGACACGCCTTCACAATCAGTGTTATCGGCACGCCACCGGTTGCCGTCAAGACGCACCAAAGTATTGGCCGAACCAATCGCGCGGGCCCGATCAGAGACCTCGTCGGCATAATCCAGGGCCGCGAACTTACCGGGCATGGTCACCGAGAAACCGGCGAAACGCTCATCAGCGCCGCCCACAACGTCGGCAAGCTGCTCCGCATTGCACTGAATCGGCAGGTAGTGCCAATCCGCTAAGCCCAGCGCGGCATAGCCGGCATTATGCAAAGCCGGAGACTTCGAGTGGGCAACCGGGTCGCCCATAACCGCCGCGAGATGACGGTACTGGTCAGTATCGGGCAAGCTCATCGGTTCGAGTCAAGAACGCCGTTAGCGCGGGCCTGTTCAATAGCAGCACCATGCTCATCAAGAGTGTTGGTGAACACTGTGGTGCCATCCTTATCGACGGTCACGAAATACAACCAGGCACCCGGGGCGGGGTTCTCCATAGCCTTAATCGCCTGCACCGACGGCGACGAAATCGGGGTCTGTGGCAGGCCATCGCTGGCGTAGGTATTCCACGGGGTTTTCTCCTCGCGGTCCTCGTCGGTGGTGGCGATCTCCTGATCATCGAGGCCATAGTTCACCGTGGAGTCAAACTGCAGTCGCATCGGCTCATCAAGACGATTCAGGATGACCCGAGCAACCATCGGGAAGTACTCGTCGGAGGCTTCCATCTGCACCAGCGACGCGGCGGTGAGCAACTCATACGGGGTGAGGCCAACATTGTCCGCAGACTCAGCCAGACCAGTTTCCTCATATTCGGCAACGGAATTGGTCACCAACTCAGTCAACACCGTCTTGGCGTCATCCATCGGGTTGAATTGGTGCACACCCGGGCTAATCAAGCCCTCCAGGCGACGAGGATCATCACCGCGGGCAGTAACCGGCTTGATCGCCCAGTCCGGAACGCCCAACTCGGCGGGATCCGTGGTGGCGGCAGCATCGCGCAATGACTCCACGGTGATGCAGTCATCATCGGCGACACAGGATGCCTTCGCGATCTTGGTGAAAATGCCCTCGCGGACATCATCGGAACCCACCACCAGAGTGTCCTCCAGACGAGAACCAGTGGGGATATCGACAGTGCCGGAACGATTCTCCGGGTCAAGCAGCGCATCAACGGCAGCGGCGGCCGACATGTGCTCCTCGAGGCGGTACCACCCCGGCTGCAGCTGATCGGCACGCGGATTATTAGCCGCAGCCGTCATGAAGGCGCTGCTGGAGGCCACTACGTCATCGTCGACGAGACTATCGGACAGATCCGACAGTGAGCTGCCGTTCTCCACATTGACCAAAACCATATTGCCGTTACCGTCACCCTTGAAATCACCGGTGGTGCCTCCGGTAAACCAGGCGACACCCAAGACGAGCAGCACCAGGCCGCTCAAGATGATGGACGTGACGTTAATGGCAAGCGCTGTCTGACGGCGCCGAACCCGGGCCCCGGGTCCACGACGAGACCGACTGTCCGGTCGGTTAACGCGAGGCGCACGTTGACTGCGGCTCATCCGTTCTCCTCCACTAGTGCGGTGGTGCGGCGGCATGTGACGATTCGTCCATGCAGTTGTTGGTTAAAGTTTCCACTATCGACGGGGCATTTGTCACATTTCTGTCACGTCCGGCGCGTCGGAATCGTGCGACAAAGCCGCAACATCCTTACGTGCATCCAACCACGACTGCAGAATTTCCACAGCCGCAGCCTGATCAATACGGGAGCGACCACTCTTGGCATCCACCCCCGCCTCCCGCATCCGAGAAGCAGCAATAACCGTGGTCATGCGCTCATCCTGCATCCGCACCGGCACCGTATTATCGGTGCGCCGACGCAGCCGGGAACGTAGCTTTTCAGCCGTGCGAGCAGAACTACCCAGACCCCCATCGAGCATTAACGGCAAGCCAATAATGATTTCGACAATCTCATTTTCCTCGATGAGATCGACGAGTCTATCGACGTCGGCGCCGTCGGGGCCGCGTCGCCCACTCTCCTTGCGGATGGTCTCCACCGGAGTAGCCAGCAAGCCATCCGGATCGGAGATAGCCACACCAATCCGGGCCTCACCGACATCAATGCCAAGACGGCGACCCCGCCCCGGGTCATCAGCACCGGGGCGGTCCGGGAGTAGTTGCGCCATAGTCGCTACCGCTGTTCCAATTCCGCACGCACAGCTTGAATGCCGGCGCTGATCCCGGCCGGCTCCGAACCCGAACCCTGGGCCAACTGCGGCTTGCCGCCACCACGGCCACCAATATGGGGGCCCAACACCTTCACCAAATCGCCGGCCTTAAGACCATCGGCGACACCAGCGTCGGTGACCGCAATCGCAAATGGTGCCTTACCGTCGGACTTGGCGGTAAGCACAATCACACCAGGCTTCGCGCCGAACCGGCCCCGCAGGTCATTGGCCAGCGTGCGCAGGTCCTTCGCCTGGGTGCCCTCAGGCAGCTCCACGCCCAAGAACGTGGTGGTACCGATGAGTTCGGCATCATCGAGGTGGCGGGCAGCGTCGGCAAGCAACTGCTTCGACCGCATCTCCTGGATGGTGCGCTCAGCCGCACGCAGCTTCTCACTCAGCGCGGCGATACGGTCCGGAAGCTCAACCGACGGGGCCTTAAACTCAGTCGCCAACTGCTCGGCAAGAAGCCGCTCGGTGGACAAATACGAGAAGGAATCCATACCCGAGTACGCCTCAATACGGCGCACCCCGGACCCCACAGAAGACTCACCAAGAACCGCTACCGGGCCGATACCGGAGGTATGCCGCACGTGGGTGCCACCACACAACTCCATGGAGAACGGGCCACCCATCTCAACCACACGGACCCGGTCACCGTAATTCTCCCCGAACAGCGCCAAAGCACCCATCGCCTTGGCTTCCTGCAGCGAAGTTTCGGTGGTATGCACAGTCCAGTCAGCATCGACGGCTTCATTGGTGACCTGCTCAACCTGACGCAGCTGGTCCGCAGACAACTGGGCGCCATAGGAGAAATCGAACCGCAGATAGCCGGGCTTATTTAGCGAGCCGGCCTGCACCGCATCGGGGCCAAGCACCTCCCGCAAAGCGGCGTGGATCAGGTGTGTAGCCGAGTGCGCCTGCGCCGCCTGGTGCCGCCAGGAAGGATCGACCTGGGCCTCGCCCACACTGCCGGCAGTGATATCGCCGCCGCGGACGGTACCGCGATGCAGCCAGAGCTTCTTGCCGACCTTCTGCACATCGTCGATATCAACCGTTGCGCCATTGGGCAGCACAAAGCAACCATGGTCGGCCATCTGGCCGCCCGACTCGGCATAGAGCGGGGTGCGATCCAGGATCAGCTCAACCTCATCGCCCTCCTCCGCGCCGGTCACGGTCTGGCCATCACGAATGAGGCCCACCACAGTGGACTCTTCAGTGAGGTTGTCATAGCCGGTGAAGGTGGTCGGGTGTTCGTCTAAGAACTGGCGGTAGACGCTGTTATCGCCATGATCGCGCTTCTTGGAGCGGTTATCGGCCTTAGCGCGGGCGCGCTGCTCAGCCATCAACTCCTTAAAGCCAGCCTCGTCAACACTCAGCCCAGCCTCGCTGGCCATCTCCAGGGTCAAATCCAGCGGGAAGCCGTGGGTGTCGTGCAAGGTGAACGCGTCCGCACCGGAGATGGTGGACCCACCGGCAGCGCGCACCGATTCGGCGGCGTCGTCGAACAGCTTGGTGCCGGCTTCGAGCGTGCGCAAGAAGGCCTGCTCCTCACCGACAGCGTTACGACGGATGCGCTCCCAGTTCTGCTCCAGTTCCGGGAAGGACGGCAACATGGTGTCGCGCGCGGTGGTCAGCAGCGCTTCGAGGGTCTCGCCCTTGGCCCCCAACAGGCGGGCGGAGCGGATAATGCGGCGCAGCAGGCGGCGCAGGATGTAGCCACGGCCCTCATTGGAGGGGCTGACCCCGTCCAGCATCAGCATTAGGCCGGTGCGGGAGTGGTCCGCGATCACGCGGAAACGCACATCAGAGGTGTTATCGGCGCCGTAGCTGGAGCCGGTGAGCTTTTCCGCGGTATCGATAACCGGGCGCAGCAGGTCCGTCTCGTAGACGTTCTCGACCCCCTGCAACAGGAAGGCGACACGTTCGATGCCCATACCGGTATCAATATTTTTCTTCGGCAGCGGGCCGAGGATCTCAAAATCGCCCTTGCCGGTGCCTTCGCCGCGCTCATTCTGCATGAACACGAGATTCCAGATCTCGATATAGCGGTCCTCATCGGCAACAGGGCCGCCTTCAACGCCGTAGTCCGGGCCGCGGTCGTAGAAAATCTCCGAACACGGACCACACGGGCCGGGCACACCCATAGACCAGTAGTTATCTTCCATGCCCCGACGCTGAATGCGTTCTTCGGGCAGCCCGATCTTATTCGCCCAGATGTCGTGGGCTTCATCATCGTCGTGGTAGACGGTGACCCACAGCAGCTCCGGGTCGATACCGAAACCGCCATCATCAACGGACTTCGTCAGAAGCGACCAGGCCAGGGTGATAACGCCTTCTTTGAAGTAGTCACCGAAGGAGAAGTTGCCCGCCATCTGGAAGAACGTGTTGTGGCGGGTGGTGATACCGACTTCTTCAATATCCAGGGTGCGCACGCACTTCTGGATGGAGGTGGCGGTGGCGTACGGCGGGGTCTCCTGCCCGAGGAAGTACGGCTTGAACGGGACCATGCCAGCGTTGACGAACAGCAGGTTCGGATCTTCCAGCACCAAAGAAGCGCTGGGAACCTCGGTATGGCCCGCGGCGATGAAGTGCTCCAAGAAGCGCTTGCGGATCTCATGAGTCTGCACTGCGGAGGGACCTCAATTCGGATAGTGCGGGTCAGGACAAAACGCGCGTTGCACCATGCCATAACCGGCCGGGACGCGGGACGTGCACATCATACTCTGCACCAACTGGTGCTACGTCTGCCGGTAGTTGCGCACGATATCGCGCAGTTTGCCGACGCGGTGGGCGATATCTTTTTCATACCCATGCCCGGACGGGCTGTAGTACTGCGCATCAACAATATTGTCCGGCGGGTACTGCTGGGCGACGACACCAAGGCGGTCATTATGGGGGTACTCGTAGCTGACGCCGTGCCCCATCCGCCGGGCACCGGAATGGTGACCATCGCGCAGGTGCGGTGGGACGGGGCCGACTTTGCCGGCCCGGACATCAGCAAGGGCGGCGTCAATGGCGGCGATCACCGAATTCGATTTCGGGGCCGTGGCCATATAGACAACCGCCTGGGCTAGCGGCAGGCGGCCCTCGGGCATGCCGATGCGTTCGACCGCAGCTGCGGTGGCGGTGGCCACAGTGAGGGCTTGTGGGTCGGCCATGCCGATATCTTCACTGGCCAAGATGGTGATCCTGCGGGCAATGAAGCGCGGGTCTTCCCCGCCCTCAATCATCCGGGCGAGATAATGCAGGGCAGCGTCGACATCTGAGCCACGCATGGACTTAATGAATGCGCTCGTGACGTCGTAATGCTGATCCCCGTCGCGGTCATAGCGCAACGCAGCCTTATTGATGCTGGCGTAGACCGTGTCCGCATCCAGGGTGCCGCCTTCGGCAACACCTTCGGCCGATGCTTCTAAGTAGGTCAGACTGCGGCGGGCATCGCCTGCAGCCAGGGAAACCAGGGCTTCTTTCGCATCGGCGGTAAGGGTGATAGCGCCGCGCAGGCCACGCTCATCGCGTACCGCCCGGTCAAGGACCTCACCAATATCACCATCGCTGAGCGGCTCGAGCTGCAGCAGCAGGGAGCGGCTCAGCAGCGGTGAGACCACCGAGAACGACGGATTTTCGGTGGTGGCGGCAACGAGCAACACAATCCGGTTCTCCACCGCACCAAGCAGCGCGTCCTGCTGGGTTTTGCTAAACCGGTGCACCTCATCGATAAACAGCACGGTTTGCCGGGAATCATTGAGTAGATTCCGGCGCGCGCGGTCAATAACAGCGCGGAGTTCCTTCACCCCGGAATTGAGGGCGGAGAGCGCTTCGAAGCGGCGGTTGGTGGCCGCAGAGATCAGCCCCGCCAGGGTGGTTTTACCCGTGCCGGGCGGGCCGAAGAGGATCACCGAGGTGTCTCCCCCACCTTCGACCAGGCGGCGCAGCGGCGCACCAGGGCCTAATAGGTGCTGCTGGCCGGCGACCTCGTCGAGACTATTGGGGCGCATCCGCACCGCCAGCGGGGCGTGCCCGGAAGGGTGAAAATACTCATGAGCCCCCTTAGTGGTGGCCGCCTCTTCGGCGCTGAGCTGGGGGTCACCAAATAAACCCGGCTCGGTCATGCTCAACTACCCCGATGGTCAGAGACCATGGCAACCACAGCGTCGGCAAGCGGCACACAGTCAGCGAACCGCTCCGAGCAGCTCTCGGCGAACCGGCGCAACACCTTCGCGGTACGGATCAAGTCCTTGCGTTCGGCCGCCGACGAGGCAGTCCACTCCACCCCGTCGCGGTGATCCGGTGGTACGTAGATAGCACCCGGGTCGCTGAGTTCACCGTGTTCAATGCGCCGCTCCAGGTAGCCCTCGGCGGCCAGGGCGTCCTCGGCCCCACCGAAGTGCAGCAGGGTTACTGACAGCAGCACCCAGCCCAGAAGCGCAATAGTGATGCGCTCATGCAGCTCATCATCACCAATGATGTCGGGCCACATATGCTTCACCGCGCCCTGCCAGGTCTCGACGAAGAACGAAGCCTCATCATCGCTGAGTGGTTCGGTGAACGGGTAGTGCGGGAAACCGGCGACAACGGCTGCTAAGTCGAAGGCGACATCGCGGAAACCGGCCCACTCGTAGTCGAGGAAGAACACCCGGTTGCGCACCAAAATATTGTCCGGCCGCAGGTCAAAGGGCGTGAAAGCACGATGGTTGCCTGAGTTTGTGCGCCGGGCGGCCAGATTGGCCAGCTGCTGCACATCCTCAGTAACCGCGATGCCACGCGAGTGCAGAATTTTCAGGCCCTTATCGATGGAGCGCACCACACCACGATCCCTGGCACCGGCAATAGCCGGGTCCAGGTGGTGGCGATGGAATAGCCGCGACATCAGCGCGTGGAAGCCTTCTTCGCGCATGGCGGTGGCGGTATGGGTGCGGGCGAGCGCATTAGCTAAGGCCCGCAGCGCCTGCGTGCGCTCATCCGTGGTGGTCTTGGGGGCGAGCAACTCGTCATAGGTCTCGGCTTCCCCGATATCGCTGAGTACCAATAAGCGGTGCTCGACATCGTGTGCCAGCAGGGTCGGGCCCGGCCGGGTGTCCTCCGGCAGGGTGTTGGTGAACTGGTAGGACACGATCTCGCGCAGCAACGCCGGCTCAAAACCGGTAGTTGCTGCGGTCGGGAGCTGTTTGACGACAACCGAGCGTTCCGGAAGGAAGGGGTTGGTGGCTAGGCGGAAGCGTAAAACGACGGATTCGCCGGAACCACCAAGGTCTTCGGGATCGCTAAGTTTCTGGCGCCCGCCGAAGCGGGCCGCCAACAGTTCCTGCGCAGAATGCAGGATGTCGTCAACTGATATGGCATCCATAGGTCGGTCCTTGCCGGGCCCTGTGGTGCTGGGCCGTTATTTGGAAGCAGAGTCCTTGGTCGGTTCTGCCTGAGTCTTCTTCTTGGGCTTGGCATCAATACCCGATTCCTTGCGCTGAGCAGCGGTAATCGGTGCCGGTGCGTCGGTGAGCGGGTCCACGCCGCCACCGGACTTGGGGAAGGCAATGACTTCCCGGATGGAGTCCATGCCGGCTAGCAGTGAGCAGATCCGGTCCCAGCCGAAGGCGATACCGCCGTGCGGGGGCGCGCCATAGGAGAAGGCCTCGAGCAGGAAGCCGAACTTCTCCTGGGCCTCTTCTTCATCGATGCCCATGACACTAAAGACGCGTTCCTGGACGTCCTTGCGGTGAATACGGATCGAACCGCCACCGATTTCATTTCCGTTGCAAACAATATCGTAGGCATAAGCGAGAGCCGAGCCCGGGTCCTTATCGAAGGAGTCCAGGTGCTCCGGCTTCGGCGACGTGAACGCGTGGTGCACCGCCGTCCAGGCGGAATGGCCCAGCGCGACGTCACCGGAGGCGGTGGCATCAGCGGCCGGCTCGAACATCGGCGCGTCCACAACCCAGGTGAAGGCCCAGGCATTGTCGTCGATGAGATCCAGCTTGCGGGCGATCTCACCACGGGCGGCACCAAGTAGGGCGCGGGAGCTCTTGGCATCACCAGCGGCAAAGAAAATACAGTCGCCGGGCTTAGCGCCAACATGCTCGGCGATACCGGCGCGCTCTTCGTCGGTGATGTTCTTCGCAACCGGGCCGCCCAGTTCGCCGTCTTCAGAGACCAGGATGTAGGCAAGGCCCTTCGCACCGCGCTGCTTGGCCCATTCCTGCCAGGCATCGAGCTGACGGCGCGGCTGGCTGGCGCCGCCTTCCATCACCACAGCGCCGACATAATCGTTCTGGAACACGCGGAAGGTGGTGTTGCTGAAGAACTCGGTGCACTCGGTGATTTCGATATCAAAGCGCAGGTCGGGCTTATCGGAGCCGTAGCGGCGCATTGCCTCGTGGTAGGTCATCCGCGGGAACGGAGTGGTGACCTCAACGCCGGCAGCAGCCCACACCTCGGTGATGATGTCCTCAGCCAGGGCGATGACGTCTTCCTGGTCAACGAAGCTCATTTCCACATCGAGCTGGGTGAACTCCGGCTGCCGGTCGGCGCGGAAATCCTCATCGCGGTAGCAACGCGCAATCTGGTAGTACCGCTCCAGGCCAGAAACCATCAGCAGCTGCTTGAACAGCTGCGGAGACTGCGGCAGCGCGTAGAACGTGCCGGGCTTGAGGCGCGCCGGAACCAGGAAGTCGCGGGCGCCTTCCGGGGTGGAGCGCGTCAGGGTCGGGGTTTCGATCTCGGTAAAGCCCTGGGCGTCAAGCACGCGGCGGGCGGCCTGGTTGGCCTTGGCGCGCAGCCGGATGGCCTGCGCGGGAGCTTCGCGGCGCAGATCCAGGTAGCGGTACCGCAGGCGGGTTTCTTCGCCGACCTCATTAGCCGAGGACTGGTCATCGAGCTGGAACGGCAGGGCCGCGGAGGTGTTGAGGATCTCCAGGTCGGTGACGTTGACTTCAATATCGCCGCTGGGCAGGTTCGGGTTCTCCGAGCCTTCGGGGCGGGCTTCGACAACACCGGTGACCTGGATGCAGTACTCGCTTCGCAGGTGGTGGGCGCGCTCGGCGACCTCAGAGTCGCGGAACACTACCTGAGCAAGACCGGAGCGGTCGCGCATATCGATGAAGATAACGCCGCCGTGGTCGCGACGTCGGGCGACCCATCCGGTGAGGGTGACGGTCTGTCCAGCATGCTCAGCGCGGAGCTCGCCAGCGAGGTGGGTACGCAGCACTGCGTGTCCTTCCAGGGGTTGGTGAAGTCGTCTATCACGCGGCAGGTGAGTAACACCTGGCGTTCAAAGCACGCAGTCTACCCGTTCCTTGGACATCGCAACCTTGGGTTCCTACTACCGTGTTGGTATGAGCACCAACCAGCCGGCTAGTGAGCCAACCGAAACTGAGACCGCGGGCACCCGCGCCACTGAGTTCCTCTCGGCATTTAACCGGCTAGAAAAGCACTTTCGCGCACAGCTCAACCTGGACCGCTATATCGGTTTTACGTCGATGGTGCACAAACTGCATAAGCGCGGTGAGCTTTCCGACGCCCAACACGCCGCACTGACCTCTTTTGCCGAACTGCGCAACGCCATCTCGCACGGCGAATACCACCAAGGCATGCCGATTGCCGACCCGTTGCCGCACACGGTGGCCGCTATCCACCAGATCGAAGAGGTCCTCATCCACCCGCCACAGGCGCTGCGTGTTTTAGAGCACCGGCGGCCGGTGACAGTGCGCCCGGAAGATTCGGTGGACAGTATTTACGATGTGCTGCGCACAACGACGTATTCCCAGTTTCCCGTCTATACCGATGGGACCTGTACTGCATTGTTGACCACCGATCAGATTGCCCGCTGGTTAGCCGAAGACATCACCGATGATGGCCATATTTCGGCCCGCACCGTCGCCGAAATCCTGGACACCACCGGCACTGCAGAAAAACCTGTGTTCGTCCGCCGCACTGTGACAGTGCAAGAGGCAGTGCAGTTGCTCACTGTGCCGACGAAGAAGGGTCGCCTGCCGCGCGCACTCGTGGTCACCGAGCACGGCCATGCTGACCAGAAGCCATTGCGCGTTATCGGTGGTGGCGATCTGCCGGCCTTATTGGAGTCAGTGGCCGTGCCGGACTAGTTGGTGCGACCTCAACCAGGGTGAGCCGGAGCTCACACAACTGGGGGTACATGTTTTTCACCGGCTAGGGTGTGCCCAATGAGTGCGTCTTCGCAGCCAACGGCTGTCCACCCCGTTAATGAATATCCGGGCCATGCCCGCGTGCTCCTGTTGGGTTTCCAGCATGTGCTCGCTGCCTATGCTGGCGCAGTGGCTGTGCCGCTGTTCGTCGGCTGGGCCCTTGTCGACGCCGGGCGGATGCAACCCAGCGATATCCCCCACCTCATCGCTGCGGATCTCTTCGTCGCAGGTATCGCGACCATTGTGCAGTCCGTCGGGATCTGGCGCTTCGGTGTGCGCCTACCACTGATCCAAGGCTGTACGTTCTCCGCGGCGATCCCGATGGTCACCATCGGCGGCACCTACGGTGTGCCCGCCATCTACGGCTCAGTGATTGCCTCGGGCCTATTCATCATCATCTTCGCCCCGCTCTTTGCGTCACTATTGCGCCTATTCCCGCCGCTGGTCACCGGCACTGTGCTGCTCATTATCGGCACCACCTTGATGCCTGTTGCCGCCGACTGGATTGGTGGCGGCGCCGCTGTGAAGGGAACTGAGGAATACGGCACGGTACAGAACCTGGCCATTGCGATGTTTGTGCTCGTCCTCATCTTGCTCATTGAGCGCTACGGCCCGGAGTGGCTCTCCCGGATCGCCGTACTCGTCGGCATGCTCACTGGCCTGGTGGTGTGCATTCCGCTGGGCATGGTGGATTGGTCCGAGACCGCCGATACTCCCCTGCTGGGACTTACCACCCCGTTCTACTTTGGCCTTCCGACGTTCATTCCGGCTGCTGTGCTGGCAATGTGCATTGTGTCCTTGGTGACCATGGTTGAGGCCACCGGTGATGTTCTGGCCATCGGCGAGATCACCGATACTGACGTCGACGATCGCCGCATTGCCGATACGTTGCGTGCCGACGGTGCCGCCACGGTGCTCGGCGGTGTTTTCAATACCTTCCAGTACACGGCATTTGCCCAGAATATCGGCGTGCTGTCGATTACTGGTGTGAAGTCACGCTGGGTGACCGCCGCAGCCGGCGGCATGCTGATCGTGCTGGGGCTCATCCCGAAGACCGCGGCGATTATTGCAGCCATCCCCGCGCCGGTGCTCGGTGGCGCTGGGCTGGCCCTATTCGGCATGGTTGCCGCCTCTGGTGTGCGCACCTTGTCGAAGGTGCAGTTCACCGAGTCGAATATCCTTGTCGTCGCTATCCCCGTCGGGCTGGGTTTGCTGCCCGCAGTCTCCCCGGACTTGTTCAGCTCCATGCCGGCGTGGGCGCAGACTTTCCTCAGCTCCGGCATCGTGATCGGTTCGGTTGCCGCCATTGTGCTCAACCTCATGTTCAACACCGGTAGTCGTGCCCCCGTTTCGGCCAAGCCCACCGCCCATGACTCGTTCCGTGGTGAGCTCAACCTCAACGACGCGAATAATGATGGCTTCGGCGACCACCCGCACGGCTCCCGCCGGGTCTCCGATAGTGAAGACTGACCCGGCTCTAGGGCAGCAGCACTGTTAACCCCAGGGATTGGGCATCGGAACTGTTGAGCAACTCTGCGAAACTCAGGGTGCCGTCTTCTGTACCAAGCGAGAGCACACCCACAGCAGCTAAGGAGCCATCAGGTCGCGCCCAAAACACCGGGGCCCCGCTGTCGCCGTGTTGGGATGATGCATCAAAACCCACGTCGGAAGGCCCATTCCACCCGGTAAAGCCCTGCACGGTGCCGCAACTACGACCGGTGGTGCGCCCGATGAAGCACAGTTGGGTGCCCTGCTCGGGTGGGATGTCGTCGACTACAGCTACTGATGCTGGTGCCGCGTCGATCTCGGCAATAGTGCGTTCGATGGGCAGGGTTTGGTCATAGAGCCGGATAAAAGCCAGGTCAAAGATTTCCTCTGGCTCATAGGGGCGGTCTTTGATGCTGGCGGGGTCAACATTGGCCTCACTGATGGTGAAAACCCCAATGGGGCGTAGAAGGCCGTTCTCATCTTTGACCGTGACTTCATCGCCGACCAGGCCGCAATGGCTTGCCGTGATGAAACCCTGCTGGCCTTCTGCGTCCCGGGCGGCGAAACCCAAGGTGCATGCGGAATCTTTTTCCGCGACGAAGAACTCCGTGCCCGGCCCGGCACCGAAGGCCGCAACCTGGTAGTCCGCAGCTGGTACCGGCAGCGGCGAAGATTGTTGCGAGTCCAGCACAGCCCAAAGCCCGGCGATACAGATCAACACGGCGCCGGTGATCCCTAGCAAGGTCACCATGAGATTCGAGTTGGTGTTCTTTTTCCCAGCTCCGCCGCCGTGCGGCACCATCTGAGGTGGACTCGGGGCGAGGTATGGCTGCGCACCGGGCTGGTTGTGGTAGCCAGGGTGGTTGTACTGCCCGGGCTGGCTGTACTGCCCGTAGCCCGCATTACCACCGTGTCCCGGCGCGGGATTGGGGTATTGCGGGTACTGGTTCATGGCCGCCATAGTGCCAGATCTCATCGGAGAACATGAGGTGTGTCACAATGCCGAAACACTAGAGAAACTCTGGGTCAACCCGGGCGCTCTAGGGTGCAATTATGCGTTTAAGTGTCGTCGATATTTTCGCGGTCGGTCCTGGCCCCCGCTTCGTGTTCAGCGTGGGCCCGATGCGCGCGGCACAGCGCTTCGCTGCTGCAACTGAACCCCAACCAGGGGTCCTGGTCGATATCGAACTCGGCGGTGCCCTGACGGCGCGTGCGGCCCGCCCGATAGTGACCCGCGCAATCATGCTGGGACTATCTGGCACAGATGCCCAGATGGTGTCGCCCGGCGCATTCGAGACCACCGGACCGCGCCTTGGCATGACCCACACCATCACCGGCGCGGCCGGGAATTTCAGCTGCCGCATGCACAGCAATGCCGACGACGCGGCCAGGCCAGACCCCGGCCCGGCAACAATCACCATGCGGTATGTCGACCAGGCGAACCAGGCGGCGGGCACCACCGGCAGCGCCCCAGCCATCACCTACCGCATCCTGCCTGGCGGTCAGGTTGTTGCTAATTGGCAGCACCACACCGCGGTGCCGTACGAGTTTTCCACCACGACAGAACTTGTCGCACACGCAGTCCAGCACAATATGACGGTGGCTGAGGTCGCCGCCCACAATGAAGCAACCTTCCACCAGGACCCCGACGCCGCGCCAGCACACCTGGACCAGGTGTGGGACATTATGCGCGACAGTGTCGCCGCAGGTCTTAGTCGCGGATCTGTGGGGCCACAGCGGCTGACGAACCGCCGGGCGCCGGCCCGCCTGGATGAACTACTAGCCCAGCGAAAAAAGAACCCCACCGCCCGGGGTATCTCCCCCGCGGCCGATAACTGGCTGGTGCTGTACAGCTTGGCGGTGGCCGAATATGCCCAGGCTGGGTGTCGCGTTGTCGCCGCCCCCACGGGAACAGCCGCAGCCCCGGTGCCTGCGGTGCTGCACCATGCCATGGACCGGATAACCTTCTTCACCCGAGAGACCGTGCACCAGTTCCTCTTCGCAGCCGGCGCCATTGGCCAGGTCTTCGCCGAAGCCGATATGCACCGCGATAGCGGGCTGCCGCTGGCCCCAGAGGTCGACTACGGGCTGGGTGCGGCGATGGCTGCGGCTGGCCTGTGCGAAATTCTTGGCGGCTCCCCCACCCAGGTCGATAATGCCGCCGGGCTGGCCCTGGATCAGCTGCTGCACCCCGACGCAGGTATTGACACCACAACCACCGGGATAGCTGAAGCCGCCGCAGCCAGCGCCGTTGAAGCCGCCCGGCTGGCGTTGCGACCAGCCGGGCCGCACCATATTCGCCTTGACGACGTCATCGCTGACAATTCGAACCGGCAGCATGTGTGCGCCGGCTAAGCACTCGTCGTTAAGCCTGCCCGGCGCCCAGCGCACCGGCTAAGGTGCTGACCAGCTCGGCAAAGGCAACCGGGTTCTGTTCTCCGGTGGCAAGGTCTTTGACCTGCACCTGTTCCGCATCGAGTTCCGCGTCGCCAAGCACCAAAGCGAATCGGGCGCCGGCGCGATTAGCGCCCTTCATCGCGCCCTTAAGCCCACGCCCGCCATAGGACATATCGGTACGGATACCGGCCTGGCGCAACTGGTGTACGAGCACACCCATCCTGTGTTGCGCCGCCTGGCCAAGGGCTACGCCATAAACATCAACGCGCCCCTGCGCACCGACTGTCTTCTGTTCTGCTTCTAGCGCAAGCAACGCCCGATCCACGCCGAGGCCGAAACCGATCCCGGATAGTTCCTGGCCGCCCAGCTCAGCCATCAGGCCGTCATAACGGCCACCGCCGCCGATACCGGACTGCGCGCCAAGCCCATCATGAACAAACTCAAAACAGGTCTTGGTGTAGTAATCCAGCCCACGCACCATGCGCGGGTTGATGACGTAATCGATGCCCATATCGTCCAAAAGGCCCGTCACCGTGTCGAAATGCTCCGCGCACTCGGCAGAGAGGTGATCGCGCATCAGGGGTGCGTCGGCAAGCATCTCTTGTACCTCGGGGCGCTTATCGTCCAACACCCGCAGCGGGTTGAGCTCCGCGCGACGGCGGGTCTCCGCATCCAAAGGAAGACCAAAGAGGTAATCCTGCAGCTTCTGCCGATAAGCCGGGCGGCAGGAATCATCACCAAGACTGGTCAGCTCCAGGCGGTAACCAGTAAGACCAATCCCCCGGAAACACGCCTCGGCCACAGCGATCACCTCGGCATCCAAAGCCGGGTCATCCACACCAATGGCTTCGATACCGAACTGCTGCAACTGACGGTAACGGCCCGCCTGCGGGCGCTCGTAACGGAAAAATGGGCCCGCATAGGACAACTTCACCGGCAACTGGCCCCGGTCAAGATTGTGCTCAATGACCGAACGCATCACACCAGCGGTGCCTTCCGGGCGCAGCGTCACCGAACGGTCACCACGGTCAGCGAAGGTGTACATCTCCTTCGACACCACATCAGTGGACTCACCCACACCACGGGCGAATAAGCCGGTGTCCTCAAAAATCGGCAGCTCGATATGCTCATAGCCCGCAGTGCGGGCATGGTTGCGCCAGGTATCGCGAACAGCCTCGAACTCACGCGAGGCCGGCGGCACGTAGTCAGGCACACCCTTAGGTGCGGAAAAGGCCTTGGGCTTCTGCTTCTTCTCGCTCACGATGGTTGACCTTACCGGGCTAACGAATCTGGGCCAGGAACGGGTTGGTGGCACGCTCAGCGGCCATGGTCGTCTCAGGGCCGTGGCCCGGCAGCACGCGCAGCCCGTCGGCAAGCGGCAGCACCTGATCCCGCAATGACGCCATCATCTGCTGCGGGCTGGAACCAGGCAGATCCGTGCGGCCAATCGAACCAGCAAACAGCACATCGCCAGAAAACAGCACCGGCTGGGCCGGGTCGTCGACCCGCAACAACACACTGCCCGGTGAGTGACCCGGGGCGTGACTGAGGTGGAAATCAATACCAGCCAGGCTTAACGACGTGCCATGCGGCAAATGCCGCACCTGCTTCGCCGAGGGCATCGCGGCCACATCAAACATCCGATCCAGGCCCATGGGCGCACCGACCATGGGATCGTCGAACATGAACCGGTCATCATCATGCAGATAGACCGGGATGTCGAAATCATTGGCCAAGCCCGGGGCGTCGCGCGTGTGGTCAATATGACCATGCGTGAGCACCACCGCCACCGGCGTCGCATTATGCTCGGCGACGATCTGCTTCACCTGCGCAGCAGCCTGCATCCCCGGATCGATAATGAGACACGGCCGCGGCCCACCCGGGTGGGCGGGATTGCCCAGCACCACATAGCAATTCGTGCCCAAGGGGCCAGCAACAAAACCAATAATCTCCATGCCGCCCGATGCTACCGGCGCGACATGGCAGATAAGCCTCTTTACCGCAACGCCGAAACCGGCCAGGCATAATGGGCACCTGATATTGCCAACGTGATGGGAAGGCGGCACACCGTGGCCGATAATAAGCAGCGCCGCAAGGACGCGATGAAAGAACTCGACCGGGAACTGCACCGGCGCGAGCGCGCGGAGAAAACCAAGCCGCTCGGCGTTGTGCTGGCAACCTTGGCGATCCTCGCCGTCATTGGTGGCGGCATCTGGGTGCTGACCACCTGGGGCAGCGAAGATGAGGCCACCGATGTGGACACCACCGCCGCCGAACAAACCCCCGAACCGCAGGACGCGACTCCCCTGGCGATGAAGCGCGCACAACCCCTGGGCGAGACCGTCACCTGTGACTACACCGATACCGGAGACGGCGTGAAAGACGTTGACCTCCCATCGGGAACTGATGTGCCCGCCACCGGCACGGTCACTGTGACGCTGCAGACAACCGCAGGTGAGATCCCGATGGAACTCGACCGCGCCCTATCCCCCTGCGCGGTTAACTCCGTGGTGCACCTGGCCGAGTCCGGCTTCTATGACGACGTGATCTGCCACCGCCTGACCGAGGGCGGCATCTTCGTGCTGCAGTGCGGCGACCCGGCCGGTAACGGCACCGGCGGCCCCGGCTACAGCTTTGCCGACGAGTACCCCGTCGACGAGGCCGATAACGGCGCCGCCCAGCAGGTCATCTACCCCGAGGGTTCTATCGCTATGGCCAACTCCGGCCCGAATACCAACGGCTCCCAGTTCTTCCTGAACTACGCCGATGGCACCCTGCCCCCGTCCTACAGCGTGCTCGGCATGATGAGCGATGAGGGCTTGCAGACCGTTAAGGGTGTTGCCGACAAGGGCACCGAAGAAGGCAGTGAGACCCCGAAGGAAGAGGTCCGCATTACCGGCGTCACCGTCAAGTAACGCCTGCCCCAGATAACCAATAAAGCGCCCCGGCTGCGGTGATAGTTACCGCAACCGGGGCGCTTGAGGATCTGCTGCGCTGTGGTGCTGGGTCTGTGCTGCCGACGGCTTGTGCGCAGCTACCTAGCCGCCGCTGGTGACACGGAAGACGTCGTAGACGCCCTCGATTTTGCGCAGCGCAGAAATCACGTTGCCTAGCTGCTTGGTATCAGAAACCTCGAAAGTAAAACGCATCGTGGCCACCCGATCCTCGGCGGCATGCGAACTCGTCGACATGATAGAGACCTTGTGGTCACTGATCGTGTGCGTGATCTCAGATAGCAGGCCATACCGGTCTAAGGCCTCGATCTGGATGGTGACAGTAAATACCGCCCCGGTGGAATCTGCGGCCCACTGCACCTCAATATTGCGCTGTGGTTCATCACGCAGCTTCGGGGCATTTGTGCAGTCCGTGCGATGCACCGACACCCCGCCACCACGAGTCACAAAGCCGAAAATCTCATCCCCCGGCACCGGGGTACAGCACTTAGCCAATTTGGCCATCATGTCCGCTGAACCCTCGACCAGCACGCCCGCACCGTCGGCACGCGAACGCTTCGCCGGGTTCTGCAGCTTCGACATGGGGGTACGTGCGGCCAGCTGATCCTCGGCCTCATCGCGACTGCCGAACTCCGCTAAAAGCCGCTTGGTGACATGCCCAGCCTTTACCGTGCCCTCACCAATAGCGGTATAGAGCGCGTCCACATCCGGGTAATGCAGCTCCTGGGCAATCTGCTTCATGCCCTCCGGGGTGAACAGCCGATGCATCGGCATGCCGCCACGCTGCACCTCGGCAGCCAACGCGTCCCGGCCGGCCTCAAGGGCCTCCTCGCGGCGTTCCTTCGCAAACCACTGCCGAATCTTCGCCTTAGCCCGCGGGGTGCGCACAAAGCTCTGCCAGTCCTTTGACGGGCCAGCGTGAGCGTCCTTAGAAGTGAAAATCTCCACCCGATCGCCGGTATTGAGCGAAGACTCCAGGGCAACGAGTTTTCCGTTCACCTTCGCGCCAATACAGCGGTGCCCGACCTCGGTGTGCACCGCGTAGGCGAAGTCCACTGCAGTGGCTTCGGCAGGCAAGGTCACCACATCACCCTTCGGGGTGAACACGAAGATCTCATTGCTGGCCAGGTCGTAGCGCAGATTGTCGAGGAACTCATTGGGGTCAGCGGCCTCCCGCTGCCAGTCAAGCAACTGGCGCATCCACGCCATCTGCTCCACCTCATGCGCAGAGCCCGAATGCGACCCCTTGGTCTCCTTATACCGCCAGTGCGCCGCGATGCCGTATTCGGCGTTGTAGTGCATTTCGTGGGTACGAATCTGCACCTCGAGCGGTTTGCCACCTGGGCCAATAACAATGATGTGCAGGGACTGGTACACCCCGAAACGAGGCGCGGAAATATAGTCCTTAAACCGCCCCGGCATCGGCTGGTACAAGGAATGCACCGCGCCCATCGCCGCGTAGCAATCCTTCGTGGTGTCCACCAGAATGCGGATGCCGACCAGATCAAAAATCTCATCGAACTGGTGTCCACGGACAATCATCTTCTGATAAATCGACCAGTAATGCTTCGGCCGGCCACGCACCTCAGCGGCAATATGCTCGCCACGCAAATAGTCCGTGACCTCACTGCACACCTGGTTGAGGTACTTATCGCGCTGCGGGGCCCGGTCGGCGACCAGGCGCACAATCTCCTGATACTTCTTCGGATACAGGATCGCGAAGGACAGATCCTCCAGCTCCCACTTCACACTGGCCATACCCAGCCGGTGCGCCAGCGGAGCAATAACCTCAAGGGTCTCCCGGGCCTTCTTGGCTTGTTTCTCCGGCGGCAAAAACCGCATGGTGCGCATATTGTGCAGCCGGTCGCACACCTTAATCACCAGCACCCGCGGGTCCTGGGACATGGCCACAACCATCTTGCGCACCGTCTCCGCCTCGGCGGCAGAACCTAGCGCAACCTTGTCGAGCTTGGTGACCCCATCGACGAGTTGGGCGACTTCGGGACCGAAATCATTGGTCAGGTCCTCGATGGAATAGTCAGTGTCCTCAACGGTGTCGTGCAGCAACGACGCAATAAGCGTCGTGGTGTCCATGCCGATCTCAGCGGCAATGGTGGCAACCGCCAACGGGTGGGTGATGTAGGGCTCCCCGGACTTACGGAAAACCCCGTCATGTAGCCGCTCGGCGGTGTCATACGCCCGCTGCAGCTCACCGACATCAGCGCGCGGATGCACCTCCCGGTGAATCGCCACCAACGGTTCCAGCACAGGCCGGACACGGGCGCGGCCCCCGGTGAGGCTACGGGCTAGCCGAGCGCCATAGCGTCGCGCAGAGCGGTCGGCCATCATTGCCCGTCCTTCTCCCCTGGTGCGCTGTGCCCATCGGCATGATCGGGATTATTCACCACATGCACGGTGACATCAGAAAAATGCTCACGGCCATTCAAACCAGGCACCTCAAGCACAGAAGCGATACCGACGACCTCGGCGCCACACTCTTCCAATAAGGCGCGCGCCGCCCCCATCGTGCCGCCGGTGGCCAGCACATCATCCACCAGGGCTATCCGACGGCCCTGCAGCGGAATCCCCGACGCCGGCACCTCAAGAGCAGCCTCACCATATTCCAGGTGATAGGACTCCGAAAACACCGGTGGCGGCAGCTTGCCCTCCTTGCGAACCGCAAGAACACCGGTGCCCAGGGAGTAGGCCACCGCCGAGCCGACCAAGAAACCCCGGGCGTCGAGACCGGCGATCACATCGGCACCCATGGCCCGAATGGCCTCAGCGAGGTCATCAATGACCAACCGGAAGCCCTCAGCGTCGGCAAGCACCGGAGTGAGGTCCTCGAACAAGATGCCCTCGGATGGGAAGTCCGGGACATACCGGATGAGCTCACGTAAAGCTTCTTGGGCGTTGGCGTAGGTCACGAGTGTCTCCAGGTCGGCTAATCCGGGTGCTGCGGCAAGTACATCTAGCGTACCGCCCGCACCTACATCCCCGGGCGCCAGGACAGCGGGGTGCTGCCGTTGGCCTTCGCATCACCGGCAGGCTCAGCGGGGCGACGATGAGCCTGATCCGGCACCTGCGCTGCCTCAGCGGAAGCAGCCGCCTCGTCGGAAGAGCCAGCACCCGAGCGGGCCGCCAGCACCTGCTGATTGTGCTTGCGGTAATCACGCTGCATACCCTTCAGCGCCACCAGCAACGGCGAAGCGAACAGAATCGAGGAGAATGTGCCCTGGATAATGCCGATGAACTGGATCACCGCCAGGTCCGCCAAGGTGCCCACACCCAGTGCCCACACCGCAATCACCAGCAGCGAAGCCACCGGCAGCAAGGTGGAAATAGTGGTGTTAATCGAGCGCATCACAGACTGATTCACCGCCAGGTTCACCAGCTCGCCATAAGTGCGGCGCGTGGACTGCTTAAACCCAGCAGTGTTCTCCTCCACCTTGTCGAAAATCACGACCGTGTCATAAAGGGAGAACGCCAACACAGTCAGCAAACCAATGACGGTGGCGGGAGTGACCTCCAGGCCAGTCAACGAGTACACGCCCATAATCACCACGCCATCAAGGGCCAGACAGGCAATGGCGGCGATGGCCATATCGCGTTCGAAACGGAAGGTGATATAGGCGAATACCAGCACCAGGAACACCGCAGCGGCCAGCAGCATGCGTTCGGTAATCGAGCTACCCCAGGACTCCGACACGGTGGAATCACCGATAGCGTCCGGGGATTCCTGGCCGGACGCGTCCTTGGGCTCGAAGGCGGTGTAGAGCTCCTCGCGGGCTGTAGCGATCTGGGTTTCGTCGATACGCTCCGAGGTGATCTCAAGCACGCGGCCCTCACCGGAACCAACAATCTGGACCTGCTCGGGTTCAGTGCCGGTGGCCTCCGTGAAGATCTCCTCGGCCCGCTCAATGGAGGTGCCCTCGGCAGGCATCGTCATACGGGTGCCGCCCTCGAAATCAATGCCGAGGGTGAAACCGCGGATAACCATCGCCAATAAGGCGACGACTACGACACCAGCTGCGATGGAGAACCACAGCTTCGAACGGCCAATGATATTAATGCCGCCAGCGCCGCTGTAGAGGCGCCACAGCACACCACCTTCATGAGCGGTGTCGTCGGTGGCAGGTGCCACGGGGGTGCGGGTAGTGGCCTCGCTCATCGCTGGCTCCCCTCGGTCTTAGTAGCGGTGCCGACGGTGGGTTCATCGGCAGTGTCATAGCGGTCGGTGACGCTGGAGTGCTCCGGCGGCGCCACAGCCCCACGCTTGCGGGCCAAATCCATCACCGAACCGAAGCCATTCATCGACGGCTTTGCCATCGCTGGTTTGCGCGACGCCATGATCACCAGCGGTGCGGTGACCAAGAAGGCGGTGATGATGTCGAATGTGGTCGACAAACCAAGGGTGAAGGCAAAGCCCTTCACATCGCCCACGGCCAGGATGTAGAGCACCACGGCCGCGATAATCGACACGAAGTTACCCGACCAGATGGTGCGCTTAGCGCGGCGCCAAGCGTGCGGCACAGCCGAACGGAACGTGCGGCCATCCCGGATCTCATCCTTGATGCGCTCGAAGAACACAATGAACGAGTCCGCAGTCGTACCAATCGAGATCACAATGCCGGCGATACCGGCAAGATCCAGGCTGTAGCCAATCCAGCGGCCCAGCAAGATAAGCACGCCATAGACCATTGCGCCGGAGGCGGCCAACGACACCACCGAGATAGCGCCCAGTGCCCGGTACAGCAGCAGTGCGTAGCAGACGATGAGCACAATGCCGATCAACGCGGCCAGCAGACCGGCCTGCAGGGAGGCCGCACCAAGGCTTGCCGGGATGGTCGTTGCAGTGCCACCGCGCTCGCCGTCCTTGCCGGCAAAGCTCAGCGGCAAAGCGCCATAGCGCAAGTTATTAGCCAACGCCTGGGCTTCTTCAGAGGTGAAGTCACCGGTAATGGCAGTAGCCGAACCGACCGGGGTTGCCGAACGAATCACCGGCGCAGAGATGACCTGGGAGTCCAACACAATGGCGATCTGCTGCTGCAGGTACTCGGTAGTCAGGTCCGTCCAGGTGGCGGCACCGGTGCTGCCGTTATCGGACTTAAACCGGAAGCTGACCTCCATTTGGCCACTGTCCTGGTTCAAGCCGCCAGTGATGGGCGAGTTGGTGTCAATAGCGTCACCGGAAAGGCGCTTGCCGCCTTCCTTCTCCCCCTTCAGCAGGGGCGCCGGGGCGAGCAGCATCGCCCGGCCAGAAGCATCCGGGTCACAGGTCACCAGCGGCTTAGCCGGGTCATCGCCGCCACCAAGCGGGTCGACAGCCTCGGGGTTTTCACACTGCATCAGGGCAGCCGCAGCGAAAAGCGTGGTCGGGTCGTCGGACTGCCGGGTCTGCAGCAAAGTCTCATGGGCTTGCTTACGCAGGTCGGCGCGCTCGATGGAGTTCGCTGCCTTCTTCGGGGGCTTTGCCGTGACCTTGCCGGGCTTGGCCTCATCGCGGGCTAAATCCGGGGGCAGTTCAGCCTCGGGGTCGGCTTCCTTAAACTGCTCGCGCTGCTGTTTCAGAGTCTCGTTGAGATTATCCGCGAGCTCTTTCATTTCTTTATTGGCTTGCTCCGGGGTGATGATGCCGGCGGCAACCCACTGGTTGGCGACCTCTTCGACCCGGGATTCCATCTCGTCAACAGCCGGTGATTGCGGCTGCATGACCGGGCGGAAGTACAGCTTGGAGGTCTGGCCAACCTGGCGCGCCTCCTGCGAATCCGAACCGGGCACAGTAATGACCAGGGTATTGCCGTCGGTGACGACTTCAGCGCCGGAGACACCCATACCGTTCACACGGTTTTCCAGGATGCGTCGGGCCTGTTCTAACTGTTCCTGGGAGGGTTCTTGGCCCTGCGGAACCAGGGTGACGCGGGTACCGCCCTGTAGGTCAATACCGAGCTTCGGGGTGAGATTGCGGTCGCCGGTGAACAGCACCAATGCGTAGGTGAACACCAGGATGATGCCGAAAATGGCAAGTGCCCATTTCGGGCGTGCGGCGGTTGTGCCGCGGCGGCGCTTGGAGGTGGCCAAGACAAAGCTCCTGCCGGGAGTAGGTCGAAAGTGGATGGTTGAAAAGCAGAGGATTACCCTGCGACGAATTTACTTCTCGTCGGGGTGGGTGTCGGCCTGTTCCGGCTGCTGCGTCTGCTCAGGTTGTGCAGCCTGCTCGGCCTCAGCGGCCTTCTGGCGCTCCACATCCTCCAGGGTGAGGTTGCGCATAATCGCGGCGCGTTCCCAGGTAGTGACGACACCCTCGGCGATCTGCAGCTCGACGGTGGTCTCATCGCAAGCAACGACAGTGCCGTGGCAGCCAGCACCGGTCTGCACGCGGTGGCCGGGGGCGACGCGGGACTGCATATCCCGGATCTCGCGGATGCGCTTGTTCTGCTTATAGGTCTGCCACGCCGGCAAGGCCAGTAGCAACACCATGAGGATAATGAGAAGAATCGGGTCCATGACGGTCGAGTGTAACGGCCCGGTCGCATCGGTGCGGCGGGGGCTACCCGCGTGCCGCCCCGTTCATGGCAGACACAGCGCCTAAAACAACCCCATCGTGCCCTCGGGCGGTTCTAAACCAAGGTGCCGCCACGCCGCGGCGGTGGCGATCCGGCCACGCGAGGTGCGTGCCACAAAACCGGCGCGCACCAAATACGGTTCGCACACTTCCTCAACAGTGCCGGGTTCCTCACCAACAGCAAGCGCCAGTGACCCCACACCGACAGGGCCGCCGCCATGGCCGCGGATAAGGGCATTGAGCACCGCGCGGTCTAGGCGGTCCAGCCCGGCCTCATCGACGTCGAAAACCACCAGCGCCGCCCGGGCAGCACCGAGGTCGATGACTCCCCCGGCGTGTACATCAGCGAAGTCACGCACGCGGCGCAGCAAACGGTTGGCGATACGCGGAGTGCCACGAGAGCGAGAGGCGATCTCTACTGCGGCATCATGGTCAATCTCAACACCAAGAATCCCAGCGGCGCGGGTGACGACCTCAGTGAGGTCGTCGGTGGCGTAGAACTCCATCTGGGCGGTGAAACCGAAACGGTCCCGCAGCGGGCCAGTGAGCATACCGGACCGTGTCGTAGCTGCCACCAGCGTAAACGGCGGGATTTCTAGTGGGATAGAGGTAGCTCCCGGGCCCTTGCCGACGATCACGTCGATGCGGAAATCCTCCATTGCCATGTACAGCATTTCCTCAGCGGGCCGGGCAATACGGTGGATCTCATCAATGAAGAGCACATCGCCCTCCATAAGGTTCGACAACATCGCAGCCAAGTCGCCAGCGCGTTCTAGGGCCGGGCCGGAGGTCATGCGCAGCGAAGAACCAAGCTCTTGGGCGATGATCATCGCCATAGTGGTTTTACCCAGACCAGGCGGGCCGGAAAGCAGGATATGGTCGGGCGCTACACCACGGCTGCGGGCCCCAGCGAGCACCAGATCTAGCTGGCCACAGACCTTCGGCTGGCCAATGAACTCCGTGAGCGACTTCGGCCGCAGATTAAGTTCGGCGCTTTCCTCCACAGCTTGAGCAACCGGGTCCACAGTGCGCTCGTCGCTGCTGCTGGAGCCTCGCGGTGGCGCCGAGGTATTGCCGATATTGAACTCGGTGCGCTCGATATCACTCATGATGAATTCACCCTATCCGGCTAGGAACGGCCCAGTACCTTTAAGGCAGCACGCAGCACTGTGGAGGTATCGGCCTGACTATTAGCACCGGCGGCCTGGGTGGCAGCGCTTTCTGCCTCGCTGGCATTAAAGCCAAGGCCGACCAGAGCTTCCACAACCTGGTCAATATCCGCTGCCGGGGCAGCAAGATTGGTCACGTCGGCAATATCGGCGGCAGGGCTTGGCGCAACAGCGAACTCATCGACCTTTTCGGCGAGTTCCACCACCATCCGGTTGGCCATCCGCACACCTACCCCATTGGCGCGCGCAAGAGTTTTCGCGTCTTCTCGGGCCACCGCAGTAGCGATCTCGGAAGGGTCAAGCACCTCCAGAATGGACATGGCCATGCGGGGGCCCAGTTTGCTCACCGACTGCAGCACATCAAACATGCGCCGCTCATCGGAGGTGGCGAACCCATAGAGAGTCATGGAGTCCTCCCGCACCACAAGTGTGGTCAGCAAGAACGCCTCCGCGCCGCGGCTGAGGGTGGCGAGGGTACGTGGGGTGGCATGAACCAGATGCCCTACCCCGGCACATTCGATGACGGCCGTGGTGAGGTTTTTATCAATGACCTCTCCGCGCAGCGATGCAATCACGGCAGGTTCCTTTCTCGACTGACCGAATTGGCCTTGCGGTGCAGTTCTTCCAGACGGTTCCGCCCACCGGTGGCCGCACGCTGGCGGGCTAAGTGTGGGGCACGCCAACAGTGACAGATCGCCAGGGCCAAAGCGTCGGCAGCATCGGCTGGCTTTGGTGGCTCACTCAAGCCGAGAATGCGGGTGACCATCGTGGTCATCTGCGCTTTATCAGCCCGGCCATTGCCGGTGAGTGCCTTCTTCACTTCCGACGGGGTGTACTCGTGGATCGCTAGCCCGCGTCTAGCGGCGGCGACCATAATGGCGCCGACACCGTGGGCGGTGTGAATGACCGTGGAGACATTGCCGCGCTCGAATACGCGCTCCATGGCGACAACATCCGGGTCATACCGATCCATCCATTCCTCGGCGGCGTTGGATAGCCGCAACAGGCGTTCTTCCAACGGCAAGTCAGAGGGGGTGCGGGCCACACCAACAGCAATGGGCGTGACCTTCCGGCCGGAGCCGCCGTCGGCTATCGAAAAGCCACAGCGGGTCAGGCCAGGGTCAACGCCCATGACGCGGACGGATGAACTGGAGGTGCTCACATGGTTCTTTCTACCAGATCATCCGAACAGGTGTTTGCTTTAGTCCTCGTCGAGCTCAGCGAGCACCTCATCAGAGATGTCCATATTGGTGTAGATATTCTGCACATCATCGGAGTCCTCAAGAGAATCGATGAGGCGCATCATCTTCCGAGCACCATTGGCATCCAGCGGTACCTCGACCGAAGCGCGGTAATCCGGTTCCGCCGAGTCATAATCAATGCCCTCGTCCTTGAGTACGTTGCGGACATTCATCAAATCCGGCAGATCGGAGACGATCTCAATTTTCTCGCCCAGGTCGTTGACCTCTTCGGCACCGGCATCGATCACCAGCAGCAGGATATCGTCGGGCTCCTGATCGTTTTTCGGGGCCACAACAACGCCCTTGCGGGTGAACATGTAGGCAACCGAGCCCGGGTCGCCCATCGAACCGCCGGCCTTGGTGACGCGGGAGCGCACCTCAGAGGCGGCACGGTTGCGGTTATCGGTGAGGCACTCCACCAGCATGGCCACACCGCCGGGGCCATAGCCCTCGTACATGATGGTCTGCCAGTCCGCACCGCCGGCTTCCTCACCGGAGCCGCGCTTGCGGGCACGTTCAATATTGTCATTGGGCACCGACAGCTTCTTCGCCTTCTGGATGGCGTCGTACAGCGTCGGGTTGGCCGCCGGGTCGCCACCGCCGGTACGGGCGGCGACCTCAATATTCTTCACCAAGCGAGCGAACTGCTTGCCGCGCTTGGCGTCATTAGCGGCCTTCTTATGCTTCGTTGTTGCCCATTTTGAGTGCCCGGACATTGGTAGAACCAACTCCCTAATTATTGCGTTCAGTAACGAGGCGGAACCGCCCTAAAATCTTTGCCCACTATAGCGGGCCGACAACCCCAGCTTTACGCCTGTGTGCCGACTGCGCCGCCGACGCACTCGGTGACGAAGTACTCGTGCAGGCGGGTCTCCCCCGGCTGGCACTCCGGGTGAAAACTCGTCGCCAAGATATTGCCGCAGCGCACCGCAACAACAGCGCCGGAATGGTCACCGTGGCCTTCGGGAACCCGAGCCAGCACCTCCACCTCATCATCGGCGATCTCAACCTGCGGGGCACGAATAAATACCGCATGCACCGGCTCGTCGAAACCCACCATGTCGAGGTCAGCCTCGAAGGACTGCGCCTGGCGGCCAAAAGCATTGCGCCGCACCGTCACCGGCAACACACCGAAGCTCACCGCATCGGCGCGGGTATCGAGGACCTCGTCGGCAAGCAAAATCATGCCCGCGCAGGTGCCAAAAGCCGGCAGACCTGCGCGCAAAGCCTCCCTGACGGGGTCAAACATCGACTCAGTGACCAGCAGGTGCGACATCGTCGTCGACTCGCCGCCAGGAAAAATCAGCCCATCAAGGCCATCAAGATCAGCGGGTTTGCGAACAAGTCGGTGCGCTACCTTAAGCGAGTCCAACACGCGCTGGTGCTCGGCGACGCCGCCTTGCAGCGACAAGATGCCAATCAGCGGGGTACTCAATCTGCGTTCTCCGGGGGCTTATCGAATGAGGGTGGGGTTTTCGCCTTAGGGATGGGCTCCACGCCCGGCGTGAGATGGCGGGTCAGGCCTTCCTGCGTCACCACTGCGACAAGATCGCCTTGGCGGTTAAAAATCCGGCCATGAGTTAAGGCCCTACCAGCGTGTCCCGACGGGGAAACCTGGTCATAGAGCAACCAATCATCAGCGCGGAAGGGCCGCAAAAACCACATCGCGTGGTCAAGGCTTGCCTCCTGCACCTCCACACCGGGGTGCGGAACCAGCGCTGAGGACAGCAGCGTCATGTCAGACATATACGCCAGGGTGCACACGTGGAAAGTCGGGTCGTCGGGAAGATCCTCACGACACCGGAACCACACCACCTGTTGGGAGGCGGTGTACTTATTGTGCTCGTAACGGTCCGGCTCGACGACGCGAATATCCCAATCAGCCCATTCCCGGAGCAGCAATTTCCGGGTCTCGGTCATATTAGACGTGTCCAGGACAACATCCTCAGGGTCCGGCACGGTCCGCATGATGTCGGAATGCTCAATTCCGGTATCGCCGATGCGGTGGAAACTCGCCTGCATCGAGAAAATCGTGCGGCCATCCTGGACGCCCTTGACATGGCGGAAGCAGAAGGAGCGGCCGTCACGGACCCGGTCGACGACAAATGTCGTCGGCATATGAGGCCGACCAGGGCCGACGAAGTAGCCATGCAGGGAGTGCACGGCATAGCCCTCGCCGACGCTTCGGGTAGCAGCTACCAGAGCCTGCGCGGCGACCTGGCCACCGAAGGTGCGCTGCAGCACCGATTCAATAACCGGGCCGCGAAAAATATCGCGGTCAATGCGCTCTAGGTCGAGTACCCGCTGGATTTCGGCCATCGCGTCTTACCAGCCGCGCTCTGCGAGACGGTGCGAGACCGGCAGGTCATCGACATTGAGGCCAACCATTGCCTCACCCAGGCCGCGGGAGACCTCAGCGATGGTCTCTGGGTCGTCGAAGTTCTGGGTGGCGCGCACAATAGCCGCAGCGCGCTTAGCCGGATCGCCGGACTTGAAGATGCCGGAGCCGACGAAGACGCCCTCGGCACCAAGCTGCATCATCATCGCGGCATCAGCCGGAGTGGCGATACCGCCGGCGGTGAACAGCACCACCGGGAGTTTGCCGTTCTCGGCGACCTCACGGACAAGCTCATAAGGCGCCTGGAGTTCCTTCGCGGCGACATAAAGCTCGTCGGGGGCCATCGACTTCAGGCGGTTAATTTCGGCGCGGATGGTGCGCATGTGGGTAACCGCATTGGAGACATCGCCGGTGCCGGCTTCGCCCTTGGAGCGGATCATCGCAGCGCCCTCATTAATGCGGCGCAGTGCTTCGCCGAGGTTGGTGGCACCACAGACGAAAGGCACGGTGAAATCGAACTTATCGATGTGGTTGGCGTAGTCGGCGGGGCTGAGCACCTCGGACTCGTCGATGAAGTCCACGCCAAGGCTGGCGAGCACCTGGGCCTCAACGAAGTGGCCGATGCGTGACTTCGCCATCACGGGGATGGAAACGGCGTCGATAATGCCCTGGATCATGTCCGGGTCGGACATGCGAGAGATACCGCCCTGGGCGCGAATATCGGCGGGGACGCGCTCTAGGGCCATCACTGCGGTGGCGCCGGAGTCTTCAGCGATCCGGGCCTGCTCCGGGGTGACGACGTCCATAATGACGCCGCCCTTGAGCATTTCGGCGAGGCCGCGCTTCACGCGTGCGGTGCCCTGTCCGGCGGTGTTATCAGTAGTGGTCAACGAGTGTTCTCCCTGTTCACATCGTGTCCGGCGCTGGAGTGATGGTGTGGGCTACGCATCTGCGCCGGAGGTACCAAGCCATGATAGAGGTAATGCTGCTAAGACTTTATCGCCGGGTCCCCAAAAGCGGAATGCTCTGTCTATATTTATGGCTAACATGCTGGTAGAAGGCGTGTTACCCAGGTGATAGTCGCCGCACACTAGCGGGCAGCTGCGTCGAAATACTGCGGTCGCGGTGCAGTGCCGGCAAGCCGGAAATACTTCACCATCGGCCTCCTGCGCAGCGCCCGGGTATCGGTGACGGCCTCGTTATAGAACCGACGCGCCAAATCCACGCGCACCCGTGCCTCATTGAGCTCACGGACCACAGCAGGACTGAGTTCATCGGTGCGCTCAGGCGCAATATCCTCAATAGCTGCGGTCAGGCGGTTTTCTGCATCGGCCCGCAACCCCGGATCAGCAGCGGTGAGCGGCTGGGATTCCGCGGACTGCACAAGCTGGCCCAGCTCCGGGTATGCCGCACGGGCCACCGCAGCGCGCCTGCCAAGTGCCGCCTCAAGTGAGGCCCGGGCCAAGTCGCACCGCACATGCATGCGGTTGAGCCGTTGCGCGGCAGCTGAGGCCAACACGCCGGCGATAACAGCAATGACCACCACAATTGCCAGGAACAGTACCCATACCGGAAGTTCAATCATCGCCCAATCACCACTTTCTCCCCAGGAGCGCGCACAGTTTCGTAGACCTGAAGCACCTTATCGGCAATCGCTGACCAGTCGTACTCCCAAGCCCGCTGGTGCGCAGCCTCAATAAGTGCTTGCCGACGTTGTGGGTCGCGGACTAAGGCAATGACCTTCGACGCCAGATCGCGGCTATCCCCATTGCGGAAAGACACCCCATACTGGCCATGGTTGAGCACAAGGTTGAACGCATCAAGATCGCTGGCCACCACAGCAGCACCCGCGGCCATCGCCTCAACCAGGACAATTCCGAAACTCTCGCCGCCCTTCTGCGGGGCGATATACACATCAGCCGAAGCCAAGATCGCCGACTTCGCCTGGTCAGAAACACGCCCGACGAACCGCAGCACCTCGGCATGGTCGCCGGCACGTTTGCGGGCGGCGGCAACATCGCCATCACCGACGATGATGACCTCTACGTCGCCGACTTCCCGCCGAATTTCCGGTAAGGCCTTCAGCAATACCGGAAGGCCTTTCCGCGGCTCATCGAAGCGGCCTAAGAACACCAAACGCACTGTGCTGGGCTCGGCTGGCCCCACCCCGGCTGCTGCTGCCGTATCCGGATCAGCCAGGGTCTTCGACGTCTCATAGTCGGCGACGCGGACACCATTGGGGATGAGCACCGGGTCTCCGCCGAGCTGCTCGACCTGCCAGCGCCGCGCAATATCGGACACCGCGATGCCGCCACGGATGCGCTCCAAGACCGGACGCAACACCGGCAGCGCCACTTTCAGCACCAAAGAGCGAGTAGCTGCGGAGTGGTAGGTCGCTACCAGCGGGCCTAAAGCCTGGGCGGCGGCGAGCATGGAAAAACTCGGCGAATTCGGTTCGTGGATATGCACCACGTCGAAATCACCGCCGGAGATCCACCGGCGTACGCGCCAGGCCGTAAGGGGGCCAAAAGCCAGGCGAGCAACAGAACCGTTATAAGGAATCGGCACTGCCGCTCCCCCGCGCACCACGAAATCAGGCACCTCAGCGTTCTTACTTGCCGGACCAATCAGAGAAACCTCATGGCCACGGCGGCGCAATTCCGCACAAAGGTCAATGGCGTGGGCTTGCACACCGCCGGGAACATCGAAGGAGTACGGACACACCATGCCGATGCGCATTAGTTACTCTCCTGCCGTTTCTTGCGGCGATCTGCGGGCCAAATCGGCTGCAGCATATGCCAATCAGCGGGATGAGCTGCAATATCAGCTTCTAGGTAACGGGCTTGTTCGGTGACAATATCGGGCACACTACGCCCGGCCACCTCAATCGGCGGGTGAATATTCAAAGCCCAACGCCCCGGCCCCGGATAGCTGACATGACACACATGCAGCGCACAATCAGTATCCACCGCCAGTTTTGCCGGGCCGGCGGGCATTGTGGTCTGCTCGCCGAAAAATGTCACCGGCACACCATTGCCGCCGAAGTCACGGTCACCGAGCAAGCACACGATGCCACCGTCGGAAAGCACAGCCCGCAGCTGAGCGACGATATCGCCACCACCGGTCAACGGGAGGACATGGAAGCCCAGGCTCTCCCGGTATTCGACGAAAGCTTCATAGAGCGACTCTGGCTTTAACCGCTCAGCCACAGTCCAGAAATCCCCACCGGTGTGATGGTTCAGCCACGTACCGGCCGCATCCCAATTACCAGAATGAGTTACGACAAGGACCACACCTTTACCGCGGGCGAGGGAGGCATCAAGATACTCCGCGCCAGTGGTCCCACGGTCCAAAGCGGCACAAAACTCAGGGCCCACCATCCGCGGTAAGCGGAAAGCCTCCACCCAATACCGCAGATAGGAACGCATCGAGGCGCGCACCAAACCATCGGGAACATCGGCAACCGGAGCCCCAATAACGCGCGCCAGATTCTTGCGCAATTGCAACGGACCCCGGCCATCCGGGCCACCACGTGCCGCCCGGTCTGCAGCCCACATCGCCGCCGCCAGCACCGGCTTCTGCGGCAGCAGGCCCACTACCTTCCAGCCGAGCACATAACCAATCGCCGCAATGTCCTCGCGGGTGCGGGGAAAATGCGGAAACCTCATTGCTCAGCCCCTGCCGGCGGGGCAATATGCTCACTGCCGCGTTCGTCCTGGGCGACCATCATCAATCGCTGCACCACGGTAATAACCGAACCGATGGCCAATACACTCAGCGAAACCTCGATGGCATACGGCACCCCAAGGCCCTCAAAACCCACACCAACCAGGCCGATAATGAGCCGCTCAGGCCGCTCCACCAAACCACCATCGACATGGAACCCAGATGCCTCGGCGCGGGCCTTCACATACGAAGTCACCTGGGAACCAACGATGACCACCATGCACGCCATCAGCAACCACCACGGCGCGTCATGGCTATAGATCAGCCACCACAGGATGGACAAAAACAACGCGCCGTCGGTAATGCGGTCACAGCTGGCGTCGAGCACAGCGCCGAAACGAGTACCGCCACCACGCAGCCGGGCCATCGTGCCATCGACCATGTCGAAAGCAGTGAACAGACCAGCAAGTACCGCCGCGAGGAATAAATGCCCCGTCGGGATAAGACTCACCGAGATCGCAATCGCGGCAAGAGTGCCGATCACCGTCACCGCATTCGGGCTTAGCCCCGCTGCCGTGGCCGTTTTAGCCAAAGGTTCGATAAGACCACGAACGGGCTTGCGGCCTTTCGCGCTTAACATTCGTCCCTCCCCCACGCATCAGCCAGCAGCTGCCGCGTCTCACGTAACAACTGCGGCAACACCTTGGTGTCGCCCAGCACCGTCATGAAATTAGCGTCGCCCGCCCAGCGCGGAACGACATGCATATGGAGATGCTCGCTTACCGAACCACCGGCAGCGCGCCCCAGGTTAAAACCCACATTGACAGCATGTGGGTGGCTCACTCGCTTCAGCGTGCGGATAGCCTCCTGGCCAAAAGCCATCAATTCCGCTGTTTCCGCCTCGGTGAGGTCTTCCAGATTGGCGACCTCGCGGTACGGCACCACCATGAGGTGCCCAGAGTTGTACGGGAACAGGTTAAGCAGGCAGTACACCAACTCGCCTCGCGCAATGATGAGGGCTTCCTCATCGGACATCGCGGGTATGCGGGTAAAAGGATTCACCCGCTCACCAGCGGTGTCGGTATTAGCATTGGAGGCGATATAGTTCATCCGATATGGCGCCCACAGGCGCTCAAGTCGGTCGGGAACACCCGCACCGAAATCGGCGAACGTGCCGTCAGGACCGCCGTGCTGCAATGGCCTCTCCATTCGGTTGGGTGTTATTGCGCTCGCGGATCCAGGTGCTGATAATCCGCACCGCCTCATCAATGGGCACCCCGTTGACCTGGGAACCATCAAGGAAACGGAAGCTCACCGCATTGGCTTCCACATCGCGGCCGCCTGCAAGCAGCATAAACGGAACCTTGCCGGTGGTGTGGGTACGGATCTTCTTCTGCATGCGGTCATCAGCGGTATCGACCTCGGCACGCACCCCCTGCGCACGCAGCTGCTTGGCGACCTGCTCCAAATGCGGAATGAACTCATCGGCAACCGGAATACCCACCACCTGGTGCGGGGCAAGCCAAGCGGGGAACGCACCGGCGTAGTGCTCCAACAGCACGCCGAAGAAGCGCTCAATGGAACCAAACAGCGCACGGTGAATCATGATTGGCTGCTTCTTGGAACCATCAGAGGCGGTGTACTGCAAGTCGAAGCGTTCCGGCAGGTTAAAGTCCAGCTGCACAGTAGACATCTGCCAGGTACGCCCAATGGCGTCTCGGGCCTGCACCGAAATCTTCGGGCCGTAGAAAGCAGCCCCACCCGGGTCCGGGACCAGCTCCAGGCCAGAGGCGTCGGCAACGCGCTGCAAGATCTCGGTAGAACGCTCCCAGATCTCGTCCGAACCAACGAACTTGCCCTCGTCCTTGGTGGACAGCTCGAGATAGAAATCATCCAAGCCATAATCACGCAACAACGAGATGATGAAGTCCAGCACATCGGTGAGCTCCTGCTCGAGCTGGTCCTCAGTGCAGTAGATATGCGCATCATCCTGAGTGAAGCCACGCGCGCGGGTCAGACCGTGGATCACACCGGACTTCTCGTAGCGGTACACAGTACCGAACTCGAATAAGCGCAACGGCAATTCACGGTAGGAACGGCCCCGCGAGGAATAGATCAGGTTGTGCATCGGGCAGTTCATCGGCTTGGCGTAGTAATCCTGCGCCTGCTTGGTGACATTGCCCTCGTCGTCGGTCTCCCCGTCCAGCTTCATCGGCGGGAACATGCCGTCGGCATAGAAATCCAAGTGACCCGAGGTGGCGAAAAGGTCTCCCTTGGTGATGTGCGGGGTGTTGACGAAGCTGTAGCCAGCAGCGATATGACGCTGCCGGGAATGCTGCTCCATCTCCAACCGGATTGTGCCGCCATCGGGGTGGAACACCGGGAAACCCGAGCCGATCTCGTCGGGGAAGCTAAACAGGTCCAGTTCCGCGCCGAGCTTACGGTGATCCCGCTTTTCGGCTTCGCGAAGCATCTCCAGGTACTCCTCCTGGGCTTCCTTCGACTCCCAGGCCGTACCGTAGATACGCTGCAAGCCGGCATTGGACTGATCTCCGCGCCAGTACGCCGCCGAGGACCGAGTCAGCTTAAAAGCCGGAATGTACTTCGTCGTCGGCACATGCGGGCCGCGACACAGGTCAAACCAATCAACATCTCCAGTGCGTGGATTGATGTTGTAGTAGCCGGTTAGCTCACCGCTGCCAATCTCGGTCGCCTCATCCGACTCCGGGTCCACCGACCCCTTATCGGCGATGAGCTCAATCTTGTACGGCTCGTCGGCAAGCTCAGTGCAGGCCGCCTCGGAATCGCTGAAAACGCGGCGCTCGAATTTCTGGCCGGACTTGATGATCTTCTTCATCCGCTTTTCGATCTTCGACAGATCCTCAGGGGTGAAGGGCTCATCGGCATCGAAATCGTAGTAGAAGCCATTAGCAATGGCCGGGCCGATACCCAGCTTGGTGCCCGGAAATTCCCGCTGCACTGCCTGGGCCATCACATGCGCACAGGAGTGCCGGATAACCGAACGGCCATCTTCGGTGTTGGCTGCCACCGCAGTGACGGTCTCGTCGGACTCCGGAGTCCACGCCAGATCACGAAGCTGGCCCGAGGCATCCCGGATACAAACGATCGCCTCAGGTCCCTTATTGGGCAGTTCCAGCTCACGCATCGCGGCACCGGCCGGAGTTCCGGCGGGGACAGCAAAAGTGGTTGCGGGGGCGGATGGGGAGGTCACAGATGGGCTCCTTAGCTTTTTCGTACGGCAGCCGCATACCTGGCGACTGCCGTGGACCGCAATTACCTTACCCCCTACCCCAAGCCGCAGCCGAGGCTAGTCCGGGCTACCTGCTGGCTCCAGCAAGCTCTGCGCCCAGTACTCATCCGGACCCGTGCCACGCGGGATCACAAACACAGCCGATCCGACGGTAGTGGTGTAGGCCAGAAAACGGTCCCGGTCCCCTAAACGCTGGCGAATCTGGTCGAATTGCGCCAACGGGTCCTTCTGAAACGCCACGAACATCGTGCCGGTTTCCGTGCCCGCAAACGGGTCAATGGTCTCCGTCGCCTGCGGCGAATCACTCTCGGGCGCCGGGGCACCAACCACTGTTTGTTCAAAGGGGTACGAGCGGCGCAGCATCCGCTGATTCGGCAACTCCTCCGGCGGGCGCGCCAAAGCGATATGACTATTCGGATCGATCACAGGCTGGCCATCAATATCGGTGTCCTGGAAACGAGGAGTATCGCCGGCAACCCGCCCGGTCAAAGGCGCCCCGGTATCGAGTTTGCGGCCCACAACCGCTTCCCGCTCGGCGCGCGGTAGCCGCTGCCAGGAGTTGATATTGGTCAGCACGCGGCGCACCACCACAGCGGTGCCCCCGCGCAACCAATCCGGCCCCTCATCAATCCAGACGACCTTGTCCCGGTCAGCCTTATCAGTAGGGTTCACAATGCCGATCTGGTACCCCATATAGCTGCGCGGCACCTCGTTTTTCGCCAATGCTGCAGGCTCCTGCAGTTCGCCGTGCTGGGCCCACCGGATAGTGGCGTACTCGGCGGCATCACGCAGCAGAAGCCGCGTAGTGTGCGCCACCGTCATAGCGTCATCAGCGCAAATCTGTAGAAACAGGTCCCCACCGCTAAAACGGTCTTCGAGCTCATCGCCCGGATATTCCGGAAGCGCAGTTAACCATTCTGGGATGGCCTCGGCGCGCCCGGCCGCGCGGAAAAAGCCCTCGCCAAGGCCGACGGTGATCGTCAGATTGGCTGGGGCCACACTCAACTCATGCGCCAAGTCCGACGGGATGGGTTCCCCGTCGGTAAGCAGCCGGGCATCAGCGGTCAGAAGCCGCATGAGATTCTGTAGCTGGACCACGCCGATATCGGGGCGCAGATCCAAGGCGACGAAACGAGCATTGGTTTGCCGGGGAGTATCGATACCGGCTTGGTGCTCACCGTCGAAGGGGACCTTCGCCACCTGCAGGGCGGGGAGTTGTTCTTCTGGTTCTGGCGACGGCCAGGACAGCGCCTGGGCCGCAGGCGCGGCCATGACCGCAGCGCCTGAACCAAGACCAAAGCCCAGGAGGAAGCGACGGCGTGGAAACTTTGTGCTCATCGCTCCTCCTGGGCCCTATCTGGTGCTGCGCACTAAGCGCAGCGAAGGCGGAGTTCTTTGTTGTCGCCTCCGGGTTTATTAGCCCTCAGCGCTGCCAGCGTAATCCTCTTCGCCAGCGGGCTGGACGCGAACCGGAATATCGATGGACAACTCAGAACCATCATCGAAGTTGATGACCAAAGTGTACTCGGCACCAGGGGCAAGGTCATCGAAGTTGTTCATGATCATCAAGTGGTCGCCACCGGGCAGCAGTTCATGGCTGCCATTGGCCGGGATGACGTGACCACCCTTGATCTCACGCATGACGCCGTCGGCGACCTCATGCTGCTCGTAGACAGTGTCCGCGGACAGACCCTCGACGTAGAAGTCGGTGATCTCCAGGTCCTCGTCGGTGTTATTGACCAGGGTGCCGAAGATGGCGGTCATATCCTTATCGGCCGGCTTTTCCTTGATGTAGCCGTCCTCGAGGGTGACCTCCTGGTTCTGGGCGTCAACAGCGTCCTTCGCCTCAGACGTGGCCGAGGCGCCAGCCGACGTTGCCTCGTTGACCACGTCCTCAGCGTCGTCAGTGGAGCAGCCCGCCAGGGCCAAAGCTGCGGCGCCGGCAATAGCGATAACTCGAGTGCGTCGGTTAGTAATCATGGGATACACCTTTCATGTTGGGTGCCTTTGACCTGCCGGTTAGAGCAGGTAAAAAGCCGTTAGTCCTTAAGGAGCTTTTCTCCCCAGTACTCATTCGGGCCCGTGCCGCCAGGGATGGCGAACACAGCCGAACCGATATGTTCGATCCACTCGTTGAGTCGATCGACTTTATCCAGACGCTTCTGGATGGGGTCAAACTGCTTCATCGGGTCCTTCTGGAAGGCGATGAAAATCAGGCCGGTATCCGAGTCAGCGTCCAAGTCAGCTGTTGGTGGCAGATCGTATTGGAATACACGACGCCGAATCTGCAAACTCGGTTTGCCATGCTTCGGCATCGAGCGGGCCACGTGGCTCTTCGGATCAATAAACGGCAAGCCGAACTGATCCCGCTTATCCAGGTCCACCGGGTCGTGTTCCTTTTTCTGCCCCAGTGGCGCGCCACTAGCCAGTTTGCGGCCGACGACTTCCTCACGGGTATTGCGATCGAGCAGTTCCCATTCCCGGAGGAACATCTCTACTCGCCGCACCACCATGGAGGTACCGCCGCGTAGCCACTCCGGCCCTTCGTTAATCCAGACGATGTCGTCGTATTCCTCGTCGGTGCGCGGATTAATGGTGCCGTCAAGCTGCCCGAACCGGTTGCGCGGGGTGGCCCCCTCAGGGCGGGAACCATTGGCATTGAGGAAACCGACCTGCGCCCACCGCAAGTCCACATAGGGAGCGCCATTGCGGATCATGTAGCGGGTCACGTGCGACAACGTCATCGGATCATCGCAGCAGACCTGGAGCATGATGTCGCCACCGCTCCACTTATCCTGCAGATTGTCCCGGTCATATTTGGGCAGTGGGTGCAGCCACTCGGGCCGCTGCGCAACGCGGTCGATGACATCGAAAAAGCGCTGGCCAAAACCAATGGTGAAGGTGAGGTTTGCTGGCCGCTGCACCATTTCGGGCTCAAGCTCAGTGATGGACGGAACACCCAGCGACATCCTGCGCGCATCCTCAGTCCAGGTACGCATCAGGCGCCGCATCGTCTGCCGGTCGCCGCCGTCCTTGATATCGAAAGCCATCACCCAGGCCTGGGCCTGCTGCGGGTTGGAGATACCCGCCTGATGCTCACCATCGAAGTCGATCGTCGAATCAGCCAGCAGATCAGGGTCGATGGGCTCACCCTTATCGTTGGTGGGGCCATCCTTGGCCAACGTTGCAGCATCGGCAGTACCCATGGCTAACGCACCGGCACCAGCGCTGACGCCTAGTCCGGTGAGGAATCGCCTACGGGGCAGTTCGTTGCTCATCGTTCCTTCTCACACACGCAACTATGCGCGTTGGGGTTATTTGTGCTTGCGGTTACGAATAGCGACGCCGGCGACGACACCGACGATCAGGACAATAACGGCCACTCCACCAACAACAGCCCAGGTCGGGATGCTGTCATCGTCGGCAGCGTCGGCAAGCGACTGATCCGCGGCAGTGCCATCGGTACCGAGCTCATCGCCGTCATCAGCGACGGTGAAGCCGACCTTGCCACGGGTGGAATGCCCATCAGAAGAGGTGATCTGGAAACCGACAATGTACTCGCCGGGGCCGGGATCAATATCTCCGGGAATATCGATGGTCACCAGCTGGCCGTCCAGATCTGGCTCCTTGGTGAAGAGGACTTCACCAGAGTCGACATCACTGATCGCCACCGTGTTGAAGTTTGGTCGCGGCTCACCAGAGAAGGTCAGCTCGACGTGGTGCGGAAATTCATCCACAGTGGCGCCGTTGGCCGGTACTGACTTGATGACCGAGTCATGTGCGGCGGCGATAGGGGTGTTTAGGCCCAGCATCGAGCTTGCTGCCAGCGCACTGGCGACAACAGCGGACGCACCACAGCGGCGTGCCATGGTGTGTGTGGCGGTTTTGTGGTGCTTCATCGGTCTCCCTATAGGTGGTACATCGTTTACCTCGCCATGGTACGGACACAGCCGAAGCCACTACATGCCCACCCAGTGCCTCCACTGAGGTGGTTATAGAAATTAGTCGGCTATGCGCACGGGATAGTTCCCAACGGAGGCGGTTTTTCTTCACAACCAGGAGGCAATCACTACCTCAACAGCAAAAACGCCCGGTCCGAGAAAACGGACCGGGCGTGTGTGGTAGCTCCAACTGGGTTCGAACCAGCGACCTTTCCGGTGTGAACGGAACGCTCTCCCACTGAGCTATGGAGCTATATTTTCCTGCCTAATGCAGGTGGGTGACGCCTCGGTGAAGCGCTGCGGAATAAGTTAGCACAGACGGTTTAGGCGAGCGAAATCCCAAGCTAAGAACGGCTATTGGGGCCGCGATTGCACGACAAAGCAGGCCTGTCCTAAGCGCTGGGCGCAACATGGCTACAAAAAGGCGTTTGCCAGCCGTTTACCTTGCCCAAAAAATAGGTTCTAGCTGGGGATTTGTGTAGGCGGATCAAATAACGCTAGTGTTCTTTACGCACCGCAAGCGGGAGCGAGGTAAAAATCGCTTCTTCTTGTAAGGTCAATGCGGATGTAGCGCAGCTGGTAGCGCATAACCTTGCCAAGGTTAGGGTCGCGGGTTCGAGTCCCGTCATCCGCTCTGATTTTCGCAGGCGCGATACCATCTGGTATAAACTTGTGAGAATCACGAGGCGGAGACGCCACGGTGGAATGGCCGAGTGGTGAGGCAACGGTCTGCAAAACCGTGCACACGGGTTCGATTCCCGTTTCCACCTCGAGTACTTCGGTACTTTCCGCGCGTTTAGCTCAGCGGGAGAGCGCTTCCCTGACACGGAAGAGGTCACTGGTTCGATCCCAGTATCGCGCACAGGAGTATGACCCTCGGGTTATACGCCCTGCGGATGTAGCGCAGCTGGTAGCGCATAACCTTGCCAAGGTTAGGGTCGCGGGTTCGAGTCCCGTCATCCGCTCCATAACGAAAGCCCGTCAGTTAACGCTGGCGGGCTTTCGTCATATCTACTCCAGCGAGCCCGTAGGTTGTGTGCCTCTCCCCTGGCCTAGATATAAAGGAGCACCCCGCCACGGGCTGGTGGCGGGGTGCAGGGTGAGTTACCGGATTCTGTTTAGCGAGAACCCAGCTCATCGTCGATGCGCAGAAGACCGGAGCCTTCATTGCCGACGAGGTTCAGGCGGCCGATGATGCTACGCACGGAATCCTCTTCCTCAATCTGCTCGACAAGGAAGTCATCCAGCAGCGGGCGGGAGTCGACGTCGCCCTCATCGTCGGCAAGCTTGCGCAGTGCACGGATGGACGCGGAGACCTTCTCCTCATGCTCGAGGGAAGCGCGGAAGGCGTCGATAGCGGAGCTGATCTTTACCTCCGGCTTGTCGATGGTGCCGATCTCAGCGCGGTTGTCGCGATCCGCCAGGTGCGCAATGAAGCGCTCGGCGTGTTCGATTTCTTCCTCGGCCTGCTTGCGCATCCAGGAAGCCATCCCCACGAGGTCGAGCTGGTCGAGCTCGATGGCGAGCTGGCGGTACACGCTAGACGCGTGCAGTTCCATAGTGATCTGGTCGTTGAATGCTTTTTCCAAGGTGTCGTTCAATCGCATGACCCAAGAATAGAACCGACCTTTTAAACTCCACAAGCTTGTACGTCTTTACAATAACAGCCTGCCCTCACCTCATCCGCTGTTTATCGGATTGCCTTAATCTCCCAGGTGAGCGCCAAAAACAGGCTTTTTGGCAAGGTTTAGGCCTTTTCCCGACCCTTACTCACACGTAAATTGGCCTCATGCATTGGATCGGCGAGATTTCCTCTGAGACCATCGGCACGTTTATTTCCCCGAGCACCCCCATTCGGGGCTGCACCGTGCCTCCAGCGTCGGTGAGATTGGTCGCAGTGACCTCATTAAACGGCGCCGGAGCCATCGACGGAACGTCCGGCGCACTCGGAAATGACACCGACAGCGCCATCTTCACCGCAATCAGAGAAGAAGCCGACGTCATCATTGTCGGTGCTGATACCGCTGTCGCCGAGGACTACGGGACGTGTTCAGCCACACCAATGCTGGTGCTCTCCCGCTCCCTAGATCTCGTTGACTGGGCCCATAGCCTGGACACGACCGCCACGAACTGCCCAGAAATCATCACAACAACACCGCACCGAGACACCACCCAGTGGCGCATAAATAAGCAGAAAATTGAAAACCAAGGAGTGACAGTCACCGTCCTGGCTGATACCGAACCCCAGAATGTCCTCGACGAAATCACGCGACGTGGTTTCCACACGATCGCATTAGAAGGTGGACCGACGCTGTACGGACTGTGGCTCGAGTCCGGTGTCGTCACCGAGGTCTTCCTCACCCTCGCACCCGTTTTCGTCGGCAATACCGCCTCACTAATACAGTTTCCGAATGCGGAGGGGGTCGTCGAAAAGCTCACACTCGCTGCTCTAGGAGTCTCCGACTCGCACCTGTTCCTCCGTTATCAGCGCACCTAAAATCGGTAATCTTTACCTTTATGCGCAAAGAAGCAGCCACCGCGGACCTAGTCGGCCCCACCCACGTGGATACTCCCGGCAACACTGCCCTGCACGCCGTGTTCTGGCCGCTGGCCGCCATCGCGCTGTTCCACCGCGTCTATATCCGGGGCACGTCCACCCTCACCGACGACTACACCACCGTATTCACCGCCATCCGCCGCTTTATCGAGGGCGGCAATGTCTACCAGCAGGATTACGCCAGCGTCGTACCGCACTACCTCTACTCCCCCGGCGCAACACTGCTTCTGGCGCCATTCCTCGGCTGGACTTCCGACGTGGAAACCAGCCGCGCGGTTTTCCTGACTATCCAGGTGCTGGCCATCATGGCCGCGATCCTGGTGATGTTTCGCTGGATGGGTATCTCCGGCCGGTCCTGGGTCTACCCCGCCACTATTTTCGGCGCACTGCTGACCGAAACGGTGTCCAACACCATTGCGTTCACCAACGTCAATGGGGTCCTGCTGCTGTTGGTGACACTGTTCTTAATCACCTTGCTTGACGGCCGGGTCATCCTCGCCGGCCTCATTATCGGCCTGGCAATCACCGTTAAACCCGTGGTCGCCCCCTTACTATTCCTCCCCTTTGCGCTGCGCAGGTTCAGCACCGTCGGCGTCGGCATCGCTGTCCCCGTGGTGGCCAACGCCGTCGCCTGGCCGCTTATGCCGCACCCGGAGGAATACCTCACCCTGACCTTGCCGTACCTCGCTGAGGTGCGTTCCTACGCCAATGTGTCCATCGCCGGGCAGTTCGTTTTCTTCGGCGCCTCACCCAAATGGCTGATGCTGTGGCAGGTGCTGCTGGCCGGCGCTGTCATCGTGGGCCTGATTCTGCTGCTGCGTTGGATTGACCGCGACCGCGTGTTCTGGGCGACCACCACCAGCGCACTGTTGCTCACCGGCGCATTCTTATTGGGTTCCCTCGGCCAGATGTACTACACCATGCTGCTCTTCCCGCTGGTGGCCACTATTGCCCGGCCTATTCGTGGAGTCACAGATGCACACGGAAAGCCGGTGCGCACAGTCGCCGCGGCATGGCCATTCTGGGTCGGTTTTGCCCTCTGCGTCTGGTTCGACAGCTTCCTCACCGAGGGCCACCCCTTGGGTTCCTACTGGTTCGATATCGGACGAGGCACCCTTGGCTGGATCATTATCTTGCTCAGCATCACCGGCTGCGTGGTGAAATGGACCATCGAAGACGTCGCCGCCGGTGAAAACCTCATGCCCGGTTTCTCTTTCCGCACGCGCGACAAGAACGGAACGCCTCATGCCTAAAACTCCAGACCAGCCCACCGATTTCGCCAATCTCTCCGACGCCGAATGGAAACAGCGGCTGTCCGATGCGGAGTACCGCGTCTTGCGTGAAGCCGGCACCGAAGCCCCCTTCGTCGGCGAGTACACCGACACCGAAACGCCCGGCACCTATATGTGCCGGGCATGTCATGCAGAACTGTTCCGCTCCACGGAGAAATTCCATAGCCACTGCGGATGGCCGTCCTTCTTCGACCCGGCACAAAGCGAAGCCGTCATCACTCGGGCCGATAACAGCCTAGGCATGCGCCGTGTCGAAGTGCTATGCGCAAACTGTGAAAGCCACCTGGGCCATGTCTTCGAAGGCGAGGGCTACCCCACCCCAACTGACCAGCGCTACTGCATCAATTCGATCTGTTTGGTACTGCAACCAGATAATTAATGCCCACACCCAAAAACGCCCCGGGAACCAGCTCTGTCCCGGGGCGTTGTGCGTGGCGCTGAATCAGGGCAGCGTCTCGACGAGCTCTGCGATGTCGTCGACGCGACGGCCAGCGAAGAACGGGATTTCTTCCCGCACGTGCAGGCGGGCTTCGGTGTAGCGCATCTTCCACATCAATTCCACGATGCGGCCCATGTCATCACCTTCAAAGGCAAGCAGCCACTCGTAGTCGCCGAGGGCGAAACACGGCACGGTGTTGGCGCGCACATCCGGGTAATCGCGGGCGGCCATACCGTGTTCGGCGAGAATACGGCGACGCTCCTGCGGGTCCAGCAGGTACCAGTCGTAGGACCGGACGAAGGGGTAGACCGAGATGTACTTCTGCGGCGGCTCGCCCATCACGAAGCTGGGCAAGTGAGACTTATTGAATTCAGCCGGGCGGTGCAGGCACGCATTAGACCAAAACGGGGTACTGGCCTTACCCAGGGTGGTCTCCCGCTGGAAGCGCTTGACGAATTCCTGCAGGTCTTCAAGGTGCTCGGCGTGGGTCCAGAACATGATGTCGGCTTCCGCACGCATGCCGGAAATGTCGTAGACACCCCGGATTTCGAGGTCATGATCGTCGTAGGACGCCAGGAACTCGCGGGCCTCGGCCACGGCGGCGCTGCGATCATCACCAAGCTGCCCCGGGGCAACCTTATAGGCGGTGAACATGGCGTAGCGCACCATGGAGTTGAGCTTTTGGTAGTCGAGTTTCGCCATTATGGGTACTCTCCCAGTTTCGGACGGAGTCGGATTTCGGCGGTCATCAAAAATCGTACTCCCGCCGCCCTTGGCACGGCGGCAGGGGCTGCACATTACCTATATCTAGGGTTTATACCCCACCAAGATGCTTGCCGACGCTGACTGCCGCCTTTTTCGCATCGGCGATACACGCCGGAACACCCGGGCCCCGGTGCCAGGCACCAGCAGCCGCCAGCCCCGGGATCTCGGCGAGCTCTTGGTCAGCCACATCCATGAGTTCCATATGGCCGACGTCATATCGCGGAAGCCCGCCATACCACCGCTGCACCATGGTCTCGGCGGGTTCGACATCGAAACCGCTGACCGTGCGCAAATCCGCTTTGGCCTTAGCGATGAGGTCCGCATCGGGTAAGTCCACTAAGGCGCAGTCGTCATAGCGGCCGAAGGATGCCCGCACAATGGCACCGCCGCGCTGTTGCAGGTGTGGCCATTTCCGCGAGGAAAAGGTGAAGGCCTTCGCGTCGAGCCCGGCGTCGGAAGCAACCAAAATGCCGGAATTATGCGGCAGCCCGCTGTCATCATCGAAACGCATAGCCACCACAGCCGAATTGGCGATATCCACGCCGCCGATAATGTCGGAGGCCGCCGGGGCAACGTCGGCAAGCACAGCACCTGTGACCGGGGCTGGCGCAGCAACAACCACACCATCGACAGCACCGATTCCCTCCACGTGGAAACCGGCGGCCTTTCTGGTCACCGCCCCGGCCTGGGTGTGTAACAACAGCTCAGGCGCAGCCCGCTCAATAAGAGCGTCCAGCAGTACCTGGTAGCCGCCCTGGAAAGTGCGGAAAACCGGGCGCGGCTTGGTCGTTTCGGCGGAGGCCAGTCGTGCCTCATTAGCCGCGGCGCGCTGTTCCAAGACTAATCCGGCAGCCGCAGTTACAGACACCTCAGCGCCAGCATTGGCAAGAGTGTCGAGCGCATCGGCGATCTGGGGCACAGTAGCGCGCATACCCAGGTCATCCGCGCTGGTGGAATAGACCCCACCGAGCAGCGGGGAGACAACATGGTCGACCAGCTCATCGCCGAGGCGCACCCGCAGCAGTTGGCCAAGGTTGCAGTCATCCCCGGAAATCCAGTGCATCGGGGCGACCTGCTCGGAGTCGCCTTCGGCCTTAATCCGGGCTGCGGTGTGCTCACTAATAAGGTCGCCGAGGCCTTCGGGTGAGGCCGGAATGCCCATCACGGTATTGCGGGGCATGGCGTGCAACTGCCCACCAGACCACACCGAAGACGGCAGGCCGGAGGGCTCCACAAGCTCATCGCCAAGACCGAGTTGTTCGAAAAATGCGGTCGCATCTTCGCGGAAGGCAAGGTAGGCCTCGGCGCCAACCTCGATCGGGCCGGTGGCTGTGGCCACGGTTTTCAGCTTGCCGCCGACGCGCTCAGCACTGTCCGCAACGATAATGCGGGCACCTGCGCCAAGCGTGCGGCGCAGATAATAGGCGGCGGTCAGTCCAGTCAGGCCCGCGCCGATAACGGCAACAGTAGGGCCATCAGTCATGGTGTTCTCCTCGCCCGGGCCGCCGGTGATCGGCCCGTTAGTGGTGGCCACCGGCCAGTTTAAACAGCGGCCGGGGGCAGACTGTGCACGAATTCGACGGTACTCGTGATGACCTCAGGCTTCGTAGACGGCAATACACCGTGGCCCAGGTTGAAAATATGCCCACGGGCTTCGCCACGTCGGATAGCCGTATCGGCTTCCTTAGTAATACGGGTGACCTCGGCTTCAATGGCTTCATTACCAGCGAAAAGGATCGCCGGGTCGAGGTTGCCCTGCAAAACGCGGGCCTGGGCACCGCGCCCATCGCTGTGATCCTGCTCATGTACAGCGACGCTGATCCGGTGCGCGGCGTGATGCAACGGCACGCGCCAGTCGACGCCGACAACCTCAGAGCCGGCCTCCGCCATGGCCCCAAGCAACTCACCGGTGCCCACACCGAAGTGAATGCGGGGAATACCGGCATCGGCGACGTCGGCGAGAATCTGGGTGGAGTGCGGCAGCACAAAGCGTCGATAGTCGCGTTCGGTAAGGAAACCGGCCCAGGAGTCGAAGAGCTGGACTGCGTCCACACCGGCTTCAATCTGTGCCCGCAAAAAAGCACTGACCACGGGTGTGAGCCGTTGCATGAGCCGGTGCCACAGATCCGGCTCGGAGTGCATTAATGCTTTAGTGCGCTCGTGGTTCTTCGACGGCCCACCTTCGATGAGGTAGCTGGCCAGGGTGAATGGCGCCCCAGCGAAACCGATAAGCGCCTGGTTGGAGCGCAGCTCAGCCAGCACCCCTGCGATTCCCTCGGCGACGGGAACAAGATCTTCCGGGTCGAGCTGCGGCAGTGCGTCAATATCACTGGCGGTGCGTACGGGCTGGGCCACAACGGGGCCGCGACCGGCAACGATGTCGATATCCAGGCCTGCTGCTTTAAGAGGCACGACGATATCGGAGAACAAAATTGCGGCATCGGTGTCGTGCCGACGCACTGGCTGCATGGTGATCTCGGCGAGAATATCGGGCTGGAAGCAGCTGTCCAGCATGCCGATCTTTTCGCGGATCGCACGGTATTCCGGCAGCGATCGGCCGGCCTGGCGCATGAACCACACTGGCCGTCGGGTTGGGGTGCGGCCAGCGATGGCGTCGAGCAGCGGTGCGCGGTGGAGCTCGCGTCGGTTCGTCATGTGCTCAATTGTGCCCCATGGCCAGATCGGGCTACGGACGGGTCGGGGCAATCGGCGCGCCTCACCGGACAGTGCGCGGCTGCGGGTTAGATTCCCGTTTGTGACCGCAACAGCTCCCGAAGAAGCACCGCAGGCTTTTACCGAGGCCGTGGCGTCAATGCATGCCGCCTCGTTGCGCCCGGAGATCTCCCTCGGCGAGATTCGCCCGCCGCGCAAACTCGCACCGTTTTCGCATGCGGTGGGGCTCGAGGTGGTGCAACCGGAAACCGATATCATCCCGGAGACTTCCGAGGGCGACGCTTTTGGGCGCCTGATTTTGCTGCATGACCCGCGCACTGAGGAATCATGGGACGGTTCCATGCGACTGGTGGCCTATATCCAGTCCGATATGGATTCCGATGTCGCCGAAGATCCGCTGTTGCCGCAGGTTGCCTGGGAATGGCTGCTGGAAGGTCTTACTGAGTCAGGGGTGCCGTACTCCCATCTGGGTGGCACAGTGACCAGCACGAACTCTGTGCGCCACGGTGATATTGGCGGCCCCCCGCAGGCCTTCCAGTTGGAGCTGCGAGCGTCGTGGACGGCTGCGGATATTGATTTAACGCCGCATGTGGAGGCCTTTGCCCACGTACTAGCTTTGGTTGCTGGCTTGCCTCCGGAGGGCGTTGCCACCTTGGGTTCCTAGGGTGCGTGCTACGTAGACCGGCCCCTTATTGAGCCGAGTCTCGCGCTACCTCGTATGATCTTCTCCATGTCCGAGACCCTCTTGCACCCCCGCGGCGGTACTCCCCCTGTTCTTTCAACTGCTGATGAGGTGGGCCAGGCGGCGGCTGCTATTGCGCAGGGGTCGGGTCCGGCTGCCATTGATACCGAGCGCGCCTCAGCTTTTGTCTATGACGACCGCGCTTTGCTTATCCAGGTCCGCCGTGAAGGCGCCGGCACGTTCCTTATCGATCCGGAGACGAACCCGGGTGCGGTGGGTCCGTTGGTGCCGGTTCTCAATGACATCCCGTGGATTCTGCATGCCGCTGTGTCGGACCTGCCGTGTCTGGCGGAGTTGGGGATGAGCCCTCCGGAGCTTTTCGATACCGAGATCGCCGGTCGCCTACTGGGTTTGCCGAAAGTCAACCTTGCTGCCCTGACTGAGCACTTTTTAGGCTATGGGCTTGCCAAGGGCCACGGCCGTGAGGACTGGTCGACTCGCCCGCTTCCCGACGAGTGGCTGGACTACGCGGCCCTCGATGTCGAACTACTCGGCGATCTGGCTATTGCGCTTTCCGACGCTTTGGCCGAGGTGGACCGTCTTGATTGGCTGATCGACGAGACGACGGCGTTATTGGCAGAACACCCGCCAGCGAAGAATCCCCGGATTGGCGGTAATGCCGATATTCGTTCCGGCTCCCCTGATCCGGAAGGCTGGCGCAGCCTGAAGGGGATCGGTGCTCTGCGCCGGTCTGAGCAGCTGGTCATTGCCCGGGAAATGTGGCTTGCCCGCGACCGTAAGGCCCGCGCACAAGACCGCAGCCCCTCCCTTATCCTCCCGCATGCGGTGATTATTGATGTGGCTAAGACTGTGCCGCATTCTGTCGCGGAAATCTCTGCGGTCCGTGGTTTCCCGCGGCGGCGTTCGGGTGCGGCGAAATACTGGCAGAAGATCGTCGACGATGCCTTAGCCCTGCCCCGTTCGCAGTGGCCGAAACGGGAGCGGGAAACCAAGCGTGGCCGCCCTCGGCACCGGGATTGGTCGGATCGGGCGCCTGGCCCGGCTGAGGCGCTGGCTGCCTTGGAGGAGGCAGTGCAGCATATTTCGGACGAATATGGCATCGAGCAGGCCATGTTGCTGCGCCCGAAGGTGCTGCGCGATCTTGCCTGGCAACTCGGTGACGGGGATGGGGAAGGCACCCAGCCTTGTTCTGTCAGTGAGGTACGTGCCTTGCTGCGCGAGCGTGGTGCGCGGCCATGGCAGGAAGAGCTCATTGGTGATGTGGCCGCTAGCGCGGTGTTATTGCCACGCAGCGAACCACTGTCATAATCATCGCCCGGCCAGCGTTTTCTTACTTTTTATGCAGTAGTGCGATGGCCTCGACATGGTGGGTGTTGGGGAACGCATCAATAGCCTCGAGCCGGTCAATGCGGTAGCCGTGATCAGCCCAGCTGCGTAGGTCGCGGGCGAAAGTGGCGGGGTCGCAGCCGATATGCATGACTTGCTCCGGTCCTGCCGCGGAGACCTGGGAAATAACCTTATTGCCGGCCCCAGTTCGGGGCGGGTCGAGCACAACAATGCGCGGGGCGGAAGTCTCAGCTAGCTTGGCGACGCAGTTCTCCACACGTGCGGTATGCATGGTCACCGGCAAGCCAGTAAGTGCTTTTGTACCTGCCGGGGCTGCCGACGGGGCGGCCTCCACACTGTCGACATGGCCACTATCGCCAACAATCTGGGCTAGTGCAGCGGCGAGCACCCCTACCCCGCCATAAAGATCCCAGGCGGTTGCCCCTGTTGCCGGGGTCAACCAGTTCAGCACCCGGTCGTAGTAGTACTGAGCGGCGCCGCTGTGCGCCTGCCAGAACCCATCGACAGCAACTTCAAAGCGCCGTCCCGCCACGATATGTTCCGCGGTCGGGGTGCCTTCGATAACGGTGGCTGCGGGGCGTTTTCCTTTCGCCCCACGGACACCGCGTTCCGGGGCGGCGCGGTGCATCACGTGCCTGGCCCCATCGGCGTCGATAACCGCGTGCAGTTCCCCGCCGGGAGGGCAGAAACCTTCAGTTCCGACACCGTCGAGCAGCCCGTCGACGACTTGGGTGCAGCCGGTTGCGACAACCAGGTCGCGGGAATGGCGTTTGCGCAACCCGGCCCGGCCGTTATCGTCCACACCCAGGCGGACTCGGGTGCGCCACCCGGTGCTGGGCTTGAGGCTGGTGCTGTCGATAACGTCGGGCAGTTCCGCTGCCGTAAACCGGCCGATCCGACGCAGCGCATCGGCGATAATGGCGGCTTTGAAACGGATTGCGGTGGCGTTGTCGATATAGGCCCAGTCGCAGCAGCCAGCTCCGGCGCGGGCGGCCGGACAGGAGGTGTCGACCCGGTGGCTCGATGGTTCCAGGATGTCTTCTGCAGCACCGCGTAGCAGTTTGGCGTTCGGGTCGTCGAAACGAACCCGGGCGACCTCACCGGCCATGGCGCCACGTACGAGCACAATGCGCCCGTCGAGGGTGCCGATAAACTCACCGCCCTGTGCGGGCCGGTCGATGCGAATATCGGCGGTGGCGCCGGGGGCTTCAGTCATGGGTTTCCTGTTCACTGAGGGTGTCTTGTGCGTGGCGTGCCCGTCGGACAGCCCAGACACAAATAAGCAACGCAATGCCGGTCAGTGGCCAGCCCATGACAACACGGGCGACACCCAACCACTCAACTTCATCAGCGTTGTAGAAGCTGTGCTGCACAAGGAAGCGGGCTGCGAAAACAACCGCCCAGGCGCCTGTGGCGATTTGGTAGGACTTGCGCATCACTGGGTTGCGCACCCAGCTGCTATCGCCGCTGTTGAGGCCTTCCCAGATATAACCCACCGCTGGCCGACGCAACAGCATCGAGACGGTGAAAATCACCGCCAGCAGAGCCGAGTACCAGATGCCATAGAGGAAGAACCCCTTGGCGTCGCCGAGCAATACGGCGATGCCGGCGCCAATGAGCACGGCAAACATGCCGGAAAAGGCTGGCTGCAGGTTTTCTTTGCGCGCCCACCGCCAGATAAAAACGGCCAAGGCCACAGCCACCGAGGCGACCAGCGCAGGGGTCAGGCCCCAGATGCTGTTGACGGGCACTAAGACGAGCACCGGCAGCGTGGAAGCGACCAGGCCGGAGACACCGCCCATCTGCTCAAGCAGGCTGGCGGTTTCTGCTACTGCGTCCTCACCGTCGGGGGCGTGCTGGATCGGGTTGCGCTCGGTCACTGCTGGGCCGGTTTGTTTTCTTCGTCTGCCTTGGCAGCTTCAGCTTCCTGCTGCTGCTTATAGGCCTCGTGGATCTGCTGGGCCATCTGGGCCGGCAGGGTCACCGGCAAGGGCTGGCCGGCCGGGATCGGGTTATCGCCGCGGTTGACGAAAATACGGGCCAGGGTCTCGCGGGCAATCGCCGCCAAATCCTCATTGCCTTCCTCGGGGCCGCCGCAGGTAACCCGCAGCATCCACCGGGGGCCTTCGACACCGATGATGCGCATGCACACACCATCGCGCTTGCCGACGACCTCATCGCCCCACGGGCCCTGCTCGCGGGTGACGGTCAGGCCATCACCGGAGAGGCCCTTTTCAATATCTTCAGCCGAATCGGCCCACAGGCCGCCGGAGGTCGGTGCGGCGAAGGCAACCGGGGTCAACCGGCCGTACTGAGTGACCAAGTGCAACATGGTCGGCCCATTGGGGCCCATCTCGACCTGGATATCGCCGTTTTTCGGGATCGGCAGCAGCAGTGAACCGAGGTTGACCGATGCCTTGGCGAAATCACTGAAATCGTGGTTTTCGGGCTTGTCGATATCGATATCGAACGGGCCCTCGGCGCCGAGAGCGCCACTTTCGGCCTGGGGTGCTGCGGCGCCAGCGTCGGGGGCGTCAGCCGGTGCAGGGTTGTCCTGCACCTGGTCGGCGGCTGGGGCCTGCTGCGGCTGGGCAGCGTCGTCGTCTTTATCGTTGTTCTTGCCGAAAGGCCACATAGTGCGTGGTCTCCTCACCTAGATAGCGTCGGTTATCGAGCTGTATGTCGTTTATTGCGCGCTTTGCGGCGCACCTAGTAGTCCAGGGTAGCGCCCGGTTGGACATAGCGCCGGTGCTTAGACACGCCCACTGGAGCCATAACCAGATGCGCCGCGCTCAGTATCGACAAGTTCATCGACCTCAACAATCTTCGGCAGCTCAACTCGCTGGATAACCAGCTGCGCAATTCGCTCACCGCGTTCAATCACAATCGGCTGATTCGGATCGTGGTTAATCAAACAGACCTTGATCTCACCGCGGTAGCCCGCGTCGATAGTTCCCGGGGTGTTGACGATGGAGAGGCCATGCTTGGCCGCGAAACCCGAACGCGGGTGGATCAGTCCCACGGTGCCCTGCGGCAACGCGATGGCGATACCGGTGCCCACCAGAGTGCGCTCACCGGGGGCTAGTTGGACGTCGTCGGTACTGCGCAGGTCGATACCAGCATCATCGTGATGCGCACGCTGCGGTAGCGGCAGGTCGCGGTCAAGACGCTTAATCTGGAGGTCGCCGAGATCAGGATTCGAGTTCATAGCCCAGCAGAGTACTTCCTGCCGCCAGGGCGTGACGCGCCGGTAGGCGATAGTGCCTACCCGGTAGACTCATCGGTGTGAGTAAGTCGACGAACACCGACAACCCCGGCCAGATCTATCGCGAACGTCTCTACGTGCCGTGGTGGTACTGGGTGGCAGGCGCCATTGCCTGCGCTGTGTGTACTGCCCAGGTGGGCTTTAACCGGCCAGCGATATGGACTGTTGTGGGCGGCATCATTCTCACCGCACTGACTATCTGGGTGCTTGTGACGATGTCGAAGACCTTGGTCCGCGTCGAGGTCGACAGTGCTGGTGAGCGCTGGCTCTACGCGGGCAACGCTGTATTGCCGGCTTCTGTGGTCGCCCGTTCGCTGGTGGTTCCCGAATCCGCCCGGCAGAACGCACTGGGCCGCCAGCTGGACCCCGCGGCGTTCCTGGTCACCCACTCCTGGGTTCCGGACATGGTGCTTTTGGTGCTCGATGACCCGGATGACCCCACACCGTATTGGTTGGTGTCTTCCCGCCACGCAGAAACGCTGCTTGATGAGTTCCTTGGTAAGCACCGCACCAGCGCCTAAAAGTTTCTGCCTGCCTGGTTGAACAACCGCGCACGGCTGAAAAAAAAGACAATGCCCGCCGACCCGGTACCGGATCGGCGGGCATACCCGTGCGGTGGGCTGCTACACGCAGTCGCGACAGTACGGGAGGTCGTCTTCGGGTTCTTTCGCAATCATGGAGACGTGCTGCACTAGGAAACAGGAACCGCAGGTGAACTCGTCATCGCGCCGCGGCACGACGGAGATCTCCAGTTCCTCACCCGATAGGTCTACTTCCTTCGGCTCGAAGGGTTCGACGATTTCTCCATCGTCATCATCGGCGACCTCTGCTTCAGCAGCTGCAGCCTGAAGCTTTTCCAGCGAGTCAGTCTCCATTTCTTCGCTCTGCGTGCGCGGGGAATCGTAATCGACTGCCATCTGCAAGCCCTCCTCCACAGGGGTCCAACCTTTGGCGCTGTTGTTGCGTCTGCGCGGATACTATGTCACCGCGGAAAGCTTGTCATATTTGCTGCTCAAAGGCCCTCTTTTGGGGTCGACGAGCTGTCTACAGCCAGGTCTGGAAGCAAAGTCACTATGCTGAAACGGTCACGACCATTGCCACCACGACCGAAAGGGCACCGATGAAGCGGGTCTCCAGAGGCGTACCGGGATATAACCCGCTGCCCTATTACATACTTCTCGGTGTCCTTATTGCCGCCATGCTCGCCGCGTGGGTCTTAGTGGCCACCCGCACCTCAGACCCAGCCCCGGTGGCCTGTGGTCGCGCTGAGGTCGGGCGCACGGTGCCATCGACTGAGCTTTTCGGTGAACCAGTAGCCCGCCCCAATGAGATCCCGGTTCGCGTCCTCAACGCCAATGGTGAAGCCGGTGACGCCACCCGGGTCGCGGATAAATTATCCACCCTGGGTTTTATGCAACATCCCGAAGGGGCGGCCGGCAATGACCCGGTGATTACCGAGCAGGACCTCAACTGTCACGGCCAACTGCGCTTCGGGCCAGACTCGATTGCCAAGGCACATACTCTGCACGTTTTGGTGCCGTGTTTTGAACTTATCGACGATGGCCGCACCGACGGCACCGTCGACATGGCCCTGGGGCGCGGCTATACGGGAATCGAGGATGCCCCCTCGGTGACCAACGCCCTCAATGAGCTCAATAACGGCGCCGATCCCGCCACTGTGGATATCGACAGCGGCTCACACGAGGTCTGCTAGCCCCTCACCAATCGGCCGGTCCGCGCCGACCTCGCGCACAGCGGCGAAAAACTCTTCAGCCACCGACGGGGCTGCTGCCAACAGCGGGGCGCCCTCCCCATCCGGCAGGCACACCTGAACCCCGGCTTCTTCGGCAATCACAGCCCCGGCGGCGTAGTCCCATTCATTCAGGGCGTGTTCATAGAAAACGTCGAGGCCACCGTCGGCAAGAAAACACAGATCCAACGCAGCCGAGCCCATCCGACGAATATCGCGGACCTGCGGCAATAGCTCAGCAATCCACCGTCCCTGTTGGGCGCGATTATGCGCGTCATAACTAAACCCGGTGCCCAATAATGCCTGGCTCAAGTCGGCAGGTTGGTTGGCCTGCAGCGATACGGTTCGCCCGTCGGCAAGCGTGACTGCCGCACCGGCGCCGCGGGCGGCATGGAACACACGCTGGTGGGCAATATCGGCGACCGCCCCGGCCACAGCTGTGCCACCAATTGTTGCCGCAATGGACACAGAAAACGCTGGTAGCCCGTAGAGGAAATTCACGGTGCCATCAATGGGGTCAACCACCCACCGCACCTGCTGATCATCTCCCCCAGGGCGGGCCTGTCCACCCTGTTCCTCACCAAACACCGCGTCAGCTGGGCGCAAGGCGGCGATGAGGTCACGAATATGCTGCTCAGATTCCTTATCGACGACCGTGACCGGGTCGACCGAACTGGACTTCGTCTCCGTGCCGTCGACAAGCCCTGCGCCGGAGCCGGCAATAAGTTCAGCCCGGCGCCGCCGCACCAGATCTGCGGCTGCGGCGGCAATAGTGCGCGCAAGCTCCCGCAATTCCGTAAAGGAGGGCTCAACAGGGCAATCTGATGTGTGTTCCGCCATGGCGCTATTGTGCCCCGGCCGTACAATTGACGCCATGAGTGACAACCATGGATTCGGCATTGACGTCGGCGGCTCGGGCATTAAAGGCGGTGTGGTCGATTTAGATAACGGCACCCTCGTTGGGGACCGCATCAAAATCAAGACCCCACAGCCAGCCACCCCTGATGCTGTGGCTGCCACCATCGCCGAAATCGTCGAGATCGCCGGCTGGGAGGGGCCCATCGGGGTGACGTTGCCCTCGGTGGTGCGTAATCAGACCGCACTGTTGGCCGCCAATATCGATAAAAGCTGGGTCAACCTTGATTGCGCGGAGCTTTTCGCCCGGCACCTGCCTGGCCGCGATGTGCACGTGCTTAACGACGCTGATGCGGCCGGTATGGCTGAGGCTGCCTACGGTGATGAGCGAGCCAAAAAAGGCTCGGTGGTGCTTTTGACCTTCGGCACCGGTATCGGCTCGGCACTACTGCACGACGGCAAGCTGTTCCCCAATACCGAGTTCGGCCACCTGGAGGTCGACGGTAAGGAAGCCGAGCATATCGCCTCCGCGGCAGTGCGCGAGCGCAAGGAAATGTCGTATAAGAAGTGGACCAAGAAGGTCTCGAAGGTGCTTAACACCTATGAGGACCTGCTGTGGCCGACTCTATTTATCGTGGGCGGCGGTATTAGCCGGAAGCACGAAAAGTGGGTCCCATTGCTGGAGACTCGCACCCCAGTTGTGCCCGCTAAGCTGCAGAATCAGGCCGGTATTGTCGGTGCGGCAATGGCGGTTCAGCAGGGTCTGCGCCCCTGATTCTGGTTGCCTCGACGCGCGCGGCGCCGCTACCGGATAACCGCCTGCGGCGGTTGGTTCGTTACAATGGTGAGTTGATTCACGGTCGGCTGGCTCTTCCACTGTTGTGGACCTAGCACCGACACGTTTCGGCGATACCTTTCGTCGGCCGCCGTGGCGCTATTTATCGGCAATATACGGCCGTGCTTGTGGCATTGCACCACGGGGCGGTCGCACCTGGCATGCACTGTCAGGTGAGGGTTCGTGCCCCGACTATGGTGGGCGCGGCCGTACACACGACATCTTATTGTGAAAGGGCATTCGTGGCAGTCAACGAAAATGATCAGCCGACGGCGTCCGAAGGCTCCGATTCTCAGGGCGACGCTGCCGCGTCGGCGCAGAAAACGACGCGGAAGACAGCTGCGAAGAAGACTGCAGCCAAAAGGACTACCCGCAAGACCGCCGCGAAGAAAACCGCAGCGAAAAAGACCACTCGTAAGCGCACTGCGGCGAAGAAAACCACCGCTGCGGCCACCTCCGAAACCGCTGAAGCCGGTGCCGAGGCAGCCGAGTCAACATCGACGCCGAAGAAGACCGCGAAGAAAACTGCGAAGAAAACCACTCGCAAACGCGCGGCGAAGAAAACAGCTGCGAAGAAGACGGCTGCGAAGAAAACGACTCGTAAACGCGCAGCCAAGAAGGCTGATAACGCGGAGTCAGTGCAGGCGACCTCTGCGAAGGCGAAGAATGCCGAAGCTGAGGATAACGACGAGCTCGACGATGATGATGACGTCGACATCGATATCGCCACTGCCTTGGTCCCAGAACTTGACGACGAAGACAGCGACGAGGATGCCGACGACGATTCCGACGATGACGCCGCTGATGCCGACAGCGTCGACGAAGTCTGGAACGAGGACGAGTCAGCAGCGCTGCGCCAGGCCCGTAAGGACGCCGAGCTTACTGCTTCTGCCGACTCGGTCCGGGCCTACCTCAAACAGATCGGCAAGGTTGCCCTGCTGACCGCTGAGGAAGAAGTTTCTCTGGCCAAGCGCATCGAGTCTGGCCTGTACGCCCAGTACAAGATCGATGAGGCGAAAAAGGCCGGCGAGCGTCTCCCCCACGCCCAGCGCCGTGACCTGCGAGAGATTTCTCGTGATGGCCAGCGCGCGAAAAACCACCTGCTGGAAGCTAACCTGCGCCTGGTGGTGTCCTTGGCGAAGCGTTATACCGGCCGCGGCATGGCTTTCCTTGACCTCATTCAGGAAGGCAACCTTGGTCTGATTCGCGCAGTCGAGAAGTTCGACTACACCAAGGGCTATAAGTTCTCGACCTACGCCACCTGGTGGATTCGTCAGGCGATCACCCGCGCTATGGCCGACCAGGCCCGCACCATTCGTATCCCGGTGCATATGGTGGAGGTCATCAATAAGCTGGGCCGTATTCAGCGTGAGCTGCTGCAGGATCTGGGCCGCGAGCCCACTCCGTTCGAGCTGGCCCGCGAGATGGATATCACCGAGGAGAAGGTCCTCGAGATCCAGCAGTACGCCCGTGAGCCGATCTCGTTGGATCAGACCATCGGCGATGAGGGCGACTCGCAGCTTGGTGACTTCATCGAGGACTCCGAGGCTGTGATCGCCGTCGATGCGGTGTCCTTCACCTTGCTGCAGGACCAGCTGCAGGATGTGCTCAAAACACTGTCTCCGCGTGAGGCTGGCGTTGTGGAGCTTCGCTTCGGCCTTACCGACGGCATGCCCCGCACGCTGGATGAGATCGGACAGGTCTACGGCGTTACCCGCGAACGTATCCGCCAGATCGAGTCGAAGACGATGTCGAAGCTGCGTCACCCCTCGCGTTCTCAGGTGCTGCGCGACTACTTGGAGTAGACACGCTTCCTGCTTGCCTATCCGGCATACGAAAACCGAGCCTGTGCTTGCCCGCAAATGCGGGGCACAGGCTCGGTTTTTTGTTGGTGTGCAGGTCTTAGTAGACCAGGTTGAAAACCCAACCCAGCAGAGTCACCGAGGTGATGGAGATAAGAACCATCGCGATGAGGTTGAGCCACATACCCACCTTGATCATGCTCTGCATGGTCACGTAGCCCGAGCCGTAGGCAATAGCGTTCGGCGGGGTAGCAACCGGCATCACGAAGGCGGAGGTAGCAGCCAAGGCGACGGGCACGCAGAAGACCATCGGGTCCACCCCGAGGGTGAGGGCGATACCGCCGACGATAGGCAGGAAGGTCGCGGCAGTAGCGGTATTGGAGGTGAACTCGGTCAGCAGAAGAACCACCAGCACCATACCGCCGATGATGAACAGCACCGGCAGGCCGCCGAGGCCCTCCATCTGCTCACCGATCCACTCCGATAGGCCAGACTTGGTGAACTGGGTGGAAAGCGCCAGGCCGCCACCGAAGAGCAGCAGCACACCCCACGGCAGTTCGTTCATATTGCGCCAGGTCAGCAGCTTCACGCCGCTGCGGCCGCCAGGAATAATAAACAGTGCAATACCGACGGTCATGGCGATGACCGCGTCGGAGAATAAGGTTTCCTTCCACAGCACCGGAACAAAGACCCAGGCCAGGGCTGCGGCGATGAAGGCGATCAGCACGCGCTTTTCACCAGTGGACATCGGGCCGAGGTCTTTCAGCTGCGCCTTCATCATTTCTCGACCGCCCGGCATCTTGTTGATCTCGGGCTTGTAGAACACGAAGGTCAGCAGCACCCACGCCACCAGCATCAGCACCATAGCCACCGGAACACCCACGAGCATCCAGCGCCCGAACCCGATTTCCAGGTCGTGGTTTTCTGACATATAGGCGACAAGCATCGCATTGGGCGGGGTACCAATGATGGTGCCCAGCGAACCGATGGAGGCCGAATAAGCGATACCCAGCATCAGGGCGATACCGAAATTGGAGTTCGGGGCGCTGTCCTCTTCGGCGTCTTCGGCGATGTCCTGGGCGGCACTATCCGTCGTGGAGGAGCTGTCATGCTTCTTGCCTTCGCGCACAATATCGACGACCTTAGCGAGCACGGAGACACCGATGGGCAGCATCATCACGGCGGTGGCAGTATTCGATACCCACATCGACAAAAAGCCGGTGGCGAGCATGAAGCCCAAGATGAGCATCTGCGAGGAGCTTGCCATGAAGCTCAGTACCCACAGTGCGATGCGCTTATGCAGGTTCCATCGCTGCATAGCCAGCGCCAGCATGAAGCCGCCCATGAACAAGAAGATCGTCGGGTTGGTGTACGAACCCGAGAAATCCCCGATATCGGATAGGCCAAGAGCTGGGAAAAGGACCAGGGGTACCAGGGCGGTGGCGGCGATCGGGATGGCTTCCGACATCCACCAGACGGCGATCAACACTGTTGCAGCGGCGGTGGCGCGCAGTTGATACGACAAGTCGCTCGGCATGACGTAATAGACGACAAACGCCAAAACGACGCCGATGATAAGACCACTGCGTTCGCGGAAGAGTGCGCGCGGGGCGCGACCTCGATCCTTCTGGCCCTCAGATAAGTGCTGGCCGTTCCGGGAGGAAGTCTGTACTGACATAGCTTGAGTACCCCGTCCAGATGATGTTATGGGCTGGAGGCAACTAGGGCGCCGTACGCTCCAGTTGACTGATTACATTTTATTACATCGACATAGCGTCATCCTGTGGGTGTCTCGCTATGCCGCGTCTAACGCATACCTCACCAATTATCGCATTTTCCAAAGGGAAAAGTGTTACCGATGCCCTAAAAAGCTCAGCGGTTTTGACCGCCGCCTAGCCCTTGCGCAAAAAGCTGATCCGTTGCCGGAGTTGGTCCACCGAACACAGCGCGGTCGGCGGCCCACCGCAGCGTTGGCGCACCTCATTATGGATCTGGCCATGTGGCCGCCCAGTGCGTGCAGCAGTCATTGCCACAAGCGTGTTGAGCTCTTTGCGCAGCCGCGGCATTTCCTCACTCATCGCACCGAACGTCGATGACCCGCCCTGACTGGGTTGACTAAACCTCGTTCCCACCGGCGGCGGCACCACTGGAGCAGCACTGTCGGTATCGCCTGAGGTGCGCCCCACCCGTGGCTGCGCAGATGCTTCTTCGCGGGCATTGAGCTGCTGCTCCTGCCGCTTTTGCAACAAGACCTTCATCTGATCCGCGTTGAGCAGACCCGGCAGGCCCAAGTAATCGGCTTCCTCCGCTGACCCAGCCAGCGTCGCCGTGCCATAGGACGACCCGTCATAGATGAGGTAATCCAGCTCAGCGTCGGCCCCGAGAGACTCATAGGGCGGCAGTTCATCGGGTTCATCGCGTTGCCGATTGGCCTCTGCGACCAGATCGTCATCCCAGCCTTCATTGGGCCGGTCGGGTTTGCCAAGCACATGCGTGCGTTGGGCTTCCATCTCACTGGCAAGATCCAGCAGCACCGGAACTGAGGGCAGGAATACCGAAGCGGTCTCCCCGGGGCGCCGCGAACGCACGAAACGACCAACCGCCTGCGCGAAAAACAATGGTGTCGAAGCACTAGTGGCGTAGACGCCAACGGCAAGCCGCGGCACGTCCACCCCCTCGGAGACCATCCGCACCGCCACCATCCATTCATCGGTAGAGGCACTGAAATCAGCGATGCGTTGGGAGCTGCCCTCCTCGTCGGACAGCACTAGCGCCACCGGTGTCGACGACAGGGACTCCAGAATGCGCTTATAGGCGCGTGCCGAGGCCGCGTCGGTAGCGATCACAAGGCCGCCAGCATCGGGCACATCCCGCCGAGTCTGTTGCAGACGGGTGTGGGCCGCACGCAACACCGAGGGAATCCAGTCGCCTTTCGGGTCCAAGGCGGTCCGCCAGGCCCGGGTGGTTTGTTCCGGGGTGGCGATATCACCGATCCGGGCGGCGAATTCCTCGCCGGCGGAGTCACGCCAGCGGGCTTCACCGGAATAAGCCAAAAACACCACTGGCCGGACGATGCCGTCGGCAAGCGCCTCGCGGTAGCCGTAGGTGTAATCGGCGGCGGAGGTGCGGTTTCCTTCAGCATCTTCGACATAGCGCACAAAGGGGATGGCAGCGTCGTCGGACCGAAACGGGGTACCCGTCAAGCACAGCCGTCGGGTGACGTCGCTATAAGCAATTTCGATGCCCTCACCCCAGCTTTTGGCGTCACCACCGTGGTGCACCTCATCGAGGATCACCAAGGTGCGGCGGCTCTCCGCGAGAGTCTGGTGCTTATAGGGCGCCACCGCGACCTGGGCATAGGTAACCGCAATGCCGTGGAAAGCGGGGTTGAGCACGCCGCGGGAGTTGGTGAAATCTGGGTCTAATTGGATGCCCACGCGCGCGGCAGCCTGAGACCACTGCTTTTTCAGGTGCTCAGTGGGCACCACCACAAACACGCGGTCGACCTGCCGGTCGGCAAGCAATTCGGCTGCTAGGCGCAGGGCGAAGGTGGTTTTGCCGGCCCCTGGGGTCGCGACCGCGAGGTAGTCAGTCGGTTGGGCAGCCCGGTAAGCCTCGAGGGCTTCGTGCTGCCATTGCCGCAGTCCGCTCACGCTTATTTACGACGGAGGCTTTGGTAGATCCGTTCGCAGTCCGGGCATACCGGAGAGCCCGGTTTGGCGGACTTCTTCACTGGGAAGGTCTCACCGCACAGGGCTACTACATAACTGCCGCTGACCGCCGATTCGACGATGCTGTTCTTCTTGACGTAGTGGAAGAACTTTGGGGTGTCATCGTCGGTGGTGTTCGACGTGTCAACGTCGGGACGTTCGATGGTTTTGGTGGTTTTCAGCGGGGTGGTCACGAATGCGATTGTGCCGCATCGGCCGCGCACAGTCAGATCGACCCCTCCCCTGGGCTGGTGTGCTTGGCATTAGCCCGCTAATGGTTCGCGGTGTCGCGGCGGCGAGTACCGTCAAAGGCATGGCTCGACTGCGGCGGAAGAATCGGAGGGACACGGCGCTCATTACTGACGCGCGCACTTCGCCGCAACGAAATTACAATCAACGTCGCCATACCTACACGTTGCTGCAGCTATCGCGTATTCCGCTGCTGCTTTTAGCTGGTGCGGCGATTATGTGGTGGGACCTGCCCTGGTTGGCTGCGGTGTTGACGGTTGTGAGTGTGCCGATGCCGTGGATTGCCGTGGTGATTGCCAATGGTGTTGGTGAGCCAGCCGACCGGCGTGCGCCCAGGGTGTATAAACCAGCTGCGGCTCGTGCTGAGGCCGCGCGGTGGGCGGCGGCGCAGCAGAACCAACTAGCTGGTGGTTCGCTGGGGGCGTTGCCTGCGGCAGAGCAGCCGCTTTCCGACGCTGACGGCGACGCGGATGCTGATGACTCGATTGTGATTGATATGCCCACCGACGATGCCCCGAATGAGGACACCGATGACTCCACCGACGACGGAAAAACTGAATAAATTCGCCGGTCACGCCGCCACGCTGGCCCAAGCATTGCACGATGTCGGGTTTAGCCCTGAGGGGTTATCCGCCGCGCTTTCCGACGATGGCATCTGCGCTCTGGATCGCGGTGAACCCGCAGGCGTGCTGTGGGCCTTAGACCGCGCCGGGGATGCTGGCTCGACCGTGTCGGAGGGGTTGCGCAGCGTGATTCGCGGTGTGGTCGTCGGTGAGCCAGCGCCGTTGCGTGAAGTCTTTGGCGACGAACTTACTGATGCGCTGGTTGACTGCGATGTGCTTGCGGCAACCGAATCCGGTGAGCTGTACGCGACTATCGATATCCGCCCGATCACGGTAGGCGAGACCACCGTGTTCGCCTTCTCCGACCGGGATGCGTCCATGCGCCCGCATATTCCCGGCCGCGATCATGTGCCTGGGGTGGGCCGGGCTTCCCGGTCGTTGCTTGATATCACCCCGTGTTCGCCGGTGGGATCGGTTTTGGATCTGGGCGGCGGCTGCGGCATTCAAGCGTTGGGGCAACTATCGGCGGGCTCCCTTGTGGTCACCGATATCAGCGAGCGGGCGAATGCTTTTGCCCGGGCCAGCCTCAACGCAGCTGGGCGCGTCGATGCCGAAGTACTAACGGGTAGCTGGTTTGCGCCGGTAGCGGGGCGCACCTTCGACCGGATTGTTGCCAATCCACCTTTTGTGGTGGGCCCGCCTGAGGTCGGCCATGTCTACCGGGATTCGGGTTTGGATCTCGATGGGGCGACCGAGTTGTTGTTGCGCCAGATCCCCGACTACCTCGCCGAGGACGGTACCGCTCACCTGCTGGGCGCCTGGGTCACTTCAGATGATGAGTCCTGGGAGTCCCGGCTTGCCTCATGGTTGCCGGCTGAGGGAGTGGAGGCCTGGATTGTGCAGCGCGACCATGTCGACGCCATGACCTATGTGGGCACCTGGTTGCGTGATGAGTCGGTTGACCCGCGTACTGAGCACGGCCGTGAGCGGATGCGTCGTTGGGTGCAGCATCTGCACGATCATGGTGTCACCGGCGTCGGCTTTGGCTATATCACCTTGCATGCCATTACTGGGCCTAGTGAGGTCACCTGTGAGGTGATGCCGCAGGCCCTGGGTGGGTCGTTTGCTGAGGAGGCTGAGGAGTTTTTGGCGCGCAGTCAGTGGCTTCGCCATCGCAGTGCCGACGATATTCTCGATGCCTCATTCCAGGTGCGCCCCGATGTCGCTATTGAGAAAGTCGAGCTTGCCGACGTTGAGGCCCGCCAGGGCTTTGAGCCGATCACAGCCCGGGTCTGTCGCACTGATGGGCCGCGGTGGAGCCACGATACCGATCCGGGCACCACTGCCCTATTGGGTGCTCTCCACCCGGATATTCCGTTGCGGGTGACCGTGGAGTTAATGGCCGAGTTTGGCGCTTTCGGTGATGGCGATGGCACTGAGCGCTCGGTCGGGGTGATTGTGGATCTGGTGCGCCACGGCATTGTGCTGCCTACTGATCTCGTTGTAACCGAGGACGCTGATGAAGAAGGGATGGGGCTATGAAGGCTGTGTTGACGCGGGTGACCCGGGCGATGGTGACTGTGGGCGACGAGGTCGTCGGCGAGATTGATGGCGGCCAGACCGGTGGTGTGCTGGCTCTGGTGGGTGTGGGCCGCGATGATGTCGAGGATGCCTGGCAGACCATGGCCCGCAAGATCGCCGAGTTGCGGATTTTGGATGGTGAGGTCAGCGCTGCTGATGTCGGCGCCCCGGTGTTGGTGGTGTCGCAGTTCACTTTATTGGGGGCTACGGCTAAGGGGCGGCGGCCGTCGTGGTCAGCGGCGGCACCTGGGGCGCAGGCGGCCGAGGTTATTGACCGGATTGTGGCCGATTTACGGGATCGGGGTTTATCGGTGGCTACTGGACAGTTCGGGGCGATGATGAAAGTCGAGTCGGTCAATGATGGCCCGTTTACTGTTCTTGTGGAATGTTAGACCGATTTACCTGCCTAAATAGTGCGTGCGGGGCGGTGTGGAAAATAAGTACCTGACTGCTGGGGAACAATCTCTAAAGTCCGTTCGTTAAACCTTATGAACATCGCGACGATCCAGGAGGCCGGTGCATATGACAAACGCGGATGCCCTACCCACAGATGACAAGGGCACCACGGTCGATCGAGGCCGACGCTCGGGTAATAACAACAACCCCTCGCAGGACCTGGTCCGCGTTTATCTCAACGGCATCGGTAAAACCGCGCTGCTTTCTGCCGAAGAAGAAGTTGAGCTGTCTAAGCAGATTGAAGCCGGTGTGTACGCCGAACACCTGCTTGCCGAGGGCGTCAAGGTCACCCGCGCTAAAAAGCGTGACATGAAGGTGCTGGTGAAAGAGGGCAAAGCGGCTCGTGCTCATCTGCTCGAAGCCAACCTGCGGTTGGTGGTGTCGCTGGCTAAGCGCTACACCGGACGCGGTATGCCGCTATTGGATCTGATCCAGGAAGGCAACCTGGGTCTTATCCGCGCTATGGAGAAATTCGACTACACCAAGGGTTTTAAGTTCTCTACCTACGCAACCTGGTGGATTCGCCAAGCAATTACCCGCGGTATGGCCGATCAGTCCCGCACGATTCGGCTTCCTGTTCACTTAGTTGAGCAGGTCAATAAGATTTCCCGGATTAAGCGTGAGCTGTACCAGCAGCTGGGCCGGGAAGCCACCAATGAGGAATTAGCTGACGAGACCGGCATTCCGGAGGAAAAAATCGAGATGCTGCTCCGCCAGTCTCGGGACCCGGTGAGCCTGGATATGCCGGTGGGTACCGATGAGGAAGCCCCGCTGGGTGACTTCATTGAGGATTCTGAAGCCACTGATGCCGAGGAGGCTGTGGTCGCCGCTTTGCGGCATCACGATGTGCGCCGGGTGTTGTCCACTCTGGAGCTGCGGGAGCGTGAGGTCATCAAGCTTCGCTATGGGCTCGATGATGGTTTGCCCCGCACCTTGGACCAGATTGGCCGCCACTTTGGGCTTTCCCGTGAGCGGGTGCGCCAGATAGAGCGTGAGGTGATGGCGAAGCTGCGAGATGGCGATCGCGCGGACAAATTGCGCGCCTACGCTAAGTAGCTGGACGTGGTGTGCTGGGCATACCTTTTCTGCACTGTGAAAAGAAGCCCCAGCGCACACCTTGTTTACAGGGGCTGGACCCGGGAAATATAAACGTGTCTGAGCTCCGCACTAAAGGCACTGATTTCAGTTATCCTTTAATCCTACGTTGCCTGCCGTTACCAACTGAGAAGTTCGGCCGTGCAACACCATGCTTCACCCCGAGGTCGCTGCCGACGGGAAGCTGCGAACCGTATAAGACCGGAGGACGTGACGTGAGGGACCTGGTAGATACCACTGAGATGTATCTTCGAACCATCTACGAGCTCGAAGAAGAAGGCATCGTGCCACTGCGTGCGCGCATTGCTGAGCGCCTCGAGCAGTCGGGCCCGACGGTGTCCCAAACTGTCGCCCGCATGGAGCGCGACGGTCTGGTCGCTGTCGCTCCCGATCGCAGCCTGAAGCTGTCTGAGCAAGGCCGCGATTTGGCCACTGCGGTTATGCGTAAGCACCGCCTGGCTGAGCGCTTGCTCGTCGATATTATCGGCTTGAACTGGGACAAGGTTCACGATGAGGCGTGCCGCTGGGAGCACGTGATGAGTGAAGAGGTTGAGCGTCGGCTGATTTCTGTGCTCAGCAATCACGACTACTCCCCCTTCGGCAACCCGATCCCGGGCCTGGATAAGCTTGGCGCCGATCCGGTGGTGCCCACCGCGGATGCGGTTCGTCTGTCAGAGATCCCGGAGGGCGGCCCGTACACCGTCGTCATTGAGCAGATCAATGAGATCTTGCAGATGGAGCACACCTACATGCGCCGTCTCTACGCTGCCAAGGTCTTCCCCGGGACCGAGGTCGAGATCGAGGTACACTCCGGACGTGTGACTGTTTCCCATAATGACCATTCTCTGGACATCCCGGAAGAACTTGCCCACGCTGTGACGGTGACCCGAAAGTGAAACTCCTTGTTACTGGAGCCGCCGGTTATGTCGGCGGTGTAACTGCAGCTGTTCTCGCCGAAAGTGGCCACGACGTCACTGTCATCGACAACCTCAGTACCGGTAATCGGGATGCCTTGCACCCCGACGTGACCTTCATTGAGGGCGACGTCGCCGACTGTGCCCATGAGGTGCTCGCCGGTGGCAATTTCGACGGTGTCGCTCATTTCGCCGCCCGCTCTTTGGTGGGTGAGTCCTGCCAGGACCCTGCCGCTTATTGGCATGGCAACGTCGGCACCACGCTTGCGTTGCTCGATGCGATGCGGGCTACTGACACCAATAATCTGGTGTTCTCCTCCACTGCGGCTACCTACGGTGAACCCGAGCAGGTACCGATTACCGAGGACAGCCCCAAGGCACCGACGAACCCCTATGGCGCCACCAAGCTTGCTATTGACTACGCAATCACCTCCTACGCCGAGGCGTACGGGCTGGCGGCGACGAGCCTGCGCTACTTCAATGTTGCCGGCGCCTGGCACGGCTATGGCGAAAACCGGGAGATCGAAACCCACCTCATTCCGCTGGTATTGCAGGTAGCACTTGGCCATCGGGACAAGATCATGGTCTTCGGCGATGACTGGCCCACCGTTGATGGCACCTGCGTGCGTGACTATATCCATGTCAAAGACCTCGCTGACGCCCACCTGTTGGCCTTGCAGTCGAATAAGCCTGGGGTGCACCGCATCTACAACCTCGGCTCCGGCGATGGCTACTCGGTTCGCGAAGTCATCGATACGTGCCGTGAGGTCACCGGACACGAGATTCCTGAGGAGAAGGCCCCGCGCCGCGATGGCGACCCGGCCACCCTCATTGCTTCTTCCGCGAAGGCTATCGCCGAGCTCGGGTGGAACCCGCAGCTGACGGATCTGAAGACCATTGTCACCGATGCCTGGGAGTTCACCTCCCAGCTAGGCGATAAGGCCTATTCCGCACGGCGGTAAGCCGTAGCACTGGCGTTTTTGCGCGCCCCACTGTTCACAGCGAATGGTGGGGCGCCATTTCTTTGATCAGCTCATAGCTTGTGGACAGCATGGTCGACACCGCCATATCCCCTTGCCCAGTGTTGATGGCCCGGGACAATAATGAGCTCAGGTTGTGCCCCGGAAATGTTTGGGCTGCCGCTTCGAGTGCATATTGGGCTGCGGTATAACTTCCCATCGCATACCTGTCCAGCGCGTAGCAGGCCAAGGCGTGGGCCCGCAGTTCTCCGCCAAGGCACCGTCCTGCGGCCAACCAGATAGCACGCACCACGGGTTCTCTGTCGTAGTCACTGATAACACTCATTGTCATATCGCGGATGGTGAGGTCGCACAGTGATTGGGCGACGATCTCGATGGCTTCACGGTCGCTCAAGATATCGCAGATCGGCCGCTTACCTGCGTCGATCGCATCGACGAGGTTATTCCACTGCCGCCACCACCGCTGGCGGCGCCGCCAGGTTTCCTGCGGTACCTCTGTGCGCAGTATTTCTTGCCACTGCGCTTGCACCTGCGCCACAACATCCTGGATGAGTTCTTGTGGGGCGAAGGGGTCCGGCTCGAAGCGTTGTGCCAGTGCGGCGAAGTCCGGTGCGATGGCCTCGCCGGATTGGGCCAGAGCAAGCGCAGAACAGCTTTGCGCCGGATCACCGACCCACCCCACCATGCAACCATCCGGGGTATAGATCTCGGTGCCAGGTGAAATAGCGGCAACACCTGCGACAACGCCGAGTTTTACGCCCGCTGTGCGTACAACCGCTGCCAGATCCTCGCCCAGGGTTGTTGTGACAGGGTGTGCCCACTCAGGACTGATGAAGAAGAAATCCACCCACTCCACATCGGTGTCTTCGACGAGGACATTGCGGATATCGTCGGCAAGCTCATCGGGTTTATCGAGGTTGCGGATGAGAAGGGCTGCTTTGAAGGTCTGCTCGGGGTGGTAGGCGCCATAAGGCCCGGTGGGGTTTGACGCTTCGGTGCGCATCAGCATGGCGACGATATTGGAAGGGTGAAAGCCGAGGTACCCCGGCAGGTTGGTAAAGAATGCGATGGTGTCGAGGTCGAAGGGCTGTGGCTGGCTGCTTGTGTCGGGCATGCTGTGACCGTGCCTTGTTCAGTGGCGTCGGCGTCGGCACGCAGGCACCTGTGGGCCCGGTTTTGTGGATTGTGCCGCAATAGTGGATAACTTGTTCGAATACGATGGTGCGAATGCGGAATACTTCCGTATGCCACGTCGTTATGCCTAGCACGACACTAAATCTGAGTGCGGGCCAGGTAGACTGGTTCCTCACATTCCGGCCGCGAAAGGAGGCGACCCCACAATGTCAACGAACGAAAGCGACAATGGCATGTACCACCTGGAGATTCCCACTCCCGACGTACGCGCCCAGGATGGTCGCCTGACGATGGTGGTGGCCCTGCGGGGCTATGCCGACGCAGGCCTTGCCGTTGGGGCTACTGCCGAGCACCTGCTGAGCAACCTCGACCACCGTCGAATTGTCTCGTTCCACAATGATGAGCTCATTGACTACCGCTCCCGTCGACCGGCGGTGACCATGATCGGCGACGAGGTGGCCAGTATCGACGATATGGGCCTGTCGCTGGAGGTCATGCGCGATGGTTCCGGCAAGCCCTTCCTGCTGCTATCGGGCCCGGAGCCGGATTTCCGGTGGGATGCGTTTTCTTCTGCGGTCGCCGATTTAGCCGAGCGGTTTAATGTTGGGCGCACTGTGGCGCTTTATGCTGCACCGATGACGGTTCCGCATACCCGGCCGATGAATATCATCTGCCACGGCACCGACCGCGATGTGATGGAGCGCTACCGGTCCTGGGGCCAGCGGGTCACTGTTCCGGGTGCGGCGAGCTTACGTCTTGAGCTGGAGATTTCCCGTCGCGGCGGCACCACAAGTGGCTTTACTGCCCAGGTGCCGCACTATATCGCCCAGTCGGAGTACCCGAATGCGGTGCTTGCATTGCTGCAGGTGCTTTCCGACGTCGGTGGCCTGGAACTTCCCACTGAGGCTATTGAGCGTGAGTCCGAACGTGTCCAAGAGATGCTCGGCGAGCAGGTCGAAGAGACCGAGGAGATCGGTCGGCTGGTGCATATGCTCGAGCAGCAGCATGACGAGGAAGAACGTCGACGCTCGATGTTGGAGTCCAGTCCGCTGATTCGCCCGGATGGGTCGATGGCCACTGCTGACGAGTTGGGCGCGGAGTTCGAGGAGTTTTTGGCTAAGAACGCCTCCGCTCCCCGTCCAGGCGGCGCGGATACCGACAACGCCGGCAGCCCACGCGATGCGGCTACAGATCCGGTCAATGAGCTTTCCGACGATGCCGCCGGTATTGCCGATTCTGCGGAAACCGCAGCAGCCGACGACGCTGATAGCACTGACGACGCTGACAGCATTGACGGCACTGACCGCACTGTGGACACGGAACCCCATGCGGCGGCGGATACGTCGGACCAGCAGCAGCCCGAATCTTTTGCGAGGGCTCTGGGCGAACACGCCGTGCGGCGCTTGCCGAAGAAGCTGCGTTCTTGGTTTCGCCGCTAGTTAGTTTTCCGTCACGCCCCGGGCAGTAATGTCCGGGGCTTAGCTACGCTGGGTTTGTGCTTCTCTCACAGATGTTGCCTGACCTTGCCGAGGTTCCCGACTCCATGGTGTCGGAGGCCGCCGTTGACTGTTTCACCAGGTGGACACAGTCACGGTCGATAAGCCTCTACCCTGCCCAGGAGGAGGCGACTCTCGCCCTGGCCGGTGGTGACCACGTCATCCTTGCCACGCCGACGGGGTCGGGTAAGTCGATGGTGGCTATCGCCGCGCACTTTTTGTGCATGGCCCAGGGCGGCCGCAGCTTCTACACCGCGCCGATTAAAGCGCTGGTGAGCGAGAAGTTCTTTGCTCTGTGTGAGATTTTCGGCGCCGATAACGTCGGCATGATGACCGGTGATGCCACCGTCAATGGCAAGGCGCCGATTATCTGCGCGACTGCTGAGATCGTTGCCAATATTGCGCTGCGCGAAGGAGCCGAGGCCGATATTGACCAGGTCGTGATGGATGAGTTCCACTACTACGCTGACCCGCAGCGCGGCTGGGCATGGCAGGTACCGCTTCTGGAATTGACCGGCGCACAGTTTTTGCTGATGTCGGCGACTTTGGGTGATGTCTCCATGTTCCAGAAGGACCTCAAGCGCCGCACGGGCCGCAATGTTGAGCTCGTCGCCGGGTCGACTCGCCCGGTCCCCCTGGATTTTTCCTACGTATTCACACCGGTGCACGAGACCATTGAGCAGTTGCTTGCCGATAACAAGGCCCCGGTGTACGTGGTGCACTTTTCCCAGCGGGAGGCTGCTGAGCGGGCCCAGGCGTTGACGGGGATGAAGCTTGTTAATGATGAGGAAAAGCAACGCATCCGCGATGAGATCGGTGGGTTTAGATTCACCACCGCTTTTGGTAGGGACCTCTCGAAATTATTGCGTCGCGGGATTGGGGTGCACCACGCCGGGATGCTCCCGAAGTACCGGCGTCTTGTGGAGCGGCTGAGCCAAACAGGTTTGCTTAAAGTCATCTGCGGTACCGACACCCTCGGGGTGGGTATCAATGTGCCAATCCGTACTGTGCTGATGACCGGGCTGGTCAAGTACGACGGCATCAAGCAGCGCACCTTGAGTTCCCGGGAGTTCCACCAGATCGCCGGGCGTGCGGGACGGGCCGGGTATGACACCGAAGGCACTGTGGTCGTACAGGCCCCGGACTACGAGATTGAGAACGTCAAACTCCGCAAGCGTGCTGGTCAAGACGAGGCGAAGTTGAAGAAACTGCGCAAAAAATCAGCACCTAAGGGTGAGGTCACCTGGTCCCAAAAGACCTATGAGCGCCTCATTGACCAGGAGCCGGAATCACTGACAAGTAGGTTCCAGGTGTCCAACGCCATGGTGCTCAACGTTATTGGTCGCGGCGGCGATACGTTTGCCCATATGCGCCATCTGCTGCGCGATAATCATGACACCCGGCACCAGCAGAACCAGGCTATTTTGAAGGCTATTGAGCTCTATCGGGGGCTGGAGTCCGCCGATATTGTGGGTCTGACGGAAACCAAGTTCGGCCCGCAGCCGCGACTTACCATTGAGCTGCAGCGCGACTTTGCTTTGGACCAGCCATTGGCGCCGTTGGCCATTGCCGCGTTGGATCTGCTGGATAAGGAGTCGGAGACCTACGCACTGGATGTGCTGAGTGTTTTCGAGTCGATTCTTGATGACCCACGTCCCCTACTGGCGGCCCAGCAGCGCGCTGCTCGTGGTGCAGAAATCGCCGCACTGAAAGCCGACGGCGTGGAGTACACCGAGCGGATGGCGCTTATCGAGGACATCACCTATCCGCAGCCGTTGGCCGAGGAACTCGAAGCGGCTTATCAGACCTACGCCAAGGGACACCCGTGGGTGCGGGAGTTCGATATTTCACCGAAGTCCGTGGTCCGCGACATGGTGGAAAAGGCGATGACGTTCTCAGATGTGATTGCTGAGTACGGGTTGGCCCGGGCCGAAGGCGTGGTGCTGCGCTACCTCACCGATGCGTGGCGCACGTTGCGGCACACATTGCCCCCAGAGCACACCACCGATGAGCTGTCCGACATCATCGAGTGGCTCGGCGAGACTGTCCAACAGGTGGACTCGTCACTGGTTGATGAATGGGCGCGGATGGCCGATCCGGACGCGCCTGTTGATGAGCAGACGCTGCGTGAGGTTGCTTATGGCGATGATGGTTCCCGTCCGCTGACGGGTAATCGGCGCGCATTTACCCGCATGGTGCGTAATTACTTCTTCCGCCACGTGCAGCTCTTCGCCTTCGAGCGTGAGGATGCCTTGGCCGAGCTTGATGCGTATCTGGATAATGCCCCGGATTGGCCGGCATTGATGGACGACTACTACGACGAGTACGACGAAGTGCTTATCGACGCTGATGCCCGTGGCCCAGAGATGTTCCACATCGAAGACGCCACCGCCGATGGCGTGTGGCGCGTGCGGCAGATCCTGCACGACCCCAATGGTGATAAGGGATGGCAGCTTATCGGCGAGGTTGACCTCGCTGCCTCAGATGAGGCCGGCGAGGTACAACTACGCAGCCTTGAGGTGCAGGCTGGCTAGTCCGCGATCCGGGAATCGACCGCGCCGGTGGCTTTATAGGCGCGGGTAACCAGGTCTCCGATTCGGATATATTCCTCACCGCGCACAGAGCTGGCCCGGTGCACCATACCGACGGTGCGGCCGGGGCGGTTCGGGCCGGCAAAACGTGCTGTTGCCAGATTGGGCCGGGTTGCCTCAACAGGTAGGGCTGATGCGGGAATGAGCGTTTCGCCCAGGCCGCCGGCAACGCACTGGACCACAGTCGACAAGGATGCGGCGCGGGTTTCCGGGGCAACATCTTCCTTTTGCTGCATATTGACGCTGCGGCACAGGTCGAGGACCTGGTCGCGCATGCAGTGCCCGTCGTCAAGCAGCAATAAATCCAGGTCGTTCAGAGCGTCTAGTGAGATGTCGTCGCGGCCGGCCAAAGGGTGGTTCTCTCCCGTGACCAGGTGGAATTCTTCCTCATAGAGCGGGGTTTCTTGGAAGATGGACACCCCAGTTGGCAGCGCCATAATCGCCAGATCGATAGAGCCGGAGCGCAGTGCCTCCATGAGGTGGGCGGTGGGCTCTTCGTGGATACGCGGCTCTAGGTCGGGCAATTCCTCGCGCACAATCCGCAAAAAATTCGGGAGCACATAGGGCGCGATAGTGGGAATAAAGCCTATGGACAGCGGCCCAGACAGACTCGCAGACCGGCCAGCAGCACGTTCCACGACCTCGTCGACAAGCTCAGAGACATCCCTAGCCAGCGGCAACAGGCCGCGCCCGAGCGGGGTGACAAGCACCCGGCGGGTTGATCGCTCGACGAGTTGGACGTCAAGACCCTGCTCAAGGGTGGCTAATGCTTGGGACAAAGAAGGCTGCGAGATGCCGAGCTTGCGAGCTGCCTGACCGAAATGGCCGGTATCAGCAATAGCTACAAACGCGCGCAGCTGCGGCAGGGTCGGCCGGTACTCTCGATTACGCATACCTATCACCATACCGTAAATTCTTCAGTGATTCCTCTTGACGGGCTTATGGTTGCCGTGCATACTCGACATTGAGCCCGCACGGTAGAGCGGTCCACAGCCTGGAACGCTCTGGCCTTCACCCAGCGGGGATAACAGCCCTTTCTTCAACGCAATCCCACAGGAGGATTTTCATGGCTCTGCTAACCATTGGTGACCAGTTCCCTCAGTTCGACCTCACCGCCCTTAAGGGCGGCAATCTCCGCGAGGCAAATGCCTCTTCCCCGGAGGATTACTTCGAGCAGGTCACCAACGACTCCTTCGAAGGTAAGTGGAAGATCTTCTTCTACTACCCCAAGGACTTCACCTTCGTCTGCCCCACTGAGATTGCTGCCTTCGGCAAGCTTTACGAAGAGTTCGAAGACCGCGACACCGTGGTCCTCGGCGGTTCCGGCGATAACGAGTTCTCCCACTTCAACTGGCGTGCAACCCACCCCGAGCTGCTCGAAATTCCGTTCCCCATGTTCGCCGATGTGCGCCATGACCTGATGCGCGCCCTCGGTGTGGAAAACAGCGACGGCGTTGCCGACCGCGTTACCTACATCGTCGACCCCGATGGTGTTATCCAGTTCGTCTCCGCTACCCCGGACGCCGTCGGCCGTAACGTCGACGAGGTGCTTCGCGTTCTCGACGCGCTGCAGTCCGAAGAGGTCTGCGCATGCAACTGGGAGAAGAACGACCCGACCAAGAACATCGACAAGATGGACGTCTTGAAGCAGGAGCTGAACTAATACATGAGCATCGATAATCTTCGTTCCGGCCTTCCGGAGTACGCCAAGGACCTCAAGCTGAACCTGGGTTCGCTGACTCGTACCACCGAGCTCAACGAACAGCAGCTCTGGGGCAGCCTGCTGGCCTGTGCCGCTGCCACCCGCAACGACACGGTCTTCTCCGAAATCGCTGATGAGGCCAAGGATCACCTCTCCGAGGACGCTTTTAATGCCGCCCTTGGTGCCGCCTCCATCATGGCGATGAATAACGTCGCCTACCGCACCCGGCACATGCTTGGCGAGGACTACACCCAGGTCAAGTTCGGCCTGCGGATGAATATCATCGCCAAGCCGGGCGTGGAGAAGTCCGACTTCGAGCTGTGGGCACTGGCCGTTTCCTCCATTAACGGCTGTGAAGCCTGCGTCACCGCTCACGATAAGGTCGTGCGCGAAGAGGGCCTGACCAAGGAGCAGGTCTGGGAGGCCGTTAAGGTCGCCGGTACCGTTCAGGGTGTCGCCCAGGCAGTCCAGATTGAGGATGCCCGCTAGTCACACCCTTGGCTAGAAAGAACTAATCGCCGTTTGGTGGGAGACCCACCAAACGGCGATTTTTCTATCGTTATACCGAAGCTATCTGCGCCTGCAGATTACACAATCGGACGACGGCCGCCGATGCACTGACGGTAGCCATGAGCTGCCATCAGCAAGCTGACCGGCATGAAGTACAGCAGACCAACGAAGCACAGCATCATGCCCACCAGCTGCAGCAGACTCTGCATGACCACCAAACCCAACAGCGCCAGGTAGTTGTTTTTGGCGATGGCAATATTCTGCTTCAGCGCCTCAATGGGGTTCACCCGCTGGTCGATCACAATGTGCATGAGGAAGCAGTACAGCGGCATGATAGCGATCCACGCGACGATCGCTACCACCGCGAGCACAACCGCGAGGGGATACAGCTCCGCCACAAACGCAACGGCGATAGCGGTGCCGAAGATTCCCGCAAGCACCACGGAAATCAACCACTCGACAAGCAGGGTCAAGACAATCGTGCCCCAATTGTTGACCTTGACGAAGTCCCCGAAGCCCAGCTCCCGACCATCAATGATCTCGAACGCACCACGGACCAAGAAGATCATGAACACGGTCGAAACCAGGCCGGTGATTACCGAGAACACCGCACTGACGTCGGAATAGTACGATGCGTCCGGAGCAATAGGCTCGTTCATGCCTGGGGAGAATGCCTGCCCCAGGGCGCTGACAAAGAACACCACAACGCCGAAAATGACCAGGAAACCGATCCAGGCTCCCGGGCCACGCTTGAAGCCCTTGAAGCCATAGGACAATGCCTGCCCAAGATCGAGGTTGGCGCCGCCTGTGGTGACCGGGATGGTCGGCGGCAATTCACCACCGGGCTGTTGCACACCTACCCCGATATCACCCTGAGGGGCAGTGAAACCGTACTGGTTGGCCTGTTCAGCATTGGGATAGTTCGGGTAACCACCTTGGGCGTAGCCACCACTGGGCTGGTCATAACCGCCCTGGTGATAGGGGTTCTGGTTATAGGGACCACCGGACTGGTCATAGCCGCCCTGGTTATAGGGGTACTGGTTGTAGGGACCTTGGTTATTAGGGCCCTGATTCGGGTAGGAGGGGTTGCCTCCCGGGTTCCCGTTGTCAGCGTCACCATTATTGGGGTTGGTCATCTTCGCTGCTGACTCCATTCTTTCGTTGTTTTTACGCCCCGAGGCGAATACATACGTTTACAGTACGGACTCGTGCCTCGACAGCAAGCAGAAGCTGTGTTCGCTCGGGCGGACTAGGCCACTGTAACCGTTGCCGATGCCGAGAACGGCGTGACGCGACCAGTCAGGTCACGTGCGGCAAAGTCGAAATGAATGACGTAGTCACCAGGGGCCGAACCGGCGGTATTCCAGGACACCACCGCATTGGTGATAAGACCATCCTTATCGAATACCAGGCGAGTGAACTCATGCGAGTCATCGGCAATAATGCTGCCGTCAGGCGCTTCGACAGTGACGTAGCCCCGCTCTTTACGCAGGTCTGAGTTCGGATTCGCCGCGGCGAAGGTCACTTCCACCCACTCCCCTTGCGCCACTGGTTCATCGGGGGCGGTGATGACGTCACCGAAATCATGGCCTGGCTGCGGGATATCGTGGCTCGGGTTACCCGCCGGCGAAGGCGGAATAAGCGCAGTGGCATCAGGGTGCAACCTTCCCGGCTTATTAGGCAGGCCGTCGGCAAGCTCAGCAGCCAACGTATCGAAAATCTGCATCACAGCAGGCAACGTCGCCCGACCGAATGCGGTGGCACCGCCTTCATAATTCTGGGTGTCGTACTCCTGCGGGGTGGCTATATAGTGCCCATAACCCGAGGTGTAGCCCTGCACGATGACGGTGCGCTCGTCGACATCAAGCACCTCAGCCACCGTGCGCCGAATGCGCAGACCAGAGACCACGGTCGGCTCGAAACCGAGCGACACCAGCGTGATCCCGCCGATACGGGTGATATGGAAAAGGTGGGTCTGCTGGATGAAGCCGTCGATATACCCCAGCGGAATGAGCATTTCCTTATTGCCGTGAATCGCTTTGGCCGACGGCGGCACAACGACCTTATTCACCTGGGCAACCCACGGCGAGCCGCCCCGTGCCCCCTCATCAAAGGGCAGTGAGTCATCACCGCCGCCATCTTCCTGACTAGAAGCGGCAAAAGCTGCGCCAAGCACAGCCGGGCCGGTGCGGGCAGGCTGACCATTATCGGTAAACCGGGCTTCGACCTGCACATTGCGCATATCAACCCACTTCCAACGGGAATCAATACCGCTATTGGGCGCAGGGCTAATCCGGCTGCCTTTGGTGCCTTCTGCCTGCCGGTAGCCCAGAATATGGGCCGATTCGTACTGGTCAGCGCCGGGACCAGTACCCGGGGCAAGGCCGTGGTTAGGTGTGACATCGCCGGCGCAACCAGTCTGGAAGGCCGCGACGAAGGGCACGTCGTTTAATTCGCGGTGGTTTACACCTGCGGCATATTCCATTGACCAGGCCGCATAGCCCTTGGAGTCACCGGAGATCTCAGTAAATTCAGGACCAAAGCTGGTGGGGTGAACCCCGTACCAGCTGATCAACCCAATATTGCCCCCGTTGCGAAGCACGTGCAGGGTGGTGGCTGTGCGCAGCACCCCATCGGGAACAAGAGCCTTATCCGACTCGGGGTTTTCTGAAAATGCTTCGAAGGAACGATTCCGGCCGGTGTCTTCGACATCACCAATGGTGAGCAGCATTTCCGAGGGCGCAATATCGTCGTGGGCGCGGGCCACGGAGTCGATAATGCCGGACACCTCGGCCTCAAATGTGACCGGGCGGAACCCCAATGTGGTCAGGTCCACCATTGCGTGACCAGAGGTGCCACCAGGTGCGACATGGGTGTGCGTGGCGGTAATGAGGGTATTGCCCTCGTGATAGAGGTCCCCGTAGCGCGCGGCTAGCCGACGCAGCACTTCTTGCTGCACGGATTGAAACATCAACCCGGTATCGACAGTGATGTGGGCAACCCGGTTACCGCTGGCATCTTCGAAGATAAAGGTGCGGGCAAACTGGCGTCGTTGAATACCGGTAGAGGTCTGTTTCAGCACTGCATAACCATTCATGCCAGCGCCGAGTGGCTCGCCGGTGACATCGCCGATACCTCGCCCAATATTCATGGCTATAGCCGAATCTGCCTGTGCAGCAGCTTGTGCGGTGTAGCGAGAAAGTAGTGCTGCACCGGCGGCGGCACCAGAGCCAACCAGAAACGTCCGGCGGGAGGGGGTCGCCTTCGCAACCTTCTGAGCAATTTCCATTGCACCAGTATCCTTTGCCTACGTTTAGAAGTTAAGGATTTGACGAAAAACACTCTCCGAGTTTTTTGCGCGATCCACCACCGTAAATACAAAACGCCGGCCAGGAATTGGGTACGAAAACTGCCTCATACCCACTTTTCCGGCCGGCGTGGTGCACCAGTGACGACAATGCCGTCTTGCGAGGTGGTCTTAGAGGACCATCGCTGCAATCCAACCCGCGATCAGCAGCGGGATGTTGTAGTGCAAGAAAGTCGGAATCACGGTGTCGCGGATGTGGTCATGCTGCCCGTCCGCATTCAAACCAGACGTCGGGCCCAGGGTGGAGTCCGAGGCCGGCGAACCAGCATCACCCAGCGCGCCGGAGGTACCAATAATGGCGACCGTCGCCATCGGCGAGAAGCCCAAAGACAGGCACAAGGGCACATAAATGGTGGCGATAATGGGCAGCGTCGAGAACGAAGAGCCAATACCCATGGTCACAATGAGGCCCACGAGCAGCATTGCCAGCGCGGCGGCGGCCTTATTGTTAGAGAAAATATCGGCGGTGGCATCAACCAGGGTGGCGACCTCACCGGTAGCGCTCATGACTTCGGCGAAGCCCTGCGCAGTAATCATGATGAAACCGATAAGCGCCATCATCTTCATGCCCTGGGTGAACACGTCGTCGGCCTGGCGCCAATTGACAGCACCGGTGCCCATGAAAATGGCCAGGCCGGCAAGAGCACCAATGAGCAAGGAGTCAGCCTCGGTGCCGATGGACTGCATAACGACCTGAATAGCGAAGGTCACCACGATAGCGACCAGGGCCACACTGACCTTGTACTTGGAAATCTCCCCTTCATCACCGGTCTCGGCGATGGCGCGATCCTCGTAGTCACGGGGCTTGCGGTAGCTGAAGAACACCGCAATGAGCAGGCCGGCGACCATACCCAGTGCCGGGATACCCATCACCGTCATGATGTTGATCCCGGAAACATCCAGACCGGCGTCTTCGATATTGCCCAGCAGGATTTCATTCAAGAAGATCGAGCCGAAGCCGACGGGGATGTACATGTAGGTGGTGACCAGGCCGAAGGTCATGACACAGGCAACCAGTCGGCGGTCCAGGCGCATCTTATTCATCACCGACAGCAGCGGCGGAATGATCAGCGGGATGAATGCGATATGCACCGGAATGAGGTTCTGCGACATGATCGACATCGCAAGAATGCCGGCAATCACGCCGTATTTGGTGGTGGTGATCGCTGCGGTGCGGGCGGCACCTTCCTGCATATTGATTTTGCCGATCAGCCATTCGGCGAGCAGTCGCGGAAGACCAGAGCTTGCAACAGCCATGGCAAAAGCACCGAGCAAGGCGTAACTCAGTGCGATCTTGGCGCCACCGGACAAACCGTCCTGGAAAGCGACCATGGTGTTGTCAAAGCCAAGGCCACCGAGCAACCCGCCAACAAGGGCACCGATGAACAAGGCAAGCACGACGTGAACGCGTGCAACGGCAAGGAGGAGCATCACCACAACGGCGATTAGGACGGCATTCATGGCCCTCAGATTAAACGGTGGCTCAACAACAATTTGCGTCAGGGTGCAAATTAACCGCGCCTATGCAAGATTTTCGTCAAAAACTGCCCGCAGTGCAGTCGCCGCAGCCCGCGGGTCCTTCGCCTCAGTAACAGCGCGCACAACAACAATCCGCTCGGCACCAGCAGCACGAACCTGCTGGGCACGCTCGATATCAATGCCCCCAATGGCCCACCAATTCACGGTGTCACCAGCCTGCCGACGCTGCGCAACCATCTCAGCGGCACGAGAAACCATCGGCACCCCCACCGCCGCCCGGTCGGGCTTGGTCGGTGTCGGCCACACCGGGCCAATAACCGCGTAGTCGATATCACCGTCGGCAAGCGAATCGGCGAACATCTCCTCACTACGATTCGACCGACCCAACAGCACATCGGGCCCCAACAGTGCCCGCATATCAGCAGTACACAAATCCTCCTGGCCCCCGTGGAAAATATCCGGGTTGGTCAGGGCCGCAATATCGGCACGGTCATTGACCGCAAAAAGCCCACCATGCTCCCGGGCGACCGCACCCAATAACCGCACCGCAGCGATCTCATCGCGTGCGGAGATGGACTTATCGCGCAATTGGATAATGTCTACTCCCCCGGCGAAGGCCTCATGGAAGAACATTTCCAACTCCCGCATATCCTCCGGGCTATTGCGGTCGGTGCGGGCATCGGTACATACATAAAGCCGGGCGGCTTCCAGACGGGCGAGTCGGCGGGCTCGTGCCTCCGGGTCAGCGGGCAGGTGCGGCTGCGGTTGCGACATGCGGCCTATAGTAGTGATCACACTTTTTCCGCGGGAGCCCCATTGGGGCTGAGAGGGCCGGTTACCGGCCGACCGCCGAACCTGACGCGGGTCATGCCGCCGGAGGGAGGAAGACATGCCGGAGATCGTCATCGCCGGTGGTGGAGTCATTGGGCTCGCCACCGCGTGGGAACTGACCCAACGCGGCCACAGCGTGCAGCTTTTTGACCCAGACCCAGGCTCGGGTGCTTCTCGGGCGGCCGCTGGGATGCTCGCCCCCGTCGCTGAGGTGGTCTGGGATCAGCCGACGCTGTACCCACTGATGATTGAGGCCGCGCGGCGCTACCCCGAATTCGCGGCCACCATTTCCGAACAGGCCGGACGCAGCGTTGGCTACCTGACCACAGAAACCTTCGTATGCGCCGGCGATGCCGCCGACCGGGCAAGCCTGCGTGAACTCTGCGATATGCAACAACAACTCGGTATGCAGGTTGAGCCAATTACAGCCCGGGCTGCCCGCCAACTTGAGCCCGCCCTTGGTCCCGGGTGCGTCGGCGCAGTACATATCCCCGGCGATCACCAGATCGATCCGCGCCAGTTAGTTGCCGCCCTGCTCGATATTTTGGGGCCGGTGGTGCAGCGGGCACAGGTCACCGAGGTGCTCTGGGACGGCGACCGCGCCGCCGGGGTGCGCCTGGCTGATGGCACCTGCGTGCCTGCCGAGGAGGTGCTTCTCGCCGCTGGGCTGGGCATAACCGAAATCGCGGGCCTGCCGGAGCACTGGCACCTGCCGCAGCGACCCGTGCATGGTGATGTGGCGCGGTTGCGTGTCCCTGAGCACCTACAGCCCTTACTGAGCCGCACTATCCGCGGTGTTGTCCGGGGCTTCCCCGTCTACCTGGTGCCGCGTGCCGATGGCAGCATCGTGTTGGGGGCGACCTCCCGGGAGGACACCATGGCTGGGGTGTCGGCGGGCGGGGTCTATCAACTACTGCGCGATGCCCAGCGCCTTGTGCCGGCCATCCTTGAGTGCGAGATCACTGAAATCATTGCCCGGGCTCGGCCCGGTAGTCCCGATGATGTGCCTATCGTGGGACGTATCGCCGAAGGGTTGTGTGTCTCTGCTGGTTATTTCCGGCATGGCATTCTGCTGACCCCTCTTGGCGCGAGCCTCGGCGCAGACGTGGTGACTAACACTGCGCTTGCCGACGATCTCGCCGCCGCTGTCGACCCGCACCGTTTTTCCCACGGCGCTTAGGAGCACTTCATGACCACTATTAATGGTTCTGCACATAACGGTCCCGAAAACACTATCCTCGAAGTCGTCATGACCTGGACTAACCGGGAACTTAATGACGATGGCACCCCCACCGACGGTGGCCGCCTTGGCATAGCTGTGGCGGTCAATGGTGCTGTGGTGCCACGCAGCCGCTGGTTCGACACTCCCGCCCAGGGCGAGATCGATATTGTCACCGCCGTCCAGGGAGGCTAAATCAATGAGCACTGCGGATAGTTCGCTGACCATCGGCGGGCTGGAATTATCCTCCCGGCTGATCATGGGCACCGGCGGCGCCACGAATCTGGCTACTTTACGCAAAGCCCTGGTGGCCTCCGGGACTGAGCTGACCACCGTGGCGATGCGGCGTGCCGACGCCGGCGGCACCGGCGGGGTTTTCGACCTTCTCAATGAACTCGGTATTGCCGCGCTTCCCAATACGGCTGGTTGCTATACCGCCCGCGATGCGGTGTTGACCGCGGAACTGGCCCGGGAGGCGCTAGAGACAGACCTCATCAAACTGGAGGTCATTGCCGATGAGGACACGCTGCTGCCCGACCCGGTGGAACTGGTTGACGCAGCCGATCAGCTGGTGACGAAGGGTTTCACGGTCCTGGCCTACACCAACGATGACCCCGCCCTGGCCACACGGCTCGAGGATCTTGGTTGTGCCGCGGTCATGCCTGCCGGCGCCCCCATCGGCACTGGTTTGGGCATTCTCAACCCGCACAATATTGAGCTCATCGCTGAGCGGGCCCACGTTCCGGTCGTGTTGGACGCCGGCATTGGTACCGCCTCTGAGGCGGCACAGGCCATGGAGCTTGGTTGTGATGCGGTGCTGCTGGCTTCTGCGGTCACCCGCGCCCACGACCCGGAAAGCATGGCCGACGCATTCCGCCAGGCTGTTTGCGCCGGGTATTTGGCCCGTCATGCCGGACGGATTCCCCGCCGTCGGCTGGCCCAGGCAAGTACTGCCACCGAAGGGATCATCACCGGGGCGAGGACAGGAGAAAGCCTCTAATGGCATTGGTCTCACGCGGCGGTCGCCTCAGCGACACCGAATCGGCCCGCTACGCCCGCCATATTGCGCTGCCCGGATTCGGCGGCGACGCGCAGCGGCGACTGCGCAACGCCCGAGTATTGGTTATTGGTGCTGGCGGCCTCGGCTCGCCGGCGATTACCTACCTCGCGGCCGCTGGTGTGGGGCACTTAAGCATCATTGATGATGATGTGGTCGAGGAATCGAACCTGCAGCGCCAGGTGATCCACCGGCAGCAGGATCTGGGCCGCCCGAAGGCGACTTCTGCCCGGGATGCCGTGCTGCGTCTGGACCCGAGTGCATCTGCGACCGCACTGGTAGACCGGCTCGACGCAGATAATGCGCTGGAGCTCTTCCGCGACCATGATCTGGTTGTGGACGGGGCCGATAATTTCGCGACCCGGTATCTCGCCAGCGATGCCGCAGAGCTGACCGGCACCCCTGTTATCTGGGGCACCATCAACGGTTTCGAAGGCCAGCTTTCGGTGTTCTGGCCAAGCCACGGCCCAATGCTGCGTGACCTCTACCCCGATATCCCCGATCCTGATTCGGTGCCGTCCTGCGCCGCCGGCGGTGTGCTCGGCAGCCTGGTGGGAATAGTGGGCGCCACCATGGCCACTGAAGCTATTAAGGCGATCACCGGCGTCGGCGAACTGGCCTGCGGACGGTTGCTGATTGTGTCCGGTTTAACCGCGCAGTGGCGGGAACTGAGTTTTAGCCCTGACCCGCACCGACCACCCGTGACCGATCTCAGCGAAGCTGGTGCTGCCTGCGCTGCCGTGGCTGACCAGGCCAGCCCTGCCCCACAGGTCGCTCCGGGAGCACTTGCCGACGAACTGGCCAGCGATAATCCACCCACGGTGGTGGATGTGCGAGACGCCGAGGAGTTCGCGGCGCTGCCCCCACTACCCCAGGCGGTCCATATCCCGTTGGCTGAGATCCGCCGCCGCGGCATGGCTGCTGTCGCGGCGAAGGTCAATACCAACGTCCGCCACCTGAACCTGGTTTTCGTGTGCCGCACAGGTATCCGCTCCGCGGAGGCGGTACGCAGTTTGTCCGCCACCTATGACGCCCGGATGCGTAGCCTGTCCGGCGGCATGGTGGCCTGGGCAGCAGGCCCGGGCGCCGAAGCCGACGAGGACTAAAGCAGCCTTCGGGCCCGGTCGGCGATCCCGTCGGCGCTCAGCCCCATCTCGGCGAGCACCTCATCACGGCTGGCATGGGCATAAAACCGCACATCAGCGCCGTGGACATGCACCGGCGTGGCACAACCTTGCTGCTGTAGCGACCGAGATACCGCGGCACCAACACCACCGTGGGCAATACCGTCCTCCACGGTCAAAACGACGCGGTGCTGCGCCGCGAGGTCAGCTAGGGCTTGTGGCACCGGAAGCGCCTGTGGGCAGTGCACCACGGTAGCGGCGATACCAGCGTCGGCAAGCTTATTGACGCAATGAAGACACGGCTGCGCCATCGCCCCCACCGCCACAATCAACACCTGCGCGCCCGCCGCCTGGTGCAGGATATCGACCCCACCAGCACTACTGCCGGCAATGCGCTGCGGCAGCGACCCCTTCGGGTAACGCACCGCGACTGGGCACTGCTGCGCAACTGCTGTGGCAACAGCACTGTCCAAAGCCACGCGCAAGCCCACCAGATCGCGGGGCGCCCACAGCCGCATCCCCGGTGTTGCCGCACATAACGCCATATCCCACATCCCGTTATGCGAGGGCCCATCCGGGCCGGTGACACCTGCGCGGTCAATGGCAAGCACCATAGGTGTATCGATAAGCGCGACGTCCATCAGCAACTGGTCGAAAGCCCGGGCAAAAAACGTCGAATACATCGCCACAACAGGAACAAAACCCCCACGTGCCAACCCGGCGGCACTGGCCAGACCATGCTGCTCAGCGATACCAACATCAACGACGCGGTGCGGGAACTGTTCCGCAAAAGCGCTCATTCCCGTCGGCCCGGTCATTGCCGCGCTCACAGCAATGATGTCCTCGCGGGCGGCACCAGCGTCGTTAAGCCACTGCCCGAAAACCTCGGTGGGACTGGGATGCGAGCAGGTGTGGGCACCAGCGCCACCCCGAGCGCTAGTGGAGTGCATATGGTCTGTTGCATCAGCCTCGGCGGGACCAAAACCGTGGCCTTTTTCGGTGAGCACATGCACCACCGTGGGGTGGGTGGCTTTAGCTGCGCGGTGGAGCTGCAGTTCCATCGCCGCGATATCGTGGCCGTCAATGGGACCGATATAGTCCAGGCCAAGGCCGCGCAGCAGCGTCGGCAGGTGCGTCGCAAGCGCACCGACGGTGGGTGCATACGAGCGGCCATTATCGTTGATCACAATGACCAGCCGGCGGTTTGGAGGATCATCTTCGGCGATGAGGTTAAGCGCCTCCCAGCACATCCCACCGGTCAACGCCCCATCGCCAACAACGGCCACCACCGGGCGGGCCGGGTGCATTGGGTCAGCTCGCAAAGCTCGGGCCCGGGATAGCCCTTCGGCCTGACTCAGTGCGGCCGAGGCGTGCGAAGATTCCAACCAGTCATGTTCTGATTCGGCACGGCTGGGGTAGCCCGATAGGCCACCGGCGCGGCGCAGGGAGTCGAACTGGTCTGCTCTGCCGGTGAGAATCTTGTGCACGTAGGCCTGGTGGCCGGTGTCGAACAGGATGGCATCGGCAGGCGATTCAAAGACCCGGTGCACCGCGATGGTGAGTTCGACGACACCGAGATTCGGGCCCAGATGCCCGCCGGTACGCTGCACCTTGTCAATGAGGAAGGCGCGGATCTCGTCGGCAAGCTGGGTCAGCTCGGCCGGGTGGAGGGCCCGCAGATCCGCGGGGTGCCGGATGGTGTCGAGGATACTCATACTGCCGCCCAGCCTAGGTCACAGCAGCTGCCAGTGAGCGCTGCACAACCCACCCACTAGGCTTGTCGACGATTATGTCTGAGCAGAATGCATCCTCCTCCCCGTCCGGCCATGGCAACTCACGTCGTCGTGGACGCGGCCGAAGCCGTGGTTCGGGCCCCGATAAACGCCCGCTCTACGACCGCCTCGATGGGGTAAGCCTGTCCGAGGCGCGCAGTTTTCGGCGGCGGCTCAAACGCGCCGGCTCGGCCAAAGCCATTCATGCGATCGGCGCTGATATTGAGCTTGCCCGGCAGCGCATGGAGCAGCGTGCTGCTGGCATTCCGACGATCACGTACCCGGAAAACCTGCCGGTCAGTGGGCGTCGTGACGATATTCGGGCCGCCATTGAATCCCACCAGGTCACCGTTATTGCCGGCGAGACTGGTTCTGGCAAGACCACGCAGATTCCGAAAATCCTGCTGGAGATGGGCCGCGGGGTGCGCGGCAAGATTGGACATACCCAGCCGCGCCGGTTGGCGGCGCGTTCTGTGGCAGACCGAATTGCTGACGAACTTGGTGAAAAGGTGGGCCAGCACGTCGGCTACGCCATCCGCTTTGATGACAAGGTCAGCCGCGATACCTGCGTGAAGCTGATGACTGACGGCATCCTGCTCGCCGAGATTCAACGCGACCGGCTGCTGTTGGAATACGACACCATCATCATTGATGAGGCGCACGAGCGAAGCCTTAATATCGACTTCCTGCTTGGTTATCTCAAGCAGCTGCTGCCCAAACGGCCTGACCTGAAGGTGATTATTACTTCGGCGACGATCGACCCGGAGCGTTTCGCCGAGCATTTCGCCGATGATGCGGCCAACCCCGCGCCCATCATCGAGGTGTCTGGGCGGACCTATCCGGTGGAGGTTCGCTACCGCCCCCTTGAGCGCGAATCGCAGCAGAAGAATGGCGATACCCGTGTGACGAGCATTGACCCTATTGATGGGGTTGTTGCCGCGTGCGAAGAGCTGATGCGCGAAGGCGACGGCGATATTCTGTGCTTCTTTTCCGGCGAGCGCGATATCCGCGATGCCGCTGATGCGATTGAGGGCAAGAATTGGCGCGGGGTGGAGGTGCTGCCGCTCTTTGGTCGACTGTCCAATGCTGAGCAGCACCGTGTTTTTGGTCCGCATTCTTCCCGACGGATTGTGCTGTCGACCAATATCGCCGAAACGTCGTTGACGGTGCCAGGTATTCGCTATGTGGTCGATACTGGTGAGGCCCGTATTTCTCGCTATTCGACGCGCACGAAGGTGCAGCGCCTGCCCATTGAGCCGATTAGTCAGGCCAGCGCGAATCAGCGTTCGGGACGGTGTGGCCGTGTGGCTGCGGGTGTGGCGATTCGTCTTTATTCTGAGCAGGATTTTCAGGCACGCCCTGAGTTCACTGAACCAGAGATTCTGCGCACGAACTTAGCCAGTGTGATCTTGCAGATGGCCTCGCTGGGCCTGGGTGATATCGCGGCTTTCCCGTTTGTCGAAGCCCCGGAGCAGAAGTCCATCCGTGATGGCGTAAACCTTCTTGATGAGCTCGGCGCCATTGAGACTGATACTAAGCATGCCGATACTGGCCCGACGCTTACCGACGTCGGCCGCGACTTGTCCCGTCTGCCGGTGGACCCGCAGTTGGGGCGGATGTTGGTGGAGGGGCACCGCAATGGGGTGCTGCGTTTGGTGACGATTATTGTCGCCGCGCTGAGCCTGCAGGACCCGCGGGAACGGCCCTTGGAAAAGCGCGCCCAGGCGGACCAGGCCCATGCCCGTTTTACTGATAAGACCTCGGATTTTCTGAGTTATCTGCGGTTATGGCGCTATCTCGCGGAGAAGCGTCGGGAGTTGTCCGGTAATCAGTTCCGCAAACTGTGTATGCGTGAGTACCTGCACTATTTGCGGGTGCGCGAGTGGGAAGATTTGGTGCGTCAGCTCAACCAGATCACTGCTGAGATGAAGTGGGATGCTGGGCTTGCCGACGATGACGACCGGGTGCATCAGTCGCTCTTGGCTGGGTTGTTGTCGCGTATTGGCGTTCGTGAGGGCGAGGGCAAGGAATTTACTGGTACTCGCAACACCTCGTTTGTGGTGCACCCGTCTTCGGCGTTGTCGAAAAAGCCGCCGCGGTGGGTGATGGCTGCCGAGATTGTGGAAACGTCGCGGATGTTCGCGCGTGATGTCGGCAGGATTGAGCCGCAGTGGGTGGAGAAGCTTGCCGCGCATTTGCTCAAGCACAATTATGCGGAGCCGCATTGGTCGTCGAAGCGGGCTGCGGCGATGGCTTTGCAGACGTCAACGCTGTACGGGGTGCCTGTGGTGCAGTCGCGCCCGGTGCCGTATCACCGGATTGATGCCGAAGCTGCCCGGGATATGTTTATTCGCCATGCGCTGATCGATGGTGAGTGGAATGCGGAGCCGGAGTTCCAAAAAACGAACCGCGCGCTGCTTGAACAGGCCGCTGAGGTGGAGGAAAAGGCTCGTCGCCGCGGCATTGTTGTCGATGATGAGACGCTGCATGCCTTCTATGACGCGCGGATTCCGCATTCGGTGACAACAGGTGCGGATTTTCTGAAGTGGTGGAAGCACAAGCGACATGATGAGCCGTCGCTGCTGGATTTCGATCCCGCGTCGCTTGTGGACCCGCAGGCAGAGGAGGTTTCGGAGACTGCTTTTCCCGATCTGTGGCGTCATGGTTCTTTGGAACTGCAGTTGGGGTATCGATTTGAGCCTGGTGCGCCTGATGATGGTGTGACCTTGAAGGTGCCGTTGCCGCTGCTTGCGGGTATCCGGCATGAGGGTTTCGACTGGTTGGTGCCGGGACTGCGCGCTGAGCTTGCGGAGGCGTTGATTCGAACGTTGCCGAAGCCATTGCGCAAAACTGTGGTGCCGGCGCCGGATTTCGCGGCGAAGGCCCTGGAGAAGATGACTGCGTATGCCCGGCCGATAACGCAGGAGCTTGCCGACGCTTTGCGCAGCCTGGGCGGTTCTGGCATTTCAGCGACTGATTTCAATGACGACAAACTGCCGGACCACCTGCGGTTTAATTTCGCTGCGGTCGACCGCAGTGGCACGGTCATCGACCAGGACCGTGATTTGGCTGCGCTGCAGAAGCGCCAGTCTGATTCGTCGACGATGGCGATGTCGAAGGCCGCCCGGCGTGGTGGCGGCAGGAAGCCGAAGGGGGCGATGGAAGCCCAGCAGCAGTCTGCTGGTGGCGGCGGCGGTGCAACAGTGGTGCGTGGTCCGGTGCAGAAGTGGACTGCGGAGAGTCTTGGTGCGGTCGAGGAGACTGTGACTACCTATGTCGATGGGCACCGCGTTGTTGCCTACCCGGCGTTGGTGGTGCAAAAGGACGGCGTGGCGATTCAGGTGATGCCGACGAAGCAGCAGGCCGAGGCGGCGATGATGACCTCGACGCTGACGTTATTGCTGCGTGAGTGCACGGTGAAGACTGCTGCGATGGTGAAGGGGTTGCCGTTACAGCAGCGGGTGTCGGTGGATGCCTGGCCGCATGGTGGGGCTGCTGGTCTTGTTGAGGATTGCCGGATCACGGTGGTGCGTGATGCTCTTGTGGCCGCTGGCGGCCCAGTGCGTGACCCGGAGGCGTTTGAGAGGTTGCGGGCGCAGATTTCGCCCCAGGTTTCTGCTGGGGTGCGGCAGTTGGTTGTGGGTGTGGCGCAGTTTTTGCCGCGCTATCAGCGTATCCGGGAGCAGGTGTATGGCTGGGATGGTGCCGCGATGGAGGATATGCGCCAGCAGCTGGCGTTCATGTTGCCTCGTGGCGCGGTCGCTAAGCATGGGTGGCATCATCTGCGGCATATGCCTCGCTATCTGGAGGCGATGGAGATCCGTTTGGAGGATATGGACCGTGATCCGCAACGCGACGCGGACTGTGAGGACCAGGTGCGTGGTGTTGCCGAGGAGCTTGCGGCGAAGCTGAAGACATTGCCTGAGGGGCGGCGTAATTCTGCGGCTGTACGCGAGATTGGGTGGCGCATGCAGGAGCTGCGGGTGAGTTTATTTGCGCAGCGGTTGGGTACGGCTGGTTCGGTGTCGCCGCAGCGGATTAGTAAGCAGATTCAGAAGCTGCGTTAGCTGCGCAGGGCGTCGATTTCGACGAGGAAGTCCTGCGCGGAGCTGAAGGATTTGTAGACCGAGGCGAAACGCAGGTAGCCGACTTCGTCGAGGTCGCGAAGCGGCTCCAAGATGGCCAGGCCAACTTTATCTGAGTGCACCTGGGAGGTTCCTTCAGAGCGGAGGATCTCCTCGACCTTTTGGGCGAGTTTTTTCAAGTCCGCTTCAGAGACGTTGCGGCCCTGGCAGGCCCGGCGCACACCGCGGATGACTTTGTCGCGGTCGAACTCTTCCGGCTGACCATCGCGTTTGATGACCATCAACATGGTGCGTTCCAGCGTGGTGAAACGCTTGGCGCATTCGGTGCACTCCCGGCGCCTGCGAATGGTCGAGCCTTCTTCAACGAGCCGGGAGTCCACCACTTTAGTTTGAACGTGATGACAAAACGGGCAATGCACGCCGCTTATTCTATGGCCTCTACTCCCCTACTGAAGAACTCGCGGCCCCAACGCTGTAGGTGGCTGCGGGGCTTTCCAGGGGTTGCGGGTCCGCCCAGGCGTAATTGAGGGCACCGCCGAGGAAAAGCCCAAGACCCAGGATGGCACCGATAGTGCGGCGGTTCGTCCCACTGCTGCGCACCGGACGACCAATAGTGTGCTGCGCAGGTGCAGCGCCTTCATGGGCGCGGTGGACTGCCGGGATAGTGGCACGAAGCGTGCGCGCATTATCGCCGTGGGAACGGGCATAGCTGCCGTTATGTACCCGGGGCCCGCGACCACCCGGCGTCGTTGGTGCGTTCGCCCCATTACGCGGCGGCCGCAGCGCACGACCCCGTGTTCGAGTAGTACCCGTACGGCGCGTGCGACGCGCCGGTGTGGTCTGCTCAATCCAGCTGGGCAAACCACTGTCAATTATCGCGGCGGTATTGCCGGTCCGGTTATTCTGAGCTGCGGTATTGGTGAGAGTCATCATGTTGTCCTTCATGGTTGCCGATTGTGCCGACTGGATGGACACGCGCTATCACCCTGGGGCACAACTGTTCGAATTCGTTGATGCTTCGATTTATAGCACCTGTGTTCGACACTGTCCACACGTTCGAAAGAATTTTTCGAACGTGTGTGCACTGCGCACAGTGTTCGACTATGCTTTGCCACCGAAGGCATAAGCCACCGCACACACCGGATAATCCGGCGCCAGGGTGCGCCACGCTTCACTGAGACAGCAGTCCCCAGACGCCATGGAGGCATCCACCCGATGAGCGATTCGAAGAAGCCGAATATCAGCTCCCTCACCGACCGCCAGCGCCGCATCCTCGATGTCATCCAAGACGCGTTGAAGCTGCGCGGCTACCCGCCAAGCATTCGCGAAATCGGCGACGCCGTTGGCCTCAACTCCACTTCTTCGGTCTCCTACCAGCTCAAAGAACTAGAGCGGAAGGGTTTTCTGCGCCGGGACCCACATAAGCCCCGCGCAGTCGATGTTCGTGGCCTCGACCAGCACTCCTCCCACAGCAAACCCAAGGCTGGCCCGAAGCCGAAAGCCGCAGCAGATCTTCCCCAGGGCGCTACCCCAGCTGCGTACGTGCCCATCGTCGGCACCATCGCCGCTGGGACTCCGATTCTCGCCGAGCAGCATATTGATGACTACATGGCGATGCCGGAAGAAATTGTCGGCCAAGGTGAGCTATATATGCTGCGCATCGACGGCGACTCCATGAAAGACGCCGGGATTATGGACGGCGACTATGTTGTCGTCCGCTCCCAACAGACCGCGAATAATCACGATTTCGTCGCCGCGCTTTTCGAAGACTCCGCCACATGTAAGGAGTACTTCGAAGACAGCACCGGCCGGTGGCTACTGCCTCATAACGACGCCTACGAACCTTTCCGGGCTGACGAAGCCCAGATCATCGGCAAGGTCGTCGCCGTGCTCCGCAAGGTTTAGCGCATCAAGCACACCAGAGCCTAAAAACGCTCCGAACATACAGTTCGGAGCGTTTTTAGCTGCGCCCACAAGGTGCAGGCCAGACCAACTTGACCTACCGAAGCGCGTTTCGGGCAGCCTCCCGCGCACTATCGGCATCCGGGGCATCCAACGCGGCCTTAGCAGCGGCAACACACTGCTCGCGGGTGACGTCGGCAAGCTGCGCGCCCACCCCCGGCAGCGCAGTAGCCGCCGCCGACAACGACGTCACACCCAGGCCCACCAACACCACCGCCATGAGCGGATCGGCAGCAGCCTCACCGCACACACCAACAGGAGTGTCGAGGTCCTTACCGGAGCGGCACGTCATATCAATAAGCCGCAGCACCGCCGGCTGCCACGGGTCAGTTAAATGAGCCAGATGCGGGGAAAGCCGGTCCGCAGCCATCGCGTACTGGGTGAGGTCATTCGTACCGATGGAAACGAAATCCAGCACCTTCATCAGCTGGTGACACATCAGCGCCGCAGCGGGAATCTCAATCATCCCGCCGGGCACCAAACCACGGTCCCGGCATAGTGCGGCAAACCACTCCGCCTCCGCAACAGTGGCAATCATGGGCGCCATCACCCAGATCGGGGCGTCCGCACAACGGTCAGCGGCGTTCTGTGCAGCAGCGATCGCGTCAAGCTGGCGCTCCATCAGGCCATCAATAGCGCTCGCCATGCGTAAACCACGCACCCCCAGTGAGGGGTTTTCTTCCACCCCGAGGTTGGCGAAATTCAGTGGTTTATCGGAACCAGCATCCAGGGTGCGCACCACGATCTTCGACTCCGGGAAGGCACCGAAAACCCTGCTATAGATTTCGACCTGGCGCTCCAGGCTCGGCTCATCGGGGGCAGATAGGAAACACAGCTCGGTGCGGAATAAGCCAATTCCCTCGGCCACACTATTGGCCGCTTTAGCCGCAGCCGGACCATCGCCCACATTGGCCAAAAGTTGGATGAGCTCACCATCGGCGGTTCGGCCCGGGCCGCGCCACTCAGCGGTCTTTTTCGCATGCGCGGCCGCCTCCGCCACGGCCGTGGTGGCCTGGTGCTCATCAGGGTTGGTGGCGATGGTGCCGCGGGCGCCGTCGACAAGCACCAACGTGCCAGCCGGAATATCGTGCAACTGGGCACCAGCAGCGACAACACAAGGCACACCAAGTTGGCGGGCAATGATGGCGGTATGCGAGGTCGGCCCACCCAGCGAGGTCACCATGGCGACATACATCTGCGGGTCAAGCGTTGCGGTATCAGCCGGGGCGAGGTCATCAGCAAAAAGCACCGAGGGGCTGTCCACCGGAGGCAAGCCGGGCTCGTCCTCACCACGCAGTTCGGCGATGACCCGGTCGCGGATATCTTCTAGGTCGGTGGTGCGCTCGGCCATCAGGCCACCGGCAGAGCGGAACATGTCCACGAATTTCGCGATCGCCTCGGTTGTGGCCAACTCAGCGGTGGTTTTGCCCTTGATGGCTTTCTTCGCAGCCCGGTGCCAACCCCGGTCCAGGGTCAGCTTGGCTGTTGCGTGCAAAACCTCGGCGGCATTGCCGTCGACCTTCTCGGCGCGTTGCTTCAGCCGCTCGGATACAGCGGTGGTCGCCTGCTCAAAACGCTCGATCTCGGCGTCGATATCGTCAGCTGCGATAGAGGCCGGGGCGGTAGGCAGTTCGGGCCGCGGGTTCACCCACACCACGGGGGCGTAGGCAACACCAAGAACAACACCGGTTGCGCTGATGCTTTCGGGAAGGGACATGAATCCTCCTGGGAGCGAGCCGTAGCTGCGGAAATTGGAATCAGTCTACAAGGTCAAAATCCCTGTTTGGGTTGCACATTCACACATTGCGCCCTAAATCCACACTCCCGTGGGGTTCGGCCACCCCCGGCTATGCAAACTGCTTGACTCCCCCACATAACCGGGCACAATCACAGATATACCCCGCAATATTTTTCCGAAAATACCGGAAACCGGGTCAGGGGCCGGAAAACTGACGCAGCCTTCCGCGGCCCCTTCTCCCACCAACTGCACAGTGCGGGACACACAAGGAGAAGCACCTGTGTACGCAGAGGAACGACGCCGCAAAATCGCTTCCCTCACCGCGGTTGAAGGCCGCGTGATGGTCGCCGAACTCGCCCGCACATTCAATGTGACCAGTGAGACTATCCGCCGCGATCTCAAAGAACTTGCCGACGAGGGCGCCGTCAACCGCGTCCACGGCGGCGCTGTGGCAGCAAAAGCCTTCCAAACCTTGGAAGTATCCGTCGCTGACCGCGAGAACGCGCAACGCGATGCTAAGCGCCTCATCGCCCGCGCCGCGGTGGATTTCCTGCCCGAAAACGCCGCTGGGGTGTTCCTCGACGGTGGCACCACCACCGAAGCGCTGGCGAAACTGATGTCCGCTGACCCCGCCAACCGGCACTGGTCGGTGGTGACGAACTCACTTCCCGCCGCGCTTATCCTGGCCGCCAACCCGTATATGGAGCTGCAGCTTGTGGGCGGCTCAGTGCGCGCCATCACCCAGGCCGTGGTCGGGGATCAGGCGTTGCGCACCCTGGCGCTGATGCGCGCCGAGGTTGCCTTTATTGGTTCTAATGCCGTGACCATCGACCACGGCTTATCCACCGCTGACCCGCAGGAAGCCGCGGTGAAACGCGCCATGATCGCTAATGCCCGCACTGTGGTGGTGCTGTGCGATTCCACCAAACTCGGCCGCGATTACCTGGTCAGCTTCGCATCACTGTCGGATATTGACGTGGTCATCACCGATGATTCGGCACCGCAGGCCTTCCTTGATGAGGTGCGCGAACATGGCGTCGAGGTTGTCATCGCCCAATGATCATCACCCTGACCCCCAATCCTTCTATTGACCGCACCTGCCGGATCCGCACCGAGCTGCACCGCGGCGGCGTCTACCGGCTGACTGACGCTATTGACGTCGCCGGCGGCAAGGGCGTCAATGTGGCCAATGCCATCCATTTGGCCGGGCACAGCACTCTGGCTTTGGTGCCGGTGGCCACTTCGGGCCGGTTTTCTCGGCTGGTGCGGGCGGCAAATATTCCCTACCGCACCATCGACACCAATGATGAGGCGCGCACCAATATGTCCATCATTGAGCCCGATGGCACCACTACGAAGCTCAATACCCCTGGTGCGTCCTGGGAATCCGATACCGCCCCGCGCTGTTTGAATGCGCTGCGGACCTACGCTGTGGAAAGCACCTGGATTGTGCTGGCCGGCAGTCTGCCCTGTGGCGTTGAGGACCGGTTCTACCTCGAAGCTATTTCCGCACTGCGTTCGGCGAACCCGAATATTCAGATTGCGGTTGATACCTCCGACCGCCCTTTGGCGGCCATTGCGCACGGTTTGCGCACCGGTGACAGATCAGCTGCACCGGATCTGATGAAGCCCAATGGTTTCGAACTGGGCCAGCTTGCCGACGTCGACGGCCTGGAGCTGGAAAAACGCGCCTGCCACGGCGATTTCGACGATCTTATCGCCGCCGCCCGCAAGGTTAATGACCTTGGTGTTCGTGAACTCCTGGTCACCCTCGGCGAGGCCGGTGCGATTCTTGTCCGCAAAGACGAACCCGTACTCCACGCCACCTCCCCGTCGATTATTCCGCTGTCGACGGTGGGGGCCGGCGACTCGGCTTTAGCGGGCTATTTGCTGGCCCGCACCGCCGGGGCGCAACCGTCGGAATGCCTCACTAATGCGGTGGCCTATGGGGCCGCTGCTACTGCCCTGCCTGGTACTACAGCCCCTACGCCGGAGCAGGTTCATCCCGAACAGTCCACCGTCACCACCCTCGACGGCTAACCAAGAAAAGACATCATGACTGACATCGTTACCCCTGAGCTCGTCGAGCTCGACGTGTCTGCTGGAACCAGCGCCGACGACGTCATCCGCCACCTCGCACATATCGCCTACCGGGCCGGCCGCGCCACGGACACCGACCAGCTTGCCGACGATGCACTGGCTCGGGAGCACAAGTCAGCCACCGGCGTTCCCGGCGGTGTGGCTATCCCGCATTGCCGCAGCAGCGCCATCACCACCCCAACGCTGGTCTTCGCCCGCCTCGCGAACCCGGTGGACTTCTCCGGGCCCGATGGGCCGGCCGACCTGGTTTTCCTTATCGGCGCGCCTGCCGACGGGGATAAGGCCCATATGAAGATCTTGTCTAAACTAGCCCGTGCGCTGGTGAAAAAGGACTTCCGGGCCAGGCTCCGGGGCGCAGAATCGCCAGCAGAGGTCGTCGACGCGGTCGGTCAGTACATCGACAATAAGCCCAATCACAATGCCTCCAGCATCGATAATGTGGGCACCCCCACCGGCACGGCTGCCTCCGGCAACACTGTGACTCGGATCGTCGCCATCACGGCCTGCCCCACAGGTATCGCCCACACCTATATGGCCGCCGATTCACTGACCCAGGCCGCGCAGGCTCGCGATGATGTGCACCTTGAGGTCGAAACTCAAGGCTCCTCATCGACCCAGGCGCTTTCCCACGACACCATTGCCCATGCCGACGCGGTGATTTTCGCAACCGACGTGGGCGTGCGCGACCGGGAAAGATTCGCCGGCAAACCCTTGGTTGAGTGTGGTGTGAAGCGCGCCATCAACGAACCGGACGCACTGATCGACGCCGCCGTAGCGGCCTCCACGAACCCACAGGCCACCACGGTCAGCGGCACCAACGCCGACTCATCAATAACCGATGAACATGCCGGCTCCGGCCTGAGCTGGGGCAAGCGCATCCAACAGGCCGTGATGACCGGCGTGTCCTATATGGTCCCGTTCGTCGCCGCCTCCGGTTTGCTCATCGCACTGGGCTTCCTCTTCGGTGATTTCGACGTCACCAAGGTCGCCGACCAGGTCGCTACCGGGTACAGCCTGTGGGACTTGCCTTCGAATACCGTGGCCGTCGATGGTGACCCAGTAACGGTTAACCGCTCCGGGTTGTTGCTCTACCTCGGGTCTATTTTCTTCGTCACCGGCGGCTACGGGATGAGCGTGATCGTCGCCATTTTGGCCGCCTATATCGCCTACGGCTTGGCTGGCCGCCCCGGTATCGCCCCCGGTTTTATCGGCGGCGCAATTTCGGCTGCAATCGGCGCTGGCTTCCTCGGCGGCCTGGTCATCGGCATTATCGCCGGTTTTATTGCACTGGGCCTGGGCTCACTGAAGGTTCCGCGTTGGCTGGCCTCCCTGATGCCCGTAGTGATCATCCCATTGCTGGCATCAGCTGCCGTCGGCCTGCTGATGTACCTGTTCCTGGGTGTGCCGTTGACCGCTGTGATGACCGGCATGCAGAACTGGCTCAGTGGCCTCGACGGCACCTCTGCGGCGGTACTGGGGCTCATCTTGGGTCTGATGATGTGCACCGATATGGGTGGCCCGGTGAATAAGGCCGCCTACCTATTCGCCACTGCTGGATTGTCCACCGGCGATGAGTTCGCAATGCAGATCATGGCCGCTGTGATGGCAGCAGGCATGGTTCCGCCGCTGGCTATGGCGCTGGCCTCTGCACTGCGCCCGGGCCTGTTCACCCCCGCCGAGCGGGAGAACGGCAAGGCCGGCTGGCTGCTGGGTGCCTCGTTTATCTCCGAGGGCGCTATCCCATTCGCGGCTGCTGACCCGCTGCGGGTCATCCCGTCGATTATGGCTGGCGGCGCGGTGACCGGTGCGATGTCTATGGCCCTGGGTGCTGCTTCCCGCGCACCGCATGGCGGCATTTTCGTGCTGTTCGCTATCGATAAGCCGCTGCTGTGGATCGCATCCATCATCGTCGGCACCGTGGTGGCAGCAGTGCTGGTGGCGGTGTTGAAGCAGTTCTGGCGCCCCAGTGGTTCCCGTACGACTGCCGAGGAGTCTGCACAGGCTGGTGCATCCGTGGGCGCCGCCAACTAAGATTGACTTTCAGAACCCCGGTCATACAGGCCGGGGTTGGGTCACATCCCCGGCGGCAATCGTCGCCACCGCGCTTATCGAAAGGATGGCCACCATATGGCTTCCCGCACCGTTACTGTCGGCTCGACCGTCGGCCTGCACGCCCGCCCGGCAACCGTGATTTCCGATGTTGCTGCCGAATACGACGACGAAATCCTGATCGAGCTTGTCGACGCCGATGACGACGATCTGGAGCCCGCCGACGCTGCATCATCGCTGATGATCATGTCACTGGGCGCCGAATATGGCGATAAGGTCACCATCTCCTCGGATAATGAAGAGGCACTGGAGAAGATCGCTGAGCTCGTGGAAAGCAATCTCGACGACGAGTAGAGCCCTACTGCACAGCAAAAGGCCCTGCACCAGTTCTGGTGCAGGGCCTCTTTGGCGGTTGGGCTACTGTTGCCCGCCCTCCCCGACGAGTCTGTAAAGACGGGTGAGAATCGGGTAGCCGACGATGATGCCCACCGAACCCCAGGCGATACCCTCCAGCGTGAGGTCGCCGATATTGAGGGTCAGGTTGCCGATACCGGCAACCATCGCGGTAGCCGCAGCGGTGAGGTTGACCGGGTTATTGAAGTCGACCTGACTATCCATCCAGATCCGCACACCCAACATGCCGATAAGGCCGTAGAGAACAATGGCTGCACCACCGAGCACACCAGTGGGAATGGTCAGGATGAGGGCGCCGAACTTCGGGATAAACGCCAACGCAATGGCGGTGGCGGCGGCCACCCAGTATGCGGCGGTGGAGTAGACGCGAGTAGCCGCCATGACGCCAATATTTTCCGCGTAGGTGGTGGTACCCGAGCCGCCGAAGCCACCGGCGACGGTAGTGGCAAGACCATCGGCGATGAGCGCATCACCGGCAAGGTCGTCGAGATCGCGGGCAGTCATGGCGGACACGGCCTTGACGTGGCCGACGTTTTCGGCGATGAGCACGACAATGACCGGCAGGCCGATGAGCACCGCATTGAGGTGGAACTCTGGGGCATGGAATTGGGGCACCCCAAACCAGTTCGCGCCATTGAGCGCATCAGTGGCTGCCGGGTCAAGATTGCCGGTCAGCGCGGCGAATAACCAGCCGATAATGACACCGATGAGCACACCGAGCCGGGCGACCATGCCCCGGCCCGCCACAGTAGCCACCACAATGGCAGCCATGGTGATAAACGCCACCAGCGGCTGGGTGGCGAAATTATCGGTAGCAGCCGGTGCCAGGTTGAAACCAATAAGCGCCACAATCGCGCCGGTGACAGCCGGAGGCATAACAGCGTCAATAATCTGACGCCCGGCCATCTTCACCACAAGGCCGACCAGGGTCAGCGCAATACCGCAGGAGATAACAATGCCCAACTGGGCGCCGATGCCATCGGCCTGGGTAGCAGTCAGCGGGGCGATGAACGCGAAGGAAGAACCTAGGTAGCTGGGGAGCCGGTTGCGGGTGAGCAGCAGGAATAAGATCGTGCCCAGACCGGAGAACAATAAGGTGGTGTTGACCGGGAACCCGGTGAGCAACGGCACCAAAAGGGTCGCGCCGAACATGGCAATGACATGCTGCATGCCGATGCCGATAGTGCGCGGCCAGTCGAGACGTTCCTCAGGGGCAACCACTGCCCCACGTTCGATATGGCGGCCGTCGCCGTGCAGTTTCCAACCGAAAAAAGATCCGCGGTGGGGTTGTTCAGGTGTAGTTTGTACGCGCTCAGTGGTCACGGCCGCTAATGCTACGCGCTGGCACCAGTGGTGAAAAAGGAACGCAGCTGCTCTGCGGACTGTCGGGGAATACGGGCTTCAATTAAAGTGCCCTGTTCGGTATAGCTCTCGGAGAGCACGGTGCCTTGTTCATGCACCCGGGCGACGATATCGCCCCGGTCAAACGGCACCAAGAGTTCGACCTGGGAGTCGAACATATTCAAGGCCAGTTCCACCCGGGTCTGCAGTTCATCAATACCTTCACCAGTGGCCGCAGAAACGAATACGGCGTCGTCAAGCGCATGCCGCAGCTGAACCAGGGTGGACGGCTCAGCCTGGTCGATCTTGTTGATCACCAGCAGCTCCGGTGGCGGTGTGTCACCACGTTCGGCAGCAATATCGGCAATGACGTCGGTGACAGTGCTGATTTGGCTCAGCGGGAAAGCATCGGAGCCATCAGCGACGTGCACAATAAGATCGGCCTCAACGATTTCTTCGACTGTGGACCGGAAAGCCTCCACCAACTGGGTGGGTAGGTGGCGGACAAAACCCACCGTGTCAGTCATGATGACAGTGCGCCCGTCGCGCAGCTGCGCGCGGCGCGTGGTGGGGTCCAGGGTGGCGAATAGGGCATTTTCTACCAGCACCCCGGCGCCGGTCAGGGCGTTAAGCAGCGACGACTTGCCCGCATTCGTATAGCCGGCAATGGCGATGCGCGGCAGATGCCCGGACCGTCGGCGAGCACGACCCACCGAGCGGGCAGTCTTCATTGATTCCAGTTCGCGGCGAATCCGGGCCATATCCTGGCGCAGGCGCCGACGGTCGGTCTCAATCTTGGTCTCACCGGGGCCACGCAGGCCCACACCACCATTAGAACCCGCCCGACCACCGGCCTGACGGGACATCGAATGACCCCAGCCACGCAGGCGCGTAATCAAGTACTGCATCTGGGCAAGACTGACCTGCGCCTTGCCTTCTTTGGACTTCGCATGTTGGGCGAAGATATCCAAAATCAGCATGGTGCGGTCAATGACCTTCGCATCCAGCTTGTCCTCCAGGGCAACCATCTGGCCCGGGGAAAGTTCACCATCAGCAATGACGGTGTCCGCACCGGTGGCGGCGACGATATCGCGCAGTTCTTTGACCTTGCCGGAACCGATATAGGTGCCGGGGTCGGGTTGGTCACGGCGCTGGATGACAGATTCGAGAACCTCAGAGCCCGCCGTCTCCGCCAGGGCCTGCAGCTCAGCCATGGATGCTTCGGCCTCAGCGAGGCTGCCTTCGGTCCACACACCCAGCAGAATGACTCGTTCCAGACGCAGCTGGCGGTACTCGACTTCGGTGATGTCCTCGGCGTCTTGGGTGTGGGTTGCTGCACGGGTGAGGCGACGCAGCGAGGAGCGGGCCTCAAGGTCAAGATCGCCTGTGGTGGGCTGCTCATTCTCCACGGCCGGGCCGGGGCTCACTGGGCGTACCGGCAGCGGGCCGTGGTCATTATCGGCGAACGCGCGGGCGATGAGGTCGTCGGCGGACTCGGTGCCTGCAGGCGTTTCGGAGCCACCCGCAGAAGGCGCGTCGAAAGTGTGGTCATCATTCATATGGGCTCTATTGTGCACGGTTATCGCAAGGGTGCGGTAATTACGTGAGCACTACTCACCGCTGGTTCCGTCCGGGGGCAACCGACCACTAGGATCATCGGTATGAGCACCGACCTGCAAAGCATTGGCTTCGGAACCTCCGATTGGCGCGAAACCATCGAGGCCGCAATCGCCACCTACCGGCTATCCGTCATCGGTGAGGTTCGCGATGGCCAGCTGGTGCGCTATGACGACCCCTCTGGCGCGCAGCTATACATCCTGGGCGTGGAGCCTTTCTCCACGTACACCGGCTTTGCCTCCAGCAGCACAATTACCGGGCATGTCAGCCCGGTCGATGATGTGCTCTCAGTAGTCGACATCACCGACGACGTGCCCTCCTCCCCCAATTTCGAAAAAACCGTGTGCTCCCTGACCGCACATATCGCCCAGGGGCCGATGATTGTGGAGGCCGGCACCCAGTCTTTCGAACAAGTCGCGTTAACAGGCCTGGCTTTAGATATCACTACCGACGCCTCTGCTGACGCCTATGCCGAACGCACCGGTAACCGTCCCGGAACCTTCAATCCGGTCGGTGCTGCCCCGGTGTTGCGGGCAGGCGGTGGGGTGCCGAATGCGTGTGCGGTGATTTCGGCGACGGTGTCCAGTGTGGACCGCCGCGCCAATGCGCTGACTGGCGAGAATTTCTACCACGCCACGATCACTGCCGGACCAGTGCCGATGGATTTCTGCGTCAGTACCGATGACGTGCCGACGCTTGAACCAGGAATGGTGGTGTCCGGCACCGTGCAGATGGTGGGCGAAATTATCCCGCCGGCTGGCTGCGGCGATGGGTGCGGCTGCGGTTCCGGCGGTTGCGGCTGCGGTTAAAGCGCAGCGAGATCCACATCGCCTTCGGCGAGGATGATGGACGGGCCAGTCAGCGTCGCCGCTCCCTCCGCGGACACGCTGACCTGGACTTCACCGCCGGGCACAGTGACGGTGACAGTGCCAGAAAGCTCACCACTATCGGCCAGGGCCGCCACCGCGGCGGCCACAGTGCCGGTGCCACACGAACGGGTTTCCCCGGAGCCGCGTTCGATCACACGCATGTGCACTGCCCCTTCACGCAGCGGGGTGAGGATCTCCAGGTTCACCCCGGCCGGGAACATATCCGCAGGTACGTCCACGTGGGCAGTGAGGTCAAGTTGCGCAAGCCCGTCCGCGTCGAGGCCCGGTACAACACAGGCAAGATGCGGATTTCCGACGTCGATACCGACACCACCGAAGCGGCCCGCACCGACGAAACACGACGCCGCGCCTAAAACCCCAACCGTGCCCATATCGACGGTGACCTCGCCGGTGCGCTCATCGGCGGAATGCACCGTCACCGGGCGCAATCCCGCGCGGGTGGCCACCCGGATGTCGGGGCCGTCGGCAAGCCCACGAGAAGCGATGTAGTGGGCGAAAACGCGCACCCCATTGCCGCACATTTCGGCGATGGAACCATCGGCATTGCGGTAATCCATAAACCAGTCGTCTTCGCCGATACCGTCGGCAAGCACTTCGCCCGTGCCAAGACTGCCGGCGCGGACGACCCGCAAAATGCCGTCGGCACCGATCCCGGCGCGGCGGTCACATAAAGCGGCAACCTGCTCGGCGCTCAGATCGAGTTCTCCGGAGGCATCGGGGATGATGATGAAGTCGTTCTCGGTGCCGTGGCCTTTGAGGAAATGCATGGCACGAATGGTACCCGGCCCCGGTTAGTGGCCAAGTGTGCGCAAGGCCTCGCCAACCACATTGGGGGCCGCGGCATCGACCCACTGGACCCGGGGGTCGCGTTTAAACCAGGAACGCTGCCGACGCACGTAACGGCGGGTGCCGATGATGGTCTGTTCGCGGGCCTCGGCCTCGGTGAGTGTGCCATCAAGAAGCTCAAGAGCCTGGGAGTACCCGATGGCTTTGCTGGCGGTGACACCATCGCGCAGGCCAACGTCGATAAGGCCGCGCACCTCCTCCACTAAACCCGCGTCGAACATGGTGTGGGCGCGCTGGGCGATGCGTTCGTGCAGCCACTCGTTGACAGTGCCCATCCCAATGATGTGGGTACCCCACCGTGGCGGCGCGTTGACCGGGGGTTTTGTTGCCGCGAATGGTTTCCCGGTCAGTTCAATAACCTCCAGTGCGCGCACAATGCGGCGGGGGTCGCGGGTTTCGATGGTGCTCGCCGCGGCCGGGTCGACGCTGGCGAGGTGCTTATGCAGGGCCTCAACGCCAATCTCATCCTGGGTGCGTTCCCATTTCTTCCGGACCTCGGGGTCGGTTGGGGGAAACTGCCAGTCATCCACAAGCGACTGGACATAAAGCATCGAACCACCCACCAGAATCGGGGTGATATTGCGGGCCCGAAGGTCCTCAACCACGGCAATGGCCTGCTGTTGGTACGCCGCAACAGAGGCCGGCTCGGTCACATCAAGGACATCGAGCAGATGATGCGGGATACCGCGGCGCTGCGCCACGGGCAGTTTCGCGGTACCGATATCCATGCCGCGGTAGAGCTGCATGGAGTCCACATTGATGATCTCGCCATGGAAGTATTCGGCAAGCTCCAGGCCAAGGTCAGATTTGCCGCTGCCGGTGGGGCCAATAACAGCGATCGGCGTTGGTGCGCTCACCAGGCCCACCTCGCAACGTGGTAGCCGACCCCGTGGGCGCTGGTGTGGAAGGTTGCTTCGGCCCTGGGGTCGGTGGCGATGGCCAACTCTGCCAGCTGGTGCCAAATATCGGCGGTATAGAACCCGATCTGTTCTATGGCCGCAGAGTCGCTGCCGTCGAAACCGGCCAGTGCCGCCTGAGCTTCGGCGACCCGGTCGAGTGCCGCGATCTGCGTGCAGGCCTTATTGACGTCGTGGGCGACTGGAATATCGGTCAGCGGGGCCCGCGGAGTCAACGCCGCCGGGCCTTCTGCGACAACAAGATAGACCTGGTGAGCATCGGCGTGGAACCGGTACTCAGCTGTGTCTGGTTGGGGTAGCCCTAGCCGTGCCGTGGCCGCCACCGGGTCCGCACCGCATTCGCGTAGTGCCCACCGGGCGAGGATCTCCGCCAGGCGATGTCCGGCGCCGATAGTGATATCCGCTCCCCAGGGCTTCAGTGATCCCGCTACCGGGGACGACACGTCCGGGCCGTCGGCAAGCACCACCACCGGCGCAGTGTTGGAGGCGGCAAGGGCTTGGCTCAGGGCGTCGAGAAGATGGGTGCGCACAGCCGTGGCTGTCTCGTCAGCGCCGGAGAGCTCAGGTACGAGCAGCGGGGCCCCTGGCATGATGATGAGTTCAGCAGACACGAGGTCGAGGATACCGTGGGTAGGCGGGCCACAGTCGGGGCAAACGTGCGATACTAGGCGCGTCATACGCAGTTGGCAGCCGTGTCGCGCGGCACAGAAGGAATCAGAAAGCAGTCGCCATGTCTGAAAAGCCCTCCTCCCCCACTCCCGGCGCTACGCCCGGCCCGAAGCCTGGACCGCGTCCCGGCCCCCGCCCTGGAGCCCGTCCTGCCCGTCCGGCGGCCCGGCCCGCCGCGGTCGTTCAGGTGCCCGCCGCCGATCCCAGCAAGTGGGGCCGCGTCGATGAGGACGGCACTGTCTACGTCATTACCGGCGATGGTGAGCGCGTTGTTGGGTCCTGGCAGGCCGGTGATGCCAAGGAGGCGCTGACGCACTTCGGTAAGAAATTCGACGATATGGCCACCGAGGTCGTCGTTCTAGAAGAGCGACTGCACACCCACCCCGATGAGGCCACCGCCATCGCTGAGAAGGCCACCACCCTGCGTGCTGGGCTTTCCGACGCCAATGTCGTCGGCGACCTCAACGCCCTCGATAAGCGCCTGGACGCGGTGATTGCTGAGGCAGGTTCAGCAAAGGAGCGCGCCCAGGAGGAAAAGACCAAGCGCCGCGCGGAGGCTATTGCTCGTCGCGAGGAGCTGGCCGCTGAGGCGGAAACCATCGCTGAGGAATCCACGGAGTGGAAGGCCGCCGGCGACCGGCTGCGCGACATCCTTGAAGAGTGGCGCACTATCCGGGGTATTGACCGGGAAACCGACGATGCCTTGTGGAAGCGGTACTCGAAGGCCCGGGACGCCTTCAACCGGCGCCGCGGCGCCCATTTCGCCGAACTCGACCGCACTCGTGCTGCTGCTAAGCGCACGAAGGAAGACATCATCGCCGAGGCCGAGAAGCTGCAGGATTCGACGGACTGGGCCGGTACGGCCAGCGCATACCGGGAGCTGATGAAACGGTGGAAGGCCGCCGGCCGCGCCCCGCGTGATGTCGACGACAAGCTGTGGGCACAGTTCAAGGCTGCCCAGGACCATTTCTTCGCTGCCCGCAATGCGGTCAATGCGCAGCGGGATAAGGAATTTGAGGCCAATGCGCAGGCCAAGGACGCGTTGATTGCCGAGTTCGAGCCGCGCATCCAGCCGGAGAAGAATCTCGATGCTGCCCGCCAGGAGCTCAATACGCTGCAGGAAAAGTGGGATGCGATTGGTTTTGTGCCACGCGATCGGGTGCGCGAGTTTGAGCAGAAAATTGGTGCGCTGGAAAAGCGCGTCGCCGATGCCGCTGACTCCCATTGGCGCCGCAATGACCCCGAGGCCCAGGCTCGTGTGGCCCAGTTTGAGCAGCGTGCCGCTGACTTTGAGCAGCAGGCTAAGCAATTAGAGGCCAAGGGTCGGGCGAAGAAGGCCGCCGAGGCCCGGGAGTCGGCTGCCCAGTGGCGTGAGTGGGCCGACGCTGCCCGCCAGGCTCTGGAATCGCTCTAATAGTTTCTGCACACAGCACCGCGCCCCCGTTAAGGCTTTTTACGGGGGCGCGGTTTTGTGTACTGCTTGGCGTAGTTAGTTCTCGGTGCTGTCGGCAGCAGAGCTGCTGTTGGTGTTCTTGCTGGCGGCGTGCCGACGGCGGGCGCGGGCGCGGCGGTCATCGACGACCTCAAGGTTGGTCTGTGTATTCGGCGTCAGTCCCGAACGGAGGTACTGCTGCTGGGCGCGCAGCACCGGGTCAGAATGCACGTGCTCGCGGCGCGCTAAGGCAATGGCGGCTTGGCGGGTGGTGCGCCGGAACACCAGCAGGGAGAACGACACCGCAAGGCCGAATGCGGCGATCATGCCCAGCACGAGCCCGTAAGAGATGCCTTCACCGGTAATGGTGAGGGGGCGAGTCTGGCGCATCCAGCCGGCGAACATTGAATACACCGTGGTCACGCAGGCAAAACCCCAGCCGAATAGCGCTACGACGGCCGAACGGGACAGCAAGGTGGCGAACGCCAATAGAGCAGATACCAGAGCCAGGACGCTGTAGATGCGCTCTGGTGCTTTGGTGCTGTTGACCTGGGCGACATCGGTGTCCAGCAACACGTCGAGCCCGAGCACCGGGCCGGAGTGCGGCAGGAACAACGACATGATGAGCAGGATTGCGAACACCAGCACCGGAATTAGTGCCGGTGTCAGCGGGATTTCCCCTGCCACGCGTCGTTCTTCATCGCGCAGATCGTCTTTGGCTTTGGGGTCCAGATTCGGAGTTTCGCTGGTATTAGTCACAACCACATCCCGTGTTTGGGCTTTGCGCCGGAGTTGGCCGACCTATCCGTGGCAAGCCTAGTCCGACACCGGCGGGTTTCGTTGTCGGGGTCTGGCCGGCTTCCCACATATCCCCTGCGCGGGTGCGGGTGTGCGAATGAACCCCACCGTCGGCGATCACAAAGTGCGGGGCGGCCTCTGTCACCCGCGCGGTGAGGTAATCACCCGGGCGGATGGTTTCACGCATGGATTCATCTGGGGTGAAGTGCACCAGGCGGCCGTCGCGGGAACGCCCGGACATGCGCCCGGTGACGTTATTGCGGCGCCCCTCGTGGGCACTGACCAGAATCTGGGCGTCGGTACCGATGAGGGTGGCGTTTTCTTCGCCGCTGATGCGTTCCTGGAGTTCCATCAGTCGCCCGTAGCGTTCCCGCACAACCTCCGCGGGAACCTGATCGTCCATTGTCGCTGCCGGGGTTCCCGGCCGTGGCGAGTATTGGAAGGTGTAAGCGGAGACGAAGCGGGACTTTTCGACCACGTCGAGGGTGGCTTCGAAATCTTCGTCGGTTTCGCCGGGGAAGCCGACGATGATGTCCGTGGTTATCGCCGCGTTGGGCATTTTGTCGCGGACTTTGTCGAGGATTCCGAGGAATTTTTTGGTGCGGTAGGACCGCCGCATGGCTTTGAGAACCCGGTCTGAGCCTGATTGCAGTGGCATGTGCAGCTGCGGGCAGATATTGGGGGTTTCGGCCATGGCGTCGATGACGTCGTCGGTGAATTCGGCCGGGTGCGGGGAGGTGAACCGCAGCCGCTCAAGCCCGTCGATATCGCCGCAGGCGCGCAGCAGTTTGGAGAACGCGAAGCGGTCGCGGGGCATATTCGGATCGTCGAAGTGGACGCCGTAGGCGTTGACGTTTTGTCCTAAGAGGGTGACTTCGGAAACGCCTTGTTCGACGAGGGCGGATACCTCGGCGATGATATCGCCTGGGCGGCGGTCGCGTTCTTTGCCGCGTAGTGACGGCACGATGCAGAACGTACAGGTGTTATTGCAGCCCACGGAGACCGATACCCACCCCGAGTACGGCGATTCGCGCCGGGCGGGCAGCACTGAGGGGAACTCTTCGAGGGCTTCCCGGATTTCTACTTGGGCGGCGTCATTATGGGCGGCTCGTTCGAGCAGGGTGGGCAGGGAGCCCATATTGTGGGTGCCGAAGACAACATCGACCCAGGGGGCTTTGCGTACTACCAGGTCGCGGTCTTTTTGGGCCATGCAGCCGCCGACGGCGATCTGCATTCCGGGGTGGTTTTGTTTGACCGGTTTGAGTTGGCCGAGGGTGCCGTAGAGGCGGTTGTCGGCGTTTTCGCGCACGGCGCAGGTGTTGAAGACGATGACGTCGGGTTCTTCATTGGCGGTAGCGCGGCGGTACCCGTCGTCTTCGAGCAGGCCGGAGAGCCGCTCAGAGTCATGGACGTTCATCTGGCAGCCGAATGTGCGCACTTCGTAGGTGCGTCCGGCGCCGTGCTGGGTGGTGGCGCTGGTGGGGCTGGGGTGTGTCACGGGAAGCAAGGATAGCCCCCTGGGCGGTGAACCTAAGAATCGCCTCCGGTGGGCGGCGAACGCCGCATTATGTGGGCGGTTGCCCTTATGGCTGCTCTAGTTCCGCGTAGCGCTGGTTCAGTGCGCTGGTGGCTACCGGCATGGCGATGTGCTGGGCAAAGCCGCGGCGGGCCAGGACGCCGAGTACCCGCCGGAGGTTCTTTTGGTGTTCGGCGCGGTCGGCGGGTGGGTTTTTGATTGTTCTGGCTTTCTTTTCTGCCAGGCCCTGGGCCATATCGACCTCGTCGTCGTCGCTTACTTGCTCAAGGGCGCTGGCCCGGTGGTGTTCTGCGACGCCTTTATCGCGTAGTTCTTTATCGAGGACGCGGCGTGATTTTCCGCGGCGGGCGGCGCGTTGTCGTACCCATTCAGTGGCGAAGGTGTGATCGTCGATAAGCCCTGAGGATTCCAGGCTGCCGAGGACTTCGTCGATAATTTGCGGCTCGAATTCGGGATTTTCGGCGATTCTGCGGCGTAGTTCTTCACGTGAGCGGGCGCGCTGATCGAGTAGCCGGAGGGCCTTATTGCGCACCGGAGCGCGCTGGGCTTCTGCGACGGGGTCGATAATCCCGGAGCCATCGGCATGGGCGTGCGCGGCTTCTAGTGCGCGGCGCAGTTTGTCGATGGTCTCCGGGTCAGGGCCCTGGTTGGGCCTAGCGGTGCTCACGGTGGGTGACTACTTATCGTCACCGAAGTCCGGTACGAGGTCGACCGGAGCGTCGGCATCGGGCTCTTCGGCTGGGGCGTTGGCGTACTCGCCCACGCCGAGCTTCTTTTTGATCTTGATTTCGATCTCTTCGGCCAATGCCGGGTTTTCCTTCAGGTGCAGGCGGGCCTTTTCCTTGCCTTGGCCGAGCTGATCGCCTTCGTAGGTAAACCAGGAGCCGGACTTTTTGACAATGCCGTTGTCGACGGCCATGTCGATGATGGAGCCCTCTCGGGAAATGCCCTCACCGTAGAGAATGTCGAACTCGGCAATCTTGAATGGCGGTGAGACCTTGTTCTTGACCACCTTGAGTTTGGTGCGGTTACCCACGGCGTCCTGGCCGTCCTTGAGGGTCTGGATGCGGCGCACGTCGCAGCGGACCGAGGCGTAGAACTTCAGTGCCTTACCACCGGTGGTGGTTTCTGGGGACCCGAACATGACACCGATCTTCTCGCGGAGCTGGTTAATGAAGATGGCGGTGGTGCCGGAGTGGGATAGTGCACCGGTCATTTTGCGCAGTGCCTGGCTCATCAAACGTGCCTGCAGGCCGACGTGCGAGTCACCCATTTCGCCGTCAATTTCGGCCTTCGGGGTCAGCGCGGCCACCGAGTCGACGACGATGATGTCGATTGCGCCAGAGCGAATCAACATATCGGCGATCTCCAGCGCCTGTTCGCCGGTATCAGGCTGTGAGACCAGCAGGTTGTCGGTATCCACACCCAGCTTGCGGGCGTATTCGGGGTCCAGGGCGTGCTCAGCGTCGATAAAAGCGGCGATTCCACCGGCCCGCTGGGCCTCAGCGATTGCGTGCAGGGCGACGGTGGTTTTACCCGAGGACTCCGGGCCGTAAATTTCCACCACGCGGCCACGTGGGAAACCACCGATGCCAAGGGCAACGTCGACGGCGATATTGCCGGATGAGATCGCGCCGATCGGTGGGCGCTTTTCATCACCGAGGCGCATGACTGCGCCTTTACCGAAGTCTTTCTCGATATTGGCCAGGGCGACATCGAGCGCCTTGATCCGGTCATTGCCGGTGGACGCTGATGCGGTCTTCTTCTTCGCCACTGTGTCTCCTTTTGATGTTTGGCGGCTTAGCAGGTTCAGCGGGAGGCGTTCCCGCACTACTTAGACGCCACGAGGCGGGTGTGAGGTTCCCTGCTTCGCTAAAAACTTTTGTGTTCTCAGGTGCCGTGTGCACCCTCGTTGCTGTCACTGGGTATTTGTACTGCAGGCGTGGACATTGCCGGCGCACAACACAGCTTAGTCGAATACGTATTCGAATGCACTACTGGCGTGCACTAATCCTGGCTTGCCTCATCAGGGCCGAGCCATCGCTGTTTGGGCACATCATTATCGCGGCACAGCCCCCACCAGACTTCACGCAGGTCATCTCCGCGTTCAATGGCTTCTTCAGCGGTTATGCCGCGATCAGACAGCACGTGTGACTGCACAAGGTAGGTGCCGTGGATATCGCCAAATTCTGCTGCCACATTCCTGTAGAACTCCGCCAACCGCATGTGTCGCACCATACGTGGCACTAGTCCGTCGGGGGTGTTCCGACCCACCACAACCTCATGAAACAGCGATCAAGACACCGCAGGACCGTGCCGGTGGGAAAACAATGATCGCCGTTCAAGTTATGTACTACGCTAAACGCCGTGCAGAAAAACGCTATTCGAGACCTCGTCCTCATCGCGGCGTTTGCCGCGCTCATCATTGTCCTCGGCCTTGTCGCCATCCCCGTCGGCGTGCTCGGGGTACCCATTGTGTTGCAGAATATGGGCGTCATCCTGGTGGGCATGCTGCTCGGCTGGAAGCGCGGCACCCTCGCAGTCATCCTGTTCCTCGCCGTCGGCCTACTCAATGTGCCAAACCTCGCAGGAATGAAAACCACCCTTGCCGCCCTGTCCGGGCCCACCATCGGCTACCTGGCTGGCTATATCCTCGCCGCGTTCCTGGTAGGTATGCTCACCGCCAAGCGCCCCAGCAGCAGCGGCGGCCAGTTCGCCCTGTTCACCGGCGCCGGCATCGTTGGCCTCATCGCCATGTACGTGCTGGGCTCTATCGGCCTGATCTTCCGAACCGACCTGCCTTTCACCGAGGCGCTGCTTTCCAATGGCGTCTATATCCCACTGGACCTGGTCAAGGTTGTCTTCGCTGCCCTTATCGCCATCGCGGTTCTCAAGGCTGTCCCCCAGCTGCGCCCCCGTACCTCCCGAACTGCCTAATGCCTACGATCCAGTTCACCGATGTGACCTGTGATTTCTTCGGACGCCGCGCCATCGGGCCGGTGTCCGTTGCACTTTCTGAGCAGCGCATCGGCATCATCGGCCCCAATGGTGGCGGCAAGTCAACCTTCGTACGCCTCATCAATGGCCTCGACGACGCAACAACAGGCACCGTCACCGTCGACGGGGTCAACCCGTCTTCCGATGGCCGTGCAGTGCGCCGCCGGGTGGGTTTTGTCTTCTCAGATGCAGACAGCCAGATCGTGATGCCCACAGTGGCTGAGGATGTGGGGTTTTCGCTGCGGCAGCGCAAAGTGAAAAAAGCCGACCGCGCCGAGATGGTCTCCCGCGCGCTTGCCGACGTTGGCCTGGCCGATCATGCCGACGCTTCGCCACACACGCTATCCGGCGGCCAAAAGCAGCTCCTGGCCCTGACCTCCGTACTGGTCTTAGAACCGGACCTCATCATCGCCGATGAGCCCACCACATTGCTCGATCTGCGCAACCGTCGGCAGTTACACCACGTCTTTGCTGAACTAGCGCAGCAGCTCATCGTGGTCAGCCATGATCTTGATTTCCTCGAGGGCTTCGACCGGGTGCTGTGCTTTGAGGACGGCCTTCTCGTCGATGATGGCGAACCTGAACGGGTCATCGCCGACTATGTGGCCCGGATGGGTGGCTAAAGCCCATGGCGAAGAAGCTACCTATCCCCTTATCCGTCTATGTACCAACAGGTTCGGTAATCCACCGTCTGCCCGCTGGGTGGAAAATGCTCACTGTTATCGCGTTCACGATCGGTGTGACGCTATGGGCCGATACGTTGCTGTCCTCTGGGGTGTGCGTGCTTGTAGCCTTCGCCGGCTACATCATCGGCCGTATTCCGTGGCGGATCACGATGGTGCAGATTGTGCTTGCCGCCCCGGTCCTTGCCTTCCTCGCGATCTTGCAGGGCCTATTGGCAACAACATGGGAGCGCGCCGGGGTGATGTTCCTATCCATTTTCGCCTCTGTGGTCGCCGCAACATTGGTGGCATTAACGACGCGGGTATCGGACGTGATGGAGGTACTCGACCGAGTACTTGCACCACTGAGCCATATCGGCGTGCCGACTCAGACCATTTCCCTGGCTTTCTCCCTCACCCTGCGCCTGATTCCGCTTCAGGTATTAACGGTGCAGCAGGTACTCGATGCCCGACGCGCCCGTGGGGGCCGCATCACACCGGCTTCATTCGGGGTGCCAGTCATCGTGCGCACTGTGAAGCGCTCCGAGGACGTCGCAGACGCACTGCTCGCCCGCGGCCTCGGCGACTAATCACGGCCCGGTGAGACACAACAACGCCCGCCGGGACCAATCCCCGACGGGCGCTGCACATCATTATCGCTAGTGCTTACTCACCACGCAGTTCGCGCAGCTTAGCGGCGACCTCCGGGTCAGCCTGCGCGGAGCCAGCCGAATTAGCTTCGATGGACTTGGTCTCACCAGAGGACAGGGCATTATCCGAATTCATCTGGGCGCGAATCTGCTCCAGACGAGAGTGGCCGGCCATCTGCACCGAAGCCTGCTCAATCTCAGCCATCCGGCCCTCAACAGAGTTTTCCGCCAGTTCAGCCTGCCCCAGGGCGTTGGCGTAGCGGCGCTCGATCTTCTCCCGCACCTGATCCAGGTTCGGGGTATTGCCGGAGCCAAGCTGGTTCATCGACTGCAGCGATTCGGAGACCTTTTCCTGCATCTTGGCCTGCTCAAGCTGAGACAGCAGCTTGGTGCGCTCCGCGACCTTCTGCTGCAACTGCATCGAGTTGCGCTCCACAGCCTTCTTGGCCTGGTCGGCCTGCTGCAAAGACTGATCGTGCAATGCCTTGAGGTCCTCGACGGACTGCTCGGCGGTCACGAGCTGGGCGGCGAAAGCCTCAGCAGCATTTTCATACTCGACGGCCTTGGCGGTATCGCCTTCGGAGCGGACCTTATCGGCCATCTGCAGCGCCTGGCGGGTATTGCCCTGCAGCTTCTCGATCTCGGCGAGCTGGCGGTTCAGTCGCATCTCGAGCTGACGCTGATTACCAATGACCGCAGCTGCCTGCTGGGAAAGATCCCGGTGCTGGCGCTGAGCGTCCGCGATAGCCTGCTCGATCTGGATCTTCGGGTCCGCGTTTTCCTCCACCTTGGAGTCAAGTAGCGCCATCATGTAATTCCAGAACTTGGCAAAGGGATTGGCCATGGTTTCTGCGTGCCTTCCTGAGGGTCAGACGGGGAATTCGTCCATAAATCAATTGGCTGCCAAACAGCCATCACAAACCAAAACGATACCCGCCGCAGGCGGGCATCGCACCGGTGCTGCGGTTTTACATTGCAGCCATTTCGGGGCGTGCCGAGTGCAGCACCATCGCGCCAGCTGCCTCAATAAGGACATCGGCAACCGAGATATCCAGACCGTGACAAACCGAGGCCAAAAGCTCCGAAGAAACTTCCTTACGCCCACGCTCGAGCTCCGAAAGATAGCCCGGGCTGACCGCAGCAGCCTGGGAGAGCTGACGCAGCGTCATGCCGTTGCGAGAACGGATATCACGCAAAGCCTCGCCCAGCGCTGCGCGCAGCAGCGGCTCGGCAGACGGCTCAGTTTCTGGGGCAACGCTGGCGACACCGCGATCTGCGGGCGCCGGCAGGGTCATGGTGTGGTTAGTCATCACTAGGTTCAACGAATCACATGGCGGTTTTGTTCCAGTAGCAGTCGAAAACCGGACTAAATATCCAACGGAAGCTCGCCACGCAGGGTATGCAGCAATAATTGCACCGCCCGAGAAGCCGACTCATGACGAATCTCCTCACGAGACTGCCCCTCGATCGGCAATAACACCGCACGGCTGCCATGCGGCCCGGCCACACCGCACCACACCTCACCGGGCTGGTGCCCATCTTGCGGGTCCGGGCCCGCCACACCCGTCAGCGATAACGCCCAGTCAGAGCCACAACGGTCGCGGGCACCGTCGGCAAGCTCAATTGCCGTTTCTGCAGCTACCGGGCCGTACTGCGCCAAAATCTCATCATCAACGCCGGCAAGACTCGCCTTGAGGTCAGTGGCATAGACAACCAAACCACCCCGCAACACCGCAGAAGCACCAGGCACACTCGCGATATCGGCAGCCAACAAACCGGCCGTCAGCGACTCCGCGGTAGCCACAGTCTCACTCCGCGAAATCAGCTCCGAGACAAGATCACGGGTACTGAAATGCGACATACCGCGCAGCTACCCCGCGTATTCCTTGGCCGCTTTACGAGCATCCAGGATGTACTGCACACCGGTAACGACGGTCACCACCAGCGCTGCAATCATCACCACCCAGGCCAACCAGTGCACCCAACCCCACGGGATCAGGAACATCACTACAGCCAGGGTCTGGGTGACAGTCTTCACCTTGCCGCCCTGAGAGGCAGGCACCACACTGCCAGCCTGCAACTGCACCAGTCGCCACAAGGTAATGCCCAGCTCACGGACGATAATGATGATCGCCACCCACCAGGGCAGCACCTCAATAAGGCACAGCCCCACAAGGGCACCAATCATGAGGAATTTATCGGCGATGGGATCAGCCATCTTGCCGAAGTCCGTGATCAACCCCCTGGACCTGGCAAGGTAGCCATCCACCTTGTCTGTAGCCATGAGCAGGCAGAACACTAAGGTTGCCCACCATCGCCAGGAAGCTGAGGCGCCGTTATCGTGCAGCAAAAGCCACAGGAATACCGGCACGAACACGATTCGGGCCACCGTCAACACATTGGGAAGATTCCAATTAGACGGGGCCTGGGTGCGGAAGTCGGTGACGGTCACGGCTGTAAAGACTACTCGTTGGAATCGTCGGCGGCAGTGTGGGGATCCAACGCCTGCTTACGGACACCAGCACTCCCCTGACCCGAGGGGGTCTGACCGTCGTCGTCGATAGGTGTATCTGCGATAGTGCGGGGAATGGCGATAGCCCCCATATTCTCGTCCCGTTTGATCTTGATCCAGGAGGCAATAACGGTCACCGTCAACACCCCGACGATGACAAGCAGCGAGGTCCCAGTACCAATCTCGGGCACCGGCACAGGGTTGCCGCCATTGATAAACGGCAACTTATTCTCATGCAAAGCGTGCAGGCCAAGTTTGATGGCAATAAAGCCCAGCACCACACCCAAGCCATAGGCCAAGTACACCAAACGGTCCAGCAAACCGTCGAGCAGGAAATACATCTGCCGCAGGCCCATCAACGCAAGGGCATTGGCGGTGAAAACGATATATGCCTCCTTCGTCAGACCATAGATGGCCGGAATCGAATCGAAGGCGAACATCACATCAATAAAGCCAATGGAGACCAGGGCCACCGCCAGCGGCGTGAAATGCAAAGTGCCCTTGATCCGCTTAGTCATCCGGTCACCGTGATAATCATTCGTCAGCGGAATGACCTTACGGGTCCACTTGATGACGGCCATCTCCGAAGGGTCCTTCTCCGGCGCGTCGGAAGCCTCATCCCACACTGTTTTCGCCGCGGTATAGAACAAGAAGATCGCGAACAGGTAGAACACATCGGACCACGCCGAAATGACCGCAGCGCCCAACACGATGAATACCGTGCGGAACACCAATGCCATCGCGATACCGAATAGCAGCACCTTCTGCTGGTGCTGCCGGGGAATCTTGAACGCGGCAATAATCAACGCGAAAACGAAGAGGTTATCGACCGAGAGGGCCTTCTCAGTCACATAACCGGAAAGAAACTCAATTGCCCGCGCGTGGTCCCAAAACACCCAGACAGCGCCGGTAAAAAGAAGAGCGACGACGATATAGAACAGCGTCCAGCCGCCGGCCTCTTTTAATGTCGGCTCATGTGGGGTGCGCACATGGGTGAAAAAGTCGAACGTGATGAAACCGACCACCACTGCGATGGTGATGGCCCATGCCAACAGGGGTACGTCCATGAAAAACCTCCGGTAGAAACGTCGACGCTATAGCGTCGGGAACCGGAGGTCTCTCCCACCCAGCACAGGCAAGATGCGCCTGCGTGGAAACGGGGCCGGGGCGCTCTAGGCACCCGTGTTGACGACCCTGTCGCGGAATGTCCGGGGATACTCCCCTCCAACAGAGGCCCAATCTACACGCTTTGCGCGCAGATCAGCACACCCCGTCGCCAGGATCGGCATCCACGACGTTGACATCATCGTCCTTAGGTGCCTCCGCTGGGTCAGCACCCCGAATCATCCACAAAATCGTGTCCAACTCCTCAGGTTTGACCAACACCTCGCGGGCCTTCGAACCTTCCGAAGGCCCAACCACACCGCGGGTTTCCATCAGGTCCATCAACCGGCCCGCCTTGGCGAAACCAATCCGCAACTTGCGCTGCAACATCGACGTCGAACCGAACTGGGAGGTGACAACCAACTCGACAGCCTGGATAAGGTCCTCGAGATCATCACCGATATCGGGGTCAATATTCTTCTTCGCCTCAGCAGCCTGATCCTCAGTCACACCCTCGGTGTAATCAGGCTCAGCCTGTTCCTTACAGGCCTCCACCACAGCCTGGACTTCCTCGTCGGTGACGAAAGCACCCTGAATACGACGAGGCTTACCCGCGCCCTGCGGGATAAAAAGACCATCGCCCATACCGATGAGCTTCTCGGCACCGCCCTGGTCGAGAATGACTCGCGAGTCCGTCAACGACGACGTAGCAAAAGCCAACCGCGATGGGACGTTGGTCTTAATCAGACCAGTGACAACATCCACCGAAGGACGCTGCGTAGCCAACACCAGGTGAATACCAGCAGCACGTGCCTTCTGGGTAATCCGCACAATCGCGTCCTCAATATCGCGCGGCGCAGTCATCATCAGGTCAGCGAGCTCGTCGACAATGCACACAATGAACGGGTACTTGCGGTACTCGCGCTCAGACCCCGGAGGAGTCACCAAGGTGCCGTCGTCAATCTTGCGGTTGAAGTCCTTAATATGGCGCACCCGAGCAGCCTTCATATCCATATAGCGCTGCTCCATCTCCTCAACCAGCCACTGCAGCGCCGCCGCAGCCTTCTTCGGCTGAGTGATGATGGGCGTAATCAGGTGCGGAATACCCTCATACGGCGTCAACTCCACCATCTTCGGGTCCACCAAAATCATGCGGACCTCCTCGGGAGTCGCACGAGTCAGGATGGATACCAGCATCGAATTCACGAAAGCCGACTTACCCGAACCAGTAGAACCGGCAACCAATAAGTGCGGCATCTTCTGCATCGAGTGCGACAAGAACTCGCCCTCAATATCCTTGCCCAGGCCGATCAACATCGGATCATGATTGGCCTGCGTCTTCGGCGCCTCCAGGACGTCGGCAAGCCGAACCATCTCGCGGTCGTCATTAGGCACCTCAATACCCACCGCCGACTTACCCGGAATCGGAGTCAGCAGGCGCACATTATCGGTAGCCACCGCGTAAGCAATATCGGACTGCAGATTAGTGACCTTGGAAACCTTCACACCAGGGCCAAGCTCAACCTCATACCGCGTCACCGTCGGGCCACGGGAAAAGCCGGTGACCGTGGCATCAACCTTAAACTCCTCGAAAACAGCAGTAATGGCCTCAATCATCCGGTCATTAGCGCGAGTACGAGTCTTCGGAGCATCACCCGGGATAAGCAGATTCGTCGCCGGCAACACATAATCGCCCTCCGCAGTACGCGGCGCCGGCACATTCTTCGGCTTCGGCTCCGTTTCCGACTTCGGGGTAGCAGCCGGAACCGCCGCAGGGTTCACCCCAGAACGAGCGGCAATGGCCTCCATACGCTGACGAGTAGCCGCCGAGACAGCATCAGAACTCTCAGGCTTCTTCTCCGCACGAGGCTCACGGACCTCATCGAGCTCGGAAGCATCATCGGGAACCGGGTCACCAAGGGCAGGCAACTCAGAAGTACGCACCTGACCAAGCACCGTGGTCGAATCATCGTCCGGCGGGTAATTATCCACCGGAGTGCGGCCCGGAGTGCGGCCCGGGTTACGACCAGAACTACGGCGCATCGCACGGGTGCGGGTATCCGCGTCGAAGGACTCCTCGTCGGCACGCTCCCCCTGCTGATCGGTGTCGAGATCAAGCTCAGGCTGCGTATCGCCACGCTCATAGGAGCCGGTATTCGCCTCAGAATCAACCAAACTATGCAGGTCAGTATCACCACGACGCGAAGGCGCAGGCCGACGACGCGGGCGGGGGCGACGCGAGGCGGAGCCAGCCCGAGAGGTCTGAGCAGCACGCTTTTCATCAAGACGGTACGGAGCCACCGTGGTCTCCTCCGCGTCCCAATCCGAATCATCAGCGCGGTCACTAATCACACCGTCGACATCGGCATACGGATCGTCATAGGCGCCCTCATCGTCGGCAACCGCAGCGTAGCGACCCACACCCAAATACGAACTCACAGTGTCAATGAGCTGGCGGATACTAATACCAGTGACCAAAAGAGCACCGTAGAACACCAAAGCCAGCAACAAAATAATGGCCAAGCCCGAAGTGAAACCAGTCGCCATGGGGCTACCAATCCACGCCCCAATAGCCCCACCAGCGGTCTTGCGATCAGCCCACTGCGTCGGACTGCCCGAACCAATATGCACCACCGACAGCAAACCAACAGCAATAAGGCCAGCACCCAACCCCACCGTGGGATTGCGTCGGTGCAGCGGGAAAACGCGCAGCATCAAGCCCACTGCTGCGCCACCAAGCAACAGCGGCAACAAATACGTGCCAAGGCCGACGATGGCAGCCACACCCGAATGAATGCCACGCCCAACCGGGCCAGCGACCTCAAACCAGGAAGCCGCGGCAAGAATAACTGCCAAGCACAGCAGGCTCAGCGCTAAACCATCGTGGTTATCAGATCCACTACGCCGCCGGGAAGGACCGGCGGCGCTGGCGTCTGAACGCGACGCACGTCTCCGGCTCACCCGCGCGGTCGGCTGCTCATCAGCATCCAGGGCAGCACCCGTGGTCGGGTCCGTCGGCTGAGCAGGGGCAGCGAAATCCTCGTCGTTGTAGCCATCGTCAACCGCGTCGTCGATATCGCTGCGGCCGGAAAGCTTGCGAGTCAGGCCAGCCACTCCCCTGGCGGTTTGGCCCCACGCCCCAGCAAGGCCAGCACCGACAGCGCGGAATGCGCTGCCGGTGCGCTCGAATCCATCGTCGAATTCATTCTGGCCGCCCGGGCGACGCGACGCGGCACCCTGGGTCGCAGGGCGAGATCCCGCATTGCGGCGGTGGGTGCGGGAAGACGTACTTCGGGCACGGCTGGTGGCAGACATGAAAACAACAATAGACGTATTTAGTCACAATTTTCACATCTCTTTCGCGGCGTGTTTGCACATCGTGGCCGTTTTCTGGCCTGATGGGGGCCGCTGGAGCTGGGGCTAGGGGCCGCTGGAGCCAGATCCGTACGAATTGCGCAGATCCGTACGAAAATTCGCACGGATCTGCGCAATTGGTACGGGTTTGCCGGAAAGTGGCGAGTGGGGCGCGGCGGCGCGCAAAAAGTGGGCCGCGCGGGCCAGACGCGACGCCGGCAACCGCCAGCACCTAACCGCAGCCCCTAAAAGCCGCGCTTAATGCCGCTGGCATCCCCATCGACCTCGACCTCAACAGCATCGCGGCCAAAGGCCCACAGCAGCAACTCACCAGGCTCACCAGTCACAGTCACCGCATCGGCCTGGCTGGACTTCTTATCCACGACCTTCGCCGCCTCACCGTCGGGACGCTGAAGCACCACATCCACCGGAGACTTACTCAGCAGCACCTTGCCGAAAGTGCGCACGATACTCCACAGCTGCTCGGTATCACCGGGGCCGAAATTACGCGGCATCCACGCATCTTGACCACGACGGACATCCTCATGGTGGACGAAATTCTCCGCCGGATTCACCCACCGATCCAGCCACCGAACCGGATTCCACATCGGGGCGCCACCGGCCCACTGGCGCACCAGCTGGGTGTACGGGGTGTTCGCGGCAATCTCGGAGCTGACCTTGTCAAGGTGACCGGACAGGGCGGGGACGAACATGCCGGCGGCGGCATCAGGCCGGGCCTCCCGCACGCGCATGTGCACAACCATGTCCTTGGTATTCCACCCTTCACACAAAGTGGGCTGGTTGGGGCCAAGCTCAAGCAGCAAGTCAGCCAGAGCTCTACGTTCACGGGAGGAAAAAGTCATGCTAGTGAGCGTAAACCCTAGCCGGTCAGAAGGCACAACCTTCCCCGTCAGCTACAGCACAGCGCCGGCCCACCCCGGGTATCGGGATGGGCCGGCGCTGCAGCTAGCTCAAGCAGTTATCGGGTCTCCCCTATTGCTTAGAGGCTGGGCCGCTGGCCTTCGACCTCGTCGTCGGTAAGCACATTGCCTGCCTCGGAGCTCATCGGCACGATGGTGGGAACAACCATCGGGGAACGGCGCCACTTGGAGTTGACGGCCTTCTCCACACGGCGGCGGACCTGCTGAGCCATGCGGTACGGGTTGTTCTCGCCGGAGCCGGCCAGGTCGTACATAATCTCGTCGACCTGCTTCTCCACCTCGGCGACAATATCCTTGGTGTCCTCGGTGAAGCCGCGGGCCTGGGCCTTCGGGCGCTCCAGCGGGCGGCCAGTGCGGTTGTCGATGACGGCGGTGACGGTAATGAGACCGCCCTCGCTCATCTCGGTGCGGTCGGCAAGCACATCGGCATCCACATCGCCGAGGGTCACACCATCGACGTAGAGGTTGCCGATCGGGTACTGCCCAACGACGCGAGCGCGGCCATCAACAAGGTCAACGACAACACCATTCTGCGCGAGCACCACGTTATCGCGGTCCACGCCAGTGGAGATGGCCAGTTCCTTATTGGCGCGCAGGTGGCGCCACTCACCGTGCATCGGCATGACATTCGACGGCCGAGCAGCGTTGTAGAGGAACAGCAGCTCGCCGGCATAACCGTGGCCGGAGGTGTGCACCTTGGCGTCACGGCCAGTAATGACAGTGGCACCAATCTGGGCAAGCATATTGATGACGCCGAAAACGGCCTCTTCATTGCCTGGGACCAGGGAGGACGACAGGATGATCAGGTCGCCGTCACGCACGGTGATTTGGCGGTGTTCACGGCGGGCCATGCGGGACAGGGCAGCCATCGGCTCACCCTGGGTACCGGTGGTCACCAGCATCACCTTATGCGGGGCCAAGCGAGCGGCCTCGTTCATCTCAATGATGGTGCCTTCCGGCGCCTCGAGATAACCAAGCTCCTGGGCGATCCGCATATTGCGAATCATGGAACGGCCGTTGAAGGCCACCTTACGGCCGGCCTTGACCGCAGCATTGACCGCTGTCTGCACGCGGTAGACGTTCGACGCGAAGGTCGCGACAATCACGCGCTGCTTAGCGTCAGCAACTAGCCGGTTCATCGCGGGGATAAGTTCCGCCTCCGACCCGGAATGACCTGGGGTGGTGGCGTTGGTGGAGTCACACATGAACAGGTCGATGCCCTCGTCGCCGAAGCGAGACAGCGCCGGCAAGTCAGTGGGGCGACCATCGGTCGGGGTCTGGTCGAGCTTAATGTCACCAGTTGCGACAACCAGGCCAGCGCCGGTCTTCAAGGCAATGCCCAAACAATCCGGGATGGAGTGGTTGACATTGAAGAAGCGCACATCGAACGGGCCGTAATTGACGTGAGAGTCAGCGTTGACCTCAACGCACTTCGGGCGCAGGCGATGCTCCTGGCACTTAGCTTCAATCAGCGCGATGGTGAAACGAGAAGCGATAATCGGGATATCCGAGCGCTGCTTCAGCAGCCACGGGATCGCACCAATATGGTCCTCGTGACCGTGGGTGATGACGAGCGCGTCGACACGGTCCCACTTATCGTCGAGGTAGCTAAAGTCCGGCAGGATCAGGTCCACACCAGGCTGGTTAGAGCTCGGGAAGAGCACACCACAGTCGATAATCAGGATGCGGCCCTTGTACTCGAAGATGGTCATATTGCGACCAATCTCGGAGATACCGCCCAGGGCGATAATGCGCAGGCCGTTATCGGGAGCCTTCGACGGCTCCGGCAAACGCTTGGTCAGGTCAGCGCCCTGCATGGACTGCACAACATTGCGGCGGTTGCCGCCACGGCCGCGGTTTTTGCCGCCCTTGCCGTTGTTGTTATTGCGGCCACCGTTATTGCCACCGTTATTGCCGCCGTTATTGCGGTTGCGGTTGTCGTTACCAGAGTTTTTCTGGCCTCGGTTATTGCCATTGCGGTTACGGCCGTTGGAGCCACCGCGGTTGTTGTCGCCAGAGCTATTGGAGTTGTTGTCGTTATTCGACTTTTTCTCCTGCTTCTTGGCGGCGCTGCCACTGGGCTGAGTGGCACCGCTGGTGTTGTCGTCATCCTGCGGCGGACCCGCTTTACGGGTAACGCGGCGGGGACGATTTCGGCTGTCGCTCACTTAGAGAACACCGGCCTTTCGGAGGTCTTCGGCGAGCAGATCGAACTGCTCGGTATTTGGGGTGATTTGAGGTAAACGGGGCTCTCCAACATTGATGCCCTGCAAATGCAGAGCAGCCTTGGAGAAGGTCACGCCACCCAGGCGGCCCTGGGCGCGGAATAGTGGAGAAAGGGAAGCATGGATACGGCGAGCTGCTGTGATATCGCCTTCGTTGAAGAGACGACGCAACTCGACCAGTTGACGCGGGGCGGCATGCCCAATCACAGAAATAAAGCCAGTGGCGCCAATCGACAGCCACGGCAGGTTCAGAACGTCATCGCCAGAGTACCACGCCAGGTCGGTGTCCTCGATGAGGCCCGCTGCGGCGCCCAAGTCGCCCTTGGCGTCCTTAACCGCAGCGATATTGGGATGCTCGGCAAGGCGAAGGATGGTGTCGGTCTCAATTGGCACCACAGAACGCGGCGGAATGTCGTAGAGGCACACCGGCAGGTCGGTAGCGTCGGCCACCGCTGTGAAGTGCTGGTACAGCCCTTCCTGTGATGGCTTGGAGTAGTACGGGGTCACCACGAGCAGCGAGTCAGCGCCTGCCTCAGCAGAAGCCTTCGCGATTTCGATGGACTCAGCGGTGTTGTAGGTGCCAGCACCGGCGATGAGCTTCGCTTGGTCACCGAATTCCTGCTTCACAGCACGCAGCAGCTGAAGCTTCTCCGACACCGAAGTGGTCGGTGATTCACCGGTGGTGCCCGCAAGCACGAGGGCGTCCACGCCATTGGTGATCAGGTGATCGGCCACCTTCAGGCCAGCATCAATATCGATCTCACCCTCAGGGGTGAAGGGGGTCACCATGGCAACGCCGATAGTGCCGAAGTGGTCAATACCGCGGGTAGAAGCGAATCCAGTGGTCATAATCTCTGGCTTCCTATTAGTTGGGTGCTCACGCGTCTGCGCCAGGCTGTAGGCCACAAGGCCCGCCCGGCACTGAAGAACAGTGGAGCAACGGTGATAGCCGTACTGGCGTACTAGCCTAACCTGTCCTTGGGACACGCAACGACAGCACGCGGGCCCTGTTTTCAACCCACGCGGTTATAGCTCGTCAACGATTTCTCAACAGCCGCCGCCCACGACGCCTGCATCACGCACATTTTTATAGCTGTCGCGCGTTGTTATCCGTAACCCTACTATCCCGGGCATAAAAGTCACGCACAACAAAGGCCCGCCCAACCGGTCATTGCCTGTGTGCCTGCCTTCGACAATGCTCCACATGACTGTTGTCGCTGCCACATAAGTCGTGGTCGTGCTAACCAGCCGGGTGTTTCTCGACTGCCGCGCTGACCGGGTTGGTCGCAAACAACACCTAAGGTGCCTCACCTGGTGGAAGTCGTTTTCGTACTAGCCACCATGGCGGCGCTATGCCTGGCCAGCGCACTTTTCGTGCGATACCGACAAGCCCAGCAGACGTTTGGGTAGCGCTGAGCCGCCCGAGAGCGCTGCTAGCCCTCGAATGCGTAGGGGCTAGAGGCGATCACAGAACCATCACGCAGTTCGGAAATTTCGAAATCACCGAAGGCCGCCGGCGCTACCGTGCGCAGCTGCTTGAGGCATTCCACCGCCAAAGCGCGGATCTCAGCGTCGGCATGCTCAACAGCGCGCATACCGATGAAATGCCGCCACGAGCGGTAGTTACCGGTGACCACAATGCGGGTTTCGGTGGCGTTGGGCAGCACACTGCGTGCGGCCTGGCGGGCTTGTTTACGGCGCAACACAGCGTTCGGCTCATCGCCGAGGCGCTCCTCCAGTGCGTCGAGAAGCCGGTGGTAGGCGTAGCGCGACTCGTCCACGGCGGCTTCAAAAATCTCCCGCAACTCCTCGTCCTCGGCCACAACCGCCGGGGCCACCACATTATTGGCGGTCTCCGGGACGAAGCGCTGCGAGAGCTGGGAGAAGGAAAAATGCCGGTGCCGGGTGAGCTCCTGGGCGCAGGATCGCGACAGCCCACGGACATAGAGCGTCGCCGAGGCATGCTCAAACAGCGAGGTATGGCCGACCTCGAGCACATGACGCAGATAGGCGTCATTGGCGGCTGTGTGTGGGTTGGGTTTATCCCAGGTCTCGTAGCAGGCGCGGCCGGCGAACTCGATCAGCGCTTCCCCATCGCCGGTTTTTTCCGGTGCGGGTGGCTGCCACGGCACGTCGGCAGGCGCAGTGAATGTCGTGGCTGCGATGAGTTCAACCTGCAGGTCGACAATATCCGGCACTGGCATCACAGGCCCAGGTACGACTCGAGGCCCACAGTCAGGCCATCATGGTCGGCAATCTGGCGCACGCCGACGAGCACGCCGGGCACGAAGCTGGTGCGGTCGTAGGAGTCCTGCTTGATGGTGAGCGACTGGCCCTCCGTGCCGAAGATGACGGTCTCATGGGCAACAGCGCCGGTCATCCGCACTGCGTGCACCGGGACACCATCAACGTCGGCACCGCGGGCGCCGTCGAGGCTCTGCTCGGTGGCGTCGGGCTGGGCGCCCTTATCGGCTTCGGCCCGGGCGCGGGCAATGCCCTGGGCGGTGTGCACCGCAGTGCCGGAGGGGGCGTCCTTTTTAAACGGGTGGTGCATCTCAATAACTTCAGCGGACTCGAAGAAGGGTGCTGCCATTTCCGCGAACTTCATGGTCAGTACCGCCGAAATCGCAAAGTTCGGGGCGATCAGCACATTAGCGCCGACACCGTTATCCTTCGCATCGCTAATCCAGGTGCGCACCTGCGCAAGGCGCTCATCGGTAAAGCCAGTGGTGCCGACCACGGCGTGGATACCGTTATTAATGCAGTATTCGAGGTTGCCCATCACCGCATCCGGCTGGGTGAAGTCCACCACGACCTGTGCACCATTCTTCGACAGGTCGGCGATATCATCACCGGCGTCGATTTCGGCGACAAGCTCGAGGTCATCGGCATCGCGAACGGCCTCACAAATAGTGCGACCGACCTTGCCGTGGGCGCCGAGGACGCCAACTTTCACCGTGCTCATATAAAAACTGCCTCCTCTATGGTGGTGCTTGTTCAAGGTTCCACCCTACTGCCCTACCGGACATTGCCGTGCAGGGCACAGTAATGCGGCGTTGGCGTAGTAGGTACACCAGATGCCACCGATTCCAGGAGGCCCCATGCCGCACCATTTCCCCGTCGGTCGCCTTAGCTTGGGTGTTGCCGAGCCACTGACCAATGACGGCCCCGTGCCGGATATGTCCGTCGATGCTGAGCGTGCGGTGCTGGCCGAAGAGGTGGGGTTCGACACGTTGTGGTTCCGCGATGTGCCGTTGTTGTGTTACGAGTTCCGCGATGCCGGCCAGATTTATGACCCATTCGTGTACATGAGTTTTATTGCTGCCCGCACCAGGCGCATTGGGCTTGCCACGGGTTCGACCATCCTGACTCTGCGCCACCCCATTCATGTTGCGAAGCAGGCGGCGAGCCTGGACTTATTATCCGGTGGCCGGGTTGCTCTTGGTGTTGCCACCGGGGATCGGGAAGAGGAGTTTCCCGCTTTTAAGCAGAAACGTTCGCAGCGGCAGCGCAGCTTCGCCGATGCGGTGTCGTATATTCGTGCACTCTGGCAGCCTGGTACGCCTATGACCACGGCGAATAGGTGGGGTGCTGTCGATATGGGGGTCGAGATGCTGCCGAAGCCGGCTGGTGGCGAACCGATCCCGCTGATTATCACGGGGCATTGTCGCCAGTCCCCAGAGTGGATTGCCAAGCACGGCGATGGTTGGTTGTTCTATCCGCAAGACCAAGACCGCACAGCAGCTCATGTCCGTACGTTTCGTGAGCTCACCAAAGCAGCGGGTCGGCAGCCGCAGCCCTATCTGACGCAGCTATCGGTGGATTTGCTTGCCGACGCTGACGCCCCCGCTAAACCCTTGCGTCACGGTTTTCGGGCCGGGCGTAGATTCCTCATCGCATATTTGCGGGAAATGGAACAAGCCGGCGTGGACCATATGGTGATCAATCTTCGGTCGTGCCGGGGCCGGCCTATCCCGGAGGTATTACAGGAATTTGGGGAGCATATTTTGCCCCACTTCCCCACTGTCAACGACTAACGGCGCCGGGGTAATGCGCATTACCCCGGCGCCGCTTGTCAGCTGTGGTCAGGCGACCCGGCGGGCGCCTGCCGACGGCGTGGCCGCCAGGAATGCCGGGGCGGTGAACCCGGCCTTGGCGAAAGCGTCGGCAATAGCGCGCGCCACCTTCGCCTCATCCTCGGAACGGACCAGGGCGATCGCGGAGCCGCCGAAACCGCCTCCGGTCATCCGGGCTCCGATCGCGCCATGTTCCATTGCAGTGTCCACTGCCAGGTCCAGTTCTGCGCACGAGACCTCGTAGTCGTCGCGCAGGCTGGCGTGCGAGGCACACATGGACCTGCCGAAGGCCTCGAAGTCACCGGCTCGCAGCTGTGCGATGGCTGCAGTGGTGCGCTCATTCTCAGAGAGCACATGGCCCACCCTGCGGCGCACCGTATCAGCCCACGTCGCCTGGTCAACGCCGTCGGGAGTGGACTCGGCAGCCCACTTTTCGGCGTGTTGGAGCGGATCGGCGACCTCGCGCAGCACATTGGCGCCAGCGGCCGCGGCGACGCCATCAATGACGCCACGCCGGGAGGCGTACTGGCCGTCGGCGAGGCTATGCGCGGCGCGGGTATCGATGACCAGCAACTCCAGCCCGGCGGCACCGAGATCGCAGGCGACCTGCTCATCGGTGTCTTCACCAAAATCAATGGCCAGAGCATAACCAGGCTGGCCGAGCAGCGCGATGCGCTGATCCAGGCCGCCGGTAGCCGCACCAACAACCTCGTTTTCCGCGCGCATACACGCGCTCACCAAGCGACGCCGGGCGTCCTCATCAACCTCTTCGGTGCTGGCGAGCTCCCGGGCGGCCAAAGCCACCGAGCACTCCAAGGCGGCGGAACTGGACAGTCCACCACCGACCGGCACATCGGAGGTAATCGCGATATCGAAGCCACCCAGGTCCGACGGAAGATCGCCGGCTTCCTGCTGGGCCCAGATTGCGCCTGCGGCATAACCGGACCAGCCCTCAGGGCTGCCCGGGCCGACGTCGGAAAGCGCGATCTGTACTGGTTCGGCATCGGCGCCGCCGAAATCAGAGACCAGTCGCAGCATGCCATCTTCACGCGGGGCTACCGCGGCGAAGGTGCGTTGGGCCAGCGCGAAAGGCAGGCAGATGCCGCCGGCATAGTCGACGTGCTCGCCGATGAGGTTCACTCGACCCGGCGCTGACCACACCCCTGCTGGCTCCGCGTCAAAGACGCGGCGGAATAAGGCGGTGGCGTCGGCGGCGCCGGTGGCGTCATCGCGGGCGGGGACGTGCACTGTTTCTGATTCGGCGCCACTCATTGGGCTACCTCCCTAAATCGATCTGCGATGCGTTCTGGGGTGGTGTCGGAGATCCACGCCCCCTGGCCCGATTCCGAGCCGGCGAGGAACTTCATTCGCCCAGCAGAGCGCATCATCGAGTACAGCTGCAGGTGCAGCCGACCGTCGCGGCGATCCTCCCCCACCGGAGCCTGATTCCAGGACGCGATATAGGGAGTGCGCTCGACACCATCGAAGAACCGGTCCAGCCGACCAAACAGATCCAGCAGGATCGAAGCCAGCTCGTCCTTCTCCGAGTCGTCCAGCGCCGCGAAGTCGGGTACATCGCGGTAAGGCACAACCATCACCTCTACCGGCCATTTCGCAAAGGCCGGTACGAAGACGAGGAAATGCTCACCCTCAAAGAGAACCCGGCGCCCGGAACTGCGCTCCGCGGCGATCAGATCGTCGAAAAGCTCACGGCCAGTGGCCTCGCGGTGCTCCTGGCAGCGACGAGCAATGGCCGCCGCCCGAGGCGGCAGGTACGGGTAGGAGTAGATCTGCCCATGCGGGTGCTGCAGGGTAACCCCGATCTCCTCACCACGGTTTTCGAAGGGGAATACCAGGCGCACCCCATCGATCTCGGAGAGTTCCCGGGTGCGGTGCGCCCAGGCCTCGATGACCGTGCGCACCCGCTGCCGTGGCAGATCCCGGAAGGAACCGGACACGTCGGGGGTGAAGCAGACCACCTCACAGCGCGCCAGGGCTGGCCGACGCGGGTAGAGGTCTTGGCCGTCAACGCGCTCGGCGAAGTCGTCCGGAACCTCCATGTGCATCGACAGTGACGGGAAGCGGTTCTCGAATACCGCCACGTCGTAGTCGTCGGCGGGTACCTCCGTAGGCAGTTCTCCCGGACGAGTCGGCGCCAGCGGGTCCTCGTTTGCCGGGGGCATGAACGTGCGGTTCATCCGGTGCGCCGCATAGGCGTACCAGTCCCCGGTCAACGGGTCGCGACGCAACTCAGACTCGGTTACTGCCTCCGGCAGGTCGCGAGCGTCATGCAACTCCCTGACTTTTTCCCCAGTTGCGTACCCCGGGGAGTCGTCGAAGTAGATCAGCTCGCGGCCGTCGGCAAGCGTGGTGCGAGTGACAGCGAATTCATGCTCCGCCACGGCTTAGGCACCCCGATTGGCGTCGAGCTGCTCTGCCTCCAGCGTGCCCGGTTCCACGGGCACAATGATCGGGCGCAGCTTCGCCCAGATGAAGAACACTGCGGCGACAGCCAGCAAAGCCAGGCCGGCCCAGGTGTTGTACATGGGGTTCTTATCCAACCCGGTGTCCGGATTCACTCCGGGTTCGAGCAGGAACGCAGCGATGAGCAGGACAAGGCCGTAGAGGCCGAGCAGCAGCCCGATCACATTGCGGATGTCGAAGGCGCCGGCGGCGCGTCGACGAGTGGCACCAGTAGTGGTTTCCTTGGTTGCCATGGGATGTGCCTCCTAGGCGAAGATGATGTTGAGGGCCAGGACCATTACCAGGCAGAGCATGCCCAGCGGGACGGTGCGGCGGTACCAGGGCAGGCCCTCTTCCGCCGCGTCGACCAGGTCTTCCTTGGGGGTCACGGACTTGACGAAGCCAACCAGCTCCTTGTCCGGCTTCGGCTCGGTGACCAGGGAGACGATAACCGAGGCGATGATGTCCACCGCGAAGGCGATGGAGGCAGCGACGAACGCAGTGCCCTGGCCGGGCAGGTTGAAGAAGCTTGCTTCCAGGCCACCGAATTCGCTGACGCCCCAGTAGGTCATCGCGGACAGCGTGCCCAGTACCAGACCGACCCAGCCGGCGGTGGGGGTCATGCGCTTCCAGAACATACCGAGGATGAAGGTCGCGAACAGCGGCGCGTTGAAGAAGCCGAACAGCGTCTGGAGGTAGTCCATGACGTTGCCGAAATTATCCGCGATAAGCGCGGTGCCCACGGCGATAAGCGTGGCACCGATGGTGGCCAGTCGACCAATCTTGAGGTAGTAGTCGTCGGCGCGGTCCTTGACCACATAGGTCTGCCAAATGTCGTAGCTGAACACGGTGTTGAAGGCGGAGATATTGGCCGCCATACCGGCCATAAACGCGGCGAGCAGACCAGCCAGGGCGACACCGAGCAAGCCATTGGGCAGCAGGTCGCGCATGAGGTAGAGCATCGCGTCGTTCGGCGGGGCCGAGGAGTCCATGATCGGGGCGACGGTGGCCGCAGCAATCATGCCGGGCAGCACCACGACGAAGGGCACGAACATCTTCGGGAAGGCGCCGATAATCGGGGTACGCCGGGCCGCAGACAGCGAATCGGCGGCCATGGAGCGCTGCACCTCAACGAAGTTGGTGGTCCAGTAACCGAAGGACAGCACGAAGCCGAGGCCGAAGGTCAGGCCGATAACGCTGATGATCGGGTTGTCGAAACCAGAGATATCCGTACCGGGCCAGGTGTGGAAGTGGCTTTCGGCATTCAGTGCGGTCTTCAGGCCGCCCCAACCGCCGACATTATGCAGACCGATGAGGGTCAGCGGCACCAAAGCGGCGACGATGACGAAGAACTGCAGCACCTCGTTGTAGATAGCTGCGGACAGGCCGCCGAGGGTGATGTAGGACAGCACGATTGCCGCAGCGATAAGCAGGGTGACGATGAGCGGCCAGCCGAGCAAGGAGTTGACCACCTTGGCCAGCAGCAGCAGGTTGATGCCGGCGATGAGCAGCTGGGCCACTGCGAAGGAGATCGCGTTGACCAGGTGTGCGCCGGGGCCGAAGCGACGAAGCATGAACTCCGGCACCGAGCGAACCTTGGAGCCGTAGTAGAAGGGCATCATCACGATGCCGAGGAAGACCATCGCCGGGATGGCGCCGATCCAGAAGTAGTGCATCGTCTGGAAGCCATATTCGACACCGTTGGCGCTCATGCCGACGATCTCGACGGCACCGAGGTTCGCTGAGATGAACGCGAGCCCGGTAACCCAGGCCGGCAGAGACCTGCCGGAGAGGAAGAAGTCGATCGAGCTGGACACCTTTGAACGGGCAGCCCAGCCGATACCGAGGACGAAGATGAAGTACAGCGCCACTAGTGAGTAATCCACCCATGTGGCGTCGAGGCGTAGCGCCTCCTGAGCCATGATCACTGTCACGTCTCCTTTGCCGCGGGCCCCTGCGGTCCGGGTGCGGGTGCATCCGGTGCGGCGGGACCCTGGTTGCCGTGGGGGGCGATCACGCGGCCGGGGAAGTGCTACCGGCGACCACAGGTCATGCCCGCGTGTTGTCGCCCATCACCCCCGTTTTTACGCCGATAAAGCGATTCCCGCTGCAAGGCGCGAAGTGGGGATTCCCACATTCCGAAAGGGTGGGTCGACACGGTAGTATCGATCTCCCTTTTGGATCGGACCTGCAGCGGGATACAGCCGCGACCGGCACATTCGCGGCGCTGGCCACCACCGGGTTAATCCACGGCGCGCACGCCCACCCGGAATTGTCGGGTCTGCCCCGGCTCTACAACCAACAAATCCCGACCGGAGTTGAGCGCATCCGGCGGGCAGCTCATCGGCTCTACCGCCACTGCCCTACCCAGGCCCGGGAAACCCTCACCGCGATTCGGGTCAGCGGTATAGATCTGCCACCAGCGGAAGTCCCCACCAGCGCGCAGCTCCACCGCGCCGTCCGGGCCGCGCAGTTGCGCCCGCGACCAACCGTCCTCTGCGGCGGGCAGCCCACCGAAGCAGTGATCCAGCCACGTTCCAGACATCGGCACCGACCAGCCTTCAGCGACGCTACGGCCACCGACCGGCTCCAGGACTGTGCCTGCCGGCTCCTCCGGCCCGGAAGGCAGGTTGCGGCGCTCATCCAGCGGCAGTGCAGACGCCACCGGGGCCTGCAAGGTGCATTCGTCCAGCGCCGCCCCACGAGCAACGAGATAAGGATGCCAGCCCACACCGAGGGGGCACGCCTGCTCAGCACGGTTCGTCACTGACAACTCACCACACAGGCCCTGTTCGGGGTCAAGAGACCAGTCAGCGGTCAGCTCCAGCGGCCAGGGCCAGCCGGGCTGCTCGGGGATATGCAACCGGCGACGGATGACCGTGGCTGGATCTGCATCACCAGGCTGCGCCGGCGACCACGCCATTCGGCCTGTGAAACCGTGGATGGCGGTGTGCCGGGGCGGTTCGGTAACCACCAGACGATGTTTTTGGCCAGCGAAGGTGTACTCCCCGTCGCGGGTACGGTTCGGCCAGGGGGCAAGCAAAATTCCGGCATCCAATGGTGGTGCGGCAGCCTCGGGGTATTCCGCAAGCAGCGGCTGCCCCTGGTACCTCAGGCTGCGCGGTCCACCGCCGACCTCACCGATCCACGCCTGGTAGTCGCCGGCACACAGCATCGTGCGCGGCCCGGGATCCTCGTACATGGGCACCATCCTCGCGTCGGGCGGCGCTGGTAGACCGCGCCCGACGCCGACGCCGACCGCAGCCGGGTCCCCGGCCCCGCCGCCTTCCGGCCGACCGGACCCGCACCCAAGCCTACCTGGTGACCAGGCGAGCAGCTGCGAAAAACCTTTTCCACGCACAGCAGGAACAGCACACTAAGCCAGGATCGCGAAGGCCCCCGTCGGAGGCGCATATGCGCGTCCGACGGGGGCCTAAAACAGGCAGCAGGGACTGGCACTAAGCCGCCCCGGGCCCGGGAATTATTCCTTGACCGGAACCAGCGAGATCTTGCCGCGGTTGTCGATATCGGCAATCTCGACCTGGATCTTGTCGCCCACATTGACGACGTCTTCTACCTTGTCGATGCGCTTGCCGTCACCGAGCTTGGAGATATGCACCAGCCCATCGCGGCCGGGCACCAGGGACACAAACGCACCGAAGGCGGTGGTCTTCACCACGGTGCCGAGGTAGCGCTCGCCGACCTTGGGCAGCTGCGGGTTGGCGATGGCGTTGATCTTCTCGATCGCAGCATCGGCAGCTTCGCCGCTCGTCGCGGAGACGTAGACGGTGCCATCGTCCTCAATGGAGATATTGGCGCCGGTGTCCTCCGTGATCGAGTTGATGGTCTTGCCCTTCGGGCCGATGACCTCACCGATCTTCGACGGCGGAACCGACACGGTGGTGATCTTCGGCGCCAGCGGGCTCATTTCCTCAGGACCGTCAATGGCATTAGCCATGGTGTCGAGGATCTCAGTGCGCGCCTCCTTGGCCTGGGCCAAAGCGTCGGCAAGCACCTTCGAGGGGATACCGTCGAGCTTGGTGTCCAGCTGCAATGCGGTGATGTAGTCCGAGGTGCCAGCGACCTTGAAGTCCATATCGCCGAAGGCATCTTCGGCGCCGAGGATATCGGTCAAGGCCACATAGCGGGTCTTGCCGTCAACCTCACCGGAGACCAGGCCCATCGCAATACCGGCAACCGGGGCCTTCAGCGGCACACCAGCGTTGTACAGCGACAACGTGGACGCACACACCGAGCCCATAGAGGTCGAGCCATTGGAGCCGAGGGCCTCAGAGACCTGGCGGATGGCGTACGGGAACTCCTCGCGGCTGGGCAGCACCGGGATCAGGGCACGCTCAGCCAGCGCACCGTGGCCGATCTCGCGGCGCTTCGGCGAACCCACACGACCAGTCTCACCGGTGGAGTACGGCGGGAAGTTGTAGTGGTGCATATAGCGCTTATGATCCACCGGGCCCAGCGAATCAATCTGCTGTTCCATCTTCATCATATCCAGGGTGGTCACGCCCAGAATCTGGGTTTCACCACGCTGGAATAGGGCGGAACCATGAGCACGCGGGATGAGCTCAATGGCAATAGACAGATCGCGGATGGCGTTGGTAGAACGGCCATCGATGCGGAAACCATCGCTGAGGATCATCTGGCGCACAATGGACTTCATCAACGCGTTGTAGGCATTGCGGATTTCCTGCTCGCGCTCCGGGAACTGTTCCGACAATGCCTCAACAACCTGCACCATATGCTCATTGGTGGCGTCGTCGCGCTCCTGCTTGCCTTCCGTCTTCAACAGCTTCGGCAGCTTCTTGGCGGCCTCAGCTTCAACGGCGGCGTAGACGTCGTCGTTGTACGGCGGGAACAGCGGCAGGTCCTGCGGCTCATTGCCGGCCTTGTCCAGAAGTTCCTGCTGGGCGCGGCACAGGGCAGCGATATGCGGCTTAGCAGCCTCGAGGCCCTCAGCCACAACGGGCTCGGTCGGGGCGGGACGGCCCTCGGCGATAAGTTCGCTGACCTTCTCAGTCGCACCGGCTTCGACCATCATGATGGCCACATTGTCGGCCTTGGCCTTAGCCTGGGACTTCGACTGGCCCTTGGCGGTGTTGTCATCAGTTAGGCGACCGGCAACAACCAGCTCAAACAGGGCGTTTTCGTGCTGCTCATGGGTCGGGAAGGCAACCCAGGCGCCCTTGGGGTGCTCATCATCGGCAACAAGAGCCATGCGCACGCCACCGACCGGGCCGGAAACCGGCAGGCCGGACAGCTGTGTGGCCGCCGAGGCGGCGTTGATGGCCACCACGTCGTACATGTCCTTCGGGTCCAGCGACAGCACGGTGACCACGATCTGCACCTCGTTGCGCAAGCCCTTCACGAAGGTCGGGCGCAGCGGGCGGTCAATGAGGCGGCACGCAAGGATGGCGTCGGTCGAAGGGCGACCCTCGCGGCGGAAGAAGGAACCCGGGATGCGGCCGGCGGCGTACATCCGCTCTTCGACATCAACGGTCAGCGGGAAGAAATCGAAACCCTCGCGGGGCTTGGAGGAGGCACAGGTGGTGGCGAGCATCATGGTCTCGTCATCCAGGTAGGCGGTGACCGAACCATCCGCCTGCAGTGCCAGTTCGCCGGATTCGAAGCGCACCTCGCGGGTGCCAAAGTCTCCGTTATCGATTACGGCGACGGTGTCGACAATATTGTCTTCGTATGCTTCGTCGTACTCGTACTCGTTGTTATTGCTCATGCGGTAAATAACCACGTCTTTCCATCATGTGTCCCTAGGGCGATCATCGGTGCCGCCCACACGTTCACTTCGTGGGACATCGCCGCTAACCCTAGCAGGGCTTTTATATTCACCGCCGATTCTCGATCCCGCGGGCCGGTCGCACACCCCGCCCCAGGGGCGCCCGGCGAACACAAAACACCCCCGCCGCAGTCGAAAACTGGCGGCGGGGGTGGAAAAGCGTGGGAAAAGTCTTAGCGACGCAGACCGAGGCGCTCGATGAGCTTACGGTAACGCTCGACGTCGTTGTCCTGCAGGTACTTCAGCAGGCCCTTGCGGCGACCGACGAGCAGCAGCAGGCCACGGCGGGAGTGGTGGTCGTGCTTGTGGAACTTCAGATGCTCGGTGAGCTGACGGATGCGGTAGGTCAGCAGGGCAACCTGAGCTTCGGGGGAACCGGTGTCGGTCTCGTGCAGGCCGAATTCCTTGAGAATGTCGGACTTTTCAGCGGCGGAAAGCGCCATGGTGATATTCCTCTTCTGTTCGATGACTATTTCAGTCCATAAGGGTCGCCCTGAGGGCTAAAAGTGACTGTCATGGACCACGGTCACGACCGGCCAGCGATACTACCAGGTAGCACGCCTGCCTAAAAATCACTCACTATCGTTGGCAGCAGCATCTGCGTCCAGGATTGCCTGGCACTGGTCCACATCATCATGCATTTGCTCGATCAGCGCTTCGATGCCGTCGAACTTCACCATTCCGCGAATCCGCTCCACGAAGTCCAGATGCCCAGTCAGGCCATATAAGTCCGCAGCCCGACCAATCACGTAGGCCTCCACGGTGCGCTCGGTCTCGCCGAACGTGGAGTTGCTGCCGACGCTCACCGCAGCCGGATAACGCTGCGCGAAGGCCATATTGCCCTCCGGGTCGCGCTGATCACGGTCCGGACCGGCTGTGACGCAGAACCAACCGGCATACACACCATCGGCTGGCACAGCGGTACCTTCCGCCAAATCCAGGTTCGCCGTCGGGTAGCCCAGCTGCGACCCACCACGACCGGCGCCGCGAATAATTTCACCACTGACCCGGTGCGGGTGGCCTAAACATTTCGCAGCGGCGGCGACGTCACCGTCGGCAAGCAAAGAACGAATCCGAGTCGAGGACACCCGGCCCCCATCGTCGGCAAGCAACTCCACGATGGTGACCTCAATACCCAACTCAGCGCCGTGTTCCGGCAAGGTCGTGTGATCACCGGCAGCCCGACTGCCATAGGTGAAGTTCTGGCCCACATGCACGGACTTCGCGTGCAGGCTGTTGTGCAGGATCTCGCGCACGAAATCCTGCGGCTCAGTAGAGGCAAGTTCCTTGGTAAACGGCAACACCAATGTCGCGTCCACACCAAGCTCGGCGGCCAACTCGGCGCGCTGCGAAGGAGTAGACAACTGCGCCGGGGCGCGGTCCGGGGCAAAAACAGCCACCGGGTTGGGGTGCAAGGTCACCAGGACAGTGGGCAGCCCCAACTCGTTGCCGCGGGCCACAGCCGAACGGATAAGGCGCTGATGGCCGCGGTGAATACCATCAAATACACCGATAGTCACCACGGTCTCCCCGAGGTCCGCGGGTACGTCATCTAGTCCGTGCCAAATATTCACGACCGCAACGATACGACATCACGTCGAGCCGTCATGCACTACGGCGTTAGAATCCGGGCCATGTCCTCTTCCACCACCGCTGATTCCGACGCCCATACCGACCCGCTCGCCGATTCCGGCATTGTCGTTGTTGACAAGCCGCAAGGATTGACCAGTCATGATGTGGTCGCCAAACTGCGCCGCATCTTCCACACCCGGCGAGTGGGCCACTCCGGAACCCTGGACCCCATGGCCACTGGTGTGCTGGTAGTGGGCATTAACCGCGGCACAAAATTCCTCCCCCATGTGCATGCCGACGCTAAAAGCTACTCCGCCACCATTCGCCTAGGCATGGCCACCCATACCGACGATGCCGAAGGCGAAGAACTCTCCCGAACCGACGCTACAGCGGTTACCGACGAGGCCATCCGGGAAAAGGTAGCCACCCTCACCGGCGACATTATGCAGGTCCCCGCAGCGGTGTCCGCCATTAAAATTGATGGTGTCCGCGCCCATGAACGCATCCGGCGCGGCGAAGAGGTCAATATTCCAGCCCGCCCAGTCAGCGTCGATTGCTTCGAAATCATGGAGATCCGTCGCGATACCGAGGGCTTCGTCGATATTGATGTCGCCGTGGGCTGCTCAGCTGGTACCTATGTGCGCTCGCTGGCCCGCGACCTCGGCGACGCCCTGGGCGTGGGCGGTCATCTCACTTCGCTGCGCCGCACTAGTGCTGGCCCGTTCACTATCGGTGACGCGCTCAGCCTGGAGGCGCTCGAAGACACCCCGGTGTTGTCTATGTCTCTGGACCAGGCCTGCGCGCGGTGTTTCCCGGTGCGCACGGTCAGCGCCGATGAGGCCGCGCTTTTAAGTGAGGGCCAGTGGTTGCAGCCCGAGGGCTATGACGGGGTCTACGCCGCCCAAGCCCCCGACGGGCATGTCATGGCACTGCTGGAAGAGCAAGGCAAGCGGGCAAAGCCGGTTTTTGTGGCTCGGCCGTCGAATCTGACTTAACGCACCACTGCGGTGGCGATCACATAACCATTATCCAGCGACCAGGTGCCTTCAATGAAGTGCATCGGCGTAGGCCGGGCGAGGATATAGGAGACGAAGGTGCCGTCGTCGCGGACGTCGATATCGGCGTCTTCGAAGCCCAGCCAGCGACCTGTTAGCGGGAACCAGGCCTTATAGGTGGCCTCCTTGGCGCAGAAGAGCAGCCGGTCTGCGAAGGGCAGCTCGCAGGAGCGCACGCTGGCTTGTTCGCGCTCTGAGGCGATCATGGGCAACACCCCGTCGGGAAGCGGCTCGGCAACTTCGGCATCAACACCGATGGATTGCACGAGTAACCGCGGCACCACCACAGCGGCGCGGAAGCCGTTGGTATGCGTCATCGACCCGGTGACTGTCTCCGGCCAGATGGGCATGCCGCGCTCCCCGCGCAGGATGGGGGTTGTCGATGGCGCGCCGGTGAGTTCTTCGATGGCGCGGTGAGCGCACCAGCGGGCGTCACCGAACTCGGCTTTGCGCGCATCAACCGCGCCGGAGACCAGGCAGCGTTCGCGTTCGTCGAGCTGCAGGTAGTTTTCGAGGTTTGTTCCGTGGGTCCACATCTGACGAAAAGATGCGTGGGCCGGGAGCATTGCGCGGGTAAGCACGGTCATGCTGCCTCCATGACGGGATAGGGCCAGGTGCGGTCTGCGGGTAGCTGGCGCCATTGCCGCGGGTATCCCAGGGAGACTTCGACGTGCTTGACGCCATCGACGGTGATCTCGCCGGGGATGTGCAGGTGGCCGAAGACGACGGTGTGTGCGTCGTATCTGGTCGGCCAGTCCTGGGTGTGTCGGGTTCCGCACCACATAGCTATTTCTGGGAATGCGAGCGCTTCAAGAGGTTCGCGCACCAGGGGCCAATGGTTGATGAGGATGGTGGGTCCGCTTACCGACGCCATCCGCCGCACTGTGTACGCCAGCCGGCGGCGGCACCACAGCACGGGGTCGACGAATGGTTTGATGGCGAATTCGTCGTTGAGCACTACTTGGCGGTGATAGGCGCGGGCGAGTGCTTCGTCGATGGTGGTGCCAGCTGGGCGCAGTGAGTAGTCGTACAGCGTGAACAGTGGGCACACGGTGGTGTCACCGAACTGCGGGAACGGGTCTTCTGGGGTGAGTACCCCGATTGCGCGGCAGCCATCGACGAGCTGGCGGTAGCGGTCCTCGCCGACGTGGCGGTCGGTGCCCCGGCAGAACAGTTCATGGTTGCCTGGCGCCCAGATGACCTGGGCATAGCGCTGGGCGAGCTCGGTGAGCGTGGACAGCACCAGTTCGGGGCGTTCGGCGACATCACCGGCCACGATGAGCCAGTCGTCGGGGTGGGGTGGGTAGAGTTTGGCGGCGATTTTGCGGTTTTCACGCACGGCGACGTGGAGGTCTGCGACCGCCCACAGCGTTGGGGTGTGCGAATCCGGCATGGGTGCACTCCCCTCTCGTGTGGTTGTCGTGTGCGTGGTTATGTGGCTTATCGCTTGGAATCACGAAATCGTAACAGTGTCCTGGTGGGGACCTGCCAAAAATCGAGTCCCATGCGACACTTCCCCCACTCTAGTCACATGGGAAACACACGCACCAACAGTTTTGGCGCAAAACCGCTATGAGGTCACAAAATGGTTACTGCGTCACGGGGGCGCGGCCACGCCCCACCGCTATGCCGAATCAGCGTCGGTACGCGCCCACTGACCACTGAGATACCGCGCCACCACCGCCACTAAACGCACCAGCAAAAAGCCCACCATGCCCCACCACACACCGGTGAGCCCCCACCCAAATTCAGCACTCAGCCAAATCGGTGGCAAGAAGCCACACACCACAGCACTAATCGACGCATTGCGCAGGAAGGCGGCATCCCCGGCGCCTAACAACACACCATCAACAGCGAACACCACCCCACCGATCGGGATAGTCAGCACCAACAGCCACCACGGAGCGCCATCAAGCTGAGCAAGCACCGACGGCTCATCAGTGAAAATAGCCGGAATGACCTGGTGGCCGACTGCGAAAACAGCTCCCAGGGCCACAGCGAAACCGGTGGACCATAAAATCACCCGACGCCCGGTATCACGCGCCGCCGCAGCAGAACCCCGGCCCAGCGCAGCGCCGACAAGGGTCTGCGCGGCAATCGCTAGCGCATCAAGCACCAGCGACATGAAATTCCACAGTTGCAGCAACACCTGGTGCGCACCAAGTGGCGCAGCACCAAACCGGCCCACCACCCCAGCAGCGGAAACAAAAGCCACCTGGAAAGACAACGAACGCAGGATCAGGTCCCGCCCCATCACTAATTGACCGCGAATCGCAGCAAAATCAGGGCGCCAAGAAACCTCTGAGCGACGAGCTTCCGAAATGAGCATGACCACAAAACACGTTGCAGTCAGGCTCTGGCCAAACACATTGGAATAGGCCGAACCAGCCAGCCCATAAGTGCGCACCAACGGGATAACCGCAAGCGCGGCCGGAATGACACCGCACAGCACGAAATACAGCGGACGACGAGTGTCCTGAACCCCGCGTAACCAGCCATTTCCAGCTTGAGTAATCAACGTCAGCGGAATACCAAAAGCAGCGATCCGCAGCCACCCAGCTGCTTCACCAGCCACCGAACCTACCGGCGCCAACCAGCCTGTAAATATTCCTGCGAAGACCACCATGCACGCCAACAACGCCACTCCGACGCCGATGGCCACCCAGGTCGCCTGCACGCCTTCAGCCACCGCATCGCTGCGTCGACCAGCCCCAAAAGCCCGGCTCGCCCGAGCAGTAGTGCCATAGGCGAGGAAGGTCAACTGGGCAACCACCATCGCCATAATGGTGGAACCAGCTGCCAGAGCCGCTAGTTCGGTAGCGCCAAGCCGCCCGACAACCGCAGTGTCGAGCAGTAGATACAACGGGGCAGCAACAAGGACACCCAAAGACGGCAACGCCAGGCGAAGAATCGTTCCTGGCGTTGCTTTAGGTGCGCTGGCTGCGCCGGATTCTGGCCGACTCACACCACAGCCGCCGCAGCAGTAGCGGAGGCAGCGTTGATCTGGTCGAGAACCTCGTCTCTGGTGCCGTAGAGCCTGCAACCCGCAGCGCGGGTATGCCCGCCGCCGCCGAGGTACTCCGCCACAACGGAGACATCAACTTTTTCCCGAGAACGCAGCGAAAGCGTCCACTCCCCCGGTTCGTATTCCTTCAGCGCGACGGTGACATCACTGCCGGCGGTAATCCGCACCACGTCGATGACAGCCTTGACCTCATCGTGGCCGATATCTCCCATATCGTCGTGCGCGACGGTGACATGCACGAGTCCCGCGCCGCCACCCCACTCCGGGACGCGCTCGGCAGTGGCCATCACTCGGCTTAGGAACGGCAAGTACTCAAAGGGATGGCACTCCAATAGCTGGGCGCTAATCACACGCGGGTCTAAGCCCATATTGAGCAGTTTCGCCGCCGCAGTGTGCATCCGTGCCCGACCAAACTGAAAGCTGTCGGTATCGGTGAGCAAACCTGCGTAGAGCGCATGCGCCATATCGCGATTGAGCTTGATATTCCACACCTCAAATAGGTCCACCAACACCATGGAAGTGGACTCGGCATCAATATCGACGCAGTTGACCGTGCCGTAGAGCTCATTGGAATTGTGGTGATCAATATTGATCACACGGTCTGCACCGAGGATGCGGTCTTCGAGCTCGCCGAGACGCTGGCTGGTGCCACAATCGACAACTACCCAGGTGTCAATATCGTCGGGTAAGTCGGTGTACGCCACGAACTGATTCCAACCCGGGATAGTCAGCATCGACTTCGCAGGCAGCTCATCAATACCGTAGGTCGCCACGGCACGTACGCCCCGCTGCCGCAGTGCCATCACCATCGCGGAGGCCGAACCGACTGCGTCGGCATCGGGGTGGATATGGCAGACCACTGCGACGCTGCGGGCAGTGCTGAGCGCGTCCATGGTCTGCTGCAGCGGACCGGACATCTTGCGGCTGATCGACTGCGAAAGCTGGTGGTTCGGCGGATCAATCGGGCTCATGAGTTCTCCGGGTCATCGTCGTCGTGCCGATACGGGTCCGCGTCGCCGACGGGACGGGCGTCACGGGCTTTGCGGGCTAGTTCCTCATCGCGGGCACGAGTCTTGGCGAGGAGTTCCTCCAGGTGCGCCGAAGTGTCCGGCACAGTATCTACTTCGAAGGCCAGCGTCGGGGTGTAGCGCACACCGGTACCTCGGCCGACCTTCGACCGAAGCTGACCGCGGGCGCGTTCCAGCGAATTCGCAGCTGCCTCCCAGTCCGGTTCGGTGTCAATGGTTTCACCACGAACCGTGTAGAACACAGTCGCGTCGTGCAGATCGCCAGTAACCCGGCAGTCGGTGATGGTGACGTACTCAAGGCGCGGGTCCTTGATATCGCGTTCGATTGCCACAGCGACGATTTCTTGGATTCGCTTCGCCAGCTTGCGGGCACGTGCCTGGTCAGCCATGTGCATCACTTCCTTGGAATGAGTTGGGCCGCGTTGAACAACCCAACGTGGGTGTCGGCCTTCCAGGCTAACGCGTTCGGGGCGCAGATAGTGCACTGGCCACGTGAGAAACCGACCACGTTCGCGGTGGGCGTACTTTGGACGTACATACAAAGGTTGGACCGGGGTATGAGAGTTCTTGTATGGAAGAACGCACCATGACAACGCTCTTTTTTTAAAAACATCGCCCTGGAATCTCAAATATTGGGTGCAGAACTTCGGATCTATGGCGAGGATCGGCGTTCCTACTGGGTTCGACCGAATCGGGACGTATCAACCAGAGTCCCGTTGGATGATTTGCGCGGAACGATGCAGTTAGAAAAAGCCCAGCTCGTTGCTAACCGAATCCTAGAACCTGTTAGTAACGAGCTGGACAATAACTACCCGGGCGGTTACGCCCGGGCACAAAGCAATCTAGCTGAGTGATTGGCGGGAGAGGTTTAAAGGTTGCACTGGAGGTGAACTTCTTCGGATACTCCGTACCCCACGTGTTCACCAGCATTAATTTTCCCGGTAACCCGGAAGTCGTGTCCTGCATTGTCGTAACCGACTACCGGAAAGGTACTGATGCGGAGCTACAAGCGTTCTTTCTAAAAAATTTCAACTTCCGTTGATACGCACCGCACCGGGTTACATCGCTACCTATTTAAATTGTTCGGTTATGGACTCTGGGTGGGTCTGCCGGTACTCGTAGCTCACCTCCGGCCAGTCCGGGTGCTCACTGCGGTACATGTCAGCCCAATCTCGACCCTCGTCGGATAGGTCGGCAAGGATGCGCACGGGGCGGGTGTCCGGTGCGGTATGGAAGTCAAAGGTGAACGCGGTCATGAGGTCGCGCTTTACCGTCTCCACCTCATCGCGAGGTGCAGACAGAACAACCTCGTCATGCACAATTGCACGTAGATAGTCGTCCATATAACGCGGTAGGAGTAGCAAGCATTCCGCCATGAGGTCACGGGCGGTGCCTTGACCGATACCGGCTGGTTCCTGGGTGTAGCAACTATCAGGATGCACACGCATACGACGGCCAAAAGCGTTGGTAATGACCTGGGTGTTCTCGGCCCGTAGTCGAATATCCTTCTTGAACTGGTCGAGCTGCGGGTAGGCCTGTGTGAGTGCAGTTAGGTGCTGACGTACTTCGTCCTCGGTAAAACCGGTTGTCTGAGCGAGCCTTCTCGCCCCCATACCGTAAGTCGTGCCGTGGGTAATCGCCTTGGCCTCGCTACGGCGAGGGTGGTTCTCGCCAGACTCCGGTTTCCACCCGTGTGCACCCAACATGTCCGCTGCGACGTGTGAGTGCATATCGCGTCCCGGCTCTAATGCGTCTAAGTAGCCGCTGTCCTGGGTGTGTACGCCATAGCGCGTGCATCAATCTGGGATAGATCGATAGCAATAAGGCTGTGCCCGTTGTCAGGTAGCAACATAGGGCGCTGCAATACGTCCTTATGCTCCCGCTTACCCAGCACAGTTAGGCCTGGTCGGGCGATGGAAAATCGGCCTGTAGTGGTGCGCGACATATCCGCGTAGTCCACACCTAGAGATGGCAAAGCAGGTTCTAGCGCCGCCTGGCCGTCGGTGGTGGTGTGCGGCTTGCTCCCCGTGCCCGGTAGCCCGTAAGTATCGGCTAGGAGCTAGCGTGCAAAGATAACGCGCTGCTCAGCTGCATTGTGGAACGTTTTTACTAGCTCGGTGTCTACCGTGAAGCCATTACGCGGGATACCTCTACGTCCTGGCGTAAGTAGGCGTGGTAGTCGCCGCTATCAGTCGGTATCCGGTGATAATCGCCGTCGCGCTTCGCCAGCTTCGTGAGCATAGTGCCGTCCTGGTCGGACAGTTTCCCGTCGAGGCCATACCGGTGCGCAATACCGTTCAGGCTGTAAGTAACCCGTGGTCTTACCGCCAGATAGCGGCGGGTTCAATGTGGGTACTCCACCACCCCCACAAAAACCGGCCCGGCCCCTGAAACTTTCAGGGACCGGGCCGGTTGGCAGTGGAACTACCACGGGCTAGGTGCGGGGCACCTCAACCTGTTCGTAGACCTCGATGATGTCGTCGACCTGGATGTCCGGGTAGGACAGCACCATGCCGCACTCGTAACCAGCCGAGACCTCGGTGGCGTCGTCCTTTTCGCGGCGCAACGACTCGATGGTGGCCTTCTCGGTGACAACATTATTGTCACGCAGCAGGCGCACAGTGGCGTTGCGGCGAACCTTGCCCGACTCGACCATGCAGCCGGCGATGAGGCCGACAGCAGAAGCCTTGAACAGGGCGCGGATTTCGGCGCGACCGATCTGACGCTCTTCGTAGATGGGCTTGAGCATGCCCTTGAGAGCAGCCTCGACCTCTTCGATGGCGTTGTAGATAACCGTGTAGTACCGGATATCCACGCCCTCGGCATTGGCCATCTCCGTGGCTTTGCCTTCGGAGCGAACGTTGAAACCGATGATGACGGCATCAGACGCAGCAGCGAGGTTGACGTTGGTCTGGGTGACAGCACCCACACCGCGGTCGATGATGTTGAGGGCGACCTCGTCATCAACCTCAATCTTGAGCAGCGCCTCTTCCAGGGCCTCAACCGTACCGGCGTTATCGCCCTTGAGGATGAGGTTAAGAGTGCTGGTCTCCTTGAGGATTTCGTCGAGGTTATCCAGGGAGACGCGCTTGCGGTTCTTCGCTTGCAGGGCGTTGCGACGACGGGCATCGCGACGGTCTGCAATCTGACGAGCCGTGCGGTCTTCCTCCACCACAAGCAGGTTGTCGCCGGCGCCACAGACACTGGTCAAACCAAGCACCTGCACCGGGCGGGACGGGCCTGCCTCTTCAACATCGTTGCCGTACTCATCGATCATACGGCGCACACGGCCGTAGGAATCGCCAACGACGATGGAATCACCGACGCGCAACGTGCCGCGGTGGACGATGACGGTGGCAACCGGGCCACGGCCGCGGTCAAGGTGGGCCTCGATGGCGACACCCTGTGCGTCCATTTCCGGGTTGGCACGTAGGTCCAGCTCGGCGTCAGCGGTCAGCAGCACGGCTTCGAGCAGTGCATCGATATTCTCGTTCTGCTTAGCGGAGATATCGACGAACATGGTGTCGCCGCCCCACGCTTCGTCGGTGAGGCCGTATTCGGTGAGCTGGCCACGGATCTTCTGCGGGTCCGCGCCTTCCTTATCGATCTTGTTCACTGCGACGACAATCGGCACCTCGGCGGCCTTGGCGTGGTTAATCGCCTCAACCGTCTGCGGCATCACACCGTCGTCAGCGGCGACGACAAGGATGGCGATATCGGTGGCCTTGGCACCACGGGCACGCATGGCGGTGAACGCCTCGTGGCCCGGGGTATCCAGGAAGGTCACGCGACGATCCTCGTCCTCATGGTTCACCGCTACCTGGTAGGCACCAATGTGCTGGGTGATGCCACCGGACTCATGGCCGCCGACATTGGCCTGACGGATGCTGTCGAGCAGCCTCGTCTTACCGTGGTCGACGTGGCCCATGACGGTGACCACCGGAGGACGGTGCTCGAGGTCATCCTCGTCGCCTTCGTCCTCACCGAACTGAAGGTCGAAGGATTCGAGCAGTTCGCGGTCCTCGTCCTCGGGAGAGACAACCTGGACCTTGTAGTCCATCTCGTCGCCCAGCAGCTGCAGGGTTTCGTCAGAGACGGAGGCCGTTGCGGTCACCATTTCACCGAGGTTGAACAAAGCCTGAACCAAGGCTGCCGGATCGGCATCGATCTTGTCGGCGAAGTCGGACAGGGAGGCACCACGGGCAAGACGGATGGTCTGACCGCGACCGTTGGGCAGCTGAACGCCACCCACGACCGACGGGGCCCGCATTGCCTCGTACTCGTGCCGCTTCTGCCGCTTCGACTTACGTCCACGACGCGGAGCGCCACCGGGACGACCGAAAGCACCTGCAGTGCCGCCGCGACGTCCGCCGCGACCGCCACGGGGGCCACCGCCGCGGGGACCACCGGGTCCACCACCGGGGCCGCCACCACGACGTCCACCGGGACCACCGGCAGCGGCCTTGGCAGGCATCTGGCCGGGGTTGGGGTGCGCCGGCATTGCTGCCGGAGTCGGGCGGTTACCGCCCTGCGGCCGCGGGGAGCGACCGGGCTTGCCGCCACCAGCATTGCCACCGGGACGGGGTCCACCCGGGCGCGGGCCCGGCTTGCCGCCGGGTCCACCGGCACCGCCGGGGCGACCCTGCGGGCGCGGCATATTCGACGGCCGCGGGGCCGGACGAGCACCGGTGGAGAAAGGATTATTGCCCACGCGCGGGGTGCGGCTACCGGGCTTGGGGCTCGGCTTAGCCGACGGGGCCTTCGGGCCTGGGCGGGCAGCGGCTTCAGCCGGGGACGGTGCCTTCGCACCGGGCTTAGCTGCGGACTGTTCGGCCTTAGCCGCCGGCTGGGCGGCCGGTTTGGCGGCCGGTTTGGCGGCAGCCTCGGCCGCTTCTGCCTGGGCAGCTGCGGTCTTGGGGGTCACTGCAGGCTTTGCACCGGGCTTGGCAGCCTTCGGCGCCGGCTTGGAGCTCTGCTTAGCAGCGGGCACCTCAGCCGGGGTCGGGGCCGGGTCAGCAGCGGCTGCCTGCTTGGCAACCTGCTTAGGTGTCGGCGTTGCCGACGGCTTCTTCGGTGCCGGCTTTGCACCCGGCTTGGCGCTGGCCTGCGGGCCGGGTTTCGGACCGGGCTTGCCAGAGCCACCATTGGTTTTGGTTTCGGCCGCGGCGGCTTGAGAGCCACCGTCTTTTTCGGCGTACACCTTTTTCATCTTTCGAACGACCGGGGGTTCCACGGTCGACGATGCGGTCTTAACGAACTCGCCTTGCTCTTTGAGCTCGGCAAGAAGTTCTTTGCTGGTGACTCCAAGCTGCTTAGCCAGCTCATAGACACGGAGCTTTCCGGACACTGCTCTCCTCACTTGTGGAGTCGAGCAGCACCCAGAACCCTGTCATGCAGGGTCAGGGATGCGCCGACTCCGAATTATCGGTTGACGTTCATCGCTGATGCTTCATCGTGTGCTCATCAGTGTTTAAGTCTTTCTTCCTTGTTCAATGGTCCCGGCCGCTGTTGGCGGTCGTCCTCCTCGAGCGTGTCGAGGTAGTCACGAACGGGACCAGCGTCCACTGTTGTGGACACCTTTAGTGCGCGGCTGAAGGCACGACGCTTCTGGGCTAATTCCCACGCTTCAATGGTGGGAGTTATCCAGGCGCCACGCCCCGACATCCGGCGTTGGGGGTCAGGCACAACACGAAGTGTGCTGCCTTCCCCGCGGGAAACAACCCGCAGCAAACGCTCTTCCGGAAATCGGTTCCGAGTGGCGATACACATGCGATAGCGCGCAGCGGGCAGTGATGCGGGGGCTGAACCCGAAGTGCATTGCTGCTTGTGCGTGCGCAGTGGCTACCGTCCTTTGTGTCAACTACTCGTTTCTTGGCCGTCCTTAACCTTAACCCTAACTACGGGTCTAATCCCAACAATGCAGTCTGCGGCGTTGCGCGGCAGTAGCGATTGGCGCAGTAGCACCACCTGGGGACTATTCGGCGTCGGAGTGAATATCGATTCGCCAACCAGTCAGGCGGGCCGCCAGGCGAGCGTTCTGCCCTTCACGACCAATGGCCAGTGAGAGCTGGTAGTCCGGCACGACAACGCGAGCGCGTCGCTCGTCTTCGTCAATGACCTCCACCGAGACCACCTTGGCCGGGGCGAGGGCATTGCCGACGAACTTTGCGGGGTCGTCGTCGAAGTCAATGATGTCGATCTTCTCGCCGCCGAGCTCCTCCATTACCGTGCTCACACGAGAGCCACGCGGGCCGATGCAGGCACCCTTAGCGTTCAGGCCCTTAATCAGGGGACGGACTGCAATCTTGGAGCGGTGGCCGGCCTCACGGGCAATCGAGACAATCTCAACGGCGCCATCAGAGACCTCAGGTACTTCGAGTTCGAACAGCTTGCGCACCAATTCCGGGTGCGTGCGTGACAGGTTGATGGTGATGCCACGGTTATTGCGGTCAATGCCGACGACGTAGGTCTTCACCCGCTGGCCGTGCTGGAGGGCCTCACCGGGCAGCTGCTCAGCGGGTAGCAAAATGCCGTCTCGGCCGTTGATCTCAGAGCCGATCCGGATGACCTGAATGCCCTTTTCTTCGGCGAAGGCGTCGCGCTGCACCACGCCAGAGACCACTTGGTTGGTGATGTCGGCGTACTCGGAAAGCGCCTGGTCGGTGGTGGCGTCACGCAGCCGCTGCAGGATGGCCTGGCGCACCTTAGGCGCGGCGACAACTTCGAAACCTTCGGGGGTGTCTTCCCATTCCTCGATCAGGTTGCCTTCTTCGTCACGCTCCTGGGCGTAGACGGCGACATCACCGGTTTCTTTGTCAATATCCACGCGGGCGTACGCGGCGGGCGCGGTGGTGTTGCGGTAGGCGTCCCGGAGGGCCTGGGCAACAATGGCGATCATCTCGTTTACCGGGATGCCCTGGTCTTTTTCCAAGGCGCGCAGCGCGGTGAGCTCAATCTTCACTTGTTTGTCCTCCAGCTAATCCACGGCAGCGTCAAAATCCAGGCCCGCGAGATGTGCTTCTGTTTCGGGCGCAGGTGTGAACTCAACTTCTACCACTGCCTGGTTCAACTTCTCCAACGGCACCGCAATTGCGGTGGGTTCGGGGGCCTTTTTGCCCTGTCCTTTTTTCGTTCCCCGCGCCACAGTCGGGATCAAAATGACGCGCGTTTCGTCGTCGGATAGCGCACCGATGCGGGCGAGGGTGAAGTCCTCCCCTGCCACCTCCACGCGGGCGAGTCGGCCCTGGTTGCGCCGCCAGTGCCGGGGCCGGGTAAGGGGGTGATCAACGCCGGGGGTGGATACCTCAAGACGGTAGGGCTGGGAGCCGAATTCGGCCTTACCGGAGGCTTCGGCGGCGTCGAGGGCAGCGGAGATTTCCTCAGTCAGCGCTTCCAGAGTGTCCAGATCCGGCGCGGTTTCGCCGTCAACAAGCACGGTTACCTGGGACTTAGCGCCGGCACGCACAATTTTGACGTCTTCGATATCGAGCTCGCGTGCGGCTGCGGGCCGTTCGACGATGCTGGTCACGGTTTCAGCGCTGGGATAAGCCATGTCAAAGAGTGTATCTGGCTTCATCCGTGGCACGATGGTGGCCGTGACTGACCCCGCTTTTCACCGTCTCAGCCGACTGCTGTTGCGCCCTGTTTCCGCCGCTTCTTTCGACACCCATCAAGCGACAGGCGGCGGCTTTCAGTGTGGTCGGCGTGCTTTTTTGTTGGGTAGCTCCGGTTTTGCCGTGGCGGCTGCGGGTTGTTCTGCGCTGCGGTTTGCTACCCCCGATCCGATGCTGGAAGCCATGATTGCGCTGGCTGAGCGCGATGCGCAGCTGCTGGGCGATTACGCCTGGATGCGCGAAGAGCATGTGCGGGTCATTGGTGCCGAAATTGACCGCGCTTGTGGTGTGCGCAAGGACGGTACGACTCCGCAGGATTGTGTGGCCCGCCCGGAACCTGCCCCCGCGCCGGAGTCGCCGGAGCAGCCCACTGCTGCGTCGTTGCTGTTGGATTCGCTGGACTCGGCTAGCCTGCACACGGCTATGGATAGCAGCGGGGCTTTGGCTTCTGAATACTCCGCTGCGGTGGCGGTTTCAGTCACCGGCGGCATTATGTTGGCCGCCCGGCTTAATGATGTTGCGTGGGAGCGCCTGGTGCCGCCTGCGCTGCAGGTCGACAAGCTGCGCGGGAATGATGATGAGCTTATCGCCGAGGCCCTGCGCGATGAATACGCCTTGATTTATGGCATGGGGGTGGCCGCCGCTCGCGTCCCGGATTCTTTGCGGGAGTCGACTGTTACTTCAGCGGAGCGGCACCGCAGCCTGCGCGATAGTGCGGTTCAGATGCTTACCGACGCTGGCGCCGACGTTCCTGCAGCAGGCGGCGGCTATGTCGCGGACCCGGATGTTGCCGATATCGATGGCGACGCGGCGGGTTTCGCCTCCGCCCTAGAAGCTGCGGCGGCTTCGTCGTGGCGCCGCGTCGTTACCGAAGCAAAGGACCCGAAGGTGCGCCTTTTTGCTATGTGCGCCTCCGGGTTGTCCAATGCCGGTGCCGCCGTGTTCACCGGGGAGCCCGAGGTGGCGCTGCCCGGTCTTACGGGTTAGTTATTTCTGAGCGGCTTCTTGCACCGCGGCCACGGCCTCGCCGATGGGCAGCTTGTGGGTCTGGCCGTGGAAGCGGTCGCGCAATTCGACGTTGCCGTCTTTAAAGTCGCGTCCGACCACAACCACCACGGGCATACCGAGCAGCTCGGAGTCTTTGAATTTCACGCCCGGGGATACCTTCGGCCGGTCGTCGAGCAGCACGCTCACCCCGGCGGCATCAAGGTCGGCGGCTAGTTTCTCGGCGGCCTCAGCTGCGGCGGCATCCTTATTGGCGATGACCACGTGGGCCTGGAATGGGGCTACTGATGCGGGCCAGCGCAGGCCTTTGTCGTCGTGCAGCTGTTCGGCTAGTACGCCAATGAGTCGTGAGACACCGACGCCATAAGAACCCATGGTGGGCTTCACGCGCTTGCCGTTTTCGTCGAGGATGTCGACGTCGAAGGCTTCAGTGTATTTGCGGCCGAGCTGGAAGATATGGCCAATTTCGATGCCCCGGTCCAGGGTCAGCGTGCCCTTGCCGTCGGGGGCTGGATCGCCTTCGCGGATCTCGGCGGCTTCCACAGTGCCGGTCGGGGTGAAGTCACGGCCGACCACCATATTCACCATGTGGTGATCGTGTTCATCGGCACCGGTGATCCAGCGGGTGCCGGTCACGACGCGGGGGTCAACCAGCAGGTCAACCTCATTATCAGCCAGGGACTTCGGTCCGATATAGCCCTTGGTGAGGAAGTCGTGCTTGCGGAAATCAGCGTCGTCAAGCAAGCGCACTGCCGACGGTTCGAGGGCAGCCTCGACGCGCTTGAAGTCGATCTCGCGGTCTCCGGGCACGCCGACGGCGAGGAGTTCTTCGTCCTTGCCGGGCTTGGTGCGCGCCATCATGACAATCTTGAGGGTATCGGCGCCGGTGACTTCCTCGTCGATACCGTCGGCACTATTGGCCCAGTCCACCAAGGCATTGATCGTGGTCGCGCCGGGGGTGTGTCGTTTCTCGGCGGCGGGCTGGCCTTCGATGGGCTGCTCGGGCGCGGCGGGGGTGGTCACAGCCTCGACGTTGGCGGCGTAGTCAGAGCCGGTGGAACGGACGAAAGTGTCTTCGCCTGCTTCGGCGACAGCGAGGAATTCTTCCGAAGCGGAGCCGCCCATAGCGCCAGACATGGCCGAGCAGATGACGTACTCCACACCAAGGCGGTCGAAAATCCGCTGGTAGGCGCCGCGGTGAGCCTGGTAAGCCTGCTCCAGACCGGCGTCGTCCATATTGAAGGAGTAGGAATCCTTCATGACGAATTCGCGGCCGCGCAGAATGCCGGCGCGGGGGCGTTCCTCATCGCGGTACTTGGTTTGCACCTGGTACAGGATGACCGGGAAGTCCTTATAGGAGCTGTAGAGGTCTTTGACGGTGAGGGCGAAAATTTCTTCGTGCGTCGGCCCGAGCAGGTAGTCGGCTTCCTTGCGGTCCTTCAGGCGGAACAGGTTATCGCCGTATTCGTACCAGCGGTTGGACTGCTCGTAGGGTTCGCGTGGCAGCAGCGCGGGCAGTTCAATTTCTTGGGCCCCGATGCCGTCCATTTCTTCGCGAACGATGGCCTCAATATTTTTCAGAACTCGCAGTCCCAGCGGCAGCCAGGAGTACACGCCTGGGGCGATGCGGCGGATATAGCCGGCGCGGACCAGGAGGCGGTGGCTGGCCACCTCCGCGTCGGCCGGATCCTCGCGGAGGGTACGCAAAAACAGCTGGGACATCCGAGTAATCATGGGGGAAAGTCTAGCGGGTACCCGGCTAGTGTTGGGTAATGCGAATTATCTTGCCGCCGTCTGAGACCAAAGCTGCTGGAGGCGACTTAGCGCCGCTGAGTCTTGCTGACTTATCCTTCCCGGCTCTCAACGACATCCGTTCTGATATCGCCAACGATCTTGTTGCCTTGGCCGCTGATGAGGATACGGCGATGGATGTGCTCGGTATTGGCCCCAGGCTGGCCGAGTATGTCGATGCGGACGCGAACCTCTTCACTTCCCCGACGATGCCCGCGGTGCAGCGCTATACCGGAGTACTCTATGACGCCTTAGCTGCGGATTCTTTGTCTGAGGCGGCCTGTGATCGGCTGCTTATCGGTTCGGCGTTATTTGGTGTGGTCGCCGCTAACGACGCGATCCCGCAGTACCGGTTGTCGGCTTCGGTGAAATTGCCGTATGCGCATGGTGCTGGCACGAAGGCCCCGACGATGAAGGCCCGCTGGGGCAAAGAGCTCTCCGAGGCTCTCAATGGGCTTTCCGACGTTGTGATCGACCTGCGCTCGGGTGCGTACGAGAAACTCGGCCCGGTTACTGGGGCGGTAACTGCCCGGGTCGTGACCGAGGAAGGAAAGGTCGTCTCCCATGCCAATAAACAGCACAAGGGACTGCTGGCCCGGGCTTTGGCCTGTGCGGATGTTGCTGAGGCGATTGTTGATGTGGACTCGGCGGTGAGTGCGGCCCGCGAGGCGGGTCTGGATGTGGAGCTTATCGACGGGGTGCTCACCATCACCACGCATTAACCACCTACTGAAAACGCCGCCGCAGTGCCCGGGAGATTCCGGGGATTGCGGCGGCGTTGTCAGTAACTGTGTGTCTGTGTGTTTAGCGCTCCAGATTGAGTGCCTTCTGGGATTCGTCCCAGACCTTGTCGAACAGGTCGGGGTTCTGCTCCAGCTTCTGGCCGTAGGAGGGCACGAGCTCCTTGATCTTCGGTGCCCAGTCGCCCATCTTCGGGCCGAAGCAACGCTCGACAAGCTTGATCATCACCGACGGGGCGATGGAGGCACCCGGGGAGGCGCCCATCAGGCCAGCCAGCGAGCCGTCGGAGTCGTTAATCACGGCGGTACCGAATTCGAGGCTGCCGAAGGACGGGGCGCCTGCCGGGGCAATGACCTGCACGCGCTGGCCGGCTTCGACGATCTCCCAGTCCTCGTCGCGGGCTGCGGGCATGTACTCGCGCAGGGACTCCATACGGGCCTCGAAGTCCTTGAGCACTTCCTCGATGAGGTACTTGGTCAGGCCCAGTTCCTGCATACCAACGCCGAGCATGGCGGGGATATTGTGCGGGCGCAGTGCCTTGACCAGGTCCAGGTAGGAGCCGGTCTTGAGGAATTTCGGGGACCAGCCGGCGTAGGGGCCGAACATCAGGCCCTGCTTGCCGTCGATGACACGGGTGTCCAGGTGTGGCACGGACATCGGCGGGGCGCCGACAGCGGCCTTGCCGTAGACCTTGGCGTGGTGCTGGTCGATGAGGTCTTCGTTGGTGCAGCGCAGCCACTGGCCGGAGACCGGGAAGCCACCGTATCCACGGATCTCCGGGATGTTTGCTTTCTGCAGCAGCGGCAGGGCGTTACCGCCGGCGCCGACGAAGACGAAGTTGGCGCGGACGGTGCGGATATCACCGGTGTGGACGTTCTTGACCTTGACGATCCACTTATTGCCGTCCTTCTTGAGGTCCTTGACGCAGTGGCCGTAGCGGATTTCGGTGCCGCGATCGCTGAGCGAGGACAGGTACTGGCTGGTGAGGTTACCGAAGTTGACGTCGGTGCCGTTGGGGTTGCGGATCACCGAGACGGGTTCGGAGAAGTCGCGGCCTTCTGCCATCAGCGGCAGGTACTCGGCGAAACGGTCCTCGGTGTTGATGAGCTCCTGGCCGCGGAAGAGGTTGAGCTTTTCGAGGGCTTCGTAGCGGGACTTCAGGAAGTCAATCTGCTTATCGCCGTGGCCGAAGGCAACGTGGTCGACAGGCTGGATGAATCCGCTGGGGTCTTTGAGTACCCCGGCGCCGACGAGGGAGGTCCAGAACTGGCGGGAGATCTGGAACTGTTCGTTGATGGCAATGGCCTTGGAGACATTGACACCGTCGGCAGTTTCGGGGGTGTAGTTCAGCTCACACAGCGCGGAGTGGCCGGTACCAGCGTTATTCCAGGGAGACGAAGACTCAGCGGCCGGGGCGTCGAGCTTTTCGAAAACGACCTGGGACCAGGACGGTTCAAGCTCTTTCAGCAACACGCCGAGGGTTGCACTCATGACGCCGCCGCCGATCAGCGCGACATCAACTTCGTCTGCTGTCTTTGCTGGCAGCTTATTGTCAGACACGGCAGTTACATCCTTCACGATGGGGTGGCCGGGTCAGCGCATGGCTCCGAATTGCGGGGGCGCTGCCCGGAATTTATCGCTTACTCAAACCATTGTGTCACAACACCCCCGAGACCAAAGCAACCTCTCGGTACGATTGTGGCCGTGAACTCTTCTACGCTTCCCCCCTCCACCCCTGAACCTGCTCGGACGTGGGTTCCCGACCTTCTCGGTGAAGGTTTCAGAAATACGTCTGTGCATCTTGGCACTGACCCCGATGGTGAGACCGACCCCATCGCCACCGTGGTCCGCTACTGCCCAGATCCGGACGATGAGTCCTTCGCGCACCGACCGGCTGTGCTGTGGATTCACGGCATGAGTGACTATTTCTTCCATCCCCACGTTGCCCGCTGGCTGCATGACAATGGCTATGCCTGCTACGCCATTGATTTGCGCAAGTGTGGGCGTTCGTTTTGCCCCGGCCAGTCCCGCCACCACATCACTGACCTGAAGCTGTACGACGAGGAGCTCAACGCCGCGCTCGATATCATCACCGAACAGGGCCATCCCAGGATCGCGCCGATGGGCCACTCCACCGGTGGTCTTATCGAGGCACTGTGGCTGGACCGATTACGCACCTGCGACCCGCAGCGTTATGCCCGGATTAGCTGCGCAGTTTTCAATAGCCCCTGGTTTGAGCTGCCTTTAAAGGGCTTAAAGCTGCGTGGCACCAAGGCCGTTGTGGCCTTGATGGCGAAACTTCGCCCCAATGCCGATGTGCCTGATGAGGGCTTGGCCGCCTATGGCAAGAGCCTGCATATTTCCGAATACGGCGAGTGGGACTTCGATCTGGCGCATAAGCCACTTGCTGGTTTTTCCAAGAAGTTCTCCTGGCTTGACGCCATCCGACGTTCGCAAACTCAGCTGGCTAAGGGCATTGAAACCGGCGTGCCGAATCTGGTGATGCATTCCGACGCCTCGCGCTTAGAGGGCGAGTACTCCCCTGCCACGGATACCGCCGATGCTGTGCTTTATGTCGATCATATTGCCGACCGGGCTGCCAAAATTGGTTCCCAGACCACAATTGAGGCAATCCCGGGTGCCCGGCATGATGTGTTTTTGTCCAAGGAACATGCCCGCCAGCAGGCAATGGCCCGCACCTTGGAGTTCCTGCATACCCATATGCCGACCGACGTGGCCCCGGCTGAGTAGGCACACCCCTTCGTCATCGGGCACGATGGTCAACTACACGCAACAACAGTGAGGCAGTACATATGACCGCAACCGCAGACAAGCATTACGACGTCATCATCATCGGCTCGGGTTCGGGTAACTCCATTCCTTCCCCCGCCTACGACGATCTTTCTATCGCCCTAGTGGAGGAGGGTCGCTTCGGAGGCACTTGCCTGAATGTTGGCTGCATTCCGACGAAGATGTACGTCTTGGCTGCGGACGCGGCGCTTAACGCCCGTGAGGCCGGACGTCTCGGCGTTCATGCCAGCGTCGACAGTGTCGACTGGGATTCCATCCGGGAGCGTGTTTTCGCCAAGCGCATCGACCCCATTGCCGAGGGCGGCGAGGCCTACCGCCGAGGCACTGAGACACCCAATATTGATGTCTACGATCAGCACGCCCGGTTTGTCGGTGAGCGCACTATCGTCACCGGCCAGGGCGATACGCAGCGCACCATCTCCGCTGACCAGGTCATTATTGCTGCAGGTTCGCGCACGTCAGTTCCGCAGTTCGTGCTCGATTCTGGTGTGGACTACCGCACCAATGCGGATGTGATGCGCATGGACACGCTCCCCAAGGAGATGATCATTCTCGGTGCGGGCTATATCGCCTGCGAGTTCGCCCACGTCTTCTCCGCCTTGGGTGTCACCGTGCATGTCATCAACCGTTCCGGGCTGATGGTCCGGCATTGCGATGGCGACGTTGCGCAGCGTTTTACTGACGTCGTCACCAATAATTGGGATGTGCATCTCAATACCGTCATCGATGAGCTGAGTGCCGACGGTGATGATATCGTCGCCACCCTTTCCGACGGCACGACCGTGCGCGGCCAGGAATTGTTAGTCGCTACCGGCCGCACACCCAATGGGGACCTGATGGACCTCGATAAGGGCGGTGTGGAGATGACTGATGATGGCCGGGTCGCTGTTGACGCTTTCGGCCGTACCAGCGCTGATGGGGTGTGGGCTTTAGGTGACGTCAGCTCCGCGCATCAGCTCAAGCACGTCGCGAATTTCGAGGCGACCGCGGTGTTCCAGAACGTGCTGGCCTGCCGCGATGGTGGTGCTAATGCCGAGTCACGGCTGCGCACCCAGAGCAAGGGCGTGGTGCCTTCGGCTATTTTCTCCCACCCCCAGATCGGCCAGGTGGGCATGACGGAGGAACAAGCCACCGAGTGGGCGCAGGCCAATGGCAAGGAGATCACCGTCAAGGTGCAGGATTACTCCGATGTTGCCTATGGCTGGGCCCTAGAGGACACCCACGGGTTCTGCAAGCTCATCGCCGATAAGCACACCGGGCGTCTGCTCGGGGCTCATTTCATTGGCGAGCAGGCCGCGACTTTGGTGCAGCAGTGCGTACAGATGATTGCGTTCAATATTGACTGCCGCGAGGCAGCCTCCCAGCAGTACTGGATTCACCCGGCACTGCCGGAGCTGCTGGAAAACGCCCTGCTGGGCCTCGAGTTCGACGAGGCCTAGTGACACCTAGTTCTTGGCGGGGTCGATTTCGCCCTCGCTGGGCAGGGTGAGGATCTCGTAGCCGTCGTCGGTGACCAGGATGGTGTGTTCGAACTGGGCGGTCCATTTACCGTCGGTGTTCTGCACCGTCCAGGTGTCATCCCAGATCTTGTAGTCCAGGCTGCCGATATTGATCATCGGCTCCACGGTTAAGGTCATGCCCGGTTCCAGGATGGTGTCCTGGCTGGGGTCGTCATAGTGCAGCACCACGAGGCCGTTGTGGAAGGTTGTGCCCACACCGTGGCCGGTGAAATCGCGGACGACGTTATAGCCGAACCGTTTCGCGTAGGCCTCAATAACGCGACCAATGACGTTAATCTGCCGGCCCGGCTTGATGGCTTTAATTCCGCGCATGGTGGCGTTGTAGGTGCGCTCCACTAGCAGGCGGTGTTCTTCGGAGACATCGCCGGCGAAAAACGTGCGGTTGGTATCACCGTGGACCCCATCGCGGTAGCCGGTCACGTCAACATTGACGATATCGCCGTCTTCGATGACCTGAGTGCTGGGGATGCCGTGGCAGACGATCTCGTTGAGCGAGGTGCAGCAGGACTTCTCAAAGCCTCGGTACCCCAGCGTGGACGGGTAAGTTCCGTGGTCGAGCAGGTACTCGTGTACGACCTTGTCGACATCGTCGGTGGTATTACCCGGGATACATGCCTTACCGGCCTCAGCTAAGGCGTCAGCAGAGATTCGGGAGACCTCGCGCATGGCCTCAATATCCTCCGGCGACTGCACCAGCGGCTCGCCGACGCCTTCTTGAACCTCAGATTTCCAGGCGTACTCAGGCCGCACAATCGAGGCCGGCACAGTGCGAATCGGGGTGGGTTTTTGCGGGGTTAACATGGCACGCGACTTCATGGCGCTCATGGTACTCGGGTGCTTACCGACGCTGACGTCGATACCGACTCACCCCTGTACAGCCCTGCTATGCCGCTAGTTGGGTACGGGAAGAACCTCAGCCTCATCGACGCCGGCGAGGAACTGATCCGTAATCGCCACCGCATGTTCTGAACCGCCGCCGTGAATAATCAGCGTCGCAAAAGCGAGGTCACCACGGTAGCCAGCGAACCACGAATGCGACCCACCGTCGACTTCCGCCTCACCGGTTTTGCCGTAGACCTCTCCCCTGCCGGCAATGGCCACTGCAGTACCGGAGGTCACCACAGCGCGCATCATGCTGCGCAGCTCATCGAGGGTCTGCGGATTCAACGGCGTAGCCGAATTGTCCGCATAGGTGCCTTTGGCCGGCACGAGTGTGGGCATTGGGGTCTTGCCATGAGCGACGGTGGCGGCAACCAGGGCCATCCCGAAGGGGCTGGCCAGGTCCTTGCCCTGGCCATAGCCGGCGTCGGTACGCTCGGCGTCTTCCTCAGTATCCGACACTGAGCCGGTGATGGTGGTCAGACCAGCAACGGAATAGTCCACCCCAAGACCAAAAGCCTTGGCCTGCTGCTGCAACTGGCCGGGACGAAGCCCGTGCGAAATATTGCCGAAAGTGGTGTTACAGGAGCGGGCGAAAGCGTCGGAAAGCGACGTCATGCCCACGCCCATGCCGTTGTAGTTGGTGACAATACGGTTGCCGATCTCCATCGTGCCCGGACATGGCACAGTCGAACCCGGATTGAGATCATCGATCTCCATGCCCGCAGTGGCAGTAATGATCTTAAAAGTCGAGCCAGGCGGGAATTGTCCCGTCAGCGCCACATCACCCAACTCATCAGCCTTCTTCGTCTGGGCGACGGCCAACACCTCACCTGTCGACGGGCGGATCGCAACCAGCATGGCCTGGGCATCGGAACGAGTATCAACGGCGCGCTGGGCAGCATCCTGCACGGACTTGGCGATACTTGCGTGCACCGCCGGGCGAACCTCAGGATCTACCCGGTGCAACTCGGCAAGAGCAGCGCCCTCAGGACTGGACGCAACAACACGCCACCCATCATCACCGCGCGGCCCATCAGCAACCAGGTTTTCAATACGGCTCATCAACTCTGGGGCAAAAGCCGGATCGGGACGGATCATGGCGGCCTCGTCATTAACGCTCACCCCAGGCACACCCTTGAGCTGCTCGAGCACATTATCCGGGGTGCCCTGCGGCAAAACCGCAACCGAATACGCCCCCTTACCTGACTGCGCGGCGGAGCCGACCGCACGGGTATCGACCTTCGGCGCTGACTCATCCTCGGCCGGGAAACCATTATTGACCACCGTGGCGATCCGGTTCACCGTGCCCTGCACACTGTCGACCACATCTCGGTCCATCACCACCCGGTGCACCGTTCCCGGCTCCAACAACGCAGCCCCATCAGAACCAACAACATTGGTGCGCGGCGCTGGCACGGGACGCAATGCTAGGTGTTGATTCGCCCCAAGTTGCGGGTGCAAGGCCGACGGCGCCCACCGCAGTTTCCACCGCTCCCCGGTGCGGGAAAGATGCATGGTGGTCTCATACGACCAGGTGCGCTGCTCCGGCAGGAACCAGGTGAGGTGCACGGTGCCGGTGGACTGGGCCCCATTGGCGCTCAGCGACTCCACTTCGGCCTCAATGCGCTTAGGTTTGAGACCCTGCCAGGCCTCGCTGAGATCCTTCTCGGCGGTTTCCGGGCGGTCGGTGAGCTCGGCGGCATGAGGGATATCGGCTTCGGAAAGCGCCTCAAGGAACTTCGACAACACATCAGAGCCGGTATCCGGGCGTGGGGTGCAGGCGGTAATGGCTACCAGCAGCACAGTAGCCAGCAGTGCGGTGAGAAGGCGCAAATGACTGCTTTCCCGCTCACCGCAGCGGCCTGCACGCCCGTTAACTGTCATGGGTGGAAATCTAATCGGCGGCACAGCGTTTGCTTTGCTGCCACGCCGAACAGGGCCGCAGCACAGGCGTACTAGCCGAAAAGACGAATCGGATTGACCACGTCAGCGGTAATAACTAGCACACCAAAGACAAGCAATACTGCGGTGACCGCCATGGTCAGTGGCATCAGTTTGCGGTAATCGGCAGGACCTGCCGGGGCAAGACCTCGGGCGCGGCGCAGCAAATCCCGGATGCGTTCATATATGACCACCGCGATATGCCCGCCATCCAGTGGCGGCAGCGGGATGAGGTTGAAGAAGGCCAGGAAGAAGTTGAGGTTTGCCAGCAGCATCACAAATACCGACCACATGCTGCGCTCAACCAGGTCGCCTCCGGCACGGGAGGCGCCGACAACGCTCATTGGCGATTCGGGGTCACGCTCCCCGCCGAAGATCGAGGCAACGACTCCGGGGACTTTTTCGGGGATACTGATGAGCCCCTTGAATACCGCGTCGAACATGTCACCGGTGAACAAGATCGCACCAGGAATGGCACTGACCGGGCCGAACTGTTCAATCGCTTGGTCGGGAACGTCCCACTGCACGCCGACAGCGGGCACGGTGACTAAAGCACCAGCACTGGTGTAGCGCTGGGCCTTTTCCGGTACCACTGTGACCTCTAGGGTGTCTTGGCCGCGCAGCACCGTCAGATCGATGACGTTCGCCTCGGCGGCGCGGATGGCGTCGGTGGCATCGGCGAAAGTCTCCACTTCTGCGCCGTTGACTTCGGTGATGATGTCGCCGCTGCGCAGCCCGGCGGCTGCGGCCGGGCTGGTGCCGGTGCATTCGGGGAAGGTGCCGTCGGGGTTTTGGGTTGCCGGCACGCAGGGGGTGTCGTCGACGATGGGACGCAGGTCAATATCGCGGTCAGGCAGGCCCCAGGCGACGGCGACGATATAGATCAGGATGATTCCGATGATGACGTTCATCATGATGCCGCCGCAGAGCACGATAATGCGCTGCCACCAGGGACTGCGCCACATCGCGTAGGGCTCTTCTTCGGGCGAAATTGGGTCTTGGGCGGTCATGCCTGCGATATCGCAAAAACCACCCAGCGGGATTGCTTTGACCCCGTATTCGGTGATGTGCCCACCACCGCCGCTGTGCCGCCGCTTTGTTGACCAGATGGTGGGGCCAAAGCCAATGAAATAGCGGCGCACCCGCATGCCGAAGATGCGGGCAGCAGTCAGGTGCCCCCATTCGTGCAGGGCAATGGTGAGCGCGATGCCGACGGCGAAAAGCACAACTCCGAGAATGAAAGACACATCGGCAGTCTAACGAAGCCGGCGGCAATGCTCCGCGCACACCGGGCCAAGCAAATGGAGCGATAAGGGGTGATTGTGGGCAGAACCTACCCGGGTGGGGTTGCCCACTTGGGGGATTTCTCGGGCTATCCTGGACCCGATACTCATTTTTAGCTGAGAGTGTGCCAAAATACTCGTTAATAGGTACGTGGCAAACAGGAGGAACCCGTGTCCCAGTCCCACCAGAAGGAAGAGTTCTACAACGGCGTCAGCACCCTCGACGAGCCGTCGGCCAAGTGGGGCTGGCATGGCCTCAGCAAGGGCGCCAAGCAGAAGTTTGGTTGGGTGTCCGTTGTCTTCCTGTTCTTGATGTTGCACGGCAACCATCACGGCAATGTTGAGAATATTTGGCTCATCTCGCTCGGCGTCATCTTCATCATCGCCCTGCTGTGGCACGCCTTCACCCCGCGCGGCAGCCAGGTGCGCACCGTCACCGCACGCAATAAGCCCCTGGGCCACCAGGAGCCGGAATGGTGCCGTGACCAGGTCAATGGCACCGGCGTGTACGCCGAGCTGACTGATTCTCAGCAGCGTGCGTGGAACCGCGTAGCAAGCAACAACGACCCCAAGCACCACGAGCTGGCCTAAAACCCCAGCTTTCCCAAAAACCCACCCTCCCCCGCGGCGTTGAGCGCGGGCAAGGGTGGGTTCTTTTTATGCCCAGCGGTGCACTGGCACCACTGTGGCTAGTTCTCTTCAGCCGCCAGCTGGCCACAGGCCGCCGAGATTTCATCGCCCTTAGTGTCACGCACGGTGCAGGGCACACCTTGGGCGATCACGCGGCGCACAAACTCGTCCTGGCGTTCCTTCGGTGCTGCGTCCCACTCCGACCCTGGGGTCGGGTTCAGCGGGATGACGTTGACGTGCACTCGGGAACCAAGCGCCTTGTGCAGCTTCTTGCCGAGCATATCGGCACGCCAGCCCTGGTCATTCTTATCGCGGATAAGCGCGTACTCAATGGAGACCCGGCGCCCGGTGCGGTCGGCGTAGTACGCCGCGGCGTCGAGGACCTCTGCCACAGAGAAGCGATTATTGATCGGCACCAGCGTGTCGCGCAGTTCATCGTCGGGAGTGTGTAGCGACACCGCCAGTGTCACCGACAGTCCCTCGTCGGCAAGCCTGCGGATCGCTGGGGCCAGGCCAACGGTAGAGACCACAACATTGCGCTGCGAGATACCGAACCCGTTGGGTACCGGCTCGGTAATGCGGCGCACCGCAGCAACAACGCGCTTATAGTTCGCCAGCGGTTCACCCATGCCCATAAACACAACATTGGTAAGGCGGCCGGGGCCACCAGGCAGGGCGCCATCGCGCATTGCTGCCGACGCGTCGCGGACCTGATCCACAATCTCGGCGGTGGACAGATTGCGCTGTAGGCCGCCCTGGCCGGTGGCGCAGAATGGGCACGCCATGCCACAACCTGCCTGCGAGGAAATGCACAAGGTAGCGCGGTCGGAATAGCGCATCAGCACTGATTCCAGTAAGGTGCCGTCCTCAGCGCGCCACAGGGTTTTGCGGGTGTCGCCATTATCGGTGGCGACATTGCGTACCGGCGTCATCAACGGCGGGAAAAGCGCGTCTTTGATTTCTGCGCGCTTTGCTTCAGGCAGGTCCGTCATAGTTAGCGGATCTGCTTCTAGGCGCCCGTAGTAGTGGCGGGCGATCTGGTCGGCTCGGAATGCGGGTAGGCCTAGGCCTTGCACGGCCTCTTTACGCCCTGCGGCGTCGAGGTCGGCAAGGTGCTTGTCTGGCATACCTCGTCGGGGGGCTGTGAAAACGAGGGGCAAAGTCTTGCTCATGGTGGTTTAAGCATGTCATGTCTACCTGCACCTAAGCGAACCGACAGGGAGTGAGCCAGCGGCACAAATAATGACTCTTATTCCACATTGCGCACCGATCCTGTTGAATAGGGATCATGACTGAACGACACGACGAGACCCGCGCGTACGAGGCCCCTGACGCCGCCGCTGACCCGGCAGCACGCACCACCCCGGCCCCGGCCCAGGACAACCAGGCTGTAGAGCACTCCACCCAGGTGGATAACACCACTCATTCGGCGCCGAAGAAGAAGGTCAAGCGCTCCCTGGCAGGCAGCACCTGGACCGCGCTGATCGTCGGCGCCCTGCTGCTGATTGTGCTGTTGGCATTTATCATGCAGAACGTCGACCAGGTCACCCTGCACTTCTTCATGTGGGATTTTGAGTTCCCGCTCGGTGTGGGCATGCTGCTTGCCGCGATTATCGGCGCACTGCTTATGGCGATTGTCGGCGGCTTGCGGATGGCGCAGCTGCGCCGCCAGATCCGCAAAAGCTAAGCCATAGCCCGACCCACCCGGGCATAAACACCAACGGGCGCCTGGCGGTTATCCGCCGGGCGCCCGTTGGTGTTGTCGGTAGTGCTAGCTGACTGAGGACAGTAGGCACCAGGTGATGGCTGCGGCTGGCAACATGCCGTCGAGCCGGTCCATCAGCCCGCCGTGGCCGGGGATGAGCTTCGACATGTCCTTAATGCCAAGGTCCCGTTTGAACTGGGATTCCACCAGGTCGCCCAGTGTTGCTGAGACAACCAGCCCCACACCGAGGGCGATGCCGAACCACCAGGCCTGGTGCAGCAACACCGTGGCGGTAAAAAGGGAGACCACAATGCCAAAGAGCATGGAGCCGGCGAAGCCTTCCCAGGACTTCTTCGGGCTAATTGCTTTGGCCATAGGGTGTTTGCCGAAAAATACGCCCAGGACGTAGCCACCCACATCGCTGGCGACCACACCGATCATGAAGCTGAAGATGAACCACCGGTGGTCAATATCGTTGACTGGTTCGAGGGTGGACAGCATCGCGCCGAAGCCCATGCACACCGGGATCCACAAGGTGACGAACACGGCGGCTGAGGAGTCGCGTAACCAGTTCCGTGGCGGTCGGTCGATGCCGTTGAAGAACAGGCGCTGCACGACCGCACACATCACGGTGAGGATGAGTGCGACCAGCATGCCTCGGGTGGCCCAGGGCAGGGTGGACCACACGATGGCTTGGCCGCCGATGAGCAGCACAGTGCGCGGGACATGCCAGTCGGATTGACGCAGCCGGGTGGTGACTTCCCAGGTAGCTAGCAGGGTGGCCACCGATAGCAGTGGGTACCACAGGGTGGGGCCGCCGAGGATAGCGACGATGACTAAGGCACCCAGTGCGACGCCGACGGCAACTGCGACGGGCAGATTACGCCCGGCGGCATTGCGCGGTTTAGGTAGGCGCAGTTCGTCGCGTAATCGTTCGCGACCTGGCATGGACACGTGCTACTCGCCTTTCACATCACTGGGTTTGGTGGTGGGCGCCACCTAGACCTCCATCAACTCGTTTTCCTTGCGCTCCACATGGTCATCAACCTTGGACACGTAGGTCTTGGTGATGTTGTCGAGTTCTTTCTCAGCAGCCTGGACTTCGTCCTCGCCGGCGTCGCCGTCCTTCTGGATCTTCTTCAGGGTTTCCATGCCCTTGCGGCGCACGTTCCTAATCGCGATCTTGGCGTCTTCGCCTTTGGACTTGGCGACGCGCACCATTTCGCGGCGGCGTTCTTCGGTCAGCTGCGGCACGGTGACCCGCAGGACCTGGCCGTCGTTGGTGGGGTTAACCCCAAGATCGGAATTGCGGATGGCGTTTTCAATATCGTCCATCAGCGACTGCTCATACGGCTTGATGAGCAGCATCCGCGGCTCCGGCACGGAGATAGTCGCCATCTGGGTAATGGGCGTCGGCACGCCGTAGTACTCGGCCATGACGTTGTTGAACATGCCTGGGTTGGCGCGGCCGGTTCGGATGGTGGTGAGCTCTTCGCGGCAGTGCTCCACGGAGTTGCCCATCTTTTCTTCGGCATCCAGCAGGGTTTCGTCGATCATGTCGCCTCTTTTAGTTGATTGTTATCGTCCCCGGTTACCCGGGTTACGGTGCATCTTTAGCGGCGGCACCGGCCGCACCGTCACTGTATTCGAATCTATCAGCTTGCCGACGCGGTGCTCAGGTCTTCCATGCCGCGCGCGGCGGAGAGTACACCCAGCCGCGCGGCGGGGATGAGCTAGGAGCTGACCAGAGTGCCGATCGGCTCGCCGGAGACCGCACGGGCAATATTGCCTTCGGTGAGCAGGTTGAACACAAGGATCGGCATGTCGTTGTCCATGCACAGCGAGAAGGCGGTGGCGTCGGCAACCTTCAGGCCCTGCTCGATGCAGGCGCGGTGCGAAATCTCGGTGAAGAGTTTGGCGTCGGGGTTGGTGCGCGGGTCATCGTCGTACACACCGTCGACGGCCTTGGCCATCAGCAGCACCTCGCACCCAATTTCCAGGGCGCGCTGGGCTGCGGTGGTGTCGGTGGAGAAGAACGGCATGCCCATACCGGCGCCGAAGATGACTACCCGGCCCTTTTCCAGGTGGCGCTTTGCGCGCAATGGGAGGTAGGGCTCGGCGACCTGGGTCATTTCGATGGCGGTTTGGACGCGGCAGTCAATGCCTTCGCGTTCGAGGAAGTCTTGCAGGGCCAGGCAATTCATCACGGTACCGAGCATGCCCATATAGTCCGAGCGCGCCCGGTCCATACCGCGCTGCGAGAGTTGGGCGCCGCGGAAAAAGTTTCCGCCGCCGATCACGACCGCGACCTCGGTGCCGCTGCGGGCGATCTCGGCGATCTGGCGGGCAACGTTGACAACCACATCAGGGTCGACGCCGACTGCGCCGCCACCGAACATTTCACCGCCCAGCTTTAACATGACCCGCTTGAAGCCTTGTCGCTTTTCGGTTTGCTCGGTGGTCAAGGTTGCCTCCTCGTATGTGGCGCGACTGTCATGTCGCTGTCAGTGCCCGCAGTGCGGGTGTTGGCCGGGTTCCAACATACCGGCTTGGTTGGCTCTGTCGGCAGTTCGCAGGTGAGAGGTTTCGGTCACGCCAAAAGGCCCGCCTTTCCCGGTTGCCGGGAGGGGCGGGCCTTTATGGGTGCCTAGCTTGGGTAGGCGGCGAGCTTAGTGCTGGCCGACCTCGAAGCGGGCGAAGCCGGTCAGGGTGACGCCAGCTTCATCCATGAGCTGCTTGACGGTCTTCTTGGAGTCAGCAACGGAGGGCTGCTCCAGCAGGACGGTGTCCTTGTAGAAGCCATTCAGGCGGCCTTCGATGATCTTCGGCAGGGCCTTTTCGGGCTTGCCTTCTTCGCGGGAGATCTTCTCGAACACGGCGCGCTCGGACTCGACGCGCTCGGCCGGCACATCCTCACGGGAGAGGTAGCTAGCCTTCAGGGCCGCAACCTGCATAGCGGCGGTGTGGGCGGCCTGCTCGGCCTGCTCACCTTCACCGGTGTAGGCAACCAGCACGCCGACGCCGGCGGGCAGGTCGGCGGCACGGTGGTGCAGGTACTTGGCAACGTTGTCGCCCTCGAGGGTGACAGCGCGACGCAGTTCCAGCTTCTCACCGATCTTGGCGGACAGCGCCTGGGTGGCCTCGCCGGCCGGGGTGCCGTCGACCTCGACTGCTGCGAGCTCTTCAGCGGAGTTGGCCTTGGCGGCAGCGGCGGCCTCGGCGACCTTATTGGCGAAGTCGATGAACTCCTGGTTCTTCGCGACGAAGTCGGTCTCGGAGTTCACCTCGATCATGGTGTGGCCGGAGACAGCAACGAGGCCCTCGGCGGCGGTGCGCTCAGCGCGCTTGCCGACGTCCTTGGCGCCCTTGATGCGCAGGATTTCGACGGCCTTGTCGAAGTCGCCGTCGGTCTCGACGAGAGCATCCTTGCATGCCTTCATGCCGGAGCCGGTCAGCTCACGGAGCTTCTTGACGTCCGCAGCGGTGAAATTCGCCATATGTGGCGACCCTCCTAGTTAGTGGTTTTCGAACTGGTGGCGGTGGCGCAGATTACTCTGCGGCCGGTGCCTGTGCCTTGTCCTCGGCCGCCGGGGCAGCTTCGGTCTTCTCGGCCGGCTCAGCCTTGGCCTCAGCCTCGGCGGGCTTGTCGGCCGGAGCGGACTCGGCGCCCTTATTGGCGTCGCCGGCGGCCTCGCGGCTGGCGGCTGCTTCGCGCTCGGCCTTGACCTTGCGGCCCTCTTCCACAGCGGAGGAGATGATGCGGGTCAGTACGGTGGCGGAGCGGATGGCGTCGTCGTTGCCCGGGATCGGGTAGTTGACGTCGTCCGGGTCGCAGTTGGTGTCAAGGATGGCGACGACGGGGATGTCGAGCTTCTTGGCCTCGGAGACAGCGATGTGCTCCTTGTTGGTGTCGACGATCCACAGCGCAGAGGGCACCTTGGACATATCGCGGATGCCGCCCAGGGTGCGCTCCAGCTTGGTGCGCTCGCGGGTGAGCATCAGGATTTCCTTCTTGGTGCGACCCTGGTAGCCATTCTCGGCGGCTTCCATAGCCTGAAGTTCCTTCAGGCGGTTCAGACGCTTGGCGACGGTCTGGAAGTTGGTCAGCATGCCGCCGAGCCAGCGGTGGTTGACGTAGGGCATGCCCACGCGCTCCGCCTCGGTCTGGACAGCTTCCTGAGCCTGCTTCTTGGTGCCAACGAACAGGATGTTGCCGCCGTGGGCGACGGTCTCCTTAACGAACTCGTAGGCCTCGTCGATGTAGGTCAGCGTCTGCTGCAGGTCAATGATGTAGATGCCGTTGCGGTCGGTGAAGATGAAACGCTTCATCTTCGGGTTCCAGCGACGGGTCTGGTGGCCGAAGTGGACACCAGCGTCGAGGAGCTCTCGCATAGAGACAACTGCCATAACTTGTCAGGGAAGTCCTCTCGCTTAACTAGGTTTTGCCTAGGTGCGGCTGCTTCCCTTCCTCGCTTTCTGTAGGTACTCGGTTGGTCATGTGTGCAGGTTCTCCCTGCACCCTGGCGCCTGCCGTGGACGTAGACTTGACCCCAGTTACAGGGCCACCGTGTCTACACCCGAAGCGATGGCAAGCGCGCGATGTCAGCTGTCCACCTGGCGGCGGACATGCTGCGAACGAGAGTTTAACGCCTGCGCCGGTCATACGCCATTTTTGCCCCCTCCCGGCGATTCGTTGTCCACACCTTCCTGCTGTGTACACATTGAACCCGCAGCCTTAGGCCCGCGCACCGGTACGGCTTCGCCGGTGCTGCTGGGATGGTGACTATGCGCCTAACAACCCGACGTCGTCGCTGTATCACCTGGTGTGTGGCACTGGCCCTGACTGTTGCGGTCTCCACTCCCCTACAGGTCAGCCACTGCTTTTGGGCTGCCGCCGAGGTGTCGGTGGCCTCTGCGGCCCCGGATGGAACTGTGCACCTGCGGCCGGTGCCTGGCGCTGTTATCCGTGCTTTTGATCCACCAGAGAAGGATTGGTTACCGGGTCACCGTGGTGTGGATTTAGCAGCACCGGTGGGCGCGGCGGTGCGCGCTTCTGGTGATGCAGTGGTGCTCTATGCCGGTGATGTCGCTCACGTGCCGACGATTTCGCTCCAGCACCCAATGGGCTTGCGCACCACGTATCAGGCTGTTGCGCCGGTTGTGAGCCGCGGTGATGAGGTGCGTGCCGGAATGGTCATCGGCCACGTTATTGCCGGCCGCGATCCTGGGCTGCAGTGGGGCGCGAAGATCGGTGAGCGCTATATCAACCCACTCGACCTGCTTGGCCTGCGCCCAATAGTGCTCAAGCCCACCGGTGGTGGTTAAGACCGGGGGTGGGCGCGTTTATGGGCTTCGCGCAGCCTGTCTACTGAAACATGGGTGTAGAGCTGCGTGGTGCCAAGAGAGCTGTGGCCGAGCAGTTCTTGGACAATCCGCAGGTCCGCGCCGCCTTCGACCATATGCGTGGCGGCTGAGTGGCGTAGCCCGTGGGGAGAAAGGTCAACGCCGGTACACGCGGTGATGCGGTGCACAATGCGTCGCGCCTGACGTGGGTCGAGCCGCTTGCCGCGCCGACCAAGGAAGAGCGCTTCCCCGGATTCTGCGGTGGCCCATTGTGGGCGTTGTTCCAGCCAGGCTGACAGCGCAATGGCTGCTGGTTCACCAAAGGGGGTGGTGCGTTGTTTATCGCCCTTGCCGGTGACAATCAGGGTGCGCCGGTCGAGGTCGATATCGCCGATATTCAAGCCGCAGAGCTCACTGACGCGGATGGCTGTGGAGTAGAGCACTTCGCCAAGTGCGGCGTCGCGGGCATCTTCGGGGTTGGGGGTGTTGCTGGTGTCGATAATGCTGCCTAGGGCCTGGCGAACCTGGTCGGTGGTGAGTACTTCTGGCAGGTGCCGGTGGGTGCTTGGGGAGGACAGTCGCACTGAGGGGTCTGTGTCCAGGATGTTGTGTTCTGTTGCCCAGGCGCAGAATTGCCGGATGGCGGTTGTGGCGCGAGCAAGTGAACTCCGTGCTGCCCCGGCGCTATGGCGACGAGCTAGGTCATTACGGATATGCCTCAGGGTAAGCGTGTCGACGGTGGCGAGACCGGCAAGAACAGGGATGAGATCTGCCCGGTAGGCGGCGACTGTGCGCGCAGATAGCCCTCGGGTGTAGTGGAGGTAATCGAGGAAGTCGTCGAGGACTTCTTCGGCGGCTGGTGTGAGACCGCTATCGGTGTCAGGCTGCGCCATTGGTGCCCTCCGCTGCTACCTGTGGGGAAAAATACGGAGGGCGGCGGCGCCAACTCCGAAGAGTTTGTGGCGCCGCCGCCCTTGCCTCACCCATGATGCAAGACCATACCCCGCAGGGGAAGTGAGAGCGGCGCCAGCCCGCGCCTTGTGCCTCACTCTTAGGCTTGCCTGGCCTATTTTACATACCGAGTTTTAGTAAGCAAGCCCTCATTGCCGATAATTCTTCCCTGTGCCGATTTCTGTGTAAAACACAGCTTCATTCCCGTCCACCGAACCGTCGTGAACTGCACGGATGAGAACAACCTTACCGTGGGGGCCGCAAAAAAAATTTTTATTAGACCGCACTGCGCTGCCACTGCGAACCGACTCGGCGCACCATTCCGCGCTGTTGTAAGGCGGCCAGTAGATGCATGGTCAGCCCCAAAGAGCACCCCGACTCCCGCGCAATATCAGAAGCCCCGACTGCCCGGGTGGGGTGCAGCGCGTCGTAGACCTTCAACTCATTGCGCGGCAGCGCCTGCACCGCATCCTTGGCATAGTCCAGCTCCATCTGGTCTTCCTCATCGAACTGGCCAACCTGCCGCGCTAGCGCTAATGCATCGTTGACGCCTGTTATCAGCGTCGCCGAGCCCTCCTTAATGCAGGAATGACAACCCGTTGACGCCGCCGAACTAATCGGCCCCGGCACCGCGCCAACTGGGCGATTAAGCTCATGCGCCCAGTTCACGGTATTGCGAGCACCAGAGCGCCACCCTGCTTCCACCAGCACGGTCGCATCAGTCAACCCGGCTACCAGACGATTCCGGGTGAGAAAACGATGCCGCGCCGGCCGCACCATCGGCGGGTACTCGGTTATGACCGCGCCGGTGCGCACCACCTCGTCGAAAAGACCCGCATGCCCCGCCGGATAGGTACGACCAGGCCCGGCAGCAGCAACCACTATGGTGCGACCCCCACAACTCAGCGCAGCGCGATGGGCCGCCGCATCAATACCCACTGCTCCCCCGCTAACCACCGTGACACCATTGGCGGCCAGGCCGTCGGCAAGCGCAGTGGCAACGCGAGTCCCATAGGAGGTGCTCGCCCGGGTGCCGACAATGGCAACCGAGCAAGCCAACAACTCCGAAAGCTCTAGCCCTCGGACCCACAGCGCATAAGGCGCGATTGCTGTGGAGCAACCATGCCCAACGAAATGCTGCACGGCATCTGTAGGCCACTCCGCACAATCGGGGGTCACCAGTCGGAACCCCTCGGCCGCGGCGGCGCGGACATCATCGTCGGCCATATCCAACTCGGCGCGGGCCTCTGTTGCCCGCAGAAGTGTGGGAGAAAGTCCGCTACGGCGCCGGATGCGTTCTGCGGTCTCGGTTGGCCCGTATTTGCCGAGCATGAGGTTGAGTTCGGCATTGGGACCTTCAATGACTCTGGCTAGGTAGGCCCAGTCATTCCTGCTCATGCCAGCACCGCCTCGTGATCGATATGCAGCTCAATGGCATCGGCTACTTCGCCGAGCTCGGGTTGTGGTTTGGCCGCCAGGTCAGCCAGTGTCCAGGCAACCCGCAACGTGCGGTCAATGCCGCGTTGGGTGACTGTTTTTTCAGCAAGCTGCGTGGCTAACCAGGCCATGCCTTCATCATCAGCTGGGGCATAACTGCGCAGGGTCGTCCCGCTCACTCTGGCATTAGTGGTTTGTGGAAGGTGGCCGAGCCCGGCCCACCGGGTGTGCGCGCGGTGCCTGGCCTCCTCGACGCGGGCGGCGATATCTGCCGATGATTCGGCCCGCTGCGTGCTCAGCACACTGTGTTGCGGGTCGAGGCGTACCCGCAGGTCAATCCGGTCTAGCAGTGGCCCGGAGAGTCCTTTGAGATGGTTTCGGCGATCAGCTTGAGTGCAGGTACACAAGGAGGCTTCTGTCGCCCCGCAGCGGCATTGGTTGGCTGCAGCGATAAGCTGAAATTGGGCGGGGTAACACACGGTTCTGCGGTCCCGGTGGAAGACCACCTCCCCGGTCTCCAATGGGGTGCGCAGGCTGTCGAGAACACGCCCGCTCATCAGGGAGACTTCGTCGAGAAAAAGCACCCCGCGGTGGGCCAGGCTGACCGCACCCGGGTGCGGGATTCCGCAGCCGCCGCCCAAAAGCGCCGCCGATGAGGCCGTGTGGTGTGGGGAAATAAAAGGCCGACAACCGGCGCGTATTGCGTGTGCGCTGTGGTGGGAGCTAACCGAGTGGATAGCTGTGGATTCCAGGGCTTCGGCGCGGCTAAGCGGCGGCAAAATGCCCGGTAGGCGTTGGGCGAGCATGGATTTACCAGTTCCGGGTGCGCCCACCATGAGCATGTGGTGCCCGCCGGCGGCGGCGAGTTCGAGTGCTCGGCGTGCCTGCGGCTGCCCGTGCACGTCGGCCATATCCGGACCTGGTGCACGCTGAGTTGCCCAGGGCTGTGCGGCGGCGGGACTGAGCCCACTACCAGTGCGCAGCCAGTCCCACAGCTCGGTCAGGTGCGCTGCGGTAATAACACTCATGCCCTCGACCATGGCGGCTTCTACCCCATTGGCTTTGGGAACAACCACACGTGCAATTCCGGCGTCGCGGGCACCCAACACAGCAGGCAGGACACCTGAAACAGCGCGGATATCGCCAGCTAAACCGACTTCCCCAATGAGGACGGTTGTGGCAAGACGATGGTCGATATCGGCGTCGGCAAGCCCTGCGGCAATGACCGCGCACACAATCGCCAGGTCATAAGCGGAGCCGTATTTGCGAAGCGACGCCGGTGACATCGACACCACAATTTTGGTACGCGGCCATTGCACACCGGAGTTCACCGCAGCAGTGCGGACTCGGTCACGGGCTTCGCTCACCGCAGCGTCGCCCAGGCCACCGATATGCATTCCCGGCAATCCCCGGCCCACATCTGCCTCGACCGTGACTAAGTGGCCGTCAATCCCCTGAAGCGCCACCGACGAGGCCCTGCCGACGGCCATTTAGACCACCGCCTCGTAGTGGGTGAGGTCAATGTGCTCACCGGTTATCCGCACATCGCACACATCGAACCGCACCTCAGCGAAGTACTCGTCATTGCGCTGCAGCCACGCCACTGCGGCACGACGCATCCGGGCGAGTTTGGCGGTAGTGACCGACTCAGCGCCGATGCCGAACCGGGAACCAGTGCGCGTTTTGACCTCCACGAACACGAGATGATGGCCGTGCCTGCAGATGAGGTCTATCTCGTCATGGCCCACGTAGACGTTATGGGCGATGACCTCCATACCGATGCTGCGCAGGTAGTTAGCGGCATAGTCTTCGCCGCGTTTGCCGGTGGCCGTGGTGGGTTGTCGTGTAGCTGGCACTGCTGCTCCCCTGCTTGTGCTGTTGTCATGCTGGGCCCAAGCATGGCGCGCGCACGCATGAGACAACCCGCCACCGGTGGTGACGGGCTGGGATTTTGTGGGTAAAGCCGCAACTGTGGACAACCAGGTGCCCGGGGCGCCTATTCGGGCAGGCGCAGATCTGGTTTGTCGAGCTCTTCGATATTGACGTCCTTGAACGTGATGACTCGCACAAAACGCACAAAACGCGCCGGGCGGTACATATCCCACACCCAAGCGTCGGACATGCGTAGTTCGAAGTAGACCTCACCGCCGGAATTATGCGGAATCAACTCGACAGCGTTGGCTAGATAGAACCGACGCTCAGTTTCGACCACATAGGAGAACTGGCTGACGATATCGCGGTATTCCCGGTAGAGGGACAGCTCAACTTCAGCCTCGTAGTTGTCCAGGTCCTCAGCGCTCATGGTTCACCTTTCCGCCGTGGTTGTCGCTCCCGCCACGGCGACGCCGTTGCGGGTGATGTGCGCTGGCAGCAGCAATATTGGCATAGCTCATGCGGTGGCAATCCGCCGGTCCGTTTTCAGCAACCGCCGCCATATGAGCTGCTGTGCCATAGCCCTTGTGGGTGGCGAAACCATACCCAGGCCAACGTGCATCGTGCTCAACCATAATGCGGTCACGCGCCACCTTGGCTAAGACACTCGCAGCGGCGATACAACGAGCTACGGCATCGCCTTTGACCATGGGTAAATGTGGGGCGCGCAAACCGGAAATATGCCAGGCATCGGTCAGTACGAAACCTGGACGTACCGGTAGGGCCTCTACTGCCCGACGCATTCCGGACAGGTTGGCAACTCCCACGCCGTGGGCGTCGATATCTGCTGCGCTGATACTGATCACCGACCAGGCGGTGGCTACGTCTTTAATGACAGGCTCGAGGCGTTCCCGGCGCGCTGCGGAGAGTTTTTTGGAATCCGTCAGGCCATTAAGGGCGTCGATATGTTCTGGCGGCAATATGCAGGCGGCGACCACCAGTGGGCCTGCGCAGGCTCCCCGGCCGGCTTCATCGACACCGGCCACAGGGCCCATACCGCGAGCGGCGAGGGCGTGTTCGTAGATCCGGTCTTGGCTGAGTCGGCGCAAACGGGGCCGCTGCGGCAGGTAACCATGAGCCCGGCTGTCGTTGAGGTGGGCGACGACAGCGTCGGCAAGCGATTTAGTCGGTGAGGATATCGGGGTCATCGACGCCACCAATGCGGCTGATCGGCAGGATGCGCCAGCGAACCTTACCGACGACTGCGCTTTCTGGGATGCTGCCCTGGTACTCGTCTCCTTGGTGGTAGCGGGAGTCGAGGGAGTTAGTGCGGTTATCGCCCATCATCCACAAGTTGTTCTCGGGTACCGTCAGCGGGCCGAAATAGGGGCCGCCGCAGGCATCGGAACCGGCATTCGGGTCCACGGGGTACTCCGGCGGCTGCAGGATGAAGGAATTGTCAATGGGCGCGCCATCAACCATGACTCCGGGGTCTCCAGGCAGGCACTGCACGGTCTGGCCGCCAGTAGCAATCACACGCTTGACCAGGGCGTTTTCGGCCGGGGCGACGACGCCGACCCATGACCCAACAGTCTGCAGGCTGTTGACGACAGGGTTAGTCGACCGCTGCACCTGATAAGCGGACTCCCAGGACTCTGGACCGTTGAAGACCACAACATCGCCGGGTTCGGGGTCGCCGAATCGGTAGGCCAATTTATCGACCCAGATGCGGTCGCCAGTGCATCCGGCACAACCGTGCAGAGTCGGCTCCATCGATTCCGATGGGATGAGGTAGACCCGGCCGACGAAGGTCTGCACGCCGACGCTGATGAGCAGCGCAAGAACGATGATGATCGGGATTTCGACATACCACGGGGTGGAATGCTCTTCAGGCTCCTGCCCCTCATCAGATGCGGGATTGTCTTCAGCGCCGGCGCTTTGGTGCGTCATGGTTGATGACTATACAAGCCCCTTCGGGCTCAGCCGCGGATCTGTGCCAGTGGCCCGTCAACCTGCGGCGGGTTCAGGCACGAGTCCGGAATCCGCGCTGCTGAGCACTTCGCAGGGCTGTTGACCGGCTGGTAGCCCTGCGGGACACCACCGTTGGTGATGAGGTCACGGTAGGCGGCCACACCGGAGGTCGGCTGGCGGGTCAGGGTGGGGTCGTTGAGAATGTCGACTCGGTACAGACCGAAGCGGGCGGAGTAGTCACCCCACTCGTAGTTATCGGTGATGGACCAGTGGTTGTAGCCGATGACTGGGTAGCCGTCGGCAATGGCGCGCTGGATCCAGAAGATCGTGTCGGAGACGAAGTCACCGCGCGTGGCGCCGTCTGCACGCTCACCGTTAACGCTGGGCATGCCGTTTTCCACGATGTAGATAGGCAGTCCCGGGAATGCCTCGGAGAAGTGCCGGATGGCCTCATAGATACCGTCGGGTTGCGGGCGCACGCGGCCGAATTCGGCGTTGGCGGCGTAGATGGCGGAGATATTGTCGGCGCTTAGTCCGTAGTAGTAGTCGATGCCGACGTAGTCGAGGCTGTCGGCGACCCGGTCCATGAATACCCGGTCGGCGAGCCCAGTTACTGCCGGCAGGAATGCCTCATTGGTGGTGACCATGGCATTGGGGTTGGCTGCGTGCGCGGCGGCGTAGCCGAGTTTGTGGGCGGCGACCACATTGTCGAGGAAGGCTGGCATATCGGTGGTGTCGATAAGCCCGATTTCAACCTCGTGGCCGTAGAAGACCAGTGGTTCGTTGAAGGTGACCCACATGGTGTCGCCGTCGCCCCAGCGTTGGGTGATGAGTTCGGCGTAGCGGCCGAAGAGGGCGGGTGCTTCCGGGTCGAGGAAGCCGCCGCGGTCAACGAGCCAGCCTGGGTAGACGTAGTGCACCATCGTGATCATCGGCGTCATGCCGTGGTCGCGGATTGTGCCGATGATGCGGTCGTAGTGTTCGAGGGCGGCTTGGTCCCAGTGGCCAGGTTCGGGTTCGATGCGGGCCCATTCCACCGAGATTCGGTAGGTATTCACGCCCATGGCCGCTGCATTGGCGATGTCTTCTTCGTAACGGTTCCAGAAGTCCACGGCGTCATTGACCGGGTCGACATCGTCGCTGTCCTGGTTGGCTTCGACATAGCGCAGCCAGTTTGAGTCGGGGTTGGAGCCTTCGACTTGGAAGCCGGAGGAGGCCACGCCCCAGTGGAAGTCGCGCGCTATGGGCGCACCCTTGGCACTTGGGGCCGGAAGGACGAGAAGGGCAAGGATGATGGCTGGGGTAAGGGCTGCCGCGAATATAGCGAGGCGAGCCCGGCTGATTGCGAACATATTCTAAATTTACATGTTCTTTACCTTCTGTTGCAGGCGACACGCTCCCATAAAGGGGCTGGTCAACACAACAAAACGAAGCCCCCACCCACTCCGCAATGGAGCCTGGTGGGGGCTTCGTCGGCTAGCGAAAAGGCCTAGCGCACAATTAGCGCTTTTCCTTGATGCGGGCAGCCTTGCCGCGCAGGTTGCGCAGGTAGTACAGCTTCGCGCGACGCACGTCGCCACGGAAGACAACCTTGATGTGGTCGATATTCGGGGAGTGCACCGGGAAGGTACGCTCCACGCCGATACCGAAGGACACCTTGCGCACGGTGAAGGTTTCGCGCACGCCGCCGCCCTGGCGACGAATGACGACACCCTTGAAGACCTGAATACGCTCGGTCTTGCCTTCCACAATCTTGACGTGCACCTCAACGGTGTCGCCAGCGCGGAATTCGGGGATGTCGGAACGCAGCGATGCGGCGTCAACCTTGTCCAGAATGTTCATGGAATATTTTTCCTTAGCTTTTGCAGTAGACAGAGGACCCTGGCGGCACTTCCCCGCTGGTGGGGCGCTCGGCCGGTTCATGCCCGAGACATGTAAAGCCGACGCAGATAGACTTCTTCTGCGATCAACCCGAGCAGTATGACATAACGGGCAGGTCAGACCCAAATCCCACCGCGGCGCGGACAATCTCTAGCCATATTGTGCTAATTGTGATAGCACAACAGTGCTCAGTCAGGAGGGTGTCATGCTGGTCAGTATCGACCACAGTTCCCCCACGCCGCTGCACGCACAGCTCACTGCTGCCCTACGCCACGCAATTGCCGACGGCCACACCCGGCCAGGCGATACCCTGCCTGCCGCAGGCGATCTGGCCGCCAGCCTGCACCTGAATAAAAACACTGTGCTGCGTGCCTACCGTTCCTTGCGTGACGAGGGCGTGCTTGAACTGCGCCGCGGCCGTGGCGCAATAGTCATTGGTCTACCAAGGCGCACCGACGCTGTAGAAAACGCACTCGACCACCTCGCCGAACTGGCAAAAGAACACGACACCAGCCTGTCGACGATTACCGCCGGCCTCACCATCCGAGGACTGAACTAGAAATGGAGACCACCATGAGCACAAAAAACCGGGTACGCCTTATCTCCCTTATCGTCCCGGCGCTCATCCTGGCGGCCTCTGTCGTCTGGGGCATGGCTCAGCGCGACCAGTTACCTCTGGCCATTGCCAGCCACTTCTCCTTCTCCGGCGAGCCCGACGGCTTCATGCCACTAGACAGATTCCTCATCACCACACCACTGGTCGCCGCAGTCTCAGCGGTGCCGCTAGCACTCCTGCTTCCCCACCGCGTCATCGCTGCCGTCAATACCTGGGTTGCTAGCTTCCTCACCTGCCTTAATGTCTTCATTATCGAAGCGCATCTCAATATCGGCGACCCCGTCCTGGTCCGCTTCCCAGCCATCAATGCTCTTGCCGCAGCAGCACTGGCGTTCTTTCCCGCCCTTATCGTGTGGTTCTTCACCCCGGATATCCCCCGCGAACTCAATGATGACGACCTCAACAATGACACCGATATCCCCGTAGCTGAGCACGAATCCACTGTGTGGCAAGGTTCCGCACGCGCCAGCGCTGTTTTCAGCGGCATTATGGCAACCGCCATCTTCACCTCCTTAGTGGTCTGCGCCTGGTTATGGCTCATCAATGCCGGAGGCTTCCTGGTATTTCTGTTCAGCCTGCTGACGGTGGCGCTCGTTGCTGTCACCCTTGCCTTCACCAAAGCCACTGTGCGGGTCGATGCCACGGGCTTAACCGTGCGCTATGGCGTCACACCATATGCCTCCCACTTCCCCGCTGCGACGCTGAACAACGCCACGGCCGTCCAGATGGAGTTCACTGACTGGCTGGGCTACGGATACCGGCTGCGCCCGAAGGGCACTGCACTGCATGTCCGAAACGGTGCGGGCATCCGGGTCGGCCGCGCCGGTAAAAGCGATTTCTACGTCAACTGTGACGACGCCGAAACCGGTGCTGCACTGCTGCGCACCTATATGAAAAAAGCCCAGCACAACGGCAACAACGACGGCGGGCACGACACGAATAAAAGTCCCGCCTAGGCTCAAAGGCATGTCCCACACTGAGCCCACCCCCAGTGCCGTATTCGATGCGCTGGCACTCGCCCCCGAAGCAAAAGATGGTGCCTTCCCAGCCGCGCAACGCCTCGGCACCTGCAATGGCGTCACCCTCATCGTGTTCCGCTTCGCCCCCGGCCAGCACATGACCGAACACCGGGCACCACACCCCATCACCGTTCAGGTCTTAACCGGCGCCGTGGACTTCACCGTCGGCGAGCACACCGCCCACTTAACCGCAGGCACAATCCAATACGTCGATGAGCACCTGCCGCACAGTTTGACCTCGCCAGAGGGTGCAGTCATGCTGCTCATGCTGCACACCGGGGCGCAATAGTGGCCACCGGCGCTGGCTATTGCTCTGGGCTGACGCCGTTTTCCAACACCCACTGATCCCGTGGGTCGAGCTCTACTGCCCCAAGCAAATCCGGCCTGCGCTGTTGCGTGCGCAGCAGCGCCTGGTCATGGCGCCACCGGTCAATGCGGGCATGATTGCCGCTGAAAAGGACCTCCGGGACTTCCCGGTCCCGCCACACTCGAGGCTTGGTGTAACTGGGCCCTTCCAGCAACCCATCGGAAAAACTGTCTTCCTCATGGCTGCGGTGATTGCCCAGCACACCAGGGATCAGCCGGACGACGGCCTCTGCCATCACAATGACGGCCACTTCACCGCCGATGAGCACATAATCACCGATGGAGACTTCCTCCACCCGGTACCGGTTGTCCGCTTCATCAATAACCCGCTGGTCAATGCCCTCATAGCGCCCGCAGGCGAAAATAATGCGAGATTCGCCCGACCAGCGCTGCGCCATCTCCTGGGTAAAAGGACGCCCCGCCGGGGTCGGCACCACCAATAACGGGCGAGCGTCCTCGTCGGCAGTTACGGCATAGGACGATTCTGTAGCCCCGCCGGCTAGCTCATCGCGGCGGGCCTGAGTGCTATGCGGGGTCGCAGACTGCAGCGGCCGCGCACTACGAGCCGGGCCGGCAATAGCGCAGACATCATCGAGTGCCGGGCCCCACACGTCGGGCTTCATCACCATCCCTGGCCCACCACCACAGGGGGAACTATCCACACTCTGGTGCACCCCAGTCGCCCATTGCCGCAGATCGTGCAGGTGGACCGATAACCGGCCCTGTTCGATAGCTTTGCCCAGCAGCGCATGCCGCAGCGGATCGAGATAGTCCGGAAAGATCGTGACAACGTCGATACGCATCTGGGGATTGGCACTCACAGTTCCAGCAGTCCTTCCGGTGGGGTGATCACAACCGCCTCATTATCGAGGTCCACAATCGGCACCAACTCATGCACCAACGGCACCAAAGCCGAACCCCCCGCATCAAGCGCGACCTCCAGCAACCGCTGCACAGGACCACGCACCACACCGGTGATTTCGCCGATATCCTCCGGCTCGGGCTGGGCGCCCTGATAAGCGCGGGCCTCAGCTGTCTCAGCGCTGACCGCGCCACAGTTAAGCACCCGCAGACCCACTAATTCGTGGTCATAAAAGGCGCCGTCATCATCGTCGGCTACTGCGGCAGCGAAGAATTTAATACCCCGCAACGATTCAGCAGCGGTACGGTCTGGCACTTCATCGAAGCGCACCAGCAGGCGGGATTGGTGCGGGCGCATGGTAGCAACGGTCAATTCCACAGTCTTGCCGGTCTGCTTACCGCTAAGTACTGTGCCCACAGCAAAACGACCGGCGGGGTCATCAGTAGTGGGGTCGATGACGACTTCACCGCGCACCCCGTGGGGTTTGATGACGCGGCCAATCTGAACCAATTCCTCATTCGTGCTCACCCGATGAGGATAACCGCACCGCCAATCAAGCACCGCAGCACATACAAAAAGCGCCGCTGAGGGGCGAACCCCATTCAGCGGCGCTGGGTGCCTAAAGGCGGCACAGGGACCTACTCGGCCTCGTCGGAGGAAGCTTCCTCTTCCTTCTTCGGCTGAGCGGCCTCGCGGGCCTCGCGGCGCTTGGCGGCAACGGTCTCGGCGTCGGCGGACTCGTTAGCCTCGGCAAGAGCCTTGTTGAACAGCTCGAGCTTGGAGGGCTTCTCCTCGGCAACCTTGAGGGTGCCCTCGGCGCCCTCGATGCCCTTGAACTTCTGCCAGTCGCCGGTGACCTTCAGCAGAGCGAGAACCGGCTCGGTGGGCTGGGCGCCGACCTTGAGCCAGTGCTGGGCACGCTCGGAATCGATCTTGATGACAGACGGGTCAGCCTTCGGCTGGTAGATGCCGATATTCTCGATGACGCGTCCATCGCGGCGGGTACGTGCGTCGGCAACGACCACGCGGTAGTGCGGGGTACGAATCTTGCCGAGGCGCTGAAGCTTAATCTTGACGGCCATGTGGGGCCCTTTCTCTGGTCACGGGGCAATTCTGATGACACCTACGCTCGGTAGTGCGCAGGCCGGTTTTGCCCTTGGTTTTTCACTGCAGGTGACCACCGGCCGACCGTAGACGGGAACGATGTCTGCAGCTGCCGCACTGAGCTAACCTCAGCGCAACCCGGAAAACAATACCAGCGCAGCCCTGGGCCGACAAACCACAACTTTCACGGAATCAATACTGCGGGTCATACCAGCCACGGCTTTTGTGGGGTCTATGGTAGGCCAACGTGAGAACCGCGACGCCGCTCCCGACGTACCGCACAGACCTCGATGGACTGCGCGGTATCGCGATCGCACTTGTTGTTGTATTCCACGTCTATGTTTTCCGGGTCTCCGGTGGCGTGGATGTGTTCCTGCTGCTGTCCGGGTATTTCTTCCTCGGCTCCCAAATACGTGCAGCAGCCGACACGACCAAATCCATCAACCCGTGGTGGCCAATCTGGCGCACTATCCGACGGCTATTGCCTGCCCTTTTGACCGTGGTCGGCACCGTCACTGTGGCGGCAATATTTCTCTTCCCGTCATTGGCTTCGCTCAATATGGCCAAGCAAGTCACTGCCTCTGTGCTGTATTTCCAGAATATTGAGCTCGATAAGCAGTCCCAGGAATACGCCGCCGCCTCGGTGGATGCTTCCCCACTGCAGCACCTGTGGTCAATGTCGGTGCAGGGGCAGTTCTACCTTGCCAGCATCCTGGTGGTGTGCGCCATCGCGCTCGTCATGCGCACACTGCGCATAGCCCGCTATATCAACTGGGTTCTCGTGCCTGTCCTGGCCGTGATTACGGCCCTATCCTTTTCTGCTGCACTTGAGTTGCACCAGGTTGACCAGGCGGCGAACTACTATTCCACGGCGACTCGGATGTGGGAGCTCACCCTGGGGGCGCTACTGGCGGTCGCTGGGTCGAAGGTGATGCTGCCCGCCCGCGCCGCACGTGTGGCCATCCCCATTGGTCTTTTGATGGTGGTTACTACCGGCGCGCTGTTCGACGGCGCGGATGTTTTCCCCGGCCCTGGGGCGCTCTACCCGATCGGTGGCGCGGTGCTGGTGATTATTTCTGCCCGCGGCGCCGGCTGGACCCAGCGGGCGTTGGCGTCGAAGTTTTCTACCTTCTTCGGCGATATTGCCTATTCGCTGTACCTGTGGCACTGGCCGCTGTTGATTCTGTCGTTGCTGTATCTGAATCGTCAGTCCCCCGGCTGGTTGCTGGGCACTGTTGTGATTGCGGTCTCCATTGTTATTGCGTGGCTGACCCACAAGTTCATTGAAACACCGCTGCGCCAGCACGCGAAGCGGCCCCGCGTTGGTGAGGCTCGTGCCCGCCTGGCCTGGCAGCAGCTGCGTAAAACGTGGGCACCTCGGTGGCGTGCCGGTGCGGGCGTGGGTTTGGCTTTGCTGGCTATTGCATTGGTGGCGTTGGTCCCGGTGCAGGAGTACCGGATTAAGCGTGCCTACACCACTGGTCTGGACCCCCAGGTCTACCCGGGTGCTTTGTCGATCAGTGATGACTACGACATCCCGGATGTTTTCGAGGTCAAGCCCTCACCGGGCATTATTCGCTCCATTTATGCCCTGCCTGCCAAGGAGGGCTGTATCACCATGGGTGAGGAGCCCTACCGCACGCTGCACCTGAATAAGGATGAGGGCGACGATATCGGTGCGCCCTGTGTCTACGGCGATGTCGACGGTGAGAACACCATGCTCTTGCTCGGCGGCTCCCATTCGGAGATGTGGTTCGACGCATTGGACCCCATCGCTAAGGAGAAGGGCTGGCGACTGGAGACGATTTTCCGTCAGGGTTGCCCGCCGATTACTCGCGAGCAGGATTTGCCTGGCGACGTGTGCGCCTACTGGACCAAGGCCGTGCTGGAATATCTCGATGACAATCCGCCGGACCTGATTGTGGTCACCTCTACTCGCCCTGTCGATGATGGCCCCGGCGATTTCGTGCCGGATCGTTATATCCGTTTCTGGGATCAGTTGCGCGAACGCAATCTGCCGTTTGTGGCGCTGCGCGATACCCCGTGGTTCTTCGATGCCGAGGATGAGTCCTACTCCCCGACTGAATGCGTGGTGCGTGGCGGTGACCCGCGCAGCTGCGGTAAGCCACGCAAGGAAGTGCTTAACGACGTCGATCCCGCCGCGGAGGTTCTCGACGGCTACCCCAATGGCACTGCGTTGGATATGACCGACCTGTTCTGCCCGGACGACTACTGCCCGGCGGTTATCGGCAACCTCTACCCCTATCGCGATAGCAACCACGTCACGGTGGAATATGTCCGCACTGTGGCTAAGCAGATGGCCCGTGAGCTGGGGCCGATTATGGAGCGCGCCGCGATTCGGAAACGCTCTGCGGATTAGTCACACACCCGACCAGGACGAACAACTGCGGCCCCGATGCTTTTCGCATCGGGGCCGCAGTGTGTGGTTGTGGTTACCGCTTCGGCTTGCCGGGGCCGCCGGGGCCACCATTGCCGAAGTCCAGCTTGGACAGGTCGAGGTCTTCCATGCCCGGGGGCAGACCGTCTTTCATCTGCTTCTGCAGTTTCTGCATATCGGCCATACCGGGCCCACCGGCACCAGGCATACCGGGCATTCCCGGCATTCCCGGCATTCCGCCTTGCCGCATTGCCTTCGGCGGCGTCGGGCCCCGGCCCTTGCCTTTCTTACCCTTCTTGCCCTTGCGGCCCTTGCGCTGCTTCTTCGTCGCGGAGCGACCACCGGGCATACCGAACTGGCCGGCCATCTTATTCATCATCTTGCGGGCTTCGAAGAACCGGTCCACCAACTGGTTGACCTCGGTGACGGTGACGCCGGAGCCCTTGGCGATACGCTTGCGTCGGGAAGCGTTAAGAATCTTTGGATTATCGCGCTCAGCCGGAGTCATACCGCGGATGATGGCCTGGATGCGGTCGAGTTGTTTCTCGTCGACCATATCGGCGACCTCGGACATCTGGGAGCCGCCGGGCAGCATCTTGAGGATATTGCCCACCGGACCCATCCGCCGGATCATCAGCATTTGGTCCAGGAAGTCTTCCAGGGTGAGTTCCCCGGAGCCCATTTTCTGGGCGGTCTTTTCGGCTTCCTTCTGATCGAAGACCTGCTCGGCCTGCTCGATAAGGGAGAGCACATCGCCCATCCCGAGGATGCGGCTGGCCATGCGCTCTGGGTGGAAGACGTCGAAATCGTCGAGCTTTTCGCCAGTAGAGGCGAACATGATCGGCTTGCCGGTGACCTCACGGATCGACAGGGCGGCACCACCACGGGCGTCACCGTCGAGCTTGGTGAGCACCACGCCGGTGAAATCCACACCATCGCGGAAGGCCTCGGCGGTTTGCACCGCGTCCTGACCGATCATGGAGTCAATGACGAACAGCACTTCGTCCGGATTGACTGCATCACGAATATTGCGGGCCTGGGTCATCAGTACGTCGTCGATACCCAAACGACCGGCGGTATCGACAATGACCACGTCATGGTGCTTGGCGCGGGCGTAGGCAATACCGCGGCGGGCGACCTCAACAGGGTCAGCAGCAGAGGGCTGCACATCAGCACCAGTGGAGGCCAGGGAGGCCCCCGGGTCAGGCGCGAAGCACGAGATCTCGGCACGCTCAGCGACGATTTCTAGCTGCTGCACCGCACCGGGGCGCTGCAGGTCACAGGCGACCAGTACCGGGGTGTGGCCCTGCTTGGCCAGGTGGCGGCCCAATTTGCCGGCCAGGGTGGTTTTACCAGCACCCTGCAGACCGGCGAGCATGATCACCGTCGGCGGGTTTTTCGCCATATTGAGGCGACGAGTCTCGCCACCGAGGATTTCCTGCAGCTCCTCGTTGACGATCTTGACGACCTGCTGGGCGGGATTGAGTGCCTCAGAAACCTCAGCTCCTGCGGCGCGTTCCTTGATGCGCTTAATGAAGGCGCGCACCACCGGCAACGAAACATCCGCTTCCAGCAGCGCCAGGCGGATCTCACGGGCGGTGGCGTTGATATCGGCTTCGGTCAGCCGGCCTTTACCGCGTAGATCCTTTAGCGCCCCGGTAAGCCGATCGGATAGTGATTCGAACACGTACCTGGTACTCCCTGGTCATTTCGACGGTCGGTCTAGTGGATCAACCATACCCGCCGCAGTGGCTCAACTTTTAGCCGCCGTCGGTCAGCGCGCTTTCCAGCGCCTCGCGCTCACCACGCGGTTCCACCAGCACCACTAAGGTGCCGGCTACTGTCGCCGCCCGCAGCCACTGCATCTGACGCGCCCCTTTACTCACCAATGTCGCCAACGCACCAGGGGCTTCGGCGGCGCGCAGTTCCAGCACGCTACCGCGCCAGGTGAAATCCCAGTCGCAGTGCACAGGGGGCGTGCCGACGTCGGTGGCTCCGGCCCGGCGGTATTTTTGGCGCAACACACCGGCCTGCGGCGGGCCACCATGTCGGGGCCGCACAGTAATAGCTGCGCGAGTATCACCGTTATCGGCGAAAACAGCCTCACAGCGCAGCGCGGTATAGCCGGAGGCTTTGATGACATGGAGCAAGCGCGCCATAGTGTCGGGCGCATCATCGTGAAGCAGCACGCTCCAGTCCTCGACATCGACTGGGGGCTTGGCTGGTTCGGCTAATTGTTGTGGCGGCTGCGGCGTGGCGCCGGAGAGATGTTCCCGGGTAATGCCCGCCAATGTCGTCATCGCAGCTGCCCTCCCGGCGCTCCAGACCCCAGGGCCAGTGCCCCGCGAATCAGCTTCGGTGAGCACGGTGAGGATATCGAGGATGAGCAGCGGGTCCGGCACCCCGGAAAGACAGTGCGCGAGCTCGTCGGCAGTATCGGGGGACTGCGGATTTTTCGTAGTGGCCAGTTCAGCAAGCATCTGGTGCTGCTGGACAAGGGTGACCAGCGACGCGGTATCGGCCGCATCCAATCCCGCGCGTTTGGCGAAGCTAAGGGCAATATCGGCGCCCTCCTCCGCATGGGGGCGGGCGGTGCCTTTGCCGATATCGTGCAACAGGGCTGCGAGCAGCAGCAGGTCCGGGCGGGCGACTCTGGTACGGCGCTCAGCGGCTTCTCGTACCACCGAGATGGTGTGCTCATCGACGGTGTGGGTGTGGGTGCGTTCGCGGGGTACCAGGCCACGGATCACCGGCCAGGACGCCACGATCGGTTCCCACAGGCCGTGGCGGTCCAGGTCGCGGATGATGGTGGCATCGCTGGCGAGGATGGACACCACGTCGGCAAGCACCGCAGACGGCCACGGAGTAGGCAACGGTGGGCATTCTTTCAGCCGCTGCCAGGTCGCCCGGCCCACCGGCAAGCCCGTGCGGGCAGCACTGGCGGCAGCACGGTAGGGCAGGCCGGGGTCAATGAGTTTCGCGCCGCGGGCGAGCGCCACCTGCCCGGAATGTTCCACCACTCCCTCATCAAGAGGCCGGCGCACAGGACGACGCAAAGCGGTGTGGCGGGGCAATGCCGCCCGCGCGGTGGCGGTGCCGTCGGTAAGCGCAGCATCAATGGTGCGCGCGGCGGTGGCGAGGTGACGCTGCAGTTCAAAGCGGTCCGCATAGCCAAGTTCATCGGCGATGGGTTCGGCAAATTCCGGGTCGAGCACATCGCGGGCCCGACGAGCAGCGCTGTGCAGCCTGCTGCGGATATCGAGCACCAGGGTGCGCTCATCGGTCAAATCGGGGGCGTCGGTGAGGTTCGCCAGCGCCAGGGCGCGTAATAAGTCATGGTCACGTAGCCCACCGCGGCCGTGTTTTAGGTCCGGGCGGGTCATCGCCGTCACCGAACCGGAGCGACGCCACCGGCTGGCTGCAGTCGCAATAAGGTCGTCGAAACGCCCCGTCATACCCCGACGCCATTGGGTAATGAGTTTCGTGCGAGTGGTTTCGGTGAGCTCGGCGTCACCGCTGAGATGAGTCAGGTCCAGCAATGCCAGGTAGGCGGTGAGATCTGATTCAGCGGCGCTGAGCGTGCTATCTGGGGTGCGCACCGAATGATCGATGCGCATTTTCGAGTCCCACAGCGGGTACCAGATGGAATCGGCAACCCGCGCGATCTCGGCATCACTGTTGCCGGGGGCGGCCAATAGGGTCAGGTCCAGGTCCGAGTAGGACGTCATTTCCCCTCGAGCCAAAGACCCAGTGGCCGCCAACGCGAACCCATCCGGCACGGAAATGGTGTCGAGGAGTTCGCGGGCGAAGGCGCCACCAGGACCAGCAGGACCGGTGTGGGTTGTGTGGGACTCGGCGGTCATTGCCTAGACCGCGTCATCATCACGGTCACCGGTGCGCACGCGCACAACCTGGTCGACCGGGGTGACCCACACCTTGCCGTCACCAATGGACCCGGTGCGGGCGGCATTGACGATGGCTTCGACCGCAGCGTCGGCATCAGCATCGCTGACCACGATTTCAATCTTGAGCTTGTCGACGAAATCGACTGCGTATTCGGCACCTCGGTAGACCTCGGTGTGGCCCTTTTGCTGGCCGAAGCCGCGGACTTCGCTGACGGTCATGCCGGCGACGCCAACCTGCTCGAGGGCTTCTTTGATCTCGTGCAGGGTGAACGGCTTGATGATGGCGGTGATGAGCTTCATGTGTTTTCTCCTAGTAAGACAGGCGGCTTAGCGCATGGGGTTCGGGATTGGGGTGGAGGTTTCGTATGCGGTTTCGCCGTGTTCGGCACCATCGATGCCGCCGAACTCGTCTTCCTCGCTAATCCGCCAGCCCATCGTGGCCTTAAGGGCAAGAGCGATAATAAGCGTGACGACGCCGGAGAAGACCAGCGCAACAAGGGCAATCAGAATCTGGATGACCACAAGGCGCACCCCATCGGCGCCACCGCCAAGCAGCAAGCCGGTGTCATTAGCCAGCAGGCCAGCACCAACAGTGCCCCACAGGCCGGCAACAAGGTGCACGCCGACGACGTCGAGGGAATCATCGAAGCGGAAGCGGTACTTCAGGCCGACACCGAGGCACGCCAGGGCGCCACCGATGGCGCCAAGGGCGATGGACGATACCGGGCTGAGGTCACCGGCGGCCGGAGTAATAGCAACCAGGCCTGCGACCACACCGGAGGCAGCGCCAAGCGAGGTGGCCTTGCCGTCGCGGATGCGTTCGGTGGCCAACCAGCCAAGCATTGCTGCGGCAGTAGCCACAGTGGTGTTCAGCCACGCCAGACCGGCCAGGCCATCAGCGGCGAAAGCAGACCCGGCGTTGAAACCGAACCAGCCGAACCACAGCAGCGCAGCACCGAGCATGACCATCGGCAGGTTATGCGGGCGGTGTGCCTGCTTCATAAACCCGTGCGAATGCCCGACGACCAGGGCAAGTACCAGTGCGGCAATACCGGCGTTGATGTGCACCACAGTGCCGCCAGCGAAGTCGATGGGCGCGATGGCCGCTACGGTTTCACCGTCTTCGGTGATGGTGCCGAACAGCCATGCTGACAGGCTGTTTTCCCCGTGGGAGAGCAGGCCGCCGCCCCAGACCATATGGGCCAAGGGGAAGTAGGAGAACGTCACCCACAGTGCAGAGAAAACCATCCAGGTGGAGAACTTCACGCGGTTGGCGATAGCGCCGGTAATCAATGCGGTGGCGATAACAGCGAAGGTGAGCTGGAACCCGATATCGATGACGTTGGCGTAGCCTGCGGCCCCGGCGAGGTAATTGCCGTCGGCGTCGGTGATGGCCCCGGCGAGACCGAATTGCTCGAAGGGGTTGGCGAAGATAGTGCCGATATCTTCATTGCCGTAGGACATCGACCAGCCCCACAGCACGTAAATTACGCTGACGACTCCGAGGCTGCCGAAGGACATCATCATCATGTTGAGCACTGAGCGTTGCCCGGACATGCCTCCGTAGAAGAATGCCAATGCTGGGGTCATAAGTAGCACCAGTGCTGCCGAAATGAGCATCCATGCTGCATTTCCGGACATTGCGGTGACCTGATCTGGGGTCATGTCGACTCCTTGTAGTCGTCGTTGTTGACCATTAAAGACTCGCATTGCCGTGTTTCGGTTTGTTCTGGGCCTGAGTAACCGGTCGGTTAAACCAACAGCAATGTCGTTTCAGTTTCATTTCACAGCCCATGATTGCGTTTCCGGTAGGTGATAGCGCACAAAAATGGCGCCCGGCGGGTTACCGGACGCCATAAGGGGTGGGGCGCTGCAGAAACTATTCGCCGAGCAGGGCGTCGACGAAGCTCTCCGGCTCGAATGGGGCGAGGTGGTCGGCGCCTTCACCAAGTCCGACGAGTTTGACCGGAACGCCCAGTTCATGCTGGACCTGGAAGACAATACCGCCCTTGGCGGTGCCATCAAGCTTGGTCAGGGCCGCACCGGTGATATCGACAACATCGCGGAATACCCGAGCCTGGGTGAGGCCGTTTTGGCCGACGGTGGCGTCGAGTACAAGCAGTACCTCGTCAACAACGGCTTTTTTCTCTACGACGCGCTTGACCTTGCCGAGCTGGTCCATCAGGCCGGTGGAGGTATGTAGGCGCCCGGCGGTATCGATCAGCACCACATCGGCGCCCTGCTCAACGCCCTTAGCAACAGCATCAAAGGCAACGGATGCGGGATCGGCGCCTTCCTTACCGCGCACGGTGTCAGCACCGACGCGGCGGCCCCAGGTTTCAAGCTGGTCAGCTGCGGCGGCGCGGAACGTATCAGCCGCGCCGAGCACGACCTTATGGCCCTGGGCGACGAGGACGCGCGCAAGTTTTCCGGCGGTGGTGGTCTTACCGGTGCCATTGACACCGACGACGAGGACCACCGCGGGCTTGCCGTCTTGCGGCAGGGCGTGGATAGAGCGGTTGAGGTCGGGCTGGCATTCCTCAATCAGCACTTCGCGCAGCAGAGCGCGGACTTCTTCTTCGGTTGAGACATTGCGGCTGGCGATGCGCTCCCGCAGCTTGTCCACCACGCTCATCGTCGACGGGGTGCCAAGGTCCGCCATGAGCAGGGTGTCTTCAATTTCTTCCCAGGATTCCTCGTCGAGGTCACCGGCGCCCATGATGCCGAGCACGGATTCGCCGATGGCGTTCTGGGAGCGGGACAGGCGGCCACGCAGTTTGCCGAGGCGGCCCTCGGTCGGCGCGATATCGTCCAGTGGCTCATCAGGTGCGGTGCTGATGGCGGTATCGGGGCTGGCCGTATCGTCAGCGGGGGCTTCAGGCTCGGCCGGTGCAGGCTCGGCGGGGGCCTCAGGCTCGGTCGGCGCAGCAGGCTCGACCGGCTCAGTGGGCTCAGTGGGCTCAGCGGCGTCTACTGGTTCAGTGGGCGTCGTGGCGCTGACGTCATCGTCGGCATGCTCACTGGGCTCAACAGCGGCCTGCTTCGGCTCCGGCTTATCGGCAGGGCCTTCCTTGATAACCGGCTCATCAACAGAACCCACCTCCGGCTTGGGCTCCGGCTGCGGCTTGGCCTGCGGCTGCGGCTTCTGCACCGGCGGCTGGTCATCGAGCTTCTGGCCAGGCAGTACCTCAGGCTGTTTCTCCGCAGGAGCCGAGGTCGCCGCGGCAGTACCAGCGGCGAAGTCGAAATCACTCTTGGCCTGATAGTTGCCGGACTTCTGCTCCTGAGTGAGCTCACCGACCTCGTCCTTCTTCGTCAGCGAGATCGTCTTCTGCTTACGCCGGTAGATACCAACGAGGAACAGGATCGTCAGCAGGATAAGGAAGACAACTATGCCAATAGCGACATAGAGCCACATCGGATCGATCGAAGCCAAGAATTCGTTCATGCCACCAGTGTGACAGCCCCACCCACGGACTGCATACAGCACCCGCCCAACAAGCCGCCCGGCGCGGCTAGTTCCCCACCGCCTTCGGCGCCATGCGCTGCGATAGCACCTTGGTCACACCATCGCCCTGCATGGTCATGCCATAGAGCACATTGGCCACATCCATCGTGGGCTTTTGGTGTGTGATGACAATGAGCTGGGACGATTCGCGCAGCTCCTCAAGAAGGGCAATCAGCCTGCGTAGATTGACATCGTCGAGTGCGGCCTCGACCTCATCGAGCACATAGAACGGCGATGGCCGAGCCCGGAAAATAGCGACCAACATCGCCAACGCCGTCAGTGACTTCTCGCCACCAGACAACAGCGACAACCGCTTCACCCGCTTCCCCGGTGGGCGGGCTTCGACCTCGATACCGGTGGTGAGCATGTCATCGGGGTCAGTAAGCACCAACCGGCCTTCACCGCCGGGGAACAAGGTGGTGAATACGCGCGGAAATTCTGCCTCCACATCACGCCAGGCATCGGTGAACAACTGCAAAATGGTGTCATCGACGTCATTAATGACGTTGAGCAAGTCCTTACGGGCGCGCTGCACATCATCGAGCTGGGTCGACAGGAAGCTGTACCGCTTTTCCAGCGCGGCGTATTCCTCTAACGCCAACGGATTCACCTTGCCTAGTGCGCGGAGGTCCTTCTCCGCCTGTTTCAGCTGAGCCTCGGCGGCACTGCGGTCAAAGTCCTCCCCGGGGCCATGTTCGGCTAACAAGTCCTCAGCACTGATACCCAGTTGCTCAGCAATGGACTCCTCGGCCTGCTGCACGCGCAACGCAGCTTCCGCGCGGGCAATATCGCCGTGGTGGGCTTTATTGCGCAACACCTCCAGGGCCTTCGTGGCATCAGCGGCGCTCTGCCGCGCCAGGCGCAGCTGCTCAGAAACGTCCTTAGCGGTAGCGGCAGCCGCGTCGCGGTGCGTCGCAGCGATCTGGAGCTGCTCATCTACCCGTCGGGCCAAGTCTTTGGCTAGACCACTGACTGCGGCGGCGACATCGCGCGCATGAGCCCGGCGCGCCTGGGCGGCTTCATGTCGGGCCCGTGATTGGCGTTCGGTGGCGGCAGTGCGGCGCAATCGGTCAGCTTTACCGAGCACCCCACTGTGGCGTTCCTCAGCGGTGCGCAACGCCAGCCGCGCTTCGGTTTCTGCGCCGCGGGCTGCGGTCAGTTCGGCCGCGGTGCGGTCACGTTCCTCAGTGGACGGCTCCCCTTGGCTGGGTTCATCATCCATGCGCGCTAGCCGTGAGGTGATGTCGTCGAGTTCGTCGGAAAGTACCCGAACACGCTGTTCGGCTTCCTCCCGTCGTTTCGCTGCCCTGGCTGCATCGTGGTCAACACCGGCGCGTTGCGCATTAGCTCGCGTGACCGCATCAGTCAGGTTCGACACGTGGCGTTGGTGGTCGCGCAGCGCTGCCCTGGCGGCAGCAGCGTCGGTACGCCGGTCCTCTTCTTCAGCAATCGCACCGGAGAGCACACCACCAAGGTCGGAAAGCCGTGCCGACGCGGTTTCGTGCTCGGCGCGGATCTCAGCGACCTCGGCGCCAAGTTCAACCGCGCTGCGGCTACCACCAGCACCGCCGGCGACCCAACCCGGGCCATGCAGACGGCCCTGCGCAGTAACGGCGCGGAGGCGATTGTCGTTATTGACCACTTCCCGTGCGGTGGTGCTATCGGGACACAGCACCACATCAACCAGCAGCGCGGCCAGCGGGGCGGCTAAATCTGGTGGCGCAATAATCTCATCAAGCGCCCAGGTGCACCCCGCGGGCAATTGTGCGTCCAGGCGCCATGTCGTTCCCTGCTCGGTTTGTAGCACCATGGCACGCCCGGCGGCGGCTTCGACGAGTTCATCGATGAGGTCATCTGCCCCATCGACGGCGACGACGGCATCAGCGGCTGGGCCAAGGGCCGCGGCGATAGCACTATCCCAGCCGGAGCTGACCGACATTAGATCAGATAGCGGATCGAGCCCGTGGGTCGACCGTAACCAGCCAGCACCGTCGGTCAGCGCTTCGGAGGCCATACGCTGCAGCGCATCGATACGTGCCGCCAGCCCAGACACCGCCCGTTCCAGGTCGCGCTCTTCGCCGCGGAGTTGCTTGACACGGGCGGAGGCGGCTTCGGCTTCAGTGCGGGCGCGTTCATCAGCCGCAGCGAGTTCAGGCCCAGTCGTTTTGGCCTCAGCAAGTGCGGCAGCGGCGTCTTCGGCTGCGCGGGCGGCGCTCACGCGGCGCTCATCGGACTCGGCGACCTGCTCGGCCAGGCGAGTGACCTCAGCCTCGGCGGCCTGCAGGCGCTGGCGGGTGGATTCTTCAGCAGCGATGACGCGCACCACCCCCTCACGGCGATCAGCGATGGCGCGGACTGCAGCTAAGTGTTCTTTTTCCGCGGCGCGGGCGGCGGCTTCAGCAGAGGCGAGTTTCTGACGTACCTCCTCGAGGCGCTTGCGGGCACCGGCTTCAGCCTCGGCGAGTTCGGCTTCTTCAGCTGCGACCCGGTCGGCCTTAGCTTCGAGCTGGTCCGGGTCGGGGCCAGTCCACGGCGCGGGGCCAGCAGCACTGGCGCGGTCACCGGCGATCCGAGTGGTTGCCGAGACACGTTCGGCCAAAGCCGAAAGCCGGAACCATACCTCGCGGGCTTTTTCAGCGTCGGGGGTGAGCTGTTCGAGTTGTTGTTCTAGCCCGTCGCGGCGGGAGATGGCGTGGTCGGCGTCAGCGGCTGCGGCATTGGTGCGCCGGGCGATATCGGCTGCATCGGCGACAGCATTGTGTTGGGCTGCGCGGAGGTCGGTGAGGTCAGCTGCGGCCAATCCGAGTTTGGCTTCACGCAGGCTGGCCTGCACGGTGCGGGCGCGTTTGGCGGCCTCGGCCTGCCTGGCTAGGGGTTTGAGTTGCTTGGACAGCTCCCCGGTGAGGTCTTCGAGGCGGTCCAGGTTCGCCTGCATGGATGCCAGCTTGCGCTGGGCTTTTTCTTTCCGACGGCGGTGTTTGAGCACACCGGCTGCTTCTTCGATATACGAGCGGCGGTCCTCAGGTCGGGATTGCAGGATCTCGGAGAGCCGGCCCTGGCCGACGATGATGTGCATCTCTCGGCCAATACCGGTGTCAGAAAGTAACTCCTGCACATCCATGAGCCTGCAGCGCGAGCCATTAATTTCGTATTCGCTGGCGCCGTCGCGAAACATCCGCCGGGTAACGGAGACCTCGCTGTACTGGATGGGTAGCGCCCCATCGGTGTTATCGATGGTGAGGGTGACCTCGGCGCGGCCTAATGGCTTGCGGCCTGTGGTGCCGGCGAAGATGACATCACCCATCGTGGAGCCGCGCAGGGTTTTCGCCCCCTGCTCCCCCATCACCCACGCCAGGGCGTCAACCACATTGGATTTACCGGAACCGTTGGGGCCCACCACGGCACAAATACCCGGTTCGAAGACAAGGGTGGTCGCTGACGCGAAGGACTTGAAGCCCTTGAGAGTCAACGATTTCAGGTGCACGGCGGCTATTGTGCCATGACTTATGGCCCGAACTTAGGAGGAGGTGTTGTTCAGCGGCGTTGGAAATCGGTGTACTGACCGCGGGCCTCACCGAAATCGGACACCACAGTAGCTACCGTGCCGGGGGTATTCGGCCCGCGCAGCCACTTAAGTAGGTCCTCGGCGCGGTCTTTGGCCCCCTCGGCGATAACGAGGACGCGGCCGTCGGGGTAGTTCTTGGCATAGCCCACCAGGCCGCGCTCAAGTGCTGCTGAGCGCGCTGCCCAGCGGAATCCCACGCCTTGGACGTGGCCATGTACCCAGGCGGTGAGTCGTACGCTATCGTCCATGCCCGCTAGCTTATGGCTTAACGCTGGCAACGTGGGCATAAATAACTCGACCGGTTCATAAACACCCGCCGGGTAATCACAGTCCCGCACCGCGGACAGGGCTGCCCTGCCTGCCCATAGGCATTGAGCTGCCGGGAAAAATACCCAGACTCCCCATTGACGTGCACATACAGTGCGTCAAAACTTGTGCCACCAGCAGTGATTGAGCGCCGCAGCACCGCGTCACCAACGCGCACCAGGGCCGCGAGTTTGCGGATGGATAACTCATCAGCCGGGGTTTCCCCATTCACCCGGGCCGCCCAGAGCATCTCATCGGCGTAGATATTGCCGATACCGCTGACAACCTCCTGGTTCAGCAGCACGCGCTTGATGCCGCTGTGGCGTTTCTGCATCGCATGGGCCAGCCTCACCGGGCCTGTCTTGTGGGCCATGACCTCTAATAAGTCTGGGGCGATATGTGTTGCCGGGTGCGGTACATACCTGCCGTCGTGCCGCGATGGGGCCAGCTCACAGGCCCATAACCAACCGAAGGTGCGTTGGTCGCGGAAAGCCACTGTCGTACCGTCGGAAAGCTTCACCCGCACCCGCACATGCGGATCTGTCGCACTACCAGCAATAGATGCGGCCTGATCGGCAGGCGGGATGACAAGTTGACCGCTCATGCCCAGGTGCACCAGCAACGCCGCACCATCATCGAGCATCCACCACAGGTATTTACCGCGGCGATCCACACCGGTGACCGCACGGCCAACAAGCCGCCCGACGAGCTCATCAGCCCCACCGGGCTGGCGGCGCACTGCCCGATCCCGCAGCACCTCGATATCAGTGATGCTACGGCCGACAATATGCGGACCAAGCCCCCGACGGATCGTTTCTACCTCGGGTAACTCAGGCATACCGGCTCTCGCTTAGGACAGGGCTTGGGTCGCCTCGTGGGCGGCCTGCATCTCTGCTTCCTTCTTAGTGGCACCCTCGCCACGGCCACGCACCACACCATTGACGAGGACCTCAACGGTGAAATGGCGTTCATGGTCCGGACCGGAGCTTTCCACCTGGTACTGCGCCGCCGGCAATTTCTTCACCGCCAGGCGTTCCTGCAGAAGAGTCTTCCAGTCGCGGCCACGGCTTTCCGTAGGCGCGTTATCAATCATGTCGCCAAAGAGGTCAACAATGACGCGCTGAGAGGTATCAAAACCATGCTCAAGATAAATCGCGCCAAGCAGGGCCTCAGTGGTATCGGCAAGAATGGAATGCTTATCGCGGCCACCGCTGAGCTGCTCACCCCGGCCCAACAGGATGTGCTCACCCAAATTGATGCTGCGCGCTAAGTCAGCCAGGGCGTACATATTGACCACCGCGGCACGCATTTTGGAAATATCCTGCTCATCCCGGTTAGGGAACCGGCGGTAGAGCTCTTCGGCAACCACCATGCCCAACACCGAGTCGCCCAAAAACTCCAGGCGCTCATTATTGGTCAGGTTGCCGTTTTCATTAGCGAAACTGCGGTGCGTCAACGCCAACGTAAGCATCTCATCAGCAATAGGGGCACCAAGCGAGGCCAATAAAGGCGCGTGATCCACAGCGTCGAAAGCGGCGGTACGTGCTGCCTCACCGGTGAGGCGACGGCGGCGGCTCATTTGGTGTCCTTCTCATCGTCGGAAAGCGAAGCGAACTTATCCGCCAGTGCAGCCCAGCGCGGATCGGTGGCCTGAGCTTGCTCTTCGGCGACTTCCTCGGAAACCCCATCAGGCTCGGGCACCTCAGTATCAGCCTCCGCGCAGGCATGACCGAAGTCCTCACAGGTGGGGTTAAACGGCAAGGTCAGCACCGTCTCATCAATCACCGGCTGGGTGATATCGGCATTATCGTCGGTCAGCAGCGGGGCCTCGTCGTCAAGATCTTCTTCATCATCGTCACTGGCGGTGAGGAAACCCGCCGAGGCACTAAAAGCCTGTGTGACGTGAATATCCAGGTGATCATTGAGCTCCGCCAAGCAGCGCACACAGGTGCCATGCAGGGGTGCGCTGATCTCTGCATCAACAAGGACACCACCGCCGAGAGCGGTAATAAAACCGTCGACGAGCACGTCAGCGCCAGCGTCGACACCGATCATCTCGGCACCGATGCGCTCTGGGGTGTGGCCTTCGTTGCGGAAGGGCTGCGCAGAGCCTTCGCGCAGAACATCGCTGACATTGATCAGAAAAGGGGAGCCGGACTGGGTGCTGCGTGCATTCATGATGCGATCAGCATACCCGTCGGCTCCCCCAGACCTCACCGTGGTGAAGTCAGCGACAACTAGCGGCGGTAGTCGCGCTCATCATCGTCGTAGGAATCGTCATAACCACGGTCGCCGCGGGAACGATCCCGCACCGAATCGCGGCCGTAGCGTCCCGACGCACCAGCGCCCTGACGCAGCGCGGCACGATCGCGGCCGACCGTGCGCAGCGTGGTCGACAAGGACTCTTCGAACTCGGCGAGCTTGCTGTCGATATAACGGTCGCATTCGCCGCGCAGCCGGTTGGAATCCGCATGGGCGGCCTCGTTGATCCGGCGGGCTTCCTCGGTGGCTTCGCGCACAACCTCAGAATCAGAGATGAGGCGCTGCTGTTCTTCGAGGCCTTCCTGCACCGACCGGTCATAGGCGGCGTTACCGGCAGTCACCAGGCGGTCAGCCTCAGCGGCGGCCCGATCGGTGACCTGGCGGTATTCACGGTCAGCGTCTTCACGGCGGCGCTCGGCCTCATCCTGGGCCTTAGCCACGGTCATGCTGGCGCGTTCCTCAGCATCGGCAATGGTGGCCTCGGCGCGGTCAGTGGCCTCATCGACGCGGCGAATCGCTTCAGCTTCAGCGTCGGCAACAGTAGCTGCAGCGCGCTGTTCGGCGTCATTAATAATATCGTCGCGCTGGTCAAGAACGTCCTGCGCATCGTCGATTTCGGCGGGCAGAGCGTCGCGGATCTGATCCAAAAGGTCAGCAACCTCACGACGCGGGACCATGCAGTTAGTGGTCATCGGGACGCCGTAGGCTTCCTCGACGATCTGGTTCAGTTGATCAAGACTTTCGAAGACGCGATACATGGTGTGTAGATTACCTGCGACACCACGGGTTTCTCGTTATTGCAGGTACGGGGCTTACGGCGTGTCAGAAAATAACCAGGTTTATTTGCCCAGGAAAACCTGGGCGATACCGGGCTAGCTCAATGAGCTACCAGGCGCCACACCACTATTGTCCGCGGCGCCAACCCCAGAGCGCACTAACGGTCCTGCACCTTGGCCAGCAGCGCCTTTTCCACCGAATCAGGAACCAAACCCTGCACGGAACCGCCATACGTGGCGACCTCTTTAACCAGGCTGGAAGAGGTAAAACCATACTGCGGGTCGGTGAGTAAGAACATCGTGTCCACGCCGGATAAGCGGCGATTCATCTGCGCCATCGGCCGCTCATAGTTGTAATCCGAACTATTGCGCAGGCCCTTAATCAGGGTCGTGATGCCGTGCTCTGTGGTGTAGTTCACCAGCAGCTCCGACCACAAATCCACATGCACATTATCCAAGTGCCCGGTGCAATCCCGAATAAGCTGCATCCGCTCCTCAGGGCTGAACATGCCCTTCTTATTGGGATTATGCGTCACCAAAATAGTGACCTTGTCGAACAGGCTGCAGGAGCGCTCCACAACATCAAGATGTCCCATAGTCAGCGGGTCGAATGAACCCGGGAAACACGCATGCGTCATCTATGCCTCCTCCTCGCGGTCGGCGTTATCGCCCACATAAATCGCGGTATCAAACCGGGCATGGCCATGAGTTTTCCGCTTGCGCTTCTGCACAAGTTCGCTATAGCCCTGCGGCCACACCGTGTCCGCATCGGCGGCAGCGCGCTCCACGGTGACCACAGCGTCGGCACGCAAAGCCGGGCGTAGTGCCTCCAGCATTTCGGTGACCGCCTCCCCAGCCAGTTCATACGGCGGATCAGCAATAACGCGGTCAAAATAGTTCTGCGGGGCGGTCTTGAGATAGGTCGAAGCCTTCAGCTCAACGAGCTGCGCCCCAGGGAGTTTGACGACCCCAATATTGTGCGCGATGGCCGCACATGCCTGGGCGTCATTATCAACCAGCACTACCTCACGGGCACCCCGCGACAGTGCCTCCAGCCCCATCGCACCACTGCCGGCAAAAAGATCCAACACAACAGTGTTTTCAATGCCGAAACGCTGCTGCCAGGAGGAAAAAATAGCCTCTCTCGCCCGGTCAGAAGTAGGCCGAGTGCGTTCTCCCTTGGGGGCGTTAATACGCCGACCACGGGCAATACCTGCGATAATGCGCATTAGGAACCTTCCGTCTCGACCGTGATCGTAACGAGCACATCACCGCCGGCGACATCGGCGAAATCCTCGCCGACAGCAGACTCGATAATGCCAGCGCACGGCGCGACCACGGGAGCTTCTAGCTTGACGGCCTCAACAACAGCGACTGGGTCGCCCACATTGACACGGTCGCCAACGCCGGCCTGCATCCGCGCTATTCCAGCAAATGGTGCGTGCACCTCGACGGTTGCTTCAACGTGATCGCTCATATGGCTTAGTGTACTTTCCGCACCGATGTCGACTCAGCCTCGGTCGAGGTAGTCAGACTCTTCCTCAGTGATATCGGCGGTAAGCGCCCGGGCAGCCTTAATATCCTGCGCAACGAGGTCCTGAGCCACCGTGGCGGCATACTCAATAATCTTGCGATCCGAGCTGAGATCCAGCAGCCCAAGCCCACCGGCCGCACCGGACTGCTCATCGCCTAAAACATCGCCGTGGCTGCGGTAACGAAGGTCCAACTCCGCAAGTTCGAACCCATCATTAGTAGCGGCAATATCCTGCAACCGTTGCCGCTCCGGGCTGCCGCTCTCAGCGTAGGTGCACAGAAAACACAATCCCCCGCGCCCGCCACGGCCAATACGTCCCCTCAGCTGGTGCAGTTGGGAGACCCCAAAACTTTCGGCTTGGCGAATCATCATCACCGTCGCTTCGGGCACGTCAACACCGACCTCCACCACCGTGGTGGACACCAGCACATCAATCTCACCTTCGGCGAAGGCACGCATCACCTCGTCTTTAGCTGCAGCGGGCAGCTGGCCATGCAGCATCCCTACACGCACACCGGGCAAGGCCTGCTCTGCTTGTTCGTAGACCTCCAGCAACGACTCGCCGGGGTCGGTGTGTTCCTCATCGCCGTCCGGTGGCCGCGGATGAATCTTCGGGCACACCACAAAGGCCCTATTACCTGCGGCGACTTCCTCCCCGATCCGTGCCCAGGCACGCGCGTGCCAATGGGGTTTATCAGCCACCGGCACCACAACGGTGTCGATCTCCCGACGTCCGGCGGGCAACTGCCGCAATGTCGAGGTGTCTAAATCACCAAAGAACGTCATCGCAATAGTGCGCGGGATGGGTGTCGCCGTCATCACCAACACATGCGGCACCGCTGCACCACGAGCACGTTCGCGCAGCCGGTCGCGCTGGCGCACCCCGAACCGGTGCTGCTCATCAATGACCACCAGACCAAGGTCGAAAAACTCCACCCCGTCGGAGAACAATGCGTGCGTGCCGACGATGACATCGACCTCCCCGGTCATGATCGCCAAAAGGGCGGCACGTTTATCTGCTGTGCTGAGTGAGCCCGTCAGTAACATCACCGACATTGCGCAACCGGCGGCATCGAACATGGCCGCAAGGGTGCGCGCGTGCTGGGCTGCGAGCACCTCAGTCGGAGCCAACAGTGCACATTGGCGCCCGGCGTCGACAACCCGCGCCATCGCCATAGCAGCAACAACGGTCTTACCGGAGCCCACCTCGCCCTGCAGCAGCCGATTCATTGGGGTAGGTCGCCCAAGATCGGCATCAATGGCGGAGATGACCTCCAGCTGCCCGTCGGTCAATTCGAAGGGCAATCCACGGGTCAGTGCGTCGCGCATCCCGTCGGAACGCGCAGGACACACCTCAGCGCTACGCGAGGCAGTATCCACCCGGCGCAGTTGTGTTGCCAACTGCAGCTCAAGAGCCTCGTCGTATTTCAAACGCTTGCGAATAAGCTCCTCGGCGCGGTTACCAGCAGGCGGGAATTGCAGTCCCCGCAAGGCTTCGTCGAAACTCGGTAAACCAGGCGGCACCTGCGGCAGCGGCTCAGGCTGGGCCGGTAACCACTGCATCAATCGGTGTAAATACAGCGCCAAGGTGATGCCAGCGACTTTATTGCGGCCACGGTGCAGCGGCAGCGACGGCCGGGCAAGTAACTCCAGCAGCTCACCAACACCATGCGCTGTTGCAAAAAGTTTGCCCAGCCGGCCGGTGGCTTTCTCAGCATCATCGGGGTCGGAGATATTAATGAAGTCAGCGTTGGCGAGCTCAAGGTTGTGGTGTCCGATCCGCACCGTGCCCATCACCAGCAACTGTGCGCCCTCATCGATCTCCTCGACCCGGGCGTGGTTGCCAAACACCGGCATGGCCAGGAATTGGGTGCCGTCGGTAATCGTCAACATCCACGGTTTATGTGGCAACCTGCGGCCACGGCCCCGCTTTTTCCAATAATCCACCTCCGCCTTGGTGGGGTCTGGGCCTTTATTGGCCACACGCACAATGGCGGTCACCACCTGCCCGTCCTCCAGCACACCAAGACCGTCATCATGGCGCAGGTAGCGCGGCGGGACCATGGTGAGCAGTTCGCCGACAGTGCTGACCCCAAACCCCTTCCGCAAAGTGCGTGCGGTCTCAGCGCCCAGTGCGTCGGCAAGCTGTGTTGAGGCAGTAGCCCCACGTGCCCAACCCAGCACGACTTATTCCACCCCGATAAGGGCCAGCGGGCCGATGCCATTGGCGGCATAGGCCGAAACATCCACCCCTGGGGTGGTGCTGGCGAGGTACTGCCGCAACGCGATAGCGGCCTCCGGGTCAGCGTCATCACCCAGTAATACGGTGACCAGTTCCCCACCGGCGCGCAACATCAGATCCGCGGTGGTGCGCAATGCTTCAGTCAGGTCCGGGGCCACAACGAGGATATCGCCGGCGGTCTCGGCGAGAATATCTCCCTTGGTGCAGGGCCCAGCAATGGTCAAACCATCACCACGAGCAACACTGAGTTCAGCGGTACGCACCCCAGCAGAGGCCTCGCTCATCGCGTACGTATCGACCGCAAGCGGCAGGCTGGCATCGTGCACCGCCAACGCGGCGAGCCCATTGGCCGCTGTTGCGGTCGGAATCACAGTGACGGAATGTTTCGCAGAGTGGGCAGCTAGTTCGATTTCGATAAGGCCGCGGCTGTCGACCAGCCCATTAGGCAGCAGCACAATATCGGTATCGGCGGCGGCCTCGCCCATCGCGCGGGTCACCGCCGCGCCTGGGTTATCACCGGGGTCCACAGCAATGGCACCGGAGGCAGTCATCAGCTCTGCAAGAGGCCCTGGGGCGACCAAAGCCAGCACCTCCCGCGTGGGCTGGGCCTGGCCCTGCCCCTGGCCTTCGTTCTGCGCAGGATTATGGCTGTGGCCAGCAGGGCCCAAAATTTCGATGCGTAAGTTCTCCAGCTTGCCGACGTCGTAGCCGGCCTCAATGACAGCACCGGCATTGCAGGTGTGGATATGCACCATGTGCCCACCTGAGGCATCTCCAGCGATCACAATGGAGTCGCCGAGGGTTTCCAGAGTCTGCCGTAGCTGCCCGATCTCCTCATCGGTGGCGGTGAGGAAAAACATGACCTCCAGCTCACCGGACTGGCCATGACTTTCCAGCGCCGCACTCGACTGCAGCGCCGGCGGGGCCAGGTGTTCGGCCCCGACTTCGTCAACAAGCGCATCGAGAAGCAACACCAAACCCGCTCCCCCGGCATCAACAACCCCGGCCTCACGCAGGGCGGCGAGTTGGGAGGGGGTGCGTTCTAGAGCATCATCGGCAGCCTGCGCAGCCGCAGCAACAACCCCGGTGATATCGGTGTCGCCATAGTCATCAGCGGCAGTGGCCGCTTCCCGAAGCACGGTCAGGATGGTTCCTTCGACGGGATCGGCAATAGCGTGGTCGACCAGATTGACCGCCTGGATTAACGCATCACGAATATCGGCGCCATTAATATCGCCGTGCTGCGCCGAGTCAGCTATTGCCCGGAGCACCTGCGACAACACGGTGCCTGAATTACCGCGGGCACCACGCAACGCACCTGTGGCAAGCGCCGCCCCGACTTCACGAGTCCGCGTCCTGAGCTCCTCGGCGGGCACACCGTCGGTAGCGTCCTCGGCGGCCTGCAGCGCCGCGGTCATGGTGGCGGCCATATTCGACCCGGTATCCGAATCCGGGACTGGGAAGACGTTCAATGAGTTGAGGTCTTCGCGTCGTTTTTCCAGCGCGCTGACCGCCCGGCGCGCCCAATTGAGCAGGCCATCACCACCAAGGCTTACGCGTGCGGACATGGCGTTCATGCTACAACCGCCAATCGACGGGCTGCACACCCCGGGCGGTGAGTTCCGCATTAGCCCGGCTAAACGGTTTCGAACCGAAAAACCCCCGGGAGGCCGACAGTGGCGAGGGGTGCGGGCTCATAATTGCAGGATGATCGCCCAACAGACTCGCCGCGGTTTGCGCGTCGCGGCCCCACAAGATGGCGACTAGGGGTTGGTCCCTGGCTGCTAGAGCCCGGATTGCGTGTTCGGTGATCTGTTCCCAGCCTTTGCGGCGGTGGGAGCCAGGTTTGCCTGGGGTGCAGGTAAGGACTCGGTTGAAGAGGGCGACGCCCTGGCGGGCCCATGGGGTCAGGTCACCGTTATCGGGAGGGGTGAGCCCAATATCGTCGTGGAGTTCTTTGAAGATATTGGCCAGGGAACGCGGCACCGGGCGCACGTGTGGGGCGACTGAGAAACTCAACCCCATGGCGTGGCCTGGTGTGGGGTACGGATCTTGGCCGACGATGAGTACTTTGACCTCTTCGAAGGGGTACGTGAAGGCCCGTAGGACGTCCGCGCCGGCAGGTAGGTAGCCACGACCGGCTGCGTTTTCGGCGCGCAGGAAATCTCCCATGTGGTGAATCTGGTCAGTGACGGGGGCTAGTGCTTCGGCCCACCCGGGGTCGATGGGAAGTGGTGCGTTGGTTGTCATTAGAAGCTCACCCATCCCCCGCGCAGCCACGGTTTTTCGCCGTCGAGAGTAACCTGCCCCGGCTGTCCGCGGGTGACAGAACCGATAATGCGGAAACTGTCGGGTTGTGCCCCAGCAATGGTGCCGAGCAAGGTGTGGTCTTCCCCACCGTTGAGTACCCAGTCCCACGGGTTGGTATCAAGCACATGCCCGGCGCGGATAAGCAGTTCGTCGGGTGCTAGGGCGTCCCGGTCGAGGTCAATGGCGACATTGGAGGCGGTAGCGATTTGGTTGAGGTCGGTGATGAGCCCGTCGGAATTGTCGGTCAGGCTGCCTGCTCCGGCGGCGCGGGCTACTGGGCCGCGACCATAGGTGAAATCTGGGGCAAGGTGCGCCAGGACTAGTTCATCGAGGTCATAAGGCACTGCCGCGCGGGAACCGAAGCGGCGCAGCAAAGCCAGGCCTGCCGCTGAGTGGCCGATATGGCCTGCGGCGATAACGTTTTCGCCGTGTCGGGCGCCACTGCGCGCCAGGGGTCGGGCGGGCCCGCCGAGTTCGCCCATGGCCGTAATGGAAATAACCAGTGAGTCGCCCCCGACGACATCTCCGCCGACGATTTCTGCCGCACATCGGCCGCATTGGTCCTGCAAGCCCCGGGCGATGCCGACGATGTGGTCGAGCGGGGTGTCCTCAGGTGCGGAGACACCGAAAAGGATGGCGGTTGGTCGCGCCCCCATGGCTTCGACATCGGCGAAGTTTTGCACTGCTGCCTTGGCCCCGATGTGTTCTGGGGTGGACCAGTCGCAGCGGAAGTGGCGGCCTTGGATGAGCATGTCGGTGGTGGCGACATAGCGCGCGTTGGGGGTGGTCATACTCAACACCGCGGCGTCGTCACCGTTGCGGGCGGAGGGGGCGACCTCGCGGATCGCTTCGATGACCCCGTACTCGCCGGTTTCTCCGATAGTGATCATGAATATTTCTCCGATGTCGGGGATAGTCGGGCGGGTGCGGGGACAGGGGCGGTGTCGCCACCGGTGGGGGTTATAGACTGTGCCCCATGGCAGACGACGATCAGGTCAAGGGTAACCGCCGCCGGGCGGCATTCGCGTTAGTGCTGGCTATTGTGCTGGCTGCCGGTGTTATTGGCGCCACGAAGGTGATCCAGGATCGCGCGGCGCGCGGCCCGGTGTTGTTGCCGACGGTGGAGATGCCCGATGATGATTCGGCCCAGTGCAGCCACCTCATGGATGCGCTGCCCGATTCTATTGGCCGTCTTATGAAGGCGGATCTGATGGACCCGAAGCCGCAGGGGGCGGCTGTCTACCGGGATTTCACCGATGACCGTATTACGGTGCGCTGCGGTGCGCCGACTCCGGCGCAGTACACCAAGTTGTCGCGCACTTTTACTGAAGGCGGCGTGGAGTGGTTGGCCGTTACTGATGACACCCCGGAGCTGGACCTAGTGACCTGGTTTTCTGTGGGTGCCTCTCCGGTTGTGGCGGTGACTGGTTCGTCTGACCATAAGGATTCATTGGCCACCATTGCTGAAGCTATGGGTGATGATTTCAAGCCGGGGCCGAAGCGCCAGCCGATTCCGCTGATGGATATTGATGCCCCGCAAGCCGATGGTGTCTGCGATGGTCTGTTCGCGGCCATGCCGGACACACTCGCTGATCGCAGTCGCACCAAGGATGAGGATATGCCTGATGGGGTGCGGCTTCCCGACGGTGCTGCCTTGTGGATGGATGATGCCGGCGATGCGATCACGATGCGTTGTGGTGTGCAGTCCCCGCAGAGCTACGCGCCCGGTGAACAGTTAACGCAGGTGGGTGAGGTGGTGTGGTTCACCGAGCCGACGCTTTCTTCGGGTACCACGGCGGCCTATTTTGCGCTGGGCCGCCAGCGGCTGGTGGCGGTGCATATGCCTGTTGGTGTGGCCTCTGGGGTGCTGCCGGAGATCTCAGCGGTTATTGCCGCCAATCTGGATAACACCGCCCCGTCGGAGCTTGCCGACGGTGCGGGCGACTAAAACACACCCCGGTACCACGCAAACCCTGGTACCGGGGATTTTTTAGCGCCGGGCGACTCGGGCGCGCTCGATGAGTGTGTCGAGCAAAGCGATGTAGCCGATATTGGTCGCGGCGAACATCTTGGGGTACATCGAGATCGGTGTGAAGCCGGGCATGGTGTTGATCTCGTTGATGATGGGCCCTTGGTCGGTGATGAAGAAATCCACCCGGGAGAGCCCATCGCAGCCCAGGGCACGGAAGGCTTTCTTCGCGATCTCCTGCACCTTCTCGACAGTATCGTCGGCGAATTTCGCCGGGATCTGGGCGGTGACCACATTGTCGAGGTATTTGGTGTCGAAGCCGTAGAACCCCTCGTCGGATTCCTCAGTGCCGCACAGTCGGGCCGGCTCGGAGGCAATAACCGTGCCGTCGGGGCGCTGCAGCACACCGCATTCGACCTCGGGGCCGGCCATGGCGGCCTCCACAATGACCTTCCAGTCATGTTCGTGGGCGAGGCTCATGGCGTCGGCAAGCTCATCCCAGCTATCGACCTTGGAGATTCCGATAGACGAACCCCCACGGGCGGGTTTGACGAAGACGGGCAGACCCAACCGGTCTCGTTCTTCGTCGGTGAGCTCCTCGCCCTCATGGAGGACCACCTGGTCCCCAATAGGCAGGCCCGCTGCGGCAACAAGGTTCTTGGTGCGTTCTTTGTCCATGCCGGCTGCGCTGGCGAGCACACCCGGGCCGACGTAGTCCACCCCGGATAGTTCGAACAGGCCCTGGATAGTGCCATCCTCGCCTTGCGGCCCGTGGAGGACCGGGAAGATGACATCGGCGGTGGCGAAAATTTCACCAGTCCGCTTGCCGTTGAGGATGCGTATCTGGCCGCGGTGGCCGGGGTCGGCGGCTAGTTCCAGGCGCTCGGTCTCGGCGGTGGGCTCGGGGACTTCCGGCAGTTCCCCGTCGGCATCGGCGGTGGGGTCAGCAGTACCGGGAACCCAGGTACCGGTGCGGGTAATACCGATGGGCACTACCCGGTAGCGTTCGGGGTCCAGGTGGGCGATAACCGCTGCAGCGGAGATACAGCTAACCGAGTGTTCTGGGCTGGCGCCGCCATAGAGCACGGCGACGGTACACATGCTGTTGGCTGCCTCAGTGGTGTTCATGGCAGGCGATTCTACCGCTGTTTACTCCGCTTTTCGGCTACGTCCCATCAGCGCGCGAATAGTGTCGGGCACATCAAGGCCTTGATGGCATACGCCATGAACGGCGGCGGTAATCGGCATTTCTACCCCGTGATCGGCTGCTAATGCCGACACCGACACACTGGAAATGACCCCCTCCGCGACTTGGCCGTGGGTGGCGTGTTGGGCCTGCTCGACGGTATCGCCCTTGCCCAGGCGTTCCCCGAAGGTGCGGTTACGCGATAGCGGGGACGCACACGTTGCCACCAGGTCACCAAGCCCGGCCAGACCGGAGAAGGTTTTCGCTTCCGCTCCGGCGGCGGTACCCAGGCGCGTGATTTCGGCAAGGCCCCGGGTGATGATGGTGGCCCGGGTGTTCTCGCCAAGACCTTGGCCAGCGGCCATACCGCAGGCCAGGGCGATAACGTTCTTGCAGGCACCGCCGATCTCGCAGCCAATGACATCAGTGTTGGTGTACGGGCGGAAATACCCGGTTGCCACTGCTGCTTGCACCAAGCGGGCCCGGTTTTCGTCAATACAGGCAATAACGGTTGCTGCGGGTTGTTCTGAGGCAACCTCGCGGGCCAGGTTCGGCCCGGACAGCACCGCAATGCGCTCATTATCGAACTCACCGACTTCGGCAATGACCTCACTCATGCGCATATGGGTATCCCGTTCGATGCCTTTTGCCAGGCTGAGCAGGGTGGCCGATTCGGGAATGAATTCGCGCCAGCGTGTGAGGTTGTCGCGCAGTGTTTGTGAGGGAACAGCAAGTACGACGACGTCGGCGTCGGCAAGCGTGGCCTGCGCATCCGCGGTGGCGGTGAGCCCATTAGGAAGGCTTAGCCCCGGTAGATAATCACGGTTTTCGCGGGTGATCTGGATTCGGCGGGCCTGCTGTTCGCGGCGTGCCCACAGTGTTACCGGGTTACCTGCGTCGGCGAATACCTTTGCCAGGGTGGTGCCCCACGAGCCCGCGCCCATTACCGCTACCTGAACCATGCCGCCTCCTTGACCTGCCTGTCTCCACGTACTGGACATCGTATGCGCAGCGTCGATGAACCGCGGGAAAGAAACCCAGGTGTCCCCATTCACAATTGACCGTAGTTTAGACTAGGCTACCCTCACTACTGCGGACTGGCATTCAAAGCGTATCGGTCCAAAGCCGAGTGAACGCGCCGTCCGCAGAAAATTTCTGGCCCCTGCCCGCTTTAGCGCCAAAGACTTCGCGAGCAGCGATAAATTCGTTGAGAAAGGTATGATATGTCGCCTTCCCAGAGGCCGGTACGAGTTCTAGTAGCCAACCGAGGGGAAATAGCGACGCGCATCATCCGGACACTGCACGAGATGGGTTGTGAATCCGTGCTGCCTACATTGCCCGATGATTCATGTGGCATTGCCGCAACACTAGCCAGCCAGGCCGTACTGGTGGACCCCCGGTCAGAAATCTTTACCGATATAAACGAAATGGTGGATTTCGCTGTAGAACACAGAGCAGATTTGGTTCACCCGGGATATGGCTTTTTTGCCGAGGACCCTAAGTTTGTCGAAAAACTAGCAGCACATAAAATCCGATTTATCGGCCCAAATGCCGCTAGCATGCGCACACTTGGCGAAAAAGGACAAGCCCGAAAATTAGCAGAACGCCTCGGCATACCCACAATACCCGGAATCGACCAAGGAAATGTCAAAGCAGACTCCATCAGGAATTTCATTGAAAAACATGGGTACCCGTTTATTTTTAAACGAGTAGACGGTGGCGGAGGCCGAGGAATCACAAAGATTGAAAACGCGCGCGATCTCGAAACATTTTTCCGGGTAAATGAACAATCCCCGGAGGCATTAACCAAATATGTCGTAGAGAAGTATCTCATGCGGCCACGCCATATCGAGACCCAGTGCATTGTCGACGTAGACGCAGAACCACTCATCCTCTCGACGAGAGAGTGCTCAGTCCAACGACGAAACCAAAAGCTAGTCGAGGAAGCACCTGCAATTAACCTAACAGAGAGTAATGTTGCGCGGCTCCACAACTACTCGAAGCTTTTACTAAAGGCTGCGGGTTATACAAATGCTGGCACCTGTGAATTTTTGGTAAGCAACGACAACATCTACTTTCTCGAGGTCAATCCAAGAATCCAAGTGGAGCATACTGTCACCGAAGAAATAACGAGTATTGACCTAGTACGGGCGCAGCTCGAAATCGCTCTTGGGAAACGAGTCGGTCTGACCGAAGCACAATCTGGCCACGCAATCGAAGCACGCATAACTGCTGAAGATTTAGGCAGCCCGACAGGAACCGCTGGTGGACAAATTTCAAGACTCCAGCTGCCTGCAGGTCCTGGTGTCCGCGTTGAAACAGATGCAGTACTCGGGTGCACGATTACTGACCGGTTCGATCCACTGGTCGCTAAAGTAATCGCTTACGGCAACACACGTGACGAAGCACTTAACCGACTTCAACGGGCTCTAAACGAAACAGTAATCGAAGGCCCAACAACATCTCTATCTACACTTCGCTCTTTGCTTGATGATAGTGACTTTGCAACCAGTAGCTATGCCGTGACAACACAGTGGTTTGAGAGTGATTTTTTGCCCCGAAAAACCAGATTGCTACAGCGTCAAAAACAAGGACCAGGAGCGAAAACACAAACGTTAGTAGCTAACGATATTCCCTCGGTTGATCCATTTAGCATCCAACTGAGACGCACTAAGTACGACGCGCTAAGCACACTTGATCAACAGACGGCCGACGGCTCAGTCTACGCGCAGAGACCATGTTCCGTAGTAGCCGTGACTAAACATCCAGGCGACGTCGTCTTATCCGGTGACGTAGTACTCGTAACGGAAGTTATGAAGATGGAGGAAAAGGTTTGTGCTCCCATTTCGGGGCGGATAGTCCAGTCACTCAAGGTTGGCGACAGACCACGTATAGGGGATCTCTTGCTACGCATAGAAAAGGACAAAAATGACGAAATCGAGTAGCGAAAAAAACGTTGTCCAGGAGGATGAAGTTAAAAGGGTAACAGCTAGGGTTCTCAACGCACAGCGACTTGACTACGACAGGTTGCACCATGAGCGTAACCGAGTTATTGAAGACCGTGCACAGGCACGCAACAGCGCTTCTGTTCTTTCTCGGATTTCCGCCTTGGTCGATGCTGGCACTTTTCAGGAGCACTGGGAGTTTTTAGGGTACACACCTAATCAACATGAACAATTACCTGCGATTATCACGGGCCTAGGAAAGATTCATGGTCGCGATGTAGCTGTTTACGCTCAGTACGACTCAGGCGGCGCGGGCGCATTGGGTGCAGTGGAAGCAACTAAGATGCTTCGACTGTTTGAACTTGCGGAGCGACAAAGAATTCCCATCGTCGGAATTATCAATTCAGCTGGAGCCCGAATACAGGAGGGCGTTTCAGCTCTTTCAAGCTATAGCCGTATTTTTCATAAGACTGCTGCACTGTCTGGCACGGTTCCCCAAGTCAGCATTATCGTAGGAGCTTGCGCTGGTGGCGCGGTGTACGGCCCTGCGATGACAGATTGCGTCGTTATGGTTGCCGAATCTTCTTTCATGTTTGTCACAGGACCATCGGTTGTACGTGCAGAGATCGGTGAAACGGTTGATGCTCTTGAGCTGGGTGGAGCAGAAGTCCACGCAACTAAGTCCGGTCTTTGCGACTACATGGCTGCTGACGAAGAAGACGCTTTTGAGTACTGTCGCTGCTTCTTATCTTATCTCCCTGATAGTTGTGGAAGCTATCCAAGGAATTTCAACTCCTTCGAATCTGAGGTTGTCCCACAACGTTTACCCAGCGAGGTAGTTCCTGCTGATTTTCGCGAGTCCTACGATGTCCGCGACCTTGTCAGATCTCTTGTCGATTACGGCGAGTTCCTTGAGGTTAAACAAAATTATGCGAGATCGCTGTCAACTGGTTTTGCCTGCCTAGGTGGGTTTCCGGTCGGCATTGTGGCCAACAACCCTCGCTACTATGCAGGAACGCTGGACTCAGAGTCGTCAGAAAAAGGGGCTGCCTTCGTTCAGCTCTGCGATGCGTTCAATGTTCCCATCGTTTCTTTAGTTGATGTTCCCGGTTATTTGCCTGGTAAAGACGTCGAAGCTGGCGGAATTATCCGACGGGGATCTAAATTGCTTTTCTCTTATGCCAGAGCCAGCTGCCATCTATTAACAGTTGTCGTTAGGAAAGGGTATGGCGGCGCCTTCGATGTCCTAGGGTCGAAGGCTCTCGGTGCTGACCGGGTTCTTGCGTGGCCGACGGCGCAGGTAGCCGTTATGGGAGCTAACGGTGCAGTAGACATTCTGTACCGGCGCAGGCTTGCTTCAATCGACGACGCAGACGAACGCTCGCGCGTTCGCGAAGAGCTACGCAAAGAGTATGAAAAAGAAGTCATGAATGTTCATCGTGCGGTCAGCGAAGGTGACATTGATGATGTTATCGCTCCCGATGCGACCCGCGACAGGCTTATTGAAGAGTTACACCGTTGGCATGCGAGTCGGCCACAGCCTTCCTCATCGCCCAAACACGGCAACTTCCCGGCATAACTACCCCGCACCGAAGTGTCTGCCCGTGCTGCGTTGGCTCCGGCACTAGCGCCGGAGGTTATGAGCCAACGCGCCGAGGTCGGTCTAGGCGGTTAGACTGGCACCGACCGAGATGTGGAGCGGTTTGACTGTCCATACCCCGAGGCAGCCACTCCTCGACGCTAGGTACTAGTAGGAGTTACCCCATGGCTTTGCGCGAAAACGACAAGGACATCATCAACGATTCCGATCTCTGTGGTCGCCGCCGCGCGATTCCCGTCAAACCTGCTGAAGGGGTAAGCAAACCCACCTATGCCGCTGGTGCGGTGTTATGGCGGGGCAACCCCGCTGACCCGGAAATCGCCGTCATCCACCGCCCGCACTATGACGACTGGTCCCTTGCCAAGGGCAAGCTCGACCCGGGCGAGAACCTGCCGGCAACTGCAGAGCGCGAAATCCGTGAGGAAACCGGCTACCAGGTTCGCCTGGGCAAACTGTTGGGCAACGTGGAATACCCGGTCAAGGATCGCACCAAAATGGTCTGGTACTGGACCGCGGAGGTCCTCGGTGGTGATTTCACGCCTAATTCTGAGGTTGATGAGATCCGCTGGGTATCCCTGGATAAAGCCCGCGAACTGGTCAGTTATGAGCTCGATAGCGGTGTGTTGGATAAGGCCGCCAAGCGCTTGGCGAAAGAACCTGATACCCGCGTGATTTATGTCCGGCATGGCCGCGCCCATTCCCGTAAGAAGTGGGCTGGTGAGGATTACCGTCGGCCTCTGGATAAGAAGGGCCGCCGGCAGTCGGAATTGCTTGTGGCAGAGCTACTCCCCTTCCGCCCGGAGCGGATTTATGCAGCTGAGCCGGACCGTTGTCAGCAAACCGTGCAACCTCTTGCCGCTGAGTTGGGGGTTGAGGTGGAAGTCGATTCCCGCTTCGGTGATGATGGCTGGCTCAATTCGATGGTGTCGGCGAAAAAGGCATTTGCCGACGTTGTCGCTGAAGGCGGAGTGTCAGTGATCTGCGCTCAGGGGATGATTATTCCGGACATGATCGCCTCGCTATCAGCCAAAGGCACACTGCCGCTCGAGACTGATGAGGTGCCGTGCATGAAAGGCTCAGCATGGGTGCTGGGCTTTAATGACGGCGTGTTGACAACTGCTGACTACTACGCTTCCGCCCTGGCGATTAAGTAGCGACACTCCCCGGTTATCCGCCGGGGTTTTTAGCCGCCGAAGCTGCCGTGCGAGGAACTGCGGCGCACGGTGTGCCCGCAGGTGTGCGGTATTTCGCCGTCGGCGACGACGGTGCGGAAATACTTCGCTGGCCGGAAGGTCGGGGTCCGTATGGCGGGTACGGATATTTCGGCGCCGGTATGCGGGTTGCGTGCCCGTCGTGCTGCCCGGTCTTTGGCATCGAAGGTGCCAAAACCCATGATGGTGACTGCGTCGCCTTCGGCCACACTGCGGACAATGATGTCCAGGGTGTGTTCCACCATGGTCGCGGCTTGGGCTTGGGTGATGCCAAGGCGGACGGCGAGCTGAGATACCAGGTGCGATTTGTTCACTGTAGGGCCTTCCGCAGTGGTTGTTGGTGCCGACGGCATTGCCCAACAATTTAGCCAAAGACAATAGTCTTTACTGCAAAATCTTTTATTTATTCGAAGGCCCTACCCCCGAAATAACGCACCTGGCGTACTACTGGGCGTCTTGCTGCAGCGTGCGCGGCTTATGCGCCGGACGATTGCTCTCGTATTGGCTAATCGCATCCTCATTGCGCAGGGTCAGCGAGATATCGTCAAGGCCTTCGAGCAGGCGCCAGCGAATATAGTCATCAACCTGGAAGGGCAGTACGACGTCCCCGCAGGAAACATTGCGTTTTTCAAGGTCAACGGTGACGCTGCGGCCGGGTTCCTCGTCGAGCAGCTTCCACAGCAGTTCAATATCGCCCTGCTCCATCTGGCCGGCCAACAGGCCCGCCTTAGCGGAATTGCCGCGGAAAATATCAGCGAAACGAGACGACAGCACGACGCGGAAGCCGTAGTCCATCAGTGCCCATACTGCGTGCTCACGCGAGGAACCAGTACCAAAATCGGGCCCGGCGACCAGCACTGAACCAGCGGCGTACTCGTCCTGGTTGAGGACGAAATCTTCTTCGTTGGTACGCCAGTTGTTGAACAGTCCGTCGGCAAAGCCAGTGCGGGTGACACGCTTGAGGTAGACCGCCGGGATGATCTGGTCTGTATCGACATTGGACCGCTTCAACGGCACGCCAATACCGGTGTGGGTGGTGAATTTCTCCATCATGGGGGTGTTCTCCTTGATATCCCGCGGCGTTTAGGCCGATTCCGCGGTCGGCATCGGCAGGCTAATCGGGCCACCGGCCCCAGTTTCCGAACCGGGTTCGATAACTACAGCTGCGGCCTTCTCATCGAAGCGGGCTAGCTGTTCTTCCGACACCGGTTCCAGGTCCGCCGGAGCGCGGAATTTACCGGTCACGGCGGTGGCGGCGGCCACGGCTGGGGACAGCAGGTGGGTGCGGCCGCCCTTGCCTTGGCGTCCCTCGAAGTTACGGTTGGAGGTCGATGCGCAGCGTTGGCCGGGGGTGAGCTGGTCGGGGTTCATGCCCAGGCACATGGAACAACCCGGCTGGCGCCATTCGGCACCGGCGGCGAGGAAGATCTTGTCCAGGCCTTCGGCTTCGGCTTGTTCACGCACCCGCGCTGAACCGGGCACCACCAGCATCTGGACGTTTTCGGCGACCTTGCGGCCACGCATGACCTCAGCAGCAGCACGCATATCTTCAATACGGCCGTTGGTGCACGAGCCGACGAATACGACGTCGACCGGGATATCGCGGATGGGCGTGCCTGGGACGAGGTCCATATATTCCAGCGCGCGGCGACCGGCGATGCGCTCGGATTCATCGGGGAACAGCTCGGGGTCCGGGATATCGGAGTTCAGTGGCACGCCCTGGCCGGGGTTTGTGCCCCAGGTGATAAACGGCGACAGAGCGGAGCCGTCGATCTCGACGACGGTGTCGAATTCGGCATCGTTATCGGTGACCAGGGAGCGCCAGTACTCCACGGCTTCATCCCACTGCTGCCCCTGGGGTGCGTGGGGGCGGCCTTTGAGGAATTCGAAGGTGGTCTCATCCGGCGCGATCATTCCGGCACGGGCACCGGCCTCGATGGACATATTGCAGATTGTCATCCGCGCTTCCATCGATAGCTTCTCGATGGCTTCGCCGCGGTACTCAATGACGTGCCCCTGGCCGCCGCCGGTACCGATTTTGGCGATGATTGCGAGGATGAGGTCTTTGGAGGTCACCCCGGGCTGCAGTTCGCCGGAGACGTTGACGGCCATGGTTTTGAATGGCTTCAGCCGCAGCGTCTGGGTGGCTAGCACGTGTTCGACTTCGGAGGTGCCGATGCCGAAGGCCATCGCCCCGAAGGCGCCGTGGGTGGCGGTGTGTGAGTCGCCACAAACCACGGTGGTTCCGGGCTGGGTGAGACCAAGCTGGGGGCCAACGACGTGGACGATGCCCTGCTCGAGGTCGCCCATGGGGTGCAGTCGTACGCCGAACTCTTCGCAGTTTTTGCGCAGTGTTTCCACCTGGGTGCGCGAGACCGGGTCAGTAATGCCTGCCAGCAGGTTGGTGGTGGGCACGTTGTGGTCTTCGGTAGCGATGGTGAGATCGGTGCGACGCACTTGTCGGTTGGCAAGACGCAAGCCATCGAATGCCTGTGGGGAGGTCACCTCGTGGCACAGGTGCAGGTCGATGTAGATCAGGTCTGGGTCGCCATTATCGCCTTTAGTGACGATATGGTCGCGCCAGACCTTCTCTGCGAGAGTCAGCGGTTTCTGAGCGTCGGGGGTGCTCATGGTCACCTCATGGGTTGTTGCAGGGGCTTGCTCGGGCGGGAGCTGCCGCCCAAGGGGAGGGTGCCATCCCATTCAATGGGATGTTAATATCATTGTATGGGACAGACTAGCACACGGGAAAACGGCGATCTCAGCGCCGGTACCCATGCCAGCGGCATTAAGGTACTCGACCGTTCGGTGCTCATCCTCACCACCGTCGCCGACGGTGCGTGCACCCTCACTGAACTGTGCGAACGCACCGATCTGCCCCGGGCAACCGCGCACCGCCTCGCCACCGCCTTAGAGGTACACCGCCTCGTGGCGCGCACCCCAGACGGCCGCTGGACAACAGGGCCAGGCCTAGCCGCACTGACACCAGTGACATCCGATCTGCTTGCCGACGCCGCCGCCCACGTCCTGCCACGCCTGATGGAACTGACCGGCGAATCGGTCCAGATATATCGTCTCACGGGCGATACCCGAACCTGTATCGCCTCCCTGGAACCGCCGACGGGACTGCGCAATACCGTTCCGGTGGGGTCCCGAATGCCGCTCACCGCCGGTTCTGCCGGTCGCGTATTCCTCGCCTTCGGCCCGCACGGGCTCGCCGAGCGATTCCTCGCTGAGTCTGAATACACCGAAGCCGACCTGGCACAGACTCGCCGCGATGGCTGGGCTGAGTCCATCGGCGAACGCGACCCGGCCCTGGCTTCTGTTTCCGCGCCGGTTCGTAATTCGGTTGGCGAGATGGAAGCTGTGCTGTCAATTTCTGGTCCCGTAGAGCGACTCAGCCCCTCCCCCTATGGCATGTGGGGTGAAGAGATCCTCAAGTCCGCCCACGCCATGGGCACTCGTCTGTGAACCGCGCCGCCGACGCCCCCTGGTACCGCCACGTCGCACTTAGCCTGTCCACGTTGGCGGCGGTGGGCTCAACCACCGTGCATATGGGCGTGCCTTTTCTTATCCCGGCACTTGTGAAATCGGGCTATTCCCTCGCCACCGCCGGGTTCATCGCTTCCATGCCCGCTGCTGGCATTGTGGCCACGCTCATCGCCTGGGGGTGGTTTGTTGACCGCTTCGGCGAACGCGCCGCTATCTCCCTCGGGCTGGGACTGACCGCCCTGACCACAGCGGTTGCCGCAATCGCGGCCCAGCACGGCGCGGCTGCACTGGCAGTGTCCTTATTTATTGCTGGCTGTGCCGCAGCCTCAGTCAATTCCGCCTCCGGCCGGGTGGTGTCAGGCTGGTACCCGCCTCATCAACGAGGCGCTGCGATGGGTATTCGGCAAACCGCCCAACCACTAGGCGCTGCCCTATCAGCTGCGGTCCTGCCGGTACTGGCGGCCAACTTCGGCATCCAGGTCGCTTTAGCATCAGCAGCGGGACTGTGCGCAGCACTCGCGGTGACCTGCCTGGTCGGCATTATTGACCCACCGCGCCCCAGTACCGGCAGCCCAGATCATAATGCGGCTGCACAGAACCCCTATCGCGGCGATGGTCGGCTGCCCTATCTGGTGCGCATCCATCTCGCATCGGCTCTTTTGTCCTGGCCGCAGTCGATGATGGGGGCAATGTTTTTGGTGTGGCTCATCGAGCGCGGGTATCCGCCAGCACAAGCGGGCCTGATTGTGATGTGCGCCCAACTCGGTGGTGCGGTCTCCCGGGCAGCTTTAGGTTTTCTCTCCGACCGGGTGCGCTCGCGCATTCGGCCATACCGGTGGGTCGCCACCGGCACCGCCGTGCTGTGTCTATGCGTGGCCGCACTGGATTACCTGGCACTGAACACTGCCGCCACTGCGGTGATGATGGCATTAAGTATTGCGGCAGTTTCCCATAATGGGCTGGCCTTTACCGCGGTCGCGGAGTACTGCGGGCCGTTGTGGTCAGGCAGGGGTCTGGGGACGCAGAACACCTTTCAAAATATTGTTTACGCATCTACTCCCGCGCTGGCTGGCCTCGTCGTCACCAGCGCTGGTTTCCCCGCACTATTCCTGCTCAGTGCGGCTTTTCCGGCGGTATCAGTACTGGTTTCACCGCGTGCCGATAAGCGCCGCACACGATCAGTACGTCGGAAAGCGCAACCATCACCGCGCCCATAGGCGTTAAAGTAGCGGCCATGGAGATGCACGACCTGAGCGACAGCGCACAGAACTACCTCAAGGCGCTGTGGACGCTGTCGGAGTGGTCAAACATGCCAGTGCCGTTATCTAAATTGGCTGAGCGGCTCCAGCTTCGGCCTTCTTCGGTCTCCGATCAGATTCGGCGCCTGCGCACCCAGGGCCTCGTTGATCATGACCCCTATGGTGCGGTGACCCTGACCCCGCGGGGGCAGGCGATTGCGTTACAGATGGTGCGCCGCCATCGCCTTGTGGAGACCTTCTTGGCCCAAACCCTCGACTACACCTGGGATGAGGTTCACGAAGACGCCGACCGGCTCGAACATGCCATCTCGGATCGTTTATTGGAACGGCTAGATAAGTTCCTCGGCTCACCGCAGCGCGACCCGCACGGTGACCCCATCCCCGGCCCCGACGGCACAATTGCGACCTCACTAGACGAGAGCCTCGCTGCGGTCACCCCCGGTAGCACTGTGGAAATCTCCCGGGTGCGCGATGCTGATTCGGCCCTGTTGCGCCACCTCGCAGATGTCGGAGTAACCCCCGGGATGCAGTTCACGATGCTCGACCAAGGGCTTGCTTCAGGGGTGCTCCTGTTGCAGCCAGCAGGTGGCGCAGAAGGCAACAATCCCGGCCAACCGGCAGTTGTGCCAGTTAACCGGGATGTCGCCAACTTAATTCGGGTTCGTCTTCCCGAGGCATAACAGCCCTAACCGGTGACTCCCCCACTCCCTTAAGGGGCAGGAGGGTCAAGGTGGGTGGGTTGCCAGTAGGTGCGGTTGTGGTGCACCAGCGGGGCGTCGTCGGTCCCCGGGATGTAGGTCCGCTTCACCTGGCATAGCAGGAGCCGGGACTCGCCGACGGGCACGATGGATATCACCGAAGCGCGTAGCCACGCTCCCGTGCCGCGCAGTACCGGAAGGCCATCGTCGCCGGGGTTCCATTGCACACCGTCGAAGCGGTCGATCCCGGAGGTCGCAAACTGGGTGGCCAGTTCACTATGCCGAGTAGATAACCGGTGGGCGACAATTTCCCTGGTGTGTTCGACAGCGGGCCACGACGATGATCCGCTTTGCAGCGAGAAGGTGAATACGGCCGGGTCCAGGCTTACCGACGCCAGCGACGAGGCGGTAAAGCCCACTGGTTCTCCGTCGGCATTGCGGGTGGTGATGATCCACACGCCAGAGGCGGCGCCGCGGAAAAAGACCCGCAGGCCCTCTCCTGCCGGCGGCATGGTCTGGTAGGACGGCGCTGCCGAAGCCTGAGGCCGTTGGGTCATTTGTTCTCGTCCACGCGGGTGCCGGCCTTCGCGCCCGACTTCAGCGAGTAAATCTCCTCGACGTGGATAACCACGGCGCGCTTGGGTTCGGGCATGCCGTTTTCCTTGGCGAATGCGATGCAGTTATCCCATGCTTCGCCTTCGGTGGTGGTCTCGGCGGTACCGAGGAAGCGGTAGCCGTCCAGGTTGGGCCGGTCGATCACGGCGACGGCAACCTTGGAGCCTGCCTCGATATTGGCCAGGTGCTGGCCACCGGTGTTTTCGTTGTAAATAAGTTTGTCGTCTCCGAAGGCTCGTAGCGACCGCTTCGGGCCGATATTCGGGGTGCTGCCATCGGTGACCGTAGCCAGGATGGGTAGTTGTTCAGCGAGCATCTGCTGCATAGCTGAGTCGATTGTGGCCATGTGCGTGATTCTCCTTACTGGTAGTTGCCGAAAGGACGAACTCAACCCTAGACTTCGGTGCTACGTACTTCAATCTACGTGGGACAGAAAGGCCGCGATGGCACTCATCGTCTACTTCTCCTCGGTATCTGGCAACACCCACCGGTTCGTGGAAAAACTTGGTCTCCCCGCACGCCGCATCCCGCTGCGCCGCAAGGACCCGCACTTGCGTGTTGATGAGCCTTATGTGCTCATCGTCCCGACATATGGCGGCGGTTCGGAGAAGGGGGCGGTCCCCAAGCAGGTCATCCACTTCCTCAACGACGAGCACAACCGTCGTCTCATCCGTGGAGTGATCACCTCGGGCAACACCAATTTTGGTGAGGCTTTTTGTAAAGCCGGCCCGATTATTTCCGCCAAGTGTGGGGTGCCGGAGCTGTACCGCTTCGAACTTCTCGGCACTGATGCCGATGTCGCCACTGTCAAACATGGCCTCGAGCAGTTCTGGGCGCAACAGCCCGATGAACACACCAACGATTCGCATTCCGACGGTCACGCCGAGGCCAGCTAACGCCTAAATATCCCCTTGCCCATCCCCGTCGAAAGGGACCGAGAACTCCTAATGAGCACGACACATATCACCCCGCCGCAATGGAGCGTCGGGGAAACCCGACCGCTGCACCCCATCAACTGGAACCGCATCCAGGACGAAAAAGATCTCGAAATCTGGCACCGGTTGACTGCCAATTTCTGGTTGCCGGAAAAGGTGCCGCTATCTAATGACCTGAAGCAGTGGCGGATGCTTTCCGACGCCGAACGCGAACTGACGGTTCGTGTTTTCACCGGCCTGACGCTGCTCGATACGGTGCAGGCCACTGTTGGTGAGGTCTCTCAGATTCCCGATGGCCGCACTGAGCACGAACAGTCGGTGTACACCAATATTGCCTTCATGCAGGCCGTCCATGCCCGCTCGTACTCCTCGGTGTTCTCCACGATGTGTTCGACGCAGGAAATCGATGAGGCCTACGAGTGGGCCTGCAATAACCCGGTTTTGCAGCAGCGCGCTACTGCGGTGATGAAGCATTATCGCGGTGACGACCCGCTGAAGCGCAAGGCTTCGGCGACCCTGTTGTCCTCGTTATTGCTCTATGCCGGTTTTTATCTGCCGCTGCGTTTTTCCGCCCGCGGCGTGATGATGAATACCGCCGATATGATTCGTCTTATCCTGCGCGATAAGGCGGTGCACGGCTACTACTCCGGATACAAGTATCAGCGCGGTCTCGACGCCTACCCGGAGCGCAAAGAAGAGATGGAGGCCTTCGTCTACGACTTGGTTGACCATCTTCTCGAGTTGGAGCTGAAGTACTCCTCGGAGCTGTACGAGGGCTTCGACATGATCGATGGTGTGATGGCCTTCGTGTACTACAACGCGGATAAGGCGTTAATGAATCTGGGCTACCGCCCGCGCTTTGAGGCTGAGGCCGCCAAGGTGGAACCTGATGTGTTGGCTGCGCTTGCTCCCGACGCCGCAGAGACGCATGACTTCTTCTCCGGTTCTGGTTCGTCCTATGTCATCGGGCGGGCTGAATCCACCGATGATGGGGACTGGGACTTTTAAGTCCCCCTCCCCCGCGATAGGCACAAAAAAGCGCCCCCACCGTGTGGTGGGGGCGCTTTGTGGTACCCCGTACGGGATTTGAACCCGTGCCGCCGCCGTGAGAGGGCGGTGTCCTAGGCCGCTAGACGAACGGGGCTAGCGTGTCGTGCGCTATTGCTGCTGCGCGCTGACCGGGAAAGATTATCAGGACGCTATCTTGCGTACCTAATCGCCTGCGTAGCTCGCATAATTCCCCATGGATCTAGTTGCCGCTGCGCAGTTGTGCTCACTACCCTTAGTGAATATCGTTTTCTTTAGTGATGTGAGTTTTGAAGGAGAGTGACATGACAGATCAGCACAGAGTCGACGTCGCAGTCATTGGAGCTGGCCCCGCAGGCCTCAGCGCAGCTACCGTGCTGGGCCGCCAGCGCCGCACCACGCTGCTATTGGACTCCGAAAATTACCGCAACGCCGCTTCCCCGGCCGCCCATATGGTCCTTGGCCAGGACGGCACCGCCCCTAAGACGATTCGCGAACAAGCCCGAGCGACCATCGCCGAGCTTCCCAGCGTCGAATACCGCATCGCGACGGTGACGGACGCCGAGGTCGCCGAAGACGATGACGCGGTGGTTCTCACTCTTGCTGATGGCACCTCTATCGTCGCCCGCCGCGTCATTCTCGCCACTGGCCAGGTTGATGATCTCGACGTCGTCGATGGCCTGCGCGCCGCCCATGGCACCTACAGCTTCCACTGCCCCTACTGCCACGGCTGGGAGGCCCGCGACACCGATATCCTCGTCGCTGCGCTGCCTCACACCATGGCGCTGCGTGCGGCTTACCAGGCGCTCTACTTGCGGGACCGGATCTCTGAGCGCGTTCGTCTGCTCGCGCCCGCGCAGGAAATCCCGGCCGCCCAGCGCGATGCGCTAGCCGCACTTGGTGTAGAGCTCATTGACGCTATTGCCACCGACATCTCTGGCGGGCCTGGCGCCACGGTGGTCCGCGATAGTTCAGGGGCGCAGCATGAAGCGGAGACACTGTTTGCGGTGCCGCCGACGGCCCCGGGCAGTGAGATTGCCCAGTGGCTTGGCGCCGAGACCTTGGGGCCGTGCGTTGTTGTCGACCAGCATGGCCGCACCACTGTTGCGCAGGTTTTCGCAGCCGGCGATGGTGCGGTGCCCCGCAATGAGCCTGAGCCATTGACTTTCGTCGCCCAGGCAGGCGCTGAGGGACAGCGTGCAGCCCTGTGGGCCGACCAGGACTTGTTCATGGGCCGCCCCGAGATCCCCTTGCCTGAAGGCCTGTAGGCCCACTGGCTACTGCCGGGCATAGAAAATGGCCCACCGGTTAACCGGTGGGCCATTTATTGTACCCCGTACGGGATTTGAACCCGTGCCGCCGCCGTGAGAGGGCGGTGTCCTGGGCCGCTAGACGAACGGGGCTTGACAAAACCCGCCTTCATAGACGGGCTGTCAGCTGGCCTACCAGGACTCGAACCTAGAACGACGGTACCAGAAACCGCTGTGTTGCCAATTACACCATAGGCCATTGTGCTCAACGTTCTGCGGTGTGCAGTCCGCCGTGCGCAACGGGACTTACTATATGCAGCTACCTAGCACCTACACAAATCCCCAGCGTATTGGCCATTTTTCGTAGCGTTTTGGGCATTGGTACGCACAGCAAAGCCCCGCCACCACATATGAAGTGCTGGCGGGGCAGAGCGCTTATGACACCGGAGTCTACTGCGCGGGCTGGTACGGGGTCACCGCTTGCGCCTTACGCAGCCGAGCAAGCGATACTTCCTTGCCCAGCAATTCCATGGACTCAAACAGTGGTGGGGAAACCTGTGCGCCGGTAATTGCCACGCGCACCGCACCAAAGGCCTTGCGGGGCTTAAGCTCCAGGTCCTCAATGAGCGCCTTGTGTAGCGCCCGCTCAATTTCCTCGGTGACGAAGCGGTCATCGCTGATGCCCTCGACTGCTGCAATGGCCGCGTCGAGGGTCTGTACCGCGTCTTCCTTGAGGTTCTTCTTCGCGGACTTCTCGTCGAGTTCAAATGCGTCTTCGCTGACAACGAGGAATTTCAGCAGGCCCCAGGCATCGCTCATGGTCTTGATGCGGGTCTGCACCAAATCGGCGGCGATATCGAAGTCCTTGGCCGGGTAGCCCTGGGGGAAGTCATACTGCTTCTCCAAGTAGGTGCGCAGCCGCTTGGCGAAGTCCTCTTTGTCCAGCAGTCGGATGTGCTCGGCATTGATCGCGTCGGCCTTGCGCTGGTCGAAGCGCGCCGGGTTGGCGTTGACGTCGGCGACGTCGAAGGCAGCGACCATCTCGTCCATGGAGAAGATCTCGTTATCTGCAGAAATGGACCAGCCCAGTAGCGCCAGGTAGTTCAGCAACCCCTCGGGGATGAACCCATTTTCGCGGTGGATGAACAGGTCTGATTCAGGGTCTCGCTTGGACAGTTTGCGGTTGCCCTCCCCCATCACGAACGGGAGGTGGCCGAACTGGGGCACCTCCTTGGCTACGCCGATGCGCTGCAGCGATTCATAGAGGGCGATCTGGCGCGGGGTGGAGGACAGTAGATCCTCGCCGCGCAGCACGTGGGTGATTTCCATCAACGCATCATCAACCGGGTTGACCAGGGTGTATAGCGGGTCGCCGGAGGAACGGGCGATAACGAAGTCCGGGACGGAACCGGCTCGGAATTCGACATGCCCGCGCACCAGGTCGTCGAAGGCGATGTCGTGGTCGGGCATCCGCAGTCGGATGACTGGTGTGCGGCCCTCGGCGCGGAAGGCTTCCTTCTGTTCGTCGGTGAGATCACGGTCATAGTTGTCGTAGCCGAGCTGGGGGTTTTCCCCCTTGGCTTCGCGGCGGGCGGTGACTTCCTCGCGGGTGGAGAAGTCCTCGTATGCTTCGCCGGCGTCGAGAAGCTTCTGCAGCACGTCCTGGTAGATCTCACGACGCTGCGACTGGCGGTAGGGCCCGTGCGGGCCGCCGACGTTAATTCCTTCATCCCAGTCGAGGCCCAACCAGGTCAGTGCGTCGAGAATCGCCTGGTAGGACTCTTCGGAGTCTCGGGCGGCATCGGTATCTTCGATGCGGAAGATGAGTTTTCCGCCCGTGTGGCGCGCATAGGCCCAGTTGAAAAGGGCGGTGCGGATAAGCCCAACATGGGGGGTTCCGGTTGGTGAGGGGCAGAAGCGTACGCGAACGTCAGACATGGCCCCTACGGTACCTGGCTGCCCGGGTGCTTTTCCGCTCTGCCTACCACCTGCACCGTCGCCGGACCCCGCACCCGTAATACCCCAGGCGGTATTATTGTTCCTATGGGTGCACAAGGTAGCCGGCTCATCAATACTCCCCTGCCGTTCTTCGCCACCGTGATGGGCACCGGCGGACTCAGCCTCGCCTGGCGGCGCTGCGCGGAGGTTCTGCACACTCCAGAGTTCATAGCTGAAGCGCTGTTCTGGGTGGCGCTCGCAGTTTTTATCGTTACCTCGCTTGGCTACGCAGTGCGGATTTCGGACCCAGCACGGCTGCGCGCCGATCTGCAGCGCCCCATCACAGTCACCTTCCTCACCACTATCACCGTGTCGATCGTTATTCTCTCCGCGGCAAGCAGAGGCGCGCTTCCCGACGGTCTCGCCCAGGCCATGTGGTGGCTGGGCGCTATCGGACACCTGGTGGCGATGGTGGTGACGATGCGGTTGTGGATGAATCCGCGAATCACGCTTAGCCATGTCACCCCGGCATGGTTCATTCCGGTGGTGGGTAATGTCATTGTCCCCTTGGGCGGTTGTGGTTTCGGCAGCATCGAACGCACTGTCAGCCTCGGGTTTTTCGCAATCGGGGTGGTGATGTGGCTCGGCCTGCTGCCAGTTGTGCTTTTCCGGCTTTTCCTCGCCGAACCGATGCCAGCACCGCTGTCGCCTACTGCACTGGTACTTCTCGCCCCACCAGCGGTATCGAGTGTGTCCGCGCATCTGCTTTTCGACGGTGGTGCTGCCCCTGGCGTATTGGCCACCATGCTCATGGCTTCTGCCGGGGCTTTTCTGTTACTGGCGCTGACGATGGCCCCGGAGATTGTGTCCGCCCCCTTTGGGCTAGCGCATTGGGCGATGTCTTTTCCACTTGCAGCGATGGCCTCAGCGACACTGGTTTTCTCATCCGTAGTCGGCCTTATTTTCTTGGCCTTCGCGACGATTGTGATCTGTGCGCTGTGGGCGCGCACTGTCGTCGCTATCGCCAAAGGCGCACTCTTCGCCCCGGCGCTGCCCTAGTTCGCGGTGGGATACCATTCATCGGCGATATCGCCGTGATAGCCAGCGGCGCGTAGCTGCTCGATCCATTGGGCAATAGGTGCTTTCCCGGTGCCGGGTGCGCCTCGGCCTGGGAAATCCGCGATCTGTACGTGGGCTGGCAATAGTGTCGGGTCGTCGGCGGCGTCGGCAAGATAGGCGGCGGTATCAATGCCTAGTGCCGCGCAGTGGAAGAAGTCGAGAAGCAGCCCGCAGCCGGTGTCGTGGGCAAGGCGCGCACCAACCCACGGGTCCCGCACCGGCAGGTGCGCATTACCTGACATGGGTTCAAGCAGTGTTGTCACACCATGGGGACGTAAATAATCAGCGATCTCGGCGATGCGCTCGCGTTGAATATCAAGTATCTCTGGGCCGCCGGCGCCGGGCAGTAGATTCGACATTGTCATCCCGGTTTCGGCTGCGATATGAGCAACGATGTCCAGGTGTGCGCTCGGCAGCTGGCGGATGTGTAAAACGCCGCGTTCACCAGCGCCCAGGTCGCCGCCGAAAAGGTTCATCGCCGCCAGGTGTACCCCGGCTTCACGCAGGCCAGCAAGGAAGGCGTCCACGTCGTCATCTGCTGGCACGGGGCTTGGAAAAGGCCACCAGTATTCCACCCGGCGATAGCCGGCCCGGGCTGCAGCGGCGGCAGCAGCGGCGGTATCGAGGCCGGCGAAAACGGTAGAGCAATTGACGATATGCGTGTTCATCGGCGCCGATTCTATCCGCCACGAATACGTTCATGATTGACTATCGGACTATGAATAGCCCGCATCGTTCGCATACTGGTCATGCCGTAGTCACCGGTGGTGGCGGCGGCATTGGTCGCGCTGTTGCCTTTGCTCTTATCCAGGATGGGTGGACTGTCACTGTGTGCGGTCGCAGTGCGGACAACCTCGCTGCGACTGTTTCTGATCCGCGTAGCGCTGGCCGCATCGACCAGCGTGTCTGCGATATCTCCGATGAGTCCAGCGTCGCAGCACTGTTCGACTATGTCGCCGATACTCACCACCGGGTGGATCTGCTTGTTGCCAATGCGGGCACCCCGGGTCCTGCTGCTGAGTTCGGCCAGGTGCCTGCCGACGAGTTCCGCGCCACGGTCGATACCAACCTGGTTGGTACGTTTTTGACCTGCCAGGAGGCGTTCCGACGGATGCGCGGTGCTGGCGGGCGGATCATTATTAACGCTTCGATTGCGGCCCAGGTGCCGCGGCCGCATACCGCTGCTTATGCCGCCACGAAGTCGGCGCTTAGGGGACTGTCGAAGGTGATTTCTTTGGATGGGCGTGCCTATGGCATCACCTGTGGGCGCATTGATATCGGCAATGCTGCTACCGAGCTTCTCGACGGCTTCGGCGCGCAGTCTGGTGCATTGCAGCCTGATGGTTCGCACAAGGTGGAGCCGACGTTTTCGGTGGCTGATGCCGCCCGTGCCGTGGCGTTGATGGCGTCCATGCCGCCGGAGGCAGTTGTGGATGAGTTGACGGTGACTGCGGCAGGAATGCCCTTCGTGGGGCGTGGTTAGCCTAACTTTGTCATTTGCTACCTAAACATTGCTCTACGCCGGGTCCTTTACCGCTGGTGAGACCTTTTTTATGGATGATCGAACTGACCTATTAAGGTAGGCCCTGTCACCAACGAGGGAAGGTGGTGTGGGACCAATGGTCGGCAGCGGCGATGCCTCCTCCGGTTCTGGGAGCACCCGTGGGCGCTTCGATGGGCGCCCAATTACCGCACCCGACTTCCTGTTATCCCGCGCCCACGGTTCGATCCACACTCGCGGTAGCACCGCCACGTACGATGATCCCTGGTTGGCCGCCGAACACCTCCGCCGCGGCAAAGTGGACATGATTGTGGGCGCCTTGCCGTTCAACACTGACCGTCCCTCGGCGCTGACTGTCCCAGAAACTGTGGTGCGCGCGGAGCATCCTTCCGAGCCACATGCGCATTACCGCTGGGGCTCCCCACCCATCCGGGCGCGCATCGTGGCGGAGAATCCGCCCCTGGAAGACTTCGCCGACCGGGTGGAAGCCGCAATCCGGTTAATGGAACACAGTGGCGTGGAGAAGGTGGTGCTTGCCCGCGAGCTGGCGGTCAGCTTCAACCCGGCCATTGACCCGTTATTGCTCGCCGCGCGGCTCGTTGATTCCTCCCCGAACCGCAATGGGTTCGTCGTGGACCTCTCCCCTGCTGGCGGCGAATTCGTCGGCCGCACGTTGGTGGGTTCCTCGCCGGAGATGCTGGTTCGTCGCCGTGGGCGTAAGGTCACCGCTTTCCCGGTGGCTGGTTCGGCAGCACGCATGCCGGACCCGGCGGCCGACGAGGCCGCAGCGAGCCGCCTGCAGGCTTCGCGGAAAAATAATGAGGAGCATGACCTCGTTATTGAGGATATTGCGTGGAATCTGGGCCCGCTGTGCACGAATATCGATATTCCCGATACCCCGGTGGTCTACTCCACCGGAGAGATGCATCACCTGTGCACCCCCATCACGGCGACACTGAAGGACCCGGTGATCTCTGCCCTGGATGTGGCACTAGCGCTACACCCCACCCCGTCGGTATGCGGTAGTCCTACCGAGTCGGCGATGAGCATTATTAAGGTCGCCGAAGATGAGCGCGGTTTCTATGGCGGCGCGGTCGGCTGGTGTGAAAGCTCCGGTGATGGCGAATTTGTGGTTGCTATCCGCTGCGCCGAAATCAATGCCGATGGCACTGGTGCCCGCACCTGGAGCGGCGGCGGAGTCATCCCCGAATCCACCCCTGAGGAAGAAGTCGCAGAAACCACCGCGAAGTTGCGTACCGTGCTGCGCGCAATGAACCTCTGATCCAATAATCGCGCCGGAATACCCGAGGCATGTTTCGGGTATCCCGGCGCGATAGTGAGCCAGGCGTGGTGGTTAGTCGGCGCGCTCGACCGGGTTGGCCAGCTTGCCGATGCCCGGGATTTCGATCTCGATGCGGTCACCGGGGACCATTTCTGCGGTACCGGCAGGCGAGCCGGTGCAGATGACGTCGCCGGGCAGCAGCGTCATGGACGCGGTGATGAACTCGATGATCTCCGGGATGGACATGATCATCTGCTCAGAGTTGGAGTTCTGCTTGGTGTGGGTTTCCCCGTCGTGGGTCAGGTGAGCCTTGATCGGCAGGTCGCGGTAGTCCAGTTCGGTCTGGATCCAGGGCCCGAGCGGGCAGAAGCTATCGATGCCCTTGGCACGCGCCCACTGGCCGTCGGCGAACTGCAGGTCACGGGAGGACACATCATTGACGATGGTGTAGCCGAAGATGACCTTCTCTGCGTCCTTCTGCGAGACGTTCTTGCAGGGACGACCGATGACGAGGGCCAGCTCGCCTTCAAACTCCACCTTGGTGGCGAAGTCGGGAATCCGGATGGGGGCCTCGGGGCCGGTCACGGCCGTCGGCGGCTTCAAAAACAGCGTCGGGGGTAGGGACTCGCCAGAGGCCTTGAATACCTCTTTGACGTGGTCAGCGTAGTTACGACCAATGGCGACAACCTTCGACGGCAGCATCGGCGAGAGCAGTCGAACCTCCGACAGCGGCCACGAGCGGCCGGTCTTGGAGATATCGGCGAAGGGGTGGCCTTCGATCTCGTGCAGCTGTACATCAGAGTCGTCACCCTCAACGAGTGCGAAACACATGCCCTCCGGGTGGGCGATTCTGGCGATACGCATGAAAGTTAGGGTACACGCACTAGATAGGGGCAGATGGGTAGGGTCGGCGTCTATTTCTGGTTGGTGCTGTGGTGACCCGATTAACCCCTGCCCACCAGCCTCGAGGAGCTGCTGGGCAGGGGTTAAACCGCTGAGTTAGCTACCGCTAGAAATTCTCGGCTTCGCGAGCAGCACTGACAAGATTTTCTACCCGGGCGCGCACGGAGACCGGAATCCGGTCATCGTCCAGGTTCAAAAATCCCTGCACGATGAGGTCGCGGGCAGCGTCTTCATCAAGGCCCAAGGCGGTGAGGTAGTCAATTTTCTCATCGTCGATCATGCCGACGGAGGCCTCATGGGACAGCTGGGCACGCGCGACCTTCGCATCCAAGGCGGGCACTGATTCGATGGCACCGTTTTCGCCAAGCAGGAGGCCGTCGCATTCCAGAAAACCGCGCACGTCAGCAGAGCCACCGACGAGGGTGGAACTATTCCGAATCACGCCACCATCAGAGACCATGCGGGAGACCATTTCCGCTTGAGCGCCGGCAGCGCCCAGGGTTGCGGTGCTGTTCATCACGCGCTCAGTGCCGGTGGGGGCGAATACCACCATGTGTGAGGTGTATTTTGCTCCTTCGGCGAGCTCGACGTGGGAATCATCGACGGACTTATGCACCCCTGATACCGCCACCGAGACTGAACTCATCGTGGAGTCTTTGTCCATCTTGGTGCGGCTGTAGGTGTTGATATTCATCTCTTTGCCCCACCGGTCCACATCGACCGAGCGCACTGTCGCCCCGGCACCGACGAAGGTTTCCGAGACTGAGACGTGTGAGCCGTGGGTGAGTTCTGGGGCCACGGCGGAGCCGGAGACTTCGTCGACGGTGGCGCCGGCGCCAATGACGGTGATGTCGTGGACGAACTGGCGTTCCTGCGGAACTGTCATCACGGAGAAGGTCTGGGTGGGCTTGTCGACGTGGGCGCCTTCTTTGACCCATGTGAATGTGCCCAGGGGTTCCCGGGTGGATTCGAAGGCGCGGCGCAGCACTTCATCCTCGTCGGGGTCGATGAGGCTGAACATCAAGTCCTGGACCCATGGGTATTCCAGCAGGGCCTGGGCTAGTGGCAGCACGACGACGTCGTCGTCACGCGAATCCATGGCGGCGTAGCCGTGGTCGAGTAAGACCGTGGTCATGCTGCGATTATCGGGGTCTGCCCAACCAACAGAGCTCAGCAGGTCCGGCGTCGCAGTTGCCGGGCCAAGACCGCTGCGGGTGTGGGTGAGATCAGTAGTCATTGCGATTCACTCCTATAAAACAGTGGGTGCTGCGGTTAGGCGGTGGCTGATGCTCGGTAGCCGCCTTCTTGGATGGCGGTGAACATCTCATCGGGCTTACCGGAGTCGATCAGGCGGCCGTCGACCATGAGGTGGGCGATATCGGCCTTGAGGTGGTTGAGGATGAAGCCGGTATGGGTGATGACCATGCCGGCACGCGGGCGGCCTTCGTCATCGGCGGAGTCGAGCAGATCGCTGATGGCTTTGCCAACGACTTTGACTTGTTCGAGGTCAACGCCGGATTCGGGTTCGTCGAATAGGCATAACGACGGTGATTGCAGGGTCAGCTTGAGTACTTCAAAACGCTTGGATTCGCCGCCGGAGAATCCGCAGTGGATATCCCGATCGGAGAGGTGACCCAGGGCGAGTTTGTCCAGGCCGACATTGACGCCACCGCCGGCGTTGATGGCGTCGGCCAGGCGACGTACCGACACTCCGGTGATGGCCGGTGGGCGTTGGAAGGCCATGCCCACGCCGGCTCGAGCGCGTTGTTCGACGGGCATGTCGGTGATGTCTGTACCGCGCAGCAGGACTTTGCCGGCGGAGATGCGGAAGGGGTGGATTCCCATGATTCCGGCAAGCAGGGTTGATTTACCGGATCCGTTGGGGCCGAGCAGGATGTGTCGCTCGCCTTCGTTGATGATGAGGTTGATGTCGTGGCAGATGATATCGTCGCCAGCAGCGATATCAACACCGCGTAATTCGAGGAGGGGGTTGGCAGACATGGTGCCTCCAAGGGGTCGAAAGGTGAACGAATCAACGATTCCTATGCCCCTTAGTTTATGTCTGTGCAGCACGTAAAAATAGCCCCGAACGGGTATTTTTAGGGCAGCTTTAGCATGTTTTTCTTAGCCAATACCCCTCCCCGCAGGACACATAAGCCGAAGGCGCAATAGGTGAACACCACTAATAAAACCCTTGCCAATACAACTAAGGACCGGCTAACCTTTCCTACTGTGACTCTTATCGATGAGCTTTCCGACAACGACCCGGCCGGCATCGCCGCCCAGGAGCGCCTGAAGGCGGCTACGTCCGCCATCCCGAAACTGCACAACGATGAGAATTCCCCCAAGATCTGCCTCGTTACCGGTGCTGCTGGCGGTATCGGCAAGGCCACTGCAGAACTACTGGAAGAAAACGGCTACCGCGTAATCCGCTGGGATCTGCAGCACGCCCCCAACTGCATACCTATTGACGTCACCGATGCCGCCGCGGTGGCTGATGGTTTCGCCACCATCGTGGAAGAAGAAGGCTGCCTCGACGCCCTAGTGCACGCCTCTGGCGCATTGGTGCCCGATACCGCCATGGACCCGTCCTCAGGCGCACTACAGGCCTGCTTCGAAGTTAACTTCTTCGGCACCGTCAATGTCTGCTCCCAGGCCGCACGCATCATGGCACGCCACGGCGGAGCGATTGTTGGCGTGACCTCCAATTCTGCTGCGGTACCCCGGATCGGCATGGGCTCCTACGGCGCTTCTAAGGCAGCAGCCGAATCCTGGCTGCGCACACTCGCCTTGGACTGCGCCCCGCACGGTGTGCGGTGCAATATCGTCTCCCCCGGTTCCACAGACACCCCCATGCTGCGCAATATGTTCAATGGCGAGGACTTCACCGAACCCCTCGTCAAGGGCGATGCGGAAAACTACAAGATGGGCATCCCGCTGGGCCGAGTCGCGGACCCAGTTGACGTCGCCCAAGCCTGCGCTTTCCTGCTCTCCCCCGCCGCACGGCATATCACCATGCACGACCTGCGCGTCGATGGCGGCGCCACCTTAGACGCTTAGCCCAACAGCGTTCACCAGCGGCCAGCAGCGACCATATGCTGGCCGCTGCTGCTATGGGCACGCCCGTGGGGCTATATCGCGGTTGTGGAACGTTGCGGGCGCACATCGAGGCCCATCAAGCCCCCAAGCACCCGGTCAGACAGTTCGCCAAGGCAACTGAGGTTGGCAAAACCCGGGCCCTGATTGAAACCTGCCAACGACGGCAACAACAGTTTCGGCTGCAGGCCATGCACAGACATATCCGCCGCAATGCTGCGTTCCAGTGCCGGTGCGGTCACATGGCCGCCCACAGCGTCGGAAAGCTCAGCCATGGCCTCCTCATCGAGCAAACCGGTAAACCACAGCGGCGAATTGCCACGAGCATCAATGACGAGGTCATAGGGGTGCTCGGAAGCCTCACCGAAAGAATCGACGATATGGACGCCCAGGCGCCCACCGGCAGCTTCGGTGATATCGGTGACCCGGCCATGCAAATGGCCTACCCGGTCATCCCAGTGCAGATCCTGCTGGACGCGCACACTGAACACTCCCCGGTCGGTGCGGCGAATAACCTCGCGGCGCTCCTCAGCATCCAGCGTCGCCCACTTATCAGGGTCGGTGTATAGCCGGTTTTCGAACTGGCTCTCACCACGGGAAAACACCGCAGCCAGTGGAGATACCACCGAAATCTCGTCCAAATTATGGCGGAACAGCTCAGCGATAATGCTCGCAGCTGTCTCGCCACCACCAATCACGGCGGTCCGGGTGGCATTAAATAACGTGCCCTCGGCAATAGCCGCCCAGAAGCCCGCCACAGACAACACACCATCTAAATCAGCGAAGCGACGATCGCTGCGGCCCGGGCCGGTAATCAGCAAAGCCCCGGAATGGATGGTGCGGGTGCCACCGTCGGCAGCCTCCACGGTGATATCCCACTCACGGTTGCCCTGAGCATCAGAGTCGCCCGGCGCGGTTTTCACCACCCGGCCTTGCACAACTGTGAGATCAATGCGCTCAGCGACCCAGTTGAGGTACTCCGCCCACACCTCATGGCGCGGGAAGGGGGCGCCGCGGTCAACCCAATCGGCATAGCGGTCAGTCTCGATAAGGAAGCGGTTCCAGCTGTGCTCGAGAAGTCCGGCATCGACCTGGGCGGACTGCGGGCCTGCGATGCGGGTGCGGTACGGGAAACCGACGTCCTTGGCTGGCGGGGTTCCCAGGAGGTGGCGGCCGTCAGTCCATCCCCCCACGGCCCGCCAGTTAGCACCAATCCCGCGTGGCTCAACGACGGTGATCTCAGGAACGGTGATGCCAAGAGCGCTCAGCGCGTGCGCCTTGGCAGCAATTGCCACGGCTTTAGGGCCTGCACCGACGATGGTCAAAGAATTCATGCAGCTTTATCCTCGGGTGGAAACGTAGGGTGGAGTGCCGTTGATGTCATGGCCCACTCTGGTGTCCACCACACCTGGGCCACGTAACAGATTAGCATCGCCTTAGTGGATTAACTAAGGAGCCAATAAGCGTTTGCTCACCAAATGACTAGACGCGCATGCTGCCGGTCTCAAGGAAACGGGTATGCCAACTATGCGCAAGCTCCAGGTCATGCGGGGTATGCAGATGTGAGGTACCCGAGGCCTCGGCTCTTTCGACATAGTCCAGCAACATCTCCCGGAAATCCGGGTGGGCGCAGTTATTGATAATCACCTTGGCGCGCTGCCGCGGGGCCAGACCACGCAGGTCTGCCAAGCCCTGTTCGGTGACGATGATCATCGTGTCGTGCTCAGTGTGGTCAGTATGGGAGACCATCGGCACAATCGACGACACCGCACCGCCCTTGGCCACCGAGGGAGAGACGAAAGTCGAAATATAAGCATTTCGAGTGAAATCACCACTGCCGCCAATGCCGTTGAGCATCCGGGTGCCACCAACATGGGTGGAGTTCACATTGCCGTAAATATCGGCCTCCACCATTCCATTGCAGGCCACAACACCTAGCCGGCGGATGACCTCCGGGTTATTGGAAATCTCCTGTGGGCGCAGCACAATTTTCTTCGCATAGTCCGCGGCAGAGCGGTTCATCTGCTCGGCATAGTCCGGAGAAAGCGCGAATGACGTTGCTGAGGCCACCGAGAGCACTCCGGCATCGAGCAGGTTGATCATCTCGTCCTGAATCACTTCGGTGTAGGACTTCAGGTTTGTGAAACCGGACTCGGCAAGCCCGGCGAGCACCGCATTGGCCATATTGCCCACACCGGACTGCAGTGGCAGCATCTGCTGCGGTATCCGGCCGTGGCGGATCTCGTGTTCGAGGAAGTCAACAAAATGCCCGGCGATGTTGTGGGAGGTCTCATCGATCGGGGTGAAGGCGGCATTGCGGTCTGCGGCGTTGGTGTAAACAACGGCGACGACCTTGTCGACATCTATCTCAAATTCTGTGCTGCCGATACGCTGGCCAACCTCGGTCAGCGGGATGATCTGGCGGTTCGGTGGGACTCCGGGGCTCCAGATATCGTGCATGCCCGCTAGGTCCGCTGACTGCCACTCGTTGACCTCAACAATGATCTTTTCTGCTTTGTCGAGGTAGATATTCGTATTACCTACCGACGAGGTGGGCACCAGACCACCGGTTTTAGTGATCTGTGCGGCTTCTACCACGGCGATATTGATCGGCCCTAAGAATCCTTGGGCTACCTGGGCTGCTGAGTGCGACAGGTGCAGGTCAACGTAGTTGGTGACACCTTCGTTGATCTTGGCCCGCATGGCGGGGTCGGATTGGTAGGGCGCGCGGAAGATAACCTCGCCTGTTTTGGCCAGCACACCATCGAGCTCGGATGCGGTGGACGCGCCGGTGAACACTCGGATGGGGAAAGAATCGCCGCGTTGGTGGGCCTCTCCGATACGGTGTGCGAGTGCCTCCGGGACTTCCTTGGGATAACCGGCCCCGGTGAATCCGGAGAAGCCGATGGCGTCGCCCGGCTGGATAAATTCGGCTGCTTCTGCCGCACTCATCACCTTTTCGCGTAGACCTGGGTGGTGGATTCGGTCACTCTTGTCGAACATGATGAGCTCCTTGGCATAAGGTGCGAACCGACAGCGTTAGTACGTCCTAAGTTCTAGGCGTAGTAAATAATGCTTAAAGATTAACTACCGAAAGGACTGTTGTATATGGCACGCACGAGCAGACACGGCGATGTTCACCCCATTAGCCTGCGCGAACTCGAAGTATTGCGCATCGAGGACATCACCTCCGGCATGCGCCGTATTATTTTTGGCGGCCCCGGCTTGGGCGCCCACACGATTGATGGCGTCGAGATGCCTGCGCTGGTCAGCGATGGCTTCGACGACGATATGCGCCTGGTTTTCCCGCACCCGGAAACCGGTGAGCGCCCATACCCGGCACCGATCGGTGACGGTTCCCTCGACTGGACTGCCGAAGTCAATGACCTGTTCCGTGTCTACACCGTGCGTTGGTTTAACCCCGACGCTGGCGAACACGGTGAACTAGCGGTGGATTTCGTGGTTCACCCCGGTGGCCTGGCCGCAGAGTGGGCCCTGGCTGCTGAGGTCGGCGACGCCGTGTGGGCTGCTGGCCCGAAGTTGTGCCTGGATCTTCCGGTGCACCGTGATTGGCTGCTCCTGGTCGGCGATGAGACCGCACTGCCAGCCATTGGTCGTGCTTTGGAGGAGCTGCCCGAAGGCTTCCCGTGCCGCGCCATCGTGGAAGTCGCTGAGGAAGACCATATCCAGGACATTTCGTCCAAGGGGGATGTGGAAATCACCTGGCAGGTGCGCGCCCGTGGCGATGAGCTTGCCGACGTTATCTCCGATCTGAAGCTGCCCGAAGGCCAGCCCTATGTGTGGGTTGCTGGTGAGGCCGGAAAGCTCAAGCCGTGGCGCGGCCTGGTGAAGCAGAACGAGATTGATCGTGCTGATGCTGAGTTCACCGGCTACTGGCGCAAGACTGCGGCGAAGACTGCGGAAGCGAATAAGGGTGGCGCCGCCCCGGCTGCCGACTCGAGTTTCTCGGCTCTGCAGAAGTTGCATGACCTGGCCGATATTGCCCCGGCATTTGCTATTCAGACTGCGGTGGCGCTGGATATTTTCGTCGCTATCGACGAGGCCGAGCCGGCCACTATCGCCAATGTCGCCGCTGCTACCGGTATTGCTCCTGAGCGTTTGGCCCGCCTGCTGCGCTATCTAGCCAGCATCGATATTGTCGCCCTGCCCGATACCGGCAGCGATGATCTCGGCAGCCAGACCATTGAGCTTGGTGCCATCGGTCAGGAGCTCACCAGCCCTGACTCTTATGCGGTGCGCACGCTCAAGGGAGCCACCTGGGCGCGCATGACTGGCCTGATCAACTTAAACCAGGCTCTGCTGGGCCAGGAGCCTGTGGTGATGGGGGCAACCGGGACTACCTGGTCTGAGTATGTGGAGAGTTCCCCGGAAGCTGGCCGTGAGGTCGCCGAGCTGGCCGCTATGCGCGCGATGTGGGTTGCTCCCGCATTGCCGGACACGCTGCCTGATGAGGTGAAATCCGGTGCGCAGTCCATTGCGTTGGCCGGCCCGGGTGCTGTGGTTTACGCCGAAGAGCTGGTTCGTCGCCTGCCCGAGGCTAATATCCGGCTGCTGTTGAGTGCGGCGGAGATGCCGACCGCGCAGGCCCTTTCTGAGGCCGCTCGTCAGCGCGTCGATGTGGCCCCGTGGTCGCCGGGCGCGTCTGCCGACGCTGGTTTCGCGGTGTTGATTGACCCGTTTGCGCTGGCCAATGACGCCGGTGAACTATTAGCTGGGCTGGGCTGCGCGGCGAAGGTCATCACCAAGATTATGGAACCGCACGGCCGTGCCGAGGATCATGATTACGCCGAGGATTTGGCCCGGATGGGTCTGGAGGGCACCTGCTCGCCTACTCCGGCGGATCTGGATGCGGCTGCAGCCGCGGCTGGTGCGACGGTTGAGAACCTCAAGCCGATTGGCTGGGGTGTCATGGTCGCCGATATTGTCCACTCCTAGGCCCTGCCGATATGCCTGACAGTGTGCTGCTATTTTCAGCACACTGTTGAGTCTGCAGATTCCTTAGCCTAGCCTTGGTCGAGGCTCGACCTAACAGCGTCACCATATGGTGGCGCTGCTCTTATCTGTGAGGACGGTTCGCACGTGGAAGACATGCCCACTCAGGCAGTCACCGACGGCCCCGAGATTGACATCTCCGGGCTGGTGAAACATTTCGGCACACTCACCGCACTCGATGGCATTGATATCAGTGTCGAGCGGGGGTCGGTACTCGGCTTATTGGGCCCGAATGGCTGCGGTAAAACCACCACAGTTTCCATCCTGTCGACCCTGCTTAAACCTGATGCCGGTGAAATCCGCATTGCCGGCCGTGACCCGGTAGCCAACCCTGAGAGCGTGCGTGAGGTCATCTCACTGACCGGCCAGTACGCGGCCTTGGACGAACGGCAAACCGTTCGGGAGAACCTCATTATCTTCGGTCGGCTTACCGGGTTGAGTGCATCACGGGCGAAGCAGCGTGCGGTAGAGCTGGCGGAGATTTTTGATCTGTCGGATTTCTTAGACCGCCGTACCGGTTCGCTGTCTGGCGGTATGCGCCGCCGCGCAGATATCGCCGCGGCTCTAGTCACCCGTCCCCGGGTGTTGTTCCTCGATGAGCCAACTACCGGCCTGGACCCCCGGTCGCGGCAGGCGGTGTGGGATGCAGTTCGTCGGCTGCGCGATGAAAACGTCACGGTTCTTTTGACCACCCAGTACTTGGAGGAGGCCGATAAGCTCGCCGACCGCATTGTGTTGTTGCGGCGCGGCAGTGTTGTTGCTGAGGGCACTCCAACTGAGCTCAAGCGCGGTATCGGTGACCAGATTGTCGAGGTCGTGCCAGCTGATCCACATGATGTGCCTCGCCTGCTCGAGCTATTTGATAATGCGCAGGCAACCGGTGCGGATCGGGTTCATATTCCTGCCGTGGATGCCACCGACGACCTTGTGCGGATCGCCACTGCCCTATCGGCGGCGAATATCGCGGTGCACGATATCGGCCTTCGTCACCCCACTCTCGACGAGGTCTTCTTCCATCTCACCGGGGATACCCCGCAGCCGGATGGGCACGATTCTGAGGCTAGGGAAGGCGCGCAGTGAGTTCCACACTTTTTGTTGACCACTATCAGCGTCGCACCGTCGGCTGGGCCGGAGCCCTTCCCCCGCTGGCTCGGGGCGCAACATGGCGGGGTTTACGAGAAGGCGATGTGATCAGCGCAATGGCGGCGCCGATCCTGTTTTTCATCTGCTTTCACGTTCCGCTGAACGAGTCGATGCCGGAGTACGCCAATTTTTTGGTGCCGACGGTCATTATGCAGGCGGTGATGTTCACTGCCATTCTTGCCGCCCAGAATGCTGGGCGAGATGTCAGCGGCGCGGTGCAAGACCGGCTGATGACATTGCCGATTCCTCGTATGGCCCCAGCTGTGGCACGCCTTATTGCCATGGTGGTGCGGACAACACTGGCTATTTTTGCCGCGTTTTTTGTGGCGACGCTTTTTGGTTTCCGTTTCCGCGGTGATGCTCTGGATGCGGTGGCGCTTTTCCTGCTCCCGTTGCTTTTCGCCGTTGGGGTGTCGATGCTGACCGACGCCCTGGGCCAGGCGGTGCCTGAGCCTGACTCGGTCGGCCAGGTGCTCATGGTCCCGCAGATGTTATTGGTGATGATGTCGGTGGGCATTGTTCCGGAGGCGGGTTTTCCGGAGTGGATTCAGCCGTTGGTGCGCAATCAACCGTTGTCGCAGATGATTATTGCTATGCGCGGGTGGATTGAGGGCACGGATGTGAACCTCACTCCGGTTGTGTTGTGGCTTATTGGATTGTTCGTCGCTGGTATAGCGGCACTATATGCAGCTAGCCACCGGGAGGCCCGCCGATGAAAACGTATTTTCCCGATCCTCGTTGCGCTGTGGGTTTTGTTCCGGCGACGCTTTCGCTGACTGGGGCGTTGTTGCGTTCGTGGATGCGCAATCCGGTTATGGCCGTCCAGTCCATTATTTTTCCGGCGTTTTTGTTGATGGTCTTCGACACCGTTTTTGGCAGCACCGTGACTCGCATGGGTGGTACTGATTCCATCGGTGGTACTGCTGCGCTTATCGCCTTGGTGTCGGTGCAGCAGGGCACCTTAACGTCGGCTGTCTATGTCACGCGCGATCGTGATTCCGGTTTGCTTGACCGGCAGTGGTCTTTGCCTTTCCCGCATGGCGCGATCCTGTCGTCGAAGGTGTTGGCTGAGTTCCTTCGTGGTTCGATTTCCACCATCATCATGCTGGCTATCGGTTTCTTATTGGGCTTGCGTTTTTCTGGCGGGTTGCTGCCGGTAGTTGCTGCGATTGGCTTGTCGGCGTTATTTGGCGTGGCATGTTGCTTATTCATTTTGGCGCTTGCTGCCAATAGTGATGAGAAGACTGTGCTGATGGTTTTCAGCAGTATTTTCTTGCTGCAGTTGTTCTTCAATACTGGTTTTGCACCGTTGGAGTCCTACCCGGGCTGGATGCAGCCGTTGGTGGAGTACCAGCCGATGTCGCCGGCTATTGATGCGATGCGGGCCTTTTTTGATGGCACTGTTGATGTGCGCGCGACAACTATTGCTGTGGCTTGGGTGAGCGTCATGATCGCGGTTTTTGGGGTGTGGGCACAGCGCTCAATGTCGTCCATCGTCGGTAGTCGGTAGTACAACCCCGGTGGGCGCGTCGTTGATGTTAAGCTCACCGCTGTTCACAATGTGAGAAGGAGATCCCACGATATGAGTGAAGCGCTCAAGATCGCTGTCATTCCCGGTGACGGCATCGGTACCGAAGTCACCACCGAAGCGCTGAAGGTTCTGCGCGCAACCATCGGCGAGTTCGACTCCACCGAATACGATCTCGGCTCCCGCCGCTATACCCGCAATGGCGAGCTGCTTACCGACGCTGACCTCGACAGTCTCCGCGAGCATGATGCCATTCTGCTCGGTGCTATCGGAGACCCAGCCCGCGTCGCCCCGGGAATCCTGGAACGCGGCCTGCTGCTGAAGATGCGTTTCGCCCTGGATCACCACGTCAATCTGCGCCCGTCCAAGCTGTACCAGGGAGTGAGCTCCCCGCTGCGCAACCCCGGCGATATTGACTTCGTTGTCGTCCGCGAAGGCACTGAGGGCGCCTATACCGGCAATGGTGGCGCTATCCGCGTCGGTACGCCGCAGGAAGTCGCTAATGAGACCAGCGTGAATACCCGCTTCGGTGCTGAGCGCGTGGTCCGTTATGCCTTCGAGTTGGCCATGACTCGGGATAAGAAACTCACCTTGGTGCATAAGACCAATGTGCTGGTCCACGGCGGTGGCCTGTGGCAGCGCACTGTTGACGAGGTCGCCACCGAGTACCCCGAGGTCGAGGTCTCCTACTGCCATATTGATGCGGCGACTATCTACATGGTCACCGATCCTTCGCGTTTCGATGTCATTGTCACCGACAACCTCTTTGGCGACATCATCACCGATGAGGCCGGTGCGGTTGCCGGCGGCATTGGCCTTGCTGCTTCGGGCTGCATTGATGCATCCGGCACCAACCCGTCCATGTTTGAACCCGTCCACGGCTCGGCTCCCGATATTGCTGGCCAGGGCATTGCTGACCCGACTGCCGCTATTTTGTCCGCTGCGATGATGCTGCGCCATGTGGGCCGCGCCGCCGATGCTGAGCGTATCGAGGCCGCGGTGGAAGCCGATGTGGCCCAGCGTGGGGACACCCCGATCCGTACCACCGAGGTCGGCGACCGGATCGCTGCTGCTGTCAAGCAAAACTAGCTACCAACGACAAACACCCGGTCGCCTGCCATAGCGGAGGCGACCGGGTGTTTGTGGTGGCTAAAGGAGAAATCCGGCTGAGGTGTTAGCTCGGGTTGATGACGCGGCCCCAAGTGGACTTATTACCCCAGACGTTCTGGCGCAGACCCTCGAGCTGGAGGATCTGGGAGTGGTCAACGAACAGGTTGCACTCATTGCCGTAGTTCTTGATGTACCACTCGAAGACCGGGCCATCGGCGGCCTCGAACATGACGTTCTCCAGGCCCAGGCCGTTGATGATGGAAGCGGCGGCACCGGTATTCCACTCACGAACGTTTTCGGTGATGCCCTCAGACTCAATCATGATGATCGAGGCACCAGCATCGAGGGCGCGCTTGCCGCGGTCAACCAGGTCTCCGACGTCCTTGGCGGACTCTGCGGCCAGCTCCTCTTCAGAGGAGTCACCGCCGGAACCAATCTGGATACCCAGTTCCGGCTTAGCTTTCAGACCGGCCTTGACAACCTTCTCCACCAGGCGCTCCAGACCAGAGGTGGGCAGCATGATGAAGCCGGTGGAGATCTCGATGACGTCGAATCCGACCTCCTTGGCTTCCTTCAGGTACTGGTCCACAGCATCGTCGCCGTAGCGCAGGACGGTTTCGATCCAGCCGCCGGAGGAAACGTAGGCGTCGTTTTCGTGGGCGATGTCAGAGAACTTACGGACCTGCTCCTTGGGGACCAGGGAGAACGAACCGCCTGCCCACTTAATGCCATCCACCCACTGGCCGGCGACGTCGAAGACATCCTGCAGGTGGCGGGTGCCGAAGGTGTTGTAGTACGGCGCGCGGATCTCGGTCATACCGAACTTGCGGGGCTTGGCCGGGCGCTTGGCGCGGGGAACAAAGTTGAAGGAAACGTCGAAGTCGATCTCGTTACTCATGTGAAAAGGTCCTTTCCAGGAAAACGTGGTGTGTGGTGGGTCGTTGCGCTTAGCTGCGCGTGGTGCTGACACGACCGAGTAGTTCGGTCAGCTCGGAGATCTCGGCGACCTCGTCGAGCTTGTGCACGACCTCGCAGATCTGGTCGCGCAGGTTCTGGTCGGCGAACGGGGTTGCCAGGTCGGTGAACTTGGCAACAGCGCCGTCCCAGTCCAGCGGCTGGGAGTGGAAGCCGTCGTAGGCAGATTCGACGGCGTTGAACTCTGTGCCGTCTTCGAGCACGACGGTGAGGTCGGACGGCATCTCCTGCGGGAAACGGTCGGAGAAACCGTCATCCGGGGTGATGACCACCTTGTTCATCAGGCTCTGCACATCGTCGGCGACGATGCGCTCCGGGGCGTACTGCGCCGGGTTGAGTTCCCCGTCGAGCAGCATTGCAGCGACCATCCACGGCAAGGAGTGGTCTGCTTCTTCCTTGGTGCGGATATTGCGCTTATCGCCCTCTTCGCCGCCACCGATAATGGAGTAGGCGACATCGAAGGTGGTCAGACGCACTTCCTTGATCTTGGTGACGTCGAAGCCCTCGCGGCTGCGGATATCAGCTGCGGCCTCCAGCGCAGACTGCGAGTGAATCTCGGCGTTGTACTTCTTGATGATGGAGCGCTTGACCGACTCAAGGTCTTCCGCAGACCAATCCAGCTCATAATCACCGGCGAGAGCCTTGAAGCCCTTATTGCCTTCAAAGACTTCCTCGGGGCCGGTCATGCCCTTGGAAGCAAACATGGCGTAGAACATGCCTTCCTTGGACACATGCGGGTACGCCAGGGCCTTCCAATGGGAGAGATTGCCGGTGCGGGTGACACGCAACGCGACATTGGCGGTACCGGTCATCGCGGCGGCATTAGCGATCTGGTCTGCGTTGAGACCCATCGCCAGCGCCGCCGACGCACCCGCGGCGAAAGCGCCCTGGGTGGTGTGGTCGAAACCGTGGGCGCGAACCGGAGCAACATCCGACAGGCGGGTGTGGATCTGGTAAGCCACGGCGAAGGCGGTAAGAAAATCCCGGCCGGACGCGCCGGCGATTTCTGCGGCCGCCAGGACTGCACCCATATTGTCCGTGGGGTGGTTGGTCTCCCCCTTGGCCAGGTAGGCGTCCATAAAGTCCAGGTATCGGCTAGCAGCAGAGTTATGGAAAGCAGCCATCGGGGCTGGTGCCTTGCCGCCGCCGATGAGGGTGGCGGCGGGGTTGCCGCCGAGATCGTCGTTAAGCGAACGGATCGCCTGGATAACATCCGAATCAAGTGCGCCGATAGCGACGCCGATGGTGTCCAGGACACGAATCTTGAGCTGCTCCAGGGCCTCGCTGGACATGTCGTCAAGGTTGGCGCTGACAGCGAAATCAGCCATCTGCTGAACTTCGGTGCGCTGTGCTGAGGTCATGTGTGATCCCGTCCGGCGGAGCCGCCTCAGGCCGTGCATGGGCCTTCAAACCCCGCCTAGGTAAGTTTAGGCTTACCTCGCAAGGGTAGGGATTGGCGGATCACTGTCAACGGTGTTTTCAGTACCTCCTGGGGAAATGAGGCAATAGGACCCCACCGTTCACCCCCACTAACCCAATAACAACGCACAAAACCCGCTAAGCACCGGTTCTCCACCGGCACCTAGCGGGTTCATATGCGCTAGAGCGCGACCCTAGTCGAGCTCGATCTGCAGAATCTTCGATGCTTCGATGGCATCGGCGATGCGCTCACGCAGCTCGGCGGGGACCTCAGCGTCGACACGCAACACAATAATGGCGTGGCTGCCATCGGTCTCCGGGGACAGCGCAGCGGCCTCAATATTGATGCCTGCCTCACCGAGGTGACCAGCAATACGACCCAGGGCACCGGGCTTATCCGGGTAGGTCATGATGAGGTTGCGGCCAGCAGCACGCATATCCAGGCCACGGCCATTAATGCGCACGATCTTCTCGACCCGCTGCAGGCCGGTCAGGGCACCAACGACGGTGGCCTTGGAACCATCAGCAGCAATAATCGTGACCTCGAGGGCACTGCGGTGAGTCACAGACTCGGAGTTGGTGGACACCGAAACCTCAATGCCGCGCTCCTCAGCAATGGCCGGGGCGTTGACGAAGGTAACCGGCTCATCAACCATGGTGGCGAACAGGCCACGAGCAGCAGCCAGACCCAGGATGTCAACATCCTCAGTAGACAGCTCGCCACGTGCGGTGACCTCAACAGAGGTCGGGGCGCCATCAAGCAAACCGGCAGCAACCAGACCCAACTCGCGGGCAAGTTCCAGCCAGAGTGCGACCTCTTCGCCCACAGCGCCACCGGTGACATTGACGGCATCCGGGACAAACTCGCCAGCCAGGGCCAACAGCACCGACTTAGCAACATCGGTACCGGCACGGTCCTGGGCCTCAGCGGTCGAAGCACCCAGGTGCGGAGTGACAACAACCTCGTCGAGCTCGAACAGCGGCGAATCGGTGCACGGCTCGGAGGAGTACACGTCGAAACCGGCGCCACGGATCTGACCGTTGCGGATAGCGTCGGCAAGCGCTGCCTCATCAACAAGACCACCACGGGCGGCATTGATGATGATCTGGCCCTTCTTGGACTTAGCCAACAGCTCGGCATTGAACATGCCGGCGGTTTCCTTGGTCTTCGGCAGGTGGATGGTGACGAAGTCAGAACGCTCCATCAGCTCGTCGAGCTCGACAAGCTGCACACCCATCTGAGCTGCCCGCGCGGGGTTAGCGTACGGGTCGTAGGCCACGATGGTGGTCTCGAAGGAAGCCAGGCGGTGGGCAAAGAGCTGACCAATATGGCCGAAACCGACAATGCCGATGGTCTTACCGAAAATCTCGGTGCCCTTGAACGACGAGCGCTTCCATTCCGCATCGCGCAAAGTGGCGTCGGCAGCCGGAATCTGGCGGGCGGTGGACAGCAGCAACGCAATGGCGTGCTCACAGGCCGAGTGGATATTGGAGGTCGGGGCGTTGGCGACCATCACACCGCGCTTGGTGGCGGTATCGATGTCGACATTGTCCAGGCCGACACCAGCACGGCCAACGATCTTCAAGTTCGGGGCGGCTTCGAGAACTTCGGCGTCCACGGTGGTCGCAGAGCGGACCAGCAGGGCATCAGCTTCGCCTACAGCGGCGAGCAGCTCGGGGCGGTTAGGTCCGTCGACCCAGCGCACCTCCACAGAATCTCCCAGCGCGTCCACGGTGGACTGCGCCAACTTGTCGGCGATGAGGACGACCGGGCGAGCGTTATTGCTCACAAGCAACTCCTGTCAATGCAATTGATGACCGCCCCTGCAGGCACGACCGCGTCGGCAGGAGCGGGACCACGCCGGCTCGGTGACGTGGAACAGCACCATCATATCCCGCAACCCCTCCCCCAGATCGGCGCATTCGAACAATAAAAAACCGCGCTCCGGGGCTGAATAGCATTCAGCCGGAGCGCGGTAGGCCTAGCCAGCAGTTACTGGTAGGTCACCACCCACGGGGTGGGATCGATCTGGGCGGTCTGCTCGGGGGTAAACATCGGCTGATCTTCATCAATGAAGTTCTTCCACGCCAAGAAGATATCCGGCTGCAGGTCCTGCTTCATCACATTCCAGGTCTCCAGCTTCTGGCCCGGGGTGCCATGACCGTCGGCATGCAACACGATGGACAGCTCCGGATGGGAGGTGTCGATCTTCTCCCGGTCACGAATCATCTGCAGCTGGAACTGGTGCAGCATCAGCATCTTCTGCGGCAGATTGTTCTCACGGGTCAGATTCGCCAACCAGTCAGCGACCTCGTTGACCTCATCAGCAGTGACATGACCAACCTCAGTGGCCGGCGCCACCCCGGGCTCCATCTTCCACTCCGCATCCAATGCCAAGCCGACATTGGGGCGCTTGAGCAGATCCTCGTAGAACTTCGCCTGGTCGAGGAACTTAGCGTTGCCCGGCTGCAGGTCCAGCACAACATAACCACCAGCATCGGTGATGGCATCAATATAGGGCTCGAGGTCCTTCGCCGGGGCGGTCACCGAGTAGGTGCCATCCGAGCCGGGATCTGCCTGGGCAACAGAGGCGATGATCTCAAACATCGGCACCACGGGCTCATCGGTGTACTTGGCGTACTCCACGACGCGCTTCTTCACGTCCTCGATGGCTTCCTTCGGGGTCTCCTCACCCATCACGCCCATTGCCGGGGCGCCCGGGTGTCCATACAGCGCCACCATGCGCCGACCCGGGAACAACACCTGGCCACCACCAGCCAAATTCAGCTTGGCGACGTCCTTATTACCGGCGATCTTGGAGAGCTTGGCCAGCTTCTCGTTATCCCCAAACACGGAGCCGAGGCCCACAACTTCGCGGCCATCGCGGATCGCAGAGATGGAGTCATCGGTCGCACGGGGGTCAGCCGCCGGCAAGTACAGCACATCATGACCAGCTGCGCGGGCAGTGGCGATAGCGCCCAGCGGAGAGCCAGGTGCGGCGAGGATAACCATGTCATCATCGCCCGAGCCCTTCATCTCAGGAAGCTCGACTTCCTTGGTGTCAGTGGCACTGACCTCCAGGTCGGGAGCGGTGGGCTCTTTGCGGTCCATCGCAGCGATGGCCTTGGCCGGGTAGCGCTCCCCCTCGGGGACGCCCTTAACTTCCCGGCCGGTGATATTCGCAAAGGCCTGGGCATTGCCGGCGTCGGTAATAACGGTGCGGCCTTCGGCGCTGGCGTCGAAGTCGGTCTCGCCCACTAAAACGACGTGGGAGGGCTTGAGCCGTTCCAGTTCAGCACTCACCTCATCTGCGGGAGAGCCGGAGGTGGCCTGAGCCCAGTAGCTTTCCTCCGCAGCCTGCTGTCGGGCCTGCTCAACATCATCTTGGAAGGCGAGCGACCCGCCTTCAGCACGGGCGTTATCGATGCGCTTCTGGTTGTCCGCGGTGCGCACCACAAGCATCGGGGCGCCAACGGCAACAGCGATCGCGGCAGCGCGGCGTTCAGTTTTGGGGCCCATGGCTGAGACCACGACGGTATCGGCATTATCGACGAGGGAATCAGCAGCGTCGATCTCGGTTTCGACAACCGTCGGGTCAGCGGGGGGTTCGGCACTCTTAATGCCGACTCCCTCCTGTGAATCACCGCAAGCGACGAGGCCGCAGGCAAGAGCAACGCTGGCCACAACTGCGACCCACCGACGAGCATGGTGACGGAGAGTGGACGTGGGTAAGGCAGACCGGGTCACGTGAGGTAGACCTTTCGGTAAACGAGAACAAGGTATGTAGGCGATTATACGGCCCGGCTTGGCGAACTTTGTGAGCGGCATTCAGCGAAGCATGAGTCCAGCTTCACCCGGGCTGGCAGGCTACAAACCCGCCGCCATATCCCACTGCGTCAACAGACACCGCGGCCACGGGAATCCAGCTCAGCACCTGTTGTCACGATCGCGTGAGCCCCGTGCAGCAACATGTATGTGCTGCACGGGGCTTTGACGCGACGGTAATGCTTACTGTTTAGGCAGTGGCATCCAGCGGGTTCTTGACCCAGCTCATGAGGTCACGCAGCTTGGCGCCAGTTTCCTCAATCTGGTGGGAGTTGTAGGAGGCACGCAGCTCCTCGAGTTCCTTGTTGCCGCCCTCAACGTTGGCGATAAGGCGCTTGGTGAAGGAACCATCCTGAATGTCAGACAGGATGTCCCGCATGCGCTGCTTGGTGTCGGCGTTGATCACGCGCGGGCCGGAGAGGTAGCCACCGAACTCAGCGGTGTCGGACACCGAGTAATTCATGTTGCCGATGCCGCCCTCGAACATGAGGTCAACGATGAGCTTGAGCTCATGCAGGCACTCGAAGTAGGCCATTTCGGGCTCGTAACCGGCCTCGACGAGGACCTCGAAACCGGTCTTGACCAGTTCCTCGGTGCCGCCACAGAGCACGGCCTGCTCACCGAAGAGGTCGGTGACGGTCTCTGCTTCGAAGGTGGTCGGGATAACGCCGGCGCGGGCGCCACCGATAGCTGCGGCGTAGGACAGGCACAGGTCGCGGCCTTCGCCCTTGGGGTCCTGGTCGACGGCGATGAGGCAGGGCACGCCCTTGCCGTCGACGAACTGGCGGCGCACCAGGTGGCCGGGGCCCTTCGGGGCGATCATGCCGACGGTGATGTTGTCGGCCGGCTTAATCAGGTCGAAGTGGATGTTCAGGCCGTGGCCGAAGAGGATGGTGTCGCCATCATTGAGGTTCGGGGCGATCTCCTCGGCGTACACGGTGGCCTGGGTGGTGTCCGGCACCAGGATCATGATGACGTCCGCCCATGCGGTGGCCTCGGCGTTGGTCTTCACCTCAAAGCCGGCTTCTTCGGCCTTAGCAGCGGACTTGGAGCCTTCACGCAGGCCGATGACAACCTCCACGCCGGAGTCGCGCAGGTTCTGGGCGTGCGCGTGGCCCTGGGAGCCGTAGCCAAGCACGGCAACCTTGCGACCCTGGATAATGCTGAGGTCGGCGTCATCGTCGTAGAACAGTTCAATAGCCATGTGTAGTAATTCGCCTTTCGGGGTGTAACAGTTGTGTATGTGCGGTAGAGCTTACCGACGGTTAGGGCCGGCTGGTGAGCATCGGCTTGGGGCCGCGGGCGACCGCGACTACGCCGGACTGCACCAACTCGCGGATACCGAAGGGCTCGAGGACCTCCAGCAGCGCCTGCAGCTTCGAGGGCTGCCCAGTGGCTTCGATGACCACCGACTCAGGCCCGACGTCGACGACGCGGGCGCGGAAGAGCTTCGCGGCATCGACGACCTGGGGCCGGTTGGAGTTATCGGCGGAGACCTTGACCATCAACAAGGCGCGTGAGACCAGCTGCTCTTCGGGCATGCGCACGACCTTGATGATCGGCACAAGCTTATTGAGCTGCTTGGTGATCTGTTCGATCGGCAAGTCTTCGGTCTCTACCACCAGGGTGATCCGGTTGATGCCTTCGACCTCGGTCTGGCCGGAGGTGATGGACTGGATCGAAAATCCGCGGCGGGTGAACATGCCGGCGATGCGGACTAGGATGCCCGGCTCATCGAGGGTGAGCACGGAGAGAGTGTGCATTTCAGCCATGGTTGCTTCCTCTTTTCCTAGGCTCGCTTAGCGGCCCTGGATGGTCGGGTGGTCGGCGTCGAGGGCGTTGTCTTCGCCGCGCTGGTCGATGGTCTCGTTGATCTCAGCCGGGGGCTCCCCTGCCGAGATTTCGTCGTCGAACAGCGGGCGCAGGCCCCGGGCCGATTCGATCTCATCGTTGGATTTACCGGCGGCGACCATCGGCCACACCTGGGCGTCTTCTCCGACGATGAAGTCGATCACCACGGGGCGGTCGTTGATTTCGCGTGCCTTCTGGATGGCTGGGATAACTTCCTCTTCCTTGGTGACTCGGATGGAAACACAGCCAAGTCCCTCGGAGAGCTGCACAAAGTCGGGCACGAATGAGTTATCGGCCGGGCGCAGCTTGGTGTTGGAGTAGCGCTTTTCGTAGAACAGGGTCTGCCACTGGCGCACCATGCCGAGGTTGCCGTTATTGATCAGGGCAACCTTGATCGGGAATCCTTCCACCGCGCAGGTGGTGAGTTCCTGGTTGGTCATCTGGAAGCAACCATCGCCGTCGATGGCCCAGACTTCCTTTTCGGGGGCTGCGGCTTTAGCACCCATGGCGGCGGGCACGGAGTAGCCCATCGTGCCTAGGCCACCGGAGTTGAGCCAGGTCCGGGGCTTGTCGTACTGGACGAACTGGGCGGCCCACATCTGGTGCTGGCCGACGCCAGCGACGTAGATGCCATCGGTACCGACGATATCGGACAGGGTTTTGATGACGAACTGCGGCGACAAGGAGCCATCGGACTGTTCATCCCAACCCAGCGGGAACCGGGAGCGCAAACTATCGAGTTCTTGGTACCAGGAGCCCATCTTCGGGGCGGGCAGGTCTTTGGCGCGGTAGGTGTCCAGCAGTGCGGTGAGCACTTCGCGGGCATCGCCGACGATGGGGACCTGGGCTTCGCGGATCTTGCCGATTTCGGCCGGGTCGATATCAGCGTGGATGACCTGGGCGTCGGGTGCGAAGGTGGACAGCTGGCCGGTGACGCGGTCGTCGAAGCGGGCGCCGATGGTGATCAGAAGGTCGGCTTTTTGCAGCGCGGCCACCGCGGAGACGTCGCCGTGCATACCGGGCATGCCCATGTGCAGGCGGTGCGAGTCCGGGAAGGCGCCGCGGGCCATCAGTGTGGTGACGACGGGAACATCGGTGTGTTCGGCGAAGGCGAGCAGTTCCGCGGAGGCGTCGGCCTTGATGACACCGCCGCCGACGTAGAGCACCGGTCGCTTGGCGTCGGAGATGAGGCGCACGGCCTCGTCGATCTGGCGGGAGTGCGGGGTGGTGACGGGGCGGTAGCCGGGCAGGTTGATATTGGGCGGCCAGGAGAAGTCGATCTCGGTGTTTTGCAGGTCCTTGGGCACGTCGACGAGCACGGCGCCGGGGCGGCCGGTGGCGGCGAGGTGGAAGGCCTCTGCGATGGTTTTCGGGATGTCTTCGGCGTTGGTGACCATGAAGTTGTGCTTGGTCACCGGCAGGGTCACACCGCGGATATCGGCTTCCTGGAAGGCGTCGGAACCAAGGAGCTGGCAGCCGACCTGGCCGGTGATGGCAACCACGGGCACGGAGTCCATATTCGCGTCGGCCAGCGGCGTGACCAGGTTGGTTGCGCCAGGCCCGGAGGTGGCAATGCACACGCCGACCTTGCCGGAGACCTGGGCGTAGCCGGTGGCTGCGTGTCCTGCGCCTTGTTCGTGGCGGACCAGGACGTGCCGGACTTTTTCGCTGTCGTACAGCGGGTCGTAGAGGGGCAGAATGGCGCCGCCGGGGATGCCGAATACGACGTCCGCGCCGAGCTCTTCGAGGCTGCGCACAATGGCCTTAGCGCCGGTAATGCGCTCTACCGGGGTGCGGTTGGCATGTGCTGCCACGGTCGCGGGCGTGGGACTGGAGTTGGGGGCGGCGGTCACGTCGTGCGCTCCTGATGTTGGTTTCGTTGTTCAGGTCGGCCAGGCCTACCAGGTTTCACTGTAGTTTTCCTGTTTTCGACCACGGACGACGCCCCTGGGTTTCCATGGTGCTGGGCGGGGCGACGAGCATTGGTGCTGGTGAATTGCTCTAGTGGCTGGTGGCGGCTACCGGAATCTGGTGGATCTGGTGCACAGCGCAAATCGTATTCGTCCACATAGTGAGAAGTCAATCCCACTGGTTGGTACGGGCGTGTCTGTGTCCAGTAACGCCTTATCGGCCACCACAGCCGCTCTTAGCGCCACTGGCTGTGCCTCTGGCACCACCACCGCACAAGGCCTACCGTGGCGGCCATGGAATTTCTGCTCTACCTGTTGATGCGGACCTGGTCCTGGGTCGCCGACCGCGGCATCACTATCGCCGCGCTCATCACTGTGCTGGTCCTGATCCCAAGAATCCGCCGCTTCATCCTCCTCATTGCTACCCGCAATCTCAGCGATGATGAGGAAGAAAATAAGGGCCGTAGGGCCCTGGTGGGCGCCATCGTCTATGTCATCGAGATGGTCGCCTACTTTGTGGTGGGCCTGAGCTTGCTGTCGGCAATTGGCATTTCGCTCGGCGCAGCTGTTGTGCCCGCAACCATCATTTCCGCTGCCCTTGGTTTTGGCGCCCAGGGTTTGGTCAATGACCTCCTCGGTGGTGTGTTCATCATCTTGGAGCGCCAGTACGGCGTGGGTGACTGGGTGGCCTTCTACACCCCCTCGGGCATGGTCGAGGGCAATGTTGTGGACTTGACGCTGCGTGCGACGACGATCCGCACTATCAACGGCCAAGAGATCAATATCCCCAATGGCGAGGCCCGGATGGCGATTAACTCGTCGTCTCGCTGGTCGCGCGCAGTCATTGAGGCTCCGGTGCCGATTACCGCAGGTGGGTCCATCACCGAATTGGAGAAGCAGACTCTCGCTGCCGCCCAGAAGGCCATTGAGGCTGACAATGTGCGCGACCATGTCCGCTCTGCCGCCCGCATCCAGTCCTCGACTGGTATCGAGCAGCCCACCACACTGGGTCAGCCGTGGACGGTAACGATGCGCGTGATGGTCGACTGTGACCCAGGAGATCAGTGGCTTATTGAACGCGCGGTTCGTGCCGCGATCATTGATACGTGGTGGCATGCTTATGGTGAGCGCGCTGAGGCCAATGCTCTGGGCAGCCCCGATCAGCTTTCCGACGCTGGCGCGGCAAGGAGCAATGCCACCACCTTCGGCAGCTCCGATCCTTCTATGTCCAGTGACACTGCTGATTCTTCCGGCGCTGGGATCGCTAGCTTCGCCGCTGGCGCTGGTGCTACCGCCGCGGCCACCCATGCCGCCGAGACTGCCGCCACCGAGGAGGAAGGCTCCGGTTGGGGCAATAATCCTGATGCTGCCCCGGGCTTGCCGACGAAGGCGGTCGACGCCGATGACAGTGCGGTGTCCGATGATGACCAGGTCCACGAGGACGATGGCTCCAATAAGGCTGCCGCGAACGATGACAAGCCCAAGAAGCAGTCGTGGCGCCAGAAGACCCGGGAGATTCTTTCTGCGGGTGGCCGCGCCCGCCCCTCTACCGTCGTCATGCTGGTGACCCTTGCGGTGCTGGGGTTGCTGAATTTGGCCACCATCGAGCCCAGTGAGGACTCAGATAGCCCGTCTGGTTGGTTGGCGCCGAGCCGTTTTACCGAGCATGAGGAAGAAAACGAAGAACAAAACGGCGAAAACGGCGCGGTGAATCAGAACCAGCCGGACCGGGGCAATCAGAACCAGTGGAATAACGACCGCACTGACCCCAATGAGCAGGCACCGCAGTCGAATAATTCCGGTAATCAGGATGGGGTTCTGCCCGGCTTTGGCGACGGCGGCAATGGCGATAATGCCGGCGGCTATGGCGGCGGTGATGGCCCTGGGGCGACCTCGGGCGGTAGTGGCGGCGGCGCTGGCGATGGCGACGCCGGTGCTGGCGGCGGCAACACCCAGTAGGCCGAGGGCGGCGTGCGCATCACTGGCGACTACGATGGACTCCCATGAGCTCCGAATCCAGTGATGCGAACCACCGCGGCACCACTACCATTCCGGGTGGTTGTTTCCGCCCCCAGCGCACGCATTACCTCGGCGTGGGCTTCCTGCTGTTGATGGTCATCATCGGCATGGGTTTTTCCATGACCTACTTCTGGTGGACTCTCATCTTCCCGCTGCTGTATGTGGTGTGGATTCACCGAGTCCGCACCACCATTGACCAGCGTGGAATCACCGCTGTTCCACTATTTGGGAAGCGCCATTTCCTGCCCTGGTCAGACTTCCGCGGCGTGTTGTTCAGCAAGAGCGGAATGGCCTACGCAGTAGCTAAAGACGGCAATGACGCAGATAAGGCCGAGCGGTTCCGGATGCCGGCAATCAGCTTTAACTCTTTGCCGTCATTATCCGAAGCTACTGGCGGCCGCATCCCCGATGCTCTGTCGGCTGGTATCGCTGCCCGCGATGACATGGTCGAGATTCATCACAGCGATGGCCGTTCTGAGCTGCGCCCACGCAAGGAGGTCGAGGATAAGAATATTCCGACCTTTGAGGTTAAGACCACCGAAATCCCCCGTAACGGCGAGTAGCACTACCCACCACCAGCCCCATCCCACAATGTGGACACGTTCGCCCATCAAGTGGGATTCACGGTATAGTGCTGCAATGCTCCACTGAGCCAGTGAAAGCACGCACGAACGCACAACGAAAGCCACCCATGATTCCCCTTCGTTCCAAAGTCACCACCTCTGGGCGCAATGCCGCCGGTGCGCGTTCACTATGGCGCGCTACTGGTATGACCGACGATGACTTCGGCAAACCGATCATCGCCATCGCGAATTCCTATACCCAATTCGTCCCCGGCCACGTGCACCTGAAAAATGTCGGCGATATCGTCGCCGAAGCCGTCGCCGAAGCCGGGGGCATCGCCCGCGAATTCAACACCATCGCCGTCGACGACGGCATCGCCATGGGCCACGACGGCATGCTCTACTCACTGCCCTCCCGTGAGATCATCGCTGACTCTGTCGAATACATGGTCAACGCCCATACCGCCGACGCCCTGGTGTGTATCTCCAACTGCGACAAGATCACCCCGGGCATGCTCAACGCGGCCATGCGGCTAAATATCCCGGTGGTCTTCGTCTCCGGCGGCCCGATGGAATCAGGTTCTTCCGTCGTCGTCGACGGCGTCGTCAAAGCCGGTTCCGACCTGGTTTCGGCCATTTCGGCCTCCGCCAACGACCGCGTCAACAATAACCAGCTGCTCGATATTGAGCGCTCCGCCTGCCCCACCTGCGGTTCCTGCTCCGGCATGTTCACCGCAAACTCGATGAACTGCCTCACCGAGGCCCTCGGCCTGTCGCTGCCGGGCAATGGTTCCACCCTGGCCACCCACTATGCCCGCCGGGACCTGTTCACCCGCGCCGGCAAACTGATCGTCGATATCGCCAAGCGACACTACGACGACGGTGACGACTCGGTCCTGCCGCGCAATATCGCCACCCGCGAGGCCTTCGAAAATGCAATGGCCCTCGATGTGGCTATGGGCGGCTCCACCAACACGGTGCTGCATATCCTCGCCGCCGCACAGGAAGGCGAAGTCGACTTCGACTTGCAAGACATCGACCGCATCTCCCGTGGTGTGCCATGTCTATCCAAGGTCGCGCCGAACTCCGATTACTACATGGAGCACGTCCACCGCGCCGGCGGTATCCCCGCTATCCTCGGTGAACTGCACCGCGGCGGCCTGCTCAATGAATCCGTGCATTCGGTGCACTCCCCCAGCCTTATCGAGCATCTCGAAAAGTGGGATATCCGCGGCGGCTCGGCCTGCGCGGAAGCCTCCGAGCTGTTCTACGCCGCCCCTGGTGGCGTGCGCACCACCGAGCCGTTCTCCACCCACAACCGGTGGGAAAGCCTGGATACCGACGCCGCCGAGGGCTGTATCCGCGATATTGAGCATGCCTACACCGCCGAAGGCGGACTATGTGTGCTGCGCGGCAATATTGCCCGCGATGGCGCGATTTTGAAGACCGCCGGAATCAGCGAGGAACAGTTCCACTTCGAAGGCACCGCCCGTGTGGTGGAAAGCCAAGAGCAGGCTGTCTCGGCGATTCTGAAGAAAAAGCTACAGCCCGGTGAGGTTCTGTTCGTGCTCTACGAAGGCCCCGCTGGCGGGCCCGGTATGCAGGAAATGCTGCACCCCACCGCGTTCATTAAGGGCTCTGGCCTCGGCCCGGTATGCGCCTTGGTCACCGATGGCCGGTTCTCCGGCGGTTCCTCTGGCCTTTCCATTGGTCACGTCTCCCCCGAAGCCGCCGCCGGTGGCGCCATTGGCCTGGTCCGCGATGGCGACCCGGTCTATATCGACGTCGGTGAGCGCAAGCTGGAACTGCAGGTTTCCGATGAGGAACTAGAGCGCCGCCGCGCCGAAGAGCTCGCCCGCGAGCACCCGTTTACTCCGCACACCAAGCGCCCGCGTCGGGTAACGAAGGCCCTGCGGGCATACGCGAAGATGGCCTCATCTGCGGATAAGGGCGCTGTCCGGATCGTCGACTAGCCCAGTCCCGGGATCGGCACCTCAGCCGATCCCGGCAACTGCGGGATCGGCGCCGAACCGGACACCGAGTCGATAGTGATAAACGCGTTGCGCACATCATTAGTGTGCGCCTCGCGGGTGCCCCGAGTTTCGGCGGCGACAACAAAACCCGGGCCGATCGACGCCGAGGCGTGATGCGAAACCCGGTCATTAGACCAGCCCAGTTTCGTGCCGGTTACCCCAGGCAAAGTGGCGGTACCGAAATTCTGCGGGTACCCGTCCGCAGCCACCGGGTAGGGGTTGCGCATCGCGTCAAGCACCGGACCGGCGGGATCTTCTAACTGCAGGCGCAGCAAAAAGGTCACCAGGTCATAAGACGAGGTGCGGGAGACTCCCCACGAGGCACCGGCCTTGGTGTCGCTCAGCCCGTAGTCCTCAGCAATGCGCTTAATGGACTGCGGGTACTTCTTATACAGGCGGGTGGCGATCTGGTCATCGGAGGCGCGAATCATCTGACGCACAGCCGGAATATCCAGGGCATTGCCTTCACGCACAATGTAGTGGCCAATATAGAGCTTGACCATCGACAAACCCGGGCGCGGCTCGTGCTGGTTCGCGGTGCCTACGCGCAGCCCCGCTGGAAAATAGGCCACCGTGATCTGGGTCTGCGCGGGGGCGCGAAGATTGCCGGCCTGATCCAGGTTCGGCAGCGGCACTGCCCGGGCTGGTGCTGGTGTAATGGCGCCGGTAAGGGCGCAGCCGAAGACAGTGAGCGCAACAATAAAAGTGCGTACAGGTGGCTTCCACATCAGCAAATTGTCTCTATTTTCCTCGGGGATAGTGCGGCCTTAGTGTGCCATACCCCACCCCGTTTATCCTAGATACACGACGCCGCCCGCATACCTACTGGCATACGGGCGGCATACGCGCAACCACCAGCGCACTGTGTGCGCGGGGTGACTACTAATTCAGCGGGGAGTCCACCGGCACGTCAACGGTGCTGGAGCCGACGAACGGCAAGCTACCGGTAACGAAGAACCAGATGGCCACCGCAGCGGCGATCGCAATCAGGGCGAACAGCCAGGAGCTCACCAGCGGACGGCGTGCCCAGCCACGGGCAACGTCGAGGCCGTAACGGCCCGGACCGGTGAACTGCAGCGCCAGGGAGGCACCGGTGAGCAGCAGGAACAGCTGCATGTAGCCGGAACCTTCGGCGGAGATAATATCCCAGCCAGAAGAGTTCAGCGCCACATCAGCCATCGTGGAGAAGGCGGACACGACGATGGCCAGGGCAGCACCCAGCGGGGTGGCCAGGCCCAGCACCAGCAGAGCGCCGGCAATAACCTGCAGGGTCGGTTCAAGTACGGCGACCAGGCCCGGCATATTCCAGCCAGCCTGGGCGTAATCATTTTCCAGCTGGCCAACACCAGCGGCGCCGGAGAACCCAAAGAAGGTGCTCAGTCCGTGTAGCAGCAACATGCCGCCCACAACGAGGCGCAGCACCAGCAGGCCTAGGTCGAGTGTGCCGCGGCGGGTTTCGACCTCGTCGTCGTCTTCCTCATCGCGGTTGTAGTCCTCGTCGGCGGCCACAGCGGCGCCGGAGGCGGTGGCGTTGTCGGCGAACATGGGGTTGCCAGCGGTCTGGCTGGTCTCGGCGGGGCGGAACTGAGCGGTTTCCGCATTCGCCGCGGCCGTATCGTCGTTGGGCTGGATCACCTGCGGCTGTGCGCGGCCCGCGTTGGCGTATGCGTCCGGCTGGTTGTCGGCTGCGGGCACCTTGGCGGTATCTGCCTGGGCGTTTTCCTGGTAGGTGGGCACGTCGAAGTTATCGTCGTGCAGACCGTCGGAAAGGTCATCGATTTTGTGGTCGTCCGGGTTCTTTTTATCAGTCACGACCTCCACCCTAGGTTTAGTTACCCCCATTCAACAGTCGGCGGGGCCGTGTTTTGGATTTATTTTCCCTATCCTTGGTCACGTGACTATCCCCCGCACCCCACTGCGCCGCGCCGCGGCGGCACTCACCGCCGCGTTGGTGCTGTCCGGGTGCTCATTTGATCCGGCCGCGCAGGCTCCGTTTAGTGACCAGACTGAGCAGATGCCGCCGGCGAAAATGCCGAAGGCCACCCCTGATGGCGCTCCTGGGGCCGGTAAGTCCCACAGCGGCAAGCAGGATAGTTCTGGTGACCCGTGCGCCGTCGATGACACCACGTTGGCTGCGTGCTTGCCGACGGTGACAGCGCTGGTGGGCATTGATATGTCCCGTGGTCTCGCTGCTACTGAGGACGGCGCCGTGTGGGATATCCGGCCTGGATTGCAGCCCACTGTGCTTACCGACGCTGGCGGCCCGGTACGCCAGCTGGTGGCTTCCCCCACGGTGTTCGAAGACGGTCAGGTTTTTGTGCTGATGGAAAGCGGGCAGGTGCGCCGGCTGACCGTATTGCCGAATAACCGGGTCGACTGGCGTGATCTCGATACGTTGCGCGAGCCTGCGGTGCTCACTGCACCGAAGCGACCGGGTGCTGAACCGGAGCCGTTATTCAGCGATGATGAACGCATTGAGCTCATTTCTGCGTGCACCCAGGAAGCTGGCCCGCCGACGCTATTGAGCACCATGCTCGAGGGGGTGCCACTGATTTCGCAGTGGGATGGGTTCTTACTCAGCCCGGTCACTGGGGTCAGTTTCGATAACTCCATCGGCGGCTGCGTGGTGGTTAATAAGACGCTTATTGTTGCGGTCCCTGGGGCGCAGCAGGTCGTCGCCATTGAGTTACAGCTCGATGGCGCCGATGAGTTCAGTTCGTGGACCACCAAGGGCGCACCGGAGGTGCTGGTAGACGGCCAGTTTGGCCATATTGAAGCACTGGCGGCAGTGCCTGGCCCCGATGGCGTAGAGATCTGGGGCGGCACCATTAATCGCCGGATGGGCACCGGCGGCGCCGCCGATGACCGAATCGTGCGGATTCCGTCCGACGGCGCCGGCGGGGCTTCCCCGGTCTAGCTACATCTTGGCGACCAGTTCACCGATGAGCTTGTTGACCTGCGCCGGGTCGGCCTTGCCGCGGGTGGCCTTCATCACCTGGCCGACAATGGCGCCGCCGGCCTTGGTTTTGCCGTCCTTAATCTTGGCGACAATATCGGGGTTATTGTCCAGTGCGTCCTGCACGGCCTGGGTGATCGCCCCGTCGTCACGCACCACCTCAAGACCACGATCCGCAACAACCTGATCGACATCACCTTCGCCGGCGAGCACACCGTCGACGGCCTTACGGGCGAGCTTATTGGTGAGCTTGCCTTCCTTAATCAGCTCGATTACGCGAGCCACCTGGGCCGGGGTGATCTCCAGTTCAGCCAGTTCGCAACCACGCTCATTGGCCTGCTGGGAGAGGTAGGCAACCCACCAGGAGCGGGCCTCATCAGGTGTGGCACCTGCCTCCACGGTGTCGATAATGAGGTCGAGCGCACCGGCATTGACAAGGTCGCGCATTTCCTCATCCTTCAAACCCCACTCGGCCTGAATCCGGGCGCGGCGCACCCAGGGCAACTCCGGCAGGGTGGCCCGGATTTCTTCGACCCATTCGGCCGGGGCCAGTACCGGGGGCAGGTCGGGGTCGTTGAAGTAGCGGTAGTCCTCGGCGGTTTCCTTGATTCGGCCGGCCGAGGTTGACCCGTCGGTCTCCTGGTAGTGGCGGGTTTCCTGGCGGATGGAGCCACCGTCGGTAAGCACCTGGGCCTGGCGCTGCATCTCGTAGCGCACCGCCTGCTCCACGGACTTCAGGGAGTTAATATTCTTCGTCTCGGTGCGGGTACCGAACTCATCCTGGCCCACCGGGCGCAGCGACAGGTTGGAGTCCACACGCATCGAACCCTGGTCCATGCGGGCATCGGAGACACCCAGGGCCTTCACCAGGTCACGCAGCGCGGCAACATAGGCGCGGGCGACCTCGGGGGCACGCGCACCAGCGCCTTCGATGGGTTTGGTGACGATCTCGATCAGCGGCACACCGGCGCGATTGCAGTCCACCAAGGAGCGCGTTGCGCCATGAATGCGGCCGGTAGCGCCGCCGAGGTGGGTGAGTTTGCCGGTGTCTTCCTCCATATGGGCGCGCTCAATCTCAACGCGCCATTCGGTGCCGTCGTCGAGCACCACGTCGAGGTAGCCGTCATAGGCGATCGGTTCGTCGTACTGGGAGATCTGGTAATTCTTCGGCTGGTCCGGGTAGAAGTAGTTCTTCCGGGCGAAGCGGGACGACTCGGCGATCTTGCAGTTCAGCGCCAGGCCGATCTTGATAGCCCATTCCACACCGATGCGGTTCACCACAGGTAGCGCACCGGGCAAGCCCAGCGAGCAGGGGTCGACGTGGCTATTCGGCTCGGCGCCAAAATCGGCCGAGGACGAGGAGAACATCTTCGTCTTCGTGGCGAGCTCCACGTGCACTTCCATACCCATTACCGGGTCGAATCGGGTGAGCACCTCGTCGTAGTCCATCAGATCATCTGCATAAGCGGCGGTCATGGTCGACATCGTACTAGCGGGTTGCTGGCGCCGCGCCGAAGGTCGCACCGGGACGGGTTATCGTTATGCCATTGCTGTTCATCGCACCGCAGTTACCCCAGGTGACCCCGCGCGTGTTCGCCCCAGGAGGTCCTACGTGTCCACACCCGCAACCCCACAGCCTGACGACCAGCCCACCGTTGACCCGGTGACTGCTTCGCGCAGTAGTGCCCAGCCCAACGAGGCCGGCTCCTCGCGGCGCATGATCTGGTTAGTCATCGCCATCATTGTGGTGATTGCGCTCATTGCTGGTGGGGTTGGGTTGTGGAAGCACTTCCAGGGGGCCAAGGGGCACGGCGCGGAAGTGTCGGCTGAGGCGGTACGCGACCGGCTACCAGAGTCGCTGAATAGCTACTGGGTGGCTGAGGGCTGCGTCCGGGGCTCGGAAAATCCGGCCGGGCTTGGTCTGGAACAAGCGGTGCCGTCGATGTCCTGCCTGCTATTCGATGACCCCGAGGGCGGCACGTTGGTGACCCTTTTCGCCGATCCGGAGCTTGCCGACGCCGTTCGCCGCACCGGCGAGGACGCCCCGCTGGCGGAGGTGGGCTCCTCCGCCGACGGCGAGCACAACCTGAGTTATGTGCGTGCCGCCGGGACCTTATACGACCGCACTGATGATGCGGTGCTGCGTTATGGCCCCTTCCCCACTCTGGCGGAGGCAAAGAAATTCGCCGCTGCGCACGGCCTGATTTAAGGCGCGTGCACAGCGGCGGGAATATCCGGATTTGGGCTTAGCCCCTTCTGGCTACCGTGCTTCCGGGGTGTCCTTAGCGGTGGTGGATTCATCGTGGAGCACGATCTCATCGCCTTCTTGGAAGGATGAATCCTCGTCCTTAGCCAGGACGGCGGCGACATCGTCGGCAGCTGCCTGACGCATCTCATCGTCCTCAACATTGGATTCGGCCACCGCAGCGTCCAGCTTCTTCTGGTCGGACTTGGTGAACTCCTCGTCCGGGTCGGCCTTCTTCCGGGCCAGCTTCTGGATGCGGCCGCGGCGCTTGTGCTCATCCATAATCTCGCTGCGCTGACGCAGCCAACCGAAGACGAGCACACCGATCAATGCGATGCCGATATAGCCCAGTGCCGGGTAGACCACGGCAACGAGCTGGGTGAAGCCAATGAAGGACAGGCCGTAGCCGATGACGCAGGCAACGGCGAACAGCGGGTAGAAACGTTCCGGGCGGTTGGCGGTCATGCGCTTGCCGAGGGCGTAGAACATGCCGATGGCGGTGTTGAAGATCATCATGTAGATGACCACGGCCATACCGATCGACAGGGTGGGGTTGATCTCATCGACCAGGGCCAGCATCGGCAGGTCCTGATCGGCGACGTCGGGGGCGGAGAACAGCAGGGCGGCTGCGGCCAGGGTGAGCAGCGCGCCATAGATGATTCCGCCGAGCAGGCCGCCATAGCCGGCCGAGCGCGGCAGGAAGTGGTTACCGCCGATCACAATGGTCATGGAGACGGCCATGATCATGCACAGTCCGACGTAGTTCAGCGCGGAGATCCACCAGTTCGGCAGCGAAGAGCTCAGCTCAGCATTGGCGTAGGCGTCGGCTTCGGCGAGGCTTAAGTCGGTGTGGATGAGTGCCCATACCGAGGCCAGCACCAAGAACACGATGATGAACGGGGTGATGGCGCCGATAACACGGCCGACGGCGTCGACATCGAGCAGACCAGCGCCGAGCACCAGGGCCAGCATGAGTGTTGCACCCACCCATACCGGCAGGTTGAACTGCTGCTCTAGGTTCGAGCCCGCACCGGCGAACATGACGAAGCCGGTACAAAACAGCGTCACCATGATCGATACGTCCAGGAATTTAGCGGTCAGCGGCATGGCGACGCGGTCAAGGACCTGGGTGTGCTCATTGGCGCGGAAGTAGCTGCCCAGCTGCAGCAGTCCCGCACCGGCGACAATCATGACAATGCCGGCGATACCTGCTCCCCAGAGGCCTCCTGCGCCGAATGAGGAGAAGAACTGCAAGGTCTCCTGGCCGGATGCGAAGCCCGCGCCGATGATGAGTCCAACGAAGGCCATGGCAATGGTCAATGCTCTTTTGAGCATGCGTAATTCCCTTTCCGGGCCGGAGCGCAGCTCCTGCGGGCACCGCTAGATGGCACACTACAAACGCTGTACCGACCGGTAGCTTTTGTGCGCGGGTACCGGCTATGAGAAACCAGCACCCGACGGCGTTGGTGTCCCCACCGTGTAGCGGTGGCGGGGCGGCTGCTCATTATGCAGCCATATCTACATTAATAGATCCCTGTTTCGGCCTAGCCGAAGAGGGCCTGCGCGGCATGATAGCGGCCCGGCGGGACAACCTTAAGTTCAGAGACAGCATCGTCGATATCGATGCGGGTAATATTCTCTCCCCGCAGCGCAACGATGGTGCCGTAATCCCCCTCATGAACTGCCCGGGTGGCGTGCACACCGTAGCGGGTGGCTAGTACTCGGTCATAAGCGGTCGGTGTGCCGCCGCGCTGGATATGGCCGAGCACCGTAGTGCGCACGTCATAGCCGGTGCGGGACTTGATCTCATTGCCGATCATCTGGCCGACATTATTGAAGGTCTGGTGGCCGAACTGGTCGATGCCGCCTTCTTCAAATTCCATGGTGCCTTCCTTCGGGGTGGCACCTTCGGCGACGACGATAATGCCGTACTTCTCCCCCATCTGGAACCGGCGTTCCATGGACTTGCAGATCTCGTTGATATCGAAGGCTTCTTCGGGAATCACGATGTAGTGCGCGCCGCCGGCCATACCGGCGTGCAGGGCGATCCAGCCCACGTGGCGGCCCATGACCTCCACAATCATCACGCGCTGGTGTGATTCGGCGGTGGTGTGCAGCCGGTCGACGGCGTCGGTAGCAACGGCCACAGCGGTATCGAAACCGAAGGTGTAGTCGGTGCCGTTGACGTCATTATCGATGGTCTTGGGCACACCGACGACGGGGACGCCGTTATCGGAGAGCCACTTGCCTGCCTTGAGGGTGCCTTCACCACCGATCGGGATCAGGGCGTCGACGCCAGCGTCGTTAAGGTTTTCCTTGATCCGGTCCAGGTTGGCGGTGAGGATATCGGGGTGGACGCGACCGGTGCCCAGCATGGTGCCGCCGCGCAGCAGTACGCGGTCGATGTGTTCGTCGTCGTACAGCTGAACCCTGCGGTCCTCCATCAGGCCAATCCACCCGTCCTCGAAGCCCACGACGGTGGAACCGTACTCGGATGAGGCGGTGCGGACGATGGCTCGGATAACAGCGTTAAGGCCGGGGCAGTCGCCGCCGGAAGTCAGGGTCGCAATGCGCATGAGCACCAGGGTAGCCGGGGCATTCAGATTGCGCCCAATGAGCTGCGTATCGGCCTGTTGCACAACTCAACACAGCAGGAATAGTGAAGGGTTTTCCCAGCTAGAGCGGTTTCTATTGCGTGACCCCCGGGCTGCACTCGCACTACCCCACTGGGTATAGTCACAACAGCCACGTAGTTCCCAGAACCTGCGATGAGAAAGACGTGCCATGCCACTGTCGAGATTCACCACACCCGAACCGGACCGCCACCAGCCAGGTGAGCGGCCCAGCTCTGGGGTACCCGGTGAGGAGCTGGAGCCTGATCCCGCCGAGTCCGCAACCCACCCGCGGCCACGTAGTGCAGCACCTATTGTCATCGCAGCACTGCTCATAGCCGTACTGGCGGTGTCGGGGTATGTGCTTATGCACGATTCGCGCAGTGAGTACGCCCCCACGGATCAGACAGTCGAGGAGCTTCCCGACGAGTTGGTGGACATGGTCGATTTTTCGTCCTGCCATCCGCAGTCGGTCAACGTCATTAATTTATTGCAGGATGACGACTCCACCGCCTGCCGCCTCGATGAGGGCCCGCTGGCCGATGGCAGCATCACCTTCACGAATGACCATGCCGCGCGCACCCTGCCGGCCAAGGTCAATAACGCCTACGAGATGGTCTCGGCCTGGCAGTCGAAGCGTTTGCTGGATCCGAATAAGCAGATGAGCAACCTGACTGTGCTCAAGCAGGAAGGCCCGTCGGGTTTCTTTGTATTCGCCCAAGGCGGCGTGGTTTTTGCCTGTAAAGAAGGGGTGCTCATCACCCTGAGCCCGGTGAAGTCGATGTCTCAGGCCAGGTTGCTCTCTGAAAAAGCCAACCTTATTTAGGGGCTTTCCGACGTATTGGGCCGAAATCCGGCTACCGCGACAAAACCCAGCACCAGGATGACGGCCTGCATCAGCAGTGCTTGGCCGAGTAATTCACTGCCAGCGCCTGCTGCTTCGCGCCACTGAATAAACGCCGCTGTCGCCGCCGAGCCTAAGACAGCACCGACTTGCCGGGCTGTGTTGTACACACCGGAGGCAGCGCCGACCACATCGCGGGCGATATTGCCCATTGTGGTGGTCGAGTTCGGGGCCCAGACGCAACCATTGCCGAAACCAAGCAGCACGCTGGCCACCGGGATCGCCCAGAGCGGCATATCGGGGCGCATCACTGCCCACAGTGCGATATGCCCGGCAACCATCATGGCGAAACCGAACATGGACAGCACCCGTGGCCGAATGCGGCCAATAAGCTTGCCGACGAGCGGTGCGAGCAGACCGGAGACGATCGCCATTGGGGCGATGAGCAAACCTGCGGTCAGGGCGCTGGTGTGTTCAAAACGCTGCAGGTAGATCATGATCGGCAGCGCATTGGAAGCCACGGCGAAGCCCATCGTGGCGATGGAAAATGAGCCGCGGGAGAAGTTGGAGTTGGCAAATAGGCGCAGCGGCACCAGCGCTTCGACTTCCCGCCGCGAAGCGGTGGCCTGCAACCACACAAATACTGCAACCAGCCCGATGCCGCCGATAATCAGCAGCCATACCCACAGTGCCCAGTCGGCGCCTTGTCCTTGTTGGAGTCCAAAGACCAACAGGCTCATCGCGATTAAGGACACCACGATGCTGGGGATGTCGAAACTGCGGGAGACTCCCGGCAGGTTGGGCACAAATTTCGCGGCCATCAGCACGCAGGCAAGCCCGACGGGCACGTTAATGAAGAAGATCCAATGCCAGGTAAGGCCGGTGACGATCACCCCGCCGAGGATGGGCCCAGACAGTGCGGCAAGGCCGGCGACTGTTCCCCACATGCCCATTGCGGGACCGCGCGATTCCGGGGCGAAAACGCGGGTGATGATTGACAGCGACTGCGGCGAAATCATGGACGCGCCGAGGCCTTGGAGGGCGCGGGCGATGATGAGCATTTCCACGGTGGGGGCAAGCCCACAGCACAGCGAAGCGATCGTGAACAGCGCGACGCCGGTCTGGAAAATGCGTTTTTGGCCGAACTGGTCGCCGAGTCGGCCCATAACAAGCAACGGAACAGCGTAGGTGAGTAAGAAGGCGCTGGTGACCCAGATGACTTCGTTATAGTCCGCCCCGAGGCTGGTCATAATGTCCGGGGTGGCAACCGCGACGATGGTTTGGTCCAGCAGGATCATGAAGAAGGCGGTGCATAGCGGGATGATGGCTAGCCAGGCCTGTTTTAAAGGCAGGTAGTCATCGCTGTGCTGGGCGCTAGGTGGGGTGTTGTCCTGGACCACGGTGAAGACGCTACACCCTTATCGAACTGATAAATCGGTTGCGGTGGCTGAGACCCCGCCGAACCGAACACCCCCAAAGCAGCCCATAAACACGCGCACCGGGGCTGGCAGCTATCTGCCAACCCCGGTGTGGATGCGCCCAAACCCCGCAGGCGGGTCTAGTTCACGTCGCCGCGCACCTTCTCGTAGGCAGCGCCGACGCGGTAGAGCCGGTCGTCGCCGTGGCGCGGGGCCATGATCTGCAATCCGGTGGGCAGGCCGGTATCGCTGGCCCGCTGGGACGGCACGCTCATACCGCACATGCCTGCCAGGTTCAGCGGCAGCGTGCACAGGTCGAACATGTACATGCTCAGCGGGTCGTCGACCTTTTCGCCCAGCTGGAAGGCGGTGGTCGGGGTGGTCGGGGAAATCAGCACGTCGACCTGCTCGAAGGCGCGGTCGAAGTCCTGCTGGATGAGGGTACGGATGCGCTGGGCCTGGATGTAGTAGGCGTCGTAGTAGCCCACCGACAGCGCGTAGGTACCAATCATGATGCGGCGCTTGACCTCATCACCGAAGCCTTCGGCGCGGGTAGCGGCCATCACCTGTTCTGCGGAGTGCTTGCCGTCATCGCTGGCGCGGTTGCCGTAGCGCATGCCATCGAAGCGGGCCAGGTTGGAGCTGACTTCACAGGGCAGAATCAGGTAGTAGGCGGACAGGGCGTGGTCGAAATTGGGGCAATCAACCTCGGTGATTTGTGCACCTGCGGCCTTAAGATCCTCCACCGCCTTGTGGAAGCTCTCCAGCACACCGTCCTGGTAGCCATCGCGGTCGAACTGCTTCACAACACCGATCTTCACGCCCGTGAGGTCGCCTTGCGCGCCCTTGCGGGCGCCGGCAACAACATCGGCGATCGGCTGATTGGTGGAGGTGGAGTCGTTGTCATCGTGGCCGGCGATGATCTCGTGGAGCAGCGCGGTGTCGAGCACCGTGCGCGCCGTGGGTCCGCCTTGGTCCAGGGAGGAAGCGCAGGCGACCAGGCCATACCGGGAGACGGTGCCGTAGGTGGGCTTCACGCCGACGGTATTGGTCAGCGCGGCGGGCTGACGGATCGAGCCGCCAGTGTCGGTACCGATCGCCAGCGGCGCCATCGCGGCAGCCAGGGCCGCTGCGGAGCCGCCACCGGAACCACCCGGGGTGCGCTGCAGGTCCCACGGGTTCTTGGTGGCACCAAAAGCCGAGTTTTCCGTGGAGGAGCCCATGGCGAACTCATCCATATTGGTCTTACCCAAAATCGGGATGCCGGCTTCACGGAGTTTCTTCGTCACCGTGGCGTCGTAGGGGCTGAGGTAGCCCTCGAGCATTTTCGAACCACAGGTGGTGGGGGCGTCGGTGGTGGTGAAGACGTCCTTCAATGCCAGCGGCACACCGGCAAGCGCAGAAGCCGGGGCTTCGCCCTTATCCAGTGCCTCATCAACCGCGCGGGCAGCAGCGAGGGCTTCCTCGGCGCCAACGTGCAAGAAGGCGTGAACATCGTCGTCGGCATCAGCGATGCGCTGCAAGAACGCTTCGGTGACTGCTACGGAGGTCAGCTCGCGGGAGTGGATTTTCTCGGCGAGCTCTGCGGCAGTCAGGCCGAGGATCGGGTCATCGGCGACTGCGGAGTACAGGTAGTTGTTATCCGACATGGTTATTCCTCCTCGCCCAGGATCTGCGGCACCTCGAAGCGGTCCTGCTCGACCGATGGGGCTTGGTCGAGTGCCTGCTCAGCGGTGAGCGTGGGCTTAATTTCGTCCTCACGCATCACTCCGGACAGGGAGGAGGGGTGGCTCATCGGCTCCACATCGGCCGCGGCGACCTCCTGGACCTGCTGGACATGGTTAATAATGCCGTCAATCTGGCCGGCGAACTCCTCGAGTTCAGCCTCGGTCAGCGCCAGGCGGGACAAACGTGCGAGGTGGGCGACCTCATCGCGCGAAATGGCGGGCACGCGGGACCCCTTTCCTTTATTTGGGTAGCGGATCTGCCAATAGAGGGTAGCCCGCTTGGCGGCGGCGCGGTTGTATCGGGGGCCGCGCGGCGTTACTCCCCCACGTCTTAGGGGCCGTAGCAGACAGCGCCGCGCCGGTCGGGAACAATGCGTGGGGCCCAACACGTTATTGAGAAGAGTGTTTACACATACGCCATCTTTCGGCGTTTCCGACGCAATGAAAGGCGAGCATCATTACCGCCATGACCTACTTACTTCGTGTCCTGCTGCCCGATGTCCCGGGTTCCCTGGGCTTTTTGGCAGCTGCACTGGGCGAGGCAGGTGGTGACATCCGCAGCGTCGACGTAATCGCTTATCACGAGGATCGCACTGTCGTCGACGATATTGTGGTGGACCTGGAGACCCCTACTCCCCCGGATGCGCTGATTAGTGCAGCCCGGTCTGTGGGGGATATCGAGGTTGATTCCATCCGGCCGTATTCGGGAACCACCAACCGTCGCGGCGAGACCCGGATGCTCGCTGAGTTGGCCGGCGACCGTCGCCAGCCTAAGCGCGCCCTACAGGCTTTTGTTGATGCGTTGCCGCGCACAATGACGGCTGGGTGGGCGATTGTGCTCGATCATGATGACGTTGGCACCCGGCGTCTTGCTGCGTCCTCGGCGTCTCCGGAAGATGATGGCCGGGTGCTGTCCGAGCCGCCGGTGGATTCTCCGCGGGGGTTGGATGCCGAGGCCGAGGACTGGATTCCGGATTCGTGGACGGTGATGGAATCTTCCCTGGCCGCCGCCCCAATGGGCAATGACCGGGTGTTGATTATTGGCCGCCCCGGCGGGCCGGATTTCTTGCCCTGCGAGGTGCAGCACCTCGGCGATTTGGGCACCATTATCGGCGCGATCGTCGATTAGCTGCCCTGCTCCTGGTGGCTTGCCCGGCCCGCTCCGCGAGCACGGCGTGCCGACGGTAAGGTCAATGTGCACGGTTATTCAAATGCAAGGAGTGTGCTGTGACGAGCTTTACTGACCGCCTCGGTTCCCATGTTCGGGCCGAGTCCGGCCGTACCCCGCAGACCGCGACCGAAACAGAGTTCTGGTCGGGGCTCTCTGGTGTCGTCGTCGACGAATTGGCTGAAAACTGGGAGCGCACAAACCGCGCTTATGCCCAGACTCGTCGGCAGCATTATTTCTCCGCCGAGTTCCTCATGGGCCGCGCTTTGTTGAATAATCTGCTCAACCTGGACCGCCTTGATGAGGCCCGCGAGGCAGTTGCCTCCTTCGGCCATGACATCACCGATGTGCTCGAATCGGAGCACGACGCTGCTTTGGGCAATGGTGGCCTGGGTCGCCTGGCCGCCTGCTTCCTCGACTCCTGCGCCACTCAGGATTTGCCGGTCAACGGCTACGGCATTCTCTACCGCTATGGCCTGTTCCGCCAGACTTTCGAAGATGGTTTCCAGGACGAGCACCCCGACCCGTGGATGGAGGAGGGCTACCCCTTCGTCGTGCGCCGGGAGGAGTCTTACCGGATTGTGCGGTTCGACGATCTTGTGGTGCGCGCGGTGCCCTATGACATGCCGATTACCGGTTATGGCACCGATAATGTCAATACGCTGCGGCTGTGGAACTCCGAGCCGATGCGCGAATTCGACTATGACGCCTTCAACTCGCAGCGCTTTACCGACGCCATCGTCGAACGCGAACGTGTGCACGACCTGTGCCGCGTGTTGTACCCGAATGATTCGACCTACGAGGGCAAGGTGCTGCGCGTTCGCCAGCAGTACTTCTTCGTTTCTGCCTCGCTGCAGCAGATGGTCGACGAGTACATCGCCGAGCACGGTGATGACCTGCGCGATTTCCACAAGTACAACTGCATTCAGCTCAACGACACCCACCCGGTGCTTGCCATTCCCGAGCTGATGCGCATCCTGCTCGATGAGCACCACATGAGCTGGGAGGATGCGTGGGAAGTCACCTCCAAGACCTTCGCCTACACCAACCACACCGTGCTGGCTGAGGCCCTGGAGACCTGGGAGTTCTCCATTTTCGAGCGCCTGTTCCGCCGGGTGCTGGAGATCACCCAGGAAATCGACCGCCGCTTCCGCATTGATCTGGCTGAGCGCGGCGTCGACCACGCCACCATTGATTACTTGGCGCCGATTTCCAATGGCCGTATCCACATGGCTTGGATTGCCTGCTACACCTCCTTCTCGATTAATGGCGTGGCCGCGCTGCATACCGAGATCATTAAGCGCGAGACGCTCAAGGAATGGCACGATCTGTGGCCGGAGCGTTTCAATAACAAGACCAATGGTGTGACCCCGCGCCGCTGGCTCAACCAGTGCAACCCGCGGCTGCGGGCATTGCTTACCCGCCTGTGCGGTTCCGACGAGTGGGTCACTGACCTCGATAAGCTCACCGAGCTGGAACGCTTCGCCGATGATGAGGATGTGCTGCGCGAACTCATCGATATCAAGCAGGCCAATAAGGCCGCGTTCGCCGACTGGATCTTGGATCGTCAGGGCGTGCAGGTGCCCACCGACGCTATTTACGACGCCCAGATTAAGCGCCTCCACGAGTACAAGCGCCAGCTGCTCAACGCCTTGTACTTGCTGGATTTGTACTTCCGGATGAAGGAAAACCCGGAGCTGGATGTGGTGCCGCGGGTGGCTATTTTCGGCGCGAAGGCCGCCCCGGGCTATTTCCGGGCTAAGGCGATCATCAAGTTCATCAATGAGATAGCCGAGCTGGTCAATAATGACCCCGCCGTAGGCGACAAGCTCAAGGTGGTGTTCGTGGAGAACTACAACGTCTCCCCCGCCGAGCGCATTATTCCCGCCGCTGATATCTCCGAGCAGATCTCCACTGCCGGTAAGGAAGCCTCGGGTACCGGCAATATGAAGTTCATGATGAACGGTGCGCTGACCTTGGGCACTCTCGATGGCGCCAATGTCGAAATCCATGAGGCTGTTGGCGACGAGAACGCCTATATTTTCGGCGCCCGCGAAGAGGAGCTGCCGCAGCTGCGCGCGAACCATAATCCGTTTGCCCTTTACGAGCAGATTCCGGGGCTCAAGCGCGTGCTGGATACGCTTACCGACGGTACTTTCTCCGACGGCGGCACCGGCATGTTCAACGACCTCAAGGCCTCGCTGCTCAGCGATGACCAGTGGTATGTGCTGGGTGATTTCGCGGACTACCGCGACACCCGCGACCGCATGGCCGAGGATTACCGCGATGAGATGGCCTGGGCACGCAAGTGCTTCATCAACATCATCCGCTCTGGCCGGTTCTCCTCTGACCGCACCATCAGCGACTACGCCAATGAGGTGTGGAAGATCAGCCCAACGGCTATCTAAACCACACCTCGCCCCACACACGCCCGCTGCGGTGGCCCCGTCATTATCGACGAGGCAACCGCGGCGGGCGTGAGTGCGTATCCGGCTGGTTGGACTAGGTGTTGTCGCCGGTGTCTGGGATGGCGGCGGCGCCGTCGGCAAGCAGCTTGGCAAACCCTGCTTCGTCGAGGGTCGGCACCCCCAGCTGGGCGGCCTTATCCGCCTTCGAACCGGCATTTTCACCAATAACCACCACGCTGGTCTTCTTCGACACCGAACCAGCTGCCTTACCGCCGCGAGAAATAATCGCCTCCTTGGCGCTATCGCGGGTGTAATTCTCCAGGGAGCCAGTAACGACGATGGTGAGGCCCTCTAAGGTGGCGGCGGGCGTGTCCTGCTGCGCATCGGCCATCCGCACACCAGCCGCGGCCCACTTCTGCAGCACTTCCTGGTGCCAGTCGACAGCGAACCATTCCAGGATGGAATCCGCCAGCACCCCGCCGATACCGTCGATCTCGGCGAGCTCTTCGCGGCTGGCATTACCGATGGCCGCAATGGAACCAAACCGGGTCGCCAATAGTCGCGCCGCAGTGGGGCCGACATGGCGAATCGTCAGGCTCACCAGTACCCGCCACAGGTCCTGGTCCTTGGCTTCTTCGAGGTTGCTGAGCAGTTTCTTGCCATTGGCGGTCAAGCCCGTCTGCGATGTTGTGGCCCCATAGACCTGGGTGCGGGCAAGATCGTCGGCAGTGATGTCGAACAGGTCAGACTCGTCCTCGACCACGCCGTGGCGGATAAGGTCAGCGACCCCGCGCTCACCGAGGTTCTCGATATCAAACGCAGAACGCGAGGCCATGTACTCCAGCCGGCGGCGCAACTGGCCGGGGCAATGCCGCACATTCGGGCAGCGCCAATCGGCATCATCCTCTTTCGCCGGCGCCAGCCGCGTCCCGCACTGGGGGCACAACGTGGAGTAAATAAATTCACGCTCGGTGCCGTCGCGATCAGCGGCGACTGGGCCCAGTACCTCCGGGATCACATCACCGGCTTTGCGGATAGTGATCGTATCGCCGATAAGCACCCCCTTGCGGCGCACCTCAGAGGGGTTGTGCAGCGTCGCCCGGCTGACCTCAGAACCAGCCACCACCTTCGGCTTCATCACCGCGAAGGGGGTGGCGCGTCCGGTGCGCCCAATAGAGACCCAAATATCGAGCAGCTCAGTCATCGCCTCCTCGGGCGGGTATTTAAATGCAATAGCCCACCGGGGTGCGCGCGAGGTCGCCCCCAATTCCCGCTGCGCGGCGATGTCATCAACCTTGACAACCAGCCCGTCCATCTCATGCTCAGCATCGTGGCGGTGCTCCCCCCAGTACTGCATGCGCTGCACAACCTCATCGGCGGTGTGCACCAGCCGGGTGTGGTCAGACACGTGCAAACCCCAGGCCGCCAACGCCCGGTAGCCCTCATGCTGGCTGCTGAGCTCAATGCCCTGGCGTGCACCGATGCCATGACAGATCATCGACAGGCGCCGCTTGGCGGTTTCTTTCGGGTTTTTCTGCCGCAGTGAACCGGCCGCAGCATTGCGTGGGTTGGCAAACGCATCCTTGCCGGCTGCGGTGCGCTCAGCATTGATGCGATCGAATTCCTCCAACGACAGGTACACCTCGCCGCGTACTTCCAGCAGTTGAGGAACCGGGAATTCCTCAGTGCCGGTGAGCTGGTCGGGAATATCGTCGATGGTGCGGGCATTGGCGGTGACGTTCTCACCAACAATGCCGTCACCGCGGGTAGCCGCGCGCACCAGGCGACCGTTTTCGTAGACCAGGTCAATAGAAAGCCCGTCGATTTTCAGCTCGGTGAGGTAGGACGAAGCCGGGGTGCGTTCCAGCCAACTGCGCAGTTCGGCCTCGTCGAAGACGTTATCTAGGCTGTAGAGCCGCTCAATATGTTCCACCGGGGCGAATACGGTGCCGTCGCCGTCAACGTCGGCAAGCTCGGAGATGGGGGCGCCGACGGACTGGGTGGGACTGTCCGGGGTCTGTAATTCGGGGTAGCGGTCCTCAAGGTCCTGCAGTTCGCGGAAGGCCTCGTCGTATTCGGCATCAGAGACCACCGGTTCGCCGGCGTAGTAGCGCTTGGAGTTCTCCCGGAGACTATCCGCGAGTTCGTGCCAGCGCTGTCGGGCGGTGTCGGGCACATCCTTGTCAGTCACGCGTTCTAGCTTAGTAACGTCGGTCGGCGGCGCTGGTGTCGCAGGCGTGCCTAGACTGGTGCGCATGAGCCGTTTTGATGTCGCCAAGATGGTCGCCTTTGACCTGGAGACCACGGGCACTGACCCGTTGAGCTGCAAGATCGTCACCTCTGCGCTGGTCCGCCTCACCAGCGGCAAACCCCAAAGCCTGGCGATGCTAGCCGACCCGGGAGTCGAAATCCCCGAAGCCGCGGCGAAAGTGCACGGCATCACCACGGAAAAAGCCCGCGCCGAGGGCCAGCCGCATGATGAGGTCCTCCAGCGCACCATTGCTGCGCTGCGTTCGTCCTGGCAGGAGGGCTACACGGCGATTATTTATAACGCCGCCTATGACCTTTCGGTGCTGCACGCCTTAGACCCCACCTTCACTGTCGACGGCCTGGTGGTCGACCCGTTTGTGTTGGACAAAAAGTTCACTCCCCGGGTCAAGGGCGCCGGGCAGCGCAAACTCGGCCCGACCTGCGAACGCTATGGGGTGCGCCTGGATAATGCCCACGACGCCACCGAGGATTCACTGGCTGCGGCGCGGCTGGCGTGGGTGATGGCCAAAAAGCACCCCGAAATCACCGAAATGGACGGTGATGAACTCATGGAGATGCAGGCCATCATCGCCTATGAGCAGGCGAAATCATTCCGCGAGTATTTGCAGTCGCAGGGCAAGTCCGGCGCCGATGTCGACGGGTCCTGGCCGCTGCGCACCCACTAGGTCGACGTCGCGGCCGACTGCGGGTGCGGGCTTTCCGACGGCCACAGCGCCTTATCCCCCAGCAACCGCACAATGGCAGGCACGGTCAGTGGCCGGATGATGAATGTGTCCAACAGGATGCCGATAGCCATGGCGATACCGAACTGGAACAGTTCCCGGATCGGCATCACCGTTAATACGGAAAAAGTCGCGGCCAGGATAAGACCAGCCGATGACACCACCCCACCAGTGGTCGTGATCGCCTCCTGCAATGCCGCCCGACTGGGTTTATCGGCAAGCGCCTGACGATACCGAGCCATGACGAAAATGGTGTAGTCCACGCCCAAAGCAATGGTGAAAACCAACACATAGGCCGGCACCTGGGCACCTATGCCACTGTCCCCACCAATGATGATGGCGGCGATAACAGTGGCCCCCATCGTCGCGGCATACCCCACAGCCTGCAGCGCCATCAGGTACAGCGGCGCCAAAGCCGAACGCAGCAACACACCAAGTACCGCACCGACAACTACCAGCAATAACGGCAGCAATACGAGCAGGTCGCGGTGCACACTGGCGCGGATATCCCGGTTCTCCCCCGCATTACCGGCCGCAACCACTGAGGTGTCGATACCAGCGTCGACAAGCGCCTGCCCATATGCGGCGCTGGCCTCGGCCACACTATCCATGGCCTGATTGGAGTACGGGTCTGTCGCCAGCACCATGCGCACCCGACCCACCGTGCCATCCGCACTGACCGACGCCCCAGGGGCCACCGCAACCCGGTCAATAAGCCCGGGGTGTGTTTCAGCGGCAACATCACCAGCGGCAACCAACGCATCCTCGCTCAAAGCAGCGCCCTGGGTGGTGACCAGTAGCTGCTCAGGTGCCACCTCGCCCGGCGCGATGTGCTCAGCAATGACCTCGCGGCCAGCCTTTGCATCAGATTCCACACGCAGCCCAGAGACAATGTCGTAGCTCTCTGTGAAAGCGAAGAGGCCACCGCACAGGGCGATGAGCAGGGCTAACGAGCCGGCCAGGATTTTTGCCGGGGCGCGGTCAATACCAGCGGCGATCCGCGACCACAGGCTGTGGTGCTGCGCGCGGGCGACCGCCTTAGCCCGGCCGCCCGGCCAGAACACGGCATCGCCGAGGACCACCAGCAATGCGGGCAATAGGGAAAACGCCACCGTGACCATCACCGCCACTCCGATGGCAAAATACGGGCCGAAGCCGCGCAGCACCGGAGTAGTAGCCGCCAGCAACGCCAAGAGGGCCAGCACAATGGTGCCTGCCGACGATGCCAGCGCCGAACCGGCCCGCCCCATAGCCGCAATCATGGCCTCCTGGCGGCGCTGGTGGGTGGCCAATTCCTCCCGGTAGCGGGCGTTAATAATGAGTGCGTAGTCCGTGCCGACGCCAAAAAGCAGCACCGTCAGAATCGAGGTGGACTGGGCGGTGACCTCCACAAAACCGGCCTCGGCCGCCACCGCTGCAACGGCATTGGCCACCATCAGGGCCACCGCAACGGCAACCAGCGGCAGCACCGCCAATACCGGGGAGCGATACACCGCCAACAAAATGACCAGCACCAACACAATGGTGGTCAGCCCCAGCACCCAGTCGGCCTCCGAAAACGCCTGGGTGAGGTCATTGGCCACCCCCGCCGGGCCAGTGAGATGAGTTGTCGTACCCGCTGCGGCGGCCTCTGCTGCCTGCGCGGTGGTGGTACGCAACTGCGCGATAGCTTCGGTGAACCCATCAGCCCCCGGCGGCAATGCCATCAGTGCGGTTACCGTCAGCGTGCGCCCATCGGCGGCCACGGTGCCCTCAGGCGGGGCGGGAATGCACTGCGGGCCGGGGCGTAATCCGCTGCTCGGGTCGGCGCATAGGTGGCTGACCACCTTGCTCACCGCCGAACTGTCCTCCAGGGCGCCGATGACAGCCGCAGCCGCCGATGTGGTGCTGGCCTGCGTGTCCCCGCTAATGGTGATGATGGCTGGTGGGGCGCCATTGCTATCCCGGTCTCCGAAAGCCTCATCGAGTTCGCGGGCGGCGACCTGGGACGGGGTACCAGAGGGGGCTCCCCCAACCTCATTGCCCTGCACCTCACCAATCGGTGGGGCGGCAATAACAACAACGCCCGCAATAACGAGCCAGGCCATAATTGTCAGCCAGGCTCGACGGGTGCTGCCCAGCAGGGCGGAGGAGACACGTTGGTACATGCCCACAATTATTGCCTACTGGTTATCGCCTACCGGTCGTTCCCTACAGGTCACCAGCGGCCCGGCCAATAAGTTCGGCAGTACGCCGAGTCGCCGCCAGCGCAGCGGCAACATACTGGTCATCAGCACGGGCGAAACCAGCCTGCGGGGTGATGGTGACCCGGTCAACAAGATCCGTGCGCGGCAGGCCCAATTCATCCCATATCCGGGCTAATCGCCGGGCGAAAACCCGCTCATCGGGAACCTCCCACGCCCCAGTGGTCGGGTCACTGCTCACCGGCTGCGGCGGAACAACACCCACCTCCAGGTCAACCCCCTCCGAGTACAGCCCACCGACGGCATCCAGCACCTCGGTGCCCACCAACTCACCGGCCTGCACCCACAACGCCGACACACCAGAATCAGCGATAACCTTCGCCGGCAAAATCGGCGCCGGCCCACTACCGGCATCCGGGTCCGGCGCCGGAACCTGCTGAAGCACCGTCGGCGGCTGGCCGGGGCGAATAGTCGTGGCGATCCCAGCGTCGGCAAGCACACTGGTGACCTCCCGCAGGATGGCGGCGGACTCCCGCCACCCGCCTGAGCCCAACACCGGGCGGTGCGCAGCATCGGCGACCTGATTACTGCTCACCCGCGCCAACTGCGGCTCATCGAGCTGAACAACCACCTCAGCGGCATGGCGACGCGCAATATCAGCAGCCACCTCCTGCACCCCCGCAGCCAGAGACTGGGCCAGATAACGCACCGCGCCGGCGTCGGAAAGCAACCGGTGACCATTCGCCAACTCCACCGCGCACGCCAACGTCCACGGCCCCACCACCGGCAACCGCACCACAGCCGGATTCGTGCCCCACACCGCCTCACAACCATCGGCCTCCGCGGCAAGCACATCGCGGGCCCGAATCGCCGCGCGCGAAAAATGCTCCGCCGGAGCAGAAGCCGACACCCGCCACGAACGCGGACCACGATCCACCGGCAAATCCACCAACATCGCACAGGTACGACCCACCGGGTCCGCCCCCAAACCCCGGGCAGGCTGGATAGGACGATGCACAACCCCCGCCGACTCACTGCCAATAATGTCCGCCGCGGCGGGCACATCACTGCCGGGCATAACACCCAGGCCCGTACACGCCGTCACGACGCAGTCTCCCGGATAGTGCCCGAAGCCACCACATAATCACCAGCCACATCAGGGCGATACAGCACCGCCGCCTGACCAGGGGCAATACCGCTGAGTGGCTGCGCCACATGGACCCGGAAAGCACCACCACGGCCAGTGGCCTCATCACGAGGACCCGAAATCACCTCGATAGTGCAATCCGTAGCCCGGCCATGGGCACGAACCTGCACCTGCAACGGGCCAGCAGTAACCTCATCAGGATCGAGCAACCACACCGCGCGATCGACCTCCAAGGTCCGAACCGCCAAATCATCCTTCGTACCCACCGTGACCGTGCCTGTGGTGGCATCAATACCGGTCACATAGCGTGGCTTGCCATCAGCAGCCGGGCCCGGCAACCCCAAACCCTTGCGCTGCCCAATGGTGAACTCATGTACCCCGCCGTGCTGGGCGAGCTCCTCACCTGTGTGCTTATCGACGATGGCGCCCCGACGCACCCCAATCGTGCGGCCCAGAAACGCCTGCGTATCGCCATCAGGGATGAAACAAATATCATACGAATCCGGCTTGCTGGCCGTGCCCAAACCCAGCTCCTTAGCCTCCGCGCGGATCTGGGGCTTCTCCGTATCACCACACGGGAACAAGCACCGGGCCAACTGGGCGCGATCCAACACCCCCAGCACATACGACTGGTCCTTCTTGTCATCCGGGGAACGACGCAACAAACCGTCGGTAAGCACCGCATAATGACCCGAGGCAATAGCATCAAAACCCAGGGCTACCGCGCGCTCCAATAACGCCGCGAACTTGATCTTCTCATTGCAGCGCAAACACGGGTTCGGGGTCTCACCGCGGGCATACGACTCGGTGAAATCACCAATCACCTCATCCTTAAACCGCTCCGAAAAATCCCACACATAAAACGGGATATCCAACATGTCGCACACCCGGCGAGCATCCGCGGAATCCTCCAACGAACAACAACCACGCGAACCTTCACGCAGCGTCTGCGGGTCCTTCGACAAGGCCAAATGCACCCCAGTGACATCATGGCCAGCAGCAATCGCACGCGCAGCGGCCACAGAAGAATCCACTCCCCCGCTCATCGCGGCTAAAACTCGCATGCCTTACGGCCCCCTTCATATGCCTCGCGTGTGATCGTCTGATCGTCGTAGAACAGTTGCGCCTAAGCCATACCAGCGGCCCGCGCCCGTTGGACGGTATCACTGACGCACGCCAGCACCGCGTCCACGTCGGCCTGCGTCGACGCCCAACCAAGACTGAACCGAATCGCGCCACGAGCCACCATCTCATCGACCCCCATCGCCAACAACACATGGCTCGGCCGATTCACTCCCACACTGCACGCCGACCCCGTCGAACAACCCACACCAGCAGCGTCGAACAGCATCAACAAACTATCGCCCTCGGCGCCAGGGAAACTCACGTGCACATGGCCAGGCAACGCCGGCTCACTCGTGTGCACCACGACGTTCTCCACACGCTGCACAATCCCATCGCGCAACTGGTCACGAAGACGCGCGACCCGCACGTGCTCCTGCTCACCATGTGCCCGGCAGGCCGCAACAGCCGCGGCCATCCCCACCGCAGAAGCAACATCTGGAGTACCCGAACGCAAACCACGCTCCTGGCCACCGCCGCGCAGCAGCGCCTCAAGCTTCATATCCCGACGGACAATCAACGCGCCAATACCGCGCGGGCCACCGAATTTATGCGCCGACACCGCAAGTGTGGCCGCCCCACTAGCCGCAAAATTCACGTCCTCGCAGCCGACGGCCTGAACTGCGTCAATATGCACCGGCACACCAGCGTCGCGGGCGGCCTCGGCCACGGCCGCCACCGGCTGGATCGCGCCGGTCTCATTATTGGCCCACATGCAACTAACCAAAGCCAAACGGTCAGCATGAGCAGCGATGAGGTCGCGGGCAGCATCCTCATCAACGCGGCCCTGGGGTGTCACCGGAAGTTCAATGAGCTCCGCGCCGGTGGCGGCGATGGCGTGACCAACGGCGTCGTGCTCAATAGCGGCTGCGGCAATGGCTGGGCGCGGGGTGTCCTTATTGCGCAAAGCGTAGAGGCCCCGGATGCCGAGATTATCGGCCTCCGTACCGCCGGAGGTGAAAATGACCTCAATGGGCTGACACCCGAGATGCCCGGCAATCGTCTCGCGGGCCTCCTCGAGCGCCCGCTTGGCGACCCGACCGGACGCATAGTGGCCGCTGGGGTTGCCGTAGTCGGCATCGAGGGCAGCCACCAGAGCCGCCTTGGCCTCGGGCCGCAGCGGTGCGGTTGCTGCGTAGTCGAGCAGGTGCGCGCTGTGTTGCATGGCTCCCCAGCGTAATGCGCCGGTGGTGTGTGGTGGCTGTGGGGGCTGCTGTCCCGGCTGCCCCGGCTGTCCCCGAGATAGATCCGTACGAATCGCGCAGATCCGTGCGGAATTTCGCACGGATCTGCGCAATTGGTACGGATCTGCGCTGACGAGGCGGCACAGCCTGCGAAACAAGCCAGGCGCCAGCCGCAGCCGCCGCCCCCAGACACACCAAAACGGGGCCGCCCCAGTTTCCTGGAGCGACCCCGCTAAGGGTCTTGAACGCCCGGCGGCCGACAACCTACAGGCTGCCCGCCGCTAGAGAAGCACCAAAAGGCTTACTTGAGCTTCTCGGTCAGGGCCGGGGCAACGTCGAACAGGTCGCCGATGATGCCGAGGTCGGAGATCTCGAAGATCGGGGCTTCTTCGTCCTTATTGACGGCAACCACGGTCTTGGAGGTCTGCATACCGGCCTTGTGCTGGATAGCACCGGAGATACCCAGGGCGATGTAGAGGTCCGGGGAGACGGTCTTGCCGGTCTGGCCCACCTGGAACTGGCCCGGGTAGTAGCCGGCGTCGACAGCGGCGCGGGAAGCACCGACGGCGGCACCGAGGGCGTCGGCCAGCGGCTCGACGACGTCGGAGAAGCCTTCCTCGGAAGCAACGCCACGGCCACCGGAGACGACCAGCTTGGCTTCGGTCAGCTCGGGGCGGTCGCCGCCCTCAGCCGGGGTGAAGGACAGGATCTCGACGGGGGCGTCGGGAGCCTCGGGGAACGGAACCTCGGTGACGGACGGGGAAGCTTCGGCTTCTTCCGGGTCAACCGAGCCCGGGCGCAGTGCGTAGACCGGGGAGGCACCGAAGGCGCCGCCGTCAACGGTGAAGTCGCCACCGAAGATGGAGTACTTCACGGAGCCGTCGTCTTCGATGGCGACGACGTCGGCCATCACGCCGGAGCCGGTCAGGGTAGCAACGCGGCCGGCGATTTCCTTGCCGGCAGCGGTGGCGGCGACGAGCACGGGGACCTGACGCTCGGAGGCCAGCGCCACCAGGGCGTCGACCTCGGAGGACATCAGGTACTTGCCTGCGTCGTCACCTTCGACGGCGAGGATTTCGCCGGCGCCGTACTTGCCGAGCTCGGCGGAAAACTGCTCAGCGGTGCCGGGCTTGCCGACGACAACGGCGGCGGGGGTGCCCAGCTTGCGAGCGGCGGTGAGCAGCTCAGCAGCGGAGTTCTTCAGCTCGCCATCGGTGTGGTCGACGAGAACGAGGACATCGGTCATGGTTTATATTCTCCTGCTTTTCGTTCGTTCAGTGTCGCGGTGGCGGACTAGATGAACTTGTTGGCCTTGAGGAACTCGGCGATCTTGTCGGCGCCGTTGCCCTCGTCGGGCACGATTTCGCCGGCGGTCTTCTCCGGCTTCGGGGTCACGCCGGTGACGTTGGTGGCGGCGTTTTCCACACCCAGCTGCTCCGGCTCGGCGGCGACGTCGGCCAGGGTCAGTTCGCGGACCGGCTTCTTCTTGGCGGCCATGATGCCCTTGAAGGAAGCGAAGCGCGGGGTGTTGGACTTCTCCGTGACGGAGACGATGGCCGGCAGGGAAGCCTTGAGCTCGTAGACGCCGTCCTCGGTCTCACGCTCACCGGTGACGGTTTCGCCGTCGACGGCGACGGAGCGCATGTGGGTCAGCACCGGCAGGCCACGGTAGACACCGAGGTTGGCCGGGACGGTACCGGTGGCACCGTCGGTGGATACGTTGCCGGCGACGATCAGGTCGACCTCGCCGATAGCGTCGATGACGTTGGACAGGGCCCAAGCAGTCTGGACGGCATCGGAGCCGGCAATGGCGTCGTCGGAAAGGATGACGGCGTCGTCGGCACCCATGGCCAGGGCCTTGCGGAGAGCCTCGACGGCACGCTCGGGGCCAAGGGTGGCGACGGTGACATTGCCACCGTGTTCTTCCTTCAGCGCCAGAGCAGCCTCGACGGCGTTCTCGTTGATCTCGTCGAGCACGGCGTCCGCGCTCTCACGATCGAGGGTGAAGTCGCCCTCAGAGAGCTTGCGCTCGGACCAGGTGTCGGGGACCTGCTTGACCAGAACCACGATGTTCGGCATGTGTCTGTCGTCCTAACTGTGGGGAATATGTCTATGTTTCTCGCGTGACGGCGGTGATGGCGTTCAGGGCGCGCACTGGCCAAGTGTTCTTGGTCAGGCACGTGCTCTGGTAGCCGCGTTGCGGCGGCGTCCATCGCTGCCATTCCACGTCGTCCTTCTCGAAGATAACAGCGCTATGACCCACCGTGGGGTGATCCAGGTAACAAAGAGCTAATAATTTCGGCTACAACTCAGTCACGGCGCTTTTCGGGGGTGTATCACGTCTGCCACCTCACCCCCGATGGCGTAGGCAGGAGACCCCACCGGTCGTTTTTAGGGGGTCACCGGCCGCTGTTCGCGCGGGCCACAAATGAAGGCCACCGCCGATGTGCCCACGCGGCTGACCACAACAGCCAGCGGCTGGGTGCCTTTGAGTTTCCAGCTTTTGCGCAGTTTGTCTGGGTCCGCGTCGACTCCTCGGATCAGCACCTCGACGGAGCCGCAGTCGCGGGCGGCGAGTTCCCGGCGCACGTGTTTCAGCCCCACTTGCGCCAACACTTCGAATCCGGATTCGCCGCCCGGGATGGCCGGGCCGGTGAGGTGGGCGATGCGTTCATCTATTTGGTGCAGGTGGTGTGCGGCGGCGAAATGGCGGACCAGGCCGGCGCGCACCACTGCCCCGTCGGGGTCGATGAGGTACCGGTCGACTGGGCCGACTCCGCAGTCGTCTGCCATGGTGTCGTCGTAATGCCGGGTGTGGCCGTCGCGGATCACAGTGGCTTTCCGGCGCTGCCCTTGCCGGATGAGCCCCGGGGTGTACAGGCATGCTTCTTTCACACCGCCGGCAACGCTGACGACGTCGACGGCGCCGTCCCAGTCGGAGTAGTCGATGCCTGGGGCGCATTTGACCGCTAGTTCGCTGCCCTGCCAGGCGTCGAGTAGGGCCGGCAGGGGCGGGATGAGGTCTTCGGGTTTGCTGATGCGACGCCCACCGCTGCGTCGGGCTGGGTCGGCGAGGACGACTGCGCCGGTGCTGACTGGGGCCAGGGCGTCGGCACGCACGAATTGGGCGGTGGGCACGTTGGTGGCGGCCATGCGGACCCGGGCGGGGTCGATATCACTGCCGAGTACGTCGAAGCCTGCGTTGCTCAGCGCTGCGCAGTCGCCGCCGATGGAACAGGTCACGTCATGGATGGGGGCGCCCTGAGCTACGTCGCGCAGGTAGGTGGCGCGGTGTTGGGCGACGTCGGCGTGGGTGGCTTGCTGCGCGGCGTCGGCGCTCATCAGCCAGGTTGTGGGGAGCTTTCCGACGCTGGCGCGGCGGGCCTGCACCAATTCCATCAGTGCCCGTGCTGCCGGGCCGTAGTCAGCGCGGAGGGCGGCGGCGTCGGTAATGGCGCTCTTTTTGGTCATGGGCAGCTCTTCGGCTGCGGTGATGGCGTCGGGGTGGTTGATAAGCCATTCGACGTCGGTGAGGTGAAGACTCATTGGGCGGGGCGGGTGTGGTCACGGTGGGCGCGGGCGGCGTCGCGGAGGCCGCCGAGGTGGTCAGCGACGGCGAAGAAGGGGTCCATCACTTTTTCGCCGAGGAAATCGGAGGTGGTGCGGTACATCGGTTCGCGAGCCATCTCCATTGCCTGGGCTGCTGTGGTTGCTTCACGCAGGCGGTTGAGTTGGTACCACGTCGGCGGCATCAACCCGATCTGGCCGTCTTCCCACTCGTCGAGCAGTGCTTGTGGGGCGGCCCAGCGGGAACGTTCCGATTCCCCGGTGTCACCGTCGGCGCGCTGGTGGGGTGGCTGTGCGGCGAGGAAGAAGAAGGTATCGAACCGGGTCGGCAGCCACGGCGGGGTGACCCAGTTACCCCAGGGGCGGAGCAGGTCAGCGCCTATGGAGAGGTCATTGTCGCGCAAGAACTGGCTCATCGCCAGGGTGCGGTCCTCTAGTGCGTAGCGGGATTGGCGCAGGTGCTCGGTGGTGGTGACGACTTCACCATCGGCGGTGGTGGCCACGAGGGTGCCGGTTTCTTCGAAGGTTTCGCGCACGGCGGCGATAACGAGCGCGGCGGCGGTATCGGCGTCGACATTGAGCATTGTGGCCCAGGTGTGGGCGTCGGCACCGCACCAGGGAACTGATGTGCCGCTGCTGGGCCGGTCGCGGGGGTCTACTCGCCCACCGGGGAAGACAGTCATCCCGGCGGCGAATTTCATTGTTCCCACCCGCTGCTGCACAAAGACTTCCAGCTGATGTGTGTCGGCGTTGTCCCGCAGCAGCAGCACAGTTGACGCCAGCCGCGGTGGGGTCTGCTCGCTCATGGGTTAGTCCTCATCGGCGGCGGTGGCCCCGGGTTGCGGTGGGGTGCGGCGGGCGAAGAAGCGGCCATCAATGCGGTCGACGGTAATCGGCTGGTGGAATGCGCGGGAGAGGTTTTCGGAGGTGAGGACTTCGTCGATAAGGCCTGCGGCGACGACGTCACCGTCGTCAAGTATGAGGGCGTTGGTGAAGCCGTAGGGGATCTCTTCGACGTGGTGGGTGATCATGACAATCGCCGGGGCGTCAGGCGACAGCGCTAGTTCACCGAGGTAGCCGACGAGGTCTTCGCGGCCGCCGAGGTCGAGTCCACCGCCCGGCTCGTCGAGCAGCAACAACTCGGGATTGACCATGAGGGCGCGGGCAATGAGCACCCGCTTGCGTTCGCCCTCGGACAGGGTGCCCCAGGTGCGGTTGGCTAGGTGCTCGGCGCCGAGGCTGGCCAGCATCTTGTCAGCCTGGTCGAAGTCCATGGTGTCGTAGTCCTCACGCCACCGGCCAAGCACGGAATACGATGCGGAAACGACGAGGTCTTTGACCTTTTCTTCGGCCGGGATGCGATGGGCAATCGCCGAGGAGGTCAGGCCAATGAGGGTGCGCAGTTCGCGCATATCGGTGCGGCCTATTTTCTCGCCCATAATCCGCGCGGAGCCTGCCGACGGGAATTCCTCGGCCGCGGCCATGCGGATAAGCGAAGTCTTGCCCGCGCCGTTGGGGCCAATGATGACCCAGCGTTCGTCCAGTTCGACCTGCCAGTCAACTGGGCCGACCAGTGTCCGGCCGCCCCGGTTCAGGCACACCCCGGAGAAGTCGATGAGTAGGTCTTCGTCAAAGTTGTCGTCGAAATCAGCCACGGTATCTATGGTGCCCCAGTCCGTGGCTGCCCGTCGATGTCACTGCCCGGCGCGCCGCAGGTTTATTCCCTTATCCCCTGTTGTACGGGTAGTGGGTGGGGGCTTGTGCTGTCGGGCGGTACCAACCCCGCATCTGCTCTACCCTGGGGCCTGAGGCGACGAAACCGCGTCGATTGTTCCCATAAAGGAGTGGACTTAGTGACTGGACGACTTGGCATCGATGATGTTCGGCCGGTAGTGGATGGCGGCGTAACCCCTGCGAAGGCGGTGGTCGGCGAGGTCGTCCCGGTTTTCGCGGTGGTCTGGCGGGAGGGGCACGATAAGCTCAACGCCACCTTGAACGTGAAGGGCCCCGGGGAGTCTTCTTTCGCCGCGCGCACCCAGCGCATTCCGATGCGGTTTTCTGATCACGACCCGAACCAGGTCAATGCCACCTTCGTGCCGGATGCCCCCGGCCTGTGGACCTTCCGCGTCGACGCGTGGTCTGACCCGATGGCGACGTGGCGTAATTCGGTGACGAAGAAGATTGAGGCTGGCCAGTCGGCCGCGGAGCTCGCTAACGATATGGCTATCGGCGCGGGCCTTTTCGACCGTGCCGCGGCGAATTCGGCCACCCAGTACCGCCCGCATTTGCGTGGTGTGGCCAGCTTGCTGCGCGATGAGTCCGCCGATGTGCGCGCCCGTGTTGCGGCTGCGCTTTCCGACGAGACCCGCCATATCTTGGAGTTGCACCCGCTGCGTGAGCTGCTCACCCGCGGTAAGACCCGCAAGGTGCTCGTGGATCGCCGCGCCGCGTTGGTTGGCGCCTGGTACGAGTTCTTCCCGCGTTCTACCGGCGGTGTCGATGATGCCGGCAATCCGGTGCACGGCACCTTCGCTTCGTCGGTAGGCCAGTTGGACCGGGCGAAGCGGATGGGCTTTGACGTGGTGTACCTGCCGCCGATTCATCCCGTCGGTGAGATTAACCGCAAGGGCCGTAACAACACGTTGACTCCCGAGCCGGAGGATGTCGGCTCCCCGTGGGCTATTGGTTCTGAGCTTGGTGGGCATGACGCGCTGCACCCGGAGTTAGGGGATGCCGACGATTTTAAGAAGTTCATCGCCGAAGCCGAGGACCGTGGCCTGGAGGTCGCTATTGACCTTGCGCTGCAGTGCGCCCCGGATCACCCGTGGGCGAAGGAGCATCCGGAGTGGTTCACGGTGCTTCCCGACGGCACCATCGCGTATGCGGAGAACCCGCCGAAGAAGTACCAGGACATCTACCCGCTGAATTTCGATAATGACCCCAAGGGCATCTATAACGAGATTCTGCGTGTGGTGATGTTGTGGGTCAAGCGCGGTGTACGGACCTTCCGTGTGGACAATCCGCACACCAAGCCCGGCAATTTCTGGGAGTGGCTGATTTCCACGGTCCATGAGACCCACCCGGAGGTCATCTTCCTTGCTGAGGCCTTCACTGCCCCGGCGCGGCTATACGGGCTGGCGAAGGCTGGTTTCCAGCAGTCCTATATCTACTTCCCGTGGAAGACCACGAAGAAGGAACTCACCGAATTTGGTGAAGAAATTGTGCGCCACTCCGATATCGCTCGGCCCTCACTGTGGGTCAATACCCCGGATATCCTGCATGAGTTCCTCGTCAGCGGTGGCCGGGCCGCCTTCGCCATTCGCGCCTCTATTGCTGCGACCATGTCTCCGCTGTGGGGTATGTACTCCGGCTTCGAGCTCTACGAGAATGTGCCGGTCAAGCCGGGTTCGGAGGAGTACCTCGATTCGGAGAAGTACCAACTGCGCCACCGCGATTACGATGCGGCCCTGGAGTCAGGCAATTCCCTGGAGCCCTACATCACCACGCTGAATACGCTGCGGCATGAGCACCCGGCCTTGCAGCAGTTGCGTACGCTGCGCTTCCACGAGGTCGATAATGACAACCTGCTGGCCTACTCCAAGTTCGATCCGCTCACCGGTGACACGGTGCTGGTTGTGGTGAACCTGGACCCGTGGAATGCGCAGGAAGGCACCCTGACTATCGGGATGAATGCTCTTGGCCACCGCACCGTGGACCGCTTCGATGTCACGGACCTGGTCACCGGTGAGACGTTCAACTGGGGGCAGCACAACTATGTGCGCCTCGAGCCGTGGCGCAATGTGGCCCATATCATCCAACTACCCGACGTGCCGGAGCATATGCGTCGTGAACTGGCGTGGCGGGAAGTCCCCGACTACGAGGGTTAACCCAGTGTGACCGCTCTTGCCTAGGCTGGACCTGTATGAGCCGAATATGTCGGGCTGGCGCCTACGCGCTGGCCGACTATTCGCAATAATTCTTCCGGAAGGACGAACTCCCTGATGACCTCCCCGTCTGATCCCCGTCTCGGTATCCCCGAAGGCGACCTGGAACGACTGCGTTCCTGCTCCCACCACGCACCGCATGACTTTTATGGCGCCCACGTCATTGACGGTGACACCATCGTGCGCTCACGCATTTTCGGCGCCGCCGAGGTTGTGGTGGTCACGGACCGGGGTGAATACCCCGCTGAGCCGATTGGCGACGATATTTTCGCCGCTTTGATCCCGGGCACTGAGGGCTTCGATTACCGGCTCCGTATTCAGTGGTCCGCCGGCGGCAGTCAGGAGCGTGCCGACGGTTATTCCTTCCTTCCCACCGTGCGCGAAGGTGACCTGCACCTTATCGCTGAGGGGCGCCATGAGCGGCTGTGGGAGGCCCTCGGTGCCCGCCCGCGCAGTTATGACACGGCCCTGGGCACTGTCACCGGTACGTCCTTTGCTGTGTGGGCGCCCAATGCCCGCGGCGTAGCCGTCGTCGGTGATTTCTGCATGTGGAACGGCGCCCAATTCCCGATGCGTTCGATGGGTTCTTCCGGTGTGTGGGAGTTGTTCATCCCTGGTGTCGAGCCCGGTGATGTCTATAAGTTCGCTATCACCACTCATGAGGGCCACCGCATCGATAAGGCCGACCCGATGGCCTTCGAGGCGGAGATCGCGCCGTCGACGGGTTCTGTTGTCACCCAGTCCGAATACAGCTGGAATGACGATGACTGGATGGCGCGGCGGTCGGCGACGAACTGGCAGGCCGAGCCGATGAGTGTCTATGAGGTCCACCTGGGCTCCTGGAAGAACGGCTTGTCTTTCGAAACGCTCACTGAGCACCTCGTCGCCTATGTCGTGGAGATGGGCTACACGCACGTGGAGTTCATGCCGGTCGCCGAGCACCCGTTCTCTGGTTCCTGGGGCTACCAGGTTTCGGGTTACTACGCTCCGACGGCGCGCTTTGGCACCCCGGACCAGTTGCGTGCCCTCATCGACGCCTTCCACCAGGCAGGTATTGGTGTCATTGTGGACTGGGTGCCTGGCCACTTCCCCAAGGACGAGTGGGCATTGGCGCGTTTCGACGGCACCGCCTGCTACGAGCATCCTGATTGGCGCCGCGGTGAGCAGCGTGACTGGGGCACCTACGTGTTCGACTTCGGTCGCAATGAGGTGCGTAACTTCCTCTACGCCAACGCGCTGTTCTGGGCTGAGGAGTACCACATCGACGGTATTCGTGTGGATGCGGTGGCCTCTATGCTCTACCTGGATTACTCGCGCGAAGAGGGCGAATGGCTGCCGAACCAGTACGGTGGCCGCGAGCACCTCGAGGCGGTGCAGTTCCTGCAGGAGTTCAACGCCACGGTGCATAAGCACTTCCCTGGCTTCCTCACCATTGCTGAGGAATCCACTTCCTGGCCGGGGGTTACCACGCCCACTGACCAGGGTGGCCTGGGCTTTTCGATGAAGTGGAATATGGGGTGGATGAACGACACCTTGGAGTACTTCGCCAAGGACCCGATTCACCGCTCGTACCACCACAATGACCTGACCTTCTCGATGGTCTACGCCTACTCGGAGAAGTTCGTGCTGCCCTTCAGCCACGATGAGGTTGTCCACGGCAAGGGCTCATTGTGGACCCGGATGCCCGGCGATAACTGGAATAAGGCCGCCGGGCTGCGCACCTTATTGGCCTACCAGTGGACTCACCCCGGCAAGCAGCTGCTGTTCATGGGCCAGGACTTAGGCCAGGAGCGCGAGTGGAATCACGATGACTCCGTCGCCTGGGATGATTTAGAGGGCTGGGGCGGCGAATTCCACCGTGGTGTCCAGTTGTTGGTGCGCGATATGAACGCCATCTACAAGGACAATCCCGCACTATTCACCCAGGATGACCAGCCGCAGGGCTTCCGGTGGATTAATGCCGACGATTCGGGCAATAGTGTGCTTTCCTACCTGCGGATGGGGTCTGATGGCTCCAAGATTGCCGTCATCTTGAACCTGGCTGGGGTGACGCACCCGAGTTACCGCCTGGGCTTGCCCGACGCCGGTACGTGGTCGGTGCTGCTCAATACTGACGCCCACCGGTACCAGGGCGCAGGCTTCGGCAATGAAGGGCAGGTCCATACCGAAGCCGAGCCGTGGAATGGTTTCGAGCAGTCGGCTGACCTGTTCTTGCCGGCAATGTCAGCTACCTGGCTGCGGTACGAGGGATAACCCACATGTCTGGCAAACGTGGTTTGGATTCCACTCCCCCAGTGGAGATGGAACGCCGGGTCGGCGCGATCTTAGAGCGCATGATCGCCCACCATGAGCGGCTCAAAACGCGCCGCTTTGGGTTGATCGTCGCCCCGCTGACCATTATTGCCGGACTGCTGCTGCTCATCGTCGGTGTTATTGCCCTGCCGGCACCAGGACCAGGCTGGCTGTTGATCTTCACCGCCCTTGGCGTGCTGTCGCTGGAACTGCGGTTCGCGCGCGGCACTGTGCTCTCCGCGGCCCGCGGTTTCGATAAAAGTGAGCGCTGGTACCGGCGCCGTAATCTCGCCGTGCAGCTGAGCTTAGTGGCGCTGACCACGCTGTCGGTGCTGGCCATCCTGGGTGGCACCTACTATCTTCTCGCCCCCACTGATTGGCCACTGACCAGGGCGGCGCACTAACCGACGGTTGCCGCTAACGCAGCACACCCCGGCGGTGGTGAGGACAACTCCTCGCCACCGCCGGGGTTTTTCGGTGCCCGCCTAGAATAATGCCGAAGCCAGGCGACGGCGCGCGTCGAGAACATCCGGGTCCGCCGGGTCCAACATCTGGAAAAACTCCAGCAGGCGCTTTTGCGCCTTAGCTCGGTCCTCTCCTGCGGTGGCGGTAATGGTGTCGAGCAGGCGGTTAAGGCAACTGGTGCTATCGCCCATAGCCATGTACTGGTCAGCGGCGGCCATCGCGGCGTCCACATCGCCAGGGTTATCGTCGGAACGCTTGATGTGGTCGACGGTGCGGTCTAAGTGGGTCACACGAGCCAGGAAGGCCACATTGGTGCGGGCGGCCTTGAGTTCAGTATTGGCAGGCTCGGATTCCAGGATGGCGTCATAGACGGTAAGGGCCTTATCGAACTCGCCGTCGTTGAGCAGCTCTTCGGCCTCATCCAGGCGCGGGTCCTGCGTCGGAGGCTGCACCGCATCCTGCTCATCGGCGGCGCCATCAGCGGATTCCCCGGCACCACGCATATAGGAACCAGCCGGCAGCCCACGCAGGCGACCACGCACCGCATCGAGGACAGCATTAATCCACTGCTCTAAGAAATCCCGGGTCTTCTCCCCCGCCGCCTGCCCGATCGGGCTTCCGCCAGCCACAGCCACCAGCGTCGGCAGCTGCTGCGCACCGAAAGCCTGGGCAAGCTGCGGGTCGCGGTCAGCGTCGACAAGCCCCAGTACCCATTCCAGATTCGCCTGGCGCACCATCTCAGTCAGTTCGGTCTTCATCCGGGTGTAGTCGGATGCCGCACCGCCGCCAATAAGCACAACGACGGGAACCTCTTGAGAACGCAGCACAACAGCCGGTTCGAGATTATTCGGATCCAGCTCAACGACGGGGTCAATGGCACCATTTGGGTCAGAGTTGCCCTTGGCGAGTTCCTCCTTGCGGCGGGCCTCCGCCTCGGCGCGCTGGCGCATCTGCTCTAGGTCCACAGTGCCCGGCGGGGGCGGCGGGGTGGAGCACTCGCGATGCTGATGCGCACCTGCACCATGATTGTGGCCGTGACTGTGGGTCATTACTGTCCTTCCGCATCGGTCGTATCGGCCATTGCCGGGAAAGTACCGGCGAGGCGCTGTTCTACTCGCTCAACCTTATGCCGCAACTGGCCTGTGCGGCCCGGGCGGATATCGGCCTTGAGCACCAGCGAGGTACGCGGGCTGACCGCACTGACAGCCTCAGTGGCGCGCTTGACGACGTCCATGACTTCATCCCATTCGCCCTCGATGAGGGTGAACATGGCATTTGTCTCATTGGGCAGGCCGGATTCGCGCACGACCCGGACAGCTTCGGCCACAGCCTTGGACATGCCCTCATTGGGGTCGCCGGCTGCCGGAGCTACGGAGAAGGCAATAAGCATGGGCCCAAGGGTAGCCGGTTGGCCAATGGTGCTGAACCGGCACTGCCGACGCGGGGTTCCCACGGCAGCACAAAAGCCGCCCCGGGCCACATACCCAGGGGCGGCTTTTCTAAGTGCCGGGGATTAAGACTCCGGCTTGGCGTTGACCTCGAGGAGACGGTCACCGGCGGCGATATTATCGCCCTCGGCGATGACGTTGATATCACCGAACTTGCGGTAGTTGGTCACCAGAACCGGGGTGATCGGCGAATAACCAGCAGCCACAATGGCCTCGCGGTTAAAGCGCACCAGCGGGGTACCGGCTTCGACCTCATCGCCCTTGGCGACGAGCAGTTCGAAGCCTTCGCCGTCCATATTGACCGTGTCCACACCGATATGGATGAGCAGCTGAACGCCGCCCTCCAGCTTCAGGCCAATAGCGTGGCCGGTCGGGAATGCAGCCATGACCTTGGCGGCACACGGGGCAACGACAGTGTCCCCGGTGGGGTCGATAGCCGCGCCACGACCAACCTTGCCGGCCGCGAAGGCCGGGTCGGGGACCTCAGACAGGGCAATAAGGCGGCCCTGCAGCGGGGACTCCACGGCAACGGCGTCAAGCACAGCTACCGACGTGGTCGCCGGCTCAGCCTTGGTGGCCGCAGCACCGGCACCGGCGCCTGCGGCAGCACCGGCACCGGCAACCGCGGCGGTGTCAGTATTGGTGGTCTCGGCGTCTTTTTCTGCGGCCAGTCGGGCAAGTACCTCGGCGCGCTCATCGGCGGTGCGGTAGTCGAAGAAGACCACCAGCAGCATCGAGGTGAAGAAGGCGACTGACAGGCCGATGGCATAACCGCCCATGGGGTCCATGGGCGGGATGGTCAGCAGCGAGGTGAACACGAATGCATTGGCCTTGACGTTGAAGATGCCCATCACAATGCCGCCGGCCAGACAGCCGGGCAGCAGGCGCAAGTAGGACTTGCGGAAGCGCAGCAGCACACCGTAGAGGCTCGGTTCGGAAATACCGCCAAGCAGGCCGGCCATCATGCCGCCGAAGGAGACCTGGCGCATCTGCTTGTCGTGGTCGCGCAGGGAGATGATGAACGCACCGGTGACCACACCGAAGCAGGCGAAGTTCCATGCACCCATGGGGCCCTGGATGATGTCGTAGCCCAGGGTGGCGATGTTTTGAATCATGATGGCGTTAAGCGGCCAGTGCAGACCCAGCGGCACCAGGAACGGGTACAGCAGCGGAACAATGATTGCCAGGATGAACGGGCTGAACTCATTGATATTGAGCAGCAGCGTAGAGATGCCATTGCCGATACCGATACCGAACGGGCCGAAGACGAAAGCTGTCAGCGGGATCAGGATCAGCAGGGAGAAGAACGGCACGAAGACCATGTGCACCGCGGAGGGGATGATCTTCTTGAGTCCCTTTTCTACCCAGAACAGGGCGATAGCCGCGATGAGCGGCGGGAAGACCTGCCCGGAGTAGCCATTGAGCACCATCGGCAGGCCGAATACCTGGACGATATCGCCCGGTTCGCCCATGTCGATGAAGGTCGGGGTGAGCAGCGCACAGGGAATAGCTGCGCCGACCCACTCATTGGCGCCGAGCTTACGGGCCGCACAGGCGCCGACCATGACCGGAAGGAAGTAGAACACCGACTGCCACATTGCGTGCATGAACGCGAATGTGGGCGGCTGATCTTCGGCGCGGAAGTCCTGGATACCGAAGGTGTCGCATAGCACCAGGAGGGTGATGATGAGCGAGGCGCCCAGCAGGGCCCACAGGATGGGGCGGAACGTGTCAGAGAGGAACTCGAAGCTGTAGTCGACCCAGCCGTACTTGCTGCGCACGCCACCGTATTCCTTGCCGGCTGCCCTGCGGTCATCGTCGCCCATACCGGGCTGCTTACGGAGTTCACCGTAATACTCAGCGACACCGCCGCCCATGATGACCTGGAGGCCAGTGCTGCCCTGGGGGACAACACCCATGACCTCAGGGTTGCTATCAAGTGCGTCGGTGTCGGCTTTGGACTGATCATGGAGCTGGAAACGCAACCGTGTTGCACAGTGCGTCATGGAGGCGATGTTATCGGCGCCACCAAGATGCTCCAGGATGAATCTCGATGTTTTTGCGGTGTCGGCCACCAGAGGCCCCTTTCTCTCCGGCGCAGCTAAGGGGTAAGCCACCAGCTGCGCGGGCTGTCCGACGTGCCGGGCGGCGCGTCATCCTGATTCCCTACCGCTAGGTGCTGATCGCTATCTCTGAATCGATCATTCTGGGGCGTATGAAGCACCCAGATTCGTTAAGGGGTATCAACGGGGAATTATATAAGTGCCCTGGGGCCGTTGGAAGGAGCTATTCGGCATTGGTACGGACGAATTAGTCATACCCGGTGCTGTCCGCCTAACGCGCAGGCCCAATCCGGTTCCTGCGTTGCCAGCAATTTCGGTGCCAGTGCCGACGGTCATCTGCACCGGCGCCATAATCGACCGGCCAGGCCACAATATGGGCTACTCCCGGTGGGATTTCTTGGTCACAGGCCGGGCACCGATAAAACTTCGTCGCCTGACCAGCGGTAATAGCGCGGACATGAAAGTCCTCCTGGGCGAGCCGGCCCGGCCCGGTTTCCACCCAGGTCCCTGATAACGAAGAACCGAACTGCGGCAGTGGGCGCGACGGAGCCTTAGCCGAGCGCGCCCCTGAGCGACGACGAGGACGATTACGACGTGGCATTAGAACAGGCGCAACTCGTTTGAGTCCGTGCCGCGCAGCTCGTCGTAGTCGACCACCACGCACCGAATGCCGCGGTCTTCGGCAAGCGTTCGCGCCTGCGGCTTGATCTCCTGGGCGGCAAAAACACCTTTAACCGGGGCGAGCATCTCATCACGGTTGAGCATCTCGAGATAACGCGTGAGCTGTTCGACACCATCGATATTGCCGCGCCGCTTGACCTCTACGGCAACGGTGGTTCCATCACTATCGCGGCCCAGCAGGTCCACCGGGCCAATGGCGGTGGGGAATTCGCGCCGGATCAGCGTCCATCCAGTGCCGAAGGTGGTGAATTTGTCGGCAAGCAGCTTCTGCAGGTGTTCCTCCACACCGTCTTTTGTCAGCCCCGGGTCCTCCCCTAGCTCTTCGGTGTGGTCGAGCACGATGTCAGAAACGGTGATGCGCAGTTGCTCGCCTTTGCTGTTTTCCACCACCCAGAGCTGTTCGCCGGTGTCTTCGCCGGACTCGTCAGTGATGACGCGTTCGGTCAGCGTGCACGGCGGGGTCATCCAGTTCAGCGGTTTATAGGCGCGGTCGTCGGCATGCACCGACACGGACCCATCGGCTTTGACCAGTACCAGACGGGTTGCTTCGGGTAGGTGGGCGGTGAGCCTACCGACGTAGTCGACAGTGCAGCGGGCGATGACAAGACGCATTCGACCACCATAACCGGCGGCTAGCGGTTGCGCGTATTGCGCTTGCGGGCGGCGCGGAAACCACGTTCGATATTGACCGGCAACCTGCGGGTTTGCCGCATCGATGGGGAGGATTCAATCCAGGAGACTAATGCGGTGTCCCCAGAGATATCCACGGCTAATTCCCACTCGCGGCCGTTGTCTTCAACGATGTGCAACACCCGGGTGTCTTGATCAAAAAATCCCGCCTCGACCTCAGAAGGGTCGCGGCGGGAGACAAGATCGACGCCATGACGGGCGATAGTGATGTCAGCACCGGGGCGCAGCGAACGGAGTTTATACATCTTGGCCACAGAGTCAGAACACACGGCCACACCATGACGCCAGCCACTACCGTCAGTCTTGGTTGGCATCGGGCGGATGGCTACGGGAAGTCCGGAAGAACGCAGGTGCGAAAAGCGCCACAGGGCGAGTAACCCGGCGAGGGCGACGGCCATGCCGAGCGCGAGGGTGAGGAGAAAGAGAAGAGTCAACGTCACCTCTTGCGGACGGTCCCCTAGCCAACGGGCTGGCTGACTACGGGAGGAGGGCGGAGTAGATATTTTTGATAACTCTAGTCCAGCAATCACCCAGTAAAAAACCGATAGCGCTAATTACACCCAAAAAGTTCGTTGCAGCGAACTTGCCCGGATATGACAACAACCCCGCCCCCGGGCAAGCCGGGCAGTGCGGGGTTGTTGGGTACGCAGTGGTCGCTTAGGACACGCCAGCCTTCGCGCGACGCTGGGCACGCAGGGCGCCCTCCGAGCGCGCGACGACAGCAGGGTCGTCGGACGTCAGACCAGCTTCAGCTTCTGCAGTGTCGACATCAGAGGCCCACACTGCCGAATCTGCCAAGATGGTCACCTTCGAGGTGGAAACAGAGAGGAAGCCACCCTGGACAGCCGCGACGAGAACCTCGCCACCGACGGTCTTGATAGTCACCGTGCCATTATCGACCAGCTGGCCGAGGAAAGGCTGGTGGCCGGGCAGGACGCCGATCTCACCCTCGGTGGTCTGTGCAGAGACCAGGGTGGCGTCGCCAGCCCAGAGCCTGCCGTCAACGGCGACCAGTTCAGCGGTGATTTCAGCCATGTGGACTCCCCTTACTTCTTCTGCATTTCGGCGTACTTCTTCTCGACATCGTCGAGACCACCGAGGCCATCGAAGGCCATTTCGGGGTAGTTGTCGAAGTCGCCCTTGCAGATGCGGTCGAAGGCTTCCACGGTGTCGGTCAGCGGGACGTAGGAGCCCTTCAGGCCGGTGAACTTCTCCGCAACGAAGAAGTTCTGGCCCAGGAAGCGCTGGATACGACGTGCGCGCTGGACGGTCACCTTGTCCTCTTCGGACAGTTCGTCCATACCGAGGATGGCGATGATGTCCTGGAGTTCCTTGTTCTTCTGCAGGATGTTGATGACCTGCTGCGCAACTCGGTAGTGCTCGTCGCCGACAATGCTCGGCTCGAGGATACGAGAGGTAGAGGTCAGCGGGTCCACAGCAGGGTAAATACCCTTCGAAGCAATGGAACGCGACAGCTCGGTGGTTGCATCGAGGTGTGCGAAGGTCGTCGCCGGCGCCGGGTCGGTGTAGTCGTCGGCGGGCACGTAGACGGCCTGCAGGGAGGTAATCGAACGACCCTTGGTCGAGGTGATTCGCTCCTGCAGCACACCCATCTCGTCAGCCAGGGTGGGCTGGTAGCCCACGGCAGAAGGCATACGACCCAGCAGGGTCGAGACCTCAGAGCCGGCCTGGGTGAAACGGAAGATGTTGTCGATGAACAGCAGCACGTCCTGGTGCTGCACGTCGCGGAAGTACTCGGCCATAGTCAGGCCGGACAGGGCGACGCGCATACGAACTCCCGGCGGCTCATCCATCTGGCCGAAGACAAGCGCGGTGTCCTGCAGCACACCCATCTCTTCCATTTCCAGGAAGAGGTCGGTGCCCTCACGGGTACGTTCACCAACACCGGCGAAGACGGAGGTACCGGAGAACTCGCGAGCAATACGGGTAATCATCTCCTGGATGAGAACCGTCTTCCCCACACCAGCGCCACCGAACAGGCCAATCTTGCCGCCCTTCACATACGGGGTCAGCAGGTCAATGACCTTAATGCCGGTCTCGAGGATCTCGGTCTTACCTTCGAGCTGGTCGAAGGCCGGCGGCTCGCGGTGGATACCCCACTGCTCGCCATCGCGGCCGAGACCCGGCTCGTCGAGGCAGTCACCGAGTGCGTTGAAGACGTGGCCCTTGACGACGTCGCCCACCGGGACCGAAATCGGCTTTCCGGTGTCGTGCACGTCGACGCCACGAACCAGGCCGTCGGTGGGGGCCATGGCGATAGCGCGCACCATGTTGTCACCGAGGTGCTGGGCAGTCTCCAACACGATGGTCTTCGCCACTGCTTCGAGTTCAACCTCGACGGTCAGGGCGTTGTACAGTGCCGGAAGCTCGTTACGCGGGAACTCCACGTCGACGACGGCACCGATAACACGCGCGACGCGGCCGACGCCGCCCTTCGCGGTGTCCTGCTCTTCAAAATCTTTAAGAGCTGTGCTCATATCTAGTCACTTTCTCCGCTGTCGTCGAGCGCACCGGCGCCACCGACGATTTCTGTGATTTCCTGGGTAATCTGCGCCTGGCGAGCCTGGTTGGCCACCCGGGAGAGGTCCTTGACCAGCTCCGTGGCGTTGTCCGTCGCCGACTTCATGGCAGTACGGCGGGCAGCCGACTCAGAGGCAGCAGCCTCCAGCATGAGGGCGAAAATGGTTTTGGACACATACTGCGGGAGCAGTTCAGCCAACAGGGTGTCGGCATCAGGCTCGAACTCGTAGTCAGGTACGACGTCGTGGTCCGGCGCGGCCAACATGTCCTCGCCGAGATCCAGTTCTTCGTCCTCGTACACAGGCTCGATGGGCAGCAATTTATGCGCCGAGGGAACCTGCGAGAGCATCGACTTGAACTGGGTGTACACGATGTGCACCTGGTCAAAGCCCTGAACCTCTTCGCCCTCGGCAACGCCGCGCAGACCTTCACGCCACTTAGCGGTGCCCTCGGAACCACCGACGAAGCCATCAATCAAGTGACGGCGCACATCGTGGGTGGCCGCGTACTCCGGGTCCTGAGAGAAGCCCTCCCAGGTACCGGCGAGGCCGACCTCGCGGAAATCGTAGTAATCGATTCCCTTCTTACCGGTGACGTACAGGGCGACCTCAAAGCCGTCCTTCTCCAACCGAGCACGAAGCTCGGCGGCGCGCTTGATGACGTTGTGGTTGTAGCCGCCACACATACCGCGGTCACTGGTGACAACCAGAACCGCAGCACGCTTAGCGTCCTCACGCTCCCGGAGCATCGGGTGTTCAAGCGAGGAAGCCGAGGCGAGCCGCCCGATGACGTGCTCGATCTCGTCGGCGTAGGGCTGGGAATCAGCAACACGACGCTGCGCCTTGGTGATGCGCGAGGTCGCAATGAGCTCCTGTGCCTTGGTGATCTTCTTCGTCGAGTTCACCGACTTAATGCGGGCTCGTAGTTCACGAAGATTCGCCATATCTAACGCCTCCCTTCTTTATTTCCGATGACGGTCTGTACACGCATGGCCGCCTACTTCTGGGCCTTGCGAGAGACCGTGATCTGCTCCTTGTTCAGGTCCTTGTCGTCCAGCGCATCAGCCGGGGCTTCGTGGGCGACAGGGTGACCTTCAGAGGTCTGGAAGGAGCGCTTGAACTTATCCACGGCCTGCTTCAGGGTCTCCTGAGACTCATCAGCGAAGGGCTTGCCGCCCTCAATCTGGTCGTAGACCGCGGAATGCTCTGCGTGCAGGTACTCCAGCAGTTCGCTTTCGAAGCGACGGACATCCTCAACCGGGACATCGTCGAACTTGCCCTGGCCGGCAAGCCAGATGGACACCATCTGGTCTTCGACGGGCTGCGGCTGGTTCTCCTTCTGCTTCAGCAGCTCGACCAGTCGCTGGCCGCGCTCAAGCTGAGACTTGGAGGCGTCATCGAGGTCGGATGCGAACATCGCGAAGGCCTCGAGGTCACGGTAGGCAGCCAGGTCCAGACGCAGGTTGCCGGAAACCTTCTTCATGCCCTTGGTCTGGGCGGCACCACCGACACGGGAGACCGAAATACCGACGTTAATAGCCGGGCGGACACCCTGGTTGAACAGGTCGGACTCAAGGAAGACCTGGCCGTCGGTAATCGAAATGACGTTGGTCGGAATGAACGCCGAGACGTCATTGGCCTTGGTTTCGATGATCGGCAGGGCCGTCAGCGAGCCAGCGCCCATATCGTCGGACAGCTTCGCCGCGCGCTCCAGCAGACGGGAGTGCAGGTAGAAGACGTCACCGGGGTATGCCTCACGTCCCGGGGGACGACGCAGCAGCAGGGAGATGGCACGGTAGGCCTCGGCCTGCTTGGTCAGGTCATCGTAAATAACCAGAACGTGCTTGCCCTTGTACATCCAGTGCTGGCCCAGGGCGGCACCGGCGAACGGTGCGAGCCACTTGAAACCAGCCGAATCGGATGCCGGGGCGGCAACGATGGTGGTGTAGTCCAGGGCGCCGTTCTCGGCGAGGGTCTGGCGCACACCAGCGATGGTCGAGCCCTTCTGGCCGACGGCGACGTAGATGCAGCGGACCTGCTTCTCGGGGTCGCCAGACTCCCAGTTGGCCTTCTGGTTGATGATGGTGTCGATGCAGACCGCGGTCTTACCGGTCTTACGGTCACCAATGATCAGCTGACGCTGACCGCGACCAATCGGGGTCATTGCGTCGATGGCTTTGATGCCGGTCTGCATCGGCTCCTCGACGGGCTGGCGCTCAAGCACGGAAGGGGCCTGCAGCTCGAGTACGCGCTGCTCCTCTTCCTTGATGTCGCCGAGACCGTCGATGGGCTCGCCAAGGGGGTTGATAACGCGGCCGAGGAAGTCGTCCCCGACCGGGATGGACAGGACTTCTCCGGTCCGCTTGACCTCGTCACCCTCTGCCAGCGTTTCAAACTGGCCCAAGATAACGACGCCGATCTTGTCAGTGTCTAGGTTCTGGGCCACGCCAATGACGCCACCCGGGAACTCGAGCAGCTCGTTAGTCATCACCGACGGCATGCCAGAAACCTGGGCAATACCATCGGCAGCACTAATGACCGTGCCGACCTCCTCACGGGAGGTCTCCGGCGAGTGGCTCGAAGTGTAGTTCGCAATCGCGCTACGGATCTCATCGGAGGAGATCGTCAGCTCCGCCATGTTCTTCCTGCTCTCGGTTAATTCTCTTCCAGTGAATACGTGTGAAACCATCCGTCAGCTGAGGCCAACCCGCAGGGTTTCGATTTTCTTCGAAACGCTGCCGTCAATGACCTCGTCGCCAACTCGAATAACCAGGCCACCCAGGATCGAATTATCGATCGTGGTGTGCACCGAAATATTCGTGCCATAGATCCGGCCCAACTTCTCCGCCAGTGCGTTCTCTTGCTCAGAGCTCAAACTGGTGGCGCTGGTGACCTGGGCGACCTCGCAATCGCGCAGGTTTGCTGCCTGCTTGCTGATTGCGGTGATGTCGTCGGCAGGTCGCTGCCGGGGGCGTGCGACGGCCTGTGCTGCCAAAGCTTCGGTCACCGAAGTGACCTTGCCGTAGAGCACCGAGGCCAGCAGTTCACGCCGGGCCTCCGGTGTTGCGGTTTTAGTCGCGAGCAGCTGTTCAAGCTGCGTTTCGTTAGCCAGAATATGGCCCAGGCGGAATAGCTCGTCCTCAACGGTTTCGAGCTGATTCTGCTGCTGCGCAGAGCGCAACAGGGCGCGACGGCCAACTTCCACCAATGCACGGGGCAGGTCTCGCGGCTTAGACCACGACTGCGCGGCTGCGGTGGCGACTACCTCCACGGTCAAGTCGGACACCTTGCCATTGAGCACGTCCCGGACAAGTCCGGAGCGCTGCTCGACAGGTGCCGACTGGTCGGCGACGGCACCACGCAGGCCGCGGTCGCCATCAAGAACCTCGACAACGTCGAAGATCTCTGCACCGGCGGTGGCGGCGGCTGCGACGGAGTTATCGGACTGCTCAATGCGCCTGTCCAGATCCGTCTGGAGCGTCTCCAAGGATTCGCGGCTAGCTGCGTGCATGTCGCCTACTTTCCGGCCGGAGCCACGGTGTCGAGGTCGCCTAGGAAGCGATCGATGGTGCCCGAGGTCTTCACATCGTCGGACAGCTGCTCTCCGAGCAGACGCTCAGCAAGGTTGATGGAGTTCTGACCCATCTCCTTGCGCAGCTCGGTCACAACATTTTCGCGCTGCGCCAGAAGCTGACGCTCACCGTTTTCGATGATGCGGTCGCTTTCGGCATTAGCCTTAGCGGTCGCGTCGTCAATGATCTTCTGGCCCTGGACACGGGCTTCATCGCGAATCTTCGCGGCTTCGGTGCGGGCCTCAGCAAGCTGGCTGTTGTACTTCTCAAGGGCAGCCTTGGCCTCGGCCTGTGCGGCCTCGGCACGTTCAATGCCGCCCTCAATCCGGTCCTCCCGCTCGGTCAGGACCTCCTGGAACTTCGGAAGCACAAACTTCCAAAAGATAACCAGAATGATTACGAGGGCAAAGATGGACCAGACGATGTCATAGGACTTCGGGACCAGCGGGTTGATGGCATCCCCCATAGGGATCTCACCCGCCCCCTCCGCCACATTAAAAAAGAAATCGTTCATGGTTCAGTATCTTCCGCTTGTCGGTCCGGATTAGTAGACGAAGCCAGCAACCAGGCCGATGAGGGCGAGGGCCTCGGTGAAGGCAATGCCCAGGAACATGGTGGTACGGAGCTGGCCGGCCATCTCGGGCTGGCGAGCCATGCCTTCGACGGTCTTGCCGGCAACAATGCCGATACCAAGGCCCGGGCCCAGGGTAGAGAGACCGTAACCGATGGTCTTCAGACCACCTTCGCTGGTGGCCACAGCGTCCTGGGCGGTGAGGATGACGTCGTTCATTATGAACTGTTCCCTTTCTGGAGTACCCGGGCGTTGTTTGTAGGTATGAAACCCGGGCGTGAGGTCAAGTGGGGTCGTGCTATTTAGTTGGAGTCATCGTCCCCGGTGCGCTCACCGGGGCCGGGGTTCTAGTGCTCGTCTGCGTGCAGCGACAGTTCGATATACACGGCGCATAGCAGGGCGAAAATATATGCCTGCAGGAAAATTACCAGTAGCTCGAACAGCGTGAACAAGACAGAGGCGACCAGAGTCAGTCCGGACAGGGCCGTCCAACCGTTCAACTGCCAGAAGAAGAAGTTCGTGGCAGAGAACAACAAGACGAGAACCATGTGGCCAGCCAGCATGTTGGCCATCAAACGGATGGTCAGCGTGGCCGGTCGCAGGACGAAGGTGGAGAAAATTTCGATCGGCACCACGATGAGGTGCAGCACTGGCGGCAGATTCGGAATCACCACAGACGACTTCACGAAAGAGAAGAAGCCGTACTTCTTAGCACCTGCGTAGATGAAGACCACGTAGGCGAAGAGGGCGAGAACCAAAGGCATGCCGATACGCGCGTTCGGCGAAATATTCAGTCCAGGAATAACGGCAGCGAAATTCGTCGCGAAGACAAGGAAGAAGATGGTGGCAATCACCGGCAGGAACCGGCGGCCTTCCTTCTTGCCCAAGATGTCTTCGGCGATGTGAATACGCACGAAATCCAGGAAGAACTCCGCAACGTTCTGCAGTCCCGACGGCACGAGCTTCGGACGTCGCATAGCGACGATGAAGAACACACCGACGATCACGGCCATGAGCAAACGGACAAACATCAGACGATCCATGGCGAACCAGTCGCCGGCATCCCCGATGAGCCATTTGCCCAACCAGTCACCCGGGAAAAACTCCTCCTCCAAGCTGGGCGAATGGAATTCGCCCTTCATGGCAAGTGTTGCAACGCTCAGCGTTCTCTCCCGTGTTTGGGCCGCAAGAACCAGGTCAAGCGGTGCGAGGGATGTCCTTTAACGTGGGTTGCCGCGGATTCCCTCGCACATCGGGGCGGCACTCACGGGGAGCCAGCCTGTACTGCCTCCGGACTCCCGGCGCAGCACCGAGAACACGTCATGCACACACCAATGGTGCTGGTATGGGCTGGATCGGGCTCGGCTGTCTTACCCATTGCTTAGGATAACAGTTCCGAATCGGCTACACCCACCCGCCATACCCCCACAACGCGCATTTATTTGGGTGCGTTGTGGACGGGGCCAAGGATCGGGGTACCGCCGATCGGGTGGAAGGGTCAGCCCCTACCCCACAGCTTTGGCCTAGAAAACGCTATGCGCTGCACAGAGTCTGTCTCAGCGACTACTGAGGCGTTATTTCGATCCCACGTAGGTGAGATTTTCCTGTGCCATACCCCACACTTCAGCGCCGATGGTGACAATCAACGCGACGATGACAGTGACGAAAAACGCATTTTTGTCGTAGAAAGTCATGTCGTTAATCAGCGCCAGCACAAGGATGAGGGCCACAACTTTCAGCAGCCAGGACCCCATCACCACTGCACCGGTAACGACGGGGGTGGTGCCTGCGGTAAACCACACCGACAGCACGGTCAGCAGCACAAAACCACCGCCGATGGCTGTACCAAGCACTACCCCCCACACTCCGGGCATGCCTTCTTTACCGCCCCAAGCAAGCAGGGACAACAGCATCGCACCTGCTAGGGCGAGTGCACCGTATTTCGCAGCGGACTGCAGCGGGCGGCGTGAGTTGTCGTACTTGGACAATGTTTCGGCCGGTTCGGGCGTGGCGGAAGAATTGGGCTCAGTCACGTTGCCGGATCATACCGGGCCTATCCCAGGTCCTATTTATGTGGCGCGCTGTTGCGTTTCACCCTGGGTGGGTGTGCTGCACTGGCCCGGCCATTGCGCGCCTTGTGGGAATGCCGCCCGGCAGGTGCGGCGCTCATGTCCGCGTCGGGGGTGGTGTGCCCCGTACTTTCATCGCGAATGTGCTTTGGTTCGCCGATTTGTCCGCGCCAGCCGAAGGTCACCAGCACCGCGACGATGAGCAATACGCCAAATGTAAGCAATACAAAACCAGCTGGGAAGACTGTGGTGCCCACCGCCGCATAGGCCACGACCGACACCCAGGTGTAGAGCACCAACACCACCCGACGGTGACTATGGCCAAGGTCCAATAATCGGTGATGCAGATGCATTTTGTCGGGGGCAAACGGCGACTTGCCGGCCCGGGTGCGGCGCAGCACCGCCAAAACCAGGTCCAGCATGGGGATGGATAATGCTGCTGCGACCACAATGATGGGCGACCACAAGGCGACCGCGTCGGCAGTGCCAAACATCGTCGGAGAGATGCGTCCCGACGCTGATGTCGACGCCGCGGCCAGCAATAGGCCAATCAGCATGGCCCCAGAATCGCCCATAAAAATGCGGGCCGGCTCAAAATTATGCGGCAAAAAGCCCAGGCAAGCACCTAAAAGAGCCGCAGAAATCATCGCCGGCGGGTACGCAGAGACCGCACCGCCCTGGTCGTGCAGCATCACCATCGAATAGACAAGGATGGCCCCGGCGGCAATCATGCCCAGCCCTGCAGCAAGGCCATCGATACCGTCGACAAAATTGATGGCATTAATCAGTGCCACGGTAAACAGCACGGTCAATATCGTCGCCAATACGGGGTCGAGTACCAGCACCGAGCCACCATCAAAAGGTACGTACAGCAGGTACCAACTCACGCCTTTGAGCGAAAGCACCAAGGCAGCCAGAATCTGTCCCAATAATTTCGTCAGCGCGTCCAGGTCGAAAAGGTCGTCGGCAACGCCAATGCACAACAGCACTGTCGCCGACCACACCACCGCTTCCATATCCGGGGTGACCGGCGGGAACCCCCGGTTCAGCGCCGGCAGGTTACTGGCCAACAGCACCGCAATAATGACGCCGGTGTACATCGCCACCCCACCCAGCCTGGGCTTGGGGATATCGTGCACGTCGCGGCTGCGCGGCTCATCCAACCAGCCCGATGCCACCACGGCATAGCGCACCACACCGGTGAGTAAGAACGTAGCTGCCGCAGCAACCAATGCGATGAGCGCCAACTCACGCATTGGTACACCGGCGCCACCTCCGGCGGCGGCCAATATGGCCGTCTCGCCTGCCCCTGCCAACTGCATAGGGCTTAACCGTTCGACTGCCCGCGCAGCAGGTCCGCAGACATGCCCAATACTTCAGCAATGCGCTCGGCAGAAATCGCGCCCTCCCGCAAAAGTCGCGGCTGGTTGCCGGATAGGTCCACGATGGAGGAGGCAGTGCCCGTATCGGCTTGGCCACTGTCGAGGTAAATGGCTACTTCCCCACCGAGCTGTTGTTTAGCGCGCACCGCAGTTACCGCCGGCTCCTGGCCGGAGATATTCGCCGACGACACCGCCATCGGGCCGGTGCGGCGCAAAAGCTCAATCGCCACCGGGTGCAGCGGCATCCGCAACATCACGGTGCCGCGGGTATCTCCCAGATTCCACGGCAAGCTCGGGGCCTGGTTAACCACAATCGACAACCCGCCGGGCCAGAAGGCCTCCACCAGAGTGCGGCCAGCAGCGGTGTGCTCCCGCACCAGCCCATCGACGGTAGACCAGGAACCAATGAGCACCGGCACCGGCATATCCGGGCCACGGTGCTTTGCGCGCAGCAGCGCCGCGACGGCTTCATTATTGAACGCATCGCAGCCCAGGCCGTAGACAGTATCGGTCGGCAGCACGACCAGACGCCCCGACTGCACGGCGTCGGTTGCAGCGGTAAGACCAGCCTCGCGGCCCTGCTCAGTGGAGCAATCGAAAATCCGGCTCATGGGAGTGCGGCCAAACCTTTCTACGCAGATATCGTCGGTCTCGCTAGTGTCGCACAGCGGTACTGAACCGGTCGCGTCCAGCAAGATCCTGGTGCACCGCCGCCGCACTGAAACCACCGGTATCGGCGAATACAGCGCTGATGCCTGCGGCAGCGTCATCATCATGTTCAATTGCCGCCACCCCACCGGAACGCAGCAGGCGGCGCACTGTGGCCATCATAGGTCGAATAACGTCCAAACCATCGTCACCACCGAAAACTGCATGGTGTGGGTCGGCGCGCACCTCGGGTGCGACCACAGTGGCCTCAGGCACATACGGCGGGTTCGACAACACCGCATCAACCCGACCAGATAGGCCGCTGAGCAGCTGCGGGTCGGTGGCATCCCCCTTGATCAGGTGCACGTCGCCGCGCTCGTGAGCATTGCGCGCTAGCCACTCGAACGCGACCGGGTCAATTTCGACGGCATAAATCTCGGCATCGATCTGATCGGCGACGGCCAGCGCGATCGTGCCGGAACCAGCACATAGGTCCACCACAATCGGGCGCGCAATGCCGCGCAGCTCGTTCACCGCCCACTCAATAAGCAGCTCGGTTTCCGGGCGCGGGATGAACACCCCCGGGCCAACAGCGAGTTCGGTGCCGATGATCTGGGCGCTGCCGATGATGTGCTGCAGCGGTTCCCGTCGCGCCCGCCGGGCCACATAATCGACAAAAACACCGGCCAGCGGACTATCGACGCCCACTTCATCGCGCCGGCTAAACAGCAGCTGGGTACGCGACCAGCCGGTGGCATGCATCGCTAAAAGCTCAGTATCGGCACGCGGTGAGGCGCACCCAGCGTCGGCAAGCTCAGCTTCGGCCTGCGCGAGCACCGCCGCGACGGTGCGCATCTATTCCGCCTCCAGGCGCTCCTGGCGCTCTGCCTCATGCAAGGCAGTCAGCAGGTCACCCATATCGCCACCCAACACCGCATCAAGATTGTGCGCCTTATAGCCAATGCGGTGGTCAGACAGGCGATTTTCGGGGAAGTTATAGGTACGCACACGCTCCGAACGGTCGGCCGTACGCACCTGCGAGCGCCGCGCATCAGAGGCCTCAGCCGCGGCTGCTTCCTCCTGCATCTGCTGCAGCCGGGCAGCCAGCACCTGCATGGCGCGCGCCTTATTCTGAATCTGGGAGCGTTCCTTCTGACAGGTCACCACCAGGCCAGTGGGCAGGTGTGTCAGGCGCACAGCAGAGTCAGTGGTGTTCACGCCCTGGCCGCCCTTACCGGAGGAACGGTAGACATCGACGCGCACATCCTTATCGTCGATCTGGACGTCCTCGACCTCATCCGGTTCGGGGTAGACCAGCACCGCTGCCGCGGAGGTCTGAATCCGGCCCTGGGACTCAGTCACCGGTACCCGCTGCACTCGGTGCACGCCGCCCTCGAATTTGAACACGCTCCATGCCCCATCCGGCGACGGGTTCTTCTGCCGGATAGACATGGTGAGGTCCTTCACGCCCCCGAGATCGGACTCGGAAACACCGAGCACCTCGGTGACGAAACCATTTTTCTCCGCGTAGCGCTGGTACATACGAGCCAGCTCACCAGCGAATAGGGCAGCTTCCTCGCCGCCGGCACCGGACTTGACCTCCATGACGATGTCATCACCATCATGGGGGTCACGCGGGGCCAGCAGGTCCGCCAGGTGCTCTTCGAGCTCGATGCGTTCGGTCTCCAGTGTCTCGGCCTCAGCGGCGAATTCACTGTCCTCACGCGCCATCTCCCGGGCGGCTTCCAGGTCTTCTTCGACCTGGGTGAGTCGCTTATGGGCCTGCACGATCGGCTGCAGCTGCGAGAATCGCTTGCCGACGCGGCGGGCTGCCGAGGCGTCGTTATGCAGCTCCGGGTCGGACAGCTGGGCTTCCAGACCGTGATATTCGGAGAGGATGTCGTCTACTGCAGTGACCTTATCGGCCATAAGAATTACTCCTAGACCATCTCGTCGACGTCAACATCGGCAGCCATGGGCGCCGAGGTTGCCACGCGAGTGAGGAATTCGCGGTTATTGGCCGACTTCTTCAGTTGCTTAATCAGCAGGTCAATGGCGTCCTGCGGTTCAAGGGCGGACAGGATGCGACGCAACTTGTGCATCACGCGGGCCTCTTCGGGGTTGAGCAGCAGCTCGTCCTTACGAGTACCCGACGGGGATACATCCACAGCCGGGAATACGCGGCGCTCCGAAATGCGGCGATCCAGCTTCAGCTCGGCATTGCCGGTGCCCTTGAACTCCTCGAAAATCACGGTGTCGCCGGCAGAACCGGTCTCGACCATCGCAGTGGCGATGATGGTCAGCGAGCCGCCCTCTTCGATATTGCGGGCAGCGCCGAGGAACCGCTTCGGCGGGTACAGCGCGGAGGAATCCACACCGCCGGAAAGGATACGGCCCGATGCCGGGGAGGAATTGTTGTAGGCACGACCAAGGCGGGTGATCGAGTCGAGCAGCACAACAACGTCCTTGCCCTCCTCGACCAGGCGCTTGGCGCGCTCAATAGCGAGCTCGGCGACGGTGGTGTGGTCCGACGGCGGGCGGTCGAAGGTGGAGGCAATAACTTCGCCACGCACCGACCGCTTCATGTCGGTGACCTCTTCAGGCCGCTCATCGACCAGGACGACCATGAGGTAGCACTCAGGATTATTCGTGGCGATGGCGTTAGCGATGTTCTGCATGATCGTGGTCTTACCGGCCTTGGGCGGGGACACGATGAGCGCACGCTGGCCCTTACCAATCGGCATGATCAGGTCGATCACACGAGTGGTGAGGATCTTCGGGTCAGTTTCCAAACGCAGGCGCTGGTTGGGGTACAGCGGGGTGAGTTTGGAGAAAGTGGCGCGCTGCTTGGCCTTATCCGGGTCCATGCCGTTGATGGACTCGACCTTGACCAGCGGGTTGTACTTGCGCTTATTGCGGCCGGAGCCGTGGGTGACCTGCCCGGAGGAGCCGCCATCACGCGGGGTGCGGGCTTCACCGACGATGGCATCGCCCTTACGCAGACCGAATTTACGGACCATGTTCTGGGAGATGTAGACATCGGAGTGTCCCGGCAGGTAGCCGGAGGTGCGGACGAAGCCGGAGTCGTTATCGAGCACGTCGACGATGCCGGCGACCTTTTGCAAAACGTCGCCCTCGCGCACCTCATCGGCGCCGCCGCCGTTATTGCCGGGGTTGTCGTTGCGGTTGCGACGATCCCGGCGGTTGCGGCGATTGCGGCGGTTGCGTCCGCGACCGTCATTGCGGTCGTTGCGGTCATTGCGGGGGCCGTTGTTGTTGTCGTTATTGCCGCCGCCGTTGTTATTACCGCGGTTGTCGTTGTTGTTGCCGCGGTTGTCGTTGTTGTTACCGCGGTTGTCGTTATTGCCGCGGTTATCGTTATTGCCGCCGCCGTTATTGTCACGGTTGTCGTTATTGCCGCCACCGTTGTTATCGCGGTTACGGCGGTTGCGGTTGTCGCGGTTGTCGCGATTATCCCGGTTATTCTTGCCGCCACCGTTGTTCTGATCGCGGTCGGACTTATCCTTACCGGAATCCTCGGCAGGCGCGTCCTGCTTGTCCTTGGACTGCTTATCGTCGGACTGCTTATTCGAGGACTGCTGCGGCTTATCAGAGGAATCGTCGCTATTGGCCTTGCCCTCATTCTTCGGCTTGCTGGCCTTCTTGGGCTTGTCCGCAACGGGGGTTGCAGCCGCAGCGTTGCCACCCGTCGAATTCTGAATCGCTTCGATCAGGTTGCTCTTGCGCATCCCGGAAATCCCCTTGATGCCTTTAGAGGCGGCAATGGCGCGCAATTCCGCCATACGAAGCGCAGCAAGGTTTTCTGGCTGTGCCTGGGCGGTGGTGTCCGTATCGGTCACGGTGTCCTTTCAATGTGGGTCCCCACCCGCTGTCCGCTCGGTAAAAATGAACTCAAGCGCCAATGGGCGGTGTACTGCCCCGCCTGGCGATGCCATGTCAGAAGGGCACCGCAAAATCTGGCGGAAAAGATGTGGGGTGGCTCGCGGTAAAACCAGGTGACTCTCCGCCGTTACTCGTAAGAGCGAGTGTGGCGGGTCGGCCGCGATGGCCATCGGACTACAGGGTAGTCATTCTAAGGCCCACCGGGCAACCACAACCCCATTCCAGCGTGTCGGCCCCCTATCCCAGATAGGCTGGACGCCATGCACAGCACCATGCAGCAGGTCCCTTTATCGGTGGCCCGGATTGTGGAGTACGGCCGCACTATTCACGCCAACACCCCGGTAACCACCTGGACTGACGATGGCCCAGAAGAAACGACCTTCGACACGATCGGCGCGCGTGCAGCAGCTTTAGCCCATGCCCTGCGTGATGATCTGGGCATCGACGGTGACCAGCGCGTCGGCACGCTGATGCATAACTGTGCCGAACACCTGGAAACATTCTTTGCGGTAGCCAGCATGGGGGCTGTTTTCCAGCCACTGAACCGGCAGCTGATGCCGGACCAGATTGTGCACATCATCAATCACGCCCACGACGAGGTCATCATCGCTGACCCCCGCCTCGCCGAGCTGCTTGGGAAGATGTTGCCGGACTGCCCGCATGTGCGCGCAGTGGTGTTCATCGGTCTCACCGAGGTTGAGGCCGCCACGCGCCACATCCCCGATTCCGTCGAGTGTTACTCCTACGAGGGGCTTATCGACGGCAAACCCACCAAATTCGACTGGCCTGTTGTCGACGAGAACGACGCGGCAGCCCTGTGCTACTCCACTGGTACTACCGGCGCCCCCAAAGGTGTGGCGTACTCACATCGTTCGATGTACTTGCACACACTGAACCTGCGCACCCCGGATGCTCTGGCGATTACCCACGGTGAAGCGTGGTTGGCGTGTGTGCCGATCTATCACGTGCTGTGCTGGGGTGTGCCGCTGGCGTGCTTTGCCTGCGGGGCGCCGATCGTGTTCCCCGATGCTGATATGTCGCCGCAGCGGCTCGCCGATATTATCGCCACCTCGTCGCCACGGGCGGCTATTGGCGTTCCGACGGTGTGGATTTCGCTCATTGTGCACTACTTGAACAACCCGCCGGAACGGATGAGCCTGCAAGAAATATTTGTTGGCGGCTCCCCCGCCCCGCCGCGACTTATTCGCCTGTGGGAGCAGCATTACGGCATCGACGTCATCCACGCCTGGGGTATGACAGAAACCTCTCCGCTGGGCACGGTGGCCCGGCCGCCACGCGGAGCCTCTGGCGAAGCCCGTGAGAGTTACCGGTTCAGCCAGGGACGTTTCGGCGATTTATTGGAATTCCGCATTGTTGATGAAGAAGGCCGCCAGCTTGGCCTGCATGACCGCAACCAGGGTGAACTCCAGGTCCGGGGTAATACTGTGACTGCCAGGTACTTCCACTCCGAGGAGGAAGACGAAGGCGGCGACGCACATATCTTCCGCGGCAATGAGGTCGAAGACGGTGCAGATATGTTCACCGACGACGGGTGGTTGCGCACCGGCGATGTTGGTTCCATTACCCGTGACGGCTACCTCAATGTTCAGGACCGGGCCCGTGATGTGATTCGCTCCGGTGGCGAATGGATCTACTCCGCCCAGCTGGAGAATCTTGTGATGGCCTCCCAGAAGGTCGTCGAGTGCGCTGTGATCGGCATGCCGGATAAAAAGTGGGGCGAGCGTCCCCTGGCGGTCACTGTGCTTATCGACGGTGTCGAACCCAATGCGGAAACCGCCACCAAACTGCGTGATTTCTTAGCCCCCAAGCTGCCGAAGTGGATGCTGCCGGAGTACTGGGCCTTCGTCGACAGTATCGATAAGACCTCAGTACAAAAATTCGACAAAAAGGACCTACGCAAGCACCTAGCCGATGGCGATTTCGACATCGTGTGCCTGCCGGGGCCGGGCTCTAACCCCACCGCAGCAGGTGCTGGTGAAGTCGGCCGCGGCGGCGCTGCGGCAGGACCGGCCCCACACTAACCGCCCAGGCCACAGCAAGAGCCCGGCTGCGCTGGTACGCGCAGCCGGGCTTTATGCCTCAAAAAGGGCCAGTTAGTCCAGAATCTCTACTGTGGCAGGGCCAGCGACATCGAGGTTCTTTATGGAGATACCGGACTCCCGCGCCTCAGCCAGGACATCGTCTGGCACGTATTCCGTGCCAACAACCAGGCAGGTCGGGCCGGCACCGGAGAGGAACGCGGCATAACCGCGGTTACGCAGGCGGTTGACCCACTCTGCGGTGACCGGCAGCACCTCAGCGCGGTAGGTCTGGTGCAACCGGTCCCGGGTGCCCTCCCACAGCAGCTCGGGGTGTTTGGTCAGCGCGGTGACCATCACGGCAGTACGGGAGACGTTGAACCGTGCGTCGACGTGCGAGACATCGCTAGGCAGCACCTGGCGGACCGCATTAGTAGAGGCATGGAAGGTCGGCACCAATGCGGTGGCTTTAATATCCGGGTGCACGTCGAGACCCACAGCACGGTACTGCGGGGAGGTGTGCCCATCGACAGGTTTATCCGTCCAGCTCACCACTGCCCCACCGAGCACCGATGCCGCGGCATTATCGGGGTGGCCCTCGAAAGCCGAGGCGGTCTGGATGACCTGGCCATCGGTCAACGCGAAACCGGCCAAACCATTGGCGGCGGCCACACCGGCGACTGCGGCGGCAGCCGATGAACCCAACCCACGAGACTGCGGGATGGTGTTATGGCAGCTCACCCGGATACCGGGGGCGGTGACGCCGCTGGCACGCAGGCCCGCCTGGATCGCACGCACTACCAGGTGCGACTCGTTGCGGGGCAGCTCGTGGGCCCCTTCGCCCTCGATTTCGACCTCAATGCCGGATTCGATGACCTCGACCTCGACGACATCGTAGATGCTCAAGGCCAAGCCCAAGGTATCGAAGCCGGGACCCAGATTGGCCGAAGAACCCGGCACGGTGACCCGTACCCGCTGGCCAGGCACAACTTCTTGGACCATGACTAGATATCCATCCCTTCGAGGCGGATGACGGAATTAACCGACAGCACCGCGTCGAGGCTCTTCAAGGACTCCACGCATGCGTGCAAATCTGCCTCACGGGCGGAGTGCGTGATGACCACCAACCGGGCGCCAGAATTATTACCTTCCTGACGCACGGTACGAACCGAAATGCCCTGGTCGGCGAAGGTGCGGGCAACATCGGCGAGCACACCGATGCGATCATCGACATGCAGGTCGATGTGGTACCGGGTGATGACCTCACCGAAGTCAAGAATCGGAAGGTCCGCGTAGGTCGAATCGCCCGGGGCGCGGCCGCCGAAAACCTTATTGCGACCAGCAGCAACCAGGTCACCCAGCACCGAAGAAGCAGTCGGGTTACCGCCGGCACCGCGGCCATAGAACATGAGTCGACCAGCAGCGTCAGCCTCGACGAAAACGGCATTGAAGGACTCGTGCACGGTAGCCAGCGGGTGGCGACGCGGAATTAGGGCCGGGTAGACGCGGGCGGAAATGCCTTCGTTGCCCTCGGAGTCGGTAACGCGCTCACAGGTGGCCAACAGTTTGATGGTGCAGTCAGCGTCCTTTGCCGCAGCGATATCCGAGGCGGTGACGCTGGAGATACCTTCGCAGTAGACATCATCAGAGGTAACCCGGGTGTGGAAAGCCAGTCCGGCGAGAATAGCGGCCTTCGAGGCTGCGTCCAGGCCCTCCACATCGGCGGTCGGGTCGGCCTCGGCGTAGCCCAGTCGGGTGGCCTCGGCGAGCATCTCCTGATAATCGGCGCCGGTGGCGTCCATCGCATCAAGGATGAAGTTGGTGGTGCCGTTGACGATGCCGATGACCTTATTGACCTTGTCACCAGCCAGCGAGCGGCGCAGCGGGCCCACAACCGGAATAGCAGCGGCTACTGCGGCCTCGAAGAACAGGTCCGCACCAGTGGAGTCAGCAGCGTCGGAAAGCTCAGCACCACAGGCGGCCACAAGAGCCTTATTCGCGGTGACCACGGACTTGCCGGCGTGCAGCGCAGCGAGAACGACCTTACGGGGGTAGTCGATACCACCGATGACCTCGACGACAATATCGATATCTTCGCGCTCTACTAAGGAAAACGCATCGTCGGTAAGCAAGGACTGGTCGACTCCGGGGCGCGGTTTGGTCTTATCGCGCACCGCCACGCCACGGATCTCAATGGGGCCGCCAACGCGGCGCTCGAAATCTTCAGCGCGCTCATTAAGCAGACGCAGAACTTCAGCTCCGACGGTGCCGAGGCCGAGGATGGCCACGCCTACCGGCTGACCGGCGCCTTTGCCGGGATTGTAGGTATTCGCGGTCATGAGGGATTCTCACACTCCAGGCTCAGTAGATCGGACAAGCTCTCTCGGCGCAGAATAAGTCGCGCCTGACCATCACGCACGGCAACCACCGCAGGCCGCTGCAACATGTTGTAGCGGCTCGACATGGCATAGCAGTACGCACCGGTCGCGCCGATGGCGAGCAGGTCGCCTTCGGCAATATCGTTCGGGTACAACGCATCGTTGACGAGAATATCGCCGGACTCACAATGCTTACCCACCACACGGGACGGCACCCGGTCGCCGGAGACACGGCGATTAACGATGCGGCCATCATACGGGGCGCTGTACAAGGCGGGCCGAATATTGTCGCTCATGCCACCGTCGACCGACAGGTACCGGCGAGACAAACGCTCATCGACCTGGACCTGCTTAGTCGTACCCACGGTATAGACAGTCACCATGGACGGGCCGATAAGAGAACGACCCGGCTCGATAGCAATCGTCGGCGTCGGCAAGCCAAGGCGCTCGGCCTCGGCCTCCACGGCGGCGAGGATCTCGTCGGCAAGCCCCTGAATCTCCAGCGGGAACTCCCCCGGCAAGTAGGCGATACCAAAACCGCCACCAAGGTCGAGTGTGGTCAAGTCCTGCGTGACAGCGTCACCGTGACGCCCCACAAGATTCGCCACAGCCTTCAAAATGCGCTCCGCGGCAAGCACGAAACCATCCGCATCGACAATCTGGGAACCGATATGGCAGTGCAGGCCAGTCAGCCGCAGATGCGGGTCCGTGTAGGCGCGGTCGGTGGCTTCTAACGCATCACCGGCAGCGAGCGAGAAACCGAACTTCTGATCCTCATGGGCAGTAGCAATGAACTCATGAGTGTGCGCCTCCACACCAGGGGTGACACGGATGAAGACATCCTGCACCACACCAGCTGCCGCGGCGGCAGCACTGACGCGCTCGAGCTCAATGAAGCTGTCCACAACAATCCGGCCCACACCAGCGGCGATGGCATCAGCGATTTCCTGCTCGGACTTGTTATTGCCGTGGAAGGTCATACTCGAGGCCGGGAAACCGGCGTGGAGTGCAACACCCATCTCACCGCCGGAGGCCACATCAAGATGCAGCCCTTCTTCCTGCGCCCACTTCACCACCGTGGTGCACAAGAACGCCTTGGAGGCGTAGTGCACATTATCGGCGCCCCGGAAAGCCTTCGCCATCGCCCGACAGCGGGTACGGAAATCCTCTTCGTCGAGGACGAACACCGGGGTGCCGAACTCCTCGGCAATATCGGTGAGTGCGACACCGCCGACCTCAACAACATCATCAGCACCGCGCTTGGCGGTTATAGGCCACACTGCCTGCGGCAACTCATTGAAATCAGAGCTATCCGGGACATTGGGGCGTTCGCTGCTGTCGAAACCATTACCCAAAATCGTCATGGCTTACATCCTCTCCGGTGCCGTCACGCCGAGCAGACCCAAGGCATTTGCCAGGGTGACTCGGGTAGCGCTGGCCAGGGCGAAACGTGCCGAATGCAATGGTTCAGGTTGCTCATCATTTTTCGGCAGCACCTGGCAGGCGTCGTAGAACCGGTGGAATGTACCGGCGAGTTCTTCGGCATAGCGGGCAATACGGTGCGGTTCCCGCAGTTCAGCGGCAGCTTTCACAACCTCCGGGAACTCCCCGAGGGTACGGATGAGCTTGCCTTCCCGGTCGTGGGTCAGCAGCGCCGGGTCCGCCCCGTCGGCACTGATTCCGGCCTCGGCGGCGCGGCGGGCCAGGGAGCACAGGCGCGCGTGGCCGTACTGCACGTAGTACACCGGATTGTCATTGGACTGCGCGGTCCACACAGCCAGGTCAATATCGAGCGAGCTATCCACCGAGGAGCGAATAAGCGCGTAGCGTGCGCCATCCACACCAATGGCTTCTACCAGGTCATCGAGGGTGATGACGGTGCCTGCGCGCTTCGACATCCGCACCGGTTTGCCGTCCTTGAGCAGATTCACCATCTGGCCGATCATGACCTCAACCGCATCCGGGTCATGCCCCAGGGCAGCCGCGGCGGCCTTCAGCCGGGCGATATAGCCATGGTGGTCCGCACCCAGCATGTAGATGCACAGGTCATGGCCGCGCTTGAACTTATCTTCGATATAGGCGATATCACCTGCGATATATGCGGCGTTGCCATCGGATTTGATGACGACGCGGTCCTTGTCATCGCCATAATTCGTCGAGCGCAACCACCAGGCATTATCGGCTTCGTAGAGCTCGTTGGAGGCTTTCAGCCGGGCAACGGCCTGTTCGACAGCACCGGACTCAAACAGCGAGTTTTCGTGGAAGTACACATCAAAGTCGGTGCCGAATTCATGCAGCGAGGACTTGATGTGGTCAAACATCAGATCCACACCACGGGACCGGAAAACCTCCTGCACCTCTGCGGTGGTGAGCTTCCCGGACTGCTCGTCGGCAAGCAGATTGGGGTTCTCATCGGTGATGGTGGTGGCGATATCTGCGATATAGGCACCGCCGTAGCCATCTTCGGGTGTGGGTTCACCCTTGGCTGCGGCCATCAAAGACCGGGCGAAACGGTCGATCTGGCCACCGTGGTCATTGAAGTAGTACTCGCGGGTCACAGTGGCGCCATTAGCGACCAGCACGCGCCCCAGCGCATCGCCAACAGCTGCCCACCGGGTACCGCCGAGGTGAATCGGGCCGGTGGGGTTGGCGGAGACAAACTCCAAGTTGATGGCGGTATCGCCCAAGGAGTTGTTGTGCCCCCAGTTTTCGGCGGCGTCAAGAATGGTGTGCACCAGGGCGCCCTGCGCGGCAGCGGCGAGCCGAATATTAAGGAATCCAGGCCCGGCGACCTCAGCGGTGTCGATGCCGTCGGCAGCGGTGAGGGCCTCGGCTAGCCAGGTGGCCAGCTCACGCGGGTTAGTCCCCACGCGCTTTCCGCATTGCATGGCGAGGTTCGTAGCGTAGTCGCCATGTTCGGGGTTGCGGGGTCGTTCGACGGTCACCTGCTCCGGCAGCACTTGCTGATCGAGGTCATGTGCGGCGAAGACTTCGGCGGCCACATCCTTGATAAGGGCGGCAAGTTCGGCGGGAGTCATGGTGACACATAGTAGCCGGTGCCCGGACATCACTTATGTCCGGCCAGCCAACGAGAAATACCCCAGGCCAACGCGGGCCTGGGGTATTTAGGTGTGCCCCCGACACGAGTCGAACGTGCGACCTTTGGTACCGGAAACCAGTGCTCTATCCACTGAGCTACGGAGGCGAAGTGCTAGCGAGTAGCACGCCGAACAATATAGCACCGCACCCAGAAGCAACGAAAACCATTGCCCTTTCAGCACGAACAGCGTCATCGCCGTGAGACCGCTACCGTCCTCATTCCGTTTTTATTTCGCATCTATTATGATTTCCAGGCAATGCACAGTTGCTAAGGTCAGGTTGTCCTTATTGCGGCTAGCTGCTGTTTCTACGCCGCACTACACGCCCAGGCGACGCTGACCTTGTACGACCCCCAATCAAGGAGAGTCATATGACGTTCACTTTGCGCCGCAGCACTGCAGCCTTCGCTGCCCTGGCCGTTACCGCCGGTTCCCTCGTTGCCTGCTCCAACGATGAGGAAGCCACTTCCGCCACCGACGCCACCGCAGAAGCCACGGTGGATAAGCCCGCCGCCGTACTCGAATACGTAGCCGCGGACACCATGAACACCCTCGGCATCGAAGACCAGATCAAGGGGGTAGTCACCGTGCGCGGTGAGCTGCCCGCTGAGCTCGACAGCCTCAGCGATAAGGTCGCCGACGGCTCCATCACCGACCTCGGCAGCATTGTGGAACCGAAGCTCGATACGGTGGCCACCGTCGCGCCTGAGATCATCTTCTACGGCCGCCGCAGCGCCGAGCTGGAAGGCGAATTCAATAAGCTCGCCGAGACCGCCATCAATACCCAGGTCTCCGCGCAGGACGGTATCTCCTACTTCGAATCCAACCGCGAGCAGGTGCTCAAGGTTGCCGGCGAATACGATGCCACCGATGCCGCTGAAGAACACCTCGCAGAAATCGACGAGATGGTCGCCGACACCAAGGACAAGGCCGCCGACGCCGGCACCGCACTATTCATCATGACCACCGGCGGCAAGGTCTCCGCTTATGGCAGTGATGACAGCCGCTATGGCTTTGTCTACAACGAACTCGGCTTCGCCCCGGCTGGTGATATTGCCTACGAGGGCCGACATGGCACCGCCATTTCCTTCGAGGAAATCGCCGAGATGAACCCCGACCACGTCTTCGTGCTCGACCGTGACGCCGCTATCGGCAAAGAAGGCGAATCCGCCGAGCAGGTCCTGGACAACCCCATCTTCAAGGAAACCAACGCCGCGAAAAACGGTGGCGTGCACTACGTTGACTCCAGCAACTGGTACCTCATCGGTGGTGGCCTCAACGGCATGAAGGCCATGATCAAGGACATCCAGGACGCCCTGTCCTAAACGTGTCTGATCATCACACCACTATCCGGCAGACCAACCCCCACCGGCTGGGAGGCTTCCTCCCGCTGGTCCGGGGGTTCGTTGCCGTTACGGCCTTAGTTGCTGTCTTCTTAGTGAGCCTCTTTATCAATGTGGCCGATATTTCGCCGTTTGATGCCCTCCGCGGCGATATCACCGAAAAACACGCGCTCTACCTGTGGCAGCAGCGTATCCCCCGGGCAATAGCCAGTGTGTTGGCCGGAGCCAGCCTCGCCATCGCTGGGCTCGTGATGCAGGTACTCGCCCGGAACCGGTTCGTCTCCCCGTCGACAGTGGGCACTGTGGAATCCGCCGGCCTTGGTTTGGTCATCGTCGCCATCATCGCCCCGGGTCTTCCGGTGTGGGTGAAAATGGTGATTGCCATGGTGTTCGCACTAGCCGGCACCGCCGTATTCCTCATTTTTCTCGCCCAGATCCGGCTGCGCGATTCCCCGCTGGTGCCCTTGGTCGGCATCATGCTGGGCAGTGTTATCGGTGCGGCCGCGACATTCCTGGCCCTGCAGTACAACCTCTTGCAGATGCTGTCCACCTGGTTATTCGCAGATTTTTCGGCCGTATTGAAGGGCCGCTACGAGCTTTTGTGGGTGGTGGCTGTGTTAGCAGTTATCACCTACCTGGTGGCCAATATTTTCACTATCGCCGGTTTGGGCTCTGATACCGCAACCAACCTCGGCATCAATCACACCGCAGCTATGTGGGGCGGCATGTCGATTGTCGCCGCGGTATCCGCCGCCGTTGTGGTCACTGTTGGCGCGATTCCCTTCCTTGGCATCGTGGTACCCAACGTGGTGACCCAGGTGCTTGGCGATAACACGCGCCGCAATATTCCGTGGGTGGCCTTCGGTGGCGCGATGACTGTGCTGGTCTGCGACACCGTCGGCAGGATGCTTCCCGACCTGCTGGCTTTTATCTCTACCGGCGAGTTCAACGGTGTCGGTGAGATTCCCGTCGGCACGGTGATGGGTTTTATCGGCGGAGCGGTGTTCTTGGTCCTACTGCTGCGAGGAGATAGTGCCCGTGGACGTTAATAACCATGCCGTCACGCACCGCCGCACCATTGCACATGGTGCTGTGGTGGGCATTGCCATCATCCTCATTGCGGCATTATTCCTCGACACTTTGCCCGACCGGGTGGGCTCTCCTGCTTGGTGGTACACCCTAGAGCTTCTGGGCAGCCAGGTGGGGGCAATGATCGTGGTCAGCGCCTCCATTGGCGTATCGACGGTGCTGTTCCAGACCATCACCACAAACCGCATTCTTACCCCGTCCATCATCGGCTTCGATGCCCTGTATTTGTTGCTCCAGACGATGCTGGTGTGGTTTGTCACCAGTGTGCCCAATGGGGCACTGTCCTTCCTCGATAATCCCCTGGCCAACTATGCGCTCTCCGCTGGGCTGATGATCATTTTCGCCCTCGCGTTGTATTCCTGGTTGTTGTTGGGTCGCAAAGTCCAACTCATGACATTGCTGCTCGTCGGGCTGGTTATTGGCCTGGTTTTCCGCTCGTTTACCAGCCTGTTCATGCGCCTGCTGGACCCGACAGCATTCATTCAGGTGCGTGCGGCAATGTTCGCGAACTTCAGTTATGTCGACCGCCGACTGCTGATAGTGACGGCCATCATCACCATCATCGGTATCGCGGTGGCTTATCGCCGTCGCCGTAACTATGACGTGATGCTGCTGGGCCGCGATCCTGCAATATCACTGGGAATCAACTACCGACGCGAAACCATCATTGTGTTGTTCCTGTGCGCGGTGTTGGTGGCGAGCTCCACCGCATTGGTCGGGCCCGTACTGTTCTTCGGCCTCATCGTCGCCAATGGCGCCTACCAGCTGCTGTCCACGCAGCGGCACTCCCATACTTTGCCGATGGCAGTAGCCCTGGGTGTCGCCGCCCTGGCCGGGGGCCAGTTGGCGCTGCGCCAGTTTGGTGTGGAGGGCTCACTATCGGTTGCCGTCGAGTTCATTGGCGGCGCACTATTCCTATTCCTGCTGTTGAGAGGACGTACCTCGTGAATAAGCCGGTGCATCACGACGCTCACGACGACGGCATCGCGATTGCCGGGATTCACCAAAGTTTTGGTGATAACGAGGTCTTGTCGAATGTGTCTACCTCTATCGCCAAGGGGACGGTGACGTCGATTATCGGCCCCAATGGTGCGGGTAAATCGACTCTTTTGGCGATCATGAGCCGGTTGGCTTCCCCAACGCAGGGCTCAGTACATGTCGACGGGCTGGACGTGCAGACCACTGCGTCGAAAACCATCGCCACCAAATTGGCTGTGCTGCGCCAGGAAAATACCGTCGGAGTGCGGCTGACGGTGCGGGAGCTGGTGGGCTTCGGGCGTTTCCCCCATGACCACGGGCGTCATCGCGCCGAGGATATCGCGGCGATCGATGAGGCCTTGGATTATCTCGAGCTCACCGATCTCGCCGACCGGTTTCTTGATGAGTTATCGGGTGGGCAACGCCAGCGCGCATTCGTGGCCATGGTGTTAGCCCAGGACACTGACTATGTGTTTCTCGATGAGCCGCTGAATAATCTCGATATGAAGCATGCGGCGAACATGATGAAGCGGGTGTGGCGGGCTTCTCGTGAACTTGGCAAAACATTCGTTTTGGTGATTCACGACATCAATGTCGCTGCTGCGTACTGCGACCACATCATTGCGCTGCGCGACGGGCGTGTCGTCGCCGACGGCAGCCCAGCTTCGGTGATGGATACCGACGTGCTGCGCGATATCTACGATATGGACATGCCTGTTATTGATGTCAACGGGCAGAAAATGGCGATGTACTTCGGGCGGCCGGACTGACCCGACCGTCCCGAAGTACCCGCTACTGTGTGTGGCTTACTTCTCCGGCAGGACGATGACCAGGATCAAGTAGATCAACAGCGGCATCGGCGGGGCTGCGAAGAAGAAGGCCAGCGCAACGACTGCGCGGACAATGGTTGAGTCGATATTGAACGCGCGCGCAATGCCTCCGCACACGCCGAAAAACCACTTATCGTCCGTGGGTCGGTAGAGCGGCCGCTTGGCGACTCGCTCCAGTGCTCGGTGGACGGATTCGACATCAAAGCCGTTGGAAGCCATGGTTGAGCCTCTCTGCTGGGTTGGGGTGTACCTGCACTTAATTATATGTACGTGGGCCTATTCGCGGAGCAGCTCAATATCGAGCTGGCGTGCATTGAGATCCCGGTAGCGGTTGATATCGCAGGTAAAGACCAATACCTGGCCCTGCTCCCCCGCTTTGGCGAAGGCGTGGCTCATTGCGCTGCGCCGGTGCGGGTCGGCATAACCCAGGGCATCGTCGAGAATCAGTGGTGCTGTTTCACCACTGTCGAGCAGCGAGGCCGCAGCAAAGCGCAAGAGCAGGTCTGCTTGTTCTTGGGCCCCGCCGGAGAGTTCCTCGAAATCAACGGTGACCCCGCCGAGGGTGCGTTTGGCAATACCGAGGTCATCGTTGAGTTCGAAGTCAACATCGCGGCCAAATACCGGCTGGGCAAATTCGCGCAGTCGCTTCACTAAGGGGGCGTGGTACTGGGCGCGCACGTCATCCCGGGCGGTAACCAGGGCTTGATAGAGCGCTTCGACCGATGCGATGTACTTGCTGTGTGATTCGGCTTTCTGACGAGCCCGCTCCCGGTCTTCATCGAGGCCGCGCATCTCTTCGTCGAGGCCCTGGGCATCATTCATCACGCTTTCGTTTTTCGCGCGACGCACCTGCCACTCGTGGATACTGGCTTCGGTCTGGGTAACTGTGGCAGCAAGCCCCTCATAGGCGCTAAGTGCCGCTTCGGGCTGCACCTCATCGACTTTTTCGGCCACCACGTCGGCTTCTTGCCGCGCTTTGTGCAGCGCTGTTGTTGCCTCAGCCAGTTTCGTATCTAGTTGCGCATCATCGGCGGCCGCCCGCGCTGCGCTGAGCTCATCAGTGACGCGTTTGTGTTCTGCCTCGGCGTTTTCGAGTGCTTTCTCCGCACGGGCCTGGTCTTCGAAGACCGACATTTTCTCGGTGGACTGAACTTTCGCCTCCGCGACCTGCTGCGCCCGCTGGGTGGCACGGGCCTGTTCGGCAGCAGCAGCCAGCACCTCTTCAGCAGCGCTTTTATCGGCCGGGGCTTCCGGGATCTCACCAGCGCCATGCCAGGTGCGTGCGCGGGCTTCTTTTTGTTCTTCGGCGCTACCGGCGCGCTGGATCAGTGCTTCATCGGCATCGCGATCATGGTCGCGGCGCAGCACCTCACGCTCAGTGGCCATCGCGTCGCGGTGCTTAGCAGCGGCAAGGTGTTCTGCATGTGCTTCGCGGGCGGCACTGACCGATTCAATATCGTAGTCCTTGAGCAGCTCGATAAGAGTCGTGCGGGCATCGCTGAGGTCCTGTTCAACGGACTGGCCGGCTACGGACTCGACCACAATATGCAGGCCGTCGGCGGCAAGCTCGAGACTGCCGGCCACGTGGTACTCAATTTCTTCAGCACCGACGTGTTGGTGCGCACCATCGACTGTGATCTCCCGCTGGGGGTCTGCGGTGATGCGCACGGCCGCGGCGGACTGTTTGAACTGGGCCTCGGCAATAGCTACCGCTGTTTCGGCCTCAGTAATTGTGGTGAGCACCTCAGCAGTAATGGGGTGCTGTTTTAAGGCCTGTTCGGCTTCTTCGAGTTGCGCATTGGCCTTGTTCAGCTCCTCGATACGACGCTTAGCCGCGCTGAGTCCGTCGGCATCAGCGGCTGCGCGCACATCGAATTCGGCTAGGGTTTTGCGTGCTTCGGCCTCACGGTGGGATGCCTTTGCTTCCTCAAGCGCACTGCGAGCTTGTGCGACCTGTTCTTCGTAGTGGCCAACGCGCTCTTTGGCCGCAGCGAGGTCATCTTTCGCCTTATCGGCAACGCGGGCGCGTTCGGTGGCTTGTTCGGCCAGCGCGGTACGGGCTGCCACGGCTGCAGCTGCTGATTTTTCGGCGGCCTCAGCTGAGCTGACGCGTTCCTGGGCGCGTTCTAGCTGACCGTGGAGTTCCTGGGCCCTATCGGCTGCTTCTTTAGCCTGGTCCCGGTCCGCGATAAGAGTGGGCAGTTTGTGTGTGAGATCAGCAATTGCGGTTTCAGCCCGGGCGACCTTATCCACCGCCGCATCGCATTCGGCGCGGCGTGAACTGAGCTGCTCATACCGTTCATCAAGCTCGGCGACAGTCTTGGCAAACGCCCGTGATTTGGCGTTCTCATTGCCACTGGGGGTGAACCATTCCTTGTAGAGCTTCTCCACGCTGTCCATCAGCTCGGCTTCTGCGGCAGCGCCTGCCCCGCTGTCCATGCCGGTGATGGCAGTCAGTGAGTCCGATAGGGCGCCGAGCTCGTCGAGATGCAGCTTATTGAGTGCCTCGCCCTGTTGGGCTGCGAAGGCAGACCACAGCTCGCTAAGCCCGGCGTTTTTGACTCGTTCAGCAAGCCAGTCATCTGCCGCACCGCCTTTTAGGGTGTTCCGGCTCGGCTTGTGGACAGTGATAACCGTGGCGTTTTTGCTGCTGCTGCCCGTGAAGGTTTTATCAAGGGTGCAGGTATAGCCATCGATGGTCATGTCAAGGATGATGCGCGGTGGTTCAGCTGTTGTTTTTGAGGCCAGCTCGCGGGCTTCTTTGCGCGTCGAGGTGCCCTTGAGGGTCAGTGCGGCGTACACGGCCTGCACCACGGTGGACTTGCCGAATTCGTTGGCCCCGTGGACCACGGTGACCCCGGGGGAAGTTAAGTCGGTGAGCTCCAGCGAGCTGACACCGCGGACATTGTGGAGAGTAATGCTGTGCAGCTGCACGGTTAGCTGTCCTTCCGGGTGAGTCGGTAGAGCAGGGAGAATGCTTGTCGGCTGGCCTCGGCGGCATCGCCCTGGCCTTCGCTTGCTTCGGCAAGCGCTTCAGCAGCACGGGCTGGGTATCCGGACAGGCCAAGGTCTGCAGGAAGATCGCCGCGCACCACGGCCAGGTCGAATAGTCGCTTTCGTGGGTAGAGGCATGCGTAGAGTTCGCGCAGTTCGGCGACCTCATCTTCTAGGCGTAGCCACTGGTCGTAGGTGACGGTGCCGACGAGGTCGTATTTCACTGCGGTGCGGTCTTTATGCGGAATCTCGCGCATTGTGGTCAGCCAGGCTTCGAGGTCATCCTCGGAATTGATCTGTGCACTCGATGCGTGGAAGGCCCAACTGCCCACCCGCACCGGGCTCACACGGCGTTCCACCGCCCCGGTATCGTTGATGGTGAGCTCCACGACGAGCACATTGCCGGAGTCTTTTTCAACGTCGTCATACCGGGTGACTTCGTGCGCGCCGGAGAACCACACCCCAGGCAGCGCCTCGAGTGTGCCGTGCCGATCTCCGAGTGCCGCATATGCCAGCGTGCCATCGGCGATTGCTGCGCTAAGGCGCTCCCCGTCGATGAGGGCATCATCACCGAAACCTTCGATCTGGCCATGCCCGACGAGCACCCGCGCTGCCGGTTCGGTGTAATCGTCGGCACTGCGCTGCTGCTCCAGCTCATCCAGGGCAACCCCGACGGGGTCATCGGTGGGATGGCGGGTCAACAGTGGTGCCGCTAACAGTTCCACCCGGTCATTGATCCGGACCGGGCCGGGTTCACTAAGAACGTGCACGCCCTCAACGTCGGTAAGCACACTGCGGCGGAACACCGAGGACGGGTCATAGGAGTCGTGGTTTCCGGGCAACAGGTACACCGGAACGTCGAAACCCCGCAGTTTCTCCACGGCCCTACCTAAGGCACGGTCGGAGGGCTGGTTGGTATCGAACACATCGCCGGCAACGACGATGAATTCACAGTCATATTCGGCGGCGACCTGCCCGAGGCGTTCAACCGCATCCAGGCGCGCGCGGGCGAATTCGGCGGGAACTGATTCCCCACCTGCGGCAAGGAATGCTGCAGGCATACCGAGTTGCCAATCAGAGGTGTGCAGGAACTTCACTGTGGTTGCCATCTCAGTTATCTCTCTCCGCCAGCTTGACCAGCGTTATGTAGAGGTCCTCAATATCCGATACTGCCTGGATACTGTCTTGAGCGTTAAAACAAATTGCGGCCATTGCCTTATGCAGCAGCTTGCTGTCCATGTCATACGAGGCCGGGGCTGGCCGCACCGACGGCGGCTCCAGGAAAACCTCCTCACCCCAAAAGCAATACTGCGGCTGCCGGTAATCAACACCTTTTTCCGGGGCGCTGGCCACCGGCACTTCCGCACCGGATCCCCAGCGCAATACCCCATCATTGGCTGAGGGAGGTGACGGCTGCTGCGGCCTGGAGTCCTTCCCGACGGGGTCGGGAATACTGCTGGTATCAACACCGCGCAGTTCCAGGACAGTGCGCGGGTCCTTGGTCATCAGCTCGCCTGCGGCCAAGGCAACAGCCATGACGTGCTTGCATACGACCTGCCGGTCTGGGCAGGTGCATCCGGTGCGCAGGGGTTCTTCCACACCAGCGACGAGGTAGCGCGCCTGACCGGAATCAATACTCCCGCTCAGCAGTGCCCCTACCCCACCGACCCGGTCGGCCATTGCGTGCACCCGGTGGTAGACCTCGGTGGCATCGCGGTGCGGCAGGGTGAGAGTCACCTCAAACGGGTCCAGTTGGGAGCCACGCACCTCAGCGGCGATCACACCGGCACGGAAAGTCAGGTGTGTGACCCGCTCTTCCCGCCAGTACATTGCGCCGCGTTCACAGCGGCCCTTATCCGTTGCTGCCGCCGCCACATTGACGATGGCTTTACCCGCCCAGTTGAAGGTTGCTAGTTCTTTCAGCTGCGCAGGTGGCGCGATATAGGTGACGTTGTGGCGGTGCTCATCGTCGGCCTTATTCAGTGGCTGCTGCGCGCTGTTACGACTGAAGTCCACCCAGTAGACGTTGTTGTTCATGATGGCTCCTGCCCCGGATTGGGGTTGCGCCGCCCCACCCGTAGTCGCACCAGGTCGTGAAGTTCATCATCACTGAGTTGAGTCAGCTCCGGCAGATCACCATCCATGACGGACTCAGTGACCTCAAGCTTAGATTCGATCAGCGCGTCGATACGTTCTTCTACCGTGCCTTTACAGACCAGGTTGTGCACGGTGACCGCTTTGGTTTGGCCGATCCGGTAGGCCCGGTCAGTAGCTTGATTTTCCACCGCGGGGTTCCACCACCTGTCGTAGTGGATGACGTGGTTCGCGGCAGTGAGGTTCACGCCCACACCGCCGGCACGCAGCGACAGCACCATCACCGGGGACCCGAAGGTGGACTGAAAACGGTCCATCATTATTTGCCGCTGGGCGCGGGACACCTGGCCGTGCAGGTAGTCGATATGAATGCCGTAGCGCTGTTCCAGAAAGTCGCGCAGTACGTGCCCAAAGGCGGCGTACTGGGTGAACACCAAGGTCCGCTCCCCGTCGGAGATGAACTCGTCCAATAGCTGGGTGAGCCGCTCAATTTTATAAGAACGCGGGGCAGAACCAGTTTCCACAGCGCTGCCATCGGCGAGGTAATGGGCCGGGTGATTGCAGATCTGCTTCAGCGCTGTGAGAGATTTCAGCACTTCGACGAACCGGGCTGGACCTTCTAATTCGGCGAGCCGCTGCTGCATCTGGTCGACATATGCGGTGTAGAGCGCGGCTTGTTCGTCGGTGAGCGGCACGATTTCCTTGTGCACTGTTTTGCTCGGCAGGTTGTCGAGAATGCCTGGTTGTTTTTTAGTCCGGCGCAGGATGAATGGGTCGATGATCGCGTGCAACCGGGCGGCGACGGCATCATCTTTGGAATGTTCGATGGGGTACATGAATTTCTTGCGGAACTCGACAGTGCTGCCGAGGATGCCTTCATTACAGAAATTCATAATGGCGTGTAGTTCGCCGAGGTTGTTCTCCACCGGGGTGCCGGTCAGCGCTATGCGGTGACGCCCCGGCATACCGCGGCACACCCGATGCACCCGAGTATTGGGGTTCTTAATGGCCTGGGCTTCATCGACAATGACGTGGTCCCAGTCCACCTGGTACAGCTGCTCGGCATCGCGCACCGCCAGGGCGTGAGTGGTCAGCACAATGTCAGCCTCGGCTGCTTGGGCGGCGAAGTCATCCCCGGTAGCCCGGCGCGGCCCGTGTTGCACCAGCACGGTGAGTTCCGGGGTGAAGCGTTCTGCTTCGCGCCGCCAGTTTTCTACGACACTTGTTGGCACGATCACCAGGCTGGGTTGGCTGATCCCGATTTCTTTTTCGTGTTGCAGCAGCGTCAACACTTGGAGGGTTTTGCCCAGCCCCATATCGTCGGCCAGGATGGCGCCGAAGCCTTCGCGGGACATCCAGTCCAACCATTCGAATCCGGTGCGTTGGTAGTCGCGCAGGTAGGCGAGCAAACCGTCGGGAAGCGGCAGGGGTGTGGGCGTTGGTGTGACCACCCCAGTGAATATCTCGGCGAGGTCGCCTTCCCCGTGGATGTCGGTGTCTACGCCGTCGAGGTCATCGCCCGCGTGGGGTTCCCAGCCGTGGAATGCGCCGAGGGTAGCGCTGCCCACACCGGGGTCCTGTCCGGGTTCGGTCTGCTTATTGATGAACCGGATGGCGCGGGCGACGGCACCGGAATTGGCAAAGACCCACCTGTTGCGCAGCCGCACCAGGCTGGTTTTGGCGTCAATGAGGGTGCGCATCTCTTCATCGGAGATTTCTTGGCCGTCGAGGCTGAGCCGCCATTGGTATTCGACGATGCGCTCAAGTCCCACCGGGGACCCGTCGGGGCGGGCGACTGCGCCGGTGGGCACCGGGGAGCGTACCGACGCGGTGAGCGTGGTCTTAGCGGCATCCCATGACCGGGGCACCATGACGTCAATACCCGCTTTACGCAGCACCGCGATGCCGTGGTCGAGGAGGCCGATAACTTCAGCGGTGGTGAGCAGTTTGTCCAGCCCGAATTGGCCGGCCGGCGCGGTTTGCAGCGGCGGGAATGCGTTTCCTGCCGCGACCATAAGGGGCGCAAGATCCCGGCGGACTGTGTCGGTGAGCAGGTCAGGATCGACGTCGTGGACAGTACCGTCGCCGCGGCGCAGCATCACCCGCAGCGGCCAGCGGGGCTCATCTTCAGTGTCGGTATCCGCTGGGTCATCGGCGGTGGTGCTCAGTTCGTTTTCGTCGAGGTCATCGGGCTCTTGGAGCTGCATGACCAGTTGGAGTGCGCCGTCGCTGATAGAGCGTCGCCACGCGGCTAAAGCTGAAATGAGCCCTGGTGTGGTGGTTTTCAGCGGGGTGCCGTAGACGAGGGAGTGCGCAAACCGGTGCAGGTTCGCCGTGCCGGGTTCTGCGGTGCTGCTTCGACCAATGGTCGCTCCGGCCTCAATTGCGGTGACAATATCCCGGTTGGCCAGGGTGTGGGTGAGTTCGTTGCGGAAGTCAGTGAAGCTGGGGGCTCCTCCGTTAACCCACAGCACTCGTGGCGTCATCCGTAGGGCGTATTGCTCCCAGTCGGCGCTTTGCTGGTCTTCGACTAAACGCCACTGCGGCACCCATTCCCCATCGCTGCTGACCATGGTGATGGTGATCCGCCCGGCGCGCACGAACCTGCTCAGCGAGGCCCCGACATAGCGGTAGTAGCGCAGGTCCGGGGCGAGCTGCACGGTGGTGGTTTTCGCATCGAGGTGTTCGAAGAAGTCCGGCACGTTGAGCGGGCCGATGAAAGTGGCCGGCAGCATCACCTGCCCGCGTTTCTTTCCCGCATATTCGATGGTTAGTTCCAACGAGCGTGACCAGGAGCGGCGCTGCAGGTAGTGGATGAGTTGAGTCTGCGCCTGCGGCACACCTGTATCGCCAGCATCGAGGGCGGAGGCATCGGGTAGTGCTTGCCGGGTGGTGGTGTCTTCTAGCCATACTCCAAGTCCGCGGCCGGGCACCCATAGTCCGTGCACCAGGTAGCGTCCCGACGAGGCGGGCACGCCGGTTTCCCCCGGGGAGGTGTGGTCCTCCGCGGGGGCTTGTGCCTCGTCGTGATGATCGCTCATGCATTGATTAGTAGCAGCCGGGTGGACATGAGTTCTTTAGCGGAGTGTGCGCGTTCGAACACGGCTAGATTTGCCCGACCTGTATCTGGGGTGAAAGGTTAGGGCAGCACTGTTATTCCACGGACCTCCCCGGATTTGCCGCGAGCGTCCATATAAGGAGACTTTGATAGATGAGTGAACACTCTTGGTTCCTCGTTGCTATCGCCATCTATTTGGTGATGATGCTTTATATCGGTTGGGCTGGCTTCCGCCGCACCACCGAATATGACGATTATGTTCTTGGCGGACGCGGGCTGCACCCGTTCGTCGCTGCTCTTTCAGCTGCTGCCTCTGATATGTCCGGCTGGCTGCTCATGGGCCTGCCTGGTGCTATCTACCTGTCGGGTCTGAACCAGTTGTGGATTGCTATCGGCTTATTCGTCGGTGCGACCGCTAACTGGCTGCTCACCGCCCCGCGCCTGCGTTCGTACTCGCATGTGGCGCGTAACTCGCTGACCGTGCCGACCTTCTTCGAGGCCCGCGTGCGCGATAACAGCCACCTGATCCGGGTGGCCTCGGGCATCATTATTTTGCTGTTCTTCACCTTCTACGTGTCATCGGGCATGGTTGCCGGCGGTTTGTACTGGCAGTCCGTCTTCGATGGTTCCTACCTCACCGGCATGCTCATTGTGGCCGGTGTGACCGTGGTGTACACCCTGCTGGGTGGTTTCCTCGCGGTGTCTAATACCGACACTGTGCAGGGCAGCATCATGTTCGTGTCCTTGCTTGTGGTGCCTACGGTTGCGGTTATTTCGTTGCTGACTAACCAGGGCTTGAGCCTTGGTGAGATCTTCAGCTTCCCCGCCGATAGCCCCTACCCGGGTTCTGAGGGGGTTGTTGCCTCGGGTTGGTTCAATATGACCGAGGGCATGACGACGCTGGGCATTATTGGTCTGCTTGCTTGGGGCTTGGGCTACTTCGGTCAGCCGCACGTGATTGTGCGTTTCATGGCGCTGCGTAAGCCTTCGGAGGCCCGCAAGGGCATGCTCTATGGCGCTGTGTGGCAGTTCGTGTGCTTGACTGCCGCGGTGATTGTCGCGCTGATCGCTACGTCGTTCTTCGCTTCCACGGGCGCCTCGGTGGTTGATACCAATAGCTACGAGACCATCTTCTTGGATATGGCCCGCTTCCTTATGCACCCGTTGATTGCGGGTCTGGTGCTCACCGCTGTGCTGGCTGCGATCATGTCGACGATTTCTTCCCAGCTGTTGGTCAGCTCCACTGCTTTGGTGGAGGACCTCTACCGGGGTCTGACGAACAACCAGATGTCGTCGAAGGTGTCCATGACGCTGTCCCGGATCGCGGTTCTAATCGTGGCTGTGATCGCCGCGCTGCTGGCCCGTGACCCGGAGAATTCCATCCTGGACCTGGTTGGGTTCGCCTGGGCTGGTTTCGGTTCGGCCTTTGGGCCCATCATGTTGGCTTCGCTGTACTGGCGTCGTTTGAATGCCCCGGGTGCAGCTGCGGGCATGATTACTGGCGCTGTGGTGTCGTTTTTGTGGGGCCGTTCGGAGCTTGCCGACGTTGTCTACGAGATTCTGCCCGGTGTTGCCGCGGCGACGATTGTCATGGTGGTTGTCACCTTGCTGACGAAGAAGCCCAGCGAGGACATCACCGCCGAGTTCGATCGTGCTGCTGCGGAGGCGAAGTTGTAAAACTCATGGAACCGGCCGGGGTGGTCGTGGCGTCTAAATAATGTGCCGCAGAATTTTCCGCCCCGCCGCCGTGTTCCCCGCAGTCTTTATCGGCGCGCACCTGATCCATGTCGGGGGCGCGCCGCTTTTGTGTGTCTGAGTGTTGTGGTTGCGCTCATTACGAGCGTCGGCATGCTCACGCTGCTCCCCCGGCACCGGGTGGACCCGCAGTTGCGTGCCGACGTTAGCGCCGCCTTGGCCGAGGTGAGTGTTGTGCAGCAACGTTCAACGATTACCGGATATGACCGGGATGCTTTTGGGGGTTGGGCGTCGGCTGGCTCGTGTACCACCCGCCAGGTGGTGTTGGTCGATTATTTCGGCGGCCGGCCCTGCCACCCCGCTGGTACCGCCGTGGTGGATTTTTATACCGGCGAGGATCTGCGCGCTGCCGACGCTGATATTGACCACATCTATCCCCTGGCTGCCGCCTGGGATTTCGGGGCCTGTTGGTGGACTGCCGCCGAGCGTGCCCGCTTCGCGAATGACCCAGCGAATTTGGTGCCCACTGATTCAGCGGTGAACCGGAAGAAGTCGGATTTGACGTTGGCGCAGTGGTTGCCGCCGTATCAGCCGCACCGGTGTGCCTATGTTGCCCGCTATGTGGGGGTGGCTCGTGCGTATGGCCTGCCTCTTTCGGTAGCTGATTGGCAGGCGGCGGCGTCGGCATGCGGAATTGATGGCGGATAACCTTATCTATCTGCAGTTGTGGTTAGGGCAACACAATTCGCCGGGCTGGATATCCGTTGCTTAGGGTGTGTTCTGCCCCCGAGGTCATCAGCCTCGGACGTTATTTGTAGCCGCAACCACAAGAAAGCAGCTTTGCTCTCATGAACCTCATCCAGATCGCTCACGTCGTGGCGGCCATTCTCCTGATCGGCCCGGTGACCGTCGCGACCTCCATTTTCCCCCGCACTGCCGCCGCTGCTCATGCCGGTGACCAGGGAACCCTCGGCGCAGCCCGGGTGCTTTATGGCATTTCTCGCACCTACGGCATCATTTCGCTCGCAGTGCCGCTATTGGGTGTGGGGCTGGCCTTCACCGATGTCTCGCTGTACTTCACCAACGGCATCGTGCACGCATCGATCCTCGGCTCGATTATCGCCTGGGCTTTGCTGTTCTTCGTCATCCTGCCCCGCCAGCGCGTGATGCTCGCCGGCTTAGGTATCGCCCCCGACGGTGAGGAAGCTGATGACCCGGATCTGGCCAAGCTCAAGGCCAAGGCTGCCGAGCTGGATTGGCAGAAGGCTAAGGGCCAGTTGGCGATGTTCTCCGGCCTGTTTGCCCTGATCTGGCTGGTCATTGCGGTGCTGATGTTCTACATCTCCTAGCTTTGCCACTTTCCTGGCATAGCAAAAGCCCCGGTACGCAGTTTTTCCTGCTGTACCGGGGCTTTTTGTTTGAGGGCTTAGGCCCTAGTGGGGCTTAGCGTTCCCAGCGGTCACGCTTGGCGCCACGGAAGCCGCCGCCACGGTTGTCGTCACGGCCACGGCCACCACGGTTGCCGCCGCGCTCGCCACGGTAACCGCCACGGCCACCGCGTTCGCTGCGGTCACCGCCACGGTCGCCACCACGGCCACCGCGGTATCCACCACGGTCACCTCCGCGATGGTCGCGTCCACCGCGGTCATCACCGTAGGAGTCGTCGGAACCTTCCGGGGCGGAAGTGTCGTCGGAAAGGTCAATCGGGCGGCCCGCGATGCGGGTACCGGAGAGGTTATTGCGCACGTCCTGCGGGAGGTTCGCGGGCAACTCCACCAGGGTGTAGTCATTGCGGATATCGATATGCCCGAAGTCCTTCGACTGCAAACCACCCTCATTAGCAATGGCACCGACAATGGCACCCGGGCGCACACCGTGGCGGTGGCCGACGGAGATGCGGTAGGGCTTCATGCCTTCGCGGTTGAAGTTAACCGGCTCGGCCTTGCGGTTATTGCGGTTGCCACCACGGTCATCGCGGCCACGGTCGCGGCGGTCGCCACGATCGTTGCGGTCGCGGCGGTCATCACGTTCGCGCTTCGGCCGTTCCTTCATCAGGAAGTCCTCATCCTGGTTGCTGGCGGCAAGCGCGGCAGCAATATCCAGCATGGGGGTGTCATTTTCTTCGGCGTACTGACGAATCAGCTCGCGGAAAAGGGAGACCTGATCGTCGGCAAGCGCCTCGGTAATAGCGTCGGCGAACTTCTGCTTACGCGAGTCATTGACCTCATCGACCGTCGGGAGGTTGATTTCCTCCAGGCGGGACTTGGTGGCGCGCTCGATAGCGCGCAGTAGGCGATTCTCACGCGGGGTGACGAACAGCAGTGCTTCACCGGAACGACCCGCGCGGCCGGTACGGCCAATGCGGTGGACATAAGACTCAGTGTCGTGGGGAATATCGAAGTTCACCACATGGCTAATGCGGTCAACGTCGAGACCACGGGCAGCAACGTCGGTAGCTACCAGAATGTCCAAGCGGCCATCCTTGAGTTGATCGATGGTGCGCTCACGCTGATTCTGGGCGATATCGCCATTGATCGCCGCGGCGGTGAAGCCACGCGCACGCAGCTTCTCGGCGAGCTCTTCGGTCTCGTGCTTGGTGCGCACGAACACGATCATCGCTTCGAATTCTTCGACCTCAAGCATGCGGGTCAGCGCGTCGAGCTTATTGCGGTGCGCAGTCATGAGGTAACGCTGGCGAATATTCTCAGCGGTACGGGTCTCGGACTTAACGGTGACCTCGGCCGGATTATTGAGGTACTTCTTCGACAGGCGACGGATCGCGGCCGGCATCGTCGCGGAGAACAAAGCAACCTGCTTGTCCTCAGGAGTGTCGGACAAGATGCGCTCAACATCGTCCTGGAAGCCCATCTGCAGCATCTCATCGGCCTCATCGAGGACCACGAAGCTCAGCGTGGAGATATCCAGGCTGCCCTTCTGCAGGTGGTCGATAACGCGGCCGGGGGTGCCGACAATGACCTGCGCGCCACGGCGCAGGCCGGAAAGCTGAATGCCATAGGACTGGCCACCGTAAATCGGCAGCACCTGGATGCCACCGAGATGATCGGCGAACTGCTGGAAGCTATCGGCAACCTGCAGGGCAAGCTCACGGGTAGGTGCGAGCACCAGGGCCTGCGGGCGGCGCACGGACGGGTCAATGCGGGCAAGCACGGGCAGCGCGAATGCGGCGGTCTTACCGGTACCGGTCTGGGCCAGACCAACCAGGTCCTGGCCGGTCATCAAGGTGGGGATGGTCTCCGCCTGGATGGGCGAAGGTGTCTCGTAGCCGACCTTGGCTACAGCAGCCACAACCTTTTCCGGCAGGTCGAGGTTGTCGAAGCCGGGCTTGTTATTAGCGGCCTGTGCATCGGTATTTTCGGCGGTGTCGGCGAAATCATTCGCCGCGTCGTTGTTATTCACGTTCTTGCCCTCATCGGCGGAGCGTCCCTGCTCGCCGTCATTCTCGGAGCGTCCCTGCTCCGTATTGTTCAGTGTGCGCGTGGCGTCCTGCGTGCCATCGTGCGCGTGCGCCTCGCGAAAAGGATTGGTTTCGGTGCTGTCTGCACCGCTCGCGGCAGGCGTTGTGGCGGGGCCTTCTCCGTCGGCTGTACCAGTTTCGGGCACAGTTTCTCCGGAGTCACTAGCTTCCCAGCCGTGCAGCAGATCCTCCACTTTTAGTGGGGTGCTGTCATGTGAGCTTTCCTGAGATGTGCTTGGGTCATGTTCCGGCTGTACTTCGTCGCCGGTGACGCTGTTGCTATCACTCATTGCGTAGCTACACTACCGGCGCTACCTGCATAAAGCGACTCGGCGGCGCGTGGTGGACACCGTGCCCGATGTGGGGTTAGCAGCACCAGTAAAATCCACCCCCGGTTCGCCCCCACGCCACCAAAAACCGGACACCGAACACCGCATAGGGTCGCAAAAACCCCACATTTTCGGCCTCCACTAGTGGTTGCTTGCCGACGCACAGAAGACGGAGTGTGGCGTGGTAGCGCGATTTTTATTGCGCCTGTTTCACGAAATAGACCAGTCCCTGACGCCCGTACATCTTTTCCACTGCACAACAATTTGGGAGGCGATGGCCGGGCGGCTACGAACCTGCGTACGTTTTCGCGCCACAAGACTGCCTCAACACCCCACACCTCTTGTGTGGCCAGCAGTTGCCTACCGACGGTGATGGCGCCTGGTGCTAAGCAACCAACAGGCAACGACCTATCCCCCACAACGTGGACAAGTGCTGGCGTTGTGGAAAACCCTAAACGGCGTAAGCGAATCTACGTTTCGCCGTGATACAACACGGGTGCTCATGAGGAAGTCGCCACCGGAGAAGGGTGGCACCAACGGGGAGGGCCCATGGGACGAAAGATTCGGAAGACTCAACTGGCAATGCTGGGTGTCGTTGTGTGTTGCGCGTTGGCAACCGGCTGCACCACTGACGAGAACGCCACGCAGGCAACACCAACTGCCCAGACATCAACAGCACCAGCGGTAAAAGTCGCGCCAGGAACCCTGCCACCCACCGGCGAGCCACAGCCCGGCGACGCACCGCTGACTGAGGACGGCTACTACGACTACGACGACCCAGACTTCACACCCGGCGAACCCTGCTCGCCAGAAATCCTCGCAAGAGCTGAAAAGGAAGGGTTCATACCAACCGGACTTAAAGAGGATTGGGATCAAATATCTCGCAGTCGAAGCTGCATGCTAGGCAAAACCGATGGATTTGAAAGTCTCGTTATATCCGTCGGCACCAGAGGGCTGCTGTCCCTTCGGGAAGCTGAAGTCGAGTACGACACGATCGATATAAACGGGAAAACCGTCTATCTGGAAAACGAACAACACGTTCGCAACATCGCAGATTGTACCGCCCGCATTGATACACCCAAAGGTTCATACGGTCTTACCCGGTTTTGGGGAGATCTGGGTGACTTCCGAACTGCCGAGGAAGCATGTATGTCGGCTTCCCAAAAATTAGATGATTACATACTGGGGGATTTCGAATGAAAATACAGAAGTCATCAATTAGCTCTGCCGCGACACTACTTGGGATTTCATCTACAACGTCCCTAGTCGACTACACACCAAACTTTGCCTCTATCTCTGGTATCCCGTCACTACAGCTTCTCGCTACCCAGCACTCTTCCGCGATTCAGGGTTCTTCTGGTTCCGCGTTCCAGGTGGGACTTCAAATCAACAGTCTACTCCGATGGAATTCCCGCAGTCTCGCTAGTTTCATTAAAGCGCTGGAAGAACATGAGAATGAAATCGCTTTTGATTTAAGTGCAACCTCAACCAAGGGAGAAGGAACTGTTTCAGTTTCCCACGGTGGAACAACGGTAGCTACGTTCCAATCACGCCAGAGCTTTGATTCGGGCAGTGTGAGCTTTACATCTCCAGTACTGACCGCTGAGCTGACGATGACTCCAGAACAGCTCCTTGCCGCATTCCGCGGAACACAGGATGCAAACTTCGTCGCAGCCGGACAATTCTGGCGCCGATACGCAGCGAAGACGTCCGAGACTGCGGCTGATGTAGTGACGACTGCCGGGAGATTAGCTTCTGAAAATTTGGGGGCGTCCATATCAGCAGCAACAACTCACCTATCGAACCTTGCCGCCAAGATTGAAGCCGTCTCCGCATCGGCCACCATCCTGGCCGGCTACCTCGACGCGCTACCCCCAATCAAAAGAGCCGCCATCCACCAGCTCGAAGCAATCATCGCAGAATCAGCCGCCTACGAAGACCCCATCATCGCCCGCACAGTCGCACAAGCAGAGGCCGAAGCCTACCTCACCAGCCAATACCTACCCGCCCTACGCGCAGCAACACCCGTAATCTCACAACTAACCTCCCCACACCACGGCAACGCAGGAACCATCGCCATCACCGGCACCGCATCCTCCACCACCTCAGCCAGCGGCATCGACTACACAATCACCGGCAACAGCACCCTCAACCCGGTCTCCCCCGGCACTACAGCACCAACAACAAGTTCCACAATCACTGAGGCAACACCGTCCGGAATGACCAACCCGGCACACACCTCCCCCAGCTCGGCAACCCCGGCGACTTCCCAAAACGGCATCCCATCTACTGCCGGCCCCACAAATGGAACCATCAACCCCGGATCACCAACTCCGCAAACAACCTCCACAGCGCCCACCAACATCGGCGCCACCAACAGCCCTACCGGGGCCACCACCGGCGGAAATAACGGAACTGTCCGCCCATCCGGAATGGGCTCACACACGACACCAATCGCCCAAACAGCACAATCCGCACGCCACAATCCAGCCTTCCACCCCGGCATAGGCGGAAACACTCTCAGAACTCGACCCCCACACCGAACCAGCGAATTAGGACACAGCTTCCACGCCGCACCCGGCGCCGGCACAGCAACCGGTCACACCCCTAACAGCAACACCGGAACACACACCCGAGGCATACGCCCACCCAGCGCCATGCCAACCACACAAGAAACAACCACCCACACCGGCACCACGCGGAGCGGAGCCAGTGGCGCTTCTTCCCAGAGCAACCAAACCCGCACCAACACCATCTACGGCACCCGCCCACCCCACAACAACCGACACGACGACCACAACAGCGTCCACTCAGTACGCCACACCCCACACGACTACGAACAAAACGAATACCAATCAGAACTATTCGGCCCCAACCCCACCACCATCCCCAGCGTCATCACCGGAGCAGTCCGCAACTAACTGACAGCAGGATTCTCGCCGGTCTGCACGCACATCCGTAGCCGGTTCGAGCGGAACGTGTCGACGGAGTACTCCACCGCCTCGCCGGTGGAGTCAAACGAAGTGCGACGTATTCGCAGAACAGGACCTCGTGGTGAGCCAGAGAATAAGTGCGCTTCTTCAGCGTCGGATAGTCCTGGCTCAATGTGCTCGGTCTTCGACTCCGGTGCACGGTGATACGTATCCCGCATCAGACCGTAGAGCGATGCGGTGATGTTGTGGTCGAGCAGATCGGGGAAAAGGGCAACCGGAAACTGGGAACGCTCTACCAAAATGGGAACATCATCGATGCAGCTTAAACGGTGAATAACCCATACTTCGGCCCCTTGATTGAGGCGGAGGGCTTCACGTTCTTCGGCCTCTACGACACGTTTTTCGGAGAGCAGAACAGTCGACGTCACCTTGTGTCCGCGGTCGTAGAGCTGCCGCATGAAACCGCGGATATCGGTCAGCTCAACCAGTGGTGCTGGTGGGAGCACCACGGTGCCACCACCACGGCCGCGCCGCCGGGTGACAAGCCCCTCAACTTCGAGCGAATCGAGAGCTTGCCGCACTGTTGAGCGCGCAACGCCAAGCTGGGAGCACAGCTCACGCTCGGTGGGCAGCCGGTGTCCAGCGGGGTATTCCCCGGAACGAATGCGTTGTCGCAGCTCAGAGGCGATAGAGCTATACAACGGTGAATTAGGGTGGGTCACTGCAAATCCCCGCTCCGGCCTTGGCTGGGCCAGTGAAGGATGGAAATTTTTATACCGCCACAATGATAGCCCTATGGCGCTGATGGAGACTGTGCGCTCACGGTCGTCATGCCTTTTCGGGTGCGCTTTCCCTACCGAATAGCCATATCAGCGCTGCCATTGCCATCAACACACCGCAAACGGCGAACCCCACCTGGAATCCCGCCGCGTCAACAATGGCACCCACAACGAGCGGCCCGAGGATCATCCCCATGTCCTGCGCCATCTGGTAATTCGCCAGCACCTTTCCGCCAGGCTTTTCCGCCCCGATCACATCTGCGATCACGGCCTGCTGCACGGGGTTGACCATGCCGGCACCGAAACCGGCCAATAGCGAGACCACAAGCACCGCCACGTCGGTATGCATAAATCCGAAGATGCCGGTGAACAGGCCATTGATAATCAGACCAGTTAGCAGCACGGGTCGCCTACCGATCCGGTCGGATAAAGAGCCCGAGAACTGCATCGACAGCACCGTCCCCAGAGCGAACACGGTCAGTGCAATGCCGGCGACGGCGGGGCCACGGCTGAAGGTGGCTCCTGCAAAAAGTGGGATGATCGCGACGCGAACACCAAAATTGGTCCACCCGGTTGCAAAGCCAGAACACAGCACTGAACGGTAGGCAGGATCCTGTGTGGCTTCGCGGAATGTCATTGCCGGGGCTGTTTGACGGGGAACGCGCTGCCGTAGTGACTCAGCGTCAAGGCGTATTGCGACGATAACGACGGCTACGAGCAGGGCGAAGCCGTAGATCAGGAACGGAATCCGCATTCCCCAGCTGGCCATGGCAGCACCAAGGACCGGTCCGATGATGCTGCCCAGCAAGAACGCGCTGCCGTATGTGGCCGAGCATCGACCACGAATAGCTGGTGGCGCGATGCGTGCAATAAGCCCCATGGCTGAGACAGTGAACATGGTCGAGCCGATACCGCCGACAGCACGGAAGATGATGAGCTGCCAGTAGTTCTGGGCTGCGGCGACTGCCAGCGTGGATACCGCCACCACGGTGAGTCCGGTCAGGTAGGTCTTGCGGTAACCAACGCCGTTGACCATGCGTCCACTAAGGGGCGCGAACATCAACCGGAATACAGCGAACACGCTAACCACGAAGCTGGCAGCAAAGATGGAGACATCGAAGCTGCGGGCGTATTGCGGCAGGATTGGGGCGATTAGGCCAAAGCCCAAAGCGATGATGAATGCCGCCGAGACCATGACCCAGATTTCGTGTGGGATGGGGATTTTGGCTGTAGGCGGCGCTTCGTCACCGGTGCGGCGAAGCCACGGGGAAAGCACAAAGCCTCCAATCGGCAGCGGGTCAGACGCTATGGATGTGAGCTGGGTTCACCCTAGCGTGAGTGAAAAACAGGCCCCTCACCAACCCGTTCGAACATAGATTCGACATTCGAACGTTGTGGCGAATCTTCGTGTCCACTCCGGGCTTAGTGTGACAGCCATGAGCAACACAGTAGATCTGCCTTCGCCCACCAATAACACTGCCCCAGCTATTACCACCACCGCTGAGCTCGCTGCGCTTTACCGCACAACAATCGGCGATGACCTGCGCTTAACCGGCACCTTCCTCAGACACCCTACTGCCGCACGTGGCTCTCGCGGCGCCATGACTCACGAGATTGAGCTTCCCGACGCTAGCGGCATCTTCGCGCGAATGAAGACCAGACGAGTTCGCTTACCACGTGTCCTTGTTCGACAACTAGCCAAGCGTGATCCGGACTATTTCATCTTCGACGGCGAGCCCATTTATCTCTGCGAGCTGACCATCACTATCCGGCGCCGAGCCATCGACCTGGCAGCCGGCCCTGGTGCAGCACAGTGGCGAGCGCGCGCTATTGCCGAGGCGATGCATCCTGCACGGGCTGCGATAAATATCCACGATTGCGGGGCTCGCCCAGAAACTGGTGACTACCGGTTCAGTTGGATCAGCACACGCTCCGGGCATGTGCTCACCAGCCCTGCCGAGTTATTCGACAACCCAGGAAAGGCCGCATAAATGCCTGCACCTCATCGTTTCCAACGTCGTAGTCCCTATAATCGCAATACTCGACCAGGATCAGGACGAGGAGTAGTAAACCGGCCGAGCAATACTCGCCCGCACACACCGGTAACTCCCCTGCCCCGGGTATGGGAGAGCCCCGGGTCCTGGTGGAACCGGGGCGCAGCCTAAGCGAGGGAACGGATCATGATGGTTTAGTTGTCGGAGTCCTTTTCCGCAGCGTCATCATCATCGTCGTTATCGTCTTCGTCGTTGTCGTCGTAGTCGTCGTCCCAGTCGTCATCGTCGTCGTCATCGAACAACGGGGCGTAGGCGTATTCGATACACCCGTCGTCGACCGGCACGAGCTGGTCTTCCCATTGCTCAGCACGGTCAACAACAAGAGCCAAGGCATCAAAGAGGAGGTCGAAGTCAGTGAAGGAGCCGAGGTTGAGCACTTCGTTGCGCAGGTTTTGCACATCGGCGTAGAGCTCGTCGAACATCGCCCGACGGTCATCGTCGGTAAGCACCATCTCTGCTTCGGAGTCCCAGAATTCCTCAATGGCCTGGTCCACAATATTGTCCAGGTTGACGTCCTGGGCAATGAAGCGAACGTGGGCAACAGCCGCATTGTCTTCCGTAGTGGCAATGACCTCAACTAGGGACGCTTCACCCACACGGGCAACCAGAAGCGTTGCTTCTTCCGGGTCCTGTTCGAAATCGAGGTTTTCTAGACGATCATCATCGCCATCCAAGAGTTCATCGAGCAACGCGACCATCCGGTCGGTAGCTACATGGTGGTTGACCTGGGCAATCGCATCCTCGGTGGAGAAAACCACCGCAACCAGCGTTGCCTCAAATTCATCATCATCGGAATCCACATCGGCAGCAGCGACGTAGACCTCAGCGGCTGGAAGCTGCTCGTCGATGGTGACGAACTGGACTTCCAAGTCCTCGGTAATCGGAACGAACAAAGTGTCGTCATTAACGCGGCTTTCGATGCCCTCGGCATCCAACCCCGCGGCGATCCGCTCAAAGAAGATCATGGGCTAGGTACCCCTTCCCTCGTTGGCTATACACCGGCAAAGCACCGCCATACACACAGTCGCGCACAGCTAGCCCTTTCCGGCCCAGCCGCCATGGTAGCTAGGTTTTGAATATCAGTGCTCGCAAACGCCAAGCGCACTATCCAGTGAACTTGGTTTACAATCTTGACGTTCAACAGCCGCGACACCCCGCGGCAATAAATCTAAGGAGACCCATGTTCGGACTATTCGAGAAGAACAAGGACAAAAAGACTTCTGGCGAGATCACCGACTCGGTGTCCTCCGACCCCACGGCCATCGAGCGCGAAGCCGGTATCTCCGGCCGTATCCTCATCCATAGCCTCGACACGGCAGTGAGCTGGCAGACCGACTTCATCGCCAGCTACGTGCGTCAACTGCGCGCCAGCCACCCCGATGAGACCCCTGAGCAGATTCAGAAACGAATCGACTCACAGTTCCTCACCATCGTCACCGGCACCGGCGGCGCAGCAGGCTCGGCTGCCCTGGTCCCCGGCATTGGTTTCATCACCGGCCTCGGCGCCATCGCTATTGAGTCCCTGGTCTTCCTCGACATCGCTGCCTGGCACACCCTGGCCTCCGCACGCCTACGCGGCATCGACATCACCGATGAAGAACGACGCAAATCACTGATCCTGGTCACCCTCCTGGGCTCCTCCGGTTCCGCCCTGGTCGCCGCCACCATCGGTGAAGGCTCCCTGCGCCAACACCAGGCTAAGAACTCCGCCGCTAATATGCTCACCCGCCTCGGTGTGCCCCAGCTTGGTGGCATTAACCAGCGCCTCATCGGCATGGCCCAGAAGCGCCTGTTCAAGAAGGTGCGCATGTCTATGCTCGGCAAGCTGGCTCCGCTGGGCATTGGTGCCGTACTCGGCGCCACCGCCAACCGCAGCCTCGGCCGGAAGCACATCGAACGCGCCCACTCCTCCCTCGGCCCGGTGCCCACCGACTTCGACGCAGACCTCTCCGTCTCCAGCGAAGACGTCAAGAAGGCCGAAAACCAGGATGATCCGACCCCACCGATCCTCGACGAGGTCAAGGCCGACGCCCAGGAGTTCGTTGCCCAGAACCTCGGTGACGAGGAAAAGAAGTAGAACGCGACTAGCGTCACAAAGCACTTCAGCGTCGCCCCAGCCCCGGCCTACGATGGTTTCTATGAGTTCCGAGAAACCGATGGCCTTGCTGTGGCGGCGCTGTCTGCATCATCCCCGGATTCTCGCGACGGTGATTGCCTGCACCACCACCGTCATCATCATCGAAACCATCCTGCCGCTGCTGACCCGCGACGCCATCGACGTCGCCACCGGCCAGGGCGACGGCGGCCAATTCGCCAGTTGGCTCCCAGAGTTCTCCCCCATCAACGCAGTCATCATCGCCTTGGTGGGCCTGGCGATCTTCCGCGCAGTCGTACAAGGCATCCGGCGCTATAACTCAGGCCTGCTCTCCCTCGTAGTCCAACACGACCTACGCACCGCAGTCCTGGCAGCCCTCCAGCGCCTCGACGGCCCCGCCCAAGACAGAGTCCGCACCGGCCAAGTCGTTTCCCGGTCCATCTCAGACCTACAAGCCATCCAAGGCGTGCTCGCGATCCTGCCGCTGACCTTAGGCGCAGCCGCAAAAATCGTGCTCACCCTGGGGGTCATGCTCTACCTGTCGGTACCGCTGACAATCGTCGGGCTTTCCGTTGTCCCCATCTTGCTGTTCATCATCGCCCGCTCCCGCGGGGCCCTCCACGCGGCCACCTGGACCGCCCAGCAACAAGCCGCTGAAGTTGCCACCCATGTCGAAGAAACCGTCACCGGCGTCCGCGTCGTCAAAGCCTTCGCCCAAGAACAACGCGAAGTCACCGTCCTCGAACAACTAGCCCGACGCCTGTACGCACTGCGCATGCGGGCGGCGAAACTCTCCGCGCGTTTCCAGCCGGCCCTGCAATCCCTGCCGCAAATCTCACTGGTCGCCAATCTGGCACTCGGCGGTTGGCTCGCGCTGCGGGGCACCATCACCATCGGCACTTTCGTTGCCTTCGCGACCTACCTGTCCACGCTCACCGCCCTAGCCCGCCTGGTGTCCAATATGGTCATCTCGGTGCAGCTGGTCAGCGCCTCTGTTGAACGCGTCCAGGAAATCATCGATACCGGCCCGGACCACAACGACCCCGAAGAACCACATCCGCTGCCCGGCGGCCCGCTAGGCATCGTCCTCGACCACGTCACCCACCAACGCAACGGCCGCACTCTGCTCAGCGACGTCAGTGCCGAGGTGCCCGCCGGCAGCACCATCGCCGTGGTCGGCCCGCCCGCCTCCGGTAAAACCGTGCTGACTGAACTTCTCGGCAGGTTCTACCTCGCCGATAGCGGGTCAATCCGCTTCAGCGGCGCTACCGCCAGCGTCGACCTGCGCGAGGCCGCCGGCGACGATGTGCGCAGAGCCGTCACCGTCGTGCCCGATGAGCCCTTCCTGGCCTCAGGCAGTGTGCGCGACAACATCGCCATGGGCTGCTCCACCGCCGACGACGCCGCCATCCGCCAAGCCGCCGAAGACGCCCAAGTCACCTTCCTCGACGAATTACCTCAGGGCTGGGACACCCTCATCGGTGAACGTGGCCACACTCTTTCCGGCGGGCAACGCCAGCGCATCGCACTGGCACGCGCCTTGCTGTCCCGCCCGAAAGTGTTGGTGCTTGACGACGCCACCTCCGCCATCGACGCTGATACCGAAGCCCGCATTTTCGACGCCCTCGGGCAGCGCTATGGCGATATCACCACCGTCATCATCGCCCACCGCTCCTCCACCGTCGACCGCGCCGACACTGTGCTGGTCCTCGATGGGGGCGTCGCCATTGGCTACGGCACCCCCGCCGAGCTGCTGGCCACCGACACGGCTTTTGCCGACCTGATGGATATCAGCACCGCCGATACGGGGCTGCCCGCATCGGCTAAGACCTCCGGGCCGCAACGGCGCGAACCCGGCGTGACCGTCGATGCCCCCGATGCTGCCGAACCGGACTGGGACACCCTGTGGCCCGCCCCTGCCCCGCCTGATGCGGCTGGTCTTGCTGGTATCCCGCCCTCGGCTGGGATCGTCACCGCAGCATCGCTATGCGGCACCGACGATCTTGGGCGGCCTGCCGACGTGCCCTCCCCTCTGACCGCCCCGCAGGCACGCAGCATTGTCCCCTCAAGTGTGCGCCAACGACCAGGTGCGGGCCGGGGTGGCCCAGGCGGTGGCGGCTCCGGTGTGGCCGGACTTGGCGGCATGAGCACCGCAATGGCGGCCACCCCAATGACCCCGCAGCTCATGGAGCGCATCCGGCGGCTGCCTGAGGCCACTGAGCAACCCAATATTGAGGCCATCGACCCCTCCCCCGGCACTCCTTTCCGGCTGGTGGATTTGCTCCGCCGGGTGCCTGGGCTCATCGCCGCTGTGATCGGTTTGCTTCTTATCGCAGCAGCAGCCGATCTTGCCTTCCCGCTGCTTGTTGGCGCCGTGGTCGATAAGGGCGTCACGGCGGGCAATACCAGCGTCATCTGGCAGGCTTCCCTGGCTGGCCTGGGCATTGTGGCTATTTCGTGGATTGCGGCGACTATTACTGGCGTCTTGACTTCGCGTACCGGTGAGCGGCTGCTATTCGTGCTGCGTGTCCGGTCTTTCCGCCATGTGCATTCGCTGGCGTTGAATTATTTCGAATCGCAGCGCGCTGGCCGCATCATGACGCGGATGACCACCGATATCGATGCGTTGTCCAGCTTTTTGCAGATAGGTGTGGCACTGGGCGCGACAGCGATTTTTACGCTGGCCGGTGTGGTCGCCATGCTGATCATTGTCGATGTCGGTCTTTCTGGCATTGCGTTATTGGCGCTGCCGGCCATCGTGGTGGCCACGGTCATTTTCCGGCGGGTTTCTTCACGGCTTTACAGTCGCGCCCGGGAGCAGGTTTCCACTGTTAATGCTGATTTCCAGGAAGCTATTGCGGGCCTGCGTAGCTCCCAGATGTTCCACCGCGTCGATATTGTTCAGCACAATTTCGCCGCCGGTTCCATGCGGTATCTGCAGCTGCGCGCCCGCGCCCAGGTGGCGGTGGCGACGTTCTTCCCCGTCATTAACCTCATTGCTGATATCACCACTGCGGCGGTGTTGTGGATTGGTGCCGGGCTTGTCGCCACTGGTGAAACATCCGCGGGTGTGTTGGTGTCCTTCACCTTGTACCTCGGCATGATGTTCAGCCCGATCCAGCAGCTTTCTCAGGTTTTCGATAATTATCAGCAGGCCAAAGTTGGTCTGGACCGGATTGAGGCGCTGCTGGCTACTGATACCTCCGTGCCTGACCACGGCACTCGTAGTGGTGCCGCTGAGGCTGCCACCGGTGAGCTGGAGCTTGCCGACGCTCAGTTCGCCTACGCCACTCGCTCCTTTGACGAAACCGGCACCGCAAGCACTGATAGTGACCACGACAAGAATGTGATTAGTGGTTTTGACTTGCAGATCGCCCCGGGGGAAACGGTCGCCCTGGTTGGCGCCACCGGTGCTGGCAAGTCCACCGTCGTGAAGCTCTTAGCTCGATTCCACGACCCCACCAGTGGCGCCGTTTTGGCTTCTGGTGTGGATCTGCGCGAGTTTCCGTTGCAGCAGTGGCGGCAATGCCTGGGGTATGTGCCCCAGGAGGCGCATTTATTCTCTGGCACTATCGCGTCGAATATTGCTTATCCGGATAGTGCCGCCACTGAGGCCGATATCACTGAGGCGGCCCGACGCGTCGGTGCGCTATCCACCATCGCCGCTATGCCCGGTGGTTTCCGCCATCCTGTGGGTGAGCGCGGGCGCGGTTTGAGTAGCGGCCAGCGTCAATTAATTGCCCTTGCCCGGGCGGAGATGGCGCAACCGAAGTTGTTGCTTCTCGACGAGGCGACGGCGACTCTTGACCCGGCTACCGAACAAGCGATCTTGGCGGCAACGAACCGCGCGGCGCAGCGAAGAACAGCAGTTATCGTCGCTCACCGGCTGGCTACTGCTGCCCGGGCGGATAGAATTATTGTCCTAAAAAATGGTTGTATCCAGGAACAGGGCAGTCACGAAACGCTGTTAAGCGCTGGCGGCGCCTACGCCCGATTGTGGAAGACGTACCATGGCCACAGGACCGCCGTGGAAGCGGATCAAGAACACAGTTAATCTTGATAGGACGCGCGCAACCACGGCGGCGTAACCGGCGAACGCACCATAAACCCAGGAAATGAGGCGAGCATCTGCCGTGAGCACTGACATGAGCTTTGGTCAGAACGAATGGCTGGTGGACGAGATGTTCCAGCAGTACAAGGAGGACCCCCAGTCCGTAGATGAGGAGTGGCGGGAGTACTTCAGCAAGAATTCCTCTGGGGCTGAAGCTACATCTGCACCGGCGGCGTCCGATGCTCCGAACACCACTGCCAAGCAGAAGCCGAAGAAGGCTACTACTTCGAAAAAGTCGGCGCCGATGGCTAAGCGCGCCGCAGCCACCGAGGAGGAAGAGCGCGACACCGCGCGTCGTCCCTCCCGCGGCCCGGAGCCGACGAAGTCACCGCATAAGACCCCGTCGCCGAAGGCTAAGCAGTCGCCGATGGAGAAGGCTGCCAACGTAGCGGCACCGGAGGCCAGCGAAACCCAGCTCAAGGGCATCGCGAAGGCGATTGCGAAGAATATGGAAGCCTCCCTGGAGATCCCCACCGCCACCTCGGTGCGGGATATGCCGGCCCGGCTGATGTTCGAAAACCGCGCCCTGATTAACGACCAGCTGGCTCGTTCCCGTGGCGGCAAGATCTCCTTCACCCACATCATTGGCTACGCCATGGTCAAGGCGGTCATGCTCCACCCGGACATGAATAACCGCTACGAGGTCAAGGACGGCAAACCGACCATTGTCACCCCGGAGCACATCAACCTGGGCCTGGCTATTGATATGCCGGCCAAGGACGGCTCCCGCGCGCTGGTGGTCGCCGCCATCCGCGAGTGCGAAAAGATGTCTTTCGCCGAGTTCCTCGAGGCCTATAACGACATCATCAACCGTGCCCGCAATGGCAAGCTCACCGGCAAGGACTTCTCCGGTGTGACCATCTCGCTGACCAACCCCGGTGGTATCGGCACCCGCCACTCGGTGCCGCGCCTGACCGGCGGCCAGGGCGCCATTATTGGTGTGGGTTCGATGGACTACCCGGCCGAGTTCTCCGGTGCGTCCGCTGACCGCCTGGCAGAACTGGGCGTCGGCAAGCTGGTGACTATCACCTCCACCTACGACCACCGCATCATTCAGGGTGCGGAGTCCGGTGAGTTCCTGCGCACCATGTCGCAGATGCTTATCGACGACCACTTCTGGGATCACATCTTCTACTCCATGGGTGTGCCCTACACCCCGGTGCGCTGGGCCCAGGATGTGCCCAATACCGGCATCGACAAGAACACCCGCGTCATGCGCCTCATTGAGGCCTACCGCATGCGCGGTCACCTGCTTGCCGATATCGACCCGCTGCACTTCAACGCCATGGGCACCATGCCCGACCACCGCGACCTCGATATCGCGACCCACGGGCTGTCCCTGTGGGACTACGACCGCACCTTCAACGTCGGTGGTTTCGGCGGCAAGGAGTCCATGACTCTGCGTGAGGTGCTCGGCCGCCTGCGCAATGCCTACTGCCTGAAGGTCGGCACCGAGTACATGCACATCCTCGACGCCGATGAGCGCGAGTGGCTGCAGGACCGCATCGAAGGTGGCCAGCCCAAGCCCACCAACGCCGAGCAGAAGTACATCCTGCAGAAGCTCAATGCCGCTGAGGCCTTCGAGAACTTCCTGCAGACCAAGTACGTCGGCCAGAAGCGCTTCTCCTTGGAAGGCGCCGAGGGCCTGATCCCGATGATGGATGCGGCCATTGACACTGCCGCTGGTGCTGGCCTCGACGAGGTTGTCATCGGTATGCCGCACCGTGGTCGCCTCAACGTGCTGGCCAATATCGTCGGCAAGCCGATGTCGCAGATCTTCACCGAGTTCGAAGGCAATATGGACCCGGCGCAGGCCGGCGGCTCCGGTGACGTGAAGTACCACCTGGGCACTACCGGTGAGCACATCCAGATGTTCGGCGACGGCGAAATCGACGTCACGCTCACCGCCAACCCCTCGCACCTTGAGGCGGTGAACCCTGTGGTTGAGGGCCTGGCCCGCGCCAAGCAGGACACCCTCAATAAGGGCGAGGACGGCTACACCGTGATGCCGATGCTGCTGCACGGCGACGCCGCATTCGCTGGCCTGGGTGTGGTGCAGGAAACCCTGAACCTGATGGACCTGCGCGGCTATAAGGTCGGCGGCACCATCCACATCGTGGTCAATAACCAGATTGGCTTCACCACCGCCCCCTATAACGGTCGTTCCTCCTACTACTCCACCGACCTGGCTAAGGCCTACGGCTGCCCGGTCTTCCACGTCAACGGCGATGACCCCGAAGCTGTGGTGTGGGTTGCCCAGCTGGCCGTGGAGTACCGCAACCGCTTCCACAAGGACGTCTTCATTGACCTCGTGTGCTACCGCCGTCGCGGCCACAATGAGGCCGATGACCCGTCGATCACCCAGCCGTTGATGTACAACATCATCGACGACAAGGAATCGGTGCGCGCCCAGTACACCGAGGACCTCATTGGTCGTGGTGACCTGTCGAAGGAAGAAGCCGAAGCAGCCCGACGCGACTTCCACGATCAGATGGAGTCGGTATTCAACGAGGTGCGTGCCTCTGAGTCCGCCGGCCCCGGCGACCAGACCGGTATCGCCGCCTCGCAGCCGCTGCCGCATGGCCTGGATACCTCCATTGACAAGCCGACCCTGGTTGAGATGGGTCAGTACTTCGTCAACACCCCGGAGGGCTTCACCACCCATAAGCGCATCGCGCCGGTGGCGAAGAAGCGCGCCAAGATGGTCAAGGAAGGCGATATCGACTGGGCAGCAGCTGAGCTGTTCGCTCTTGGTTCGCTGGCCGGCGAAGGCCGCCTGATCCGCCTTGCCGGTGAGGATTCCCGCCGCGGTACCTTCACCCAGCGCCACGCAGTGCTGGTGGACCGCGACACCGCCGGCGAGTACACCCCGCTGGATGTTTACGCCCAGGACCAGGGCAATGGTGGCCGTTTCCTGACCTACAACTCGTCGTTGACTGAGTTTGCCGGTATGGGCTTCGAGTACGGCTACTCCCTGGGCAATCCCGACGCTGTGGTGCTGTGGGAGGCACAGTTCGGCGACTTCGCCAACGGCGCCCAGACCATCATTGACCAGTACGTCTCCTCCGGTGAGGCCAAGTGGGGCCAGACCTCCAAGCTGGTGCTGCTGCTGCCGCACGGCTACGAAGGCCAGGGCCCGGACCACTCCTCGGCGCGTATCGAGCGTTTCCTGCAGCTGTGCGCTGAGGGTTCGTTCACCGTCGCCCAGCCCTCGGACCCGGCGAACTACTTCCACCTGCTGCGTCGCCACGCACTATCGGAGTTGCACCGCCCGCTGGTGGTCTTCACCCCGAAGTCCATGCTGCGCAATAAGGCCGCCGTCTCCCCGATTGATGGCTTCGTGAAGAAGACCAAGTTCGAGTCCGTGCTGGATGACCCGCGTTATGTCGCCGGCGAGGCGGACCGTGAGAAGGTCACCAAGCTGCTGTTCTGCTCCGGCAAGATCTACTACGACCTTGCTAAGAAGCGCGCCGAAGAAGGCCACGACGATGTCGCCATCGTGCGCCTGGAGATGCTGCACCCGGTGCCGTACAACCGGATTCGCCAGGTCTACCAGTCCTACCCGAATGCCGAAGATATCCGTTGGGTGCAGGACGAGCCGGCCAACCAGGGCCCGTGGCCGTTCCTGGCCTTGCAGCTGCCCGAGCTGCTGCCGGATATGCCGAAGGTCAAGCGCGTTTCCCGTCGTGCCCAGTCCTCCACCGCCACCGGTGTGGGCAAGGTGCACAATATGGAAGAAAAGGCGCTGCTTGAGGCCGCTTTTAAATAATGTCGGCTGATGCCTAGCGGCTAAGCGAAGGCGCCCACACCATTTGGTGTGGGCGCCTTCTCGTTGTTGTCTGCGGGGCGAACTGGGTGGTTAGTGCGTGATCTTGGGGCGCTGGTGCGGCGGGTGGTCGCCCTCAACTGCGTGTTCGGCCTGACAAATGGCCTGGATCACCAGGTTCGCGGCGTGCTCATCCTGCAGGGAGTAGAACACCCGGGTGCCTTCCTGGCGGGTTGAGACCATCCGGGCCATGCGCAGCTTCGCTAGGTGCTGCGATACCGACGTGGGGGTCTTATCGACCCGCGCAGCGAGCTCTCCGACGGGCAATTCCCCCTCCCGCAACGCCAGCACGATACGCACCCGCGTGGTATCGGCGAGCATAGAGAACACCTCGACCGCTATATCGATATAGGGCGAATCCGGGTTCAATGAATCCTCGTGGATGTTCTCGTCATTTCCAGCGAAGGGAAAGCGTTGCTCCTGCATGAGGCAAGGTTAGCACGGGGTTTTCGCCGCCCCCGATAGCACCAAAGCTGACCTAACCTGTGCTGAATCTGCTGGTAGTGAGCCATTGTTCGGCCACCTCGGCAGGATCGGCACCGGACTGGACGCGCCTATCGAGCTGGCTGACTTCCACCGTGGAGATCGAGCCGGCTACCCGGTTGAGCACCTGCACCCGGTCCCTGCGGTCCAGTGCGGGCTTGGCGTAGAACGGCACCAGGTGCTGCGGCAGGTACTCCCGCTGCGCCTTAGGTAGCCAATTGCAGGCAAGCGCATTCGACGGGTCGGTGGCCATCACATCGCCCGGCAGGGACTGGGAAAATTCGGCGTAGACCTCGTCGCGCCATTTCGCGGAGAGTTCCTTGCCGGGGTCATCGTCGGCGGCGTAGCGCTGGTGCAGTTGCGCAGCGCGCTGTGGGTTGAGTTGTGCGAGTAACTCCCCGGTGCACCCAAAGGAGACGGTGGCGGCGCCGGTGCGCACCGCGTTGAGGCGTTCCGCAGCGGCGATGGGTTGGGCGATGATCCCTTCGCGGTGGGTGCGGGCGAAGGCTTGGGCGTAGACCTCGGCCAGGACTTGTTGTTCGGGGCTGTCTCCGGTGGCGACTACTACTGGGTCGCGCTGCGATTGCGGCTGGGTTGGTGCTGGTTCCTGGGCGGCGCATGCCGACAGGGCCCCGGTGGCGCTGAGGATAGCGATGACGGCGGCGGTGGTGCAGTTGCGGCGATGACGTAGGATTTCCATGTTCGAACGTCAGGCTACCCTGCAGGAGATGAACGTGGATAACCAGCCACGCCCGATCCCGGTTCAAGAGGCCACCCGTGACTGCGCAGTCTACGTCGATGGCCAGCGGTTATCCGGCGAATGGGACCACCGCACGGCACTCGCCCATGTCCGCGAAACTGGTGAGGGTTTCGCCTGGCTATCGCTTTCCCGGCCCAATGAGGCCGCTATGGATAGCATCGCGGAAACCTACGGTCTTGACGAACTGACCGTAGAGGACGCGCTTACTCAGCGGCAGCGCCCCAAGGTGGAGATTCACGATGACCACATCGTCTATGTGCTGCGGTCGGTGCACTACTCCCCCGAGGGACTGTCTGATGATGAGAACGAAAAGATCCGCACCGGGCAGATGCTCATGGTGCTGGGCAAGGACTACATCATCACCATCCGCCACGGTTCCTCCAAGGAGGATATGAAGCGCCTGCAGCGCCGGGTCAATGCGGATGCGGATCTGCTCAAGCCGGGACCGGCCGGTGTGTTGTGGGCACTGACCGACATGCTGGTGGATAACTACCTCGTCATTGCGCACCAGCTGGAGGGCGTGGTCGAGGATATGGAAGACCAGGTTTTCGAGCCCGGCGGTTTCGGCGATATTGAGGATATCTACGTGCTCAAACGAGAGACCCTCGAGATGCGCCACGCCATTGATCCGCTCACTGCTGCCCTGAAATTGGTGCTTACCCTCAAAGCCCCGCTGATGCCGAAGGTGGTGCGCCGCTATCTTGGTGACGTCCTTGACCATCAGCTCGTCGCCGCAGACATGATCCGGGGTTTCGATGAGCGACTGACCTCGCTGATCGATGCCGCCGCGGTGAAGGTGTCCCTGCAGCAGAACACCGATATGCGCACCATCTCGGCCTATGCTGCGGTGCTTGCGGTACCGACGGCGCTGGCTGGTATCTACGGCATGAACTTTGTTTATATGCCGGAGCTGGAGTGGCATTACGGCTACTACGCGGTACTTTCGGTGATGGGTGTGACCGTTGTGTTCTTGGTCTGGTTATTGCGCCGCAATAAGTGGTTGTAGCCACCAGCCCTGGCCGGCTAGCTCACTGGCCGCCTGGCCACCTGGCCGGCCGGCTGCCTGGTGGTGCTAGCGGATATTTTTCTGTGCGAGCACGTCACGGGCGCGTTCTGCATTACGCGGGGCGCACAACACGTCGTAGCGGCCGGCAACGATCTGGGTGGTGGAGGCGAAATCACGTTTGCCGTTCTGCATGGCATAGGGCACGGCCGCAGCCACCAGGCCGAAAATGGCACCGATTCCTACGCCCACGAGCAGCGGGGTGAGCCAGTCTTCTTGGAATAGGCCGAGCAGCAGGCCGAAGAACAGGCCCATCCACACTCCGTAGAGCGCACCGCCGCCGAGGACTTTGCCCCAGGTCAGCCGCCCGACGACGCGTTCGACCTGCATGAGGTCCACGCCGACGATGGTGAGGTCGCTGACCGGGAATTCGTCGAGGTCAGAGAGCATATCGACGGCTTGCTGCGCTTTTTCGTAGCTGGCGAAGCTACCCACGGGCCAGCCTTCGGGCGGGGTGGGCATGGGGTATGTGGATTGCGCGGCCATGGCGGATAACTCCTTGCGACTGCGGTGGGTTCTTATAAGAAAAACGCTTCCCGCGTGCGTTTTGTTCCGGCGCTGTCGCTAGCGTTTTCTTGCCGTACGGTAACGCCGATAAACTGCCTGGCATGGCATCAATTTCGCGTGTGTACGTCGGCAGGATCACTGGTATGCCAGTGCGCAATCCCGATGGGGATTCCATTGGGCGCGTCCGCGATATTGTTGTGCGTTTGCGACCTCATGGGGTGCCTTCCCGCGCACTTGGTTTGCTGGTGCAGATGACCGATAAACGCCAGGTTTTCATGCCGATGTTGCGGGTGGCCGCGTTCGAGCCGCAGGAGATTTTGCTGACTTCTGGCCAGGTTTCCCTGCGCCAGTTCAAGCCCCGTGCCGGTGAGAAGACCGTTATTGGCGATATCGTCGGCACGCAGGTGCAGGTTGATGACCCGGAGTTGGATGGCCTGCACGGCACCCCGCAGGAGATCACGGACCTGGAGATTGAGCGCACCCGCACCCGGGACTGGGTGGTCTCACGTGCTGCGGTGTTGGGCCCGAAGAAGGGTTTCCGTGGCCGCCGCGATGTCAATGTCACTCCGTGGCAGCACGTCCACGGCGTCGGTGTTGATGATGTGTCGCTTGATTCTGATTCTGAGCTCATCGCCGAGTTCCATGAGATGCACCCGGCCGATATCGCGAATCGGATGAGTGAGCTGTCGACTGCGCGGCGGCGTCGCGTGGCTAATGCTCTTGATGATGAGCTGCTGGCTGACATCATCCAGGAGCTTCCCGACGATGACCAGGCCGAGGTCATTGACGATATGACCATTGAGCGTGCCGCCGACATCCTTGAGGAAATGGATCCTGATGATGCCGCCGACTTGCTCCATGAGCTTGACGACGATCGCGCCGACGTGCTGCTTGAGTTGATGGCCCCAGAGGAGTCGAAGGCGGTGCGGCGCCTGATGACGTTCGATGCGGATTCCGTGGGCGGTTTGATGACATCCGACCCGCTCATCATGCAGCCCACCGATACTGTCGCCGAGGCCCTGGCTCGTGCCCGCGACCCCGAGTTGCCGACGTCGCTGGCCTCCCTGGTGTTTGTGGTGCGCCCGCCGACGGCCACCCCCACTGGGCATTTTTTGGGTTCGGTGCATTTGCAGAAGTTGTTGCGTGAGCCCCCGTCGACCCAGATCGGCGGCATTCTGGACCCGGATTTGCCGCCGCTGTACCCGGAGGACCACTACGACACTGCGGCGCGCTACTTCGCCACCTACAACCTGGTCAGTGGGCCCGTCATTGATGACCAAGGCCACCTGCTGGGCGCCTTGAGCGTCGATGACCTGCTGGATCACATGCTGCCGGAGGATTGGCGCGAACAGGATCTGCGCCCCGATACGGAAGGGAACACTCAATGAGCCGTCGCGAGGAGCGCAGCCAGAGCCGTGATGAACGCCGCGAACACTCCGGGCGGATCGATCTGGGCACCCCCGTCACCCAGCGTCGGCGTAGCTTTTTCACCTTCGATGGTGACCGGTTCGCCGAAGGCGCTGAGGCGGTAGCCCGGTTTTTGGGCACCGGTAAGTATTTGGCGTACCAGACAGCTGTTGTGCTGGTCTGGATTGCCTTGAATATTGGCGGCATGAAGTGGAACTGGGACCCCTACCCGTTCATCCTGCTGAACTTGATGTTCTCCACCCAGGCTGCCTATGCGGCGCCGTTGATTTTGTTGGCGCAGAACCGCCAGGAGGACCGGGACCGCGCCGCTATTGCTGAGGATCGACGCCGGGCTGCCAATACCAAGGCCGATACAGAGTTCCTTGCTCGAGAGATCGCTGGTGTGCGCGCCCAGGTGGGTGAGTCTGTTACTCGTGATTATTTACGCCGCGAGTTGGAGGACCTCACCCGTGTCTTGGACCGCATTGAGGCGCGTCTATATGAGGCCGACGAGCGCGGCCCGGAACCTGATGATCGCCGCTGACTCATGCTGGCGGTTTCGGTGCTGGTAGGGCCTTGGGGTAATCACTAAGGCTGCACTGTTCTGGGGGCTTTTCCATCTTCGGTCTAGGATTGAGCGCGATGTCCACAATTACCGAAGCACAGGTCCGCACTGCCCTCGCAGCTGTCGAGGATCCCGAGGTCCGCCGCCCGATCACAGAGATCGGCATGGTCAAGTCGATCACGATCTCGGATTCCGACGATATTGCCGTCGAGATTTATCTGACCATCGCCGGCTGCCCGATGAAATCCACTCTTATCGAGCGCACTGACGAAGCCCTTAAAGGTATCGACGGGGTGGGTCAGACCACGGTCACCACCGATGTGATGAATGACGAACAGCGCCGTCAGTTCCGGGAGGCCGTGCGCGGCTCCGCGGAGCCGGTGGTGCCATTCGCGCAGGCCGATTCCACCACCCGAGTATTCGCGGTCGCCTCCGGTAAGGGTGGCGTCGGCAAGTCCTCGGTCACCGTGAACCTGGCCGCCGCCCTGGCGAAGAAGGGCCTTGCCGTCGGCGTGCTCGATGCCGACGTCTACGGCCATTCTGTGCCGCACATGATGGGTTCGACGGAGAAGCCGCACCAGGTTGACGACATGATCATGCCGCCGCAGTCGCATGGGGTGTCGCTGATTTCCATCGGTCACTTCATTGATGACAATGCGCCGGTGGTGTGGCGTGGCCCGATGTTGCACCGCGCCATCCAGCAGTTCCTGGTGGATGTGTTCTGGGGTGATCTGGATGTGCTGCTATTCGACCTGCCCCCGGGTACTGGCGATATCGCTATCTCGGTGGCCCAGCTGGTGCCGAATGCCGAACTGTTGATTGTCACCACCCCGCAGCAGGCTGCCGCTGAGGTCGCCGAGCGGGCGGGCACGATTTCGCTGCAGACCCGCCAGCGCATCTTCGGTGTGATTGAGAATATGAGCTGGATGGAGATGCCCGATGGCTCCCGCATGGAGGTCTTCGGTGAGGGCGGCGGCGAGGCCGTGTCCAAGCGACTGACCCGCCTTACCGGCGCGGAGGTGCCGCTATTGGGCCAGGTGCCGCTGGATGTGCAGCTGCGTGAGTGCGGTGATACCGGCACTCCCATTGCTATTGAGAACCCGGACTCGCCGGCGGGTAAGGCGCTTAATGAGATCGCGGGGAAGCTGCAGATTCGTCGCGAGTCCTTAGCTGGTAAGTCCTTGAACCTCGGTGTTGCCCAGAAGGGCGATAACCTGATGGGCTAGGCCGGCCTACAAAATATCGTCGTCATCCCACTTTGACGACCCCGCAGCATTGCCCTCAGCCTGTGGCTGGGGGTTTTCTGCTGCCGGGGTGCTGGTGGAGGTATCGACCTCGGTATGGGCAGGCGTGGGCGAGGGTGCCGCCGCAGGCGCCTGGTACTGGCTGGTATTGGCCTGCTGGGCGCGCTGCACCTGGGCGCGGCGGGCCGCATTGGCTTTGGCCTGCCGGGACTGCCCGGTGGTGCGCGGTTGGGCTGCGGTCGCGCCGCCGCCGACAGCGGGCTGGCCGTTGAGCATGTCGAGGTAAGTGTCATCGCCGTCGAAAAGGGTGCGGGTGATGGCGGTGCGCGGGTTGAGTCGCCGCAACTGGCTAAGTTCGGACAGCGGCTCGCGGAATTCGTCGAAGTCCTCGCCGAATTCGTTATTGAGGGTGTTTTTAGCATCCTCAATGGCGCGTCGGGCGGCGAAGATCATTGCCCGGGCATCCTGTACTACCTGCGGCAACCGCTCGGGGCCGATCAGGATCAGCCCGAGCACAAGGATGAATAGGATTTCTCCCCAGCCGACATTTGAAAACACGCTGTCCTACCTTAGTCGCCGCCGCGAAGTCTCGCGTGCTGAGTGCGCCCTAGCCTGCAATTGGGGTGATTTCGAGGTCCATCTCCGCACCATCGCGCAGCAGCCGCACCGTGGTGGGGTTATCCGAACCATTGCTCCACACCGCCACCTGTAGTTCATCCGCGCTGGTGATATCGCGGTCACCGAGACCAATAATCACATCCCCCTCGCGCACACCTGCGGCAGCAGCGGGACTATCAGGCAGCACCGTAGCCACCCGGGCCCCCACCAGGGCGCCGTTGCCCGCAGTCGCGGCGGTCACCCCGATGCTGGGGTGCAGCACCTCAGTGCCGCCGATGATCTGGCGGGCGACGTCGATCGCGCTATTGATGGGGATGGCGAAACCGATGCCCTGGGAGCCACCAGAGGTCGACAGGATCATCGTGTTGATGCCGATCACCGCGCCCCGCGAATCGACCAGGGGGCCACCGGAATTGCCGGGGTTGATGGAAGCGTCAGTCTGGATCGCGTCGGCGGCGCCGTCGGTATCGCTACCCTCCCCGACCAGCCGCACTGGGCGGTGTAGCGCGGAAATAATGCCGGAGGTGACGGTTCGGTTCAACCCCAGTGGGGAGCCCATGGCGATGACCTCATCGCCGACGCGCACCGCATCGGAGTCACCCAAGGCCGCCACACTCAGCCCGGCAACATCATCAACCTTGATGACCGCCAGGTCCGTTTCGGTATCTCGGCCGACGATGCGGGCAGGCACAAGTTGGGAATTGCCGGAAGATTGGAATTGGACCTGGATCTCCACCTCCGGGTTTTGCGCCGCCATCGAAATGACGTGGTTATTCGTCAGGATGTGGCCCAGATCGTCGATGACAAAACCAGAGCCGGAACCACCCTGCTCCGGCACTGCCGGGTTACCAACACGAATAGCGGCCACCGCGGGCTGTACCCGGTCGGCGACCTGCCCAATGAGCGTGTCCCCGCCGCGGCCTGGTTCCTGCACCAACTGGACTTTGTCCCCCTGGCTGCGGTCCCAACCGCCCAGGCGGCCGCCGAGGTAGCCACCCACACCAGCGATCGCAAGCGTCACCGCAGCGCCGAGGGCAATAATGCGCCAGGCAATGGGCGCACCAAAAACCACTTCCCTACCGGTTACCCGAGGCACCGGCACGACCGGGGTGGCCTCGTCTTGTTGCTGCTGGGGTGCGGCAATGGCGGTATCGCCGGGCCGCATCAGGGTCTGGTCAGTAGCGAAAGGGTTATAGCTGGCGTGTGCTGCGCCATCGTCGGCACGCACCTGGCCCGTAATGGCAGCACGGGTGGCTGCATTGGGGTGGCCGAAAAAATCGCCCTGCTCGGGCGGTAGCTGCAAACCGTCGGCGGCCTCAGCGTCGGCAGGGGCAGAAAACCTCGCCGCGGTCTGCGCATCCGGCTGGTGCAGCTGGGCTCCGATGCGCTGTTCATAATCGGGGGCATTGCGGAAAGCCGGGTCGGCGCCGCCGGAGACGCCATCGGGCCGCGCGAAGGCCCGATCCTGGGGGCTGGTCATGGACGAGGCCCCCACATCCGGGCATTCCGAAGCTGGCGCAGCGTCAATTCCAGTGCCGCGGTCACAGATTTCGGGGTGCGGCGGTCAAGGTGGCTGGCATCGGGACCATTAGGCGAGATTTCGCCTTCGGTGAAACTCGCCAGCCGGGAGCGCAGTTCAGCGGGGATGTGGATATTGCCGCTATCGCGCAGACGGCGGGCGGCTTGGCGCTGCCGGGCGACTTCGTGGCGGCACTCACTGCAGGCAAGAAGGTGCGCGGTGGCGCGGCGGTGGGCCACAGGCGGTAATTCACCGTCGACAAAAGAGGCGACTGCTTGTACCCCCAAGTGATCGGTGGAAGAGAACTCGGGGCTTCGTCGTTTCTTCTGCGGGGCGGACACCGTCACCTCCCTATGGCCGACTGTCATCGTGCTACTTGCCTACGACGATAGCCTTATTTGCGGCACCACTGCATGAGCACAGCCCGCAACCGCCTACTGCACGTGGGCGTGGCTGGCCTGGTCCTGCTGCGCTGCTTCGCGTTCGGCCTCGGCGCGCTTGAGGTGATCGCGCAGTTCGGTACGGGCGCGGTGGATGCGGGAGCGCACCGTGCCCATCTTCACGCCCAGGGTTTCTGAGATTTCCTCGTAGGTCAGGCCGACCACGTCACACAGCACCACAGCGGCGCGGTATTCGGGTCGCAACGCTGCCAGGGCGGCGTCCAGATCCGGGTCAAGGTTGGCGTCATGCCAGGCCTGTTCCGGGGTGGGGGTGGTGCCGGGTACCCGGTCGTAGTTCTCCGGCAGCGCTTCCATCCGGATGGTGCTGCGGTGGCGGACCATATCCAGGAATAGGTTCGTGGTGATGCGGTGCAGCCAGCCTTCGAAGGTGCCTGGGCGGTAGGACTTCAACGAGCGGAACACGCGCATGAAGGTTTCCTGGGTGAGGTCCTCGGCGTCATGCTGGTTACCGGTCAGCCGAAAGGCAAGGCGATAGACCCCGTCGGCATGCTGTTCTACCAGCTCAGCCCAGGTAGGCATATCGGCTTGGCCAGCGTCGAATGCTGCGGTGCCCCGCAGTGACAGCTGTCGTCCGGCGTCATCAGTCATGTCGCCTACTATTCCTCGTCGAGATAGGCACCAGTATATTGCGCCCTAAATAAACTCTGTGAATCAGGTTAACTTTTTTGGGCTAAAGATGCCAGTAGTGAAGTGATAGAAGAATAACGCGCACGCCACATAAAAGCACCTCCACCTGGTCACACCGGCGCGTTACCGCCGCACGCAGGCGCAATGGCCGTAAAGTGTGGCCCGTGACGAACTCAGCATCCCCTCGCGAAGCCATCCGCGCACATATCTCGGCCACCACCGCCGACGATGAGGCCCTCGCTGCCGCCCGCGACGCCGCCGCCGAACTGAGCCTGCCTGTGCCCTCCCCCGCCGACGGGGAAGCCCTGCAGCTCATCGCCGCTTTAGCCACCTCGTCCACCGGCGGTGGCGGCAACTGCGTCGTCGCCGCCCCCGCAGCCGGGGTGATCGGCATCCACTTGCTAGCTGGCATGGCAGAAAACGGCCATATCAGCTGCATCGACCCCGATACCGAACACCAGCGCCTCGCCAAAGAGGCCATCAACGGCTACCGCACAGGCTCAGCGAAGCACCGCTTCTTGCCGGCCCGGCCTACCGACGTGATGGGCCGGCTAGCCACTGACTCCTATGACCTGATCTACGCAGAAGTCGCCCCCGCCGACCTGATGACGGTGCGTGACCTGGCCTGGCCGCTGCTGCGCAAAGGCGGTGTGCTGGTTTTAGGTGGCAGCCTGCTCGATGGCACCATCGCCGATGACAGCCGCCATGACCGGGTGACCACGGCTGCCCGGGATGCTGATGCAGAACTGCGCGCGACATCTGGTGCGTTGGTGGCGCGGATGGATATTTGTGGCGGCGCCACGGTGCTACACAAGCGCTAACGGCCGCACAGCCTGCGGCTGGCTTGTACCAGCGGCCGACGGCGACCCGCTGGGGCGGATATAGAACAACCCGCAAGGAAGCTGCCTTGCGGGTTGTTGTGCGACTGGGGGGGTTGTGGCTAGATAACTTCGTTCTTGCCCACCGTGACCACGCCGCCGTCGGAAATGCGGAAGCGTTCCGCGTCGCGCTCATGGTCCACACCGACGATCTCACCGTCGGAGACGACCACGTTCTTATCGAGGATGGCGTGGCGCACCACAGCGCCGCGGCCGACGCGCACGCCGGGGAAGAGCACCGAGCCTTCAACGGTGGCGCCATCTTCGACAATCACATTGGACGAGAGCACCGAGTTGCGCACAGTGCCGCCGGAAATAATTGTGCCCGAACCCACCATGGAGGCCTGGGCGATACCGCCCTGGACGAATTTCGCCGGGGGCAGCATGGCTTCGCCGTAGGTGTGGATCGGCCAGCGACGGTTGTACAGGTTAAACACCGGGTGCACGGAGATGAGGTCCATATGGGCCTCGTAGAAGGCGTCGACGGTACCGACATCCCGCCAGTAGGCCTTATCGCGCTCGGTAGCGCCGGGCACCTGGTTGTCGTTGAAGTCGTAGACGTAAGCTTCCCCGCGTTCGACGAGCATGGGGATGATGTCGCCGCCCATATCGTGATCGGAATCCTCATTTTCGGAGTCTTCCTTGATCGCCTCGATGAGGGTGGAGGTGGTGAAGATGTAATTACCCATCGACGCGAAGGTCTGGGTTTCATCATCAGGGCAGCCGGGCGGGTCGGCCGGCTTTTCTAGGAACTGGGTGATCCGGTCATCACTATCGGAGTCGATGCAGCCGAATGCGGTGGCTTCTTCGCGGGGGACGCGAATACCGGCCACGGTCACACCAGCACCGGATTTCTCATGGGCGTCGAGCATCTGCTCGGGGTCCATCCGGTAGACGTGGTCAGCGCCGAAGACAATGACGTACTCGGGGTCTTCGTCATAAATCAGGTTCAGGGACTGCAGGATGGCATCAGCAGAGCCAGTGAACCAGCGCTTACCCAGTCGCTGCTGGGCGGGCACTGGGGTGACGTACTGACCAGTGACGCCGGATAGCTGCCAGGCCTGGGAAATATGCCGGTCAAGCGAGTGCGACTTGTACTGGGTCAGCACACAGATTTTCACAAAACCTGCGTTGACCAAGTTCGACAGCACGAAGTCGATAAGCCGGTACATGCCGCCGAAGGGAACAGCGGGCTTGGCGCGGTCTGCGGTTAACGGATATAGGCGCTTGCCTTCACCGCCGGCAAGCACGATGGACAGGACGTGTCGTTTGCTCCTCACGTCCTCCAACTTACGTGCGTTTTGTTCTACGCGCTGGGTATCGCGCGACACTGTGGGCCTGGTTACTCCCCAACGTGGGTGAGCCTCGCTGCGGGCTGCCTCATGCTGCGGCGAGCACGGCCGAAAGCAGGGCGCTGGTGGCCGAACCGGGATAGGCTTGAGTTATGCGCGTTGCGATGATGACCCGAGAATATCCACCGGAAATCTACGGCGGCGCCGGTGTGCACGTCACTGAGTTGACCCGCTTTATGCGCGGTCTCGATGACGTCCACGTCGACGTGCACTGCATGGGTGCGCCCCGCGATGAACAGGACTGCTACGTCCACGGCGTCGATCCTGAGCTTGCCGACGCTAACCCCGCAATCAAGACCCTGTCGACGGGCCTGCGGATGGCATCAGCAACAGAAGGTGTGGACGTGGTGCATTCGCACACCTGGTATTCGGGTTTGGGCGGGCACCTGACTGGTTTGCTGCGCGGTGTGCCCCATGTGGCCACCGCCCATTCCTTGGAGCCGCACCGGCCGTGGAAGCGGGAACAGCTCGGCGGCGGCTATGACGTCTCCTCCTGGTCGGAGAAGAACACCATGGAGTACGCCGATGCGGTGATTGCGGTCTCCCAGGGCATGAAGGGCGCCATTCTCGACGCCTACCCGCGTATTGATGAGTCCCGGGTGCATGTGGTGCTCAACGGTATTGATACCCAGCTGTGGGCCCCGCGCCCAACGTGGGAGGAGTCGCAGGAGGCCAACGGCTGGTCGGTGCTCAACGACCTGGGTGTTGACCCCAACCGCCCGATTGTTGCGTTTGTGGGGCGGATCACCCGTCAGAAGGGTGTTCCGCACCTGCTCAAGGCTGTCGCCCAGTTCGATGAGGATGTGCAGCTGGTGTTGTGCGCCGGCGCCCCTGATACCCCAGAGATCGCCGCGGAGACTGAGCAGCTGGTGCAGCAACTGCAGGCCCGCCGTGATGGTGTGGTGTGGGTGAAGGAGATGTTGGAAAAGGAGAAGCTGCAGGAGATTCTCACTGCGGCCGATACTTTTGTCTGCCCGTCGATTTATGAGCCGTTGGGCATTGTGAACCTTGAGGCTATGGCCTGCGGCACCGCCGTGGTTGCTTCCGATGTCGGCGGTATCCCTGAGGTTGTTGTCGATGGTGAGACCGGCACGTTGGTCCACTACGACGAGAATGACCCGGAGGGCTTTGAGCGCGGTATCGCGGAGGCCGTTAATGCGATGGTCACTGACCGTGACCGCGCTCGTGCCTTCGGCGAGGCAGGCCGCACCCGCGCGGTGGAGACCTTCAGCTGGGAGAATATCGCCGAGGAGACGGTGAACGTCTACCGCAGCCTGATGTAGTAGCTAGTCGGCCAGGCCCAGGCGGGTGATGTGCGCCCGGGCGGTCACGGTCATCTGCTCGGGCAGGGCCGCGATCCGCTCGGCGAGCACGTCGGGGTGGATATGGCGTGCCGACGGGCTCATCCCGATCTGGGCGGCAATGGCGTCCTGGGCCAGGGTCATCTCAAATTCGACCATTTCGGGTTCCCCAACTGGGGTGAGGTGGCCTTCGGCCTGGGCGATCATGCGCTCGACCTTGCCTTTTTCTACGTCGATAATGCCCAGCGGGGCGCGTAGTTCTGCCAGGTGGCCCTGGGCGGCGGTGAGCACCACAACCTGACCACCGGGCTTGAGCACGCGGGCAAATTCCTCGGCATTGCGCGGGGCGAAAACCACGGTGATGGCGTCGACGGAATTATCGCGCAGCGGCATCCGGGACCACGCATCGGCGACGATGGCGCCGACTCGCCGGTGGCAGCCAGCCAGGCGTTTGGCCGCCGGCACGGAGACGTCGATACCCACCCCGCGGGATTGGGCCACCCCGTCGAGGGTGTGCGCCAGGTAGTAGCCGGTACCAGCGCCGACTTCGCAGATGACGGGTTCGGCTTCATCGGCAACACCGGCCTCATCGAGGGCGTCTTGGACATTGCCGGTGACGGCTTCGACGAAGGGGCCGTAGTGACCGCCGGAGAGGAAGGTCTCGCGGGCTGCGATCATTTTTGCGTCATCACCGGTGTAGCGCAGGCCCGCTCCCCCGGCCAGGGTGACGTATCCCTGGCGGGCGACATCGTAGGAGTGCCCGGATTCGGACTTTAGGGTTGCCCAGTCTGCGTCGCCGCGCGTGAGCGGGGTGCCGTCAATGGGATCGGCAAGAACATCAATGATGTCGGCTAGCACGGGTCCTCCTCGTCGATGGGGGTGGGCGGTGTGCGGAAAAGTTCATATCATCTTACGCGCAGTGCTGTCCCCGGCTACGGGCACATATGTATCGGCGGTTTCACCAGGCACTATGGCTTGGTGAAACCGCCGATTAAGGTGATCGCTGCAATGCGCTTCACCTTGGGGGTCGGTCCCGTTGTTTAGGAACCGACTGCGGACAGTGCGGCGCCGAGTTCAGCGGCCTCATCTGCGGTGAGCTCGACTACCAGCCGGCCACCGCCGTCAGCCGGTACACGCATGACAATCTTCTTGCCCTCTTGTACGGCTTCCAGAGGTCCGTCTCCAGTTCGCGGCTTCATCGCTGCCATATGACACTCCTTCACTGTTCCCTGACCCAGCCGTCAGCGGCGTGGGCTCATAGGTGCCATTCTATGCTTTTCCGACGCCGCTGTCGGCTCTTCGTTCCTTCTGCGCTTGCCGACGGCGACGCCGACGGGGCCGCCGATCATCATTTTTGACCCCCACACGCGCCAAAACGTCGGAAACGTGCACAGCTGTGCTGGTCTCTTCGGCGGCTTGATGTCGCGTATCTGTCTTATTGGCGCCTTGATTGGCACCTGGTACGAATGCGCTGAACAGCAACCACAGGCACAGCCAGGTCGCGGGAATGAGCAGGATATACACCGCTGACTCGATCCACTGCTGCATTCCCATTGCTACTCCTGATCAGCGTTGATAGTTCTCAGCGGCGGCCGGTCCGGCGCGAGGGTGCGTTCTATTTCAGCAGACCGGTCAACACCGCATCGGCGCAGCGCAGTCACCATAACCTGGTGGGCCATTGCGGTTAAGTCCCGCAGTGGCCGGTTGCGGTGCCGCCGCGCACCTAAGTCCACCTCGGCGATAGCGCAGCGCCCGTACCGGTCTGCGATATCAATGACGAGTCCTATTTCCACACCGTAACCGGCGGCGAAGGGCAACTGTTCGAGCACATCACGTCGGGCGGCGTACTCCCCGGACAGTGGTTGCACCAAGTCGGCCAGCTGTGGTCGAAAAGCACTGAGCACGGGCCGGGCGGTCAGTTCGGTGACGCGGCCGCCACCGGTATCGCCGGGCAGATCCCGACGGTAGCGGCCTTTGACTAGACGCACTGGCGCGTCCTGCGACCAACTCTGCTGTAGCGGCGCGATGAGTCGGGGCACCCACTCTGGGTCTGGGTCGCGCAGATCGGTGTCGAGAAAGACCACGATATCGCCGGTTGTGGCGGCTAGTCCGCGCCACAGCGCTTCGCCTTTGCCCGGTTGGGGTTCGCCAAGCCCGGTAACCTCACGCCAATTGACCACGGTGGCACCAGCAGCCCGGGCGTGCGCGGCGGTGTTGTCGGTGGAATCAGAATCGACAACCACCACCTCATCGACCAGGCCGCTGTGCAGGTGCGGCATGACTGAGGCGACCACACCGGCGACGGTGTGTTCTTCATTCAGGGCCGGCAACACCACCGAGACCGTCGGGGCGGGCTGAGGTGTCATTGCAGGCCTCGTACGGTGGACAGTGGTGCGACCTCGCCGGTGATTGCTGCGATCATGCGGCAGGTATCGATTGTTTCGGTGACCTCATGTACGCGCAGCATCGCCACCCCGCACAGGCTTGACCAGGCGGTGGCGGCCAGGGTCCCGGCGACTCGGTTGTCAACATCGCGGCCCAGGGTCTCTCCGATGAAGTCCTTATTCGACAGGGCCATCAGGACCGGATAGTCACCTTCGGTCAGCTCCGCCAGGCGTCGCAATAATTCCAGCCCGTGGTGGGTGTTCTTGCCGAAATCATGGGTGGGGTCGATGAGGATTTTCTCGGCCGGCACCCCGGCGGCCTCGGCTTTTTCGGCTAGCCGGTAGGTATCGCGGCGTACCGCATCGACAATATCGCGGTAGTGCACCCGCAGTGGCCGGGTGCGTGGCTGGACATCTCCGGTATGCGAACACACATATCCGACGCGGTGCTGGCCGGCGACGGCGACAAGTTCTGGGTCATGGCCGGACCAGGTGTCATTGACCAGATCCGCCCCGGCGCGGATAGCGGCGTCGGCGACGTCGGCACGCCAGGTGTCCACACTGATGAAGACCTCCGGGTGCTGTTTTTTCGCCTCGGCGATAGTGGGCACCACCCGGTCAATTTCCTCGGCGGCAGCAACGACCGGGCCAGGGCCGGCTTTGACCCCGCCGATATCGAGCACATCCGCCCCGGCGGCGACCACGTCGTCAATGCGCCGCATCGCGGCGTCAAACGATGCGGTCGCGCCGCGGTCATAGAAAGAGTCCGGGGTGCGGTTAATGATGGCCATTACCGCCGGCAGCTGGCTGCGCTGGAATGCGGACAGCGGGACTGTGCCGTCACCAGCAAAGGATTCACTGGTGGGTGTACCGGCGGCGGAGGCGTCCTGGTTACCGAGCATCGGCAGCTCCGGCGTTATGCCGGGCGGCTTCTGCTACCTCACGGACCCGCCCCTCGTGGGCATCCCGGATATGTTCCATTGCCTCATCGACACTGTCGGTGACGAAGATGAGGTCCATATCCTCAGCGGAAATCATCCCTTCGCTGACAAGCCGCTCCCGCATCCAATTCACCAGGCCACCCCAGTGCTCAGTTCCCAGCAGCACGATGGGGAATTTCGTGATCTTGCCGGTCTGCACCATGCACAGCGCCTCGAATAGCTCGTCGAGGGTGCCCAGGCCACCAGGTAGACAAATGAAAGCCTGGGAGTACTTGAGGAACATCGTCTTGCGGACGAAGAAATACCGGAAGTTCATGCCCAGGTCGCACCACTCATTGAGGTGCTGCTCATGGGGCAGTTCAATACCCAAGCCCACCGAGAGGCCATCGGCATTCCATGCGCCACGGTTAGGCGCCTCCATCAGGCCCGGGCCGCCGCCGGTGATGCAGGCATAACCGGCCTTGGCGATCGCCTCCCCCATCTCCATGCCGAGGGTGTAGAGCGGGTCGCCCTCTTTGGTGCGGGCGGAGCCGAACACGGTGATGGCTTTGGGGATCTCAGCCAAGGCCCCGAAGCCCTCCACGAATTCACTCTGGATGCGCAGCACCCGCCAGGTGTCAGTGTGCAACCAGTCCGTATTGGGCTGGGTGTCCAGCAGGCGGGCGTCGGTGGTGGAGCGTTCCGGGTCATTGCTGCCGTCATCGCGGACCATCAACGGCCCACGCAACCGGCGGATGCGGTCTGGGGAAGGGGTGCGTTCCGGGGCCACAGTATTCTCCGTTCGACGAGAGTGACTAGCTAGTGAGGTAGCGCTGCAGAATCTGCGCGACCTGGCGGATCATGGATTCCGGGCAGTGTTCCCCGGGGGTGTGGCATAACGACGGGTCACCGGGGCCAAGGTTGACCGCGGGCATCCCTAACGCCGCGAACCGGGACACATCGGTCCAGCCGTATTTCGCCTGCGGCGGGGCCCCGCAGGCCGCCACCAGTTCCGCGGCAGCCGGCTGGCTCAGGCCCGGCGCGGCTGCGGCACTGATGTCGTCGTATTCGATGCTGAGGAGCTCATCATCACCAATGGCTAGCACCTGCTCAAAGTGTGCTTTGGCTTCTTCGACGCTGCGGTCGGGGGCGAACCGGAAGTTGACGAACATCCATGCTTCATCGGGCACGGTGTTATTGGCCACCCCAGCCGACAGCTTGGTCACCTGCATGCCTTCGCGGTACTCAAGGCCATCAATATCGACGCTACGGGCCTGGTAGGCCGCCACCCGGGCGATCACTGGGGACAGCCGGTGCACGGCGTTATCACCCAGCCAGGACCGGGCGGAGTGGGCGCGGGTGCCGCCGGCGGTGACCTTGATGCGCAGTGTGCCCTGGCAACCAGCTTCGATCACGGCATTGGACGGTTCCCCAAGCAGCGCCACATCGCCGTCGAGAAGCTCGGGCCGTTGCTGTTCAACTAAACCGAGGCCGTTGTATTGGGCGGCGACCTCTTCGGCTTCGTAGAGCACCAGTGTCATATCGCGGGTGAGTTCGTCACTATTGGCCAGGGTGGCGAAAGCATGCAGGTAGCAGGCATCGCCGGCCTTCATATCGACCGCGCCTAGGCCGTGTACCGCGGGGGTGCCATCAGCACCAGGTGCCCGGTGGGAGGGCAGGTTATCCGCAGCCGGCACGGTATCGAGATGCCCGGCGAGGATGACGCGCATCGGCAGGTCGCGGTGGGTGCGGGCCACGAGGGTGTTGTGTACCCGGTCGACAGTGACATTCGGGATATCCCGCAGGACCTGTTCCACGGTGTCGGCGATATCGGCTTCGTGGTGGGACTGGCTGGGGATATCGACCAGCGCAGCGGTGAGATCCACCGGGTCGCCAGTCGGGTCTAGGGAATAACTCACGTCTCGAGACTAACGCGGATTCTGTGTGAGCGCCCAGGTGATCCGGTCGTGCAGGTGCGCCGCGAGCCCGTGGAGCGCATCCCCATTCGGTGGTGCGCCGGCGATGAGGTGGGCCACCAACGGCTGGCAGCCTTCTGGCGTAACGACGGTGGCGTCGGTGGCGGGCAGCTCAACAACGCCGGTATCGAGCAGGAAAACCTTGATGTGGGCGCCGTCGGGAAGCTGCGGTACCGGCTGTGGGTCGGTGCCGGGGCATACCAGCACCGCCACCCGTGAACCGTGCACCGCGATCGCGGGCACCCCGGCAACCACCGTGGCCCCAGGAAGAGCCCGGCAGATAGCGCTCAGGCAGGTCACCGCAGCGTCGGAATGCGAACCAATAACCAGCTGGTCGCCTTGCCGTATATAGGTGGGATCTAATTCGCGGCGGGCGTCGCCTAATTCATCAGCGGCCCAATTGGGCAGCGCGGCAAGACGGTGCTGGCGGCGGCGTTCCGCAGCGTTGTACTGGACCCGGGCTATCGCACCGGCTACCGCGCCGGCTGCTGCCCCACCGACGAGCAGAATCGGAATCCACGCATCCGTGGTGAGCAGTGTGGCCACTAAGGCCACAACGGTTAGCCCCACCACCACCGGCCAGTGCCGCACCGCCACCATCGCGATGATCTCCACTACCGCCAATACCAGCGCCAAGATCAGCGCCGCCGTTAGCGCCAACCAGCCCCAGCGCAGCCACAACACGTCGGCAACAAGCGCCACTACTGCCAAGGGAACAACCGGGGCAACGGTGCCAACCATTGAGATCGCGGCGGTGACCGGGGTGGGAAGCTCAGTTGGTCGGCGCATGGGGACCTCTCAGTTCGCGGGTGGAAACAGCCTCGATATTATGGGTTCATGTTGACTTCGGGTGCCTCCGCCATCGGTATTGCCAATATCGCAATGGATGGGACAGTCCTCGACACCTGGTATCCCTCCCCGAGGCTGGACGACAATATCGACACCTCCGGCACCCGGCGGCTCAGCGCCAGGGACGTCACCCCGCAGCTGCTGCGACAGGTACTTATCGACGAGGACCGCCATGTCGAGCAGGTCGCCGTACACACCCATATCGCCGATCTCTCCGCCGACGCAATCGACGCCCATGATGCCTACCTGCGGCTGCACCTGCTCTCCCACCGGGTCGTGGAGCCTTTTCAGATCAATATGAGCTCGGTGATTTCCAAGCTCAACACTGTGGCCTGGACTAATAAGGGCCCGTGCCTGCCGTATAGCTTCGAATCGGTGCGCACCAACCTGCGCACCCGCGGGCTGATCCACGTCTATTCCATCGACCTGATGCCCCGCATGGTCGATTATGTTTTGCCCGATCACGTCCGCATCGCCGAGGCCGAACGCGTCCGGCTTGGCGCCTACCTCGCGCCGGGCACCACGGTGGTGCGGGAAGGGTTTGTCTCCGTCAACGCCGGCTCGCTGGGCCCCTGCAAAATTGAGGGCCGCGTCTCGTCGAATGTCACCTTGGGTGGGGGCACAAATATTCAGGTCTCTGGTCTGGTTGCCGCCCGCCATGACGAAAATCGGCAGCGGGTGCCCCTGCGCGTCGGGCAGCGGTGCCGGATTGGTGTGGCTGCTGGCACCGTCGGGGTGGATTTAGGTGATGATTGCGTGATCGACAACAACATCCTCATTGACCCTGATGTGTCGATTGACCTGGTCGAAGAGGGTCGTCGGGTCAATGCGTGGGAGCTGGCCGGGCGGGATCGGATGCATTTCTACCGCGATCCGGACCGCAGCTCAGTGTGTATGCGCACCACCGATCCGGTGGCCTAAACCGCACCGGGGCGGCACGATTTAGCTACCCCCTTGGGGTTTTTCGGCACTACGCTTAACTAGCTGTGGCTTCGCCCGGTAACCTCAGCCCCCATGAACGACAACAGCACCTCATCGCCGGTAGCCGGCGGGGCAGCGGGAAGTGTCACCGCTGATACCGAAGGCTTAGGCTCCGGCCTCAAAGTACGACACCTGACCATGATGGGCCTCGGCTCCGCTATTGGCGCCGGGCTTTTCCTCGGCACCGGCGTGGGCATCAACCTCGCTGGTCCGGGCGTGCTCATCTCCTACATCATCGCGGGCATCATTGTGGTGTTCTGTATGCAGATGCTCGGTGAGATGGCCTCGGCCCGGCCCGCCTCGGGTTCTTTCTCCACCTACGCGGAGATGGCCTTCGGTTCCTGGTCTGGTTTTGTGCTGGGCTGGATGTACTGGTTCATGCTGATCATGGTGCTCGGCGCCGAAATCACCGGCGCGGGCGCCATCATGGGCACCTGGTTGGGGGTGCCGGGCTGGATTCCGGGCCTGGTCTGTGTCGTCTTCTTCGCCCTGGTCAACCTGGCTAAGGTGAGCGGTTTTGGTGAGTTCGAGTTCTGGTTCGCTTTTATCAAGATCTTCGTCATCATCGCCTTCCTGATTCTCGGCATCGCCTTGGTGTTCGGTCTGCTTCCGGGCACCACCTTCGTCGGCGCCCAGAACATTGCTGAGTCCGGTTTCCTGCCTAATGGTCTCTCCGGTGTTTCCGCTGGCCTGTTGGCTGTTGCCTTCGCCTTCGGCGGTATTGAGATCGTCACCATCGCCGCCGCTGAGTCTGAGGACCCGAAGCGGTCTATTGCTGCGGCTGTGCGCTCGGTGATTTTCCGCATCCTGGTGCTCTACTTGGGTTGCGTGCTGATCATCACCTTGCTGTTGCCCTACGAGCAGATCAGTGGTGCCGATTCCGCCGCCGATTCCCCGTTCACCCTGGTGCTGCAGCAGGCCAACCTTCCCGGCGTGGTTGGCTTCATGGAGGCCATCATTGTGTTGGCCCTGTTGTCTGCGTTCAACGCCCAGATTTACGCCACGTCCCGCCTGGTGTACTCCATGGCGCAGCGCGGCGAGGCCCCTGGCCTGTTCAATAAGGCCAATAGCAGTGGTGTGCCGATTCCGGCGGTCATCCTGTCGATGATTTTCGCGTTCCTGTCTGTCGGCTTGCAGGTGGTGTTCTCCGGCACCACGTTGTTGGAGTGGCTGTTCAATGCTGTCGGTGGCTGCCTGCTGGTTATCTGGGTGTTTATCGCACTGTCTGAAATTAAGCTGCGCCCGGAGTTGGAGAAGGAAGGCCACCTGGAGATCAAGATGTGGGGTTACCCCTTCCTGCCGTGGCTGGCGGTGGCCATGATTGCTGGTTTGGCTGTGCTGATGCTTACCGACGACAGCGCCCGCTACCAGGTCATTGCTGTGACCGTGCTGTTCGTGGTGTTGGTGGTGACCGCCTTGTCGACGAAGCCGCTGCGTAGCCGGGCCCGTGCTACCGCCGAGCGTAAGGAAGCTGAAGCTCGGCGCTAACAGCGTCGACTGATCATTGCGGATAAAAAGGGGGAAGCGGCCACCAATGCGGTGGCCGCTTTCTTGTACCCTTAACCACCATGACTACTGGAGCACGCGCACTTGGCCTGGCCACTATCACCGATGACGGCACCACGTTGGATGCCTGGTTCCCCGCCCCGGAGCTTACCGACGGCGGCGCCGGCACCCAGGTCACCCAGACCGATGATCTGCCCGAGCACCTAGCGGCCCTCACCGGCACCGATGAGGCCCGCGGCACCCGCCGTGTGGGTGTAGAGGTCACCATCGGCGACCTGGATGCCGCCCCCGAGAGCGCCGCGGACGCCTACCTGCGGTTGCACCTCATCTCCCACCGTTTGGTGAAGCCGCATGGGGTGAATGTGGACGGTGTGTTTGGCCTGCTGGCCAATGTGGTGTGGACCAACCAGGGCCCCTGCGCGGTGGCGAATTTCAACGAGACCCGCGCTAAGTTGCAGGCCCGTGGCCCGCTGAATGTGTACTTGGTCGACAAGTTCCCCCGCATGGTTGATTATGTGGTGCCCACCGGTGTGCGCATCGGTGATGCTGACCGGGTTCGCTTGGGCGCGCACCTGGCTGAGGGCACCACTGTGATGCACGAGGGTTTCGTGAACTTCAATGCCGGCACCCTGGGTAGCTCCATGGTGGAGGGCCGTATCTCTGCTGGTGTGGTTGTTGACGATGGTTCCGATGTCGGCGGCGGCGCCTCCATTATGGGCACTCTCTCCGGTGGCGGTAAGCAGGTTATTTCTATCGGTAAGCGCTGCTTGCTCGGCGCTAACGCCGGTGTGGGTATCTCCCTGGGCGATGACTGCGTGGTCGAGGCTGGGCTGTATGTCACCGCTGGCACCAAGGTTGTTGTCAAGGATGAGGACGGCGAACGCACGGTGAAGGCCGCTGAGCTGTCTGGTGGCTCCCATATGCTGTTCCGCCGCAATTCGCTCTCCGGTGCCGTTGAGGTGGTGCCGTGGGCCGCTGAGGCTGTGGCGCTGAACGAAGAGCTGCACAAGAACTAGAAAACCGAATCGGAAACCCTTTTCCACGATGGGTGCACGCGAGTAAGGTGTTGCTCATGATCGAGTCACGCTCAAACCGTGCCGTCGCCTCTGAGGAGGCCACCACTACCTCTACCGCCTACAGCGTTGGTGCTGTGGCGGGGCTAGTGATCATTGCGGTCTTCGGCGGACTACCCACCGTGATTGAGGGCCAGCCGAAGTGGGCAGCTATCGCGGGTGTGGTCGGTGTCATCGTCGGAGCGGTGATGCTAGGGGTGGCGCTCAATGGTGTGCTGCGGGAACGCCGCCGCCAAGCCAGCCACTAACCCACCTGCCTCCCTTCTGGTCGGGCCCCAAAAAATGACCGTGCCGCTCCCCCTTACACCGGGAGCGGCACGGTCATTGTGCTTGGGCGCCTAATTATCGGCGGCAATGCGACTAGCTGCGGCCTCAATCTTCTCGTCCGTGGCGGTCAGGCCAATGCGCACATGCTGGTGCCCCTTGGGGCCGTAGAAATCACCGGGGGCGACAAGCACGCCACGCTCGGCGAACCAGTCCACCGTCTCACGGCAATCAATGCCTCGACTCACCCACAAGTAGAGGCCACCGTCGGAGTCATCAATGGTGAAACCGGAGTCCAGCAGGGCTGCGCGCAACAACTCCCGGCGGCGGGCATAACGACGCCGCTGCTCGCGTTCCTGCGCGTCATCACCAAGGGCAACGATCATGGCCTGCTGCACCGGGCCGGGCATCATCAGGCCCGCATGACGACGCGTTTCTAATAGTTCCGAGATGAGCTTCGGGTCGCCCGCGAACCAGCCGGCACGGTAGCTGGCAAGATTCGACGTCTTCGATAGCGAATGAATGGCCAGCAGGTTCGTGGTGTCCCCATCGCAGACCCGGGGGTCAAGAATGGATACTGCCTCCTGGTCCCAGGACAGGCCCAGGTAGCACTCATCGGAGGCAATAATGACGTCGCGTTCGCGCGCCCAGGAGACAACCTTGCGCAGGTGCTCAACACCTAGCACCTTGCCGGACGGATTCGCCGGGGAATTGAGGTACATCAACGTCGGCGTCGACGGGCCGAGCTGCAGGGTCGAATCCGCGCGCACAAAATCAGCGCCGGACAGCCGGGCACCGACCTCATAGGTCGGGTACGCCAATTCCGGGATGACAATGGTGTGGCCCTCGCCGATGCCGAGAATAAACGGCAGCCACGCGATGGCTTCCTTCGTGCCAACCACGGGCAGCACCTGGCTATCCGGGTCCAGCTCGATGGTGCGGTAGCGCCGCGTCATCGCATCCGTCAACGCCTGACGCAGCTGCGCGGTGCCGATGGTCTGCGGGTAGCCGGGGGCGGCGGCGCCGTCGGCAAGCCCCTTTTGGATGGAATCGGCAACCGGGTCCACTGGCGTGCCGACGGAGAGGTCCACCATGCCGTCCGGGTGCTGCTGCGCGGTGGCTTTCGCGTCGGCAAGCGAATCCCACGGGAAAGCTGGCAGCCGGTGATCCGCGGGCACGCGGGGCGGACGGGGCATGGCGGTTACTCCTTAGGCATTAGGTGGCAGGTTCTCGATGAACGACACATCGAAATCCTGGGGTCCGAGGCGGGCTGCGCCGCCAGGGGAACCGAGTTTGTCGAAGAAATCGGCATTTGCGTCGGTGAAGTCGAGCCACTCATCGGGCAGATCGTCCTCATAGAAAATAGCTTCCACGGGGCAGACCGGCTCGCATGCGCCGCAATCGACGCACTCATCGGGATGAATATAGAGAGTTCTCTTGCCTTCGTAGATGCAATCTACTGGGCACTCTTCGACGCAAGCACGATCCATCACGTCGACGCAGGGCTGAGCGATGACGTAGGTCATGGTGTGCGGTGTCGCCTTTCCACGGGTGAAGGGAATAATGCAGGCTGCGTTGTATTGTGTCACCTCTGCCGACGTAGAGGCCAACCACCCCCGGCAATCCCCGCGATAAGCAGGGCCAACGGGCGCAGCACCCCGGCTAGGGCCACATCGCCGCCAGCCGGCAGGAACGCCCAGAAAAATACCAGCACGAAACCCGCCACCCACACATAAAGCGGGATGGACGCCACGGTGCGGTTCGTGGTCCACAACAACATCGTGTTGGTGATGATGAGGTTCATGAAATACGCCATCACCACCGTCCACGGCATAGGCACCGTCACACCCCACACGGTGAGATAAGTGCCCAGGTAGACAACCTCAATAATGAGGGCCGCCAAGGCGGCCACGCTCAGCACCACTGTGGCGCCAATGCGTTCGCCACGGCCGGTGTCCTGCCGGACTTGGGCACGGCTGGGGTCTCCCCAATGCGGCTCCGAAGGCTGTTCAGTGGTCATTAATGTCCTGGCTATGAAGGCGGGCGGCTAATTACCAAGCAGCGTGCTAAGACGCTCCCGGTCCACGGTACCGGGTACATAGTGCTCCACCGGCAGCAGCGGCTGGCACAGCAGGTTCGACAATGCCCACACCCCAGCGGCCGCCCCGGAACCATCCACCGCACCGACGGCCGGTTCGGGATTAGTGTCACTTATACGACCATCACCGATCCACACCTGGGTGGCGTGGGCGGCCATAGCTTCCCGCTTGGCCGTGATGTCCTCAGCGTCCAGGTGCACCGCCACTGCCCCGGCGGCACCAGCATCCGCACAAGCAATCTCGTCGGTATTGGTCGGTCGCCAACCATCGGGTATCTCAGTGATGGCGTCAAGCCCGGCCTGCAGTGCCTGCCGGTCAGTGACCGCCCAGGCGGTGCCGTAGAGACCAGCCTCATCTGCGGCGGTGCACTCTGCGCGCAGCCGCTCGGTGGCGGCCACAGTCAGCTCATGGGCGCGGATATGGTCCGGGTGGCCATAGCCGCCATCGGCGTCATAGGAAATGACAAGGTGCGGGCGCACCGCGGCGAGCAGGCCCATCAGCTCCTCGACGGCGGCGGCACCGGAATTGACTAATGCCTTGGTGTTTTCAGCGGTCGCCGACCCGGCCATGCCGGAATCGTGGTACGCACCAAGACCGCCCAGTAGGCGTGGTTGGTGGGCTGGGCCATTAACCCCCAAGACGGCCAGGGCGTCGGCAAGCTCACGCACCCGGAAAGCGCCGAGCTGGTCGAGTTGATGATCCCCAAGGGCCTGGTAGGTATCGCCGATGATCTCACCGTGCTCGCCGAGGGTGCAGGTGATGACGCTGACGTCGGCACCCAGGCGGCGCAGTTTGGCCAACAGCCCACCAGTCCAGATGGATTCATCATCGGGGTGGGCGTGGACGGCGGCGATGCGGTAGTGCGACAGGGGCATAACGCTCTTTTCTAATCAATGCGCCGCCACTGCGGCATAGTCATGAAAATTCCGATTTCCGCATCTGCGGGCCAATAATTCACCGTGGAAAACCCCTCGGCGATGATGGAATCACCAACGACGGTGAGCACGGTGTCCCGCACAATCGGCAACTCCACTGCTTCTGCTGCCACTGCGGCGGTCAGTTCTTCGGGCACGTCGACAGTGTCCGCGTACTGCGTGAGGAGTTGTTCGACGTCTTGGTCACAGATTCCGGACAAATTGGTCCCGCGGGCGGGAATCCGCCGCGTCGAGGTGTCGGCATCGGCTGGCTCGGTCGAGGTCGTAGTTGTCGACGTGGTGGCCGAAGACGTCGCCGAGGTATCAGCTGAAGCATCAGTCGCCTCGTCCTCATCGGGTGCGTCATCCCAGGTGGATGGGGGCACCGGGGGCGTGGCCTGACCATTATCTGGCTTGCGCGACACCCGGGACTCACTTGGGCAACCAAACCGGTCAGCCATAGCCAGCACAGTGTCAGCCTCATCGACCCAGCCGACCACCAGGTCCACCTGACCATAGGGCAATAAGGTGCGTGCCAGGTCATCGGCGTCGGCACCAGAGACCGTGGTGGGCACACCGGCGGCGGAAAGCTCAGCGGCGATGGCCCGGGCTGCGGCAACCGAGGTGGCATCCCCCATGGCACCAATGACGAGCGGCTGCGCTGGAAGCGGGGCGACTGCGGCGTCGTCAGCAACGGGCCAGCGCTGCGGGATCTGCAGGTCATTGCGACGCCCGGTGGCCACCGCGGCGACATCGCTTTGGTTAATCGCCCCCAACACCGCGCGGCGCACCGGCGCTTCCGCTAGCCGCGGGGAGGACACATTGGCCTGCACGGTAAGGGTGCGGGGCCGGTTGAACGTCACTTCGGTAGCGCCAGGCACCATGGAGTAGTTCAGCGACGTGGTCTCTTCCGGGCGGACCTGTACTGCCTGCAGGCGACCAGAGCGCAACAGTTCGGCACCGGCGACGGGGCCGCGCTCAGCGCGCAGGACCAGCGATTCCGTCAGCGGTGGGCGGGAACCCCAGAAGCGGTCATTGCGCACCAGGCGGATCTCATTGCGCCCGATATCAATATCTTTAACGGCGTAGACATTGCCGGAGGCGAGCACCTCGCTGCGCATGATCGTGGCGAAGGAGTCACCAGAAGAGCGCAGCAGGTGGCTGGGCAGCAGGTGCGTAAACAGGGTGCGCCATTCCGGCAGTGGGCCGTCGACGGTGACGTCGACAATGCGGCCGCCGCCGGAGGTGCTGATCCGCTCAATCCGCTCGTAGGCTGCTGCATTGCGCACCCCAGGGGTGGAGGTAATGCCGTCGCGTAGGTAGGTGAAGTCCGACCCGGAGATCGGGGTGCCATCGGACCACTGGGCGCCGGGTTTGATGCGGTAGCGGAATATTTTGCGCCCTGCGGCGCGCGCGGCGGTATCGGGATCGTCGGCGGTATCCCCATCGGCGTCGACTATATCGGCGGATTCCAGCAGGTCAGCGTTCATTACAAGCCGGTCGGGGTTGACTGGGGAATGCACGAAAGCGCTGGGCAGCACCATATTGGCCACCAGGTCCACCACGGGTGAATTTTCGTAGGCCAGGTGGGGGTTAAAGCCTTCGTCGAATTCGCCGACTCCGACGGTGATCTCGCTGGCTTCGGGGTCGGTTACCTGCACGGGCACTTGGTTGGCGTCGCCGTTATCGACGATGGGCGCCTCGGTGGGTTGGACCATGCACGCCGAAAGCAGCCCGGCGCTCAGCAGCGTGGCGGCCACTGACCCGCGGCGGGCGCGTTGGGGTACGCGGGAGCCACTTGTCATGGGCGTCATTCTAGTCTGTGAGCGCCGGGATACTGGTTTAGGTGGTGCGGTTGCGGGCCTTCTCGCGGGAACGGGCGCGTCCCCGCTCGGTGGCGTTGAGGATGACCTTGCGCACACGGATGCCGTCTGGGGTGACCTCAACGCACTCGTCGCCGCCACAGAACTCCATGGCCTCATCCAGGCTGAGGTTCTTGGCCTTTTCCAGGGTCACGGTGGCGTCGGCATTGGCCGAGCGCATATTGGTCAGCTTCTTTTCCTTGGTGATGTTGATGTCCATATCTTCATCACGCGGGTTTTCGCCTACGACCATGCCTTCATAGGCCTGGTCGCCGGGCTCGACGAAGAAGGAACCGCGGTCGCCGAGCTGGGTGAGGGCGTAGGCGGTGATCTGGCCGGAGCGGTCGGCAACGAGGCTGCCGGTATTGCGGGACTTGATCTCGCCGGCCCAGGGTTCGAAACCGGCCGAGTAGTGGTTGGCGATGCCGGTGCCCTTGGTCTCGGTCATAAAGGTGGTGCGGAAACCGATCAGGCCACGGGCCGGCACGGTGTATTCCATGCGGATCCAGCCCGAACCTTGGTTGCCCATCTGATCCATGCGGCCCTTGCGGGAGGCCATGAGCTGGGTGATGGCACCGAGGTATTCCTCCGGCACGTCAATGACGAGGTGCTCGGTGGGCTCATGCAGGGTGCCGTCGATGGTGCGGGTAACGACCTGGGGCTTGCCGACGGTGAGCTCGAAGCCTTCGCGACGCATGGTTTCGACGAGCACGGCTAGTGCCATTTCGCCACGGCCCTGGACTTCCCAGGCGTCGGGGCGCTCGGTGGGCAGCACGCGTAGCGACACGTTGCCGATGAGTTCTTGGTCCAGGCGGGCCTTGACCAGGCGGGCGGTGACCTTATCGCCGCCGCCCTGGCCGGCCATCGGGGAGGTATTCACACCGATGGTCATGGAGATCGCCGGCTCGTCGACGGTGATGCGCGGCAGCGGGTTGGGATGCTCGGGGTCACACAGAGTGTCGCCGATCATGATCTCGTCGATGCCACTGATGGCGGCGATATCGCCTGCGATGGCCTCGTCGGCGGCGACTCGGTCGACACCGACGGTGCGCAGCAGCTCGGCGACTTTAGCGTTTTTAATGTGCTGGTTGCCGTCGGAGTCGTAGTGAATCCAGGCGACCTGCTGACCCTTGCGGATACGGCCGGAGTGGATACGGATCAGGCCGATGCGGCCCAGGAAGGACGAGGAGTCCAGGTTGGCGACCTGTGCCCGAAGGGGCGCGTCGATATCGGCGGAAGGTTCGGGCAGGACCTCGCGGATGACGTCGAAGAGCGGCTGTAGGTCTTCGGAGTCGGGGACCTCGCCGTCGCCGGGATTTTCGGTGGAGGCCTTGCCGGCGCGGCCGGAGGCGTAGAGAACCGGCAGTTCCAGGTTGTTCTCGGCGGCTTCGGCGGCTGCGGGGTCTTCCACAGTGCTGGCCAGTTCGAGGAGCAGGTCCTGGGCTTCTTCGACGACCTCGTCGATGCGGGCGTCGGGGCGGTCGGTCTTATTGACGCAGATGATCACGGGCATCGAGGCTGCGAGGGCCTTGCCGAGGACGAAACGGGTCTGCGGCAGGGGGCCTTCGGAGGCGTCGATGAGCAGGACGACACCGTCGACCATGGATAGGGCGCGCTCAACCTCGCCGCCGAAGTCGGCGTGGCCGGGGGTGTCGATGACGTTAATCACCAGGTCGCCACCATCGGCTGCTTCGCCGCGGCGGCGAATTGAGGTGTTCTTAGCGAGGATGGTGATGCCCTTCTCCCGCTCGAGGTCCCCGGAGTCCATGACTCGGTCCTGAACCTCGCCGTGGTCGCCGAAGAAGCCGGACTGCTCCAACATGGCGTTGACGAGGGTGGTTTTGCCGTGGTCGACGTGGGCGACGATGGCGACATTGCGGAATTCGGCGATGCTCACTGGGTGGTGGCTCCTGGAGATAAATGAAAAGAAAACTGCTACCCGCGATACTGGCCGATTATTCGGCCGGTCTGCGTCGGGGCGTTGCTTAGGCTACTCCCCACTGCCCAAAACCTGCGACTTCTACGCGGCGAGTAGCCCCGACTGATGGGAAAGGGGCCTGTTGTCGGGTGGGGTTCTGGCCTGAAAAAGCGACCCTGAGCGCCACATCAGCCACATATGTCACAGCAACCTCACCCGCCCCACTAGCCACAGTGGTTGATTTGGGCTACTGTTACTGGGGTAAAAGTCTCAGACGCGCAGATTTTGTGTTTTTCTCACGAAAAAGATCTGTGCGGCTATTATGGACCTAGTTCCAGCGGTCACGCGTGCCGCACGTTTTTCTGAACCGACCAAAACACCAAGGGGAATAACCAGTGGCCAGCAACCGTCGCTCCAATATCCGCCGCGTCGCAGCTGCGCTCGGCACAGCTGCTCTACTCACCGGTGGCGCCGTCCCGGCTGCCACCGCTGCTCCGTCTTCCAGCGACATCTTCCCGTTCGACCAGTTCGGCCGCCCGAACCCCTGGTTCGAGGAAAATGCGCGCGAAGCCATCAACAACCCCGCCGTGCCCGAAGAAGTCAAGGCAGCCCTGAACAAGGCCCTCGACTTCCTGGCTGGCGAGGGCGAGCCCGGTATCGATATCCCGACCCCGGGCCCGGAGATCCAGCAGTTCTTGCCGCCGACGGCTGCCGAGAAGTGCATCAATGGTGAGGGCCGTTCCTTCGGCCTGGCCACCTCCGTGCCCGGCCCGGCCGGCCTCCCGCTGCCCGGCGTCGGCCCGGAGCAGACCGCTTTCGTCTTCACCGGCCTGGGTACTGCAGGTGTGGCCAAGGAACAGCGCACTGAGATGAATGTGCACTGGTTCAACCTGGCCAATGCCCGCTACGGCACCACCCAGCTGAAGTACACCGGCATCAACCCTGATGGCCCGGGCACTGTCAATGGCACTGCCGATACCGGTAAGGGCCTTGTCCTCGCCGCCCTGGAAGGTGGCTTCACCTCCGCCGAGTCCGTCGGCCCGGTGGACTGCGAGTACACCCCGACCTTCGCGCTCATCCGCGTCGGTTTCTAAACGCTTTCTGCGTACCGCACCCGCTACAGCCACTGTGCTGTGGCGGGTGTTGTTTTTTCGCCCACTTTCTCGGCGCGCATTTTCTTAGCGCGCATGTTCTCGGCGCCCACTCCCCCGGCTGGGCCAGCACCGTTGTTGCTGGCCGGTAGTCTGGGGCTATGTCTGAGGACCACGCACCGGTCAAAGCGCCAAAGTACGAGCGCTTCGCTATCGCCGCGGGGGTCAACAGTGATCCCAAGGGTTTTCTGCGCGAGGTAGACACCTACCGCGAGCACCCCTTTGGGCTCTATCTGGCGCGCGGCGCCGACCACCCTGATTTCGGATATCTGCAGTCGTGGCTATTGCCAGATCTGGGGCTTAGGGTGAGTATCTTCCACCGCCGCCCCACCAGTTCCTACGATTTTGATTTCTACCTTGATATCGCCGATATCGACCGGCCCAGCAGCGATGGCGGCTCGTGGTCCACCACAGATCTTTATCTTGATGTTGTTGTTGCAGGCACCCAGGTGCGCGTCGAGGATGCCGATGAGCTCACTGCTGCTGTGGAGTGCGGCCTGGTAAGCGCTGAGCGCGCTGCTAGCGCCATTGATCGCGCGTGGACTGCGGCGGTGGGCATCACGGCCCAGCACGGCGATGTCGACGCATGGTTAGCTTCTCAGGGCTGCCCGGTTTCGTGGGCGCAGCCTGATTCAGTCACCCTGGTAGCGCAAGGCGCGTGGCCTGAGCCCACCCGCGATCCCCAACGGAGAGACCTCACCTCATGAGCGTTATTACCGATACTGTTCGCTCACATTTGTGCGGCTATTTTGAGCAGTCCAATCCCGATACTGCGCAGCTGACCTTCCTCGGTGCCGATGCGTTAACTCTGTTGCGCTTTGGCCCGGATACTGACTCAGTGGTCACCTATGCGACGCTGGGTTGTTCGGCCAACCCGATGCACGATCCGGCTGATTTTATGCCGGATCCCCATTCCGGCCCGCGGGCGGAGCTCATTTTGCCGCTGCGTGGCGGCCTCGATGAGGCGATTCGGCCCTTGGCAATGCTGGCTGCTTCCCCGTCGGTGGAGGGTTTGGTGCTGCAGCCGGGGGCGTTATTGGATTTCGCCGCACCGCTATGGACTGATTCGCGTTTTACTGGTTTTGTGCTTGCCGACGCTGATATCCCCAATGTGCCGATTAGCCATTTAGATGGTGTGGATGCCTCGGCTGAGGAGGTGCAGATTTTGCACGCGATCCCGGCGAGTGGCAATGAGTTCGCGCTGGCCCGGGCGAAGGGCGCGGCCGGGTTGCACCAGGCGTGGCAGGCCCAGGGGGCGGATGTTTCCGACCCCCATCGGGCTTCTGTGGTGTAGCTGTTCGCTCGGCTAGGTCAGCCGGAGGAAGAGTTCTTCGATATCGTCTGCGCTCAAAGCGTCGCCGGAGCCGTGAATGCATCCGCGCATGGCGGAGGAGATGATTTTGAATCCGGCCCGGTCAATGGCTTTGGAGACTGCGGCGAGCTGGTTGACGATATCGCGGCATTCCCGGTCGTCTTCGATCATGTTGATGACGCCCTGCAGCTGCCCATTCGCACGTTTGAGCCTATTGATGATGGCCCGGCGTTGCTTGGCTTGCAGCTGTGCGAGCTCCTCGTCGGTCAAGTCTGGTTCGACTGCCGGCACGATGAGGTCCTCGTCAGCTTCGGCCGCTTCGCTGGGAGTTGAGGCGACGTGACTCGATGCGGCGGCATTCGTGTCGTCTTCCTCGTCCCGGGCGGATGTCCAAGGTAGATCCCCCATGGCCGGCTCCTTCCAGGGCTATCGGCGTCACATCGTCGACTGCCGATGCGCTTCTTGTGAATCTTAATTCATACGCAACGAGTCGATGGACCATCGTGGTTGCCCCTACCGGTATTAACCCTGGTAGGGGGTGCCCCGCTGCTTCGTCGTGAACACGATACACCTACTTTGTCGATTTGTTCGAATACCACCGTGGTCACGACCAACTGTTTTAACCTCGAAGCATGACCTCCCAGATGCCGACCTCGCTTGCCGACGCTGTCCGCGCCGCCCACACCGTCGCCTTCTTTACCGGAGCCGGAATGTCTGCTGACTCAGGTCTGGATACCTTCCGTGACTCCACAACTGGCCTGTGGAGTCATGTCGATCCGCAAGCAATGGCGTCGACTGACGCGTGGTTTACCGATCCTGGCTCGATGTGGCCCTGGTACCTGTGGCGACTCCGGCAGGCCCGCCAGGCCTCCCCACACCCCGGGCATATCGCCATTGCCCAGTGGTCCCAGCATCTGGCCGCCGCCGGCGGCTGGGGGCATGTGACCACGCAAAATATCGACGACCTGCATGAGCGCGCAGGAAGCGATGATGTGGCGCATTTACACGGCAAACTCAATGAGTTTCGCTGCGATACCTGCGCTCACCCAGCAGCAGAACCAGAGCCTTTAACCGAGCCGACTGAGTACCTACAGCCGCCCTTGTGCACTATGTGCCTGATGGGTCATATCCGCCCGGGGGTGGTCTGGTTTGGTGAGGCGCTGCCGGCACGTGAATGGTCCGAGGCCGAAGCGCACATCACCACTGCCGACCTGATTGTTGTGGTCGGCACTTCTGGGGTGGTCTACCCCGCGGCGGGGCTGCCTTTGCAGGCCGCACGTCGTGACATCCCCATTGTGGAGATTTCACCGCAGGAAACCGATCTGAGCCCGCTCACAGTTGCCTCATGGCGCACTACCGCCGCCCAGGGCCTGCCTGCTGTAGCGCACCTGGTGTGCAGTTAGCCCATCGTCACCAGGTAGCTACCGACGGCAGCGACCACAATGACAACCACGGATACCAGCCCACCGTGGACGAATGGGCGCCAGCCGGCAGCGGCCAGTGTCTCGCGGCGCACACCAGTACCAAGAGCGGTCATGGCGACGAGGAAGAACCATGTACGTACCTGCTGGCTGGCATCAATGATGGCTTCGGGGATCGGCAGGATTGAACGCAGCGCCACTGCGACGATGAAGCCGATAACAAATAGTGGCACCAGCGGCGGGGTTGCTGCCGACGGATCAGCTTGGCCACGACGACGTTCCTGGATTCCGATGACCGCAAGCACCGGGGCCAGCATGAGCACACGGGCAAGTTTGACGACCACGGCGACGGTCAGTGCCGCGGAGCTCACTGCCGCACCGGCGGCGACGACCTGGGCGACTTCATGGACGGAGCCGCCGATAAAAATGCCGGCAGCTTCATCGCCGAATCCGAGGAGGCGCGCCAATATCGGGGCGATAGCGATCATGGCGGTGCCGTAGAGCACGACCACAGCAACAGCGGTGGCGGCTTCGTGAGCGCGACGTTTGGAGAGCACGCCATCAACACCTGCGACTGCGGCAGCACCACAGATAGAGCAACCGCCGCCGATGAGTAAGGATTGTTCCCGTGGCAGTCCCATTGCCCGGCCGATGAGGACCGCGGCGGCAAGGCCGGCGACAACGACGGCGACGACCAGTACAAGTGCCCCGATTCCCAGGCCGATGATATCGCCGACGGGGATAGCAAAACCGAGCAGCACCACACCGATGCGCAGTACTTGCTTCGCCGCTACCGCGATACCTGGTTCCGCCGCCGTGGGCACACCGGTGGTGTTGACCACGATAATGCCAAGCAGGATAGCTACCAGCAGCGATGGGATACTGATGCCGAGGTGGGCGAAGACCAGCCCTATCCCCCAGGCGATAATTGCGCCTGCCAGACAGAATCCGAGCCCAGGAATTTTCGCTGCTTCCATAGCGGTTTAGTGTAGACCACACTGCCAAGGCCTATCGGCAGCAGAAAACCCCGATCCACCAAAAATTGGATCGGGGTTTTCTATGCTCTGAGCTGGTGTTATCCGCGCTTCTTGGCTTCGGCGAGCACCTGACGGCCCATCACCAGGCGGCAAATCTGGTTGGTGCCCTCGTAGATCTGGGTGATCTTGGCGTCACGCATCATTCGTTCAACCGGGAAGTCAGTGGTGAAGCCGTAGCCGCCGAGCAGCTGAACAGCGTCGGTGGTGACCTCCATGGCAACGTCGGAAGCGAAAGTCTTCGAGGCGGCAGCCATGAAGCCCAGCTTGCCGCCCTCAGCGGTCGTGCCACGCTCGGCATTAGCGGCGGCGGTGTAGACCATGAGGCGGGCAGCTTCGATCTTCATGCGCATATCGGCCAGCATGAACTGGGTGTTCTGGAAGGCGGCGACGGGCTTACCGAACTGCTCGCGCTCCTGGACGTAATTCACGGCGTAGTCGAAGGCACCCTGTGCAATACCCAGGGCCTGCGCACCGATGGTCGGGCGGGTGTGGTCCAGGGTCGCCAATGCGGTTTTGAAGCCGCTGCCTTCTTCACCGATCATGCGGTCGCCGGGAACACGGCAATCCTCGAAGTACAGCTCGGCGGTCGGGGAACCCTTAATGCCCAGCTTGTGCTCGAGGCCGCCGACGCGGAAACCTTCGTCGTCCTTGTGCACCATGAATGCGGAGATGCCATTGGCGCCCTTATCCGGGTCGGTCACGGCCATCACGGTGTACCAGGTGGAGCGGCCACCGTTGGTGATGAAGCACTTGGAGCCGTTGATAACCCAGTCATCGCCGTCGCGGACGGCGCGGGTCTTCATCGCACCGGCATCGGAACCAGCGCCGCGCTCAGTCAGGGCGTAGGAGGCCATCTCGCCATTGACCAGGTCGCCGAGGACCTTCTGCTTCAGTTCGTCATCACCGGCGAGGATAAGGCCCATGGTGCCGAGCTTGTTCACGGCCGGGATAAGAGAGGAAGAACCACACACGCGGGCAACTTCTTCGATGACGATACAAGCGGCAACCGAGTCGCCACCCTGGCCACCGAACTGCTCCGGTACGTGAATGGCGTTGAAGCCAGCGGCGTTCAAAGCCTGCAGGGCTTCTTCGGGGAAACGGGCATTAGCGTCGACATCGGCTGCATGCGGCGCGATTTCCTTCTCAGCCAGGTCGCGAACGACGGAGCGGAGCTCCTGATGAAAATCTTCGAGCTGGAAGAGTTCGAAATCGGGGTTCAGTGCCATTGGGTGGGATCCTCCCTGGATCATTAGCGTCCCGGGCTTAATCTAGCCCGTAGAAGTACATTCTTTGTCTAACTATACGCAGTCAACTGGGGCTGTGGCCGATATTGCGCGCCGACCACAGACTCAGCAGCACCCCCACTGTCAGTCCAGGTAGAGGATGGCGCAGTCCGACGGCAAGAAATTCGCGCAGCATTGCGGTGGCCCAGTACCGCACGGGGGTGGGCGCACCGGTGACATGCCAGTGCAGGCCGCGTGCACGAAGTTCATCGCGGATTCGGAAAACATGGAAATCACTGCTCACAGCCACCACCGGCCACCGGGTCACCATCGGCGCCGAATAATCAAGATTTTCTGCAGTGCTCGTGGACTGAGTTTCTTCGATAGCGCTAATCCCGCGCTGCGCGAACCACTGCCCCATCACGCGAGCTTCAGCGGAAATCTCGTCGCTTCCCTGTCCCCCAGAGACAATGACGTCCACCGGAACAGGGTTGGTGGTGATGATCCGGTAGGCAGTTTCTAAGCGGGCCTCGAGCAGCTCGGAGGGTTCATTGCCGCGTAAAGCACACCCCAGCACCACGACGGTGCCGACAGGCCCGGTGCGCGTGCGGGCCCAATACCGCCGGGCGAGTTCAAATGCTGGCACCATCGCACCGGGCATGGCCGGGGCAATCAATCCGGCGGCCGCTAATACCCGCTGCCAACGAGGCCGCTGCGGCGCATCCGCGACCGGGCTCAGAGCAGCTATGCCAACAGCGGTGAGCGCCCCGAGCGTCGGCAAGCCCCACACCGGCGGTCGGGCCTTCGGCAATTTTGGGGGCTGCATGAGCGGGTCGCACCAAGCACGCAACCCGCCACCTACCAACACTGCGACGGTGGCCGAACCGGCCGCAGCGGTCACAACAGCGCGTGGGCTAAGCATGGTTCTGACGCTAATCGACAACCACACTGAGCTGCACGCACAAACGCCACCGCCGCACCCGAGAGTCGGACGCGGCGGTGGCGTAGCTAGGCGCGGTGGTTTACCGCAGGGCGATATAGGTGTTCTTATCGGCCCAACGCACCAGCTCCACAATCTGCTCGGTGGTCACTGCCACACAGCCGGCCGTGGCGGCGCCATTGGTCTCATGCAGGAAGAACGCAGAACCGCCACCGGGCTTACGGGTCGGGTTGACCCCCATCACCAGGGCGTAATCATAAACGTCGTAGCTGGCGAGGCGCTCAGACTTCGACTCGTCGAAGGGGCAGGTGCCCGGGTTGCATTCCTGGTGAGTGTTGTACAGGGGGCTGTTGGAGTCCCCAACCCACCAGTCATCGCCATCAACCTGGGTGTAGGGCACCTTCGCACCCGGGTCGGCGGCGCGACCAAACGCAGTATTGAGGGTGAATACACCAGCCGGGGTCATCGGGGTGCCTTCGCCGTAGTTCTTACCAATGCCGTGCGGGCCGACCTTGGCGGAGATAGCGGGGCCAACCGGCAGCCAACCACCGCCGACGCGCTCGTACCGGCGCAGGGTGGCATTGGAGCCGTTGGTGCCTTCGACAGCCACAACCTGGGTGGCGGTCAGCGGAACATCGGAGTCAAACCAGGTATCCACTGCGTCCGGGTTGGGCTTGGGCAGCTCCGGCTTGGGGAGTTCCGGCTTCGGCTCGGGCTTGGGCGTCGGTGCCGGTGCCGGTGCAGGTGCAGGTTCCGGTTCCGGCTTCGGCTCGGGCTTCGGGGCCGGCTTATCGGTATCAGTGTCCGGCTTATCGGCATCAGTGTCCGGCTTATCGGTTTCACCGTCGTTCTGGCCGAAAACGCTGCTGAGCACTTCGTCGAGGTAATCGAGTAGGCGCTCCACATTGTCAGTGGGCAGGCCCAGGCTTTCACCCAATGCCACCAGGGCGCGGTAGATATACGGCGGGATGTACTTGCCGTCCAAGGGCAGGGACTCTGCCAGTTCCTTGGCCTCAGCCGGGCTCAGGGAAGCCTCGGCCTGGCGGCGGGCGTGTTCGACCACAGTCGGGTTCAGTGGGCGGTTTTCTGATGAGGTGGTGCCAATAGTGCTCTGCGGCACTGTGGGCGCTGACTCTGCGGCATAGGCCGGCACGGCCAGCGAGCTAAGCAGACCAGCTGCAGTAGCAGCCGATACCAGGGTCCTGCTGAGGTTCATGAATTCACTCCGAAACACGATGTACGCGACTAATTGAGATTACTAACAGCAGCAAACTGTTACAGGTGGGGTTGATGTTACAGGTGTTGCTAGTAGTCGGCCGAAACTATTGCTCAAGATACCCCTGGACACTCCCCCTGGCAGCTACGCATTCTCACGCTGAAAAGTACGCACACCCCAAGCAATACACAGCCCCGAAAGCACCAGCGTCCACAACAAAGCCCACAGGGTCTCCAGGCTCAACACCTCACCGACGAACGTGCCACGCAAACCGTCAACAATATGGCGGAACGGCAAAATATTAGCCACGAACTGCAACCAGTCCGGACCCAGCGACATCGGCAACAAAATGCCCGACAGCAACAGAATCGGCATCAGCGCCATATTGATAATCGGCGCCATCACGTCCTCACTCTTAGTGGTCAACGCCATCGCATTCGACGCCGCCGCACCAGCAGAACCCAGCAATAACGCAATCAACAACCCCACCAACACCCCACCCAACGGGGCATCCATGCCGAACAAATAACCCAAAATGATGAGCAAGGTGGCCTGCGTCAACAACTGCACCAAGTCACGCAACACCCGCCCCAACAGCAGCGACACCCGAGGCGCCGGCGTCACCCGCTCTGCCTCCACAACGCCCTCGCGCCACTCGTTGATCAAACCAAAACCGGCGAACAGGGCACTGAAAATCGCCAACTGAATCAACAGCCCCGGCACGAAAAAGGTGTACGTATTGTCCACCCCAAGGGTTCCCGACAGCGGTTTAAGCAGCGGAGCAAAAAGGAACAGGTACAACACCGGCTGGGCCAAGCCCACAATCACCCACGCAGGATTGCGCAGGTTCATCCGCATCTGGCGGCGAAAAACCACATTGGTACAGGTAAGAAACTCGCTCATCACTACTGCCCTTCCCGCAAAGAGTATCCAGTGAGGTTGAGGAACACGTCGTCAAGCGTCGGACGTTGCACCTCCAACCCATCGGCGGCGACACCAGCGTCGGCAAGCTGACGTAAAAGCTCCGGCAACTGCCGCGAGGCATCACTAACCCGCACCCCAAGCACCGTCGCACCACTGCTGACATCACGATGCACCCGCACCTCATCATCAGCACTGCTGGCATGACGGGCCAGAATCCGGGTGGCGGCGGCACAATCATCAGAATCGGCGACCTCAAGACTCACCAATTCACCAGGAATATCGCGCTTGAGCTTGCGCGGCGAACCATCAGCGACCAGACGACCATGATCAACAATGAGCAACCGGTCTGACAGCGCATCAGCCTCATCGAGATAGTGAGTGGTAATGAACACCGTCACACCATGATTCTCCCGAAGACCCCGAATATGATCCCACAGATTCTGCCGCGCCTGCGGGTCCAGCCCCGTCGTCGGCTCATCAAGAAAAATCAGCTGCGGGCGGTGCACCAACCCCATCGCAATATCGAGACGACGCCGCTGACCACCCGATAAAGTCCGCGGCCGACGATCCCACAGCCCACCCAGATCTAAATCCTCAAATAAAGCCTCAGCCCGGGCGGTGGCCTCACGCAGACTCAACCCATACATCCGGCCGTGGTCAACAACCTCCTCACCGGCATGAGCGGTACCCCCAGTCGAACCGGACTGGGACACATACCCAATCGCGCGCCGCACCCCCACCGGATCAGTAGCAATATCGCACCCCACAACCCGCGCCGACCCCGAATCAGGCTTCAGCAACGTGGTCAACATGCGCAGCGACGTGGATTTACCAGCACCATTGGGCCCCAGGAAACCAATAATGGAGCCCGGCGCGACATCAAAGGTCAGATTGTCGACTGCGGTATGCGTGGTGGTTTTCCCCTTGGCTTTAGAGGTAAACACCTTGGTCAGTTCGCGCGCAGAGATAATGGGTTCAGCCATGAACACTTCCGTTCAGACAGGGCAAGGTGCGCCCCCTTTGAAACACGACACCGAGAGTCTACGCGCCACAGGCCACGCCCTAGGCCCGAGTGTGCAGCGTCCACACCGCCAACTGCTGCGGCTGATGAGCACCAATATGGGCATCTTCCTGCCTGGCCCACATATGCCAAAACGGGCCAAAATTTCCATCCCGCGCCATCGCCCGGCGATACCGGGTTTCGGCGTCCAACTCGACCCAGATCGGCCACACCGGCCCAAAACGCCGGGCAGCAGCAATATTCGCCGCCGTCACCGCCCCACAGCCTTCAATAATCATCGACTGGGTCGGGTCAGTCGGCACGAACTCAGCGAACCTGTCGGCGTACCAATCCCAGCGTCGGAAGCCCGGGCGGCGTGGGTTGAGCATCTCTTCAGCTACCGACGCCGAGCCCTCAGCAAGCCCCGACCAACCCGGGTACGCGTCTTCAATATGCACCACCGGCCAGCCCAGGGTGTTGTGCGCACGGCGGGCGAAAGTGGTTTTCCCGGAGCCGGAACGGCCGTCGATAAGCCAAATCACCTAGCCCCCCATGCCAATCAGCCGGAAGGTACCGAAGTGCATCGCCAGGCCCAAAGCCACAACCGGCACCGCAACGCAGTAGGCAAAGAACACCGCATCGGCGAAACGCAGATGCGATTGCCGGGCCCAGGTGCGTTTACCCTCAGCGCCAAAACCACGGGCTTCCATCGCGGTGGCGAGTTTGGTGGCCCGGCGCAAAGCGAAGACCAGCAGTGCGAACACCTGGTTCAGCAGGCGACGGATAAGCCCGGTATCCCCCAGCCCCCGGGCGCGGCGGGCGCGGGTGAGGGCATACCAGTCATCAATAAACAACGTCACCATGCGCACACTGGCGGTGGTGGCGATAACGAACCGGGCCGGTAGTTTGCACAGCTGGGACAGTCCCGCGCCGAGCTCAGTGGGGTCAATATTGATCGAGAACACCACCGCAGGCAGACCAATAGCCAACACACGCAAAGTGATCGCGATGGCCAATTCCACCGAGTTCTCCGTGACGTGTGCCAGCAGGAACGAGAAGTACTCCTTCCCGCCCGGTTCGCCGTAGAGCAACATGGAGATACCACTCAGCGGCGCGGCGAGAAGGACCTGCCAACCACGCCGGGCAATCCGACGCAGCCCCACCCCGCAGATAAACGCCGCAGTCAGGGTCAGCACTACCGCGATGAGCGCGGAGAGCCAGTCGATGGTCAGCAGCAGCGGGGTGCCCATGACCAACAGCCCAACAAACCGAGTAACCGGGTTTAGGCGACCAATGAGGGTGCGGTCAGGTTCTGCGGTGCCATCAAGGCGTGTCGCCCCGGGGGCGGCAGCAGCAAGATCGAAATCACTCATCGGTTACCTCCCTCGCGGGTAGGTCAATGACATGGTCCCCCATGGCTTCGACCACCAGTGGGTCATGCGTAATAGACACCACCGTGCCCCCATCATCAACGAGGCCGCGCAGCATGTGCAGCAGCTCAGTGAAGGTCCTGCGGTCCTGGCCGAAGGTCGGCTCATCAAGAAGCACCACCGACGGGGCGGTCGACAGCACCGTGGCCACCGACAATCGCCGCTTCTCCCCGCCAGAGAGGGTAAACGGGTTGGCTTTAGCCAAGTGACTAAGCCGGAGGCGTTCGAGTAGCTCATCGACGCGGGCGTTGGCAGTATCCGTCGCAACACCGAGCACCTTCGGTGAGACCAGGAGTTCTTCGCGCACACTCGGCGCGGTGAATTGGTGCTCTGGGGATTGGAAAACACTGCCGATACGGGCGGCGAGTTGGCGCGAAGACCAGTGTTGCGGGTTCGCCCGATAAGCCGGGTCGATGGGCTGGGGTGTTGCCCACCGCCGCCACTTGGGCCGCGTGTGCGTCGGCAAGCCCTCACATAATTGCGCCGAGGCCAGCACCTGCCCGCTAGCGGCTGGCAGCAACCCGCCGAGGGTCAATGCCAGGGTGGATTTTCCGCACCCATTAGGGCCGGTAATGCAGGTCGAAGCGCCGACGGGCAGTTCGATGGACAACCCGGTGCGCACCGGGTCGATGATGCCTTCGGAGTTTTTGTAGCCGACGGCGAGGTTGTCAGTTGCCAGTGCCCAACCATTACCGGGAAGCGGCTGGGCGGTGCCGACCTCAGGTGGCGGCCCGGGAATCCACACGCCATCTTCCCGCAGGGCATCGCCATAGTCGGCGAGGATCTGGGCGACCGGACCGTCGGCGATGATGCCGCCGCGACCGACGACGATGATCCGGTCCACCACATCAACCCAGGCGTGGACACGGTGTTCGACAACAATGACGGTGGCGCCAGTGTCATCGGCGGCGCGGATGACCGCATCGCGCAACTCCCCCACCCCGGCCGGGTCGATATTGGCTGTCGGCTCATCAAGGGCAATGATGCGCGCCCCCATGGCCAGCACGCCGGCCAGCGCTAAGCGTTGTTTCTGCCCACCGGATAGGCGGGCGGTGGGGTAATCCCAAGGCCGGGGCAGCCCGACGACGTCGAGGGCATGGTGGACGCGGGGGAAAATCTGCTCCCGGTCGATACCGAGGTTTTCGGCACCGAAGGCCACATCATCACCAACGCGGGCGGAGATGACCTGCGCATCGGGGTCTTGCAGCACCAGGCCCACATCACCACGCGAGGCATCAGCGCGGCGGCCGTGGATGAGTAGCTCACCGGTCTGCTCGCCCTCATCAGAACCACCCAGCACACCGGCGATAGCGGCTAGCAGGGTGGATTTGCCTGCACCTGAGGCCCCGAGGACTAACACCCGCTCCCCGGGGTCAATACGCAGGTCTATATCAGCAAGCGCTGGGTTTCGGCGGCCACCATGACGCCAGCCGAAACCGCGCGCACGTACTGCTGGGGTGTCGTGGGGACTCACACCAAATCGCGGGCTTCACGGCCAGCGGCGAAGCGGTCCAACGCACCGGTGGCGGCAAGTGCCCGGGTGAGCAGCCAGCCACCAACACCGGCGATAACGGCGCCGGAGATCATCGCGGCCACAAGGTAGATCATGTTGAATTCCAGGGACTTCTCGATATTGCCCCACAGGAACAACTCATGGGCCCACATACCGAAACCGGCCATAGCACCGGCGAACATGGAGGCCTTCAGGCCGAAGAACTTGTAGGCCAGGATCAGGAAGGCAAGTTCAGCAGCAGCGCCCTGGGCCAGGCCGGACCACAACACGGTGTAGCCCCACTCATTACCGACGGCGGCAGATACCGAGGCGCCGACCATTTCCACGAAGAGGGCGGCACCGGGCTTGCGGATAATGAGGCCGCCCAGCACACCGCCGATGAGCCAGCCGCCGCCGGCCAGGCCGGACAGGCCGGGGGTGAATCCGTCGAGGAATTCGTAGCCGCGGCCACCGATGTAGTTCCACACGAGGAAGATCAGGCCGGTTGCCACACCGAGGACGGCGGCGACAACAATATCGACCAGCCGCCAGCTCAAGTTGCGGTGGGCTGGTTCGATTTCTTGGTAGTTACTCAATGTGTGCTCCTTTGCTTTTATAGCTTGAGCACACGGGTCTCACCGTGACACCACCAGCGCGATGTGCGTCGCGTGGCAGTATCTGCTTCCTTCGCCGGCATTACCCGGATCAGGTTCAACGGTCGAAGGCGATCTGCGCCTTACTCTCAGCCCGCCTATTCGGGCCCCCGTGCACTGCGACCAAAAGTACATGATCGGCCACATTGGGCGGTACCGCGGGGTTATAGTCCCACAACCATGAGCACTGTGTTCCGCCCCGGCGTGCCTGCCGCAGATGATCCGGTGGCCGCAGCGAAAGCCCGCGCCGCCCAGTTTGAGCGTCGCCCCTCTAAACAGACATGGCTCCGCCTGGTTTTCGTCGCCATTGCGATCCAAACCGTGGGGCATATCTGGGTGCTGAGCGGCCGCACCTTCTACTGGGATGATTTCATCATCGTCGGTTCGGCGGTGGAGCACTCGATGTTCTCCCCCAGTTTCTGGTGGCAACCCCATGACGGGCATTTAGCGCCGCTTGCTTTCTTCCTGCAGGCCGCCGTCAACGCCATTGCACCCTGGCAGTGGTGGTTACCGGCGGTGATCATGACGCTTGCTCAGATTGGGGTGGGCTTAGTCGCCGCGCGTACCATCCACGCCATAGCTGGGCGTTCCTGGCAGGGCCTGATTGCCTTGGCGTTTATTACCTGGACCCCGCTGGTGCTGCCAGGTGGTACCTGGTGGTCGGCTGCGGTGAACTCCTTGCCGATGCAGTTAGTGCTGTTTTATTGGGTGCGCGCTGCGGTGGTGTTCTCTCTCCGCAGTGAGCGGCAGATTTCTGTGGCCAAGGCCGCCCAGGCCAGTGGTTTGCTCATCATTGCTTTGCTGTTCTTCGAGAAGTCATTGGCGATTGTGCCGGTTTCTGCGGCTATGGCGGTGTCGGTGGCGTATATGGAGCGGCGCAGCTTAGCTGGGATGTTCAACCGGGGCCGCCGGCTGTGGATTCCGGGCACCATCATCACCCTGGTCTGGGCAGTGATTTACGGCATCGTCGCTGCCGACGATGCGCGCAAGGCCTCCGGGGAGCCCCGCATGGAGTTGGTGCTCAACGGTTTGGGCCAGGTTTTGGCTGCTCAGGCAGGTGGTCCGTGGCGTTGGGAGCGGTGGGCCCCAGGCCAGGCGTGGGCTGATGCCCCTGCGGCGCTGATCTCTACGGGCGCGATTTTGGTTCTGCTGGGCGCAGCGGTGGCCATGCACCGGGATTGGCGCGCGTGGCTGCCGCTGAGCTTTGCCACCACCTACCTGTTCGCGGTGCTCATAGCCATGACCTGGGTGCGTTCGGGTGAGGGCACCGCCAATGAGCTGGCGAAAACGCTGCACTATTACGGCGATGTGGCCATGGTGACTGGTTTGGGCCTGGCTGCGGCCTGGTCGGACCGGGTGAATCCGTTGCCGAAACGCTCCCGCTACCTGGTGTTAGCGCTGGGCGCGGCGCTGGCGGCCTCTTCGCTGGTGTCAGTGCATGCCTATCGCACTGCGTGGGCTGATGATGTGGTGCCGTCGTGGTTGGCTACGACAAAGAAGTCGCTTGCCGACGCTGCCCCGAACACGCCGGTGCTGAATCAGCCGGTGCCCTTGGAGGTGCTGTTGCCGGTGGTGCGGCCGATGAACACGTATCACTACGTGTTCGACGATCTGCGCGACCGGCCGCCGTTTGAGCGCTATACCGACCGCCCGCAGATGTTTGATGCCAGTGGTGCGCTTATTGCTGCGGAGGTCTCTGCTGTTGGCACGATGGAGCGCGGTGGGGTGCCTAATTGCGGTTCGCAGATGGTGATTGAGGCTGATGGCACCGGCACCATGGATGTCCCGATTTCGGACATTGTGCAGATAGGTGACTGGGTGGTGGAGTTCAATGCCACCGCCAGCGAACCGATGCAGGTGCGGGTGGCAATGCCCAACCCGTACCAGACTGTTGCGCAGACCTACGAGGGTTCGGCGGTGGTTCCCGTTGGCACTGATTTGAAGCGCCAGTGGGTTGCTGTGGGCGGCGGCGGCAATATTGTGCGCGTGGTGGTGCGCGATGCCACCCCGGGCGCTACCTTGTGCGTCGGCGCAGGCGGGGTGGGGCCCTTGGTCCCGGCTGGTAGTGCTTAGTGCCCGCGTTTGGCCCACTGTGCCGTATCGGCGGGCACAGTCAGATAGAGTTGGTGTCAGCAAGTAGCGTTTCTCACCTATGTACCCGCCTCTAGGAGACACTTATGCGCCACCGTCTACCCGCCGCCATCGCCGCTCTGGCTCTTGCTTCTGCTGGTCTGGTTGCATGCTCCCCGCCGAATGAGCAGGACTCTGATATCACCGTCGGCGATCAGGAAGCCACCACCGACAGCTATAAGCAGGACATGTCGACTACCCCGAGTGACGACGCTGCTACCGACGGCGAGCTGCAGGACAGCACCAGCGAGGTCAACAGCACCGATGAGGTCGACAGCACCTCTGATGATGCCGTCAACGAGGTTGAGGACGCTGTTCAGTAGCGACTTCCGCAACACCGTAAAAAGAACGCCCCCGACCGGTATCCCCGGCCGGGGGCGTTTGTGGTGGCCTACCCAGCCGACCAGTACCAGCTCTCCCCGTTAGCTTCGGTGACCTTCGCCCGGGCCGCTTCGGTGATATCGAGTTCCACATCGATGCCATTGGCGCCGTCGGCAGATACTGAGCGCCACACAATGCGCTCATTATCGACCGAGGTGATCTCCACCCGGGCGTCTTGTAGCCACGGGTTGCGCCGCCGCAGCGAAATAAGTGCCTGGTGGGCCTGGAATACCGGCTCGCCTAGTTCGGAGAGTTCTTCCGGGGTCGGCGGGAACAGCGGGCGGACCTGGTCATCGCCGCCGAAGCGTTCCTCCTTGATCCCGGTATATCCCTGCTCATCGCCGTAGTAGACCAGCGGAACACCGCCGACGGTCATCAGCACAACGAGGGCAAGAACTGCCTTATCAGAGCCGACCTGGGAGGCGATCCGGGTCACATCATGGTTGCCGATAAATGTCACGGGGCGGAACGCGTCCTGGAATCCGTTATGCCGGCCCAGAGTCCATTCCAGCTCGTAGAAATTATTTTCCTTCAGGCTGGACCAGGTGGCTTTCCACAGTTCATACTCGGTGACCGAGTCCAGGCCGGAACGGTTGACGATATCGACGTAATCACCGTGGATGACCTCACCATAAATAAACGCATGCGGATATTCGGCGCGCACCTCCGGCAACACCTGCGCCCAGAACTCCGGTGCCACCGCGTAGGCGGCGTCGAGGCGCCAGCCGTCAATACCGCGGCCCAGCCAGTGCTTCATCACATCGGTGATGAGTTCGCGTACTGCGGCGGAGTCATGATTGAACTCCACCAAAGACTCATGCCCTTCAAAGCACTGCAGGTTTCCGGAGTCATCGAAGCCGAATAGTGCGGCGGCGTCGCTATCGGCGTCGGCAAGCGCTTCTTGGACCAGGTGGTGATCCCGGGCGACGTGGTTGAACACACCGTCGAGAAGCACCTTGATGCCACGCTCATGGGCAGCGGCGATGAGCTCGGCGAAAGCATCATCATCACCGAGGCGCTCATCGATGCGGTAGAAGTCGAGGGTGTCGTAGCCATGACTGACTGATTCGAAGATGGGGCCTAGCTGCACCACATTGGTGCCAAGCTTCTGGACGTAGTCGAACCAGTCCGCAATATGGGCCAGCCGGGGTTTATCCGGCTCGGCGGCCGCGGCGGAACCGGGATGCACCGGCGCACCGGTAAAACCCAGTGGGTAGATATGCCAACCAATGGCGTAGTCGGTCCAGTCGGGGGCGCTCATCGGGTCTCCTGGGGGTCAGAGCTGGTGGATTCGGCATCAATTTTCGGCTCCGCTGGTGCAATACCGGCGCCGGCGGGGGTGGTTGCGTCTGCCTCAGGTGCGACCGCATCAGCAACCGGGACCCGGCCGCTGCGGTCACCGGCTTTGGACTGCGGGGTGCCGTGGCCAGGTTTGGCCGGGCGTGGCGGGATCGACCCCGGGCTCGGCCCCACTGAGCCGTCGCTTGCCGGCATTGGTGGCGGGGTGGGCAGCCCGGGAGCTAGCGCATCGAGGGCGATCTGCACCTCCACTTTCACCCCGGAGACCATGGCGCGTTCCACAACATCGAATTTGGAATTATGCAGGAAGTAGGGGTTGCCGACCTCAGGCCCACCGCTGCCGAGGAACATATAGCAGCCCGGCACTTCCCGAGAGAAGTAGGAGAAATCATCCGACGGGGCCCACGGGGAGGCGCGGAACACGCGGCGCTCGCCGATGGCGCGGGTGGCCGCATGCCAGGCCCGGTCTGCGGCGAGCTGCGCGTTGACGACCATGGGGTACGGGATCTGCCAGTCGAATTCGGCCTGGGCGCCGTGGGCGTGGCAGATGCCAGTGACCAGCCTTTCGATGCGTTGGCACATCGCTTCCCAGTCAGTCTCATCAACAGAGCGCAACGAGACCTCAATATCGGCGGTGTCGGGGATGACGTTGCCGGCGGAGCCGGAATGCAGCGAGCCGACGTTGACAATATTCATGTGCTTCGGGTCCAGGTTTCGGCCCACGATGGTGTTGAGCATCGTGGTGGCCTCACTGGCGATGAGCACCGGGTCGACCGATAGCTGCGGGTTTGACGAGTGCCCGCCGCGGCCCCGGACCTTGATGTGCACAATGCCGGACATGGTGGAGACCCGCCCCGGGCACACTCCGACATAACCGACCGGGTGGGGTGCGACGTGGAAGGCGTAGACCTCGTCGAGGTCATCGGCAGCGCCGTGGGCGATGAGTTCGCGGGCGCCGCCGGGCAGCTGCTCCTCGGCGTGCTGGAAGATGCAGTGGACGCGGCCGTGGAGTTCATCGCGGCGGTCCTGCAGTATTTTCGCCGCGCCCAGCAGCGTTGCGGTGTGCACATCGTGACCGCAGGCGTGCATGACCCCGTCATTACGGGAGGCGAATTCCAGCCCGGTTTCTTCCTGGATTGGCAGGGCGTCGATATCGGCCCGGTAGCCGATCTCGCGCCCGGTATCGGGGTCGCCCGCAGTGCCGGTGATAATGCCGATCACGCTGGTGGGGGTGAGCCGGGTGGTTTCGATATCCCAGCTGCGCAGCAGGCCCTCCACGAAATCAGCGGTATTGGTTTCTTTGAAGGACAGCTCGGGGTGGGCGTGCAAGTGCCGCCGCCACGAGACGACGTCGTCGAAAGGCACCGCGATTTTGGGCGCGGTCGCCTCGGCGGCAGGTGGTGCCTCAGGCGCGTTCGGGTCTACTGCAGCTTCTTCGCTCATAGTTGTTCAGTGTTGTCTGTACTGGGCGGGTTTTCAAAGAATCGGCAGTTATCTGCCGGCCCAATAGGCGGCGAGCACCGCAGCCAGCAGCCACGGGTCCTTCGCGCCGGTCATTTCTCTGGCCGAGTGCATCGACAGCATCGGCGCCCCGACGTCGACGACCTCGATACCCAACCGGGTGGCTGTGAGCGGCCCGATGGTGGAGCCGCAGGGCTTATGGTTGGCGGCGACGAAATCCTGGGCGGCAATAGGGCACCCGGCGGTTTCCGCGGCGGCCCTGGTGAGCCTGCGCCACAGGCCTTGGCCGGCGGCGTCGGTGGCATAGCGCTGGTTGGCGTTGATTTTGAGCACCGGGCCGCAGTTAAGCTGCGGCTGGTGGCCGGGGTCGTGTTCCTCGGCGTAATTGGGGTGCACCGCATGGGCACCATCAGCACTAATACAGCTGGATCGGCGCAGCACTAGGGGGCGCTCATCCGGCGCGATATTCAAGGCGATGCTGATGCGTTCGAGGATTTCGCCCAGCATCGGGCCGGCCGCACCGGTGGTGGTGCTCGACCCGACTTCTTCGTGGTCATTGGCGATGAGCACTGGGACGATCCCAGACTCGGCAAGCCCAGCCGGTGAAAGTGGGGCGCACCAGTGTTCAGTGCCGGCGGGGGCCTGGGTATCGGCCAGCATTGCCTCGAATACGCGCAGGCTGGCGTGGACGGACATGAGGTTATCCAGGCGACCACAGGCAAGGAATTCGCCATTGAGGCCGAATACGCGCGGCGGTTGGGTGTCGGCGGTGATGAGGTCGAAGGCGTCGATATCGTCGGGGCGGACCCCGGCTGCTGCGGCGAGGGTCTCCCGAAGGTCGCCGCTGAGCCCCACTACGGGTGCGGTGTGTTTTTGGCGGTGGAGTTTCAGGCCCTCCTCCCCTATCTCGCGGTGCAGGTGGATGGCCAGTTGGGGGATGCGCGCGATCGGGCCGGTGCGAGTGATGATGCTTTCGCCGCTGGTGGTGACGATGCGTCCGGCGAATTCGATTTCGCGGTCTAGCCAGGCGTTGAGCAGTGCGCCGCCGTAGACCTCCACTTGGGCGCGGGTGTAGCCGGCTTTGGTGTCTTGCAGGTTGGGTTTGAGCCGCAGTCCCGGGGAGTCAGTGTGGGAGCCGATAATGCGGAATCCGGGTAGCTGCGCGGGTTTTTCGGGAATGACCCAGGCTGCCACGGCCCCGCCGCGCACCAGTACGTAGGCGCCCGGTTCGGTGGGGAAAGGTTGCAGGTCATCGACTTCGGTGGCCCCTGCGGCGCGTAGTCGGCGGGCGACTTCGGCGGCGGCGTGGACGGAGGAAGGAGCCGCCTGCACAAACTCCATGAGGTCTTTCAGGTGGGGCTGGTGTGGCAACTGGTGGTCAGTCATAGTGTCCATAATTCCAAAAACCTTGGTAGTCCGGCTGGCGGGGTGTGGTTATTGCTGCGGCACACCGTGGTCTGTGACGCATTGTGGGCGCTTTGGCAGTACCGTCTTTTGCTATGCAGAATTCCGTTCTTGTTTCCGATGGTGCGCTAGTCCTTGAGGGCGGCGGGATGCGGGTGGCCTATACCTCCGCGTTGATTGATCTGTTGTTGTCCGAAGGTATTGATTTCGGTTGGGTGGGCGGCATTTCCGCTGGTTCGTCGCTGGCTGTGAACTATTTATCCCGGGATCGGTTCCGGGTGCAGCAGGGTTTTGTGGATATGGCTACCAACCGTAATTACGGCGGTTGGCGGTCTTTTGTGCGCGGTAATGGGTTTTTCAACGCTGAGTTTATTTATGAGCGCGCCTCCCAGGAGGGTGCTGAGGCGCCGTATGATTTCGCGGCTTATCAGGCCCATCCGGCTGCTATGCGGATTGGGGCGGTGCGGGCTGATACTGGTGAGGCGGTGTATTGGGGTCGTGAGGATGTGCATTCCCGCCGTGATTTGATGGCCCGGGTGTGGGCGTCGTCGACGATGCCGTTATTGATGAGTCCGCCGGATATTGATGGGGTGACGTATTTCGATGGGGCGTTGGGCCCTTCGGGCGGCATTCCTATTGATGTGGCTATTGCTGATGGGTTTGAGAAGTTTTTGGTGGTGTTGTCGCAGACGCGTGATTATGTCAAGCCTGAGGTGTCGCGTCCGAATGTGATTCGTCGTGCGTTGCGGCGGTATCCGGCGGTGGCGGAGGCGATGATTGCTCGTCCGGCTATTTATAACGAGACTCGGCAGCGTCTTTTTGAGCTTGAGCGCGCGGGCAAGGCGGTGTTGTTTTTCCCCGAGGAGATGACGCTGAGTAATCGGGATCGGCGGTTGTCGGAGTTGCGGGCGCATTATCAGCGCGGTGATGCCCATGCGCGGCGGGTATTGCCGGAGATCCGGGAGTTTTTCGGCATTAACTAGGGCTCGCTTGCCGACGGTGGCGTCGTGTCGGGTGCAACCGACTGACGGGTCCACAGTGACAGCTGGTGCCACTGTGGCAGTTCGTTATCTTTGCGTGATGTTTTGGCCGCTGCGCTTTTGCGCTGCCCGCACATCGCCAAACCAGACATCGATGTGTGAAGAGCGTTCCGATACCCACTTTATGCCCGTTTTACCCCCGCGTTTTACCCCCACTTTTACCCCATCTAGCCGTTTATTACCCCCATTTGCAGTAATTTTCGGTTTTTAACTTTTAGAGGCTCATAACGCTCTTGTAACGTTCCCTGCGTCTTCGCGACAGGCGCCCTCGGGACGCAGCTGCCGCGAACCATGATGTCCGCACAACCTGGAGAAAATATGACCTCGGTTTACACCGACGTGCCGGTAGAGTCCGCAGCACGCGGAAAAAAGAAGGTGCTCGCCGGCACCCTCGTTGGCACCACCATTGAGATGTACGACTTCCTCATCTACGCCCAGGCCGCTGGCTTGGTGCTCGTGCCGCTGTTCTTAGAGCCGGCCCAGAAGTCCAATCCCAGCCTGGCGCTGGTTATCTCTTGGGCAACCATCGGTATCTCCTTCCTCTTCCGCCCCTTGGGCGCAATCGTTGGTGGACATATCGGCGACCGCTACGGCCGCAAAACCGTCCTGGTGTTTTCCCTGCTGGGCATGGGCCTGGCCACCACCCTCATCGGCCTGCTGCCCACATACGCCACCATTGGCCTAGTAGCGCCGCTGCTGCTGATACTTCTGCGTATCTTCCAGGGCATCTTCGCTGGCTCTGAGTGGGGCGGTGCGGCCCTGATGTCCGTGGAGCACGCGCCTGACCATAAGCGCGGTTTCTACGGCACCTTCCCGCAGATGGGTGTCCCGCTGGGCTTATTCCTGGCCACTGGTACGTCGCTGACCGTCTTGGCGATCGTCGGCACGGACGCTTATATGGAGTACGGATGGCGTATTCCGTTCCTGTTCTCGATTGTGCTGGTTGTCATCGGCTACGTCATTCGTCGCGCTGTCGACGAATCCCCGGTCTTCCAGGCCATGAAGGAAGCTTCTGCTGAGCGCACCGCTCCCCTGCCGGAGCTGCTGAAGAACCACTGGAAGCCCGTCTTGCAGGCCATCTTTATCTTCGCTGGCAATAATGCCTGCGGCTATATGGTTATTGCCTTCTTCCCGTCCTACGCCATCAATAAGCTCGGCATGGACACGATGGAAATCAAGGCCGCCACACTGCTTGCTGCCGTCGCCTGGGCTGCGCTGACGCTGCTGTCCGGGCCGCTGTCCGACAAGTTCGGCCGCGTCCAGGTCTTCACTGTCGGGTTCATCTTGCAGGCCACCTGGATTCTGGCCCTGTGGCCGCTGCTGCAAAGCGCAAATATCCTCGCCTACACCATCGCAGTGGTTGTCCTGACCATTCCGCTGGCGTTGACCTACGGCCCAACACCTGCGCTGTTCGCTGAGATGTTCCCGGCTGGGGTGCGCTTTTCTGGTGCGTCCATCGGTTACGCCTTCGGCGCCATCGTCGGTGGCGCTTTCGCCCCGATGATCGCCCAGATTCTTACCGACAGCCTCCCGGTGTGGTCGGTTGGTGTCTACCTGGCGCTGATGACCGTGCCTGCACTGATTGCGCTGTTCATGCTGCCGAAGAACCTCCACGAGCGGTGCCTGCATGACTAGGTACTAAATCTTTTCCAGGCTTTGTCACCGCCTGCCGACCCAGCCCCTTTCACGGGAGTCCTCGGCAGGCGGTTTCTGGATCTGAGGGGTCTCATATGTGCTACCTCTCGTGCCGCCACGGGGCTACTGCACGGGGCTATCTTCGGCGCTACCTGGACATTCTCCCCTATGGGAAAGAGTGAATCGGAAGTACACTCGGGTAATGCGCTCACTATCCGATGGCACCATCACCGACACCGTCGCGGCTTTCCGCGGCTGTGCATCCGACCAGGCAGTGCCGGAAAACACCTCTCCGGCGGCCCTTCGCGGCCTGTCCTGGGACCTATGCCGCGCCCACTTCGCTGATTCCAAGCTGAAAAATAAGCCGAAAAAGCGCGAACGCGACCGGCTTCACCTAGCGACCTACCTAGCCAACCAGGGCCTCGTTCAGGCGGCATCACCGCTGCTGAATAAGGTCAATGCCACCCACTACGACGCCTGTTTGGACGTGCTGAAAAAGCATGCCGACGATATCGCCGACCTTGACCTGGGTGACTATAAAAAGAAAAAGCGGCGCCAGAAGCTCCTCGACGCCCACCAGGAGATCAGCCTGACCCTGTTGCCGAATTCCGGCGGCACCGCCACAGCGGCATCACGCACGCTAGACGGGGTTTTTGCCTGCATACCGTGTTTTGATGGCGCGTTTTCCGCCACTATGCGTTATCTGTCGGAAGATATTTTCCCCGCTTCCACATTCGTCGCCCCGAATCATGAGGCCTTGGAATTCGTCTACGAGTTCTACAAAGCCCACGATGACGAGATCGACGAGTTGGCCTCAACTATCCGCGTTGTCGATGTCGTCGCCGGTGAATTCACCGATCTTCCCATCAGCCGCGCCCGGGTGCTGGAGATGTTCACCACCCAGTTCGCTGAGACGCTGCCGAAGCGTTAACCACACAGCGGCCGGACACGCCACCGCCCCCGACTCCTTATCTGGAGCCGGGGGCGGTTGTGCGTGGCAACGAGGTTATTGCGCGCGCTCAATAGCACCGACAGTGGTGATGAGTTGGCCGGGCTGGCCGTCGTTATCGTCGAGCACTAAGGCAATGGGGATACGACGGGTTTCATCGGGGCCGACGTCGGGACGCTTGGATACCTCAGCGGTAATGATCGTGCCCCTGGGCCCGTATTCGATCCACGGGTCACGCACGACAACATGCAGCACCGAGAACTTGATAGTCATATCGGCAGTGCCGGAGTATTTCACCACGCCCTGCCCATCACTATTGCGATCATCGGAGACCAGGGTGAACCCGATCGTGTCATCAGTGGGCGTGACCGCCTTGCCCTTGGCTTTGAGCCCACCGCCCAGGGTGGTGGTGATTGTGTCCACTACGGATGACGAGAACACCAGGTCTGGGCTGCCGGGTTCTGGGGTATTCGGCCCCGGCTGCGGGGAATACGGGATCGGGATGTAGAACTCTTCGGCCTCGTTGACCGAACCGGCGGCGGCGTAGATGTAGACACCGAAATTATCGCCGGTGGTTTCTTCCGGCGGGTCGACAGTGATGACGGCATCGAAATTGCCGTTTTCATCCATTGGCTGATGCACTCGGGCCAGCACGCGACGCATATTGATCACAGTGCCGGGGACCTTCTCTAAGGTGCCCGGAGGCATCACCCAGGCCATCCGGTCGTGCGGGTGGGTGCGGTTTTCGGCCGGGGCGCCCTGGCTGGGTTTCCAGTTATCGGGGAAGCCGCCGTAGAGGACGAAGACCCCATTGGGCGTACCGGGCGGCACGGGCACCGGGAAGCCGCCTTTATTGGCCTCCGGGTCGAAGTCACGGCCGTGCACCACAAGCTGGTCACCGCGGTGCACCACACTGTCGCCGACGGGGGACCCATCGGGGAAGGTGACGGTGACGGACGGGTTTTCCACCGAGGGGTTAGCCTGCGAGGAACCATTGGCAATGGGGCTGTCGTCCGGGATGACGGGGGCGGCCTGCGTGGCGGGGACCAGCGCAGTCGCCATGATGAGGGCGAGCGCGGCTACTCCGGCGCCGAGCCGCGAGCGCCGCGATGGGATAACGCGGTTGGTGCGGTATGCAGTCATAGACCCCATACTATTCGGTTAGCGTCACCTAAAAAAGCCGCTATGAGGTGACATTATTCACCCTGTACCAGCAGTTTTGGCCCCACATAGCTCACCCCGCAACAGCGCATAAACGCTGCTGCGGGGTGAACTACTCAGGCTCTGAACTCAGTATAGAACCACACTAGGCGCGGTCGCCTTCGCGACCCTTGAAATCATCCATCGTGTTATTGATACCCAGCAGGGAGCACAGGCGGTCAAAAATCGGCACCGGCAGCAGGCGACCGAAGAAGGTAGCGCGCGCCACGGCAGGCAGAATGATCTGGTGGCGGCCGTTTTCCACACCATCGATGGTGGTTTCGGCAACGTACTGGGGCTGCAGAATCGGCAGCAGCCACGGCACCTTCGTCTTCACGCCCTCGAACATGCCGGTGTCAATGTAGAACGGGCACAGCGACATGACGTTGACGCGGTTATTCTCGCGCTTCATCTCCACGCGCAGGGACTCAGCAAAGCCGATGGCACCCCACTTCGACGCCGAGTAGTCGGTCTGGCGGGCCACACCGACGATGCCGGCCGCGGAGGCCACCACCACGACGGTGCCGCGGTTGCGCTCAATCATGCCGCCGAGGAACGGGCGGGTGACGATGTAGAGCGCACGCAGGTTGATATCCAGGGTCTTATCGACTGACTCCTGGGAGGTCTCCAGGAAGGTGCGGCCGGAGACCACACCGGCATTATTGATAAGCAGGTCAATCTCGCCGGTCTTGGCGGCCTGGTCCTCGACGGCCTCCTGGTTGGTGACGTCCACAATGGCGTATTCGGCCTCGGCGCCGCGGGCCTGCACCTCTTCGGCAACCTGGGCGGCACGCTCTTCGGAGATATCCCAGATGATAACTTTCTTAGCTCCGCGCTTGGCGCACTCGAGCGCCATCAGGCGGCCGATACCTGAGCCAGCACCGGTAATCAGGGCGGTACGGCCCTTTACTGGAAGTTTGTACTTATTCGGCAACAGGCTCGCGGCCTTGTTCTTGATTGTGTCAACAGCACCCATAGTGGGTCCTTTCGTATATGACCACGCCGATATGTGGCGTGGCATGGATAGTAAGTTGCTTTCACTGTAGTGAACTACGTAGCTAGCGGCTAGAACTCTTGGCTACTTTGGTCATAAAAAAATTTCTACGCGATACACCCAGCCAGCCCCACCGGTGGCGAAAAGCCCCAACGGTGCGCTACACCGCTGGGGCTGGCTAGTCGGCTAGGCGAGAAAAGACTGGCCGAGCCTAGACGCCGAGATTATCGCCGGTTTCGGCGTCAAAGAGCGCAATGCGCTCCTGGTCGAACCACAGCTCAACGATCTCGCCGCGCCGCACCTTCGACTCCGCCGATAGCCGGGCCACCAGGGTGCCGTCGCTCTCGTCGAGCCCGGTGTCCTTCGCCGCAGCGAACGTACGCACATCACCGGCCACACCATCAGGCACGGTGAAGTAGACGAACTTGTCAGAACCCATCGATTCCAACACGTCAATCTCGGCGCGGAAGGACCCTCCCCGCTCCCGCACGTCGTCTTCTACCAGGTCAATATCCTCAAAGGCCTCCGGGCGCAGGCCGACGATGACCTTGCGCTGGGCATTATCGCCAACCTTGGCGGCCAACTCGTCGGTAAGCGGAATATCCCCGAAAGCGGTGCGCACAACTGTGCCGTCCACGTCGCCGGCGGTGAAGTTCATCGCCGGGGAACCAATAAACCCAGCCACGAACAGGTTGCGGGGCCGCTCATAGAGTTCCTGCGGCTCGCCGACCTGCTGGATAACACCATTTTTCAGCACCACGACACGGTCGCCGAGGGTCATCGCCTCGGTCTGGTCATGGGTGACGTAGACGGTGGTCACGCCGAGCTTCTTCTGCAGTCGAGCGATCTCGGTGCGCATCTGCACGCGCAGTTTGGCATCAAGATTGGACAGCGGCTCGTCCATTAAGAACACCTTCGGGCGCCGCACAATAGCGCGCCCCATAGCCACCCGCTGACGCTGCCCGCCGGAGAGGTTGGACGGCTTACGGTCCAAGAACTCGGTGAGGTCCAGGGTTTCTGCGGCCTTATCGACGCGCTGCGCGATTTCCTTCTTGTCCATCTTCGCCAGCTTGAGCGGGAAGGCAATATTCTCGCGCACCGTCATATGCGGGTACAGCGCGTAGGACTGGAAGACCATCGCAATATCGCGGTCTTTGGGGGCGATGTCATTCACGCGCTCGCCGCCGATGAGGAGCTCACCTTCAGTGATGGACTCCAAGCCGGCGATCATATTCAGCGTCGTGGACTTACCGCAGCCTGATGGGCCGACGAGGATGATGAATTCCCCATCGGCGATATCAAGGTTGGCGTTATCCACGCCGACCGCGCCGTCGGGAAACTTCTTGTGCACATTCTTGAGTTGAATTTCGGCCATGACGGTTATCCCTTCACTGCGCCGGAAGTCAGTCCGGCGACGATACGGCGTTGGAAGATGACGACGAAGATGATGATCGGAATCGTGATGATGATGGCTGCAGCAGCGATCGACCCGGTGGGTTCTTCGAACTGGGAGGAACCGGTGAAGTTCGCCATAGCAGCCGGTGCGGTACGCGCAGCTTCTGTCGACGTCAGAGAGACAGCAAGCAGGAAGTCATTCCACGCGAAAATGAACACCAAAATAGCGGCGGTGACAATACCCGGCACCGCCAACGGGGCGATGACCATGCGGAAAGCCTGGAATGGGGTTGCCCCATCCATCTTGGCGGCCTGCTCCAACTCCCACGGGATCTCCTGGAAGAACGAGGACAGGATGAAAATCGCCATCGGCAGCGCGAAGGTGATGTACGGCAGGATCAGGCCTGGCCAGGTATCGAACAGGCCGATTTTGCGTTCGATATCGAACAGCGGGGAGACCAAGGACACCTGCGGGAACATGGCGATCAGCAAGGAGACGCCAACGATGGCTTGTTTACCGGGGAAGTTCAGGCGGGCAATGGCATAGGCGGCCATGGTGCCGATCATCACCGCAATGACTGTGGTGATAAGCCCAATGCCGATGGAGTTAATCAGCGCCCGGGTGAATTCGGTGGTTTCGAAAATGCCCCGGTAGTTATCCAGCGTCCACTCCTGCGGGATGAAGTGCCCATCATGCAACGTCGGGGTGGTCTTAAACGATAGGGACGCTATCCAGGCAACCGGAACCAGTGCGTAGAGAACCACCAGGGTTAACGCAATGGTCCACAGTGTTTTCTGTTTCGATGTGGATTCATTCATGGCGGATCACTTCTCCCCTGCCTCAGGCGCACCAGCACCCAGGCCCTTAACGAAGATGAAGGCGATAATGGCCACGCACAAGAAGATCAGCACCGAAATCGCTGAACCTATGCCGAGGTTGAACGCCTTGAACAAGTTGTTATAACCCAGGATCGATACCGAACCAGTGCCGTTATTGCCCTTCGTCAGGATGTAAATACTGTCGAAAACGCGGAAGGCATCGAGGGTACGGAACAGCAACGCCACCACAATTGAGGACTTCATCAGCGGCAGCGTCACCTTGAACAGGCGCTGCCAGAAATTCGCCCCGTCGAGCTCTGCGGCGCGCAGCACATCATCGGGCACCAAGGCCAGACCGGCCAGCAGCAGCAAAGCCATAAACGGGGTGGTCTTCCAGACCTCTGCGAGCACCACGATCAGAATTGAGGGCCACTGTTCAGTCAGCGGCGCCGAACCGTCGGGAAGCAGATTGGCAAGATAACCAGTTCCGGGGGTCCAGGCGTAGTTCCAGGAATACGCCGCAGCCACAGTCACGATGCCGTAGGGCACCAGGACGACGGTGCGGACAATGCCGCGGCCGAAGATGGCCCGGTGCATCACCATGGCAATGGCCATACCGAGCACAAGCTCGAAGGCGACGGAAACAACGGTGATAAATAGCGTCACGCCGAGCGCTTCCCACCAATACGAGGAGCTCAGCACGGCAATATAGTTGGACAGGCCGACGAATTCGCGGTCGGCGGGGAATCTCAGGTCGTAGCGCTGTAGGGATAGCCATACCGCGTACAGAATCGGGTAGGCGGTCACAGCGACCATCAGCAGCACCGCCGGGGCGACCAGCATCAGCCCGAGGCGACGCTCGGCGCGCTGGTTGGCGTTGCGCTCCTCGACAGCCTTATCTACGCCCTGGTCGGTGGCGGAATCCTTAGCAACGGCTTTATGCGTGGTAGCCATCAGGGCACCAGTCCTTCGGAGTCAACGGCGCGCGTAATTTCGTCGGAAAGCACACCCACCAGCTCATCGGGTTTAATATCCGCCGGCGGGCTGAGCCGGGAAGCCAGCAGAATGGAAATCGACTGGTATGCCGGGGACTGTGCACGCACAGCCACACCGACACGTCGCGGATTAGGCAGCAGGGCCTTTTCTTCCTCGCCGAGCTCGGACGGGTCGAGCTTATTCAGGGACTCGAAAATCTCCCGGTAGAAGGGATATTCCTGCTCAAACTCGGCGGTGGGATTGGTATAGAGCGACGTCAGCGTCGGCGGCAGACCACCGGTGAGGGCGTTATTGAGCTGATTGTCCGCATTGCGCAGGCACTTAATCGCCTTAAACGCCAGGTCCTGGTGCTTCGAGGTACTCGGCACGGCGATATTGAGGCCACCAATAGTGACCTTGGACGGCTCGCCCTTATTCACCCCTGGGTAGACAGTCCAGCCCAGGTCGTCGAAAACTTCCTGCGCTTGGGCATTGCCTTCTTCGGCTTTGCCTTTCACACCCGCATACACGAACGGGTAGTTGACCTGCATGAACGCATCACCGCGGTCGAAGGCCAGGCGGGCTTGGTTCTCATCGAGCTGAGAGGTCGACGGGTCGTGGCCTTTGGCGGTCGCGATCTCGCGCATTGCCGTGAGTGCCTTTTCGGCAGCATCTCCCTCACCGATGGTGACGGTACGGCCATCCTCATCAACGATGGAGCCGCCGGCAGACTCAATCAGGGAGTTAAACCAGACCACAATGCCCTCGTACTGGGCGGCCTGGACACCGGCATAGGACGGCTTGCCCGCATCGGCCAGATCAGCGCCCAGCTGGGCGATTTCTTCCCAGGTCTGCGGCGGCAACGGCTGGCCGTCGGGGCCCTGCGGCATCAACGACTTGCGATACCACATCAGCTGAGTGTTGGTATTAAGCGGAGCGGCGTACAAGGTGTCATTCCACGAGGCCGTCTCCAGTGGGCCTGACATGGTGCCATCGCGCACGTCGGCGGCGAGATCGTCGGGAAGCGGAACCGCCCAACCGGCTTCGGCGAACTCGGGCGTCCAGGTGACGTCCATGCCCATGATGTCGAAGGAATCATCACCACCGACGATGCGACGGGCAAGCTGTAAGCGCTGGTCATCGGTCTGCTTCGCAGAGACATCGTACTCAATGGTGTATTCGCCATTGGACTGCTCACTGCACTTCTGGGCAGCAGCAGTGTACTGGTCGACACCATCAGCTGGCCCCATAAAGCGCAGCACGGTGGCATTGGTCTCTTCTTCACCACAGCCGGTTAGTGCTGTAGCTGAAAGCGCCAGGGCTGATACGACGGCCGCCGGCTTATGCCAGCGCCGACGTGTCGCACCTGCGCGCCCGAAGGGCCCCTGCCGAATCACATCCGACATGAGTTTTTCAGCTCCTCGGTTAGTGCAGATAGGGGAAGGTTTATCTGGTTAAACTACTGGCCACACTAACACCGCAGAGGGTTCTCCGATACCGCTTTTAGCGAGCAGTTATGGATTCTCGCAGGGGCGAAAAATGGGGCGCTAGACCCGTTCCCAGTCCTGGACCTCACCGGGAATAAGCCGGAATAGTGGGTGCGGGCGGTCGGTGCCTGCGGCCCAAAGCTCATTGGCGAGCACATCAGGGGCGCGCGCGTCGAGTTTGGCGCGCAGGTGCGTGAACTCGTAAGCCAATTGCCCCTCAGTCAGGTCAATGCGGTCGAGCTCCACGCCAGGCTGAGGCGGGACGAGAATCTTCGAGCGGTCGAATTTATAGCCCCGCACAACAGCCTCATCCTGGATTCCCGCAAGATAGGCGCCGACTGCGGCCAGCGGCTGCCGGTGCTCGCGGAACCGCACCAACTGTGGGTGGTTGCGGTAGCCCTTAGTGCCGCCATCGAGGACTTTCTGCGCCAATAGGGTCTCTCGCCAACAGGCAACGAGACCCACTCGGTCCAGGTATTCAGGGTGCATGCTCCAGATTCGCATGCCCTCGAGACTATCTGCGGGCAGCCCTTATGCTGTGCCCCAGCGCTGCTGGCGCAGTGCGGCACCACGCCGGATCTCATCGGGCAGCACTGATACGAGCAGGTCATAGGCCCGGTCCAGGGTCGGGTCACTCACCCCGGCAGCGCGGGTTCGTCCCACTGCGGCTAAAAGAGCCTCGGCGATATGGGCGTCGACAGGCACAACCGGGGTTCCCGGGCGCGGGCGGACCCGCCAACGCAGGTCATCACCGAGGTAGGCCTCCAGATTGCGCATCCCGGCGGCCTGGCGCAGGCGTTGTTGCGCAGAAACTGCCGAACGGTCAGTCAAGTGGGATAACTCCGAGGTATTGGGCACACGTTCAATGACCTCAAGCAGCAACCGGTCGACTTCACCAGGCCGGTGCTGGAAGCTGCCCGTGATGGGGTCAGGCACCGTGCCGGGGCCGGCGAACTCATCGGTGGCTGGTTCGTAATCAGCGATGATCTCGGCGATATCGGCAGTATCGGCGGCGCAGACCTCAACAATGCCGCACGCGATAGTGCCGTCAAAAACAGTGCCGACCGCTGGTGGCAGGTACACCACTGCGGGGCGGCCCGCGATGGTGGTGCGGGCCTGGATACGCAAGCCCGGGCCGAGGCTACCGCGCAGTTGGGTGGGCACTTCACGGGCATCAGTGAGGGTGCAGCACACCGGCAAGCGGGTGCCGTAATGCAAGCTGGACGCGCCAAGGCTGGTGTAGGCGTCGAGTACATCGGCGCTATGGGCGCGTTCTTGGTCTGGGTCGAGCCCCCATATGGTGCGCAGCTCCTGCTCCCCGCTGGCCAGGATGGTGTCGATAGCGGCGATATGCAGTGTGGCTACGCAATCGTCGGCACGCCCGGCGCCGCCAGTACTCCACAGGTCATCGCCCATCACACTGGGATCGACATAAGCCGCCCAGCCGCCCGAGGGCAATGAGCGGGCAAGGCAGACCCCGTCGAAACCTTGGCGGGCGATAGTCACTGCGGCTGTGCCGGGGTCGGCGACAGGGCGGTGTGCGGGGTCGAATTCGTAGTGTTCTTGGGTGTGCCACCCAGCATCGCGGGGCGCGGTGGTGATGGTGGTCCAGATATCGCTGGTCTTCCCGAACTGCAGGCCCAAGCAGGTGGCGATATCGGTATCGGTGCGGGTCTGCTGCATATCGGCGATAAGCCCGGGGCCTTCGGCGACGGGGCCGCCAAGGTCCATCCAGCCGGGCCGGCCCAGCACGATGGAGGGCGGATTCGGAGCGAAGAAACGCCCGGTGAGTACCGCGTCTCCGGTGAGGGTGGCGCCGACCGGGTACGGGTTGGTGGGTGTGAGGACGTTCTTGGCTGCGGGGTGGTGGACGCGGCGGGCTGAGATATCTGGGGCGCAGGCGTCGACGACGCAACCATCGGCCAGGCGCACGGTGAGGTGCCAGAACACCGTGGCGGTCATGATGTTGAGGTTTTTCTCGGCGCTGACGATTGCTGCGGTCACCGGGGTGGGGTGGCCGTCGGCAGGCAATGTGGAGAGTTCTTCGCCTCCGATGGCGACGGAGGCGTTATCGGCGAATAGCAGGCATAACTGCAGCCGCCCGTCTGGTTGTTTGACCTGGTAGCTGCCATTTTCCGACGGTGGCCCGGGGAAGATGCCGCGTGGGTCGGTGACGTGGAACAGCCGTGGGATGGGCACGGTGTCGGAAATACGCGGGTCATAGCCGAGGTTCTCGGCTGATTCGGTGGGGTGCAGTGCCGCGTTGAGGCTCAGCAGTGCGCATCCGCGACCGGCGCCGTCTTCGGGCAGATAGGCAGCGCCGACGGGGTTGATCACGCCGCCGTCGAAGCCGAAAACGACGTGATTGTCGCCGACGTGGAGTACTGCCCCGGAGAAGTCGCGGAGACGTCGGCTCAGCACGGGCCCGTGGTCGGTGTTGGTGACCTCGACAGCGCGGTAGGCAGAAAGGCCGTCGCCGAAGGCCTGGCGGATTCCGGCGGCGGTGGTATCAGCGAAGGCGAAACCGACTGAGCGCTGGAATTGCGCCCAGTTCAGCTGGCCTGTGGGCGGCTGGTTGCCGCCGTTGAGGCTGTCGAATTCGCTCATGGCCACACAGGGTACGGGGGTATGCCCAAGCCTGCCGGGTGAAGATCTTTCACTCGCGGCGAGCAGGTTGTGCGGCTGTGGGGTGGTTGGGTTGGACTCTGGGTGGCAAACCACACAAGACCGGGCAGTAAGCCCACCACAACCGGACGTAATACCCCCAAATTCCCCTGATACGCACCAAAAACCCACACTCGGCGGCTTATGTGTCCGCGCCGGGTGGGTGCGGGCATATTCGGCTTATCCACTATCCCGCCGCGTGGACACCGTCGGTAAGCAGCCGAGCTGGGCGGTCATAGGCGCGATCTCACGAAATGAGTGCAACGCAGTGACTGAGACGATAGTTCACCTTTTATTGCCACCCCCACTAAATACCCCCGGCAATGATAGCGATGACGCCATAACCACTCATTACGCCGACAACCGCACCACCTGGCCCCCACACCGCCCCGCCGCGGGTTCATTCCGCCGTAAACGGCACATACACTTCATCGCACTCTTTAAATAATTATGTCTCTGCATCCGACACACCCGTCGGACGTTGGGCTGCACCACCCAAGGGTTCACCGGCCACACCAACCCAGCACGGCCGACAACCCTTACCCACCCACACTCATCCCAGGAGACGAAGTGCGAATCGGAGTCCCCCACGAGCCCGACGAGCGCCAGCCGCTGGTCGCGGCCACCCCGGACACCGTGGCCAAGCTCATCAAGCTCGGCTATGACGTCGACGTCCAGGCCGGAGCCGGCGAAGCCGCCGCCTACCCCGACGACCTCTACCGCGAAGCAGGCGCCACCATCGTTGGCGACGAGGTCTGGCAAGCAGATATTGTCACCGCCCTCGACACCCCGCCGCGCGAATACCGCGACCAGCTGCGCGAAGGCGCCACCCTGATCTGCCGCATGGCACCGGGCCGCAACGAAGAACTCATCAACGAGCTCGCCCAGCGCGACATCACCGCACTGGCAATGGATGCGGTACCGCGCCTATCCCGCGCCCAGTCCATGGACGTACTGTCCTCGATGGCCAATATCGCCGGCAACCGCGCCGTCGTCGAGGCCGCCTCCGCCTTTGGTCGCCTTTTCAACGGCCAAGTCACCGCCGCCGGCAAGGTCAACCCCGCCACCGTGTACGTCATTGGTGCAGGTGTCGGCGGTCTTGCTGCAATCGGTGCAGCAAACTCCATGGGTGCCATCGTCAAAGCCACCGACCTGCGCCCCGAAGCCGGCGAGCAGGTCGAATCAATGGGCGCGGAGTTCATCCCCATCCCCGTCGCCGCGGAGAAATCCGAGGACGGCTACGCCAAGGAGATGAACCAGGACCAGGCCGCCGCTGCCGCCAAGCTGTACTCCGAGCAGTCCGCGCAGGCCGACGTGGTGATCTGTACCGCCAATATCCCGGGCCGAAAGTCCCCTACCCTGCTCACCGCAGCCGACATAGCGAATATGCAGCCCGGCAGTGTGGTCGTCGATATGGCCGCCGCAAATGGTGGCAACTGCGAACTGACCAGGCCCGACGAAACCTACGTCACCGATAATGGGGTGACCATTATTGGCCACCGCGACCTCGCCGGTCGCCTGCCCGGACAGGCCTCGCAGCTATACGGGCAAAATATTGTCAACCTGTTCAAGCTCATCACCCCGGACAAGGACGGCACCCCGACGCTGGATCTCGACGATGAGATCATCCGCGGCATCACGGTGACCCACCACACGGACTCCGGCACCGAGATTCTGTGGCCCCCGCCGCCAGTGAAAGTCTCGGTTACTCCAGCCGCTGATAAGCAGGAAGAACTCGCCGCCAAAGCCCACGCCGAAAAGCCCGAACAGGTCTCTGTTTTCGGCTCCGGCAAAGCCAAGATTGGCCTCGGTGTCGCCATTATTCTCGGCGTGCTGCTGGTGCTGCTCAGCCCGGCCGCGATTAGCGCTAATTACATGGTGCTCACCCTGGCGATTGTGCTTGGTTTCTACGTCATCTCCGCGGTGACCCCGACCCTGCACACCCCGCTGATGTCTGAAACCAACGCTATTTCCGGCATTGTCCTCGTCGGCGCGATCTTGCAGGTCGGCGACGGAAACGTCCTGGTGTCGGCGATGGCGTTTTTCGCCATTGTGGCTTCCTCGGTCAATATCTTCGGCGGTTTCGCCATCACCAACCGCATGCTCGGCATGTTCCAGAAAGAGGGCTAAGCGACCATGAGTGCATCCTTGACTTCCGCAACGCTCGCGGCCGAGACCAGCACCTCCGAACTGCAGCAGTGGACGAACCAGTTCTCCAACCTGGCCTATATCGCCGCTGCTTTGCTGTTCCTGCTGGCCCTGTCTGGCCTCTCCAAACCGGAAACGGCCCGCCGCGGCAACCTTTTCGGCATGGCCGGTATGGCCGTCGCCATTACCGCCGCAGTTATTCAGGCTGCGGTCAACGCAACTGAGCATTCTTCCGATGGCCATTGGGGCCCGCTGGCCACAGTGCTGGTCATCGCCCTGGCGATGAGTATTGGTGCTGTGTACGGCATCTGGCGCGCCCATAGTGTGGAGATGACCGGCCTGCCCGAGCTCATCGCCATGTTTAACGGGCTGGTGGGCCTGGCCGCGATCTTCATTGGCTACAACTCGTTCCTGCACACCGATGAGTCCACTGATTCTGCAATGGTCGCGTTCCACTTGGGCGAGGTCTTCATCGGTGTATTCATCGGTGCGGTCACCCTGGCTGGCTCGATTGTGGCTGGTCTGAAGCTGTCCACGAAGATTTCCGGCGCCCCGAAGCTGCTGCCCGGGCGCAACTGGATCAACCTGGGCATCCTGGTGGTGTCGCTGCTGTTCCTGGTGGTTTTCGTTGCTGCCGACGATTCCTTCATCGGCTGGTTCGCCCTTGCTGTGATGACTGTCCTGGCGCTGCTGTTGGGTTGGCATTTGGTTATCGCTATCGGCGGCGGCGATATGCCGGTGGTGGTCTCGATTATGAACAGCTACTCCGGTTGGGCTGCCGCGTTCACCGGCCTGATGTTGGGCAATACGTTGCTGATCATCACTGGCGCTTTGGTTGGTTCCTCCGGCGCGTTCCTTTCGTACATCATGTGTAAGGCCATGAACCGGTCTTTCGCGTCGGTGATTCTGGGTGGCTTTGGTACCGACGGTGGTGTCATTGGTGACCAGGATTTGGGCACCCACACGGAGATTTCCGTCGGTGAGGCTGCAGAGGCTCTCAAGGCTGCCCGCAGTGTGATGATTACCCCGGGTTATGGCATGGCGGTGTCTCAGGCGCAGTACCCGGTTGCTGCGCTGACCAGCAAGCTACGCGAGATGGGTAAGACTGTCACTTTTGGTATTCACCCGGTGGCGGGCCGGTTGCCTGGCCATATGAATGTGCTGTTGGCAGAGGCCAAGGTGCCTTATGACATCGTGCTGGAAATGGACGAGGTCAATGATGATTTCGACGATGTTGATGTGGTGTTGGTTATCGGCGCCAATGACACCGTGAACCCGATTGCTGAGGAGCCGGGCTCCCCCATTGCCGGTATGCCGGTGTTGAAGGTGTGGGAAGCCGGCCGGGTGATTGTGTTCAAGCGCTCGATGGGTTCGGGCTACTCCGGGGTGCAAAACCCGCTGTTCTTCAATGAGAATTCGGACATGCTGCTTGGTGATGCCAAGGCCTCTGTTGAAGGAATCACCCAGGCGCTGTAATTCGGTTTGCTTTCCGACGCTGACCCCGGCTCGCACATTGTCCTCGTGTGCGGGCCGGGGTTTTTGTGTGCGTTGGGCTAGCTGGTCTTTTTACCCCAGTTTTTGAGGTAGGTGCCTTCGCGCTTTTGGCGGATCTGTTCTTCCCAGCTGAACTCGGGTTCTTCCCAGTCGGTGAAGTAGTCCTCGTCGACGTCTTTGGCCCACGGAGTGCCGGGGCCGGTGGGCGGCCAGTTGGGGTTGTCGGTGACTGGTTCGCGGATTTCGCGCACTGCGGGGTTGTGCCGGCCGTAGCGGAACCACTGGGTGTAGGTCTTCTCGAACATTGGGGTGCCGTCCCAGCGTCCGGCGGGTACCTCGGAGCCGAACCAGCGGCCGCCTAGTACGCCCCGCATGAATTTTCCGGTGTGTTGTTGCTTTTTGCGGAACTCGACGGTGCGCTTGACGTAGATATTTTGCAGCCGGGTCATCACGCCGCCGATGAGTTCGATATTGATCCAGTTGATGGCTGCTGGCAGCGGCCCGTCGGGTTCGTAGCCGATACGCCAGTGGTTGATGAGCCTGGTGCGCTCCCCTTTGAGCGGGACGACGTAGAAGCACCATGCGGCGGCGAAGTGCGTCATCGTCGGAAAGCGGAAGGCGTAGGAGCCTGGTGCGGCGGGCGGGTTTTTGGTGTCGACCCACTGGACGACGTATTTGCCGGGTACGACGTCGGCCCATTCCATGGACATGCCGTGGAAGTCGAAGGCGCCGATATCGCCGGGCATGAGCGAGTCCGGCTGCTGGAACTCTTCTTGGATTTCGTAGCTGTTGTAGAAGGGCAGCCGGGCAAAGGTGCGTTCTAGCCATTCGGAGGAGAATGAGCCGGACTTATCGGCGCCGAGTTGTTTGAACAGTCGCCAGACTGCGTAGGCGGGGGCGTCGATGGTGACGGCGTAGGTGGATGAGTAGCCGTTGTCGTAGTTGGCGTCGATGAGGTCGTCGCCTGGGTAGCGCCATGCTTTTTCTTCGTCGGTGGCTTGGCCGGTGAGTTGGCTGAAGGTGTACATGCCGCCCAGGCCGGCGGCGGCGAGGCCGGTTCCGGCGAGGAGCGGTATGCGCCACTGTTTGTCGTTGGTTGCCATGAGTGGTGGCCTTTCGTGCCGAGTGTGAATGACTCTGTTAGGCATTCACCTTCGAACTAGCCTGTGTGGCTTCCCATACCTTCTAGGCGAACGCCAACCATGATTTTATCAAGTTATAACTACATCCTTTCCGTGATGTTTGCCACACCTATTATTGGTGACAAATATTCGTAATTGCTCGTCATTATAAAGTCATCAAAATCATACAAAAACCGGCCACACGCAGCACGTATGGAAAAAGTTATTATCACACCGGAAATTCATTCCGGCTTGCAAAACAATGAAGAAAAGTTTTAATCTTATAAACAGGTTTCGGCACGAACGAGCCGTCGAACTACGAGCCCGCGGACATGCCGAACGCATACGGTCAGGAGCACACCTGCTATGTGGGAATCAATAACACCACCGGACTACTCCACCCTTTTCTTCTTTGAAACTGGCGAATGGTGGGACTACGCCATGCTGCTCATCGTCACCGCAGCATTGGCCACAACCGCCTGGCTCGCCCAACGCAATAAGTGGGTAGTCCTCGTCGTCTTCGTCATCGCCCCGGTACTGCTCACCATCTTCTGGTGGCCGCACTCGACCGAAGGAACCAACTCCGCTGGCTGGTTCCCGATCGTCAAGCAGTACTCCGCGCTGCTCGGCAGCCTAAGCCTGGTGGCGCTGCAGTTCTTCAAAAAGCTGCGTACCAACTACTGGTACCTGTGCATCCCGCCGCTGATTCTGGCGGTCAATATCGCCGAAGCCGTCGTCCGCGACTTCCAGTGCTACGGCATCCACGGCATCGACCCCTCCCAGGGCATGGTCACCTGGGGTGGGCCGTGGAACATCATGAACGGCATCGCCGGCATCTTGAACCTGCTGGCAATCTCCGGCTGGATCGGTATCTTCGTCGCCCGCGGCAAGTCCAAGGCCATCATCTGGGGAGATCTCACCATTTGGTGGATCATCGCCTACGACGCCTGGAATCTTGCCTACGTCTACAACTGCCTGGCAGACCGCGCCTGGTACTCCGGTGTCGCACTGCTGGCATCGTGCACCATCCCGGTGCTGTTCAAGTTCGGCCGCGGCGCCTGGATCCAGTACCGCGCCTACACGTTGACCCTATGGTCCGCAGTGGTGCTGACCTTCCCGCACTTCATGCAGGATTCGATGTTCGCGCACCGCTCCGCCCATAACCCCTACGCCCTGTTCCTGCTGTCCTTTGTGGCACTGGTGCTCAACGCAGCCGTCTTCGGCTACCACGTCGTGCGCATCATCAAGACCCGCCGCAACCCGCTGACCCAGGAGGTCTACTCCGACACCAAGGAGTACACCGAGATGATCCGAGACAACGCTTCCGTCGAGGACCAGGACCGCATCGCCGCGCGCCTGGGCATCCCCGCCACGGAGCTCGGCTACCGGAGCAGCGCACACCAGCAGCACTCCGGCTCCCCTGTGCCCGCCTAACCCTGGCCCGGCACCTGTAAAGAAAGAGACCCACCAATGGATTCACTATTCCTTTGGGAGATCGGCACCCCGATCGTCTACGTCGTGTGGCTTATCGTCTTCGCCGCGCAGATCGCGATCTCCGAAATCAACCGCCGCTGGACCTGGACGGTCTTCGCGCTGTGGACCGTCGGCGGCATCCTGCTTATGCCCTACGCCGCCATGCACGGCACCCCAATGGTTGGCTGGTTCCCGTTCGGCAAGTACGTCATCATGGTCGCCACCGCGACAATGACCGGCTTCCTGCTCTGGTACGGCAAGCGCAACCCGGCTAAGACGCACCGCTACGCCATCTGGTTCGGTGTGGCTTTGTGGATTGGCCTTGCGGTCAACATCATGGAAGCCAATATCCGGGACATCACCATCTTCTTCGAAAACGACGAGTACCTGCGCTGCGCCGCGGACCCGTCCTGCCTGAAGGCCATTAACGAGGCCCATGTGGGCATCGACATGATTAATGGTCTGCCTGAGTCTCGTGGTGTTGCCGGCCCGGTCGGCTCCGATGCGTGGTACGCCGGTGTGGCCCAAAACTTCGCCGACTCCGGTGTGGGTATTGACCCGGCCACTGGTTTCCGCACCATCGGCGGCTACTGGAATATCATCACCGCGATCGCTGGCCTGCTGAATATCATCACGATCACTGGCCTTGGCAAGATCTACATCACCTCGAATAAGGACCGTAAGGTCAAGGGCCTGATCTGGGTCGACATGGTGTGGCCGTGGGTTATCGCCTACGACCTGTGGAACCACGCATTCCTCTACAACGCCCTGTCTGATTACACCTGGTACTGCACGCTGGCTTTGCTGCTGGCGGCAACTATCCCGGCGTTTACCTGGGCGAAGGGCCAGTGGATTTGGTTCCGTTGCTTCACCCTCATGTTCTGGATTGCCATGAACAACCTGCTTCCGGAATTCTTGGTGCCGCCGAGCGATATCCAGAACTTCTCGACGATGAACCCGACCGCCAATGCGGTGTGCGCGTGGGCAGCGTTCCTGTCGAATGTGGCGCTGTTCATCTACTGGATCTACAAGATTCGCTCCACGGGCCGGAACCCGCTGCGCGACCCGCTCTACGTCGAGCTTGGCGAGTTCCAGCACATCATGCGTACCCATGCCGACGAGAAGGACAAGTACTTCGTTGTCGACACCATTGAGCCCACCCCGAGCGAGCTGAACTTCGAGCCCGCCTCGGATACTCCCCCGGCTGATGGCTGGGTTGGCTGGATGCCGTGGTGGAAGTCCGATAAGCGCTACCCGAAGCCGCGCACCCCGCTGGCTGCGGACCCGGTGCTGGTGGAGAAGGGAATCGAAGCAGACTCCCGCTATGACGCTGTTGCGAAATAGCAGCAGGTAGCCACCGCTACAGTCGGTGTGGACAGGGCCGTGATGGCTCTGCCCACACCGACTTTTTCATAGAACCCCGCCCTTGCCTCTTGACCCTTACGCGACGTCAGGCCCGATGGTGACTGTATGAGCAATGACGAACAACTCCGCACCGTTGGTGAGGTCGCACGTCTGCTGGGTCTTTCCGTACGCACACTGCATTACTGGGAAGAGCGCGGGCTTGTCGTGCCGACGGCGCGTACGTGGTCGGAGTACCGGCTCTATTCCGACGCCGATATTGAGCGCCTGGAGCAGGTGATGGTCTATCGAGCGACGGGCATGAGCCTCGACCACATCGCCGAGGTGCTGACTGATGAAAGCGACCGTGTTGTGCATCTGCGGCGGCAGAAGGCATTGCTCATGGACAAGAAAACCGAGCTTGACACCATGATTCAGGCTCTCGACCGTATCTTGGAGGATTCCATGGGTGAGAAATCATTGTCTGTCGATGAGATCGCGGAGGTGCTGGGCGAGACCCAGTTCCCCGCCTATCAGGCAGAAGCAGAACAGAAGTGGGGCGACACTGAGGACTGGCATCAGTCCCAACAACAGCAGGCTCAGATGTCGCCGGCCGATTGGCAGAAGTTCTCGGAACAGAACCTTGAGCTCGAGCAGCGCCTCGCCGCAGAAATGAAGGCGGGTGTGCCAGCTGATTCCGAGCAGGCCCAAAGCTTCGCCGAGGAGCACCGCGCACTGATCAGTCGGTTCTTCCCGGTAAGCCACGCGAAGCAGGTGTTGATTGCCGAGGGTTATGTTCAAGACCCGCGCTTTAGGAAGCACTACGACAAGCAGGCTGAGGGGCTGGCCGTGTGGTTAAAGCAGGCGATCGATGCCAATGCTGCCGCCCACGGCATCGACCCCAGCGACGCTGAATGGGCCTAACCGGTAGGTCATACTAAGAGCAGTTGGCTGTACCGGCCCTAGATGTCACCTGCTGCTGGGAGTGTTGCTAGATATGTTGGAATACCGTGTCGGTGAGCGGGCTTTGGCCTGGTATTTATCGTCGATTACTGGGTTTATTGACGCCATCGGTTTTATCCACCTGGGTGGGTTCTTCCTGTCTTTCATGTCCGGCAACACCACCCGGCTGACTGCGTCGGCGGCGGAGCAGAACTGGGTGATTACCGCTAAAGCTGCTGGCCTGATGGGTTTGTTCTTGGTGGGTGTGGCGACTGGTTCGTTGATTCATCACATTGGTTCGCGGCGTTGGGGGCATGGCCGACCGCGTGAGGCGGTGTTGTTATTTGTTGCTTCGGCGACGGTGGTCTCGGCGCTGTTGGTGGCGGTCGATCTTGGTGGGCCGGCGATGTTTGCCCTGTCTTTTGCTGTTGGTGCGATGAATAGTGTTTTTGAGCGCAATGGCCAGGTGGCGATCAGTCTGACGTATATGACGGGCACGTTGGTGAAGATGGCGCAGCTTTTTGTGGGGTCGTTTTTCGGCGCCGATCCGCGGCTGTGGATTCACCATTTCTTGCTGTGGGCTTCGCTTGCTGCTGGTTCGGTGCTGGGTGGTTTGAGTTATGTGCACTTTGGCCTGCGGGCGGTGTGGATTGCGGCGGCGTTGGTGATTACTGGTGCGGCTGCGGCGTTTATTAATCGTCAGCGTCGTCGTCGGCTGGGGTTGCCGTTGTAGGTCGTGGTTGTGCTTGCCGACGGTGTGGGCGTGGGGTTAGCACGAGTGCAGCGGAGGTGTACTGCATTTACTGCGAGTGCTGGCAACCAGGTCTACTGTGGGGCGTCCACCAACTCATACGAGTACAAGGAGGACCCATCATGGCCGACTTAAACAACAAGACTGTTGCTGTTATTGCCACTCATGGCTTCGAGGATTCTGAGCTCACCAGCCCGGTCGAGGCCGTGAAGAACGAGGGCGCTACTGTCCACGTCATCTCCACTGAGGGCGAGACCATTTCCGGTAAGAACGGCACTGAGGTCAGCGTCGATAAGCTCACTGCGGACGTCTCCGCCAGCGATTATGACGCGCTGATTCTGCCGGGCGGTACCGGCAATGCTGACCAGATTCGCCTGGACGGCAATGCGGTGGAGTTTGTGAAGCAGATTGTCTCCGCCGGTAAGCCCACCGGTGTCATCTGCCACGGCGGCTGGATTCTGGCCGACGCTGATGTCCTTCAGGGCCGCACGATTACCTCGTACCCGTCGCTGAAGACTGACCTTGCCAATGCAGGCGCTACCTGGGTTGATGAGGAGGTCTGCTGCGATAAGGGCCTGGTTTCCTCGCGCACCCCGGATGACCTTCCGGCGTTCAATAACAAGCTGGTCGAAGAAATCGCCGAAGGCAAGCACTAAGCCTTCGCTACTGCCCTCGCTTGCCGACGGCCTGGGCCCACTCGCCTGCCGCTAGCAACGGGTAGGCGACGTCCCAGCCGCCGAGCCGGCGGGCATCTTTGCCGGCGTCGACAATGAGCCCGTGGAAGTGCGCGAGTTCAGCGGCACTGAAACCGGCCTTGTCGACCTCGAGGTCAAGTGCCTTCTTCGCCTGGTTGTAGTTCGCATACGTTCCGAACCCGGCGGCCTCAAGAAGACGCAGCCCATACCGGTCGTAGATAAACACCGGCCGCTGGTAGACGTAGAGCAGGATGTCATCAGCGGTTTCCGGACCCACTCCCCTAATACTGAGCAATTCCTCGCGCAGCTCGTCAGTTCCAAGCTCTCGGGCAGCGGCATCACGATCAATAAACCACCGGCTTACCTCTTTTAGGTAGCCGGTTTTTGTGTTGTAGTACCCACTCGGACGAATAGCCTCAGCCAGCACAGCCGTGTCCGCGTCGATGACGGCCTGCGGGTCCAGCAACCCGGCTTCCACCAGATTGTCGATAGCCTCCTCCACCCGCTCCCACTGCGTGTTCTGAGTCAGCACCGCACCAACAATGACCTCAAAATCACTATCAGCAGGCCACCAAATACCAGCAGTCACCTGACTACTGAGCAGGTCGAATAGTGTGCGCACGATTATTTTTCCGCTTCTGCGTAGAGCTTCATGAGGTGACCAACAATAGCCGTCTCATCACCAGTGAACTGTTGCCCGTAGGCCCGGGCGCGGTCAATAATGCACTGACGCTGGTCCTCGGTGGAATCGGGCTAGACGAGAGTGTTGTAGACAATGTCGGCTGAGTTCATGACCGAGCTTGACCCGGATCGCTAAATGGACGCTGGCGAAGCGATTCGACCTGTTCGTTGTAGACCTTGAACTTTTTCACCGGCTCCACGAGCAGACCTATGCCTATAAGCGAAGACCGGCCCTGGACTCCCACCAAGGTGGGAAGCGGAACCGGTCATGTTGTCTACAACAAGTACCTCGTCGGAGTGGCCGACGCAAGAGTGATTGCCGCGTTCTACGGCAACGTCTTGAGTTCATCTTTGAGATAAGGGTCCCGTTGTTCTGAATCTCGAAAAGGTCTAGCAGGACTTTACGTAAGTGCCCTGCTTGAAAAAGCCCCGGCTATACCGGCCGAAGGCATCGGCGGTGAAAGTCCCGCGTCCTCGGCGAAAAGGCAGACCACAAACCGCACACACAACACATTCAATGCGTGCTGGGACTCTTCGGACTCGGGATTGATGTACTGCTGTTCTAGCGCGTCATGCAGACGCCCAATGAGTTCACCGGCCTCAATGAAGGCCTTGCGTTCTTTCTCCTGGAGGAAGGTTAGCGGGTCTACCAGGAAGTTCAACAGCGTGAACTGGTCGGGCAGTTCCTCAAGTCTGAACGCCAGGTAGTCATCTTCCAGGTCTTTCTTGTTGCGATCCTGGATGCGGAATTCACCGAAATTACACCCAACGATGTCGTCTGTCCGCTAGTTATTCGGCAGACAGTAGCGGCACGTTTTTGTTCGACGAAAGGAAGTGGCATGACACCTAAACTTGCTGCAGATTGGACACACTGCGAGGCACACAAGAAGGACTGTTCGATACTGCTGCGGTGTTATGCGGATTTTCCGATCGCGAAATACAAAAAATTGTAGGTGAACGGCGCTAGCCTGAATTTATGTCGAAGCAGTCACGACAGCATCAGGTGAGGCAACAACACCGCACTGGTGTTCATCCTTCGCTCCTGCGCGCCACTCTTGTAGGTACTGTGCTCGGCGGTCTCGGGGCGGCTGCAGCACTGTCCACGCCATCCCTGGGCGCTATGGAGACACTTGGGTTAGCGCGCAATCCCGACTCGGCAGCGCAATCACAACCTCAGCAGCCCACCACCACTGTCACGGTTACTGGCGACCTGCTCTGGCATGAGCCGGTGTGGGAGTCAGCCATGACCGAGAACGGCGGCTGGGATTTCACACCCGTCTTTGGTCCCATGTCTGACTTCATCTCCGGGGCGGATCTGTCCATCTGCCACGAAGAAGTTATGTTCGCCCCGTGGGAGGGCCCCTTCACCGGGTACCCGCAGTTCCAGGCGCCGCCGCAGATCGCTCAGGGTGTTGCTGAGGCCGGTTGGGATTTGTGCACCACCGCGTCGAATCACTCCGTCGATGGTGGTTTCCCCAGCATTGAGCGCACCCTCAATGCCTTTGATGAAGCCGGTGTACTGCACGTCGGCACCGCCCGCTCCCCTGAAGAAGCAGCCCAGCCTGTCATTTACACCACCGATGATGGGGTGCGCATCGGGGTTGTTGCCGGCACTTATGGCACCAATGGCCTGCCAGTGCCGCAGCCGTGGATGGTGCAGGACCTCGATGTCGATGAGTTGCTCGCCAAAGCTGCTGCGACCCGCGAGGCCGGCGCGGATATCGTCATGGTGGCGATGCATGCTGGTGGGGAGGGAATGACCGAACCAGATGGGCAGCAGTTATGGCTGGCTGATGCCCTGACCCGCTCCCCTGATGTTGATGTGGTCTATGGGCATTCCTCCCATGCGGTGCAGCCCATTGAGAAGGTCAACGGTAAATGGGTTGTTTATGGGCTTGGCAACCTTGTCGCCGCGCAGACAAAAGACAATTACTTGGCCTATGAGGGCTTGGCTGTGGAGTTCAGTTTCGTGCCCGATGGGGACGGGTACCGGGTGAAACAGCTGAAATACGTGCCGACGGTGATTTCTGCGCATGGGGAACGCCCGGTGCGTGCAACGCCGATCTCTGATCTCTTAGGTACTCCCGGGGCGGATGATGATCGGTTGCGTGCTGTGCTCAACCGCACTAGGGATACTGTGCGTTCGCGTGGTGCGGATATGGAAGCTGAGTTCGTTGAAGGCTAGTTCGGGCAATCAGTTTTTTGACTGATATTTAAATAACTGTCGCTCTGTGGCTACGTCGCCCCCCCCCATAGCGTTTCCTACTACTTTCGGCAGCCGCCGAATCTCGTATTGGAGCCACTTACCCATGCACATTTTGCGCCGCACAGCCTTGGCAACGGGAAAGTCCGCTTTGGTGCTGACTGTTTCCATCTACAGTGAAGCTTACACCTACACAAATAGCAGGTATCATCACTAACGCAAACAATTTAACGAGTTTAGTTAATGCTCCACTGGAACCGCTTGAACCTGTCGGCCAATTCAAGGATCTCGGGACCACTCGTAAGCGCTTTTGTATGCGGTCCACTTCGAACAAAGAATGTTTTATTGAAGGCCAAAGGTTCCGAAATAGCGTTTTCAACGCCAGGCACACCCAACCGAGCGACCAGCCTAGTCTCGCCGCTACGATCCGATATCGACAGCAACTTGAAGTCATTTATCAACGCAGTTTTGAACTTGTCGGCACTTGTGCTATCGGGAAGAGAATCTGTATTGTCGATCAAGTTCCTAAACTTGTTTGCGTACGCTTCGCTGGTCATATCATAGAAAGCTAATTCATGATCAATACCGGTAACGTAAGCGAACTCATTACTGACGTCACTGCCCAAGTCTAGAGGCTCAACGTTAAACATGTCAGCAAGACGCTTGAGCGTCGTGCCATCGTTCTTTTCAACAAGACCGACATAAATCACGCCGCCAACCGAAGGATCACTATTGACCATCGCGGTAGCTGTCTTAATGAGCTTCTCAACCAGTTTTTCAAATTGCTGATCACTGGTCGCTAAGGTTTGACTACTCGATCCAGACGAGTCACTGTGTTGCTTCGGATCTAGGTTTACCGTACCCTGCTTAAACTCGTAGTGGGAATATTCGTCTACGTACTGACGAATATCCACCTTCAACTGATCAATCGCCGCATTTACAGCTTTCATCTCGGGCGAATCCATGTCTTCGAAGCACTTTGCTACTTTGCCTTTGAACTTGTCAATCTCTCCACGGCGGTTTTTAGCCTTCCACGTACCACCTTGATCAATTTTCGAATTTTTCCAGTAACCCTTCGTCTTCTCACAAAGCAAATTTCGGTCTACCAGTTGCTTGGAATCGAGGTAGCGGAGTTCGTAGAGCGCTATAAAGGCCACCAAATGGTACCTAGCGATGGGATTACTCGTCGGCTTTCCGAGATGAGCACACCAAGTCGTTTCGGAAGACCGCTCCACAATTTCTTCGATCATTTTATTAATCGCAATGAACCGCTCACAAAGAAACTCTTTTTCCGAAACTTTTTTTAACTCAGTGTCAACTTTTTTGCCGATCTCTGAGTGAACATCATACGCTTGTGTCCGCTTATCTGCCGAGATATCCACGTCTGGCGCTAGAATGTTCAGCAATAGATCCAGAATCAACTGCTCATCGAATGACGAACGCAAGTCGTCGCGACGCAAAATTGCTTGCTCCACCCAGAACGTTCGATCAACCAAGACCCCATCGGTCGCGCCATCATTCCACCTAAGAGAGATTTCTCCTATGCCATCGAGAGGCACCAGGTTGCTTTTTGTAGCATCTCCACGAACTTCCGCTGCGATTTCTCGAACGACGTCGGCTATGGGTGACACACAACCAGCTTGGCGCACATCTTGGCGACTCAACATTCGACCAGAAGAGTTTATTCTCCGAAATGTGTTGTCAACTAGGCTAGCTTTGGTCGCCTGAAAAGTAGATACAGGAATCTGATACTGCGTAAATTTCAGAGATTCATCTCGACTAAGGATGGGTTCACGTTGCACCAGTTCACCCTTATCCTTTTGCGACTTCGTAAGACCAATGCTTTCAAGGTTAAAGAACTTACCCTGGTAAGAGAATTCGTTTTCAATAAAGCCAAATATTGCGTTTAGTCGCTGCAGACCATCAACAATTTCTGTGCATCGATCGTCGTCTTTCGCCTTAGCCAGAAGAATTAGAGGAACCGGAATGTCAGCAAGTATGGAGTCCACCAACGTTTCTTTTTGATCTTGTGACCAAACAAGCTTTCGTTGATAACGACGGTTTACGTAAAACTTTTTCCTGGCGTAGTTCTCGTACAACTGTTCTATGCGCTGCCCCTGAACAGTTGTAGAGGTGTTTGTCTGCGGCTGCGTGTCCATAGTCCTACCCTTTCGTTTTGGTGAGCAACTAGACTTTAGCGCACGACTTCATCCGCTCCCCCAAAAAGTAGGTACCTGTACAGCCGCGATCGATGACTAATCGTTCCAAGACGTACTCGACCGACCTCTCCAGGAAACGCAAAGCGGAGCACCGGGCACCTCCGCCAACAGTGCAATCACGCTGACGACTTACAGAGGAAAGCACCTCCACATCGTTCACTCTTCTTCAGCAGCGCAGCTCAGATGGGTGCTTTTTCGCCAGGAGGCAACGTAGTGCATCTCCACCTTCTCTCTATCAAGGAATCGCAGGTAAATTATCCCCCCCGTGCCAAGCTTCCTCGTGGCTACAGCCCGTCCGTAGCCCCACTGGGGGCAGAACAAACTCCTACAAGGTGCGGTGACGCCAGGTGCCGGCTGTTTACGAACTTCAGCTCGTTGCCCAAAGAGATTCCCGGACTTCCCCGATCAATCCTGGATGAGAAGCTCTTCGAGCTTTTCTTCACTTGGGGAATCTCGCACACGATGGACACAACCTGGCGACCATAGGTTCCATAACCAGGAAGGTTCTCGTTGTGATCGCCGGTTCCCCGATAAAAACGCGTTATTTTATTTTCAAGGTTCCACTGGTGCACCGGGCGCGTCGAGCAGAGGTCTCGATGAAGGAAGCGTCAGCAGCTTCGTTTTGCAGCATTAGCAAAACCGCCCCACAGTGCAAAGACTGTGGGGCGGTTATGAACTACTTAGAGCTGGATTTTTAGGCCTTATCAGCCAGGTTGGTCCAGTCTTGCGGCATCAGCTTGGCGACGAGTTCGAACTTGCCGTCACCCTTGGGCTGAATCACATAGGCCACGCCCTGCGGGTCCGGGTAGATGCCGGTTGCGGCTTCGAAGACATCATCGTGGCCGACGATGATGTTGTTCTCGCCCTTGGCGGGCTTGTCTGACAGATACGGGGTGATCCCGTCCTTCATCTGCTCGATTTGTTCATCGGTGTACTCCTCGGACTTGGCGAAGTTGAGCGCCGCGTCCTTGTCATACTTTCCGAAGGCCAGCTGTGCGGTCTGCCATGCGCGGCAGTACTCAGAGCTGACAACTTCACCAACAGGAATCTCCGCCTTCTTAAAAGCAGCGCCGATTTCGAGGGCCTGGTCCCAGCCCTTCTCGCTCAGGGCGCGTTGGGTGGAGCAATCGTCCAGATTGAGTTCGCGCGAAGCCTGGTCTGCGTAGTCTTTCTCGGTCTGACCGTGTCGGATGAACACCACCATCCCGCCGTCCTGCAGGCCTTCTAATAGCTCTTCGTCGTCGAGCTTGTTCTTAAAGTCAGCATTTTTCTGCTCGGCTTCGCTCGGGCTGTCATCGCCGTCTTCGCCCTCTTCGGCTTCTTCGGCGTCTGCGCTGCTGGTTTCGGCATTATCCGAGGTCTGCTCGCTGTTGTCGTCGGAATCAGTTGTTACTTCACTGGTGACGCTGGCGGCGGTGTCTTCGGCTTCCTCGGTGGAACAGCCGGTGATGGCCATCGTGGATGCGGCAGCGATGCCGACTAAGGCTGTGACGATGCGTACGTTCTTCATTAACTCTCCTAGGTGTACTTAATCTGTTTAGGTGAGCCTATTCTTTTCATACTTGCATGTCAATGAAAATATTCAGACTGGAAGAGAATATTCTGCAGCCGACAGCCACCCCAGACATGCACAAAGACCCACCCCAGCAACACTGGAATGGGCCTTAACTCTCCTGCGACAGCGTCATGCGCTGCGCGACAACACCTAGGCGGCGCTACGAGATGGAGGAGTCTCTTAGTTGTCGAGATCCATATCGTCGTCCATGTCGTGATCGTCATGATCATCGTGATCGTCGTGATCGCCATGGTCATGCATGTCATCGTCGTCCATGTCATGGTCGCCCATGTGGTCGCCCTTGTCATGGTCGCCGTCATGCATGTCGTCATCCATGTCGTCGCCCATCTCGTCCATCTTGTCGCCAGCCTCGTCAGTGGCGGACTCGACGGAGTTGGTGGCCTCGTTAACGGCGTCTTCAGCGTCATCGCTGGAGCAGCCGGCAAGGGCGATGGAGGAGGCGGCAGCAACGCCGACCAGGGCAGTAACAATACGGAAGTTCTTCATAAAATCTCCTTGGTTAGTTTGATTTACTCTCGCAACCCTATTAACCAAATTCACCAATGTCAAAGATCCACCAATTAATGTGGAACTATTCACACGATATTAATATGAAATAACATCACTAATCCCCCCAAGGCAGGGGCAGCACCAACCACCACCCCAGGCCCCTCACCAGCACCTTTCACCTAACCGTCGGCAGCTGGGACACCACGCGCCACCGGCAGATTAGTTCTCATCCGTGGAAAGCGCGGCAACGAAGGCTTCCTGCGGCACGGACACCGAACCAATATTCTTCATCCGCTTCTTACCGGCCTTCTGCTTCTCCAGCAGCTTGCGCTTACGCGAAATATCGCCGCCGTAGCACTTGGCAAGAACATCCTTACGCAGGGCCCGGATATTCTCACGACTGATGATCTTCGAACCGATCGCAGCCTGCACCGGCACCTCAAACTGCTGACGCGGAATAATCTCCTTGAGCTTCTTCGTCATCTTATTGCCGTAGAACTGGGCATTATCGCGGTGCACAATCGCACTAAACGCATCCACAGCCTCGCCCTGCAGCAAAATATCCACCTTCACCAGGTCGGCCTGCTGCTCACCGGACTCCTCGTAGTTCAACGAGGCGTAGCCCTTAGTCCGCGACTTCAGCAAGTCGAAGAAATCAAAGATGATCTCACCCATCGGCATCGTGTAGCGCAGCTCCACACGATCCTCAGACAGGTAATCCATGCCACCCATCTCGCCGCGCTTGGACTGGCACAATTCCATCGTCGGGCCGACAAATTCACTGGGCACAATGACGGTGCACTTCACCATCGGCTCCCACACCTGCTGCGGCTTACCCTCCGGCCAATCAGAGGGGTTGCGCACCATAATCTCTTCGCCGTCTTCCTTCACCACCCGGTAGACCACGTTCGGCGACGTAGAGATCAAGTCCAGGTCGAACTCACGCTCTAAGCGGGTACGAGTGATCTCCATATGCAGCAGCCCCAAAAAACCACCACGGAAACCGAACCCCAACGCCACTGAGGTCTCCGGCTCAAAGGTGAGTGAAGCGTCGTTAAGCTGCAGCTTTTCCAGCGCGTCGCGCAGGTCCGGGTAGTCCTCCTGAGAGATCGGGAACAGACCCGAGTACACCATCGGGCGCGGGTCGGCATAACCCGGCAACGGGTTGTCCGCACCATTGGTCGCCAAGGTGACGGTGTCACCAACCTTCGACTGGCGCACATCCTTCACACCAGTAATGAGGTAACCAACCTCACCGGCAGATAAGCCCTCACATTTCTGCGGCTGCGGGCTGACAATGCCGATCTCCAGCAACTCATGCTTAGCGTTGGTGGACATCATGCGCACCACATCACGGTGGGTGAGCTTGCCATCAACAACACGCACATACGTCACCACACCGCGGTAGGTGTCGTAGACCGAGTCAAAAATCATCGCCCGCGGCGCGGCGTCGGAATCGCCCTGCGGGGCAGGCACCAGCTCACAAATCTTGTCCAGCAGCTCCGGCACACCCTCACCGGTCTTACCGGATACGCGCAGCACCTCCTCCGGCTCGCAACCAATAATGTGCGCGATCTCCTCGGAGTACTTCTCCGGGTCCGCCGCCGGCAAGTCAATCTTATTGAGCACCGGGATGATTTCGAGGTCATTCTCCATGGCCAAGTACAAATTGGCTAAGGTCTGCGCCTCAATGCCCTGGGCCGCATCTACCAGCAAGATCGCGCCCTCACAGGCATCAAGCGCACGCGAGACCTCATAGGTGAAGTCGACGTGGCCGGGGGTGTCGATGAGGTGCAGCACAATCTCTTCACCCTCATGGGCACCAGAGCGCGGAACCCACGGCAGGCGCACATTCTGCGCCTTAATGGTGATACCGCGCTCACGCTCGATATCCATATTGTCCAGGTACTGATCCCGCATATCGCGGTCCTCAATCACCCCGGAAAGCCCCAGGATGCGATCCGCAAGGGTGGATTTACCGTGATCGATATGCGCGATGATGCAGAAGTTACGGATCTGTTTGGGGTCCGTGAAGGTCGTCGCAGCAAAATTCTTGGTCACGTAAAAGTCACTTTCATCGCGCGTCAGCAGTCAGCAAAGGATATTCGCACCTCACCCTACCGGCTACACTATGGACCTATGAGCAACCGGTTGGTAGACGCCCTGGGACGCGGCATGCGCACGCTCACTGACGCCTTCCGCGGACCGGACGCCCTCGACGAAGGCCTCGCCATGCTCAGCGAACAACTCGGCATGGCCCCCGGCGAACACGCCGACGTACTCCACCGCCGAGAAGCCGCCACCACCGCACGCCCCACCCACGAAGCCGCCCGCTCAGTGGTCTACGCCCCCGATATGGACGGCCAAACCGGCCCCGGCGAAGTCGTCTGGGCACCGGTGCTTATCGACGGCGACTCCGGCTCCGCCCGCGAACGCGCAGTCGTCGTCCTCGGCCGCGATAAGCACTACCTACTCGGCGCACTTATCTCCACCGACATCCGGCACGCCGATGACGATAAGTGGATGCATATCGGCATCGGCGCCTGGGATGGCCAAGCCCGCCCCAGCTGGGTGCGCCTGGACAAAGTCCTCGAGGTACCCGAATCCGGCATCCGACGCTCCGGTGCGGTGATGCCGCGCCGACGTTTCGACCGGATCACCGCTGTGCTGCGCTCTGAATACAACTGGTCCTAGCCCACGCCCACCACAGAAGCCTTTTGGCCAGGACCAGCCCACCTGGTAGGGTCTTTCGAGTTCACCGCGCGCTGATGCGCATTGAGTGTTGATGATCAGGACCTTGGGTTCATCACCTCGACGCATGGGCGGGACCACCAACCCGGCACAGCGTGTGGCAGCCAGAACCGATACAGGAAACAAGAGGTTTTACACATGGCGAATATCAAGTCTCAGATGAAGCGCATCAAGACCAACGAGAAGGCCCGCCTGCGCAACCAGGCCGTCCGCTCCGCGGTCCGCACCGAAATCCGCAAGGTGCGTGCCCTCGTCGACGCCGGCGATAAGGCCGGTGCCGAAGCCCAGCTGCGCATCGCCAACCGCAAGATCGACAAGGCCGTCAGCAAGGGCGTCTTCCACCGCAACACCGCGGCCAATAAGAAGTCCGGCCTGGCCAAGGCCGTCAATAAGCTCGAGGGCTAATCCCCTCCAGCTACAGCGTAAATACCGCCTGAGGTTCCACCCGGACCACAGGCGGTTTTTCGTGCCCAGCCTTGCCTACCCGCCCCTAGCGGCGCGCCGAGTTAGCGATCCGGGCGATCTCAATGACAGCCCGCTCCAAGGAAAACTCCGGCGTATGGCCCTCCCCCTTGACCTCAGCATCCAACCGGGAAGCAACCTGCACCGCCGAAGCGACCATCGGAGTAGTCCACCGCTGGGCAACCGCATGCACCTTCGTCAACTTCCACGGCGGCATGCCATAAGTGCGCGCATCAGCCGGGCCAGGCCGGGCAGCCGCATGCAACCGGGAAATATCCCCCACCGCACTGGTCAGCGCAGAAGCCAACAACACCTGATTGGTGCCCAACTGCATCGATCGCCGCAACCGGCCCAACGCCTGCTGCACATTGCCAGCCACCGCCAAGTCGGCGACCTCAAAGCCGGTGACCTCAGCAGAAGCCCCGTAATAGGTCCGAATTGCCTCCTCGGTGATATTGCCCTCAGTATCCGAGGCCAGCTGGCGCATCGCCGTTGCTAACTCGCGCAGGTCCGACCCCACCGCGTCGAGCAGCGTGGTCACCACATCATGGCTTAGCCGCACCCCCAGCCGGCGGGCCTCGCCCTGCACGAAACTGGGCAACTCATTGCGTTTGGGGGCCTGGGCAATGAACTCACGGGGAGTGAACTTGCGCAGCGCCTTCACTAGCGCCGCCGAGGTCCGCCCCTTACCGGAATGCTCCACAATGACGGTAATACCCGGGCTGGGCTGGCCAATAACGTCAATAATCGGCCCATAGGTGTCCTTGCCAAGGTTGTCCCACTGGTCAATGACCACCACCCTGCTATCGCCAAACAGGGAAGGGCTCAGCAGGTTCACCAGCTCTGTGGTGGTGGCATTGGCCGCATGCACAGTGGTGATATCCAGCCCTGTGGTGTCCCCAGATTCGGCGCGGGCATCAGCGATGATCGCATTGCGGGCGCGCTCCACCAGCAACCCTTCATCGCCGAGGATGAGGTTGAGTGGTTGTGCTCCATGTGCGCTCACGGACACTATCGTGCCAGAGGCGCGGACCTCACCGCAGCCGCACTGCCCCGCCATACCTGCCCGCCGGGATAGAGCACCTGCGGCCCGCCCTCATTCGGGCACACCACGGCCACACCCGTAGGGGTGCGAATATCCCCGCGCGCCCGGTCACCGCAGCGTTCCACCACAATCCAATCCAGCGACCGCCCAGCAAGGCTCGCCTCGTGGGCCTCATCAAGCGTGCCGACGATAGCGCCCTCCACCGACTGCGCCGACGCGCCAACAACCGGCCGGTGGCGCACCGCACGTCGGCACGCCTGTGCGCGCGGCGGGGCAGCACCCGGGCCAATAATGCGCACCTCCCCATCGACCACGCACGCAGCAGCCACCCACCCACCAGGAGCGCTGGGCAGATGCACCCCGGTGCTGAGCACCACAGCGCCAAGCAGGCCCACCACGGCATACAACGCCGCGCACACACGCGGCCAAGCCAGAAAAGCCAGCAGCGCCCCGACGGTCAACACAGCCCCCACGAACCCCATCTGCGATGCCGCCCCAGGCACCGTGCCCGCTGTCTGCCCCACCTCATACACCCACCACGCCCACGGCGCGGCCGCCCACAGCAACGGGAGCGCCAGCCACGCACAGCCAAGCGCGATACACCCCGTAGCAGCGGTGCCCAATACGGTGACCGGTGCCACCGCAGGCGCGGCGACGAGATTGGCCACCACCCCCACATGCGGCACCGTGCCGACAGTCGCCACCAACACCGGCGTTGTTGCCACATGGGCACAGATGGTCACCGCCACCGCCCGCACCACCACCGCCGGCCAGGCGCGAACCCACCACAGCTGCCCCAGGGCCCGCGCCACCGGCTCGGCAAGCACCACCAGCCCCGCCGTCGCGGCGACAGAGAGCATGAACCCCACCGACAAGGCCATCTCCGGGTACACCACCAGCAACAGCAGCACAGCCCCACCCAGGGCGGGCAGTGCGTCGCGGGCCCGGCCGGTGAGAATCGCGATGAGGCCGACAAGGCCGGTACATGCCGCGCGCAGCACACTCGGTTCAGTGCCGACCACAGCGACGAAACCACATAGTGTGGCCAGCGCCGCGAAGAAACGAACCCGCGGGCCCAACCAGGCGGTTATGGCCACCGCCCCGCCACAGACCAGGGCCACATTCGCCCCGGATACTGCCGATAAGTGCGCAAGCCCCGCATTGGTCAGCACCTCACGCTCTGCTGGGGAAACCAACCGCTCATCACCTAGCACCATCGCGGGAACTAGCGTGTCGGCCCCGGCTGGCAGCCGCGCGCATAAGGTGACCAGTTCATTGCGGATCTGGCTGGTAAACCCCCCATCGGCGAGCAGCTCTGGTTCGCCGCGCAGTTTGAGCCCAACCCCAGACAGTGCCGATATTGGTGACTCGGTCACCGCAACAGGGCCGCGCAGCACCGCGCCGCGGTCATAGGCAAGCAGCTCCTGCGCGCCGTGGATGGGCACCGTCCCGGGCAGGCCAGCAATAGTGGCGGTGGCCTGAGCCCCGAAATCGGTTGCCTGCGGGGCGGTTGCCAAAGTGAACTCGGTACGCACAGTCTGGCCCAGGTGCTGGGCAACCCAGTGCCGGTGTACTGCCCATTGTCGGATCGCTGCGCTGCAGGCGGCAGTGGCAATGCAGACCAGGACCAGGCCGACCCCACCGCGCACCCCGGGGTGGAGGCGATACCTGGTCAGAACCACCGGCACCAGGCACCACGCCACAGCCGAAACGCAGGCCGATACGCCAGCACCGCCGCTAGTGTGATGCACACCACCGGCGCTGATTAAGGCCGCCACGCACCCCCAGGTGGCAACAGCTGCGGGGATAAGCCGCAGGTCAAGTTCTCGGGCTTGGGTGATATCACCGTCGCCCGAGCCGCTCATAGCTGAACGTGGTCCTTGATTTCTGCCAGCTTCGCCGGGCCGATGCCGGGTACCTCCACGAGGTCGTCCACGCTGGCAAACGGGCCATTTTCTACACGGTGGGTGATAATGCTCTCCGCGATGGCCGGGCCCACCCCGGGCAACTGTTCCAGCTCCTCGGCACCGGCGGTATTGATATTGATCCGGCCGGCCTGGCCGCTACCAGCAGCTGGCGCCTCCTCCCCTGGGGCCGATCCGCCACCGGGCAGTGGTGTGGGGCCAACGGCGACCTGTTCGCCATCGGATAATTCGGCGGCCTGGTTGACTGAGGCGATATCGGCCTCAGGCAGCATTCCGCCTGCTGCGGCGATAGCGTCGGCCACGCGGGAGCCTGGGGCAAGGGTGACAACAGAAGGATGATGGACCAACCCCACCACGGACACCACGATCTCTTCGGGCACCTCATCGGCAGGCTCCGTCTCGGTGGTAGCTGCCGGTGCTGCGGCGGTGGTGCCACCAGTAATCGGCTGGTTGGCGCTGGGGCGCAGCTGGGTGTGCGGCATGTGGGTGGCGGGTTCGCGCAGCCACCACCACACAGCGCCTATTAGCACCGCGATACTGGCCAGGGCCGCCGCGATAACTGCGACAGTGCGCACCGCCCAGCGTTGGTTGCGGTAGTCCACCGGCATGGTCTCATCGCCTGCGATGGGCTCAAGCAGGTCTCCAACTCGTTTCTGCAGCGTACTCACAGTCGCCAACCTTAGTGCGCTGGTCAATGAGGTGTGCGGGCGCACCAGGTGAAAGCCCTGCTGGCTGGCTGCGGCGGTGGAGAAAATCGCAACCGTGGATAACTACCGCCCGCGCGCCACCAGCAGCTGTGATTAGTGCTTGTCCGAGGCCGAATCGGCCTCCGGGCAGGACTCATCTCCCGGATCAGGTGCATCCTCCGGGCCAGGCGCGGCCTTATCGGCCTTATCGGCACCTGCCTTATCGGCATCGGTGTGGTCGCGGTGCGTGAAATCCGAAATCGCCCGGGCCAAGCTCTCCGCACGCTCCCGGGCGGCGCGCCGGTTTTCCGACCACGTCGGCAACTTCGCCTCAATGGTCGTCACCCCCGGGGTGTGCGGATGAGTCCGCTGCGTATCCGGCTCAGCGTCGGCAGGCGCATAGTCGGCAACATCGGGACTGGCCACTAAAGACACAAAGCACGCATTCGGCCCAGTGTGCACAATCACCGAGGCAGGCAAATCCACACTGCGCACAACCGAGTCCACCGGCAACACCGTCGGCAAGATCTGCGCCAACTGCTCCCCCACCGTGGACTCCCCTGCCGTCTGCACCACACATTCGACCGGCTTCGCCCCAGCAGCATCCGTACAGCGAGAAACAATCGTTTCCAGCAGCTTCTGCTCAGTGCGGCACTTGGCAGCAACCCGGAGTTGGCCGTCGGAAAGCCCAATCATCGGCTTCATCGCCAAAGCCGTCGACAGCACCACCTGGCCCGTGGAAATCCGGCCACCGCGGCGCATCGTATCCAGCTTCGGCACATACCCCCACAGGTACGAACGGTTCAGGCTTTCCTGGGCGATCTCGGCGCACCGCTGCCGGTCCGCACCACGACGAGCCGCCTTCGCCGCAGCAATCGCAGCCACCGCCAGGCCAGCCCCAGCGGCCTTGGAGTCGATCACATCAACGCCGCCGACCGCCTCAGCAGCGGCAACAGCATTGCTATACGTCGACGACAGTGCACTGCCGATATGGATCGCCACCACACCAGCATCCTGGCCGCGCTCCTGGGCCCGGGCGTAGGCGGCACACAACGGCAATGGCTGAATAGCCGAGGTGGTGGGCTCATCCCCATCGGTATTCACCGGCAATTCCAGCACCGTAATGCCGTATTTTTCGGCCTGCTGCTCGGTGATGCAGGAGCCGTCATCAACAATGACTTGAACTTGGTAGGGCATCAGGCCTCATCTGCTGGCTGGGTTGCTTCGCAGTTAAATGCGTCGAGGTACCAGGCCAGCTCCCCGTCGGGGCGAAGTTTGGCCGATAGCTCCACCCACGCGGTATTCCGCATGCCGTTGAACATCATGTAGTGGGACTTCGGCAGATCCGTCAGTGATGCCGTCAACGCCGCAATCGCGCCGCCGTGCGCCACCAGCAGCACAGTATGACCCGGCCACTCGGCGTAGTTGGCAAGCAACTCATCAACAACGACCCGCATCCGCTGCGCGACCTCAAAGCGAGTCTCCCCACCAGGCGGCGCCCAGCCCGGATTATGCCGCCAATGGGCGCGCTGACCAGGGTAATCAGCATCGATCTCGTGGTGGGTCTGGCCCGCCCAGTCCCCCAGCCGGGTCTCCCGCAGGCGCGGATCAGTAGTGACATCGACACCTACTTGCTTGCCGACGGCCTGTGCCGTCATCCGGGCACGACTGAGATCAGAGGAGATAATGCGGGAAATCCCGAAGTCGCGGGCGGCGAAATGGGCGGCAACATTATCCGCCTGCCGCAGACCCACATCCGACAACTGCGTGTCGAGCTGGCCCTGCATCCGGCGGGTGGCGTTATAGCTGGTCTGGCCGTGGCGCAGGAGCAACAGGCGACGAGGGGCAACCACGGTGAGGTTGCCTTCCCGGTCCCACTGGTCTGCCATTAGAGCAGCTCCTGGTCATCCGGGGTTGCCTGGGCCAACGGGATATCGTCAATGCTGTCCGCGCTGCGGGAGGCATCCTGGGCGGCGCCGTCGGCATGCAGCGGGCTGTGCTGCTCCACACCGTCGATCTCCACCTGGGGGCAGTCCTTCCACAGCCGGTCCAGGCCATAGAATTCGCGCTCTTCGTGGCGGAAAACGTGGACGACAACCATGCCGTAGTCCAGCAGCGCCCAGCGGGCCTCCCGAACACCTTCGCGGCGCACTGGGCGGTGGCCAGCATCGCGCAGGTCGTCTTCAACCTCATCAACAATAGCGTTGACCAGGCGTTCATTATCGGCGCTGACCAGGACGAAAGCATCAGTGATCACCAGCGGCCCGGATACGTCAAGGACCTGGATATCCTCGCCCTTCATCCGGTCGGCTGCGGTGGCGGCAATGGCGGCTATCTGGTGGGCCTGTTCAGAAACGGTCACGGTAGTGAGGTCAGCTCCTATGAGTTGGTGAGATCAGAATTAGGGGTGCCCGCCGAGGATTTCCCCTTCGGCGAGGGTCGCACCTGTGCGGCAGTAATCGCCTGGCACTCATGCGTAGTGAGACTATCCAACGGCGGAATGCCCTGGTATAAGCCCCTCTTGGCAATGTACTGCACCACACCATCTGGCACGAGATACCAGACCGGGCGGCCCTTACTGGCGCGTTCGCGGCACTCCGTCGACGAAATAGCCATAGCCGGGATCTCCAGCAAATGAATACGACTGCGGTATTCGGCGGGCAGGTCATCGTCGGCAAGCTGAAAACCTGGGCGGTTGACACCCACGAAGGTGGCCTGGTCGAACATTTTCTCCCAGTCCCGCCAGGTCACAATGCGCTGCAAGGCATCAGCACCGGTGATGAAAAACAGCTCAACATTCTCGCCGAACTGGACATGTAAATCACGCAGAGTATCGACGGTGTAGGTCGGCCCACCACGGTCAATATCGACCCGGGAGACCATAAACCGCGGGTTCGACGCGGTGGCGATAACCGTCATCAAATAGCGGTCTTCACTATCGGTGACAGCCCGGCCACGTTTTTGCCACGGTTCGCCGGTGGGCACAAACACCACCAGGTCCAGTTCGAAACGGTCGGCGACTTCAGAAGCAGCCACCAAGTGCCCGTGGTGGATGGGATCGAATGTGCCACCCATGACGCCAATGCGTCGAGGTGGGCACCGGTGGCGGCTGTCTGACATGGGAAGTGAGCCTAGTCGTGGTGGTGGGGGTGAGGAAACCTCATCGGCCAGCACTGGGTGAACTCGTGCCGCACGAAAGCCGACCCGGCCGCACCACTGGTGCAGTGGCGGCACATCCGGGCCGGCTTAACGCTAGCGCGCGAAGGGGGCAGGGAAAACGCTTAGGCGTTCTTCTCTTCGACGCGTTTGATGGCCTCTTCGGCGACCTTTTCCTGGATGCCCATATCCAGCTCCGAGGTGAAACCAACGCAGGAGCAGTTGATCTCGCCGAGGACATAATCATCGCCGCCGTCTTCAGCGTCGGCAAGCATGAAGTCCGCGGTCCAGATCAGCGGCACGTTATCGCCACCGAGCTTCTCGGCAATGACCGGGCGGGCCTCCTTGAACTGGTCCATCAGGTCCTGCCAAGCCTCGGGCTTGTCGTAGGTGTACTTCGCGCCAGAGAACAGCGTGGCGGAGAAGTTATCGCCACCGGCGGCCGGCTTCTTGTGCACAACAAAGACCGGGTGCGGGCCGACCAGCAGAATGCGGATCTCGCCTTCGACGATGCGCGGCATGAAGCGCATATCCACCAGCATGCCGTTATCGCCGATGATGTACTTGTCACAGAAGTCCATGAAATCACCGAGCTTGAACTCCTCGGTGTGGTTGTCCACAGCCTCGGTGCACTTCAAGACGGTGTCGAGGGGCAGCTCGGTGCCCGGCTCAACGGAGTTCTGCAGATCCTTGTCCTTGATCTGGACGCGCCAGATGCCTTCACCGGTGGAACCGCGGTTCTGCTTGAGCACGCGCTCACCGTAAGACAGGGTCTTCGGGAAGGTCTCGTGGAAGGATTCAACGTCGTAGTAGGCGGCGGTGTCCTCGGGGACCAGCGGGGTCATATTGAGCTTGACCAGCGCGTCCTTAGCGCCGTAGGCCATCATCTCTTCCGGGGTGGACATGCCGACCAGGCCGACTTCTGCCAGGCGGGTCAACAGGTCGAAGTAGCCCTTCTCGCCGCCGGGAATATTGCCGGGGTTGACGCGGGAAATATAGCCGTCAGCCTTTTCCGATACGTAGTCGAACAGTGCCTCGGCCCACTCAGGGCGGTAGTAGAGAACTTCGGCGTCCCAACCTTGTGCCTTGATCGCATTCACGATCGGCATGGTGTCCTTGCGGTGGCCGTCGAAGTACTTGTCCGAACCGCCTTCAATCTCGAAGACGACAATATTCTTTTTCATGTGTGGGGCCTTTCTGCCAGTCACTGTTCCAGTGCTCACGGGTGTCCGCGCCTTATGCAGATGCAGACACTTCCATGGTGCTCCTATTTGGCAGCGCGCACCTTTCAGAACCTGGTGAAATTAGTCACCTTAAAAACACAGAAAAATCCCCACTTTTATGGTCTAGAACGTCCCACAGTCATTGGGTAGCTCGCCCCCGGTGAACGAGTCCATAAAGAACATCAGCGCCTCCGGGATATCGCCGAAGAGCGGCACGACGTGGTTCAGGGCTGTCTTCGGGATGAGCACCGGTGTGTCATTTTCCAGGTACTGCACATTCGACCCCATCGCGCAGTAGTCACGCCCCAACTGTCGGGCCTGCTCAACAGGCACAATGTCATCATTAACACCGATCTCGACCATGATATTGGCCTCGGGCTTACTCTTCGCCAGACTCTGCGCGTCGAGGTAATCCCCCAGCTCGGGGATATCGGCAACGAGGTCACTGAAGCTTTGCCCAGTCGTGGTCAACTCGCGTGTTTTCTGAAAACCCCACGTCACGCCGGAGTCGGCCAGGCATTGGGTCTGGGTGGTCGCCATAAACTCACGCCCCTGCTCATTGAGGTAGCCATCAATGGCTGCGCCCAGCTGCGGCTGGTAAACCAGGCCAGCGTTGAGGCCGTAGCCGATAGCGCCGGCAAGGGTGCCGCCGTCGATAGCGCGAATAACGTCGCGCAAATTCGCCGGCACCGCTCCGAGGTAGGCGCCGGTGACGTTGAGCTCTGGGGCATAGATCGGCTGGTGTTCTGCGGCGGCACCTGACGCACCGCCGCCTTGGGAGTAGCCGTAGATCCCCACTGGCGCGTCAGGCGAGGCGCCAGCAAAGCCCAGTGCGGCGCGACCTGCATCAAGCACAGCTTGTGCCTGGTCAATATAGTTGCCGTAGGTGTGCAGCCCTGGTGTGCCCAAGCCGATGTAATCAGTAAGAATCACCCGGATGCCGCGTTGTGCGAGCGCGTACATCATCGGCAACTCATAATTCAGCGCCAATGAGGGCTGTGCGGTGATACCGGCGAAGAGGCCAGTGCCCCGGGAGGGGGCGCACTGGTCGCCTTGGCCCATTGTCCCTGGGGCGATGATTACGGTGGGCCGCTGCCCTGCGCCGCGCCACGGGGTCGTGGGTTCAATAACGACCCCGGTCACGGGGGTGAGGGCACCGTTTTGCCGGGTGGATGTGTACATGATCCGGGTTGCGCTGCCGGGCCACTTCAGGCCCGTTAATTCCAGCAGGTGTGGGGCTGGCTGGGTTTTGAGAACGTCACCGGCCTGGCCTAAGTCGTCGGGAATCTGGGTATAAAACTCCGCCTGCGCAGGCGACTCCCCTACTGCCGCAATGCTGCCCACCTCAGAACTAGGCCCTGCTGGTGTGGTCTGTGCAGGCAGTGCATAAGCGGGTGCGGCACTAGCAAATAGGGCGAGCAGGCTGGTTGTGGCAATAGCCGCGGTGCGGGTGGATGTCATGATATTTTCCTATCGCTTTGGATACCTAATAAGTATGCGTGACAATACTGCCACGCTGAATACAGCAACCCCGGGTGGCCAATCTTCCGCAGTGTCACACTGCAGCAGCTAGCCACCCGGAGGTAGAGCGTTATTACCGACCTTGGCTGGCTCGACTAGAAGGAGCCGCAGTCATTGGGCAGTTGCTCACCATTGAACGCATCGACGAGATATTCCACCGACGGAGTGGTGTTATACAGCGAGGAAGCAATATGGTTCAGTGCCGAGCGGGACAAAATACTGGGAATCTCGTCGGGACGGAACGCAACATGACCGCCGCGCGCACAGTAGCTTTGCGCCAGTTCGCGCACCTGGCCGGTGGGGATGGCATCGTCATTAACGCCGGTGGCGATGGTCATCGGGGCGTTGAGATCGCGCAGCCCCAGTTGTTGACTATCAATAATCTCCGCAATGACGGGTTCTCGGTCCAGCACTGCGGCGAAATCACTGCCGTCGGTAGTAAACGAGTCAGTAGTCCGGGTGCCCCACATCGCGACTGAGTCCACAATGCACTGGTCCTGCGTGGTCTCAAGGAAGCGTTTGCCCTCGTCGTTGAGGAACCGATCCAGGATGACGTCGACATCAACATCGTCTTCCAGGTACTCGATACCGGAGTTCAAGGCGTAGCCGATCGCCCCGACGATGGCATTACCGTCGATCTGGTGCAGCACCTTGCGCAGGTTCGCCGGCGGCGCTCCGGCATAGGTGGCCTTGAGATTGACGTCGGGAGCATATGAGGCAGCACGCTCGGCCGCAGCCGCTGCCGCGCCGCCACCCTGGGAATAGCCCACCAGGCCCACCGGGTCATCAGCATCGGCCCCAGCCAGAATTAACGCTGCCCGCGCAGCATCCAGGACTGCATGGCCTTCATCATCAGAATTGACGTAGGTATGCACCCCTGGGGTGCCCAGACCGATGTAGTCAGTAACAACGACCCGCATTCCCTTACTTGCCGCGACATAGGCGGTGAGCAGTTCGTAGTTGAAATTCAGGCTGGGCTTTTCCGCATCGACAGCACCCAGCAGCCATTTACCTCGCGACGGGGCGCACTGGTCACCCTGCCCCATCGTGCCGGGGGCGAGCACCACAGTCGGGCGGGGGCCTTTGCCCTCCCAATCCCCCACGGGGTCAATGACGAACCCGGTTACCGGGGCGAGCTGACCATTCTGCCTCGTTGAGGTGTACATGATCCGAGTTGCCGTACCTGGCCAGTCGGTCTCCCCCATGCTTAACAGCTGGTCTGCGGGCTCGGTTTTCAGCACCGTACCTGGGCTACCAAGGGCGTCTGGGATCTCGGTGTAGAAGGGGTTATCCAGTTCATCGGAACGGCCCAAACCAGAGCTGCCCAGCGAGCCGGTATCAGAACCAGGTGCCTGGCCGAAGGGGCCGGGCAAGGCAGCGTTGTCGGTATTGGCAATGTCCTCCCCCAGTGAGGTCCATGGGTCGGCGAAGGGGTCGAGCTGGGCAGGTGCGGCGGCGGCCGGACCAGCCGCAGACAGGGTCATAGCCACTGCACAAGCGGCAGCCAACAAAGAAGGATTCTGTTTCATGCGCATAATTATTACCTTTTGTTAATGATGTTGGCTAGGAATTTACGAATTGAAGTCACAATTTTTTTCAGCCACCACCACAACCCCCGAGAGTCACCACAAACCCCAGCTCACAGCACCGAACACACCCACCAATACCGGTCGGGGTATCGTGCACCAACCACACCAACAACCACCCGCGCCGGCGCAACACACAAAAGCAGCGCCCCATCATCAACGATGGGGCGCTGCAGAAAGGCAAGCTATCGGCGGCGACTAGAACGTGCCGCAGTCATTGCCTACCTCCTCGCCATTAAAGGCCGCGACCAGGAAGTCCATACTGTCCGGCATATTGGCCAACAGCGGAACAATATGGTTCAGGCCGGTCTTGTCAATCAGCAACGGGGTGTCATTTTCCAGGTAGCTCACGTCGGCACCCAGGGCACAATAATCGCGACCAAGCTGACGGGCCTGCCCCGCCGGAATGGCGTCGTCATTAGCGCCGATCTGCACCATCACCTTCGCATCCGGCTTCCACCGACCAAGCTTCTGCTTATCCAGGTACTCCCCCACCTCAGGGATCTCATCCACAAGAGCCTTGAAGGGGCGGCCATCCTTAGTGAAGGACGAAGACTTACGGAAACCCCACATCGCTACCGAGTCCACAATGCACTGGTTCTTCGTGGTCTCTAGGAAACGACGCCCCTCATCATTGAGGTAGGCATCGACCAGCGGCTCAAGCTCGGGGTTATAAAAACGGCCAGTATTGAGCGCATAACCCACCACGCCTTCGATACTGCCGCCCTCAATACCGTCTAGCACCTCACGCAGGTTCGCCGGCGGGGCCCCGGCATATGCGGCCACCAAATTCAGCTCGGGCGCATAGGCAGGCTGGTACTCAGCTGCCGCAGCTGAGGCGCCACCACCCTGGGAATAACCGACCACCCCCACCGGCGAGTCGGCCGGATCTCCGGCAAACTCCAGCGCAGCGCGAGCCGCATCCAATACGGCATGGCCCTCATCAGTGGAGTTGACGTAGGTATGCACCCCAGGGGTACCCATGCCGATATAGTCGGTCACCACCACCCGGATGCCCTTAGCGCTGGCGGTATAGGCACTGAGCAGCTCATAGTCGAAGCCGAAGGACGAGTTCGCCAGGTCAATATTGGCCAGCTGCCCCCAGCCCGCCGACGGGGCACATTGGTCGCCCTGCCCCATTGTTCCCGGGGCAACAACCACGGTGGGGCGCGGGCCACTGCCCTCCCATTCGGTGGTGGGCTCGATGATGAAACCAGAAACCCCCACTCGCTGGCCGCGCTCATTGACTGAGGAGTACAAGATCTTGGTCGAAACGCCCGGCCAGTCGATACCGAATTTCTCGATGATATGCGGGGCAGGCTGGGTGCGGATAAGTGCGCCAGGCTCCGGCAAATCAGCCGGCGGCTGGTAGAAGGGGTCGCTGGCCGGGTCGGAGGAACCGGCCGGGGAACTGCCGACCGGATTAGTAGAGCCCGAGTCCGAGCCCGGCGCGTGGTCGATAGAACCGGTCCACCAGGGCCCGTCACCGCCTTCCGACGGTGCCGCAGCCGCCACCCCAGTAGCGGCGAAACAGAGTGCTACAGAGCAAGAAAGCGCAAGAATACGACGAGATGGTTTCATGCACGCACACTAACAACCACATTTCGAGTTCACAAGCAAAATAGCTTTTTAATGAATACTACTTCGTGGGGTCTCGCAGCCACGTGCGCTAACTACCCCCTAGGGCCGACACTGCCCATCGCCACGAACAATCCACTTCGAACTGGTCAGCTCCGGCAACCCCATCGGCCCCCGCGCATGCAGCTTCTGCGTCGAAATACCTATCTCCGCCCCCATGCCATACTGCTCCCCATCGGTATAGGCCGTCGACGCATTCACCGACACCGCAGCCGCATCCACAGCCTGGGCGAAAACCTCACACACATACCAATCCCGGGCCGCGACCGCCTCCGTATGGCCCGAACCGAACTGGGCGATATGCGAAACCGCGGCGTGCACACCATCAACGACCTTCGCGGCGATATCCATCGACAGGTACTCATCACTCCAGTCCGCATCAGTAGCCGGCACCACCGCATCAAGGAGCTCACCAGCCACACCAGCAGCAGCGAGATTGTCGACGTCACCATGCACGGTGACGCCAGCGTCGGCAAGCGCAGTGAAAACCCGGCGCACCTGATCGGCCGGCAGGGCCGCATCAACCAACACCGTCTCCGTGGCATTACACACCGACGGCCGCCGCGTCTTGCCATTCAGCAATATCGCAATGGCCTGCTCCAGATCAGCTGAAGCATCGATATACAGGTGACAATTGCCAGTACCGGTCTCAATAGCCGGCACCGTCGCACCAGTGACCACAGCATTAATCAAACCAGCACCACCACGCGGAATCACCACATCAACAAGCCCACGCGCAGTAATCAAATCCTGCACCGAATCGTGAGTCGCGCACGGAAGTAACTGCACCAAATCAGCCGGCGCCCCCTGCTCAACAAGCACCTCCCGCAGCACCTCCACAAGGGCAGCATTGGTGCGCTTGGCGGACTTAGAACCACGCAATAACGCCACATTGCCGGACTTCAACGCCAACCCAAAAGCATCGACCGTCACATTCGGGCGGGCCTCATACACCATGCCCATCACCCCAAGCGGCACCCGCACCTGCGATAACCGCAGCCCATTAGGCAACGTCGAGCCCCGCAACACCTCCCCCACCGGGTCCGGCAAACCAGCAACCTGACGCAAACCAGCAGCCACGCCCTGCACCCGATCCGGGCCCAGCCGCAACCGGTCAATCAACGACGGGCTCATCCCGGATTCCGCACCAGCAGCAATATCGCGCTCATTGGCGGCGACAAGCCGATCAGTGGCCGCAACCACAGCATCAGCGGCGGCCAACAAAATCTCGTTCTTCCGAGCAGAGGTATAACCAGCCAACTCGGCTGTCACAGCCTTAGCCCGGCGGGCCTTATCCAAAACCTCAGCACGCTCAGCGGCGCGGGAATCACTAACGGGGGCACTATTGGTCGAAGACATGGCACCCAGCATAGAAAAGCCAGGGCACGCGCGGGCCTATACCGCCACGTCCATCCACGGCAACATATGCGCCACCTCAGGGAACACAAACTCAAACAACACAAAAACCACCAGCAGGAATAAGGCCAACGCCTCAATCGCCTTCACCCACGTCGGCCCAGGCAGGACTCGCCATAACGCTGCGTACATCTACTGCACCTCCTGCTGCGGCTTATCAACAGCCTTCTCCAACACCGCGTGAATAATCATCCGGTGCGCATTCTGCCAATGGGGATGGCACGTGGTCAGCGTCAACAACGGCAAAGTCGGCTGCATATCGCCGCCGGCCATACCCGAACTCTGCGGGACCGCGGCAACCACACCATCACTGCTGGGAACCACGATCTCGCGGCCAGACACCTTCTCGTATTCCGGGCTAGCCAACATCATCCGGGTCTGCTCCGAAACACAATTCATCGCAGCCCCGTCGGTAGGCAACACCCGGTAGAAATACCGCGTACGGGCGGTTTCCACAATGATCTCATCGCAGGTAGACAACTTGTCCAACTCCGAAAAATGCGCCGCATTACCATCGCGGTGCGCAGCGAAAGCCACATTGCCGACCTCACCGGGAAGCTGCGACTGCGGGTACCGGCCCGGGCCATTAGCCAACACCGGTAGCCCCACCCCCTCCTGGAACACCGCATCCAGACCAATCCGGGGGATCTCCAAATACCCCATCGCACCACTAGCGGTCACAGGCACCGCCGTACCCGGCTGACCAGGCTGGCCCGGCTGGCCCGGCAGTTCACGCTGCCACTCGGCCTGCAAATCCTTACGCATCTCATCTTGCGCCTGCCGGGTCTCCACCCCGGTCCACCACAACTGGTGCACCACAAACAGCGCCAAGACCACAGCAATGGTCACCATCAACTCGCCCAGCACGCTGAAAACAGACAAAGAACGGCGCGTGCGGTACTGATCCTGATCGCGGGATATCACAGCGTCGGGGCATCCTCTCGCACGGCGGGGCGGCCACCTATGGCCAATACAGCACAGTTTCGACTAGTCACAGCGATTTTATACACGGGAGGCATAATTCGATAGGTAGTCCGCGTGGATAACCGGGCGCCGCAACGCATCCGGCAACTCCGTCGTCGGCCGGCCCATAATCTGGTCCAGCTCCTCCCAATTAAAGGCAATCTCACCGCGGCCAATGATCTCACCATTAGGGCCCACAATGTCGACAATATCGCCGGCGGAGAACTCCCCATCAGCCGACGTAATCCCCACCGGCAACAGCGACCGGCGGTTCTCCGTCACCGCACGCACCGCACCAGCATCAATACGCAAAACCCCAGAAGAATCCGCAGCGTAGAGCGCCCAAAACTTCCAGGCCGAAATACGCTGATCCCGCGGGGCAAACGCAGTACCAATATCTGCGGTATCCAAAGCGCGATCAATCTGGTCAGCCGAGGTCAACAACACCGGCACCCCACCACGAGAAGCCAACCGCGCAGCCGAGACCTTCGACGCCATCCCGCCGGTACCAAGGCGGCCACCATCACCGGCCACCACCGACTTCAAATCACTTCCGCTCCACACCTCCGGCACAAACCGGGCACCAGGTTCAGCCGGGTTGCGGTCGTATAAGCCCGCGACGTCGGAAAGCAAAATCAACGCATCGCAATACGCCAAATGGCTCACAATCGCAGCGAGGCGATCATTATCGCCAAACCGCATCTCAGAGGTGGCCACCGTGTCGTTCTCATTAACAATCGGCACCGCAGATAGCTGCCGCAACCGGTCCAAAGTGCGCTGCGCATTGCGGGCACGCTGCCGATTACCCGCATCCGACGAGGTCAACAACACCTGCGCGGTAGTACGCCCAAACCGGGCAAACGACCGCGACCACTCCTGGGCCAAGCGCACCTGCCCCACCGCCGCCGCAGCCTGCTTCGTGGCCTGATCCGACGGGCGGGTGGACAACCCCAACGGCCCCATCCCCGAGGCCACCGCGCCCGAAGACACCACAATAAGGTCAGAGCCACGCGCCATGCGCTTTTCGACGGCCTCGGCGATGACATCAATACGCCCAGGGTCAGTACGCCCATCCGGGCCAGTCAACGACGAGGACCCAATTTTCACCACAACCCGCTTCGCATCGCGGATGGCATCGCGGGTAGAACTGGAAAACGTAGCGTCCACGGTCACTGGAAACGCTCCCGATCTGCCTGCTCACCCTCAAACTGGAACTCGTCGATAAGACCACGGCGGGCCTGGGAGGCACGCTTGCGCTCCTCCGCGCTGGCACGGCGCACCCGGTCCAGGCGGCGGTCAGAACCGCGACGATTCGCCAACTCCGCGTCCATACCGGCGGCGGTCTGCGGCTGCCATTCAAACGTGACCTCACCGATAGTCACCGGGGAGCCCTCCACCGCACCGGCCTTGGCCAAAGCGTCTTCCACACCAAGCTTGGCCAGGCGGTCACCGAGGTAGCCGACGGCCTCATCATTTTCGAAATCGGTCTGGTGGATCCAGCGCTCCGGTTTGCGGCCCAGTACCAAGAACCCGCCATCAATATCCGGGTCAGCTTCGATGGTGAAGTCCTTCACACGCCGGCTGACCCCCTGCGGGCGGATCACCTGAGCCGGGGCAGTAGACGTCACCGGGTGGTCCTTGCGGTGCTGATTGACCAGCTCAAGCAGCTTATAGCGCAACTGGTCCAGGCCCTGGTGGGTTGCCGTGGAGATCTCGAAAACCGGCCAGCCAAACGACGCGATTTCTTCGGACATCATCTCCGCCATATCGCGCGCATCGGGGACATCGAGCTTATTGAGCACAATCACACGCGGGCGAGACATCAAGTCCCCCAAGGTGGAGCTTTTGGTCAGCGACTCGGTGTAATTGGCCAGCTCGTGCTCCATGGCGCGGATATCCGAGACCGGGTCGCGGTCGGATTCGAAGGTGGCGCAATCGACCACATGCACCAGCACAGCGCAGCGTTCAATATGGCGCAGAAAGTCCAGCCCCAGGCCCTTGCCTTCACTGGCGCCCGGGATGAGGCCCGGCACATCAGCGATGGTGAAAGAGTCATGGCTGACCTGAACCACACCAAGGTTGGGCTGCAAGGTGGTGAATGGGTAGTCCCCGATTTTCGGTTTAGCCGCAGAAATCGCAGAAACCAGCGAGGATTTGCCTGCCGACGGGAACCCCACCAGGCCCACATCGGCCATGGACTTCAATTCCAGGGTGAGTTCGCGTTCTTCCCCGGGCTCGCCGAGCAGCGCGAAACCCGGCGCACGGCGGTAGCGGTTGGCCAAAGCGGCATTGCCCAGGCCACCGTAGCCGCCTTCGGCGGCAACAAATTCGGTGCCGGTACCCATGAGGTCAGCCAGCACATTGCCTTCGGCATCGGAGACCACGGTGCCCTCGGGCACGCCCATAATGAGGTCTTCGCCACGGGCACCATTGCGGTTATCGCCGGCACCGGGGCTGCCATTACCGGCAGTGATATGCGGGCGGAAGTGGAAGTCGAGCAGGGTGTGTACCTGCGGGTCGACCTTCAAGATGATGTCGCCGCCGTGGCCGCCATTGCCGCCGTCGGGGCCGCCGAGGGGTTTGAATTTTTCGCGCAGGATCGAGTTACAGCCGTGTCCGCCGTTGCCAGCCCGCAGGTGCAGGGTGACGCGGTCAATAAAACGGGACATGGGGTGGGCCTTTCCTCGGGGACTGCGTTGGTGGTCCAACGCTGCATTGTCGCACGTCCGGTCCATTAACCGTAGTTCAGCGGTGTGGCCTGGGGGCATATCCCACCGCAATGTCCACCCCATGTGCTGTAGTGAGGCTATGGCGCAGCACTCTGATTCCGCTTCCCCGACGTCCCAGCCCACCGCCGCATCCCGCGCTGAAGCTGAGCAACTGCTGCGCGCCTTAGCTGGTCACAGTGCTGCGTTGCGTGATGACCAGTGGCGTGCGATTGATGGTTTGGTTAATCACAATCAGCGGATGTTGGTGGTGCAGCGCACGGGGTGGGGAAAATCTGCGGTGTATTTTATTGCCGCTGCGCTGCTGCGGCGGCGAGGTTATGGGGCGGCGGTGATTATTTCCCCGCTGCTGGCGTTGATGCGCAATCAGGTCGCCGCGGCCCGTCGGGCAGGCATTGTTGCCGAGACCCTCAATTCGGCGAATATGACCCAGTGGGAGGAGATTTCGGGCCGGATTAGTGCCGGTGGCGTCGATGTGCTGCTGATTTCCCCGGAGCGGCTGAATAACCCGGATTTCTGCGAGACCACCCTGCCGCGTCTTGCGCAGCAGGCGGGTTTGGTGGTTGTTGATGAGGCGCACTGCATTTCCGACTGGGGCCATGATTTCCGCCCTGACTACCGCCGAATCCGGGACTTGTTGGCCGATTTGCGGCCAGATGTGCCGGTGCTTGCCACCACCGCCACCGCAAATGACCGGGTGGTTGCTGATGTGCGTGCTCAACTTGGTGGGCAGGCGCAGGTGTTGCGCGGCAGCCTGGACCGCGAATCTTTGCACCTCAATGTTGTGCAGCTGGCGGATACCACCTCCCGGCCTGCGTGGTTAGCCACGCACCTGGGTGATTTTGGTGGCTCCGGCATTATTTATTGCCTCACTGTCGCCGCGGCGGAGGAACTCGCTCAGGCTTTGGGGGCGGCTGGTTGGCAGGTCGCTAGTTATACCGGGCGCACTGACGCTGATGAGCGCGAACGGTTAGAACAAGCCTTGTTGAATAATGAGCTCACGGCTTTGGTGGCGACCTCCGCGTTGGGGATGGGCTTCGATAAACCTGATTTAAGCTTCGTTGTGCATATGGGGGCGCCGTCGTCGCCTATTGCCTACTACCAGCAGATTGGCCGTGCCGGGCGTGCCACTGAGCGTGCCGAGGTAGTGCTGTTGCCGGGTGTGGAGGACCAGGAGATCTGGGAGTACTTCGCGTCGGTGTCTTTCCCCGATGAGCAGAAGGTGCATGAAATTCTTGATGCCATTGCATCACGGGATGGGGCCCCGGCCTCACTCGGTGTGATCGAGTCGTTGGTGGATATTCCCAATAGTCGGCTCACACAGGCGTTGAAAGTCCTTGATGTCGATAATGCGGTGCGCCGGGTCAAGGGTGGCTATATCACTACTGGTGCTGGCTGGGAGTACGACCGGGCCCGGTATGCGGGGTTGAGCGCTGCCCGCGCCGCCGAGCAGCAGTCCATGCTCGATTATGAGGCCACTGGCAAGTGCCGGATGGTGTTTTTGCGCGCCGAGCTTGATGATCCGCAGATTGCTGGGCCGTGCGGGCGTTGTGATAACTGCCGTGGTGTGTCCTTGCCGACCGATATTGATGCGGATATGGCGCAGCGTGTTGCTGGGGAAATGTCTGCCCCTGGTGTGGTGGTGCCGGCCCGGAAGCAGTGGCCGACGGGGATGGACCGGCTGGGTGTGCCGGTGAAGGGCAAGATCCGGTTGGGCTCTGGCCGTGGGGCGCCCAATGCGTTGGGTGATGGCCGGGTGCTTGGCCGGCTCAGTGATATTTCCCGTGGCCCGGCGCTGCGGCAACTATTGGAGCTCAATCAGTGGCGGCCGACGGGGGCGGCGAGCTGGGGTGATGATATGTGGCTGCGCCGGATTGTGGCGGTGCTATCGGACTGGTCGTGGGATAGGCGCCCTGGTTCGGTGCTTGTGTTGGGCAGCACGGACCCGGCCCGCACCGAGATGTTGAGGTGCTGTGGGCAAAGCATTGCTGAGATTGGCCGGATGACGTACCTGGGCGAATTGCCGGTGGTGCAAGGTGGTGAACCAGTTGCGGCGCAGAACTCCGCGTACCGGGTTGCGCGCCTTTTGCAGCATTGGCAGTGGGCTAGTATCCCGCAGTTATTGGCCGCCCGGGCTGATGACTCCCCGGTGTTATTGCTTACCGACGTGGTGGGCACTGGCTGGTCGGTGACGGTTGCTGGGGCGAAGGTCGCCGAGCAGGCGGGGGCGCAGGTGTTGCCGTTGGGGCTGGCTTCCCGCGGCTAGCGGTGGTGTGCGGCAGCTGCGTGCGGCAGCAGTGTGCGGGCATGCGAAAGCGCCCGCGGGGAGGAAGGTCCCTGCGGGCGCTTGCGTCGGCAAGCCTGTTTAGGCCTCTGCCTCAGCGTTCTCCACGATGGAGACGATGCGGCGCTTGCGCTTGGTGCCGAACTCGACGGCACCGGACTTGAGGGCGAAGAGAGTGTCGTCGCCGCCACGGCCAACGTTCTCACCGGGGTGGAACGAGGTGCCGCGCTGGCGGACGAGGATCTCGCCGGCCTTGACCTGCTGGCCGCCGAACCGCTTCACGCCGAGGCGCTTGGATTCGGAGTCGCGGCCGTTATTGGTGCTGGACGCACCCTTCTTGGAAGCCATTGTATTCTCCTGGGAAAAGTGTGGTGGAAGGGGCGGTTAGGCCTTGACTTCGGTGATCTTCAGCTCGGTCAGCTGCTGGCGGTGGCCCCAGCGGCGCTTATAACCGGTCTTGTTCTTGTAGTGCATACCGCGGATCTTCTGACCCTTGGTCTGCTCATTGATCTCGGCCTTAACAGTGACCTTGCTCAGGTCGTCGCCGGAAATGACGTTGGCGCCGTCGACGAGCAGAACCGGGGTGAGATCCACGGCGGTACCGGCATCTCCCTCAATCTTCTCGACCTTGACGAGGTCACCTTCGGCAACCTTGTACTGCTTGCCGCCGGTCTTGACGATCGCGTACATAGGAGGGCTACCCCTTTTTCTTGGTTTACTCGTGCAGGCCGCGCGGCGGCCCGAATGGACAATGAAAATTTGCAGCCAGGGCAGAACAGCTCTTGCGAGCTGGGGCGGAACCCGGACATAGGGAAACGTCCGGCGCGCGCCAACTGACTGCGACTGGTCAAGACTAGCCAATGACCCGCCTAAATCACAAACTGCCTGCCCCAAAAACTCATCCACGCCCGCCTCCACCCGAAGCCACCATGTGCGGTGGCCTCAGCTGGAGGCGGCTGCTGCGGCGCTAGTGCGAGGTTTTACGCACAACCCGGCGACGTCCGCGACGACGGGCACCACTAGTGGCCGATGTCGCCTGAGCTGGCTGCTTCGCCTCGGACTTCGCGGCCTTCGGCGCTGCTTCCTTTTCTTTATTCACCGGTTTGTGAGCACGCGCCGTGGAGGTCTTGCGCACCACGCGGCGGCGACCGCGGCGCGGCGCCTGCTTTACGGCGGCGTTTTTCTCAGCTGCTGCCTTATCGGCGGCGTCCTGTGCGGCGCGGTTCTTGGTCTGCGCTTCGGCTTCGGCCTGGGCCTCGGCGCGGTCCTGCTGCGCGGCCTTGGCGGTTGCCTGCTGGGCTTCGCTGGCGTCGCTGGCTGCCTTGCCGGTGATGCCGAAGTCCTCCGGTTTGGGCGCGTGGTCGGAGCGGGAGCGTCCGCGGGTGGGCCGCTTGCGGCGCGGGCTTGCCTCGAATTCGGCGAGGGCCTCTTCGTAGGTCTGGGCCTTGCTTGCCGACGCAGTGGGCTGCTGCTTGGCAGGCTTATCCTGCTTAGCGGGCTTGTCCTGCTTGGGCTGCTCCTGCTTGGGCTGCTCCTGCTTGGCGTCGGCACGCTTGGGCTGGGCAGTGCTCACACGGCGCTTAGCGGTACGGCGCCGACCACGGCGAGCACCCTGGCGGGCCTCATTGGCCTGCTGCTTCGGCTCAGAGGTGGACTCAGGCTGCGCCTCAGCCTTGGGTTGGTCCTGCTTCGGCTGGTCGTCGTGAGCCTGCTCCTGGCCGCGGTCCTGCTGATGTTGCTGGGTGCGGCGGACAACGCGGCGACGGTGCCGACGGCGCGCGGACTGAGACACGTAACGGTCATCCGAGGGTTCCTCGGGGTCCTTATCGCGTGCCTCGTCGGTGGCTGAGGCAGCAATAGCGGCCAGATCCACCGAACCGGCCTGAGCGGATTTCTTCTCCTGCTGCTTCGGCTTATCGTCGCGCTTTTCTTCTTGCTTATCCTCGCGCTTTTCGTCGCGCTTATCGTCGCGGCTCTGCGATTGCTCCTGATTCGAGCGGGTACGGCGACGACGCCCCCGACGGTTGCGGCGGTTGCCGCGCTGCTGGCCATCGGACTCATCACGCGAGTCATCCCGGCCCGTGGTAGCAGCGTCGGACTGCTGATCCTCGGCGGCGTCGTGTTCCCTGGTCTCGGTGGACTCGCCGTTGTCGGAGTCCGTGTCGAGATCATCGTCATCGTCGTCGTGATCATCACCATGCGCCCGCAGCGCCAAGGCAGCCGGGTGCTTCGACGGATCATTGACCTTGCGGCGGCGCTTATTGCGCGGAGTCTGCGCCTCCTGTTCCACCGGGTCCTCATGCACGATCAGACCACGGCCATCACATTCACTACACGGGGTGGTGAAGGTCTCCAGCAGGCCAGTGCCTAAACGCTTCCGCGTCATCTGCACCAGGCCTAGGGAGGTGACCTCAGAAACCTCATGGCGAGTGCGGTCCCGGCTTAGTGCCTCATTCAGGCGGCGTAGCACCAGGTCCTGGTTTTCCGGCAGCACCATGTCGATGAAGTCAACGACAATCATGCCGCCAAGGTCACGCAGCCGCATTTGCCGCACGATCTCGTCGGCGGCTTCAAGATTATTGCGGGTGACAGTCTCTTCGAGGTTGCCGCCAGAACCGGTGAATCGGCCGGTATTGACGTCAATAACGGTCATCGCCTCGGTGCGGTCGATAACCAGCGAACCACCAGAGGGCAGCGTCACTGTGCGATCCAGGGCCTCCCGGATCTGCTCGTCGATGGTGTAGTGGCTGAACACATCGACGCCCTTATTCTTGCTGGCGTCATAGCGCTCAAGCCGGTCAGAAAGCTCCGGGGCAACGTCGTCGACGTAGTTCTTCACCGTGCGCCATGCGGACTTACCCTCCACGATGAGCTTGTCGAAGTCCTCATTGAACAGGTCCCGGACCACCTTGACCAGCATGTCCGGTTCTTCGTACATGGTGACCGGCTTGGCGCCCTTGGTGTTCTTCTCCTTCTCAGCGCGCTTGGAGATGTCCTGCCACCGCTTTTCCAGGCGATTGATGTCCTCGGCGATCGCATCCTTTTCCACGCCTTCTGCGGCGGTGCGAATGATCGTTCCCGAGCCCTGCGGGGTGACGTCTTTGAGGATCTCCTTCAGCCGCTTGCGCTCCGGCTCCGGCAGCTTGCGGGAAATCCCAGCAGACTTACCACCGGGCACATAAACCAGGTACCGGCCAGCCATAGAGATATGCATCGTCAGACGCGGGCCCTTATGCCCCACCGGGTCCTTGCTGACCTGAACCAGAACCTGGTCACCGGTCTTCAAGGCGTGCTCGACACGTCGGGAGCGATTAGCGCCCAACTCGCGCCAGTTGAGGTCAGCGGAGTAGATGACACCATTGCGGTCGGTGCCGATATTGATGAAGGCGGCTTCCATCGACGGCAGCACGTTTTGCACGCGGCCCAGGTAGATATTGCCGATCATCGAGGTCTGCGTATCTGAGGTGACGAAATGCTCAACAAGCAGCCCGTCCTCAAGGATGCCGACTTGGCTGACGGTGCCGGGGTGGTCGGTGCGGTCACGGTCACGCACCACCATGGTGCGCTCAATGGATTCACGTCGGGCCCTGAATTCGGCCATCGACACCGTCGGGCGCTTACGGGACTGCTCACGACGGTCAGCGCGGCGACGACGCTGGGCTTCTAAACGAGTCGAGCCCTTAATCGCGACTGGTTCGTCGACCTGCTCCACCTCGTCGGCCGAATCATCGCTGGTTGCGGAGTTATTGCCGGAAGCGCTGTTATTTCCGGAGCCGGTGTTATTGCCGCTATTGCCGTTATTGCCACCCCGGCCACGACCGCGGCCACGGCGACGACGGTTAGGCCGGTCATCACCGGGCTGGTCATCGCCGTCGTCGGTGGAGTCCTTCTTCGCCGGAGCCGGCTCGGTGACTTCCTGCGGCGCCATGAAGATCGGAATATCGGCAACCGGATTCTCCGGCGGCGGGGTCACCGGGGGCACGACCTCGGTAAGCGTGTCGTCCTGGATCACAAAGTCCGGCAGCAAAGGCTCATCCGAGGCCGCCGGCTGCGCCGAGGGCTGCTCAGTCGCCGTCTCATCTGCTGCCGCGTTCTGTTTGGCAGTGGTCTTCTTAGTGGCGCGCGGCGTGGTTTTCTTCGCCGCGGCCTTATTCGCAGTTGTCTTCTTCGCCGCGGTTTTCTTGGTGGTGCGCTTCGCGGTCTTCTTCGCGGCCTTCTTCGCCGGCGCCTTCTTTGCGGGCTTGTCCTTGGCAGCTTCGCTGTCGGCACCGGCGATGGTATCCAGGGCCCGGTCGCGTTCGTCGGCCGTTACCGACGAGGAGGCGCGCTTGCTGGGAGCACCATTATCGGCGAGGACCCCAATGAGGTCGCGGGACTGCATGCCCAGCAATTTGGCGAGCTCGTGGACGCGCATCTTGCTGGGTGCGGCGTCGCGATCGAAACTGCGCGCGCGTTCAATATTGTCCTGGCTTAATTCGGCCACGATTATTCGGTTCTCCTTGGCGCCACCTGGCCTCGCGACCACCGGTAACGGTGGCGGGGCCCCTATTAGGCAGCTAGTGCTGTGTACAAGTCTTTAGTTGCAGTGTTCAGCGATCGAAAACGCGGATGCGGAGCGAACACTGCTGCCATTGTCGCATAGACAGCACTGGGGTGGGCTCATCCGGTCACTCGGGTTGCATAACAACGCCCCGCACAGCCATAACGGCGATGCGGGGCGTAAGGGGTGCTACGTGGTGCTGCGGCGGCCTAGAGGTTCGGGAACCAGATGCCGATCTCGCGCTCAGCGGACTCGGGCGAGTCGGATCCGTGCACGATGTTCTCGGCCACCTCGAGGGCGAAGTCACCGCGGATGGAACCGGGGGTGGCGGATTCGACGGGGTTGGTGCCACCGGTGATCTGGCGCCATGCGGCAATAGCGTTCGGGCCTTCAACAACACCGGCGACCAGCGGTGCGGAGGTGATGAAGTCCACAAGGTCGCCGTAGAAGGGGCGTTCCTTGTGCTCTGCGTAGTGCTCCTCGGCGGTGGCCTTATCCGCGGTGCGCAGATCCATGGCCACCAGCTTCAGGCCCTTGCGTTCGATGCGGGAGATGACCTCGCCCACGAGGCCGCGTCGGACACCATCGGGCTTGATCAGGATGAGAGTGCGTTCAGTCATGGATCAGATCCTACCGGTAGTGCGCCGCTTTCTCGCCGCGGGCTGATTTAGCCAGATAGCGGGCTTTTTCGACGCTACGGCCTAGGTGTGCTGTGTGGTGAGCAGCCCCATCCGCATGCGTTCCAGCAAGGCTTTGCGCAGATGCAGAATGTAGAACCACACCAGCAGGAATAGCAGGCCCACCAGCCCCATTGACCAGTGCACGAAGACCGCCAGGACACCGAGCACCTGCAGCCCCAGGTCGGCTTTAAGCGCCCAGGACTTCTTCTGCAAAAACGCCATCACCAGCAGCGCAATGCCCAGGAATGCGACGTAGCCCATGCGCCACGGGGTTGCCAGCGTGCCCTCGGCGACGCGGGCGACCACGGACAGGCCGAGCAGCACCGAGATGGATTGCATCACTAAGGTGCCGGCCATGACTCCGCGCAGCCCCACCATGGGGTCTTTTTCCGGGTCGTGACCGGGCCCGAGTGGCCCGTATTCGGTTTGCTGACTCATTGCGGTTCCTTTCCGAACAGGGTGCGGGCCTCACCGGCGGTGACTACTGAACCGGTGATAATCACACCCGATCCTGACACAATGCCGTCACCAGAATCGGTCTCTTCGGCCAGCGCAATCGCCAACTCCACTGCTGATGGCAGATGGTCAATGGCGTGGACTCGCTCGGGGCCGAAAACCTCGATGGCGATATCTTCCAGGTCGCGGAAGTCGGTGGCCCGTGGCGAGGCATTTTGCGTGACGACGACTTGGTCGGCGAATTCCTCCAACTCGACGAGAATGCCGCGCGAGTCCTTCTCCCCCAAGGTGGCCACCACAGCAACCACCCGGCGGAAGTCGAAGGCAGCACCCAGGGCTTCTTTGAGTGCTTTGGCCCCGTGCGGATTATGGGCGGCGTCGACGAACACACTCGGTGTGGCGCGGACGCGCTCCAGCCGTCCCGGAGAGTTCACCTGGGCAAAACCATCGCGTACGGAGTCGATATTGAGCGCTCGCCCCGGGCCGGCACCGAAGAATGCTTCCACCGCAGCCAGGGCGGTGGCCGCATTGCGGGCCTGGTGTGGCCCATGCAGCGGCACAAAGATGTCGGTGTAGGAATCAGCCAGCCCACGCAGGGACATCGACTGTCCACCCACGGCGATGGTGTGCTCTTCCACGCCGTATTCGATACCGGCACGCGCGACCATGGCGTCCACCTCAGTGGCGCGGTTGAGCAGCACCTTCATCGCCTCTGGGGTTTGCTCAGCAATGATCGCCACATTATCTGGCGGGGCCAGCAGGTCACCGCGGTCCCACCGGGACTTGATGATGCCGGCCTTTTCCGCGGCGATCTCCTCGATGGTCTCACCAAGGTATTCGGTGTGGTCTTGGCCCACCGGCATAACAACGGCCACATCAGCATTGGCAACATTGGTGGCATCCCAGGTGCCGCCCATGCCGGTCTCCACGATGGCGACCTCGACGGGGGCGTCGGCAAAAGCGGCGTATGCCATAGCGGTGAGCACCTCGAATTTGCTCATCCGGGGTCCGCCTTCGGCGACAGACTCGGCATCAACCATCTCCACGAAGGGCTGAATCTCCTGCCATACGCGGATGTAATCGCGCGGGTGGATTGGGGACCCATCAATGGCGATGCGTTCGGTAACCAGCTGCAGATGTGGGCTGGTGTAGCGGCCAGTGCGCCGCCCGAGGGCGCGCACGATGGATTCGATCATGCGCACCGTGGAGGTCTTGCCATTGGTGCCGGCAATGTGGATCACCGGGTAGGTGCGCTCCGGGTGGCCGAGGATATCCATCAGCCGCTCGATGCGGTCCAGGCTCGGTTCGATCTGGGTTTCCCCCCAGCGGGTATCCAGCTCCGCTTCGACCTCAGCGAGGGCGGCTAAGTCCGCGGCCGAGATTTTCTCCGGCTCCGGATCGCTGGTGGGTCCGGTCAGCGGTAAAGACAGACCCTCATCATTGAGGTCGATGAGACTGGGATTGCCGGAACCATCCCAGTTGTCATCTAGACCCGCTACCTCAGGGTTCACCGCAGCACCGCTGGGCTCCTGCGCAGCGGCTAGTTCCTCTTCTGGGTCGGCGTCGAAATCAATATTCTTCGCCACCTCACCCATGGTGACGTCGAAAATCTTGTCGTCACCGGTGCCACCGTCGTCGGGCAGTTCGTTGCTATCGGTCATGCCTTGGGCAGTCCATCGAGTCGAGTCTGGAGGCGCTCAATTTCCTCACGCGCCACCTCGTGCCGGGCGCGGATCTTCTCCACCACATGGTCCGGGGCCTTGGCCAAGAAGGACTCATTGGCCAGCTTCTTCTCAGTGCCAGCCAGTTCCTTCTCAGCGGCGGCGAGGTCCTTTTCTAGGCGACGACGCTCAGCGGCGATATCAACCGCGTCGGAGGTATCCAGCTCCACAGTGATGGTGGCCTGAGACAGGCGCACCTCAAGTGAGGCAGTAGCCGAGAAGCCCTCCTCCGGGCGCTCAAGTCGCGCGAGGGTGCGGATGGAATCCTCCTGGGCGGCCAGGTCAGCCGGGGCCAGGTCCACCCGGGCGGGCACCCGCTGGGCGGGCTTAACACCCTGGTCAGAACGGAAGCGGCGCACCTCGGTGACCAGCTTCTGCAGGTCATCCATGCGGCGGGCAGCGGTCTGGTCAGTTTCAGCACCACCATTAGCGCCACCGGCAGCCGGCCACTGGGCAATCACCAGGGATTCGGGCATATCTGCCTCACCCTCGGTAAGCGCCTTGAACAGCACCTCGGTGACGAAGGGCATGGTCGGGTGCAGCAGGCGCAACACGACATCAAGCACGCGGCCGAGCACCACGCGAGTAGAGGCCATGCGGGCCTGCTGCTGCTCGGTCGGGGTGGTCTCATCGTTGGGACGCGGGAAATCGGACTTGGCGATCTCGAGGTACCAGTCGCAGAACTCATCCCACGCGAAGTGGTACAGCGCCTCGGAGGCCTTAGCGAACTCGAAGCGGTCGAAGGCGGCATCCACCTGGGCGCGCACGGTCTCCAACCGGTCCAGAATCCACCGGTCAGCGTCGGTCAGCGTCTCACGATCGGGCAGCTCGCCGACGTGGGCGCCGTTCATCAGGGCGAATTTGGTGGCGTTGAACAGCTTGGTAGCGAAATTACGCGAGGATTGTGCCGCATCATTGCCCAGGGGCAGATCAGATCCAGGGTTCGCACCGCGGGCCAAGGTGAAGCGCAGTGCGTCGGCACCGTAATCGCGGACCCAATCCATTGGGTCAATGCCATTGCCGAGGGACTTACTCATCTTGCGGCCCTGCTCATCGCGGACCAGTCCGTGCAGGAATACGTCAGTAAACGGCACCTGCGGGCGGCCATCCTTGCCCAGCCCAATCGGGGTGTCTTCGAGGGTGGAGGCGAAGGTGGCGAACATCATCATCCGGGCCACCCAGAAAAACAGGATATCGTAGCCAGTGACCAGCACAGACGTCGGATAGAACGTCTTCAGGTCAGCGGTGGCATCCGGCCAGCCGAGCGTAGAGAACGGCCACAGCGCCGAACTGAACCAGGTATCCAGCACATCGGGGTCCTGGTGCCAGCCCTCCCCCGTCGGCGGCTCCTCATCGGGGCCAACACAAATAACTTCATCATTCGGGCCGTACCAGATCGGGATGCGGTGGCCCCACCACAGCTGGCGGGAAATACACCAGTCGTGCATGTCATCAACCCAGTCGAACCAGCGGGGCTCCTGGGAGGACGGGTGGATCACAGTATCGCCATTGCGCACCGCGTCACCGGACATGGTGGCCAGCTTGTCGACGCTGACGAACCACTGCAGCGACAGGCGCGGCTCAATGGGCTCCCCGGTGCGCTCGGAATGACCCACCGAGTGCACGTAGGGGCGGATCTCCTTAACGATGCGGCCTTCTTCGCGCAGTGCCTCGCAAATTTCCTTGCGGGCCTCGAAACGGTCCATGCCGTCGAAACGGGTACCGGTATCGGCAATGACACCGACCTCATTAATGATGACCGGCATGTCCAGGTTGTGCCGCTGGCCCATGGCGAAGTCATTCGGGTCATGTGCCGGGGTGATCTTGACCGCACCGGTACCGAACTCGGGGTCAACATAATCATCAGCGATGATCTTCAGCGTCAGGTCATCACGGAACGGGTGCGGCAATTCCTTGCCGACCATGCCGGTATAGCGCTCATCCTCGGGGTGCACGGCGATCGCAACGTCGCCAAGCATCGTTTCCAAACGAGTAGTGGCCACCACAATGGCGTCATCACCGTCGCCATAGCGGAAGCTGACCAGCTCACCGTCAACGTCCTCGTACTTGACCTCAATATCGGAGATGGCCGTCTGCAGCACCGGCGACCAGTTCACCATGCGGTTAGCGCGGTAGATCATGCCCGCGTCATACAGGTGCTTAAAGATGGTCTGGACAGCGCGGTAGAGGCCCTTATCTAAGGTGAAACGCTCCCGCGACCAGTCCATGGAGTCACCAATGGTGCGCATCTGGCGGGTGATCCGCTTGGCGTAATCGTCCTTCCACTCCCAGACCTTGCCGACGAATTCCTCGCGCCCGTAGTCGAAGCGGTCCTTACCTTCGAGCTCCTTGAGCTTGGCTTCGACCTTGGTCTGGGTGGCGATACCGGCATGGTCCATGCCCGGCAGCCACAGCACCTCATAGCCCTGCATGCGCTTACGTCGGCACAGCACGTCGATAAGCGTGTGGTCCAACGCGTGCCCCATATGCAACTGGCCGGTCACATTCGGCGGCGGCAGCATGATGGTGTACGGCGTCTTATCGCTATTGGCATCAGCTGTGAAATAGCCCGCGTCTACCCAGCCGTCGTAAAGCTCAGTTTCTACGTCGGAAGGGTTCCAAGACTTAGGCAGGCGTGCTGCGCGGTCGGTGGGCTGCTCTGGGGTATCGCTGCTCGAATGTGTCACGCAGGACAGTCTAAAGGGTGCCCGGACATGCTGAAGCGCCGAGGCCATTCCGCTAAGGACTAAGCCCTCACAGATACAGCCTCGGCGCTGGTCAGTGCGCAACTATTATTAGCGCAGCAGGTCGGCGACAGCTTCACGCTCGGCGCGCAGCTCTTCGACGTTGGCCTGGATATTCTTGCGCTGGTAGTCGCTGAGCTCGAGGCCTTCAACGACTTCCCACTTGCCGTTGCGGGACACGCACGGCATACCGAAGACCAGGCCCTCATCGACGCCGTAGGAGCCGTCGGAGGGAAGGGCAACGGACACCCAGTCGCCTTCCGGGGTGCCCTGGACCCAGTCACGCATATGGTCAATGCCAGCGGAGGCAGCCGAGGCGGCCGAGGACTTGCCACGCACCTCAATGATCTCCGCACCGCGCTTAGCAACCCGCGGCATGAACTCATCTTCCAGCCAGGCATTGTCAACCAGGTCGGAAACCTTCTCATCGCCGATGGTGGCGTAGGTGACGTCCGGGAACTGAGTGGCGGAGTGGTTGCCCCACACGGTCATCTTCTCAATATCGGTGACCGGGCGGCCAACCTTCTTCGAGATCTGGGCCAGCGAACGGTTGTGGTCCAGGCGCATCATCGCGGTGAACCGATCCGCGGGCACATCCGGTGCGTGCATCTGGGTGATGAGCGCATTGGTGTTGGCGGGGTTGCCAATGACCAGCACGCGCACATCATCGGCGGCGTGGTCGTTGATCGCCTCGCCCTGGGGGCCGAAAATCTTGCCATTGGAGGCAAGCAGGTCAGAGCGCTCTTCGCCCTTGCCGCGCGGCTTGGCGCCGACGAGGAAAACAGCGTTGGCGCCGTCGAAGGCCTTATTGGGATCTTCATCGATCTCAAGGTTGGCCAACAGCGGGAAGGCGGCATCCTGAAGTTCCATCGCCACGCCTTCGGTGGCCTTGATGGCTTCCGGGATTTCCAGGAGAGTGACACTGACCGGCTGGTCGGGGCCGAACACGTCGCCGTTGCAGAGGCGGAAGAGCAGGGAGTAGGCAATCTGACCGGCGGCGCCGGTAACGGCAACCTTCACAGGAGTCTGGGTCATCGAGATCCTTTCGGCGCGACCCGGGTGAAAACGCGACCGGATCCGCTTCGTAAAACACGTCTTAATTACAGCCCCACGATAGCGGCGTGGGCGGGCACATGCAGAACCGTGCCACCAGGGGCTACACACAGCCAACAGCGACCTACCCCCTGGTCACGCACAGAACCAACACAACCGCGGCTAAACAGTGCCTGCCCATCCAGGCGGAATACCCACACGAGGGTCTAATTACCCCCGTGCAGCGGTTATTCACCCGCAACAACCGGGAGTTTTGTCGATGGTGTTCCCCGCATGGCGGGGGTGCATCACTCTTTGCAGCCTTCGCCACACGATTACAGTTAATTGCAGTAATGACGGCACTGCGTGGACGCGGTGACGTCGGCGTCGGCAGTTATTGCTGGCGCTATTGCACACCCCCGTCGAGGAAGGCTCCATGACCCCACCTGGGAACGACGAGTTTGCCGAGCGCACAGTACTGGAAGCAGCACTGGACCTGTTCGTTCGCAAGGGTTTCGCCAATACTCGCCTCGATGAGATCGCCCAGACCGCTGGGGTGACCCGCCGGCAGCTGACCTACCACTACCGGGATAAAACCTCGCTGTACCGCGAGACGCTCCGCTACGGCCTGCGCCTGCTGCATATCCCGGCCGAACAGCTTCGCTCCACCGCCGATGTGCCTGTTGAGGCGATGCGTGAGGTCATTGGCCGAGTCTTTGACGCCTTCTTCTCCTCCCCCAATTCAGTGCGCCTGATTACCGCGGAGAATCTTCACCCGATACTGCCTCCGGGCGAGTCCGGGGATCTCGTCGAACAGCACCCAGCAGTTCAGGAATACGACCGCATCCTGCTATTAGGCCGCGACCTGGGGGCATTCCGCACCGACGTGTCGGCCCTGGATATCCACTTCATCTGCGCCTCGATGTGCTGCTTCCCCACCCTGGGCGACCCGGCCTTCCACGGTATTTATTCCATGCCGCTCACAGCCGAGGCCCTGCGCGATCGCACCCGCGCATTGGTGACGGACACCATCATTGGTTTTCTCACCTCGAGCTCTGGTGGCTCCGGCGATACGTCGTACACCGGAATCGAACTACCGGCTGAAAAAACGAAGGTTCAGATCAAGCTTGCCGACGAGGTCTACGGCGAGGACGACACTCAGGTCGTCGCCGACGAAGTAGCCCCGGATTTCACTGATATCTACCAGGACTAGCCGACGGCGCCCATTAGGCGGAGCGCTCGTCCTGGTCAGCGGTAATAAGCTCCGGTTCGGCCGCGCCGTCGACGCATTCCTTGGTCACACGCACCCGCACCACATCATCGCGGTCTGGCACGTCGAACATCACCGGCATCAGGATTTCCTCCATAATGCCGCGCAGACCACGGGCACCGGTATTGCGTGCAATGGCCTTAGCCGCGATAGCGTGTAGCGCTGCATCGTCGATGATGAGCTCCACATCGTCCATTGTGAACAGGCGCTCGTACTGCTTGACCAGGGAGTTCTTCGGCTCAGTGAGTACCCGCACCAGCGCTTCTTCGTCCAGGTTGGTCACCGATGCCAGCACCGGCAGGCGGCCAATGAACTCGGGGATAATGCCGAATCGGATGAGGTCTTCGGGCAGCACCTTGCCGAAGACATCAACATCGGCTTCGTCGGCGGCGGACTGAACGTCGGCACCAAAGCCAAGGCCTTTTCGCCCCACGCGTTCCTGGATGACTTTTTCCAGGCCCGCGAATGCGCCGGCGACAATGAAGAGCACATTCGACGTATCGAACTGGATGAACTCCTGATTCGGGTGCTTGCGACCACCCTGGGGCGGCACCGACGCCACCGTGCCCTCCAAGATCTTCAGCAGCGCCTGCTGCACACCTTCGCCAGAAACATCGCGGGTAATTGAGGGATTCTCACTCTTACGCGAGATCTTGTCGACCTCGTCGACGTAAATAATGCCGCGCTGGGCCTTGGCGACATCAAAGTCGGCGGCCTGCAGCAGCTTCAACAAAATATTTTCGACGTCTTCACCGACGTAGCCGGCCTCTGTCAGGCTCGTGGCGTCGGCAATGGCGAAGGGCACGTCAAGTTTGCGGGCCAGGGTTTGCGCCAGGTAGGTCTTACCGCAGCCGGTGGGGCCGAGCAGCAAGATATTGGACTTGGCCAGCTCCACATCATCGGCGGCTAGTTCACCGGCGTTGATGCGCTTGTAGTGGTTGTAGACAGCCACGGCGAGGGTGCGCTTCGCGGAGTCCTGGCCAATGACGTACTGGTCGAGGAAGTCGCGAATTTCACCCGGGCGGGGCAGGCGATCCCCGGTTTCGGCCTCGCCGGTGCCGGTGACCAGCTCTTCTTCAATGATCTCATTGCACAGCTCGATGCACTCATTGCAGATGTACACACCAGGACCGGCGATGAGCTTTTTGACCTGCTTCTGGCTTTTGCCACAGAAGGAGCACTTCAGGAGGTCAGAGCTTTCCTGCATGCGCGCCATAAGAGCGACCACTTCCTTCTGTTGCCGACGTCTGGGACGTTCCCACACTACCCCGCACTATGGGTAGCGCCTTGGCAGCCGGTTCTGCGGCGTGGTGAGACCGGCATATCCCACCATAGGAATAGATTTTGGGTTTCAAAATGATTACCCTATGGGAAGATTGTTGCCACACAGCAGTCATTGCCGCTGCTGCTCCGTGCCGGCCATCGTCGGCGGATGAAAGGAATCCCCATGTCACGCCACTGGCGCCGCATTGCAGCAACCACAACGATGGTTGTCTCGCTCGGCCTTCTCACCCCCGTAGCTGTCGCGGCCCCCACCCCAGACGCCCAGACACCGGGTTCCGCCGCTCTGCCGGGTGCCGACAACCTGCCCGCAGATATCGCCAATATCCTCGACCAGGCCCTTGCCGATGGTGGCGTGAATATTGATGAGTTCACCAAGCTGCTGCCCTTCCTCGGCGAGGGGGCCACAGAGGCCTTCACCCAGATGCGTGCACAGGCCCCGGTCAACCAGGAAAAGCTTGCCGACGGCTCGGTCGACAAAGACGCCACCGCCTCGTTGGGCGATTCCACTGAGAAGAAGGATTTCTGGACCGCCAACCTGGTCACCGGTTGTGGTTTCGCGGACGCGAAAATCTCCGGCGCCCTGTCCTATGTGCAGCCCGGCCCGAACTACGGTCTTGGCCCTCTTATCGGCGCGAATAACCTGTTGTCCCCGTATATCCCCCAGGGGCATATCTTCGTCAATAGTGTGGTCGGTTCGGACAAACTCATCCCCGTGCCTAAAGACGGCGCTGGTCTGAAGGCCATGTGGGTGAACTGGAGCACGTTCACCGCCGGTATCGAGCCGATGGATGACTACGTCGGTGCTCTTTCGTTGATTCCGCAGAACTCCACCCTCATCAACACCGGAGAGGGCCTTGTCACCATCTCCACCTACGGCACGGTTGCCTACCGTGATGAGGTTGAGTGCACTGTGTTGCCCGCAGTCGGCCACGTGCAGGTGCAATCCGCCAAGAACTAACCCCGGCTGATTGATCGCTTAAGCCCGCCGCCGGAAATACTCCGGTGGCGGGCTTTTCGCTGCTCTATTGACGCAAGACGTACTAGGCGCGCTTATTGAGCTTGCGGTACTCGAAGACCTGGTCCACGATGCCGTATTCCTTGGCCTCTTCGGCGGTCAAAATCTTGTCGCGGTCGGTGTCGATACGCACCTGCTCAGCGGTCTGGCCGGTGTGCAGCGCCAGCGTTTGCTCCATGAGGGTACGCATGCGCTCAATCTCCTTGGCCTGGATCTCCAGGTCAGACACCTGACCCTGGACACCCTGGGTGGCCGGCTGGTGAATAAGCACACGCGCGTTGGGCAGTGCGGCGCGCTTACCCGGGGCGCCGGCAGCCAACAGCACCGCGGCCGCCGAGGCGGCCTGGCCCAGGCAGACGGTCTGCACGTCGGGGCGCACGTACTGCATGGTGTCGTAGATCGCCATTAGAGAGGTGAAGGAACCACCGGGCGAATTGATGTACATGGTGATATCGCGATCGGGGTCGAGGCCCTCGAGCACGAGCAGCTGCGCCATGATGTCATTGGCGGCGGTGTCATCAACCTGGGAACCCAGGAAGATAATGCGCTCCTCAAACAGCTTGTTGTACGGGTTGGATTCCTTCGCGCCGAAGCTGGAGTGCTCGACGAAGGAAGGCAGGACATAGCGTGACTGCGGCATCTGCATGGCCGGGCTCATTTCCGAAGTGATCTCGTTCATGTGGTTTCCCTTTTCTCCCATTGCCTATGCCTGGTCCGTGGTGGAATCGCCGGCGGTGTCCTTCAGCGTGGTCACCACGTGGTCAACGAAGCCGTACTCAAGGGCTTCCTTGGCGGTGAACCAGCGGTCGCGGTCCGAGTCAGCCTCGATGCGCTCCAGCGGCTGGCCGGTGTGCTCAGAGATGAGCCGGGCCATTTCCTTCTTCGTCTGCGCGAACTGCTCAGCCTGGATGGTGATATCCGAGGCGGTACCACCGATGCCGGCAGAAGGCTGGTGCATCATGATGCGCGCATGTGGCAGGGCATAACGCTTACCCTTCGCGCCGGCCGACAGCAGGAACTGGCCCATCGAGGCAGCCAGGCCCATGCCATACGTCGCCACGTCGCAGGGCACGAACTGCATGGTGTCGTAGATGGCCATACCCGCGGTGACCGAGCCGCCCGGGGAGTTGATGTAGAGCGCGATATCGCGCTCCGGGTCTTCCGCCGCTAGCAGCAGCATCTGGGCGCACAGGCGGTTGGCGATGTCATCATCAACCTGGTCGCCGAGCCAGACAATGCGCTCCTTCAGGAGCTTGTCGAATACTGCGTTCTCCGCCAAGGGGGTCTGGTCGCTCATCGGTACGCTTCCCTTTCATTTCGCCTTACTCGTCGTACACCCAGTGCACCATCGGGCTGCCTTCGCGGGCAGTCCATGTGGGCGCACACGTGATGTGACAAGTGCTTGCACTAGAGGTTAACGAACACACGCGGCATCTTGTTCTTCGCTTGGCGGGTGTTCGCTATCAGCGTTGGCGCGCGGTGGCGGGTAAAGACCACCCACTACCCCGCTACAGCAAAGCGGGGACAGCCTGCTGTGGGCTATCCCCGCTGGTGCGTCGCTACACAACGGCTAGCGACTATGGGCCGACAGACTTATTCGTCGTCGCCCTCGGACTGGGTTTCAGTCTCGGCGTCGCCCTCGGCCGGGGCGTCGTTCTGGCCGAAGTACTCGGCGACATCGATGTCATTGCCCTCGGTGTCCTTAACCTCGGCTTCGAGGATGGACACAGCCAGGGCCTTGCCGCGGCGAACATCGGCGAAGAGGTTGCCGAGCTGGCCGGACTGCTGAATCTGCTGCACGAACTGGTTCGGGTCCATGCCGTAGGACTGCGCGGTGAACAGGATGTGGTCGGTCAGCTCCTGCTGCGAGACCTCAGGCTGTACCTTCTCGGCCAGCGCGTCGAGGAACAGCTGGGTGCGCACGGCCTCTTCGGCGGACTTGCGGGAGTCAGCGTCGAAGTCCTCGCGGGAGGTGCCCTGGGCCTCGAGCATCTGGTTAAGCACGCGCTCGTCGCCACCGAACTGGCTCAGCAGCTGCTGCAACTGGCCGTCGACCTGCTCCTTGACCACGGATTCGGGAAGCGGAACCTCGGTCTTGCCCATAGCGTCGGCAAGCACCTTGTCGCGAATCTGGGAGGCCTGCTCGCCCTTCTTGGTCTGCTCGACCTTCTTGACCAGGTCCTCGCGCAGCTCTTCGATGGTGTCGAACTCGGAAGCCATCTGAGCGAACTCGTCATCGGCCTCGGGCAGCTCGCGCACCTTCACGGAGCGCACAACCACGGTGACCTGGGCATCCTCGCCCTCGTGCTCGCCGGCGACGAGGGTGGTGGTGAACTCCTTGGACTCATCCACGGACAAGCCGATAATGGCGTCATCCAGGCCGTCGATGAGGTCACCGGAGCCAACCTCGTAGGACATGCCTTCAGTAGAGGCCTCCTCGATTTCCTCGCCGTCCTTGGTGGCGGAGAGATCGATGGAGACGAAGTCACCCTTCTCAACCGGGCGCTCAACGCCCGTCAGGGAGCCGAAGCGGGCCAGCAGGTTGTTCAGTTCGGCCTCGACTGCCTCATCATCGGCGACCAGCGGGTCAACCTCGACGGCGATATCGGAGAAGTCCGGCAGCTCAATCTCGGGGCGGACGTCAACGTCGGCAGTGAATTCGACGACCTCGCCGTCTTCAAGCTTGGTGATGTCCACCTCCGGCTGGCCGATCGGCTTGACGTCGTGCTCCTGCACAGCCTGCTCGTAACGAGAAGGGATCATCTCGTTGAGGACCTGCTCCAGAATCGGGCCGCGACCGATGCGCGCCTCGAGGAGCTTCGCCGGGGCCTTGCCCTTGCGGAATCCGGGGATGGTGACCTGCTGAGCGAGGGCCTTATAGGCCTGTTCGAACTCCGGCTTGAGCTCGTCGAAGGGAACCTCGACGGTCAACTGGACTCGGGTCTCGCTCTGCTTCTCGACGGAGCTCTTCACTGCCTTAACACTCCTGATTGTTGATGTGAAAGGTATTCGTTAGTCAGTTCACGGCGGTTTGCCGTGTTACTGGTCGGGGTAGCGGGATTTGAACCCACGGCCCCTCGCTCCCAAAGCGAGTGCGCTACCAAGCTGCGCCATACCCCGTTGCTTGGTGCAGTGTACGTGTACCTGTTTAGTGGTGTCCGCACGGCCCCATTAAAGAAACCCGCCAACCCCATACGCTGGGATAATAGCGTGCCGACGGTGACGCCAACACACATTATGCGCAAAACGGTTTTTCTCACCATGCACCCGTGCGCTAGACTCTGCTACGCACTGACGCTGATAATCAGCGCCGGTTGCGCCACTGGGGATGTCGTATAGTGGCTAATACCTCAGCCTTCCAAGCTGAAGACGCGGGTTCGATTCCCGTCATCCCCTCCACGTATAGACCGCATCTCGGCTCCGAGATGCGGTCTTCGCCGTGTGTTGCCTTTTGGGCACTTGACACCCCACTTTCAGCTGGTACGTTGTACTCTGGGTTACATCATGACCATTGATTATGTGCGCTGGATGGGTATTGCAGCATGGGCCTGCGGGCTTGCGATCCCACGGTGCTCGCGGGGCTTGTCACTAGCGCCAGGCGAATCTCCGCGCCACATTTGCATTGAAAGTGTCGGCGCGGCGAGGGATGCACTCGAGTTAATCGAGCGCGAATACACCGGTATTCAGTGGCTTCTTGGCGGATCACCTAGTGATGAAACGACGCTCGATTACGTCTACCACCAACAGCTGTGTGTGACCGCAAATGGCCTCGGTAACGACGCTTTCGCTGTGGTTGATTTCGACGCTTCTGCTGGCAACGACCGCGCTTATACCCCCGAGGCATCGCTTGCGGCAGCTCGACACGTTAGCTCGCAATTAGTGGGCCACATTCCATCGTGGCCCCTCGCCGAACCCCTAGGTCTGCTCGCCCTTGCTGTGCGTGAGTGCGTTACCGGTTCCGTCGTGCGGCGACTCACCAGCGAATACGTATCCCGATTTGATGCGGCGCCGCAGCCCGCTGATGGCGCTCTAGGCTACGGTCGGCTGGCGTATAGCGTGCTGCCGCATCATGAGTCAGCAACGAACTCCCCTGCCCTGACTCTGCATGTGCTTGCCGACGACCCGATTTTTACTGCTCCGGTTCTGCAGGACCTCATTGACCGGGCACAGGCCTTTGCCGACGTTTTCGGCAGCGTCGTTGATTGCCACGCAACCTTCGGCGACATCCGTACTCATTCTGTTTTCCCATCGACTATCCACGAACCGGACGCAGAAGATGTCCCCATCCTGCTGTACAAAATCCCATTGGCGGCGGATCTTCTCCCGGTTGCTTCCTGTGCTCCGGTTGTTGCTTCCGACGGCTCGATAGCCTCAGGCTCAACGTCGGTGGTTATCCACCGGGACGCTGACAGCGGCGCAATCGAGGTGCGCCGGTTTATTCCGGGGCAGACAATCATTGACCGCGCACTCCGTGAGGGTGGCTATCTGTCGCCGAAGAAGGTTATTGCCCAGCTGCAGCGCGAGTGCGCAGAAACTGATCCGGGGTGCCTCGCAGCGGCGGCTACTCCAGCGATGATGTCGGAATCGCTAGCTACCTGGGGGTTAGCGGTCGATGGGGACAACGCTATGCGCGCGGTGCGCCCGAATGTTGTGCAGCCAGCCGGCGATTCCATTTCTCAGCCGCTGCTGACGGTAGAGGTCTCCGCATCCGCACCGCCGGGCAGCGTCGTGCACGAGGTGTGCGATGTTCTTGACGCTCTCGGGGTGTACGAGGGGCTGGATTTCCCTGTTGAGGTGGTCGATGCCGGATCGCTTTCTGGCCCCACAGCATCCGCCGAACCCGAAGACGCAACCGCATTGCCATGCCTATGGCCCCGGGCTCTTGGCGCACGCGAAGCCGCCGCCTCTGGTCAAGCGCTTGCCCTCGCCGCGGTACGTCAGGCACTCCGTAAATATCGGCCAGACGGCGGCGTCTGGGTGGGTGTCACGTATTCCCGGCCATCGTCGAGCAACCAGCACCGCATTTCGGTGGCGACGGATACCGATCTGCCCCGCGAGTTCGTCCAGACGCTCAGCGACATCTGCACTGAGCATTTCCCTGACGCGCAGGTGGAGTGCGACATTGTCGCCGCCCCGCACGCCGACGATGCCCACAGCTGGGTCACAGCTGCCGGCTATCACCCTGTTTTCGGCCTTCTGCCAGCATATATCCAACTGGTTCGCCGCAGCGTGACCTAGTGCCCACGCTGCTGGCCTTCGTCGGCTATGGCCAGCGGATCATTCGAGCATTGCAATGGCAATGTGTGACATCTAGGCTTAGTTGCATAACACGCTACTATGCTTAACAAGGGTGTTGCGTTGGCAGAATCACAGTTACGCAAAGGGGCCATCGAACTCATCGTGTTCGGCCTCCTCGAAAGCAGGCCTTCCTACGGCGGTGAGCTTCTCGACCGCCTGCGCCAGGAGGCAGGCGTGGAAGTGTCTTCAGGCACCGTCTACCCACTACTGTCCCGCCTCCGCAAAGCCGGGTTGGTCACTACTTCCTGGGAAGAATCCCCAGCAGGTCCGCCGAGGAAGATCTACGAACTCACAACCTCAGGCAGACAGCGGCTCACCGAGTTAAACGATGAGTGGGACGTACTGACCTCGGCAGTGGCAAAAGTGACACACCGAAAGGAACAGCAGTAATGACATGGTTCGGCCACGACGCAGAAGGAAGCACCCGACTGTTCGGGATCCCTGTTTCACCACTGTGGAATGGAGAAACCGACGCGATTCTCGACGTATTTGAACCCGAGAACCCCAATCTTCTCGTTCCGCGCAAATATGGGCTGGGATGGGATATCAACGTGGCTGCAGTAGCAGTCAAGGCCGGTTGGATTCGCCCCGATGATTCGCTCCCCGATTTAGCGGACAACGTTGCCCCATTATTAAGCAAAATAATGCGGGTTGCACCTACCGTTGTCGGCCTGCTCACCGTAAGTGCAGCTGCACTGGTGGCCCCGCAGGATCGCGTTGCCACAAGTTGGAGTCTCACCGGGAAACCACGCAAATTCACTACCGGGAAAAAGGCAATACTGACTCCCCTGCTCATTTCCGCAGCAACAGCGACGTTGCCACGACTTGCGCAGCGAAGCACTCCCGAGTCACCAAAGGCGGTTGCTCTTGGCCGATATGCGGATCAGCTCGGCATCCACATGATGCTGTTGGCTGGTTTGGCGGCAACATACCGTAGCGCCAACCAGCCCACGAAACGACAACCGCTAGCCCTGATCGCGCCAGCATTATGGCCAATAACCTCTGGCGCCCTACAGATCGCCTACGTCAAAACAGCGCTGAGCAGAATCAATGCTCAACTACACCACCAGCAATCGGAAGGATGAAATTCCATGGTGGGCGTTAACACAACCATTCCAGAACTAGAGACCTTAACCACACCAGTATTAGTGGCAGTCGGACTTATTGCAGTGATTCAGGCAGCACTGATGATCTGGGCACTTGTGCGTTTATACAGAGATAAGCGCACCCGCATTTCCGATATTCCACGGACACTCTGGGTACCTATTATCCTCTGTGGCGGGATAATTGGCTCGGTCGTTTTTCTTGTACTACATAGCAAAGAACGACGTCAACGTGCCGTACAGCGCCATTATGAGCAGACCCATCACCCCAAAAGTGTTGCCGATAGCAAAGAAACATCAACTGTTATTGACAACCTGTACGGAAAATAGGCTCTCATGGATTGGGCAGTAACAACGACCAACTTATGTAAGTCATACGGGAGTCACGACGTCCTCACAAATGTGAATTTACAGGTTCCGGAGGGGGCGGTTTACGGATTCGTGGGAGCCAATGGAGCAGGTAAGACCACAGCTCTCCGCATCCTCTTAGGGTTAGCAACCGCCACCAGCGGCAGTGCCACAGTGCTCGGTGTACCCCGTGGCAGCCTGCCCCCGAAACCAGTTCCAGGTGTGTCGTACTTACCTGATGTTCCCCAGATCACTCCCTGGTTGGGAGCAAAAGATGCTCTGATCTCCTTAGCCCGTTTGGATGGCGTGGAGCCAGATATAGCCGCTAGCAGAGCAACAGACCTCCTCGATGTCGTGGGTTTAAAGCACCCACCGGGGACAGTCGGCGCGTTCTCAAGGGGGATGAAACAGCGTCTTGGAATAGCTGCTGCGCTCATCACAGCCCCACAGTTATTGGTTTTGGATGAGCCCACCAGCGCGATTGATCCCATCGGGCGTGCTGATGTCCTCGCCATCATTAAACACATCGCCGGCCAAGCAACAGTAATTTTTTCCACACACATTCTCGACGATGTGCAGAAGGTCTCAACCCATATCGGAGTCCTACACCGCGGCCACCTACTCGCCCAAGGGCCATTGGATGACGTGCTCGAAAGCACGCACCATGCCCGCGCATATTTCACTCTGAGCGCGCGTCACGAAGTAAGCGAGAAACTAGCCGACGCAGTCCACAGTGTTGATTCCGATGCTGTTCTGGAAAAACAATACCCGGGGATTCAACAGTGGTTCGAGAATCTCACCACACATGCGGATATGGACTCATGATGAACAGTAAAGCGATTCCCGTATGGGGCTACCACGCGAAAAGGCAGCTGCGTTCCACCGGAACCTGGCTAATGGCTTGTCTTGTTGCAGTACTAGCAGTAACGCAGGGCATTTTAACCGAACACATGCTTGCCATCATGGAAAAACTTGGTGGCGAAGAAATGGTCCAACTGATTTCCTCGACGCTGCCCGAGCCTTCGTGGCAGCAAAGCTACGCAGGGTGGGTAAAAAGTCTCTCCCAAGTCATTTCTATTGCCATCATTACGTTTAATGCACTGTCCTGCGCCTCGCTGACAAGTAACGGAGATATCCCCTTTATCCTCACCAGAAATGTCCGCCGTTCGCATTACTTTGTCACTTCGGTACTAACAACCTGGTTAACAGTCATCGCACTCGCCTTTGTTGGGGCGACACTGACCTGGGCGGGCACTGCCCCACTGTTCCCAGATGCTCCCTATTCGGCTGTCTTATCTGCAACTCTGGTGTGGGCACTCGAAATCATCATGATTCACGCAGCCCAGCTTCTGGCCGTGACCATAAAGAAGGGCATCGCTCCTCCACTGCTGACTGGCCTGGGCTTGTACTTGCTGGTCGCCATCGCGGGCGCCTGGGGAAAACTCAGTGCGCACACTCCCCTTGGGGTAGCCACGCTGAGTCATCAACTCTCTGGCCAGGTATCTAACAACATCGGATTATGGCCAGTTATTTCGAGCCTCATGCTCACCTCAGTACTCGTCGGCGGGGCTGTATACCGGTTCAATCGCATGGAGCTTGCCTAGCGGTGGGAGAACACTCAGGGTGGCTCTTTCACAGCTGGTGTTTCGATGACATCCCACGTGATGGCCCACGTGTGTATCTGAACAGGGATAACTTCCTTCCTGGGGAGGAATGTGGGGGTAGTGCAAACACTGTTCACGAAAGGTTTAGGCTTATCCCTATGGATCCCCGCATCATCGACCGTGACTCCGGCATCGAGCTGTGGACGGCGACTCAATGCGCAGAGTTTTCGAACACCGCTCGCGGTACCTTCACCAGCTACGCCGGACGCGGAAAAGCCCCCAAACCTGTCACTAAGCTGCACGGGCTGACCCTGTGGAACTCCACGGAGGTTCGTGAGTGGCAGGAAAATCGGCACGCCCGCAAGCGCGACTAGCCCCTTAGGTAACCGTACGAACCTGCCGGATAAGTACTGCACCAATCAGGGTCAGTCCGGCGGCGAATAGATAGAGCCCGGGATATCCCCCGAAACCCGTCAGCGCCGCTGCGGCAAGCACCGGCGCCAGCGTGTTCGGCCCCGCCACAGCCAGGTTCATGATTCCCATATCTCGTCCGCGGCGGTCGGCGCTTGGCAGTACCTCATTAATGAGAGCCTGGTCGACGGCCATGAATACTCCCCAGGCCAGGCCGAGGACCAACGCGCCCCCAATAACAATGGCAAAGCTGGTGGCCCACGCCATCAGCACGCACGCGGCAGCAACGCCTGCTGAGGACGCACCGACATAGATACGGCGTTTGCCTGATTTATCCGACATCGGTCCGGACACCATCGCCGTGACCACCACGCACACCGCGTAGATGCCGGTCAGCACCAGCACCCCGGAGTCCGGATCGGCCAGGCCAATTCGGTCGCGCAGGAAGTAAAAGAGGTAGAACAGCGCCACATAATTGCCGGCAGTAACCAGGAACCGGGTGATGAATACCCAGTTGAAATCTCGGTAGCTGCGTTCAGGCGGGCTCTTGGCGAGATCCGGAGTTTCTAGCTTGCCGACGCTGACGTCGGCACGAACCGTGTCGTCCCTGGCGGGATCCCGGAAGCCGATGAGGAACTGGATGATGGCGACCATCACGAGTACCGCAGTGACCGTGTAGGCCGCTTGAATATCCAGCAGTGTCGCCACCGCAGTACCGAGCACCAAACCCATTGTGTATGTCAGGCCCAGCACGCCGGAGACTGTGCCGTACTGGCGGGTGGGAACCACATCGGGTGCGACGGCTTGCGCGGCATTAATTGACGCGGCAATGAAGAGCTGGAAGACCGTCCAAGCAGCAACCAAGGTGGCAAAGCCCGGCGCGTGTGCCATCACTATCAGGCAGGCGCTGGCAACAAGACCGCCGCAAGCAATCCACGTTGACCGTCGCCCGAAGCGCACCGGAGTGACGTCGGAAAGCCACCCCGCCAGGGGGTGTCCAATAAGACTTGCCACACCGCCAATAGCCATGAGTAACGCGAGTTTCTGCTCCTTCTCCCCCGGGTACCAGACCAGAATCTGTTGGGCGAGCAATAGTTGCGCAGGCGCCGCCCAGGAAGTGTTCTGCCCCAGGTAGAGCAGCCCATAGCGGGTGATCCAGCCGCGGGACACAGCCGGCCGGTGGTCGGCGGGCTGGTCGACCAGGTCCGTGGGGTGGGTATCGCCAGAACTCATGCCGGCGCCTGCGGGTAGGAAATACCGGCAATGTAGCGGGCATAAAGATCCCGGGTGATGGTGCCGGTGCGACTGAGCTCGCCGAGCAATTCGGCCGAGGGTTTTGGGCTGCGCTGCTGGGTGTCGTAGTCAAGGTGGACAAGACCGAAGCGGGGCTTTTCACCAAGGTTCCACTCCCAATTGTCCACGAAACACCAGTGGTAGTAGCGCGGGATATCAAGCCCCGAGTTCGCGATTGCGGTGAGGTGGTCCACGATGAAACGACTGCGGAACCGCTCAAGCTGCCCGGTGGTGGGATTGCCGTTATCGCAGGTGCCATTTTCGGTAATCCACACCGGGGCGTCATAGCGTTCGATGAGGTCACGGGCGCAGTCGACTAGGCCCTGCGGGTAGATCTCCCAACCGAGGTCGTTGACCGCAACGCCGGGGAAGGTGCCGTCGTCAAGCTTGTCGATGGCGGTGCGTGAGTAGTAGTTCAGGCCCAGGTAGTCGTAGTAGCGGCCCTGTCGCACTCCACTGCGCCAGTTGCCGCCGATTGCTGGGTGGAAGGTGCCTGTAAGCATGGCTTCGGCAATGATGTCTTGAAAAAGCTTGCGGGCAATGGCGCTGGTTGCGCGATGAAACCGGTTATTGCGGTTGCGGGGCGCGAAGGCGCGGGCATGATGGGCGAAGCCGACGTTGGCACGCTCCCCTTGGAGCTCGTGGATGAGGTCATAAGCGCCGATATGGGAGATGGCTGTGTGCCGCAGCACCCGCATCGTGTCCCGCCAGGAGCGGTTCGCCGGCGGGCCTTCGCCGAATAAGTGTGCCTGGGTGGCGTACACATTGGGCTCGTTAATGGTGACCCAATCGGTGACCAGGTCACCAAGAGCATCGACGACGGTGCGGACGTAGCGCAGAAAAGCCCCACGGGATTCAGAGTTGGTGAAGCCGCCGCGTGTGGCGAACCAGACGGGATTAACGAAGTGGTGCAGGGTCACCAGCGGCGCGATATTGCGGTCGACAAGGTCGCCAATTTCTTCGCGGTAATGGTCGATCGCGGCGTGGTCGAAGACCCCGGGGCTGGGTTCAATCCGGGCCCATTCCACACCAAGGCGTGCTGCACGCAACCCCATTGCTTGCATGAGCTGGTTGTCTTCGCGCCAGCGATTCCAGTGGTCGGTGGCGCGCACTGGCGAGGAGCCGTCGGCAATATTGCCGGGAGTGCGCGACCATTCCTCCCAGTCGTTATTGCGGTCACCTCCTTCAATCTGAAGGGCCGCAGAGGCTGTTCCCAGCACGATGCCGCGGAGGTCAATCTCTTCTGCCAGCGTGTTGGGCGCGGTGATGGGTACGGCATTGGGCGGGTGCTGTGGATGGTCGCCGCGTTGTGTCGAAGCTGCGCCCGATGAATGCTTCCAGCCATGAAACTTCATGTGGCAAATAATAAATACTGCGAACCCTTTTGGGTGCAATATTTACCTATCTGTGGAGCCGCCACATAACGCAGCGCCCCGCCCGGAGCTACGTCCGAGCGGGGCGCTAGGTGAGTAAAAGGGTCGCTGCTGCGCGTGTTATTCCGGCAGCGCGGGAGCGATACCGGTCTTTTCGTAATCAGCGAGGATATCGATGCGGCGCTGGTGGCGCTCCTCATTGCTCCACTCCTGAGAGACGAAGGCATCCACAATGGCCAACGCTTCATCCTCGCTGTGCATACGGCCACCTAGGCCGATGAGCTGGGCATTATTGTGCTCGCGGGCGAGCTTGGCGGTCTCTACGGACCAGGCCAGGGCACAGCGCGCGCCCTTGACCTTATTGGCGGCAATCTGCTCGCCATTGCCTGAGCCACCCAGCACGATGCCCAGCGAACCTGGGTCGTTCACGGTGCGGGAGGCGGCCTCAATGCAGTAGGCCGGGTAATCGTCGGCGGCGTCGTACTCGAGGGCACCGCAGTCGACGACCTCGTGGCCTACCTCTTCGAGGTGGGCCTTAATGATGTTCTTCATCTCAAAACCGGCATGGTCTGCACCCAGGTAAATACGCATGCTTCGAACTTTAGTCACAGTTGTGTTCGACCTCAGTACATCCACGCGGTAATCAATGTCCGAGCCGTCTCTAGACTGAGTGATATCAGTTCGACACCACTAGCGATGGAGGCCCCCTTTGGCACCGGTTGTTGATATCACCGGCCGCGGCAAGACGTTTACTGAGCCTGTCGTGGGGCTTAAGTCCAATAACCGGGCGCTGCATCGCCTCTTCACAACCGGCGAGGAAGATAGGTACCGCGCCAGGATAGCCCCGGTTTCGCTTGTGCCAGAGCCGGATAATCCGATGGACCGGCGCGGACATGCGATTTCTGTGCGGTGGGAGGGCACTCATATCGGCTACCTGGAATCAGCGCGTGCCGACGAGTACTGGCCCGAGATCGCCCGGGTGGCTGCCTCCGGAGTCTCGGCGATGGCGTGGATTCAGCTATTTAAGGACGATCTCGGTGATGAGACACGCTTCTACGCCAAGTTGAAGATTCGTGAGCCTGGCCAGTGTGTTCCCCTCAACGATCCGCCAGCCGAGCCTTTTACGTTGCTTCCCGACGGCCGCGTGATCCAGGTGACGAAAGAAGCTGAGCATTTCGACGTGTTGGCGGACTATGTGCCGCCGGGCGGGACTGGCCAATTGCTGGTCAGCCTGCACAGTATTCAGACTGGTATTCGCACGACGAAAACTGTCGTCGAGGTGCGCTTGGACGAGCAGCGTATTGGTGAGTTGTCGAAGGGCACGAGCGACAAACTCCTTGCCGCGGTGCAGCATTTCGAGCAGATGGACTTGGTGCCGGTGAGCAGGGCTGTTATTCAGGGCTCAGCGCTGGCTGCAGAAGTGACATTGCAGTGCGCCCGCTCCGAAGAGCTCACCGATGATGATTTAGAACCAGAGATATCGCCAGCGCCGACGCTGGTGGCTTTTGAGGATGATCCGGCTAATTATGACGTGCCGGATGCCTGGGGCAGCGGCAGTAAACCAGTGCTGACGAGCCTTGGGGCGAAGCTGCAGCACGCAGCTAAGCAGGCAGCGGAGAAAAACGCTGAACGCAAGCAACAGGCCGGGGCTGCGCAGGCAGATGCTTACCGCAGCTACCAGCCCGAACCGCCGGCAGCGCCAATGCCGCCGACAGCCCCACCGAAACCACGCACAGACACGGTGGACCCGTTTGCGCCGCCGGTACACGCTCCCACCCCGGCGGTAATGCCGGATAGGGACATAAGCGCGCCAACGGGGCCGCAGGATACGACGCCCCTTATCCGGCCACGCCATAATCCCAGGTTGCGTCGATTTTTGGCCTATTTCTCCATCTTCCTCGGTGTCGTCATGCTGTTAACCGGCATCTTGGACAACGGAGGAGACCCGAACGTAATTATTGGTTCTATCGGGCTTTCCGGATTGTTCCTTATTCCTCCTGGTGCTTGGTTCTACTACGAGCGCAAAGACGCCAAGGCGTGGGAGGAAGCCCGTGACCAGGCAGAGGCGCAGAAGTACCTCACCGAGACTGACCGTGAATTCTTAGGCCTGGATTTTCCAGTAGAGCCAGAGCGCGTGCGTCGGCGTTGGGGTGTGGTGTGGCTCGTGGCACTCACAATCGGGATTGCAGGCAGTGCCGTCCTGCCCGAGGAGCCGGGCAATGAGCCGCCGGGGCCTGAGACGGGCATCGACTCGCCGACTGATCCTGAATAGGGCCGAAACCCCTGCCGGCCTGCGCCAACGTCGGCAAGCGGGCCAGCTGTAGGCGGCCAGGCAAAACGAACGGTTTGGTAACGTTATTCACCTAAGCCCGTTTGAGTGGGGTTAATATTGTTTTCCTTTGGTAGCGTTCCCACGAACACCAATAAAAATATTTAGTTCTGCAAGTTCGGAAGACACTTGGGACTGAAGCCCACCCGCTGCTTTACCTAGTGAAGCCGAGCGTGGGTTGTCGAAAGGACACCACATGACTCATCCGAATTCTCACGAGCAGAACAACCCCACCGGTTCCGAGCGCATCGTCGATACCGAAAAGCAGCCCTGGTACAAAAAAGCCGGCTGCCTCATTCCGCTCCTAGCCGCCCTACTGATTGCTCTGGCAATCCTGATCTTCTTCGCCGCCTGTGGTGACGAGGTGGAAAACGAAGTAGACGAAGCCAGCAACGAAATCTCTAACGAGGTTGACGAAGCTACCGACGAGGTCAGCGACGAATACACCGAAGCGTCCCGAGAAGCCACCGACCCCAAAGCCGTCGTCTACATGATTGATGGCGACGCCCAGTCGGCCATGGTCAAGTACGTCGTAGCCGAAGGCCAGACCGAAACCGAAGAAGGCCTCGCCGCTGGCTGGTCCAAGGAAATCCCCGTTGAGGATTTCTTCGCCGCCTCCCTCACCGCCACCAATGGTGATGACGATAACGGCGAACTCACCTGCATGATTCAGGTTGATGGCGAGACCCTGGCCGAGGACACCGTCTCCGGTGCCGGCGAGTCCGTCTCTTGTGCCGTCGCTGCTGAAGAGCTCGAAGACAACGAGTAATTCATAAGCCACAGCGGCGCCACCGAGGTTAATCCCGGTGGCGCCGCTTTGTGCGATCCCTACCCCACGTAGGAAGCGCGACTACCCAAACTCAGGAGCTTCAGTGCGAGAGCGCTTGAGCTCGAAGAAATGCGGATTAGCTGCTAGTGCCACAGCACCGTCGAAGATCGTGGCCGCGTCTTCACCACGCGGGATGCGGGTGAGCACCGGGCCAAAGAAGGCGGTATCCCCGAACTTCACCACCGGGGTTCCGACCTCGTCACCAACAGCGTCCATGGCGCCCTGGTGGAATTGCCGCATCGTGGCGTCGTACTTATCGGTATGGGCGGCTTCGATGCGCTCGGCGGGCAGGCCGCAGGACTTCAGGGCGTCGCCGATCATCTCGTCGATAAGCTTCTTGGCGCCCTCAATATCCAGTTCAGCAGCTTTTTTCAGGCCACCATCATCATGGAAGTTGGTTCCCAGCTGGCGGTACAGGCTGTCCATGTGCTCCAGGCCGTCGTGGGTGGCAACGGCGGTGCACACCCGCATCGGTGCCCACGCGGCCGCCATCTTCATTTTGTAATCCTCGGGCAGGTCGCGGCCCTCGTTGAGCACTGCCAGGCTCATCGGGATGAACTGGACCTCAATATCGCGGACCTGCTCAACCTCTTTCATCCAGCGGGAGGTAATCCACGCAAACGGGCAGAACGCATCGAACCAGAAAGTGACCTTCTGAGACATCAGGGGCTCCATTTCATGAGGGTGGAGAACAGTCGTTGGCATCGTATGCGCCCCACAGTAGTGGTCGGCGGTGTTGCTGTGGGGTCTGCGTCGACCGTCGCGCTGCACATGCCTACTCTGTAAGGCACACCTATTCGTTCGACTCGTTTCGCTATAAGGAGACCACCAGGTGACCTCTATTAATCTCACTCGCGACGAAGCACGCGCCCGCACCGAAAAGGTTCGCGTGCAGCACTACGACGTCGCCCTCGATGTCACCGCCGACGCCCCGACCTTCGGTTCGGTCACCACCGTTGAGTTCGAGGCGCTTGCCGACGGCGAGACCTTCATCGACCTACGCGATGCCGATATCAACGCCGTCCACCTCGACGGCACGGATATCACCGACACCGCCTGCCGGGGCGATAAGGCCAACTACAACAGCGACGAGGGCCTTACTGTGCCCCTGTCGAAGGGCACCCACACCCTGGTGGTCGACGCGCAGTGCCGCTACACCACCTCTGGCCAGGGCCTGCACCGCTTCGTCGACCCCGCCGACGACCAGACCTACATGTACACCCAGTTCGAAACCGCTGATGCCAAGCGCGTCTTCGCCTGTTTCGACCAGCCCGATCTGAAGGCGACCTGGTCGCTGCGTGTTACCTCCCCGGCCGAGTGGACCGTGGTCAGCAACTCCGCCCCCACCATCACCGATGCCGACGGCGGCGCGAAGCTGTACTCCTTTGAGGTCCCGGTTCCGCTGTCGACGTATCTCATCGCTTTCTGCATCGGCCCCTGGCATGAGGTGCACGACCAGTGGCGTGGTGAAGTCACTGCGCACCCGGAGACCCCGGCCGATCATCTGCCCGATGGTGAACTCACCATTGACCTGGGCCTGTTCTGCCGCCAGTCCATCGCCGAGCATCTCGACGCGGACACCCTGTTCCGGGAGACTAAGCAGGGCTTCGATTTCTACGCGAAGAATTTCGGCGAGCCCTACCCCTTCGGTAAGTACGACCAGATTTTCTGCCCCGAGTTCAATATGGGCGCGATGGAAAACGCTGGCTGCGTCACCATCCGCGATGAGTACGTATTCCGCTCCCGCGCCACCGGCTACCGCTACGAGCGCCGCAATGACACCGTGCTGCACGAGATGGCGCATATGTGGTTCGGCGACTTGGTGACCATGCAGTGGTGGGATGACCTATGGCTTAATGAGTCCTTCGCCACCTGGTCCGCTGCCGCCGCCCAGGTTGCGGTGTCTGATTACAGCCAGGCCTGGACCACTTTCGCCAATGTGGAGAAGTCCTGGGCCTACCAGCAGGATGAGCTGCCCTCGACGCACCCGATTGCCGCCGACGCCGGCGATATCGACACTGTGGAGCAGAACTTCGACGGCATCACCTACGCCAAGGGCGCCTCGGTTCTCAAGCAGCTGGTCGCCTACGTCGGTGAGGACGCTTTCCTCGCCGGCGCCCGCTTGCACTTCGCCCGGCACCGTTTCGGCAACGCCACCTTCGATGACCTGCTGGAGGCCATGAGTGAAACCTCCGGCCGCGACCTGTCGAACTGGGCTGAACAGTGGCTCAACACCACTGGCTTGCCGACGCTGGCGGCTGACTTCGACGTTAAGGACGGTGTGTACACCTCCTTTGCGGTCACCCAGTCCGGCGCTCAGCCCGGCAAGGGCGAGATTCGTGACCACCGCATCGCCGTCGGCATCTACCGCCTGGACAGCGAGAATGGCGAGCAGTCCTTGCAGCGGGTGCGCCGGGAGGAAATCGATGTCACTTCTGAGCGCACTGAGGTGCCCGAGCTGGTTGGCTGCCCCGCCGGCGACCTGGTCCTGGTCAATGATGATGATCTGACCTACGCCCGGTTGAACCTTGACCAGCGCTCGCTGGAAACGGTCATCAAGCACATCGGCGATATCACTGATCCGATGCCGCGCACGTTGTGCTGGTCGGCGACCTGGCAGATGGTGCGCCGGGGCGATATGCGCGCCCGCAACTTCATCGACCTGGTGCTGGGTGGTTCCGGCGATGAGGACCAGATTGCCGTTTTGGAGCGCGTGCTCTCCCAGGCTGTGACCGCAGCCACCCGCTACGCCGAGCCGGTCTGGGCCAAGCAGACCGGCATTCCGGCGCTGGCCCACGGCCTGTTGGCCAGCGCCCGCGCCGCCGAGCCTGGTTCGGATGCGCAGCTGGCGCATGTCAATGCGTTGGCTCAGGTGCCGCTGGCCGGTCTGGGCGCTCCGGTTGTCGACGTTTTCCGCGCGATTGTGCAAGGCCAGCCGGAAACCGTCGGACTGTCCGGCCTCAGCGCTGATTTCGATATGCGCTGGACTGCCCTGACTGCACTGATTGCCGCCGGTGCGGTGACGGACCCGGCCACCGAGATCGACGAGTTGGCTGCCGAGGACAAGTCCGCCCAGGGTGTGCAGTCAGCCACCCAGGCGCGGGCTTCGCAGCCCACCTCGGACGCTAAGGCCACCACCTGGTCGGCAATGACCGCCCAGGGTGAGGACGCTCCGTCGAACCTGGCGCTACGTCACCTCATCGCGGGCTTTACCGCCCCCGGCTCCGGCGAGCAGTTGGTCGAGGAAGGCTACACCGACCGGTACTTTGAAAGCGCCCTTAAGTGGTGGGAGGACTACTCCTCGGATACCGCGCTGCGGATGCTCGAGGGCCTCTACCCCATCTGGGATATCACCGACGAGGCCATCGCACAGGCCACCGGGGTCATCGACGACCCGGCCACGCCCGCACCGGTGCAGCGGGTGCTTTCTGAGGGCCGCGACCACGTGCGCCGCGCACTGCACGCCCGCGCGATCGACCGCAATTAATTGATAGCCGCGGCCACAGAGGCCGATTCCTCCTGCCCTGTGGCCGCGGTTACTCTTGGAATCATGAGCGCTGATAGCCCCCAGACCGTGTTCGACACCATTGGCCCGGAGACGTTCCAAAGATTTGTGCACGGCTTCTATCAGCGTGTCGCCACCGACGACATCCTCGGCCCGATGTACCCCAGTGACGATATGGAAGGCGCCGAGGAGCGACTGCGGCTGTTCCTGCAGCAGTACTGGGGTGGCCCGGCGGAGTACTCCCAGCAGCGCGGGCACCCGCGACTACGGATGCGGCATATGCCCTTCCGTATCGATGTGCACGCCCGCGACCGCTGGCTGGACCTCATGGCCGCCTCCCTTGAGGAGATCCCAGACGAGGAGTTGCCGCAGGCTGAACGGCGGGCGCTATGGGACCACATGGTGCGGGTGGCGGACATGCTCATCAACGCACACCCCTAAACCATCTGCGGGCTAGATGACGCTGATACCGAACCCGCCACCGGAGAACACACTGCCGTAGCGGCCATCCAGGCGCAGCCACCGGCCCCGCGCGGAAATACGTACCGGCTCATTGGACTGTGGATTATCCGGCACAAAACCCATCCGGCGCAGCGCGAAAATTTCCCGCGTAGTCACCGCGGCACGCAGGCCCTCATCATTGCTCACCGTGAGCACTTCTTGGTCCAGCAGTGCTGCCGGTGGGCCGAGTGGGGTATTAATTGTGCGCGCCTCAGCCTGGGCTTTGTCATCGAGGTCTACGACGACTGAGGCCGGCACCATATCCAGCAGAGTAAAACCATCAGCCGGGGGCAGCACCCCAGGCCAGGGCGCTACCGCACCGCCGCACTGCACCACACTGGCTTCTGGGTCCGCGGCCTGTACCGCGGCGCTAACAGCGTCGGCACGCACACACACCGAAGGGTCATCGGTCTCGATGGCTATCGTGCGGCACGCGAAGGGACCAAACGGGGTGGTGGTGAACACCCGCGGCGCCGTGCCCTCGCGGGGCTGCACGCGCAGCAGCGCACCACCATCAAGACCTTCGGCCCGGCGCGCCAAGATAGCAAGATTACGCAGCTCGGCTGGGGTTGCGCGGACCTCTACCCCGCTCATGAGGCGGTCTCCCCGGAATCACCGCGGGTGAGTTCTTTGGTGGCGAAATTCTGCAGCATCGCTTTGGCTGCCGGGGTGACCTCGACCGGGCGCAGGGTGGTGCCATCGATGACGACAAGCACCGTGGTGACCTTGGCGACAATGTCATCAGCGCTGGTGCGAAGGGTTTGCACCATGGTGTACGAGGTTCTGCCGCAATCGGTGATTTCGGTGTCAATGATGATTTCGCGTGTGCCGGGCAGGATGGGGCGCAAAAAATCGATGCTGACATTGCGGGCCACCGACATGGGCACCTCGGCGCCGTCCATGCCGTCGACAAGCACCCGGTAGCGGGCTTCCTGGGAGTAATCCAGGTAGACGGCATTATTGACATGGCCGTAGCGGTCGAAATCGGACCAGCGCACCGGCAGCGTGACACTGTGCGGGGCCCGGTGGGTGGAATTAGGCATGGCTCCTCCTACAAGAAGAAAAGCCCCCGGTCACCACATCGGCACGAAGCCGGTGTGGGCCGGGGGCCGTGTGAGCCCAGCCTAGCGCTAGCGGGTCAGCTTGCGGCGGGTCACGCGGGACGGGCGTGCGGCCTCGGGGCCGAGGCGCTCAACCTTGTTCTTCTCGTAGTCCTCGAAGTTGCCTTCAAACCAGAACCACTGGCCTTCTTCCACATTGCCTTCCCAGGCGAGGATGTGGGTACAGGTGCGGTCCAGGAACCAGCGGTCGTGGGAGATGACCACGGCGCAGCCAGCGAAGTTCTCCAGCGCGTTTTCCAACGAGGACAGGGTTTCCACGTCCAGGTCGTTGGTCGGCTCATCGAGCAGGATCAGGTTGCCGCCCTTTTTCAGCGTCAGCGCCAAGTTCAGGCGGTTGCGCTCACCACCGGAGAGCACCTTGGCTGGCTTCTGCTGGTCAGCGCCCTTGAATCCGAAGGCCGACAGGTAGGCGCGAGAAGGCATCTCATTCTGGCCGACGTGGATGTAGTCCAGACCGTCAGAAACGACCTCCCACACCGACTTATTGCCATCGATCTGCTCGCGGTTCTGGTCCACGTAGGACAGCTGCACAGTCTGGCCGACCTTGACCTCACCGGCGTCGGGCTCTTCCAAGCCGACGATGGTCTTGAACAAGGTGGTCTTACCAACACCATTAGGGCCAATCACGCCCACAATGCCGTTCCGCGGCAAAGTGAAGGACAAATCCTTAATAAGGGTGCGGCCGTCGAAGCCCTTTTCCAGGTTCTTCACATCAACGACCTGGTTGCCCAGGCGCGGCGGGGTCGGAATCTGGATTTCTTCGAAGTCGAGCTTCTTGTACTGCTCGGCTTCTTCGACCATCTGCTCGTAGCGTTCCAGACGGGCCTTGTTCTTTGCCTGGCGGGCCTTCTGGCCGGACCGGACCCAGTTGAGCTCGTCCTTCAGGCGCTTCTGCAGCTTGGCGTCCTTACGGCCCGCGACCTCAAGGCGCTCGGCCTTCTTCTCCAGGTAGGTGGAGTAGTTGCCCTCGTAGGGGTAGAGCTTGCCGCGGTCGACCTCACAGATCCAGCCAGCGACATGGTCGAGGAAGTACCTATCGTGGGTGACTGCCAGCACAGCACCCGGGTACGTCTGCAAGTGCTGCTCAAGCCACAACACCGACTCCGCATCCAGGTGGTTCGTGGGCTCATCGAGCAGCAGCAGATCCGGCTCGGACAGCAGCAGCTTAGCCAGCGCGACACGGCGGCGCTCACCACCGGAGAGGTGGCTCACCGGCTCATCACCGGGCGGGCAGCGCAGCGCGTCCATAGCCTGTTCAATCTTGGAGTCAATCTCCCAGGCATCAGCCGCGTCGAGGTCCTCCTGCAACTTGCCCATTTCTTCCATGAGCTCGTCGGTGTAGTTCGTCGCCATCTCTTCGGCGATTTCCTCGTAGCGCTGCTTCTTTTCGAAGATCTCGCCGAGGCCTTCCTCGACGTTGCCGCGCACAGTCTTGTCCTCATTCAACGGAGGTTCCTGCTGCAGGATGCCGACGGTGGCACCAGGCTCGAGGAACGCTTCACCATTGGAGGGCTGGTCCAGCCCGGCCATGATCTTCAGAATTGACGACTTACCGGCGCCGTTGGGGCCAACCACGCCAATCTTGGCGCCCGGGTAAAACGCCATGGTCACATTGTCGAGAATGACCTTTTCGCCGTGGGCTTTGCGTACGCCCTTCATCTGGTAGATGAACTCAGCCATAGTGCTACCACTGCCTTCCTGCTGGTGAGGTAATCCCCCAAGAGACTACGCACCGCGTACCGATCGAACAACGCGACAAACCGGACGCGGGTGAGTTAAAACGACGGCTGGGCCTCCTTATCGCGGTACATCGCATTGGTGGCTACGTCGACCTCATCGTCGTTGTCGTCAGAAACCTTCTCGCGTGACGGGTCCGAGGTGTGGTTAGCCCCGGCCTTAGCGACAGTGCTATTGCGGTTCGCCCAATTCATGGTGCCGTCCATGCGGCGCAAATCAGGGCCGACCGCAGTTGCCCGAATACGCATCTTGGTGCGCGTCTCGCCTTCCTTATTGGTCCACCGGGAAGTCTCCAGCCGGCCGTGCACAATCACCGCCATCCCGGACGTCAATGTGGTCATCACATTCGGGCCCATCGGCTCCCAGCAATCCACATCAAGGTAGGTCGGTTCCCCGTCCTGCCATTGATCCTCAACAAAGCGACCCCGGGAGGAGGCGACCCGGAAAGTGGCGACCCGGTGGCCATGAGTGGTGGTGCGAAGTTCCGGCGACTGAGTGAGATTACCCAAAATGGTGATGGTCGAATTAGACATTGCGGTACTGCCTTCCTGTGCGGCGGATGTGGTGTCGCCTCGAACATTGCCCGCAACACAGCACTCGCCCCGGTGCACAACCATGCAACCGGGGCGAGAGTGTGGATAGTCACCGAAGTGTCAACAACTCTATGAGCAGCACCTATTTCATCTTTCGGACCGTTTCTGAACGCACCGGGTTATCCAAATGCATCTCGTGGTCCTGGTCAACAGAACTGGTGAAGTACCGGCTACTGCCAGGCTCACGGCCCTGCCCCATCTCAGCAAGCATCTGGTTATACGCCTGCAGCTCAGCGTCGTTATCGCGTTCGGCCTTACGGTCATAACGTCGGGCTTCGCGCTCATCAGAATTGCGCCACTGCACGAATAGCGCAGCCATCACAATGAACATCGGCACCTCACCCAAAGCCCAGGCAATAGCGCCACCAGTGTTCTGGTCCTCCAACAAATTGACCTGCCACGGCAAGTCCAAGGTGGAGTAGTAATCCAAAGCCATAACCTGGCTCATCTGCATCAACGCGATACCGAAAAACGCGTGGAACGGCAGCGATCCCATCAGGGTCACAAGCTTGATGGACTCCGGAATGCGCTGCGGCGCAGCATCCACACCGATAATCACCCAGTAGAAGATGTAGCCCGAGATCAGGAAGTGGATATTCATGAACAAGTGCCCGGCGTGCTCGTCGGCAAGCGCACCGAAAATCGGCGTCATGTACATGATGTAGAAACCAGCCACGAACTGCACCGTCGCCACCAACGGGTTAGTGAGGAACCTGGAAACCGGGTTGTTAATGAACACCACCAACCACTCACGAAGACCAGGCACACCGTCCTTACCGCACGGCTTAAGCGCGCGCAGACCCAGCGTCATCGGGCCACCCAAGCACAGCATCACCGGCACAGCCATGGAGTAAATCATGTGCGCAAGCATGTGAACGCTGAACAATGCCGGCATGTACACACCCAACGCCGAACACGACGTAAACAGCAGCAACGCGCAACCAGACAACCACCACACGATGTACGACGTCGGCCACTGACCACCGCGCTTCTTCAGCAAATACACCCAGTACAGGTAGATCGCGGCAGCAATAATGGCCGCCGAGCCGAAGAAAACATCAAACCGGAAAGTCGAAAACAGGGCTTCCCAGCCAAACGGAATGTCCAACTTATAACCGAGCTTGACCTCCATCTGGGTAATCTCGGGCAACTCACCGGTACCACCAGCCTGCTCGGCGTACTGCGGCGGCGGAGGAGTACGCGACAAAGCCACGGCCACACCAATGGTCAACGCCATGATGATGACCTCAACAATGGCCAAACGCCGGAACGCGAAACCGAACGGATCATTCTTGATCTTCGGGATAGTGATCTGGCGATGAAGGTAACCCACCAGGCCCAGCACAATAATCGCGACCGCCTTAATCACCACCAACACCCCATACGTGGAGGTGAACAGGTCATGCCAGCCAAGGTTGATCCAGGCATTAATCACGCCAGAGACCGTCATGGCAATGAAAGCAACAAGTGCGACGAAGCTGTACCGCGCAACAGCGACGTCAAGGAAACGGCCACGGCGACGAGCGTGACCAATCAGCGCCATCAAGCCACCGACCCACAACACCGTGAACGTCAAGTGCCAGATATAGGAGTTGGTGCCATAGTCATGGTTGCCGCCAGTAGCGTTATGGCTCACCACAGCCAGCGGCATCATCGACAACAGCGACAAGGCAAAAAACACCGGCTGCCAAATCCACTTCCGCGTCAACGCCGCGCCCAAGGCACACACCAGGGAGAAAATGCCCACCCACAACCAGGCGACAGCCTCAGAAACCTGGTCGAGAGCAACTGACCAGTTCTGCGGCTGAATAGTTTGTGACAACGGCAAGCCCGACACGTCGGAAAGCACCAACGGGATCTGAAGCAGACCAATACAACCCCACGCCGCTATCGACCACATACCGGTGCGCGAGGCGGCATAGCCATCAAGATCCAAAGTGCCGTCAGGGCGGCGCTTAGTGGCAAAAGCGGCCAGCATGAACGAACCAGTCGCCAAAGAAGCAAAGATCTCGCCACCAGCCTTAGCCAGCGGGAAACCGATGGTGGTAATGACACCAGGGTCAGGCACGCCCAGGGTGGTACGAGATTCACTGTTGAACCACAACGACAGTCCGCCAGCGAGACTGCCTGCGATTAAAGCGAACAGCAGGTACCAGCCGACGGTGCGGCGCACACGTTTGCGCCCAGTAGCCGGCGAGGATTCCGGGTGTGCGGAGTCGGTGGGGTGAACCGGGTCCGCAGTTGTCGCAGTCATACCGTCAACGGTAATACTTTCAGGGCCTCGTAGAACCTATCGGGCATACCCGTTAGAATTCGGCGCAGACCGGCTCCCCTGCGCGTATCAACCCGCGTAGGCGCGACCGGTGGGCGACATGAGCGCTCAAAGCCCCTATAGCTCAGTGGATTAGAGCAGCCGGCTTCTACCCGGCGGGTCGTGGGTTCGAGTCCTACTGGGGGCGCTAGCGGAAAACCCCCAACTACCAGTGGTTTTACCTGGTAGTTGGGGCTTTTTCGTGTTTTTAAGGCGTTGAGCTTTACGCCTATTTATGCCGGTTTCTGCGCGGTTCTGAGCCAAAAGTGAGCCAAAAATGAGCCACAAAAACCGACCCCTGAACACGGAAAAAGCGCCCCTCCGCCGTTCAGGCAGAGGGGCGCTATTCCGTTACTGGGCCGGGGGTTCACGCGGATGAGGGCCAGTTGCTTCCACAACCTTCTGAAGCTGCACCAAAACCGGTTTCACCTCCGGCGGCGGCGGCTTCGCGCCCGCGTCTATCCACACCATCACGGCCTGCAACGCGTGAATCGCCCGCGACAACTCCAGCATCAACTCGTGAGCGTTCCATTCGGCAGTCATTAACTGCTTCTGTGTCTCCCCCAACTGCTTATCCATCGTCTGGAGGCGACTCTCCACGTCTGCGAGACGGTTAAACACTCGAGTGTTGAACTCCTCTTGCTGCGAGGTCGCAGTTTCCTCGTGCGTCCCACGCCAGGAGAACCACGCGCCAACAACCGATCCGACAAGGGCAATAACTGCAACGACAATTGACGGGTCCACGCTTCACCCCTCTCGACTGTCGTCGGAGCCAGGCACCTCCGGAAGATCGGGAACCTGTGATTCCAGCGTGCGACCGGTGTTTCGTCCGACGATGAGACCGCATGCCATGGCGACAAGGGCCAACAGGAAGTAGTTCTTTGCGCTCACCCACAGTCGGTTCTGTTGGTCCATGGAGTCGCACAGATAGGCCATCCCCCACCCACACAACAGCCCGGCCGTCAGCGTCATTCCAACACTGCGGCTGATGCGGGCGATGCCACCGACGGTTCCGCCGGGTGGAATGACAGCCCCAATGGTCATGAGCGTTGCGGCTATGCCCCACACCACGGGCACAGCGTGCCCGGGCAGCAGTCGCGCCACCGCGAACAACTGCTCGGGGGTCTCATGGAAGTAAGCGATCATGGTTGCCCACGCCCATAGCGCCCATACAGCGGACACCACACGAGGCAACACAATCACACGATGCATAGCCACCGCGTCACTCCGCCCGATGCCGACCAGACACATCGGCAGCCAGCCGGTCGATAGCTCGACCGTCATGGCCTGAGGCAATCGGCTCACCGACAATCTCGGCCACGCGGCGAGCAGCCTCCTCCACGCGATTAATTGCGGCATCGACCTCAGGGGTGGGCATGGGGATGTGGTTCTCGATCACCTCACGGGACTCGACCTCCCGGGCGTCAGAGTTCGCGCCGGTGAGCAGACCAGCCATACCAAGGGCCAGAGTTGACACGGCGGTGTAGATGGCATCGGCGTTGATAGCAGAGTCGGCCTGCTCAGGGCTTGCCTTGCCGGTGAGCACAAGCACCAGGCCAGCTATGCCGGTGAGCAGGTACACGGACTTACGGGTAATCCAGGGGATCTGGTTCTTGGAAATGTTCATGGTGTTCCTACTTTCGGAGGTTGTTGATGGGGTCCAGGACGTCTGCCTGGTAGTCAATGCCCTGTGCCTCGGCGAGTCGCTGCACGGCGTGGCGCACCTCGAACAGGGTCTTGTCGATCACCTGAATTGCCTGGTCACGAGTGAGAACCACCCTGGGGTCAACCAAGCTGCGGATGTGTCCCTCGGGGCACGGGGGCAGCTCCGGGGTGTCCGGCTCGGGCTCGGGCATGTCTGGCTCGGCGATGACCTGCTCGCCGGTGGCCTCGTCCATGAGCTGTCGGGCACGGGCCAGGACAATGTCGTATGGGAAATTGGGGCCGGGGTCGGTGTGGTCGGTGGTGCCCCAGGCTCGGGCGTCTCGGTGACCACCGACACCGTGGACATAGCGGCCGAACTCGGCCTGGCTGCGCTTCTCGCACGGGATGTTGTAGGTGCGACACCAGTACGCGATGACTCGGGCGCAGCCCTCCAGCATCTTGGGGTGTTGGAGCCACTGCTCGCGGGTCATGGCGGCGCGGGCGCACAGCGACACGTGCAGGGCAATGTCATTGCCGCGGTTGGCCGTGGCCCAGACCTGCCAATCGTCGGTGTTTTCCAAGGTGATGGCGCCGGTGGTATCGACCAGGCGGTGGTATGAGCCGGACTGGCTGCGCTGCTGGTACCTGACGATGTTGATGGACCGGCAGGTCCACGGGTCGTTCTCGGTGGTGTGTACGACAATGAAGCGCTTCGGCAACCGAGTTGGGCGACCAAAGGGGATCATGTGCGACAGGTCAACGTCCCATCCCCGGTCCAGTTTGGCCGCAGTCTGGACGGCCTTCACGGGATGTTGGCCCCAGAAACTGTGCAGGACCTCGTTGACGTCACACTCGACGCCGTCCACAGACACGGTGCCGCGCCGCTGGTACAGGACCGCCTCTGGGGCGCGTTCACCGTGCGACCACGCCGCGGTCTGCCAGGCGAGATGCCGGCCACCACCCAGGGCAGCAATGACACCGTCCTGGGCAGCCCAGGCGATAACGCGACTGTGGCCGTAGATGCCGACTCGTTCAGGGCCGAGAACCTTGCCGGCCGCGCGGAAATAGTCCGCAGCCACCTTGTTCCATTGGTTCAGGGTGATGTCGAAGTCCACGGCGAAGAACACCGGGTGGCGGCTGCACCCGAGCTTATCGAGCTGTGCTTGGGCGGCTTTCGCGTCCAGCTCGCCGCCGCGGGCACCACGCATCGCGTCAGGGTGTTTCTCCTTGCCGAACTGCCACACGAACGCGGTAGCCAGTCCGTGCCCGGTGTAGTCGCGTTGCTCCGCAGGCTCGATGGGCTTGCCGCGCATCCATGACTCGCGTGGCGGGCTGATATACCGCACCGCACCGGCGAACCCTGCGGAAGCCACCTTCTCGGCGCGGGGAACCCCGGCACTGTAATCAATGACCGTCTGCATGTTTTTCTCCTAGATATGCGTAAACCCCGCTCGGTGGCGGGGTTGTGGTGGGTTATTCAGTTGGTTCAGGAATGTAGTAGTGGACGATGAGGCCGCCTGGGGTGCCGGGTTGGCCGTTGGTTCCGCCGGGGGCGGCTTTGCCGCCTGCTCCCCCGTTGCCGACAACGAGATCGGCTGAGGCGGGCATCCGGTCGATATGGATACCGGTGGGGCATGCTTCGGGCAGGTCGGTAACGGTTGGGCCTCGTTTACCGGCCGCGCCACGACGCCCGGGGAATCCCTGACCACTTCCACCAGCCGCGCCACCGTCGCCGCCGGCACCTCCACTAGTCCGGCCTGGGCCACCATTGCCGCCGCTACCACCGGTTCCACCGCGGTCGTTCGCACTCGATCCGCCGTCACCGCCGGGGCCACCTGCCCCACCGGTGACCCCTCCGGCGCCGCCTGCGCCACCATGGTGGCCATATCCGCCCGCAGAGTGCTCACTATCGCCGCCGTTACCGCCGCGCCCACCAGCGCCGCCGGTGATGCCGCCTGCACCGCCCCCGCCGCCGTGCCCACCGAGGCCACCAGCGGTCTGGGTACTAGCAGCTCCAGGGGCACCGTGACCACCTGCGCCACCACTGGAACCGGGGATAGTGCCGGTAAACCCCTCGGGCACAGGGAAATCAGTGCCGTCAGCGCTCGACAGTGCCCCCAGGGTCGATACGCCGCCCTGGCCGCCCGGGCCGCCACGGGAACGTCCCGCGCCGCCGCCACCGCCGCCGTGCGCACCGGAGTACAACCAGCCCTCCGCAACTGCACCAGCAATACTGTGTCGCTTCCACGGGCCTGCCGTGGTGTGGGTTTCCCACATCTCGCGGGTGCTAATCCAGTGCCGCATATCGGGGCCGATATGTTCACCGAGCATCAGGAAGCATGCGTTCCCTGACATGGTCAACGACGCCGTGCCCTCAGGGAACACCTCTTCAGACTGATTGAATGCGCCGCCGTTACTGTCACCACTCACCGAACTGCCGTCCACGCGCCTGATATTGATGCGGTAGCCGCGCCAATCAGGGGTCGTAAACACCTCAACCCACGACCACGGGCGGCTGACCTCCGCATCAACACGAACCGTGCTGCCAGCCGTGCCAACCGACCGGGCGCTAACCGTCGCCCCACTGCGGCTGATAACAAGCGCCTCACGGGACCCATCGCGGATAGTGACCAGTCCCCCGTCAGCGAGACAGACACAAAAGGCCTGCTCACGTGACGATAGGCCGGTAACGATCTGCGACCACGGCTTCGCGGGTGGGGCGACCGGGCCGACAGCCCGGTCAGCGTACTTCCACCGCACGAACTCGTAGCCCCGCTCCCATGGCTCCGCCACGCTGATGGTGTCAGCAGGCCATAGGCGCGTTGACCCCAGCCACACGTTTTTTACCGGGGCGCCGCCCAGGTGGGCTGCCGAAATGTTGGATAACCGCATCTAAACCTCCACGTACAGCGTGCTCGGGTCGGGGTCGTCCGGCGGGGCACCAACCACAATCCGGGTCACACCCTGCCCGGTCACCATCCCAGGCTGCGTACGGCCCACCTGGGCTGCTCGGTTCCACAGACCAAGCGCCTGAGCAAGCACCTCAGCTGCGACCCCATGACCGGCGGCAGTCGGATGCACCCGATCATTGGTGACAAGCCCATACTTGATGAGTTGATCCACATCACCATCGAGTAAATCCTCCCCCGACGCATAGCCCACCCGGTTAGGGTCATCATCCGCCGCCGCCTGGAGGGCACGGGTCACGATTGACCGGTCGAAATCTGGGTTCTGTGTCACGGCTCGCTGCGACACAAACAACACCGGCAAGGGACGCCCGGCACTATGTTTCGTGTGCAGAACGATATTCTTTACGGCCTGCTGATATTTCTTCTCATCAGTGCCGCGGGTCTCATCGTTAGCGCCGGTGAACACCACAACAAAATCAGGCTGCACCGACAGTAAGCGACCCCGAATATCCTCGTAGTACACGTGGTCGAACAGCGTCGCCCCCGGCCAACCAGCATTAAGCAGAATTGCGCCGCGCTCCTCGTTATCGTCCAGGCAATGGATGAAATCAATCCCGGCGAGGCCGCCGGTTACCTTGATTTTCACGGTGTGCTTTTTGCGCGGCAGGCCCTCAATTTTATGCAGCCCCGTGAACCCGCGGTCACTCTTTTTCGTGCCCTCCATCCAGCCGATAGGCACGTCAACCTGGCCAGTGGCCAACTCGGCCGCCTCGGGTGACCCGTCATCGACCGTCACGGTCACGTCACCAATCCCGATGCCCTCAGCCAGCCCGATCCAGAACCCTGTACACGGGCCGGGACTCTCCAGGGTTGCCGTCTGCCCATCCTGCAGCACGGTCGGGGCGGCCCCGAGGCCACGGCGGAGTTGACCATCACCAGGAACCGAGCCGCCAGTGATGAGCGTGGAATCGCCCCGCAAGCTCAAGGGCCGACGGTCATCACGCAAACCACATGACCGATTCAACATGATTTCCAACCGCGCGCACAGATTCAACCGGTCACGGTCAACGCCCGCGGGGATACCCACACCGGCAACACCGGACGCCCCAACAAGAATCCCGACGGGACGGTCCTTTTGTAGCGCCGCCGTCAGCATCGGGACGTGATGTGGCGCGACAGCAGCAGTTACTACACCATCACCGGGGGCACCCGGCGGTCCGGGTTCACCTATCGGACCTTCGGGGCCACGCGGCCCGGGCGGGCCTTCAGGGCCAGGCGGCCCGGGCGGGCCTTCAGGGCCAGGTGGGCCTGCAGGGCCTGGCCCGCCCGACCCACCTGGCCCGGCGCAATCCGCCGCTGCCTCCGCACGCTGCGCCGCAGCCTCAGCCGCCGCCAACGCCTCCCGCACCTCACGTGCCGCCGCCTCAACCCGCGACACCACCGCAGGCTCCCAATCCACATCCTGACCCAACAAGTCAGCCAGTGAGTGGGCGCCGTCCTGCGGCAACGTAATCCGCCACTCATGCCACACCCCCTGACACGACAGCTGCACCAACACCGGGCCAGGATCCAGCTCAGGACTCGTAAACACACCCCCAACCAGCGGCAACACATGCGGCGACGTAGTCACCACCTCACCCGGCTGATTAACCGCAGGACGAATAACCGCAGACACCAACGTCACGGTGCCACGCGCATCCTCCCCCGCAATATCCCGAAAATCCCCAGTAAGAACCGTCATCCCTATTCCTCCGTCCAATCGCCCGGGTGCCCCGGATCCACCGTCGACATCTCCCGAGACCGAGACTGTTTCTGCACCAGCAGCAACGTGTAACCATGACCACCCAGCAACCACCTATGGCGCCCCGCGTCCTGGTACACCCGCACCGTCACACCCTCGGCGGCGTCCTCCGGCGACACCACCAAAGGCAGCACGTCAATGTTTGTGCCCTGGTCTGAGCCGATCACCTCTGTGGACCATGACTCCGCTAGCAGTGACCCGTCAGCCCGAAACACCTCAATCCACATGCGCTGCCAATTCCCGCCCGGCGCGGACGTGCCCGACACCCCGGTCTTCGCGATGATTTGCCATGACCCCGGCGTGCGGATCACTACGCCTCCAGCCGGGTCAATCGCTGCACCAATCAGTGGGCCGATCTGTTCGGTGAACGGAATCCGCTCTCGCTCACTGTGGGTCCCGCGCCCTCGGTAGGCGATGTTCCGTGATGAATACGTGCAACCCCGGCCACGCTCATCGATGAGCTTTTGGGTTTTGGATTGCTGGTCTGCGATGGCCGATGTGATTTCAGGCAGCTCACCAGGGGACCCTGTGAATGCCTCCGCCAGTGGGGCGAACACCAGCTCATCTAGCGATGACGACAGGCCATCACGGAAACCGGCAGCTATCGGGGAATACCCCTCCGGTGGGTTGCCACGCAGAGCATCACCCAGAGCCGGTAGAAAACCGTCGAGAAAACCCTCGCGAGCTTTCTCCAACGGTTTCCGTACCTGGTCTTGGAGGCGTTTGCGAATCTGTTCGTCTGTCGAGGACTGCATCGCCCGCAGTCCTGAACCACCTGTAATAGCGTTATCTGGTGAAACCCCCTTAGGCGACGTCATGGTTAACCCACTCCCCACCGCCGGACAGCGGATCCGATGGTGGTTCATACCGGCGCGTCTGCAGCTCGGGGTGGTGCCGGAATCCGCACTCCCACAGGTGTTTTGACCACTGCCGTAGGGCCGGTTCAGGCACCAGCATGACCGCTGTGGCACCGGGGCCTGGCAGACCCATTAACGCCCAAAGCAGGTGCTCATCAGGACTCTCTGGGTCACACTTATCCTGGTCAGGGACGCTAAACATACTTTTTCTCCTATGCGAGATTGTGCCGACGCATCGACCGTGTTAGGCGGCGTATATGCCGTAAGCCCCGGTCCCACGGGGACTCCGTTGCCCGCGGGTCACCGCACTTGATGTCCCACTCGACACCATCCCGGGATTCATGCAGCACCAGTTGGTGAACCTGCTCAACCAGCACCCGTCCCGGTGGGAGGCCTTTTATCGTCGCCCCGATGCGGTCGCCTAACTCGAAATGTCCTTGCCCTGGAGCACCAATCAGATACGGTGCGCCGTCGGCGACCTTTAACTCGAAATTGTCGTGGCCACGAGTGCGCCAAAAGGCTCTCCGAAAAGCAATCACGCCCGATAGGGTGAACACGTTATCCACATCGTCAGCAAATGCTTCCTGCTTATGGAAATGGCCCTGCCGTGCGATACGAAGAAGCGACTTATGAGTAGCGAACGCTAACCACACGTCCTCGTACATTGGGGCAACGGCATCGTCGATGATGTCGCCCAACGTATCCAGGCGGAAAATTGAGCCCATGACATTGCCGGCCAGCCGAATGGCTAGCGACTGGGCCTCATTTACGCCCGGCGCGGAGTGGCCGCCGGCGGTTATTTGTACGGGGCCTTCTTGCACTCGGGTGTATTTCGCGGCTTGTACTCCCGAGGGGTAGCCGTCGCGGTAAATGACCCAGGGTTGCGTCGGGGATGTACCTAGCCATTGGGATACCGAGTATTCGGCGGGTTCTATTGGGTCGGCGACGGTGTTGACGATTTCGTCGACGAGGTTGTCGGCATGGGAGGTAATCGTGCGGGCCAGGCCGCCGAAGATAGTTCCTCCGTGGCTGGTCTGCTCGAAGACTCCGGATTTGTCGATGATGTCTACCACTAATTGGCCGGTGCGCATGATGGCTCCGGGCCATGGTGGTGGGTCCCCGTCGAGCCATCGTCGGCAAGTGACCATTAGTCCTGCGTCTGCGAGGATTTCCTCGGCGGCCGCGAACCAGGTGTCCATGCGCGTGTCGACGATGCACCACTGTGAATCGTCCAGGACCAGTGAATCGGGTTGTACTACTACTGGCCATTCTGATGGCACTAGTCCTTGGGCCCACGTGCGTGGGTCGAGGGGGTTATCGGGCAGGGTCCAGAGGTTGCCGGATAGTCGGAATAGGTTCACGAATAGCAGCAACTTGAGCATGTATCGAGATGGCCCGGCGAGCGTGAAATAGTGCGGGAATTGGGGGCCAGTGGCTGGGGCGAATGGGTTCGGCCAGCATGGCAGGTTCATAATCTGGCCGAGGTCGTGCTCAAAATTGAGGGTTAGTAGCCGTTCGCCTTTGTCGGTTTTTTCCAGTTCGTAGCTATCGAGCTGTCCGGACCACCGCATACCTCGAACGTCTGCGGTGAGGAAGACGTTTTGTAGGCGGTGGTGTCGGTCGAGTACCCACTGCGCGGCGTGAGAATCCGCCCGTAGTGTCACGGTGCCTGTGGAGGCCTCGTTCATTACGAATGGCAGGTCGGATTCGATGCGTTCCTGCAGCCAGAATGATTGCTCGAAATCACCATCCCAGAGCCGCATTTTCGAGGGCTGTTGGCGGAGCTGGTCCATTGTGGAGAGCTGCTTCTGGCACCGCACCCACACGTCATCGTGGGCGTCGTTGAGGGCTTGGTCGTTCTGGGTCACCGGAGCCTGAGGAGGCAGAGTTACCGGTATCACGGAGTCACCACCCCCCACGGTCGTGAGTACAGAGGTACGCAGTACACCTTCGCGCTGGCTCCGGCCATCTGTGCCACGGATCCGTAGGCGGTGGTGATGAGTTCACCGGCGGAAGGGAGTTTCAATGCATCCCTGACAGCGCCGAGCCATTCGTCCATATCGTCGACGGTCAGCTGGTCTGCGGCTTCGTCGATTCGCTCAATCAACTCTTCTGGAGTCCACGACAGCACCGTGTCGGTCGGAATGTTTCCGAGAACACCGGTCAACGCTTGGGCGAGGGCGTAACTGCCCTTGGCGGGAATTGACGGCGGGATATTCAGGGCCCTCAGAATCTCGGGCAGGTGCGGGATTGGGTTCACGGCCACCGGTATCTGCGTTGGCGGGGTGTTCGGCGGTACCGGGAACTCAAACATCTGACCATTCCACCGAGCCTGGAATTGGTGCCCATCGGTGGCCACACCCTGCAGGTCCATCAATGAGGTATGGATGCGGGCATCCTGACGCTTTGCAGGGTCATGGTGCCACCGCTGGAATGGTAGGGCGATAAGCCGCTCCGCATACGCTGAACGCCAATCGGCAGGGTCCCTGGTCCACGACCAGTCAGGCAGAATCCACGACGCAGGAGCCTTCAGTGACCACCGAAGGAACATTGGTAGGTCCCCCGGGTTAGATACCGTGACATGGCCGGCGTAGGTTCGCCCATCGAAAACGAAAGTGTCCGTCAACGCTGTGCCGACGTAATCGGGCTCACCAGCACGCACCACCATGACGAACCGGGTGTACCCCGTTACATGCGGGTCGATGGACACCTCCACCTGCGGTTCACTCATCAATCGCAGGTAGAGACGCCGTTGTCCATTCGGTGTGGTGACAACGAGTTCACCATCACGGTCATAGTCCCACGACCGGCGCCACAAGGACTCGATCTGTTCAATTTCTGCAGAGGAATGCCCGTGGCAGTGGATGGTCATCGTTACGTCCCGCGGGGGCCGTGTGGACCCCAGCATGGACGCGCCCACCTGGTTCGCCCCTGCGGCCCACGTCGTTTCACGGGGACTGTCATAAATTCCAGCAGGTTTCAGGCCAAGAGCCACGCCACGTGAGCCAGCACCGGGCCCATGGATTATCCACCGAGACCCGTCGACGCCGCACCATTCGATGACTGACGATTCATAGGACATTTAGCCCACCGCCAGCATCTGTGCGTGCTGCGCTGCCCGAGCCCGCTCACGACGGATCGCCTCATCCATGTTCATCACTTGGTAATGCACATGAACCTCCTGTCCTGCTTGGTTCGCCGCTATATGGGCCGTCTGCTGCATGGGCTGTCGGACGGCGTACGCCGCCTGGTTGACACCATCCGGGGTTCCGATTCCCAACACGCTCGGGCCGAAATCAATCTCAGTCGCCCGGATAGTGTCCTCACCGGCGTGCACCATGCGGATACCCGCCTCAGTCACCTGTCCGGCCAGTTCAGCTGCGACCATGGAGCCCGCGTCAGCCAACGCCGTGCCGCCAACATTGGCCATAGCCCCGGCTGCCGTTGTGAACGGCGACATGGTCGGCACCGCGGCACCAAGGGCGGTTAGCCCAGTCGAAGCAGCACCTACACCGGCAGTGATTGCTGCTCGGGTGGTGTTCCGTGTGGCCTGCCGTACCGCTTCGGGGGCGGCTTCTTCCAGGGCAGATCGGAAATCACCACCTGAGCGGTTCAAGGCGTCGAGGAACTCTTCGTTGCCCTGAGCGCCGTCTTCGTTGACGACGAATTCGTTCTCTGCCAACCACGCGGCAACATCGTCGTTGGCAGTTTTCCCGCCACGGCGCCTACGCGAAACCTGCCCACCATTGCCGTACCCAGCGGTAGTCGGCCACTTTTCCTGAGGTCCGCCGTATCGGGATACGACCCAGCCAAGTGCGGCAACGATGTTGGCCAAGGGGTCGGTGCGGTCATTCGGTAGGCCACGGTTAGCCTCTGGGTACTGCTTTCGCATGGCGTTGAATGTGGCACCAATAACCTGCAGTAGCCCCACAGAGGGGTCACCGCGCATAGCGTTGATATCCGAATCGTTGCGCGCGTTCGGATCCCCACCCGATTCGATATCGATCTGTTGGATGGTGACGTTCGCGTCGGACTCGGGTAGTCCCATGCGCTGCAGGGCGTTAAGTACTACAGGTCGCCACTGCTCAGCGCCGGCATCCGGGTCATACTCACCGACAGCAGGCGAAGATGACATCGAGGGGGTAGCAACGCTATGTGAGCTCGAACCAACGGAGTCAGCGGTGGACGACTCATGCTCCCGTTCTTCCTCAGCCCGGCGGTTACGTTCCTCGACAGCAGACTTGAGCTTGAACCCCGCTCGTGCGTACGACGGCATTTCATCGCTCAGGCCAAACACATCGAGAGCATCACCAAGGTACGAGCTGGTGGTGTTCTTAATCCACTCTTTCGTGCCTTCTCCTACGGTCTCCCCGACCCAGTCAGACCACCGCTGCGGAGTGGGCCCCTCCGAGGTTGAACCAGTAGAGCCAGCAGAGCCGTAGGTGATTTCCTCCGTCTCGGATGTTTCAGAGGAGGAGTCCGGACTGCCGTAGGTAGCGTTTTCGATTGTCGGTGATGGGTCAAACGGAGGAACCATCGCCGCGGGGTTCAGCGTGTAGTGGTGAGTGAACTGCGGGTCGAAAGCACCATCTCCCTTACCAACAGATGGCCCGCCCACATCCCCACCCGATTCGACGCTGACGCCGTCGATGGTGGCAGCCATATGCTCGTGGTTGACGCCAACTACAAACGGCCCGTCGCTACCGGGCTTAAACCCGGGCCACTGTCCGGCCAGCATCGTGTGGGTGGTTCCCATACGGCCCATCTGGTCCGGGTCTTTACCTTGGGCTGCCCATGCAGGGCGGCCTACAAAGCCCGAACAATCAGCGGCTTGACGGGCAGTGCCGCCCCACACGTAGCTACCACCGGCGGAGGCGCGGGCCTCATCGAGAGCTCGGTCAATTGCTTCGCGGCTACCCTGCTGTACCACTTCCACCCGGCCACCAGTGGCGTACGCGGGCAGCATGTCCCGCAGTCGCTGGTCATCACGATTAATCGCATCGAGCAGCGCATCGTATCGCTGGGACGAGCGTCGGTTGATGACCCACTCTCCACGGTCGACACGGGCGGTGGGCATACCGCGGCCATCCACTCCGAGGATACCGTCGGTGGTGTGCGTGCCCGGTCCGGTGACCGGCAAGCGGCCGCCGGCGGCAAACTCTCCAACTCGGCCGCCGGCGGCATGATTACCGTGGTCAGAGAACCACCGGCTAACACCGAGCACGACGTTGATCTGCTGCCCAGACCATTTAAACAACCGCTTTAGCCAATTCTCGGAGTCCACAACACCGTCCCTGATGCCCTGATTATTCAGCGTGGCGTCAGGCTCAGGGTGCTGGACATCAAGGTCATTGAGCTGCATCTTCGACACATTTACGCCAGCATCCAGCAACCCGTGCTCAAGGTCTGCGTGTGGCTCAGGGCTCATCGCCGCTAGTGTGTTCAACTCGCCGACGGATACTTCTTTGCCTGCGAGCAGCTTGTCGATAATTAGCTGCGCTTGTGGCGACGGATGCTCGAGGTTCAGCGCATCGAGAACACCCTTAGCCTGCGAAGCCGAAATACGCATCGGCGTATCGTCGAGAAACACCGTCGGGTTAATCGGCATCCCACCCAAATCGGCAGCCAACAAAGCCAGCTGCTGCAAATCTTCGCGAGCCTCCTCGTCCTGGGCGGTAACCTTAACGTTTCCGTCCGGCAATTCCTCGACCTCATAGCCGAGGTCCTTGAGCCGTGCGAGAGCGTCTTCAGTGAGAGGATCGACCTCGATGGACTTGCCTTCCGGGACATTGTCCAGCGCTCCAGCCACCTTCACCAGCTGTTGCGTTGTCTCATCTGCGCCATCGAGGTTGACCAGGGTATCAATAGTTTTCGGGACCAGACCAAAGGACTTGATGAGCGTGGCCATCTCCTCGTCGGTGAGATGGAACTGAGACTGCAGTTCCTCGAGCTGCGGGCCCATGAGCTCGAAAATTTTGCCTGTATCACCACCGTTGACAGCGACATTCTCGAGTTCTGACCGCATCTCCGACAACGAATCGGATAGAGCACGGGCGTTCGCGTTCGCGGGGTCTAACTTGCCTGCTGCATCGAACATGGCGTCACCCAACCCGGCGCTCTCATCAATCGCGCCAGCAGCTTTATCCGAAAGCTCCTCCACAGCCTCGGCGGCGTCCATCATGGCCACCTCCGCATCCTTGGGGGCCAAACCAAGAGCCTGCATCACAGTCTCGAGCGAAGAGAGCTTATCCTCTGCGCTGGAGCCTGCTTCGGCGAGGGTGTTGACAGCGTCAGATGCCTGAACAAACGCGGGGTCAAGGCGCTGGGCCGCCTTAACCATGTCGTCGACCTTCGCACGTGCTGCTTCAAGCTCATCTGCGGCGTGGTTACCTGCGTCGCCGGAATTCCGTAGGCGTGCAATCAGCCGGTCAAACTCCGGACCGCCCTTAGCGACGATGTCGTTGAGGCTATCCATCGGGATACCAAGGTCCTCAGCGGCGCCCTCGAGCGCCTCATACGACTCATGCAAGCGCTTCTGCTTTTCCGTGGCTTCAACCGCGGCTTTCCCGGATTCGTTGAAGAACCCCGGGACGTGGCTCAGAGCCTGATCAAGCCCCAACGTAGCTTGTTCCATGTTCTCCATAACGCTAAGAGACCGAGAGCCCTCTTCTATAAAGCCCGCCATCTCACCGCGGACAACCTTTGCCGCCAGAGCAAGGCCTTCTTCGCTAAGCGCACCGGTTGTGCCAGCAACCGCACCCCGCAGCTCCTCTTGAGCTTCCGCACCCTCACGCACCGCCTGCGTCATGCGATCATGCGCGGCCTTCGCTGCAGCAACAGCAGCCTTTTCCGAACTGATGAGCGCCGTTACAGCAACTAGTCCAACCGTCAGCGGACCACCCATAGCAGCTACCAGTCCACCCACACCTGTCTTCACCAGATTGAACCCGCCAGCAGCAGTCTTCGTGGCACTGCCCAGATTGACGAATCCCGGTGCTGTATCTGTGAGGTACTTCGCGGCGACAGCCGTGCGAGAAACTTCTGGGTGGGCACGCCGAAAAGCCGTGAACTGCGAACCCAGCTCAGCAGCATTAGTTGCCGCGGCCTTCAGGGGAGCAGTCGCTTGCGAGACTCGGTCCAGTAGTGCCGGGACGGTCTTGAACCCAGTCCAGGCAGCCACAGCGGCCGCCACCAGTCCCGGGTGGTCGGCCATCAGGTCTGACACCAACTCAAGGGGCGGCGTCAGCGCTTGCGCAGCCGCGCCCGCGCCTTCCAGGACTGTTAGGAACAGGTTCCAGCCGCTCACACCAAGAGCTGCGCTGGCCTCACCTAGCGCGGAGGCGATGTTTCCCAGCGTCGGGCCTAAACCAGCCGCTGCGGCACCCAGCTCCGAGAAAACATCCGCTGTCCGGGCAACCGTGCCGGACTTCGCGAAAGATTCGAACAGCGCACCTGCCTGGGCCGCCATGCGCCCCATCGCCGGGACGATATCCTTCTCCAGCCGGGAGCTGAAGGCATCCATGACCGGTCCAGCAGCGTCATTCATGCTGTCTAGTGCATTTGTGATGCCGCCAAAAGCGCCTGCAGCTTGGTCGAAAAATGGTCCAGCTAGCGTGGCGCCCAACCTTCCGGCCGCAGCGCCCATATTTTTGAACGCGCCGGACACCGTCTCGCCGGCCGCCAGAGCTGCTCCGGACATGCCGCGTTCCATCGCGGACTGGAAAGTCTCGAAGTCAATCTGTCCCTTCGAGACCATATCCGAGACCTCCTGCGAGGTCTTGCCCAACTCTTCTCCGAGCAGCTGCAGTACCGGTACACCGCGAGACATGATCTGCAACATGTCGTCGCCCTGGAGCTTTCCTCGGGCCATGACAGACCCGAAGATAACGCTCATATCGTTCAGGTTGGTTCCAGCTATCGTGGCAGTATCACCCATGATTTTCAGGGTGCGTTCCAAGTCCTTACCGGGCTTCACACCAGACGCAACAGCACCTGCTGCAGCCGATGCGGCTTCCTCGAGACCAAAGGACGTGCCCTTTACAGACGCGAGAGCATTCTTCATGATGGCACTGACATCGGACGCGGAATGGCCAAGCCCCTTGAGCTTCGCCTCCGCCTGTTCGATGCTGTTTAATCGTCCGAGGCCCTTTGCCAGGCCAGCACCAAGCGCACCGCCGGCAGCAATACCTGCTCCGATGGCAGACTTCTTCAGCACGCTGCTCATGCCCGTGGCGAGCTTCGAGCCCATACCCCTGCCTGTGGACTCAGCAGACTTATCTACTCCACTCAAGGCCTTCTTTACCCCGGGAGCGATTTTCGAGGTCTCAGGCACGATAGAGACGTAGTACGCGGACAACTCGGCCATGGAGACCTCCTATAAAGAGCTATTTTGTTCTCGCTGCCACCGCAGCTCGTAGCTGAGCCGCGGTGTATTTCGGTCGTTCTGGTTTTCTCTCCTCCACCAGCGGCACTAGGGCTTCCCGGACTGCGTTTCCGGGGTCGCGTTTCCAGCGGTCGACGAGGAACCACAAATCCCGCCACGTCAGTCCGGGCCCTAGTTCGTCCAGACTGCGGCCAATTTTGATGAGCTCGTACCGTAGAGCCCCCTCCAGGCCAGGCAGTTCTAGGAATTGGAGGAGGCCTTGGATTCCCCCAGAGTCTTAGCGAAGTCCGTATCGGAGTTCTGCCAAGCCAGCCATACCTGCACCACTTCGCCTTCAGGGCGTGCAAGGACATTTTTTGCTATGTCTTTGTCCACGAGCTTTTTGAACAGGTATTCAAGCTGCTCATCAAGGCTTACAGTGGGCTTCTTCTCCTTCAACCGCTTCTCGTTCTCACGGTCAGTCCAGGACCGCATCCCGGACATGGTCGGCCGGTCGATAAACGAAAGCAGCGGCAGGTGGAACGTTTCAATTCCGAATTCATCAGGGAATTCGATAGTGACTTGGGTCTCAGGGACACCGGCGGGAATGATTCGTGTGGAGTACAAGGGGCCTCCTGGGCCATAACGTTGTGCGGCCACGCTATGGGGCGTAAGGCACCCACATAGCGTGGCCGGATTGTCAGATGAGAGGGTTACTCGTCGCCGACAGTGTCGGACGAGGCCTCACCGTCATCACGAAGCTCGAGGACGTAACCGCCCTTGAGTTCATCAGTCACCGGCTTAAACGTCTTGATAGTGATCTGATGCCGGGTGACGTCGCTATGCACGTCCTTGATTTCCGACACATTCGCGACGCGACCACGCTCTACGACATAAGTCTTTGACTTGTCGCCGTAGACGCTCTTCACGACAAACGAGGACAACGGCAGCTGCTGCTCAGTGTGATAGACGGTGCGCTGTACACCGTGCTCCGCGGTGGCCTCGGTCTTCTTCACCGCATGGTCACCGAAGGTAGTCTTCAGCACCGCGTCATTATCGTCCTCAAGCAAGGTGAGAACGATAGTTTCGTCGTACGACTCCTGCACGTCGATGAAGGTACCGCCTCCGAACATTTTAATGTCCGAGGTGTTGCGCTCATTCGAGACGGCAATACCGTCGTCACCGACGGCACCGTGGTCTTCAAACGCCGCGTCGAGTTCCTCTGTAGCACTCTTCGGCAACGGGGTACCCAGTGGGGCGCGGTAGAACACGCCACCGTCAATCGGCGGAGAACCAATAAAAGCATTTTTAACGTTCACGGTCATGGTTAGCCTCCTGTGGCTATCGAAGGCGGATTTTCAGGCCGCCAGTGAATTGGAATCGGTACCGGGTATCGGTATTCGGATCGTCTTGTCGAACCACGTTGTCGTCGTCATAAGCTCGGACAACGTCATGGGTGCGTAGGTCACGCCATGCGGCGCGAACCTGCTCGGCGAATTCTTCGGCCAACAGTTCATCGGATGCGTAGCACTCAATGAGGAACCGTGGGTCAGATGTGGCAAACGTCGATGCCCCGCCGCCGATCCGCGACACGACGATGAATTTCTCAGCCGGTTGCGCTGGCAGACGGGTGCTCACCTGTTCCCCGGTGGCTTCAGTGAGCGCCTGCACAGCAACGAGCTGCCCAGCTGGCGCTGCGGGAATTGGCATCTAGCCACCTGCCCGCAACAGTGTGTTGTTCTGAGCCTGGTCACGACGGGCACGCCAGGTGCCCGGGAACACAATCCCGCGAAACCGCGTCTTACCCTGCATCGTTGCGTACGAGTACCCCTTGCCGGCACGAGCCGCGAAAGCCGCGCAGTGTTTCGTGATTTCGGCCTGAGCCCGCGGGTCTCTACGCATCTTTTCGAATGTGCTGAGGTTCCATTTCAGGGTTCCCATCAAGCGTCCTCCCATGCCACATGCGCCCACACGCCCGGCGCGAATAGCTCCTTGGTGATGACTGCTTGCTGGTCTTCGAAGACCGCTAAGGCGCCGTCCTCGAGGCCGAATGAACCTGCGGTAATGCTCTTTCGCTGGTTATCGCCGTACAGGATTACGAGGTTGCGTTTTGTCACTGGATTCTCCTCAGGTCGACCAGTTCTCGGTTTGGGCTCCACCATGGGCCGTTATCCCAATTCGCGGGTCTCCCGTTCACGACGAATCGGGAGTCGCCGAGCTGCGGGGCTGTTACCTCATCGTCGGCGGTGAAGGCTCCTGTCTCCGCAATGATTCGGGCGTCAATAGTTTCGCGTTTGTGCCCGGCGATTTGGGATTCGTCGGCGGTGGGTACCCATACCGCAAAGACCAAGACTTCGTCTGTGGTCTCGATGTTTGTGGCATTGCCGAGTGGCCCAGGTGGTCCATGTGCTGAGCGATGGCGTAGCACCGGCACGGTTAATGGGAAGTGTTCGGTCATCGCCGTCCCCGTGGTTCTGTGCCGTCTGGGCCGTTGACCCACACCCCCGCCAGCGGTGGGGTTGTTTTATCGACGGTCATGTCGATGCCCACATGTCGGGGTTTAGCACCGTTGAGCAGTGCCTTGTGTGCTGGGGTGAGCTGCATGATGCCGCTGATGGTCTCCGACCCGTAGGTAACTGAGTCCGTGAAATCGCCGGCTGTTTGGGAGCGTTGCCGGATTCCGTTGGGGTTCCGTAGGGCCTGGATAGTCAGCTGCGTGGTGACGTAAACCAGGCGGGCACGCCAGGTGCCGTCTGGGTCGTCGGTTAACCGTTCTTGTAGCGACGGGAACTCTGCGAAAATCAGGGTTTCTGCATCATCTATCCACGCTTGGATGACTGCGGACGATGGCAAATCCTCCGATCCCAGCCACCGCGACCGCACGTCTTCTGGTGACGTCCATGTGGCATCAGGCATAACGCCTCCTAGCGTTTCTTCGCCGTAGCGGCCTTCTTTGTCCGAGACTTCGACTCGTCGTCGGTCTTCGTTGCAGCTTCTTCCATCTCAGGGATGCCCACCTCGGTCCAGCCGAGACTCTGCAACGCGGCTACACCATCGGCCGGCACGTCATGAACAGTGCTATCAGGCGCTTGGAGGAGCATTATTCGGCCTCCGCCGGAGTGAGGACACCCGCCGGGTAGCGAGAGTCGGCGTCGCCGATGCGGGTCATGGGGTTGGCTACCTGGAAGCCGACACGGAAGACAACGCGGAGCGCCTTCATGTCCTGCTGCATCAGGTTCACCAGCACCTTGCCGGAGTCATCGGTGATGACGCCTTCTCGGAACAGGTCGAAGGTGATGTCCTGTCGGACACCGACGACGAATTTTGTCCAGTCCGCGGCTAACAGCTCGGCGGCCTCGGCGTTCCACGCACCGTTGTTGACCTCATTGAGCGGGAAGCCGTAAAGGGACTGCGGCTGGCCCGGCGCGAGTGCGGGGCTGTAGAGCGGTGCGCCGTTGGGGGTGCGGGAGCCGACGAGGTCCCAGTGCATGCCGGGCTTGGAGGCGAAGCCGTTGACGGCGAAGCCGTCGGCGGAGACGAGGCCTGCGAGGGCGGCGATGTCGGCGGCGATATCGGTGTTGGTGCCGCGCTTGACGACGTTTTTGGCGGTGATTGCGGCGGGGACAACGGCGGTGGGCCAGGATTCGGGCTTATCAGTGCCGAATAGGGCTGCGGTGTCGACCTTCTTACCGATTGCTTCGACGAGCAGTGGCTTGATTTCGTCCCAGAGGGGGACGTCGGCGTCGTCGATGAGGGCGTCGGGGATGGGGACGATGGCCGCGAGTTCCTCGGCGGTCATGGTGACGTTTTCCCATCCGGCCTTGGTGGTTTCCTTTAACCCGGTGTCGCCATTGACCCAGTAGGCGTCGGGCAGGGCGGCGAGGACCGGCTGCTTGGACTTCTTACTGGACATGGGTACGCGGCGGGCGCGGGAAAGCACCGTGGACTGCGTCTCGGCGGTCTTGAGGATTTCCTTGGATACCTGGTCAGGCAGTAGGGCGTCGGAGACGTCCGCTCGGCCGACCACGTTGTTGAACTGGGGCATGATGGCTCCTTTTCTTATCGGCCGCGCAGTGCGTCGCGCAGCCAGTTGTTGTCGTCAATGACCGGCGTATTGCCGGCGTTTTCCCCCGGCACTCTGGGTGCGTGGGGTATGGCCTCCTCGATGGCGGCTTTACGTTCGGTATCGATGAGGGCTCGCAGCGCCTGGGCGTGCTGCTCGATGTCCTCGGCGGTGGCGCCGTGCACGAGGTCTGCCGGCACGTTGTGCTCGCTGGCTGCCTTAGTGCGGGCGGTGTCGAGGACAATGCGTTGGTTCTCTGCCTCCAGGGCAGCGATACGTTCCTGCGCCTTTTCCTGCTCGGTTTTCGTTGCTTCCTCGGCGGCGCGGGCTTTGTCTGCCAAGGGGCGTAGCTCGTTGCGTTGGGTGCGGTACCGGGCTGCTTCCCGACGGACCTTGTCCAGTTCCTTCTTGTAGTCCTCCAGGGACATCTCCGAGTTCTTATCGCTAGGCGACGCCTCGGAGTCAGTACTGTTGGCCTGGGTTTCCTCCCGGCCGGTGGTCTCGTCGGCGGAGTCGGCGGAATCAGGGGTGGTCGAGGGGTCCATAGTGCTCCTCCTGGGAGTGAGATGGGCATAACAAAACCCCGCCACCCAAACCGGGTGCGGGGTTAGTGGAAGACCAGGGAATCGAACCCTGTCGGTGCTGCGCCTCCTACTAGGCGGGGTCTTCCATGACGAAGCCCGGCCCCCTGCAGAACAGGAGGGCCGGGCGTGACAGGCGTGCCGACGGTGGCGGCTAACCAGAGCTATCGGTGTTCTTAGCGCTATTGGCCCGGATTCTTTCCACGAACTCGGGCATGACTCCCACAACGTCGTGTTCTAGAGCCCGGTCCAACACCTCGTCAGACAGCGTCAAGCCTTCACAGGCGCACTCCTCCACGAGCTCAAAAAGAGTGTAGGACCAACTCGGACTATTACCCCGATAGGTAACGGCGTAATTGATATCGGCTTCAATGCCCTCGCTGTGAGGCTGGTCGAGGATCTCCAGCACGATAGCCTTATAAATAGCGTTGACCTCGATATCAGGATCATCCGGACCGTCGATCTCCTCAGGCCACAAATCGATATCGGATATATCGATCTTCAACACGGCTAACACACCTCCTCTAATCCAAATCGACCCGACGGAACTTCTTGTCCCCCGCCTTATCTGTTGTGGCCGGGCGTTTACTACCGTCTGCTCCTATCGATACTACCCCGTCACCACGCACCGGGTGGGTATGAATGAACTTTGGTTTCCCGTTGACGTGAGTCCATTTAGCCTCGACGGTAACCTCGTTGCCGTCCTCATCTCGGAAGGTTTTGCGCACCACACGCGAAGCACGTGACTTGTTAACTGGGATGTATTCATCCGGGTCTTCGATGGTGTCGCGTACCGCGTCCGCTATCTTCTGGTCCGACCAGGATTTCGGGAACAATGTAGCGCCACGTCGTGTAGACCCGTACCGGTGTCCCTTACGCAAATCCCTGGTATGCGCCGCACGGTCCGTGTTATCAGTCCACTTTCCCTGAGGGGGCATCTCCCGGTCATCAGTCCACCCAAACAACACATGAGGCACTGCTTTATCCAGGTCGGGTAAGTCTTCGCGCTTTCCGAAGACTCGAGTTGTCCCATCCCCTCGGTAGGTGGGTTTCCGCAACCCCGGCACCGGCGGCCACAACAGCGCAGAGTCTCCAGTACGCCGACGACGCTCGTCGAAAATCACACGCCGCCACAGCGTCTTACGTTCCGCTGGCGACATCCCATCCACCGCAACCCTGCTATCCCACATGTCCCGAAGCTGCCTGTTAACAGGCGGCAACCCCGCAAAGGGGTCCTCGTCGGTGGCTTGTGGCGCCTCAATCCCCAAGCATCGACAGTTGTCGTGATATTTCGACATATCCGACATGGTCACCTTGTCCCGGGAGTACACCGCACCACGAGAGGCCAACATCAGACAGAAAGAGCACGCCCCGGGTTCTGGTATGCGGGCATACCTCGTACCGTCACGTTTGGTGTTCTTTTCAACGGTTTGACGGGCCGGTTGCAGCACGAGCCGAGCAATAGCCCCCTCTAGCTTGCGACGAATCAATGCCCGATTCATCAATCCGTCTTCGATGCTGGAGTGCACGGCCCATCGAAGCGTCCCACGCAGCTGCTGAACCTTCGCAACTTCCGCTGCTTCTGGGGTTGGTAAGAACATCAGCTCATCTTCCAAGCTTCTGTTCAAAATCAACGTGTCCACAGCCGTATACGCCGCTTCTTCCCCGTATGCCTGCGTGATGACTGTAAAAGGCTCTTCCATGTAATTAATCAGCTGGTCCGGGTCCTTGCCGTATCGGTTTTTCGCGGTCCACCAGTCAAGAAGGTCAGCGCGGGCTAAGAACACCAAATCGTCGAGTTGCCGCTTGTAATCGTCAAATGCGCCCACGCAGCACCTCCTCTACAAGACGCCCTCCATGCTCAAATGCTCTACGTCATCGGCGCCGTCCGATTCGGCCCCACCCGGGCCATCCACCGCCGCTGGCTCTGTGACCCGCGAAATCGAGCTACGCATGGTCGATATCCGCTCAACCGAACGCTGCTGCGCCGCCGCTACCCTCAGGCGACTAATCGTGGCTTGGTCGTAACCCAGCAGCTCCCAGGTCACCTCCGACATCTTCGGCAGAACCCCGGCCGCCACCAGCGCCATAACCGACTGGGCATTAGCCGCCTTCGTCGGGGTCGCCGGGTCACGCCACTGCACCTGCAGGTGCCGCATATCAGGGTCAGCCGAGCCATCACGCACCGACTGAGCCAGGGCCATCACCCGTGCCCAGGCATGCCCATAACCGGTCTGCGCACGTTCAGCGACGGTGATGAGGTCGGCCTCGGCCGCGCGAATCGCGTCAGCCGACGACGGGTTGTCATGCACGATGCCGAGGTAGTTCAGCGGAATGCTCGTCTCACCGCTGAACAGCGACGCTGTTGCCCGCAACTGCTCAATATGCGGCTGCGGAGAGGATGAGGAAAACTCCCCCATCTGCGGCAAATCACCGTTCTCATCCCGCCCGAGGGCGAGGAACCGGTTCAAGTAGGTCTTGAACGAGTCGTCGAAATCGTCCCCCACGACGCCGAGAGCGTAGCGCTGCGGGAAGCTGAAGAACTCAGCGGTGGCCTCCATCCGCAACAGGGTGCGTGCGGCCGAGTCGGTCAAGTCCATGACTGTGTTGGTAATGCGAGGCACCCCGAACTCCCTCTCGAGGTGTGGCCGGAACGACATCATCTCCATCGGCACCCGCCCCAGGCGGTGCGGCGACCGAATCAGATTCCACTGATTGTCGGTGTTAGTCAGTGTGACTGTGCGGTCCGGCAACCACATCGTGAGAGCTTTCTCATCGTCACTGTTGTTCACCGTCAGACCCGCGGTTATGCACCGCCGCCGACGCGACCACAACGCCGTGGCCTCACGAGCAGACCGAGCTGCAATAACCACCGGAGGTTCTCCTTCGGCGGTGTCGCCGGCAGAGACCGTGACGAATGCGGTGCCATGGATGAGGGAGGCGGTATGCGTCATCGACGCCGTGACTGAGAGGTCGTTGTCCTCCCAGATATCAGCGAGGCCAGCATCACGGTCAGCGGAATTGGGTCGCACAAAGCCCATGATGTTCAACCGGTGCTCGAGTGTGGTCACAGCTTTCGCTGGCCATCCCAACACAGATTCCAGCTTGCCGACGTTCGGTGGCATCGCCATACCGAGCTGCCCGAGCCTATGCAGGTAATGCGCTCCCAGGTAGTACTCGGTGCGCCGGTTATTCGCCCGCTGGTGACTGGCGAACTGGGAGACCAGGCGCCGCAGCGTGGCTTCCTCGGTCGCCTCTAGCCCGATGGTCGAGGGAAGCGTCAAAGCACCATTCATTAGTTCAGTAACCTCGCTCCCCGCGCCGTTGCTGTACTGACCTTGGTGCTGCGCAACACCAAGGTCCGTCCCATACGGGCCCCAATCATCGTGACCGCATAATCGACCAGGTGCTTCGATGACCGGTTTGTCTTACCGATGCTCACACCCCACTGGTTCGGACGCCGGCGGGCGTTGTGGACGTGCTGACGCAGCATCGGGTCACCGTCGTGAGTCAAAGTGCCCTCCTCGTCGATATCGATAGCGGTCTGCATCGCAGCCTCCGTGAACAACCTGTTGCGACGAACAGCCCCTGGCTGCGACATCCTCATGTCGAAGAGCACGGAATGTCCGCCGGCTCCTGGAGTCGCCCACACCTTCAACCGACGCGCGAAATCTCGGTGCCACTGGTCAATCGTCGGCGCCCAATACAGAGCCTCCGTGGCATCATCAACCGCCGGCGACGGGTCCACTCCGAACCACACCACCTGATAGGTCTCGAACGCTTCACGGACCACGGCATCGACGACCTCACGCGGAGCAAGCCAGCCCGACCCACGGTCACCATGCGGACGTCGCCACCCACCCAGGCTGAATACATGTCCATCAGAGAGACGACACCCAGATAGCGTCGTCGCGTCCGAGGACTTCGAACAGTCCAGGAACAACGTGACCTTCTCGCCCGGCGCGACAATTTCGTCGGGTCGTGCCAGGGCGTCGAATTTGGCGGGGTCGACCCATGCTTCCTCTGCGGCGGCGAGGCCGTTGAGGAAGAATCGGACAGTTTCTGCTGGTGAGGTTCGTAGGTCTTGGGCTTCGGCGACGATGGTGTCGATGTCGGCCCATGGGGCGTCGGAGTAGGCCTGGGTGATTCCTGTGCGGAGTTGGTCTTCGTCGGTGATGTCGAGTCCGGGTGCGGCTTCGATGGAGTCGTAGAGGATGTCGATGTGGTGTGTTTTGCCGGCGACTTGGTCTTGCCATGCGTGGAAGGCGCGTTCAGCGACGGAGTCTTGGCCCTGTTGGTGGGCGTTGGTGAGTTCGAGGGCTCGGGCCTTCACCGATGTGGGTGATTTAGCGACGTTTCGTCGGGAGACTTCGGCGATTCGGTGGCCACCCGATGATTGGGTCATGTGGTGGGTCTCGTTGAGGATGACTGCGGTTGCCGGCGAGCCCTCGGTGGAGCGTTCCGAGGCGGTGAGCAGTTCGATGCGGGAGCCTGAGGGCAGCATCGTACGGGTCATGCCGGTGTCGATACGGAGCTTGTTCTTCAGCGCCGGGGATATCATCGCGTTGGCGACGGTTAGTAGCTCGGAGGCCTGGTTGAGGGAGTTCGCGGCTATTTGCACCTTGGAAAGCCTTCGGGGTCTGCCCACTGGGTGGCCCTGGTCGTTGGTGCCGGCGAATTCCACGGGGCCGCAGAACTCCGCTAATGCGACGAAGGCACCGAAGGGGTCTTTGCCTGTTCCCTTGGCGCCGCGCTTGATGCCAGAGCGCCAATCGAAGCGGCCAGTCTTCGGGTTGATGGCCCACCACATGTGGATGAACCTCTTCTGTCCCATGGTGAAGCGCCACGGTTCGCCAGTTTGGTGATGTACGAGCCAGTGCTCACCCCAGGCGATGATTTGTGGCCCCAGTGACGGGGGCAGCAACTTCAGTCGGTTTGGGTCGGTCATCGGAAGTTCCGGGTCGCCCGGCCATGGCAGCGTTGTCCATGCGCCGGTCACAGGGTCCACCTGGTAGCCCGGCAGCAGGGCATCGTTAGCCATAGATGACCGCCGGGTTCATCTCGACGACATTGTTGGTCTCGTTTTCGGTGCCGTCGGTTCGGACGAGCTCGAGGCGCAGTCGGCGACGGGCGCCCTCCGACGTCAACAGGTTGTCCATCATGGATAGAACCTGGTTAATGGTCGCCGCGCGCGGCTTCTCCCGACTGAGTTCATCAGAAAGGATGTCAGCGGCAAGCTGGGCGTACGCCCAGTCACTCGGTTCATAGAACGCAGACTGACCCGAGTGCCTCAACGAGCGATACCACCGTTTAGCGGCAATATGCCAGGCACGGTTTTCCGCGGGCGGCTTCACCGCAGACGTGGCCACCGTGACTTTTGTCGGGCTGTTGTCCTTGTTGCGGCGGCGACGCTGGTCAGAACGCTTGGGAACAGGGCCGGGCATCGCCACCTCCTCTACTTGCGTTGCGGAATCTCGTTTCTATTGCTCATCTGCTCAATCAGGCCGACTGCACCGGTCAACGCCACAAGACCCCCGGGCTGCACAACGTCAGTGGTGACTCGGATGAACCGGTCCCGGGAGTACACCTCAGCTCGGCCGAGCACACGACCCGGAGACTCCGGGAGCAGACCGAAGATATGCAGGCCGTTTCCCGACATGCTCCGCTCAACGAAAGCGCCCGGCGCGGCATCAATGATTCGTTGTGCCCAGGGCTGAATCCTGCCGGCGGTGATGCACTTGTCCAGGTCGATGCACGCGAATCCTCCGCCGAGCATGAAGCCGTTGGGTTGGCCGTTCACCTCGTCGTGCGATGACCATGTCGCGGGATTCGTCGACGAAGCGGGAGTCCCTGAAACTGTGACCGGGCGTTTTCCCTTGGCGCATACCCACCGGTTGGCTGTAAGCATCTCCTGGGGCAACTGACGCTTCTTGCGGCGCCGGTAGGCCTTCTGTCGGCATGCCGAAGAGCAGTACACAGCGGGGCGCCGGGATCGCGATGGGTTCAGCGTCTCTCCACAGCACTCACATGCTCTCTGCATGATTTAAGTATACCAGCAAAACGTTACGTTATATATAGTCCGACCTGCATATTTACCGGATAATTCTACGCGCTTCGCTGCACGCCACACAGAAGCGCTACATGCCCAATTCTGGGACTAGAAGACCCCCAGGTCACGAAAGCGCCGCTGCGTAAAATCCACGCAATATGGGGCCTGACCTGGCAAAAAGGTGTAACCCGTACCGAGTTTTGGGCCCTATGCCGTCCGTACCCGCCCGGGGTGGGGAGGGGGCTTCCCCACCCCCTCCCCTGCTCGACGGAACGGCATGGCGCGCTTACCTCACCAATCCAGGATGAGCCGGGGGCGGGCGCTTGCGACTGAACCTCCGGCGGGCACGCTGCGCCTCGGACTGGGTCTTGGCCTTATGGCACTCGGTACACACTGCGCGGAGATTGCTCATCGATGCGTCGCCGCCTTCAAAGAACGGCGTGATGTGGTCGACCTCTGCGGCAGTGGTGATGCACTGAGGGCCACGAATCTGGCACACCCACCCATCGCGGACCAACACCCTGCGGCGGGTCCGGTCAGAGAACCCTGTCGAAGTGCGCTGGCGGCGATTAGAACGAAATCCAGACATCGTCACACTCACCTTTTGCCATCACGCACGCATGCAAAACGCCTCGCTGAGTGGAATCCGAAATGGACTCGTCAACGAGGCGAAGTCGTGCGCTAAGCGCAGCGTACCACACGAGGTGTAAAGGCCAGGTCGCAGCGGTGCACCGTGCACACCCAAGGCACACCACATCGCTACGACGGCAATACCGAGAACACCAAGACCACCACGCACTAACCAGCATCGCCGCCACCTACTGCACCACCACGACGTTGACACGCCACTGCCCATACCTGCGCCAGGTCATACCGCTGCGACCCATCCTCCAGCAGCTGAGCATCCACCAGGCCAGCACGGGCCCACGCCCGGATAGTCGTGTGGCTCACCGGCACACCCAACACCGACATCGCCTGCGACACCTGCCGCGCCGACCCGACACCAACACCAGCCGACACAGCCGACACAGCCGACGGCGGACACCCGCCATCCACAGCGGAGCTACGGCCAGCAAGCAGGCCGGCTACACCGACCACTTCACCCTCATCCGCCACCGGGAGAGCACCACCAGACCACCCCGGTGCCACACCACCCGGGGGTGGTCCAGAACGCACAGGGGGGTCAACCAAATCCCCCACCCGGCGGGCATGCCCAGCAACCTCCTCGGCACAATCACGCGCCCACTCACAAGCAGCGATATCCGGCACACGGAACCGCAACCACTCGGCAACATCAACCAACGACCGAGACCTCGGCCCGCGGCCACCAACAGCTTCACGCAGGCACGCACACCACCCACGCACACACGTCTCCGCATCAGCCTTCACATCCAACGGATGCACACGCAACGGCGGCCGCGAACCCCGCAACCGCACACCACGCCCAGCATTAGTCCCCGACGCAGGAACCGTGGGAACCATCACGTCATCCAACCGAGAACCACAAACGACAAGCACCCGTAGATGCTCACGTAAACAATCCTGTTCAACCTCAGAAAGAAACATGGTCATCTTCTCCTACGGCGACCAGAGGACTTCTGGGCAGGCTGACGCCGACCCTGCCAGGCCCGACCCGGCCCGTCCCTACCCGTCCCGGACAAGCCAGCTACGGGAGTCGATGGATCTAGATCCGATCTAGATCGCCGATAGTTATCCGGTGGCGACGCACCGGTTCGAGCCTCTACAGAAGACTCGGGGGACGAAGGTGCCGCGCGGGGTCTAGGCACAGCTGGCTGCTGCCCCGACCCACGGCCCGCGGCATTACTACTCCCCGGCTGCTGGTCGCATCCAGCACTAAGTGTGCGGGGGACGGTCGCAGCTGGCTGCTGCGCCAACCCACGGTCCACACCACCAGGGTCATGCTCATCCGCGCGGGGTCCTGCCACAGCCGGTTGCTGTGCCGACCCACGGCCCGCGGTTGTGTCCTCGGCGCGGGGTCCTGCCACAGCCGGTTGCTGTGCCGACCCACGGCCCGCTCGAGGAGTGCCGGACCCGCGTACCGCCGCTGGCTGCGACGAGGGGTCGACGGTCTTGTCCTGCTTTCCCTTAGCCGGTTTGGCATACCGGAGGGGAAGTTCATTTTGTGCTGCGCTGCTCAATGCGGGCAGCACGTAATCATGGTCATGCGCCCACTGGCTGCGGGCGAAGAACGTACGAGTCGACGGTGAGTACCACGGCTCAGATGGAGGCGGCAGCAGCGGCAGGAACTCATCGGCTGCATACGTGTCCTTGTCGAGCCGTCTGGAATTGCACTCCCGGCAAGCGACAACGAGGTCTTCCGGGGTGATGTCTTTGCCGCGCCGACGATGGTCATAGGTTGCGCCACGATTGCCGGACCGGTCTTGCCAGTCCACAGTCTTCGCGCAATATCGACACTGGTCACCGTCGCGGTACCTGACCGGGATAACCAGAGTCGGGTTCCGAGAATCCCTTTTGCGTTGACGGTCAATGGTGACTTCAGCCGCAGTTTTAAATCCGACAAACTCTGGGTCGTTGAGTAGCTCCCAGCGTTGGCGTTCAGCGTCAGAGGCATCGGTCATCAGACCTGCAGCCGTACAGAGCTCAATTAAGCTCCACGCTCGGTTGGGGTCCTCGGCACACATCAGGGCTTCACCGAAACCCACCACGCCATCGGTCAAATGCGCGGCGGTGATGGTGACCATCTGCACGAAAAATCCGAAGACCTCGGTACGGGCGCCCGGCCAATAGTTGGGATGTTCGGCGACACGGAGCAGCTTTGGGTAGCTGAGTGCATCATCACTGATTCTCACCCATGCCATCAGCCATCACTCCCGGACCGGGGCTGGCTGACGCAGGCGGCGATACCCAGCAATCTCATGGCGACTCCGTTCACATTCATCATCAGTGGCAACACTCATGCCCCCTTACGGGCTCCGGCAGCGACAACTCACCACAACACCTCCTTCATCAATCCCGCAGAACAGCAGCACCGGCACAGCGGGCCCCTGCGCGCCTCCGACCACCACTGACCGACAGCAGAACGCACCTCAGGCTCATCCGTCAGAGGCTTGCCGCACACTGGGCACATTCCCGCAACATCCTCATCGGCGACGCCACACCGGTGCGGAGAGCCGTACACATCACCGGCAACAACGCCATCAATGGCGACACCTGCACGATGACAATCAAGAACGTAGGCATGGCACTGCAACAGCAACGGGCAGCTGAAACACAACTCAGCGGCATCATCACGCCGCACTTCTGCCGACTGCAGGGACTCCCCCTCATTCCAGAAGTTCCAATGCTCTGGGTCCCGCTGACACGGCGTCACGGCATGAACCTCACCGCAACGACTCAACCTGGCAGCGCTGCACTCAACGCCCATTACGAGCCTCCTCAACAGCGCCGACAGAGGTCTTCAGCATCGATAGCGCATAACACAGCAGCTCACCATCAACGGCCATATCCCCGCACATGGTGAACGCCACTGTCATTGCTCCGACGTGCCCCATATGCACCTGGGCAACGATGCCTTTCCGGTTCATCTCCGGAGGACGAATCACTGCTGGGAAACCAGCTATATCCGCTACCACCAGCTGACCGTCGAAAAGCGGCAGGAAATACTCCGGCTCGAAATTTGAGGCCCGCACAACGCGGCGAACATGCTTATACGGGTCAATCATGATGGGCTCCCGGACACGGGGTATCACCCACACCCCAATCCCGCGAAGGCTCGGGGGGACACGTCTGCGAAGACTTGGGCACAACCGAGGAAACCGACGTCACAGTCGTTGTCGAAACTGTCGGCGGGACGGTACTCAAACAATGCGATGACGCTGCGCCACCAACCCACCCCACAAAAACCGCCGCGACCATCACGCCGCCGGCCACGAATGCACGGAACCAGAACATCACACAGCCCCATGAGAACCAGCGGCTACGACAACCTTTACCGGCTCATTACACTCGTCTTCATTCGACTGTCCCTCGTCCGAGCAGAAGACCGTGGCACGCACAGGACCAACCGTCACCCTCGAACGATGCGAACCGGCCAGCTTCTCGACGTGCATCGAATCGTTGAACACCATCGCTACACGCCCCAATAACGATGCCTGGCGTGGCGTCATAAACACCGAACCGCCGGTATCTGCGGCGAAGACGTCGCCTAAGACACTCGGAACATCAACAACGGGTGACACCACTGTCGTCGCTGGTCGGCGAGTACAGCATGACTGCGGCCCAAAGATGTCATCGCCGAAATCACATTCGACCTCTACCGACTCCTCGAACCCGGTCAAAATGGCAGCCACCGGCTCCTGCTTATCGCGCGGTTTAATCGACTGGGCGAGCTCCTTGGCAACATCTGCGGTAAAGCTCATAGAGCCAGGCTCAAAACACTCTGCCGACGGCACCACAATGGAGCCAGCCCCCATCGGATTCGACGCATACACCACAACTTCGGATTCAGTTGCGGAAACGTGCACATATTCATGCCCATCAATTTTCATATCCGCGAAATTTGAAATAGCAAGTAGCGCTTTCTTCAAATCAATCGCAGGTTCAACCTGGAACCTCAATACGGGTTTCATTTACATTCCTTTTCCTATTTCCCGTCCATCAATTGTCAGCTGACCGGGAATATCTGCCTCTGATACTTGGCCGTCCCCAAGCCACCGGTGCAACCGAATACGACGCTCTTCCGGTAGCTGGGACCACCACACATCGGCGTCGCTAAGCGCCACGGCGGGATTCGAAGAAGTCATTCATCCGGTTCTCTAAGTCGGGAGATAAACCACGCCTATACGCACCGTGGTTGTTAGGGCATCTCGCTTCATGAGGGGCAAAGAGGCGCTCGCCATTGACTGCTGCTGCGGAAGCGACCGGGGCAGTCAAACGTTCACCCCGCAATCCGACCGCACGGACAGTTCCGCCAACTACGGGTTCCGGCTCGACGACCAATCGAGCACCAACGGCACTGCGTAGAACCCGGACGTCGGCGCCACAAAACGGGCATACACTCAGCGTCACCAGACCCACCCCGTCGTTACCGTCACGAAGATGAACGCCAGCGCGAACGCGAACGCGAACAGCGCGAAGGCAATGTAGATGCTCGTAGCGACCTCCAACAGGGCACGCCGGACCAACGCCAACCGCAATCGACGGTCTGCCACCGAAACGCTTCCAACCCCTTGCGGCTGCGACTGCCGCCGAGGTTCATAGCGACGGCCCGATTCGGTGACGTATTCCTTCCGGCGACCAACATCCACCGGAGCTACAGGGCTCACCCACGGCGGGGTCTGGAAATCATCCGGACGAAACGACGAATCTTCTCTAAACGGGGACATAGGGAACTCCTTTGGGAAATATTTAGGCTGGATTGGGATAAACGAGGGGTTTCTCACCGCGGCGGTAAACGTGACGGTTAACCCCGGCTATCCTGTGGTTATGGCTAACCCTGCAATGCTTCTTCACAAACAATTGACTGCCTGGACCGACCCGAATAAACGGGTTCATAGCGCGCGGAACCTGCACGATGAAGAGGGATGGATTACGCAACGGCAGACTGTCGAGCTGCTCTCCCACCTCTCTGATGCCATCGATATGGCGGAACAGCAGGGCATGTCGATGGATATGGCGCGGAAATACTTCCCCGCCTGGGTGCGCACAGTCTTCGCCTTCCCAGCGGGATGGGATGTCAACGCCCAACGTCCTACCGAAGCTGCGATGGACATGCTCTACGCCACAGGGGTGACTCTGAGCACGGTCATTCCCACGTTCGAAACCGACGGCCCCCACGCGCTGAGGGCCTTGCTTAACGGCATCCTGACCAATCTCGATGGCGCGCCGCCCGCTCTGGAGAAGCATGCTCGAGGCGTTGTCTGCCATATCCTCAAGCTCGTTGACGAATGGCACATTTACGGCGAGTTCCGCATCGCTAACGCCATGACCGACCTGCAATCGCTGCTCGACCTCTTGGAAGAGCAATCTAACGACGCTGAGAAGAGCAGTTGGTTCAACAAGGCGAAGCGAGCCATGTGGGCGGTCTTCGGTTCCGGCTTTGCCGCGATGACGCTTTCTGGGTATGTGGCCGACCAGCTTCCGGGCATCGACGAGCTCAAAGCAATCGCACCGGTCGTCAGTGACGAATCCCCGACCAGTGAGGACGCCCCGGAGGAAGACTGAATTACTCATCGACGCATCCTCCGAGCTTCTTCGCTGGATAGGACGGCAAGCCACTGAATCTCCGCCTGCGCATGACCGAGAACCTCATCGAGGGGTAACCGAGCAATCTCAGCTACCCGTTTGCACTCTCCGAGTAAACGGTGCATCGCCCAGTACTCGGTCACCGGAAGTCCAGCGGGGACAAACACCGGCCGGTGCTTCGGTTCGTATGCAGGCTCCGTTGGGCGGTCGGTACTCATGCGCAACTCCTCGGGTCTGGCGGGAAACCGCTCTGGATAACCCGGTCAATCTCGCTGGACAGGATTCGCCAGTGCTGGCGGGAGCCAGGGGTTTTCGGCAGGGTCCGTAATCGGCCGGCCTGGCACCACCGGTAAACCCGTTGCGGGTCGATGGCGAACGTGGCGGCGAACTCGGTCACGGTGACTGTGGTGCGTTTGATGGTTGAGGTCATCGTGTCCACCTCTGTGGTTTACTGGTCATGAGATTTCCCTTCGAGGTCTCATCTGACCCGTCCTTGTTGCAGCAAGGGCGGGTTTCCTTCTGCGCTGCCGTGGATTACTTGGGAGTAGGTGTCAGCCGCGATGTCGCGGTACCGGGCGAGGAATCGCCGGTCACTGAACGCGAATGTTGAGGCAAGCTTCGACAACGTCGCTGCTGCGTCTACACCGTCGGTGGCAGTGGCCCACCGGTACACCGCAGCGAGCAGGTCGCCTACGGCATCCCGGTTTGTGGTGCCGTCCAAGGACGACGCCTCCATCTCCAGGCCAAAGCTGATGGCCTGATAGTCGGGCGGCTTCGCGACGCGGAGCGCCTCTGCGCGTAACGCGGCGACCATGCTCCAGACAGGTTCCTCCTCGCCCGGCGTCATGGTTGGTACGGTTTGGGTGGCTCCGGGGTGCATCCGGGGCCTCCTTTCATTACGGGGCTATGCCCTATTCCTTCAGGGGTTTTCGGTATGGATTGGTGGTCAATAGGGCTAGGCATCTTCGGCGCCGCCACCGGTGTGATTGGCCTGACCTTCGCGCATTTCGCTAACTGCGTCGCTAAGAAGGCGAACGGCATAGCCGAGCGGGCAGTTAAGGAAGCCGCCAAAGCGAATCGCGTCGCTGAAGAGGCAAACGAGCTGGCTAAGGATGCGAACGCGGTCAGTGAGCGAGCGCTCAAGGTCTCCCGCGAGAACTTCGAGTACCAGTGGGGATTCCGGGTCGAAGACGATGGGATTGCGTGCGTCACCAACGAAAGCGCCCACGATGCAATCGACCTCACCTTGTTCGTTGAGGCGCAGCGCACGGGCAAAGCTATATTTCCCACCCACACCCATTACCGGGACATCAAGAGAGCGGCCTTCGGCGCGGAGTTGAGCTTCAAGGTCGAGAGCATTTACCCGGAGTTGGTCACCAAGGCGCGCCGCCAGAAGCGTCGCATCAGCGCCATGTTCGGCGACTCGGTCCACTACAACGGGCGTGAGCCCATCGTCTTCGACGTGGTATGCGTCATGACCTGGGCAACCCCAGGTGGCGGCAAGCGTGGAACCACTATCAAGCACCGCCTCAGCTGTCGCGAGGACAAGGCTGGTCACATCGTTTTCAAGGTCGAGAGCTGACATTTCAAGCCTCCTTTCGTTGGGCAGAGTTCCTGCGGCGCTTTCTAAGCGGCTGAAACCTCGGCCCGGCGCGACGGCACGGTTTCCTCCGCGTAGGCAGGGTGCGGTCAAGCAGCGATTTGCTTGATGCAGCGAGTACGCCGACGTTCAGCGACTTCTTCTGTGGCTACAAACGCCTCGTCAAAGGAAATAGGAAATGTCATGAGAACAGCGCCAATAAAACGTGCGCTGGCTTCCCCTTTGCCCGATAACCATCGCGAGGCGGTGGACTTTTCTACCCCCAGTTCCTTAGCGACACCGGTCACGGTTCCGTAGGTGTCCAGGACCTCGTCAACCCATTCATCGCGGACACGAATTGTTCTAATCGTGTTCATCAAATCTCCCAGTTGCCAGTTTGGAACCTTTCGTTCCAACCCTGGAACTGAACCTATCATGGCAGTTTCTGTCCTGCAACCAGAACTACCTTCCCTGTTCTGACTTGCACTGTTGCAGATGTGCAACTACCGTCACGGGTATGGCGGACACACGATGGTGGAAGTACCTGCAAACACTGATGGGTGAACAGACCCAGTTGGAGGCAGCGCACTTCATTGGAATTTCAAAGTCCAACATCACGCGTTGGAAGGATGGCACTCGCGCTGCACCGGATTTCGTGGTCAAGGTTGCCCGCGCCTATCACGCCAATGTTCTTGAAGCCCTCGTGGAAGCGGAGTTCATCACTGCCGAGGAGGCAGCGCTGAAGGAGATTGACCGCGGAGGCAAGAAGCTAGCCGACGCTTCTGACGTCGAGCTCGCGGAAGAGATGGTTCGCCGACTACAGCGCTCTGAATCCGCCCGGCGCAAGGGCGGACAGTCCAGTGTCGGTGGTTCGTGTTCTTAAACCGGTTGTTACGAAAGGAAACGCAATGAAGAAGTCAATTCTCGCTGTCTCGGTCGTCGCCTCTGCGGCAGTGCTCGTAGGTTGCGGCGGCGATGCCGATGAAGACACCGGGCCTACGCAGCTGTCCATAGGTCAAGAGGTGGAGTTGAACTGTGGTGGTGATGGTTGCCCAGCCACCATCGCGCTCGAAAAGGTCGAGGTCGGGTCGACGTGTGAAGACCTGGGCGTACCGACGCTAGAAGGCTTTGAAGCTGATAAAGACGGCGACATTGCAGCTGTCGACAGCATTGTCAGCACTTCTGCTGAGCATGACGGGCCATACACAGCGTTGATGCAATGGAACGCCGTTACTAGTGACGGTGTTTCTCATCCGCTTGACGAGTCCTTCCAGTGCGCGTGGGATGGCTCTGTAGGACAGGAAATAGGGTTTACGACTGTCGCAGCGGGCCAGAAGAAGGAATGGAAACAAGCTTTCATCATCCCCACTGATGCCGTGAAGATTCAGATCGTAGATGGAGAAACCGGCGACGTATTCGAATACCCAATCGCCGATTAGCGGATTACTGCATCGCGAGCATCGACCCCTCTAGCCGTCGAGCGAGGAGCACATGGCCAGCATTACCGCGTACACGACTAAGTCCGGCCGGCGGTGGCAAGTGCAATGGACCAGACCCGATGGGCGGCGCACCCGCACCCGGGGATTCCGCACCAAAAGCGAAGCCCAAGCATGGGTTGAAGAACAGGGGCATGCCCGTCGGCATGGCGCGTGGGTCGACCCGGCAGACGGGCGCACCACCGTCAGCGACATCGGAGACCGATGGTTGGCCGCGCAAACCCACCTCAAGCCATCGACGTGGCGGGTAACTGAGCACACGTGGCGTTGCTACGTCGAGCCAGAGTGGGGCCGATACCCCGTCGGGAATATCCGCCAGTCCGACATTCAGGCGTGGGTGAGCAATATCGACCGCAGCGCGTCAACAGTCCGGCGTGCTCATGCGTGTCTGGCGCAGGTGCTGGATGCTGCAGTGGCGGATCGTTTGGTTGCCAGTAATCCTGCTCGAGGTGTGCGGTTGCCGAGGAAGGCACGGGCTCGGCATGTGTATCTGTCTATGGAGCAGGTGCGGATGCTTGCTGATGAGTGCTCCCACCACGGGGAAATTGTGTGGGTGCTCGCTACCACTGGTTTGCGGTGGGGAGAGCTCGCCGGGCTGCAAGTTGCTGATATTGACCTGGATAAGCGCAGGATTCATGTGCGTCGGGCTGCGGTGGCGGTGGGGTCACGTGTCGAGGTTGGGGAGCCGAAGACTCATAAGCGTCGCACGGTCGCGGTGCCCCGGTTCGTCTGCAACATGCTGGCGCCGATGCTTGAGGGTCGTGATGGCGGAGAGTGGGTGTGGCACCGCCGAGATGGCGGGCCGTTGCCGAACCTGACGCATGGTTCATGGTTCTTTGAGGCGCGGGACCGTTTGGTGGCACGGGACCCTGATTTCCCGGCGATTACGCCGCATGGGCTTCGTCATGTCGCTGCGGGGCTGCTGGTGGGGGCAGGGGCCAATGTGAAGGTGGTGCAGCGACAGTTGGGGCATGCGTCGGCGACGATGACTTTGGATGTGTATGCAGATTTGTTCGACGGTGACCTCGATGCTGTTGCGGACACTATGGAGGATTTGCACTCGGAGCTATGTGAGCCAAAAGTGAGCCAAATTCCTAAGAGTGCCTAGCGTTTACGCTGTTTAAAGCCGTTTTCGAGTCTTATTTTCGTGGGTTCGAGTCCTACTGGGGGCGCTTACAGGAAACCCCCAACTGCCAGTAGTTTCTCCTGGTAGTTGGGGGTTTTGGCGTCTCTGGAGGCCAGTTGCTTCCCGAGACTTTTAGAACTGCCCACAAGACGTTTTCGCTTCTATTGACGAAGCCTTTGCACAGCATGGTTTCACGACATCACGAACTGCGATGCGTCGATGGAGTGGAAAACAAAAACCCCGCCCCCCATCCACCAAGGATGATTAGCGAGGTGTCGTGGCCACGCCGGGAATCGAACCCGGCACGAATCAACCAGATGGCCTACTTATTGTTCTTACGGAATTCGGCATTAAGTTCCTGCCAAGACGAGATGAGCTCTGCACTCAAACCCCATATGGTCCACTCCTTGAGCTGATCGAACACCTCATCAGAGATAACGCACTTAGTAACCGCCTCGTCGATAAGCGTGAGAATCGCAGATTCAGGGACACCGCAATCCAAAGCGTACTCAGAGAACTCACGTGAGATCGATGCAGGAATTCGCGCATTAACCCACTCCCACTTCTGCCAATCATCGAAATCACGCTCTCTAGCGCCCATTGCGCACACCCTTTTCATACTCACTCTTGGTGACCGGATACGCCGTCACAGAGTTCGGTAAAGCTTCACCATCGACAACCGAGTACTCCGCCTTGACGTATATATCTCCTATCTTTCGATAGGAGATACGCCTTCGGTTCATCTTCACCACATCATCCGGTTCCTCAATTGTATCGCGAACAGCGTCAACAATCTTCTGGTCCGACCACGAACGCGGAAACGTCGTAGCGTTTGGCCTTTCACTGTTCCACCGGTGACCCCGGCGGGCCGACGGCACATGCGGCACCCAGCGCTTATCCCCCAACTTCTCATCGCGCCACCCAAAGAGCACATGCCCCGGCATGCGCTCCAACGACGGCAACGGCTCCCCGCCAAACACCTTCGACGTCCCATCACCGCGATACTTCGGAGTCTTCGGGTACCCAAGCTTCGGCCACCGAGGCTTCGCACGCTCACCATCAACGAACTCCTGCCAGTCCTTAGTCGTCAGCGTCTTACCGCCCTTTTGCTCACGCAAAAACTCAGCCTGCGCCTGCAAATCCTTCACAATCTGCGGCGCATCATCCGCAGTTTCACACTCAATCGCCAAACACCGACAATTATCGTGGTACCCATTCATACCGCCGAAACCCTGACTACCCGGATACTTCGCCCCACCGGCAGCCATCAAATAACAAAAATTACACGCACCCGGACAAGGAATCCGCGCATACAAAGTGCCCGCATCCAACACAGCCTTCTCAACCGTGTCCCGAGCAGACTTAAGCACTAAACGATTCAACGTGGCCGATAATTTCCAAGCAGCAGCATTAGCAAAAATCAGTGGAAGCTAGAACTAGCTACACCTGGATGATTAGAGTTATAGCGTAGTTTCCGGCTAGTAGATTCGGTAAATATAACTGCCTGCCCACGCCATTAGGTACTGCGATGCGCCAATGGAGAAAACGAAATTTGGATTCACGCGCATTGTTCGTGTATTCCCACCGGGAATCGAACCCCTGTCGGTGCAGCGCCTCCTACTAGGCGGGGTCTTCCATGACAAAGCCCGGCGCGACCAGACGGGTCGAACCGGGCTGTCAGCGGACCGGGCTATGCCACGGTGCTTTATTCCTGGTACTTGAGGTCTCTTTCCAGACCTCGCCACTGCTCCTCGGTGGCTTGGTCCCAATCACCGACAATGTCATCGATCACGATGTTGCGGAACCGATTCGTGTCGTCGAGAAGTTCGGGTTCGTGACGGTACATAACCCTGCGTTCGGGAATGTGAACAAACACACTCATTGACCCGTTGTCATAGTAGAACGGGAAGTCTTGAAAAACCTCGTAGTACTTCCCGCCCTGGATCTTCAGCCCATAATCCAAGACCTTGCAGCCGTCTTCTCGGAATCTCTTCGGCTGATGCTTCCGAGCCATCTCCACGGCTTCCTCAAAGGTCAGCTCATTGGAAGTCATGCTCGCTCACCACCATCTCCGCAATCGACTCCTTGGGCTTACAGTTGCCGATTCTATCCCCTCATATGGATATTGCAGCAGTATCCTCAATCGGCTGCAGCGAGCTCACGCGAACCCAGAACTTCCGGGTAGCTGTTAGCATTCTCCCTGGTCACAATCTTTTGGGGCCATGTCAGCGAAGCCGAAGCCTACCGGGGTGCGTATCGGCGCAGCCCCGATCTTCGTCGCCGCACCGTTGTGGGTAAGCGGGCAGTCTCGATACCAGTAAGGCCACCAAAAGGATGCCTCCTATACTGGTGAGACAGTTTTTCTTATTTCGGTGGTCAGTTTCTGGCTTCCTTAACCAACTCACATGAGCCCCGCCCACCATATGGGTGGGGATCTACGAAGGGACCCCAAATGCGTACACACCCCACTTTCCGGCGCGACGCCATCGCTACTGCTTGTGCCGCAGCCCTCATCGCCACGCCAATGGCGCCGGCAATGGCCGCGCCCGGCTCGTCGGCAAGCGACTTCATCGATAGGTTCACCGGCCCCATCGACAACGGCGAAGCCCCTGCCGGTTCTGTGCGCGCCGAGTACAGCACTGCGGGGCCCCACACTGTTGCTGCCACACAGGACCCCCATAGCTGTGAGTCACTGTTCATGCGCGTCTACACCGGTATCGCCACCAAAACCCAGGGATTGAATAAGGCCCCGGAGTGCTACGGCTACGCCCCCGAGGACGCGCTCTCGCCGGCCGGCATCGAATACATCTACCCCTCGGACCTCGCCCCCGGCGAGAAGGCACCGCTGATCGTGCTCTCCCCCGGTATTGGCGCTGAGCCCGGCATGCTCGACGAGCAGGCCCGGTTGTACGCCTCTCACGGCTATATCGTCGCCATGGGTTTCACCACCCTGAACTGGTTCGGTGTGCAGTTAAACGCTGCGGCGCTCGGTGCTGTGATATCCGCCCAGGAGGAGGGCAATCCCCTCTACGACCACATTGATTTCACTAACACTGCCCTGGTCGGCCACTCCGCCGGTGGTGGTTCCGCGCTGACCGTCGCTGGTGCCATGGAAAAGTCCATGCAGCCGCTGGTGGAGGGTTTCAGCATCAATGCCATCGTCGGCCAGAACCCGGGCCCCAGCGAGTTCGGTATCGCCACTGTGCCTACCGACGCTAAAACCTTGGTCATTGTCGCTGATAAGGAGACCGTCGCCCCCGCGGAGTTCTCCCGCATGCGCTACGACCAGATCACCAACGCCCCGGCTTGGTGGGTGGGAACTCGCAACACCACCCACGCATCGGCTATCGACTACGTGGACAACTCACCGGTCGCGGGTCTGACGCTGTCATTTTTGCAGTACGCCATCCGCGGTGACGCCAACGCTAAGGCGCTCTACACGGGTGCTTTCACCCTGCAGCACGACCCGGAACTGTTTGCCACCGAGCGCAACGCTCAAGCCCAGGCCCTCTAAACGGCCTTTCCACACCCGCGGGGGCGCGGTGGGGCGTTAGGCTGGGATGCCAGCGGTAGCACCACTGCACCGTTGTCGACTGACAGAAAGGCAGGCCCATGGCCTTACCCGCCCCCGCTCTGGCCGACCGCGCCGTCGTCACCGGTGCATCCTCTGGCATTGGTCGCGCGATCGCCCGCGAACTCGCGCGCCGCGGCCACAGTCTCATCCTCACCGCCCGCAGCGAGGCGCCGATGCAGGCCTTGGCCGACGAGCTGTCCGGCCCGTCCCTGAAGGTCGACGTCATGCCCTGCGATCTTTCCGACGCCGAGCAGCGCGCACGGTTTATCGACGAGGTTGACTGGGATCATGTCTCGGTACTGATCAACTGCGCAGGTATTGCTACCTTCGGCAAATTCCAGCACCTTGACCGTGCCTACGAGCGCGCCCAGTTCGAACTCAACGCCACTGCCTTATTCGAGCTCACCGACGTCGCTATTGCGGCGATGACTAATCGTGGCTCCGGGGCGATCCTCAACGTCGGTTCGGCCGCGGGCACCACAGTGATTCCGAATAACGCTACCTATGTTGGCACCAAGGCCTTCGTGAATACCTTCACCGAGGCCCTGCATTATGACCTCAAGGGAACCGGGGTTGCCTGCACTCTGCTCGCTCCCGGACCGGTGCGCCCGGACCAGCGTGATGATGGCGATAATGAGATCGACGAGGCCGTCCCGGATTTCCTGTGGACCTCCACCGAGGACTGCGCGCGCGATGCGATCGACGCGCTGGCCACCAACCGACTGCGCGTGGTGCCGGGGGCATTGTCGAAGGGCATGAATACGGCCGGTAATTACCTGCCCCGGTGGTTGCTGGCCCCGATTATTGGACGCTTTTACGAGGGAATGGCTAATGACTGAGGCGCACAAGACGTCGCACCACAACACCAATATTGAGGCTCGCTACGACCGCATTGTGTGGATTGACTGCGAAATGACCGGCCTCAATCCCGACGAGCACGTCCTCGTGGAGATAGCAGCCCTGGTCACAGATGCCGAACTCAATATTCTCGGCGAAGGTGTCGATGTGGTGATCCATGCCAGCGAAGATGAGCTGGCGAAGATGGACGATGTGGTCACCGAAATGCACGCTAAATCTGGGCTGACCGAAGAGATTCGTCAGGCCACCATCAGCGTCGCAGAGGCCGAGAAGATTGTCCTGGACTACATCAAAAAGCACGTGGACCGCCCGATGATGGCGCCGCTGGCCGGCAACTCCATCGCTTCTGACCGTGGCTTTATCCGCAAGTACATGCCGGAGCTGGAGGACTACCTTCACTACCGCATGATTGACGTCTCCAGCATCAAGGAGCTCGCCCGACGCTGGATGCCGCGCGTGTACTACAACCAGCCAGAAAAAGGCATGGCCCACCGCGCATTGGCGGACATCATCGAGTCCCTGCGTGAGCTGGAGTACTACCGTCTCACAGCTTTCCGGGACGGTGATGTGCCACGAATGGGTGTTGCCGAGGCAGCCGCTAAGCAAGCGGCGAAGCGTTTCCCAGTCAAGTAGGGCACAACACCGTTTAACCTGGCGTTTTGGCGCAGTGCCGATGCTGGGTTAAGCTATTCCTCGCTGTTCACACTAAGCGTGTGAGTACGCGATGGTGACTGTAGTTCAGTTGGTAGAGCACCAGGTTGTGATCCTGGGTGTCGCGGGTTCGAGTCCCGTCAGTCACCCCAAAGAAAACACCCCCTGACCTGTAGAGATACGGGCCAGGGGGTGTTCTTTTATGCGTTCAGGGCCCCTAGCGCGGCGCCACCGGCTCACCGATCTGCCCGTCTACCATCTCCAGCACACGGTCGGCGATGGTCAGCTGCGAGTGGTCGTGGGTGACGTACAACGCCGCAGCGCCAAGGTCGTGTACAACAGTGCCCAGTAGTTCGGTCACCGCCTCCGCGGACCTACGGTCGAGGGCGGCGGTAGGTTCGTCGGCCAGGATCAGCGCAGGGTCATTCATCAAAGCCCGGGCCAGGTTCACGCGCGCCTGCTGGCCTCCGGATAGCTCACCGGTTTTGCGTTCGGCCAGATCGGCCACTCCCACTGCGGCGAGAAGGTCCATTGCCCGCTGCCGAGTTGTACGGCGTTTTTTCGCCGAGGGCGGCAGCACTCTACCTAGCCGGGACATCACCTCAAGTTGTTCCCGCACTTTCAACGCTGGTAGCAGGTTGGCCTGCTGGAACACAATGCCGATGTGGTCACGTCGGATAGCGGCGGCCTGGTTTGCCTTGGCTGCGGCGAGATCAATTACTTCTCCCCCGATATTCAGGGTGGCGGCACCGGCATCGGGGCGCTGCAAACAGCCAGCAACGGCAAGCAGGGTGGATTTACCGGAGCCAGACGGCCCGGTCAGGCCGACGATCTCACCGGCGGCAACATCGAGACTGATGCCATTAAGCAATCGGCGGGTGTCGCGCCCGTCCGCAACGTCAAGGGTGATGTCGGCCAGGTGTAGGCCATTGGTGGTGTGGTTCGTTGTGTTCATGGTGGTGTCCTTCCACGTGACGGGGTGAAGCAGGCTCGATGGTGGGGTTTAGGCGTTCTGCAGCGAAGCGCGCGGCTCGGCTTTGAGTACCGGGACAAGCGACATGGCGGCCCCCATCAGGCCGCACATGGCCAGAATCAGACCGGGTACAACGGTTGTGGCGACAGTGATGGACACCGGGACCTCCGCGGGGATCGCCAGGCCCGCACCGACGGTGATGGCGGTGCCGGAGATAATGCCCAGGGCCAGCACGGCGAAGGCTTGGCCTAGCGAATCAGCTGCAAGCACACGTCGGGAGGCGCCGAGCGCACCGGAGATGGCTACTGAGCGCAATCGCTGCACGGTCCACACCATGAAGAACGCCCCCACCACAAGGGCGGAAATGACGTACAGCAAGGAGGTCATGGTGCCAAGTGACGCCTGCTCACCCGCGTAGGACGCCGAGGCTTTCAGCCGGTCATGGCCGGTTAACACAGTGGTTCCTGCGACTGTGGGCGCGGGTTCCCGAGTGATCACCGCGGCCGCCGGGCCGGCGATGGTCTTCGCGTCGGTAGTCGAGAGGTACACCACGGGCTGGTGGTCTAGCCACAGGTCGCCGGCTGAACCTGTGATGGTCACGGCGATATCGCCGATATTGGTCTGACTGCCGACTGGGGCCTGGTCGGCTAGCGCGTCGGTAATCCGCGCCTCACCCGCGTTTAGTGACTCATCCGGCATGACAATGATCGGGGTATCACCGATGCGGGCGCGGCCAATATACAGCGCAGTACCACCGAGTTCGTCGACCTGGGCGTCGGTAAGCCGAGAGGCCGACAGTGAACCCGAGCTGGCATCTGAGAGCACCAGCGCGGTGCCATCGCCTAGCTTCTCGTCGAGGGCAGAGACACTGCGGTGGGCAAGCCCGGAGGTCAGTGCGGACAGGAATGTCACCAGTACCGCAATCAAACCGATAGTGACGGTGATCAGTGCGGTGCGGCCCGGTGCGGAGCGAAGTTCTCTCAATGCCTGGTACATGACTCTCATAGTCGTCTGCCTGGGCTTTTGTAACATCGGCCGCGGGATTACTCTTCGGCTCCAACTTTTGGTTGATACCGGTTGCAACCTATTCGGGCTTAGGCTCACACCATGTCCGTCGCTGCTTCTTCGCCGATTGCCGCCCAGGGCGCTGTTGCCGACCCGGAATCTCTCACCGGCGCCTGGCGCATCCTGCGTATCGCCTTGGATATCCTCATCGCCGCGCTGCTGTTCATCACGCTGATCCAGGACCCGCGCCCACAGACTTTCGTCGCTGGTGCGTGCTTCGCCGCTGTGTACCTGGCCGGGGCGATTATGGGGCGCAGGTTGGCTCGTCGCGCCGCTGAACAATCCGCTGCGGGGCTTGCCGACGCTAAGGGCGCCCCGACGCCAGTGCCAGGCACGCAGGGGTTGGTTTTGGCGTGGTTGGTGGTGTTGCTGGCGGTGTGGACTGTATTCGCGCTGATCAGCCAGACCGCGGTGTACCTGTCGTTTCCGCTGTTCTTCGTTGCGATGCAGGTTGCCGCCGGGGCCGCTGGCATTTTTACTGTGCTGGTCACCACGGCGTTAGCGATCGGCACTATTGGACACCACGGTGGGTGGACGCTGGGTGCCATTTTGGGCCCCATCATTGGTGCATCCGCCGCTTTGGCTACTGGCCTGGGGTTCCGGTTGTTGTTGGCTGAGGCGCACGCCCGTGCTGCTGCGATTAGTGAGCTCATTGCTGCGCGCAATGATGTGGCGCAGATGTCGCGGCGCGCTGGTGAGTTGGATGAGCGCGCCCGCCTGGCCGGCGATATTCATGACACTGTTGCCCAAGGCTTGTCGTCGATTCAGTTGCTGCTGCACGCCGCTGATGATGAGCTTTCCCGGTCCGGTTATACGGGCGCCGCTGTGGAGCGAGTGCGGTTGGCGCGCACCACCGCTGCGGATAATCTCGCCGAGACTCGCCGCATTATTGCTGAGCTGCAGCCCGCCCCGCTGGCTGGTGCGGATGTGCCGGTGGCCTTGGCCCGGATTTGTGCCACTACCCCGCTAGGCAATGCGATGAGTTTCCATGTTGATGGCCAGCCAACGCAGCTTGCCGAGGCCACCCAGACTGCGTTGGTGCGGATTGCGCAGACCCTGATCGGCAATATTGTGCGCCACTCGGGGGCGACCAGTGCCGCGGTGACACTGACTTTCCAGACCGACGAGGTGTGTCTCGACGTGGTCGATAACGGGTGTGGTTTCGACCCGCAGGCGCCGACCTCGGCGGATTCCTTTGGGTTGTCCGGGGCCCGACGGCGAGCTGAAGCACTTGGTGGCGCCATCACTATCGAGTCCGCTCCTGGTGAAGGGTGCGGCGTCCAGGTGCGCATTCCGACGCTACCCTGAGAGCTATGATTCGCGTTCTTATCGCCGATGATCATCCCGTGGTGCGGGCCGGCCTGCGGTCTGTGTTGGAATCGGCTGGTGATATCGACGTTGTTGGCGAGTCCGATAATCCCGATGCGGCCGTACGGGCCTGCGTTTCTGGGGATATTGATGTGGTTCTCATGGACCTGCGTTTTGGTGATTCCCCCGGCTCTGCTGCAACGGCTGGCGGGGTTGGCGCCACTGAGCAGATTCGGCAGCAGCCCAACCCACCGCAGGTGCTGGTGGTCACGAACTACTCCTCCGATGCCGATGTGCTGGGGGCGGTGTCGGCCGGTGCTGTCGGGTACTTACTCAAGGACGCGGCCCCGGCGGAGCTTATCGACGGGGTGCGTTGTGCGGCGCGCGGCGAGACGGTGTTATCCCGGCAAGTGGCAGGACAATTGATGGGCCGGATGCGCAGCCCTGCAACGCAGTTGACCTCCCGGGAGACTGAGGTGCTCAACTTAGTTGCTGAAGGGTTAAGCAACCGGGTGATCGCGCGCCAATTGGTGCTAACGGAGGCCACTGTGAAAAGCCACCTGGTGCATATTTTCACCAAGCTCGATGTTGGTTCGCGTACTGCGGCGGTAGCGGAGGCGAAAAAGCGCGGCATCCTCTAGAAAGAGAATGCCGCGCTGGTACCGAATAGCTACTGATTATTCGGGCTTAGGCGTTGTCGGAGTCACCGGTATCCGGCTTGGCGTTGCCGGCCTTCCAGGTTTCCCACGGGATATTCCAGTCCCCCAGGCCGTCGTAGCCGCTGAGTACATCGCCCTTGGTGTTCTTCACGATGACAACGTCGCCACGCTTGGTGTTCTCGTAGAACCATTTGGCGTTTTGGGTGGAGACGTTCAAGCAACCGTGGGACGTATTCTGGCTGCCTTGCGCCCATACGGACCACGGTGCGGCGTGGACATAAATGCCCGAGTAGGACATTTGGGTGGCGTATTGAACATCGGTGCGGTAGCCGCCGTCTTCGATGGCCAAACCGTAGGTGGTGGAGTCCATCACCATTGACTCATTGTGATCACCAAGTAAGTAGATGCCATTCGGGGTCAGGAACTGGTCTCGTCCCATCGAAATAGGCATCGTCTGTTCAATAACGCCATTGCGCTTGACCGTCATGGTCTTAGTGGCGTCATCGGCTGTGGCGACGACACGGTCACCGATGGTGAAGGTCGAAGAGATATCACGGGCGCCGTAGTTGTTATTGCCGAAGTCCTTGCCGTAGACCTTTGCGTCCACAGTGACCTTGGTACCGGGCTCCCAGAATTCGGCGGGGCGCCAGCGCACCTCCCAGTCAGACAGCCAGAAGAAGGCGCCTTCCACCGACGGTTCGGTGGTGATCGTGATGGCATCCTGGGCTGCCTGGCGGTCTTCGATAGCAATACCGAAACGGATGGCGACGGTCTGCCCAACACCGACGACAGCTCCATCAGCGGGGCTGACACTGGTATTGACCTGGATATTGGGGCTTACCGTGGTGAATGACTGCTCGGTGGTCTTGCCATCAACGGTGGCAGCCACGGTGTAGGTACGCCCGTATCCGAGTGGCTCGGCGGAGGTCCAGCTCATATCTTCTTCAGACATTTCGCCTTTGACCTCATTGCCCTCTTCATTGGTCATCGTGACCTTAGAGAGCTCATCTTCGGTGACGTGCACCTTGATGGGATCGATCACCGACACGCCGGTATCTCCGTCGGCGAAGCTGAAGACGGGCTTAATGACCTTCTCCGCTGCCTTGGTATCTCCGGCTTCCCCCGACGTGCTGTCGCCAACAGTGCAGGCGACGAGGCCGAGGCAGGCAACAAGTACGGCTGCAATGGCCGCGACAAGGCGGCCAAGGCGTGAAGTCAGAGCGGGTAGGGCCATCGTTGGGGGAACTCCAAACAACATTGAGTATTTCGGGTGATGCACAGGTACAGAAGGGCTGCGTACCTAACCAGGCTGCCAGAGGATAACCCCCGGGGGCAGACGCTTAGCTACCAAGCGAATCTAATCGCCTAGCGCGATAAAAGCAGCATCCTGCGCCGAACTGGGAGGTGACAATTCGGCAACACTGCCAACCTCCGGTGCAGTCCTCGTGCAACGTGAGTGACAGTCTATCGGTTGGGTGCGACATCACACCAAGCGTGAAGGTCTCAGCACTGCCCGAGATGATGCGTCGCAACGTGTCCACAGAAGCGGCCATATGCGAGATATACACCCCATAGAGCAGCACAAAAAGCCTATCTGACCAGGCGATTTTACATTGCACCGAGATGGGGGTTATATTTTTCTCCGTTGCTTCGACGGGGCGAAAACGCCACAGACGGCAGCGATGAGCGCCATTAGCTCAATTGGTAGAGCAGCTGACTCTTAATCAGCGGGTTCGGGGTTCGAGTCCCTGATGGCGCACCAAATCTGCAGGCCAGGAGATAATTCTCCTGGCCTGTTTTTGTGTTCCAGCACCAACGCCGCAACCCGATAAGGAACATATAGTCGCCCCCACATCCATCTATCGAACATAGTGTCGATATTTTGCTCGTTGTTCGATACTCGGCCGCTGGCTGCGCTCTACGGTTTGGCGTATTACTGGCGTACGTGTTTTTAGGGAAAGGACACTGATGGACCACGCCGCCCCAGCTCGTCAGCGGGAACTCCACCCCGCAGCCCCCGCCTATATCAAGGCACGCATGCTCAGTGAACTCCCCTGGCCGGCCGGCGCAACAATTATCTTCGCAGTGCTAGCCGTATTTACCAGCGCGTGGTTGTGGATCGGCGCAGCTGTGAGCTTGGTCGGCCTGATATGGCTTGCGGTGCTTATTCCCATGCAGGTCCGCAACCTTGGTTGGCTGGAGACCGATGACGACCTCCTCGTTGCCCGCGGCAAGCTGTGGCGCAGGTTCACGGTGATTCCTTATGGGCGTATCCAGTTCGTTGATGTTTCCGCCGGGCCGATTATGCGTTGGCTGAATTTGAAGAAAGTGGAGATTCACACCGCTTCGGCTACCTCAGATTCCACAGTGCGTGGTCTCGATGCGGATACTGCCGACGGGCTGCGCGACCGCCTGGCGGATAAAGCACGGGAGAGGATGAGTGGCCTGTGAGCTCTCCTACCACCGAAGAGTTTCACCGGGTACACATCCTCACCCCACTGCTGCGGGCCTCCACCACACTGATCGCGGTTATCGCCATTGGTTTCCTCAATACCGGTGTGGATGTCATCAAAAGCACCCTGGAGGCCTTTGATCTGGAGGCAACGGCGCTCTGGTTAGTTCCTGCGGTCGCGGTGGGCGTCATCCTGGTGCTGTTCGTCATCTGGTTGATATCGCTGCTGTGGTGGCGGGTCACCGGTTACCGGATCAGTGCTGAAGAAATCGCTTTCCACAATGGGCTGCTTAACCGCAATGTGCGCACTGCCCGCTTCGACCGGGTGCAAGCCGTCGATGTGGTGGAGTCATTCCTACCGCGGTTATGCGGCCTGGCTGATGTGCGAGTAGAAACCGCCGGCGGTAAGGATTCAGCGCTGGTAATTGGCCTGTTGACGAAGCCCGAGGCGGAGAGCTTGCGACGTGAGCTGCTCACGATGCTCGATGCACCGTCACCTATCTCCGAGGCCGCACTGAGCCCGGTTCCCAGGGAAACTCCGCATTCGGTGGCTACGTCGGCGCAGCGTCAGGATGCGGCGGGCGAGAAGTTGGTTCCCACTATTCCGATTGGGCGCAGTCTGGCTGGTGCTGCCCTGTCGGGGCAGACCATCTTCGTGGCTATTTCTATCGCCGTCGGTTTGCTCACTCCGTTCGGTGCGGGCGTTATTCCGCTGCTTATTGCTGTGGTGCCGTCGGTGTGGAATGTGCTCAATCGCAGCTGGAAGTTCACTGCTGTCGATAACGGCGATGTCGTTGTGATTACCTATGGTCTCGCCGAGCGTAGGTCGCAGACGGTGAAGAAGAAGCGCATCCACGGCATTACGATCACCCAGCCGCTGCTGTGGCGAGTGACTGGCTGGTGGAAGATTTCGATCGATGTTGCTGGCTACGGCGAGCTGTTAGGTTCCGAAAGCACCAGTGTGGTCTTACCGGTGGGTTCTTTAGCTCAGGTCCGTGCGGTGCTTTCGCGGATCTCCCCGCTTTCCGACGCTGAACTCGACGTACATGGGGATCCAACCGGCGCTGAGACTGCCACCTATCGTTCGCCGAAGCAGACGAGATGGTGCTCGCCGGTGGATTGGCGACAGCACGCGGTGACACTGCTCAGTGATGATGGCGGCCACCCGCGGGCCGTAGTGACCAGGAAGGGCCGATTGAGTCGCACTCTGAATATGGTGGCCACCAAGCATATTCAGGAACTCACCTGGTCTCAGGGGCCGATTTTGCGTTTATTGGGTCTGGCCGAAGTCACCTTGGACCTGGTCAACGGTCCAGTGATTATGAGTGGCCCGGAGATCGCTGAGGCCGATGCTGATGAGCTGCTGGAGGTGCTGCGTAGCCGTAGTTTGCCAGAGCTCACCCCGGTCGACCCCGATGTGCTCACTGCGGAGCGCAGTTAGCTAGCTTATTCCCCTGCAGAGATCAGCAAACACCCCGGTTAACCAGTGGTTATCCGGGGTGTTCGGGTGTAGAGCCAAGCCCGCGTTAATTGGAGACGGACTCAATGAGCTCGCGGATGCGGTCGATCTCCTTGGAGCGGTTGCGGTTACGCATCACCGACAGGCCCACCAGGCCGACGACGGCGGCGGCGCAGACACCAAGAATGGCCTGCACCTGTGGGTCGCGCAGCTTGTCGAGGGCACTGTCCTTGGCCTCGTTGGCGATGGTCTTCGGGTTGCCCCGGTTGACGAGCTCGTCCAGGGTATTGGCGAGCTGCGTACGGTTACGCTCGATATCGCGCTGAATCTTGTCAATGTCGCGGGCCACGGGTTCTCCCAGAGGTCGAAGTTCGTCTGTCTATCGCATGAGGTTAACACCTTCTACCGTTTTAAACGCGCGACGGCGTGCGATTGCGTGATTAGGATCGCCACCATGACTGCTAACGAGACTCCTCAAACCGCTGATCGCCTTCAGCCCGGTGATGCCGCACCGGCGTTCACATTGACCTCCGATAAGGAAGAACAAGTCGCCTTGTCGGATTTCGCGGGACGTAAGGTGCTGGTGTTCTTCTACCCCAGGGCCAATACTCCTGGCTGCACCACCGAGTCCTGCGATTTCCGCGATAACCTGGCCCGATTCAACGATATCGGTATCGATGTAGTGGGCATTAGTCCCGACAAGCCCGCCGCGCTGCAGAAGTTCCGGGACGACCACGGGCTCACCTTCACGCTTCTATCCGACCCGGATAAGGAGACCATGGCCGCCTGGGGAGCCTTCGGTGAGAAGAAGAATTACGGCAAGATCGTTCAGGGCGTAATCCGCTCGACTGTGCTTGTCGACGCTGACGGCACCGTCGCGAACAGCTGGTACAACGTGCGCGCCAAGGGCCACGTCGACCGCGTGCTGCGCGATCTCGACGACTAGCTCACGCAATCGCAACGACCTGCGTCTAGATCTAGGCGCCAGATTCTGATCTGGGATCACAAATTATTTGCCTTACAGTGCATCTCTAGGAATGGGGTACTCAAAATATGTTGTCAATCATCGCTTTAGTAGCAGCAATTGGTTTCGCATACGCGATTCACGCAAGGTTGAGCGGCATTGAAAAGGCACTCAACCACAGAAATAGTCTCTTAGAAGACGACAGATAACGCACTTTCCTACCGAGGATGAACATTTCTAAAAGAATTACGGTCTGTGTTATCTATCCCCGATATCCCGATAATTCCGAACCTCTTGGTGGATTCGTAGAGTCCGAGGATGCTGCACGCGAGATGGACACCTGGTGGCGCTCTCAACCCGGGAACATGATGGGGACATGGGAGGATTTTGAGGTTGAGGTTGATAGCCGCAATCAAATCCTCTTCGGAGTTTTCACCGGCACCCCGAATCTAGAAATCGACGCACCCTGCTTTCGTGACCCTATCTGCTATGGGGTGTACGCCACCCGAGAAGCAGCCGAAAAAGCTACGAGACCTGAGACTATGTGGGAGAAGAATAACTCACCCACCAAGTTCGTACCCCCATTCCGGCTCGGGTGGAAAAATGAGAAATACTTTCCCGATGGGATGGCCTGGCCACCTGACCTTTTACAGAGACAAGACTGCCTGGGCGATGTCGATTTGGCCCGGCAAGATTGGCCACGCCCACAATAAGTATCACCCAGCTACGCCCCAATCCGAATTAATGTACCGAATAAACAACCGTATCGGTCGAGGTGTTGGCCTTCACCATGAAGGGGATGAACCCGGTGCTATCAACGAGTGCCGCACTTTTGCTGATAACGGAACCCTCGTCACTCTCGTGTAAGGAGTTCTAATGAACCCAACATTGGCGCGAATCTTGTAAGCGATTGCTGGCTTCTTAGTGGGGTGTGCCACTTTGTACTTGGGTGGTTTATTCACCCTCGACGTGCTCGAAACAACCGTTCTATTTGGGTTACTGGCACCGGTTATCGCAGGTCCTCTTATTGCGATCGTGATCTTCTGGTCGGCACGCCAAACAGACTATATTCCAGTCCGAAAAGCAGGGTACACGTTCGGTACGTGGTTCATTATCGGGCTTGTACTTACAGGCCTAGCTTGGTCGTGGCTACTTTATGCTTACGCCACCGGATCTCCGTACCCGACGTTCTAGGTGGGCTAAGAGTTCTTTACTCCCGACGATCGCATGAAGTATGCCCTACACACACGATGGCGGTGTCGCCGTTCTACTGCTTGTATGGCGGGTACGACGTCACTCCGCATGTGGGTACCCACTGCAGACAGCCTCCGACACTGGAAGAGACCAAGGAATACGCGCAATCAGTTCGCGCAAGTTTAGGGTTGCACTGACGAGGGCATACACCGCCAATATCTGGCGTTTTCCAGCGCCGACGACTGCTTGCCACCACGTGGAATTGGCCTCACGCCTTGCCCTTGTTCGAGTCGTAAGCGAGCCTAAATGTGGAGGACCAAGGTTGACTCCGCAGTCCTGCCCGCCGCCGGCAGCAAGACCAGTCCCCTCCCCAGCACCAGTTGCATTGGGTTAATCTACCCGAAACCATCTCCGCTACCGGCAGTAAATACAAAGGTAGTTCGTTGACAAGCCCCACCCCGGCGGCGGAACTAGCATAAGTAGTCAACCATCGTGCCGTATAGCTAACGGTGAGCCGAAGATACCTTGAGGTGAAACACGAACTATGAAAACGAGGGCAGTTGCTACAGGCTGGTTCATTCTCAGCGTGCTACTCATTGCCTTTGGGACGTGGGTGTTGAGAACTGGATTCGATAACGCAAACACAACAGGTGCCACGGGGAGCGCAACCCCTGGACTCGTACTTTTTGGACTCAGAGTAGTCCTGCTCATCGCCCTGTTGATATTTATGGTGCCGCAGCTACTGAATCGCTCCACGTCTGACGATGGGTAATACCCCCACTAGTTGTGTCTCCAGCGACTGCAGATACCTTCTAGAACCCCGCTCCGGTATCGCACCGGGGCGGGGGTTTTCTGAACAGATGTGCCCTTTTTTGTACGTGTTTTTGATTTTGCACCTGTGCGCCACACAAAGAAAATCCCCGTTTACGCAGGTAAACGGGGTGTTGTGCGCCTGGGGAGACTTGAACTCCCACGTCATAAGACACTGGAACCTAAATCCAGCGCGTCTGCCAATTCCGCCACAGGCGCGGAAAACTTAACCGGGGTCTTGAGGCCACGGAAATGCTTCACCAGATAGGCTAGTAGGCGTGTCCTCCACTCCACAAATAGACCACGCCCCAGCGTCCCAGCCGCCGCGTCGGCGTGTGCGGGTGGTGCAACTCATCTTCCTCATCGCTGCGGTCACTGCGACTATGCTGCTGGCCTATTGGCAGTTCAGCCGCTGGGAGACCACCAGTTCGTTCCAGAACCTCGGATACGCCCTGCAGTGGCCCGCTTTCGGTGCGTTCTTCATCTGGGCCTACCGGCGCTATATGGAATACGAGAAGGAACGAGCTGCAGGCAATATCGAGGCCGCAGTTAATACCGACGATGACACGATGACCGAAATCCCTGAGGGGTTTCTGCCCCCGCGCCCAGGTAGCGAATCGGCCACGACGCAGCAGAGCTACGAAGACACTACTGACCAGGAGCGTTAACCAGTGACTGAACCAGTGCCCTCGTCCCCCAACCCCACTCGAATCAAGCGCGTCAAGCGCGCCCTGACGTTTTTCTCCGTGACCGCCTACATCACCGGTTTCATGTTGTTACTGCTGTGCGCAGTCATGATCGCTATCTACGGCTTCATGGGTTACGGCTTCACCGACGGCCAAACCAAGCCTGGCTGGTTCACCACCGTCGCTGTGGTGCACGGCTACTGCTACATGGCGTTCATGATCGCCGTGGTGAATCTGGGTGTGAAAGCCCGCTGGGAACCGATGAAATGGGTCATCACCGCACTTGGTGGCGTTGTACCGATGCTGTCGTTCTTCGTGGAAGCCAAACGGCGCCACGAGGTCGAAGAAAAGTTTGACCTGGCGTAGCGCCGTCTAGATTCAGCTCACTCGCGGGTTAGCCCAGTCCGGGCTCTCCCGCGAGTTTTTCGATCACCGATACGGCCTGCCGCAGGGCCCGACCGCGGTGGCTAATCGCATTTTTCTGCTCCGCACTGAGCTCAGCGGCAGTGCGCCTATGTGCAGCAGAGTCGGTCATACCAGCCCCACCGATACGGCGTTGGTCTTCTTCCGCCGGAATGAAAATAGGGTCATAGCCGAAACCGCCATCGCCTTGGGCGTGCTCAGCGATCCGGCCTGGCCACTGGCCACGCACGGTAGCGACCCCATCGGGCTGCTGACCAGGGGTAGCAATAGCAATAGCGCACATGAAGCTCGCGCTACGCCGACCAGCTGGAATATCGGCCATCTGGGCCAGCACCAACTCTAAATTGGCGGTGTCCGCACCATGCTTGCCGGCCCAGCGGGCAGACAGCACACCCGGCATACCGCCCAGGGCCTCAATGCTCAGGCCGGAGTCGTCGGCAAGACAAGCCATACCAGTGGCATTAGCCCCGTCAATAGCCTTGATGATGGCGTTGTCCTCAAACGTTGCGCCCGTTTCCGGGCGCTCAGGGTAATCGTCCACATCGGCCATGCTGACCAGTTCGATCTGGTCGAGGTCAGCGTCGGCAAGCACCTGCTCTAATTCGATGAGCTTCTTGGCATTGCGGGAGGCGACGAGCAATTTCATCGGCACACTCCCCTACTGCTGGCCCGGCAGCTGACCCGGGTACGGCGCACTCAGCGCCTGCTGCTGAGCAGCAATAAGCTCCCGCAGACCCTTTTCTGCGACATCAAGCATCTCATTGAGCTGGGCCCGGTTGAAGGTACCTTCCTCACCCGTGCCCTGAATCTCAACGAGCTCATCATTGGCGTTCATGATGACATTGAGGTCGACCTCAGCGCGGGAATCCTCCTCATAGGGCAGGTCCAGGCGAACCTCACCATCGATAATGCCCACCGACACTGCAGCCACCGGGGGCTGCAACGCATCGCCGGAAACCGCGCCAGCGGCCTTGAGATACGTCAGGGCATCAGCCAAGGCGACATAAGCGCCAGTGATAGCGGCAGTACGGGTACCACCATCGGCCTGCAGCACATCACAATCGATATTGATGGTGTTTTCACCGAGCGCACGCAGGTCAACCGCAGCACGCAGGGACCGGCCCACCAGGCGAGAGATTTCGTGAGTGCGGCCCTTCACCTTGCCGCGCATTGCCTCACGGGGCATCCGGTCATGCGTGGCGGCCGGCAACATGGCGTACTCGGCGGTGAGCCAGCCTTCCCCGGAATCGCGCTTAAAACGAGGCACAGACTGCTCAACGCTGGCGGTACACATCACACGGGTATTGCCGAAGCACACCAGCACAGAACCCGCGGGATTATCGGTGAAACCACGGGTGATGGACACCTTGCGCATCTCATCATTGGCACGGCCATCGGCACGGTTGGTGTTCTGATTCATCGAAGTCATGCACCCCACCGTACCTACGCCCCCGACGCAAACGTCGGCTGAGGGCAACTGGTTAGTTGCCGACTTCAATAACGCGCCCGCAGTACGCCAGACTCACCGGGCCGTCGAACTCACTACGAGCTGCCGCCAAGGCTGCCTCTTTATCGTTATATGGCGGAATATGGGTAAGCACCAGCTCACGCACCCCAGCTTCACGGGCGGCGCGACCAGCCTCGAAACCAGATATGTGCATACCCGCAACAGGGCCTTCTGCGCTGCCGCACCACGTGGCTTCAGCTAGCAACAAATCCGCGCCCTGGGCCATCTCCACCAGCTCATCAGTCCAGGCGGTATCACCGGTATAAGCCATGCAATAGTCGGCGGATTCGACACGGAACCCGAAGGTCACAATGGGGTGAACCATCGGGAAAGGAGTCACAGTCATACCACCGGCCTGGAAAGACTGCCTGGCGGTGAGAGTATGCACATTGAACGTGTCGGAGATGTCATCAATGCTGTCGCCAGTTTCTGCCGAAGCGCGACCAATACGCTCAGCAGTATCAGAGGGGCCGAAAAGGTTCGCCTTGGCGCCTCCCCCATCCTTGGGGTGGAATCGGCGCCACACAATCATGCCGGGCAGATCCAAACAATGGTCAGCATGCAAATGGGACAGAGCCACATCGACCGAGCAGGGATCAATATGGCGCTGCAATTCACCAAAAGACCCCGGGCCTAAGTCCATGACCAGCGCACCTTCGGGTCCCTGCACCAGGTAGCCGGATGCGGGCTCACCTGGAGCCGACATGCTCCCTGAGGCCCCCAAAACCGTGACGTTCATACGTCTATCGTGCCACGTGATGGTGAATGCAGGAAAGACAACCCCATTATGGGAGCTGATCTCACATTATCGCGCCGCCTGTGACATCTGTTACGGCCGGACCGAGGAAGCGCCGGGCAAGCCGCAAAAACGGCTCCGGATCGCCAGTGGCCTCAAAACTCAACGTCGGATGCGGGTCCACCCCCGGCTCGGCCAATAAGTCCAATTCACTCAGCACCCGCAGCACATCCTTAGCGGTCTCCTCCGCCGAGGACACCAACGACACATCCGGGCCCATCGCCAACTGCACCACACCAGAAAGCAATGGGTAATGCGTGCAGCCGAGCACCAACGTATCGACCCCCATCTCCTGTAACGGCGCCAGATACCCCTCGGCAATCCCCAGGATCTGGCGGCCCGAGGTGATCCCCCGCTCGACGAAATCCACGAAACGAGGGCAATCCACCGCCCCGGCCTCCACCGTCGGAATGGCATCGAAAAGATCCTGATACGCCCTAGACCGGATAGTTGCCGAGGTAGCAATCACACCGACTTTGCCATTGCGGGTAGTTGCCACCGCACGCCGCACCGCCGGCCCAATTACCTCGACAATCGGCACCGGGTACCGCTCGCGGGCATCCCGCAAGAACGCCGCGGTAGCCGTATTGCAGGCAATGACAATCATCTTGCAGCCCCGGTCGACGAGATCGTCGGCAATATTTTGCGCATAATGCCGCACGTCGGCGAGCTTGCGCGGCCCATAAGGACCATTGGCGGTATCGCCGATATAGATGATCGATTCCTGCGGTAGCTTCTCGACGATGGTGCGCGCCACCGTAAGACCACCAACACCGGAATCGAAAATGCCGATCGGTGCAGTGCGGTCCACATCGAGATCAGTGGGCAGATTGGGGTGAGTCACGCACGATTCCTTCCACTAATGCGGGCCGCAGCCACGATGCCGCCAATCGCACCGAAAAGGTGCATCTGCCAGCTCACGCCCATCTGGGTGGGGAATACTCCCCACAACATGCCGGAATAAGAGAACAACAAGACAATGCCCAGCAAGATCTGCCGCACCGACCGGTTATAAAACCCACGGACCAACAAAAACGCCAACCAGCCGTAGATAAGACCGGACGCACCGATATGGACCTGCCCGAAACTGCCAGTCAGCCAGGCACCAAGCCCGGAAATGATCATCACGATGATGGTGACACGAAACCATAACCTGCGCGAACTCCACGCAATCAAACCAGTGAAAATCGCCGCCGGCACCGTATTAGCCATCAGGTGCGCCAGGTCAGCATGCAGAAAAGGCGCGCACAGCAGCCCCCACAAACCCTGCGGGTCCCACGGGCGCACACCGAAATAATTCAGGGTTCCGGCGAAAAAGAAGCGGTTGATGAAAAACACCGCCCAAATCACGACGACGAACCATAAGGCAGTGCGAATAGCTACCCCAGGGCCACCATCACGCTGGGTGGGGGCGGGGGCCATACGCGGCGAGCGCCGAACCGTGGGCTGGGCGCCATAGGCCCGCGTCGGATTGCCATACCAACCTGGTGCCATCGTTACTCCTCACCGTGCCGCGGTTGCGTGTTCCGCAAAAGCTAGCACCCCACCACGACTGGTGGCGCTGCGCACCGCATCAACAATGGCGAACTGCACCGCATCAGCAGCAGCAGCGCTCAGTCCAGCCAGCTGCTCAGGACTCACCCCCGCCGGGTTGTCCTCCGTGCCGGAACCAACATCACCCAGGCAAAACAGGGTGTCCCCATCAAAAGGCAAGTGGGAGGGGCGAATCGCCCTGGCCATACCATCATGGCCGGCCATAGCCAGGCGGCGTGCCTGGGCCGCAGTAACCGGCGCATTGGTGATGACCGCACCAATAGTGGTGTTCAACGCCGACGCAGCACCGTCGGAAGCTGCCGAAGCTGCCGAATCCGCCGAATCAGAACCCTCCTCCCGGCGCAATACCTTGGTCAATCCCACAAACACTGTGTCCAAACCGGCCCGGGCATCACTATCCAACGTGCCCCAGTCCGGGTCACCGTAGAGCCTATTATCGGGCCCAACCACCGCCCCCAAGGGATTCGCCACCACAACAGCAGCCACATAAGCGCCGCTATCGAACCGCACCACAGCCTGCCCCACCCCGCCCTTGAGCGCACCGGCCATCGCGGCGGTCCCCGCGCCCACACTGCCGGACTGGGCAGGCCCAGCGCTCGCCGCGTCAAAAGCAGCCCGGCCCAGCTCAGCATCAGGCGCATCAGCCGCCCCGACAAGCAGATCAAAAATCACCGCAGCAGGCACCACCGGGATTCGGATATCCGGGTGATCCTCACTGACCTGCACACCGACGCCGTTATCCCGCAACGCAGCCAACACACCATCAGCAGCAGCCAGGCCCGGCGCGGACCCACCACACAAGGCAATAGCGTGAACACGCTGCACAGTGTTGGAGGGATCAAGTAAGTCAGTTTCCCGAGTGCCGGGTCCTCCCCCACGCACATCAACCGCACCGATGGCGGCCACATCGGGGATAAGAACCGTCACACCAGTATCACCACTGCTGGCATGGCCAACGCGCACACCGACGGTGGCTTCAGCAAAAGCGTCAGCGCCAACGTCGGCACGCCCACCGAAAACCGCAGCCGCGCCCTGGGGATTGCGCTGAGCACTCATGCGCGCATGAGCTCCTCAACCAGAGACTCCTGGTTATAGGTCAGCCACTGGTAGAACATGTCGGTTTGCTCGGCGTGCTCCATCGGACCAGCGAGATTCTCCAACGACGCATGTAAATAAAGCCGCAGGTCATTAATCGCAGCCAGCCACGCATGAGCCTGTTCCTCTGTGATGGTGACCACACCATCGTCGGCGGGCTCCAGGGCCTCAATCACTGTGCGCAGCTGCTCTAATTTGCCGCGGGTGATATCGGACTCATGCAACGAACGCAGCATCGCGTTCTCACCGTCGTACTGCTCATCATCAGGCTTCTCGAAATCCGGCAATAATCGCGCCAGGCGCGGGTCATCGGGGGCTTCGGAATGCCCCGAGACCATGCCGGTGAGTTCTGACAACTCATCTTTTGGCGCAGTGCGGGCGCGCTCCATCAGCGAATCGCATACCGTCACCGCCAGTTCGCCGAGCAGCTGTCGCTCCTGCGGCTCCAGGACGGCCTGGTAGCGGATGCCGCCACGCAAAAGAGAACGCTTGCGTTTCCAAGGCTGCATTGAGGGGATGCTCCTTCCCGGGGCGGCGGCCCGGCGTCTACTCGGCCTGCTGCATTGTGGCCCACAGGCCAGCCTTATGCAGCTTCTTCACATCGGATTCAACTTTGTCACGCTCGCCCGAGGACACCACAGCACGACCCTCCTCATGCACCTTCAGCATTAGTTCGTGGGCCTCCTGGCGGCCCATCCCGAACAGCATCTGGAACACGTAGGTGACATAGCTCATCAGATTGACTGGGTCATCCCAGACAATGCAGAGCCACGGTTTATCGGCCTTGGTCTCCGTATGGGGGTCGGCGACCTCCATTGGGGTTGCGGCAGGCATGGTCATGTTCACCAGAATAACGACGCCAATTGATACGTGCACCGGGTTAGACTCGGCGTCGTGACTGAATCGACCGCGTTACTTACCGATATGTACGAATTGACCATGCTGCAGGCCTCTCTGCGCGATGGCACCGCCCACCGGCAGTGCGCCTTCGAGGTCTTCGGTCGGCGCCTTCCCAATGAACGCCGCTACGGTGTGGTTGCCGGCACCGCCCGGGTTCTCGACGCGGTCACCCGCTTCCGGTTCACCGAAGAGCAGCTGGCCACCCTTGATTTCCTCGACGAAGACACCATCGAGTACTTACGCCAGTACCGCTTCACTGGGCATATCGACGGCTACCGCGAAGGCGAACTGTACTTCCCGGCCTCCCCGATTTTGACTGTGCGCGGCACCTTCGCCGAATGCGTGATCCTAGAAACACTCATCCTGTCGATTCTCAACTCCGATTCCGCGGTCGCCTCCGCCGCCGCACGTATGGTCACCGCCGCTGATGGCCGACCCATTATCGAGATGGGGTCGCGCCGCACCCAGGAAACCGCCGCTGTCACCGCCGCCCGCGCCGCCTACCTCGCCGGTTTCGATGCCACCTCGAATCTGGAGGCATCGAAGGAATACGGCATCCCAGCCTCGGGTACCTCTGCGCATTCGTGGACCCTGCTGCATACCGACGCCGATGGCAATGCCGATGAGGCAGGTGCCTTCCGCGCCCAGGTTGATTCTCTGGGCACCGGCACAACGTTGCTGGTGGATACCTACGACATCACCCAAGGTGTTGCCACCGCCATTGAGGTCGCCGGCCCGGAACTTGGTGCGGTACGCATCGACTCCGGTGACCTTGGTGTGCTGGCCCGTAAAGTGCGCCAGCAACTTGATGACCTCGGCGCCCACAACACCCGCATCGTGGTCTCCTCTGACCTCGACGAGTTCGCCATTGCCGCGCTGCGCGCAGAGCCCGTCGACGCCTATGGTGTGGGCACTTCCGTGGTCACTGGGTCTGGGGCCCCCACCGCTGGCCTGGTGTACAAGCTCGTCGAGGTTGAGGGGGTGCCGGTGGCGAAACGCTCGCGGGATAAGCATTCACATGGTGGCGCCAAGGCTGCGGTGCGTGCTTGCCGACGCTCTGGCACGGCGGTCGAAGAAGTCGCCTACCCCTTGGGCGCTGAGCAGCCGCAGATCGGTACCTTGCAGTCGCACCCGCTCACCGTGGCGTTGATGCGCGATGGTGAGGTCATCGAGGGCTTGCCGACGTTGGAACAGTCGCGGGAACACTTAGCTGCCCGCCTCATCACCCTGCCGTGGGAGGGCCTGGCGCTCTCCCGGGACGAGCCTGTTATTCAGGTTCGCTTCGACCGCGTCTAGCCCACTGTGTCTGATTTCTTCGACGAGGTAGCCGCTGATTTCGACACCCCCGAGGTCGATATTGCCGGCGATGTGCACGACGAGGCGGACCTGCTCGACCCCGCCACCGCCGATGAGGTGGAGGGCCTGCTGGCAATCGCTGTTGACGAGCTCGGTGGTAGCCGCCGCGATGGCCAGGTGGCAATGACCCGCGCCGTGCACGAAGCACTCAGCTCTGGCAAGCATGTTGCTGTGCAGGCCGGTACCGGCACGGGTAAATCACTGGCCTACCTGGTTCCCGCGATCCGTTCGGCAATGACCGATGGGGGACCTGTGGTGGTATCCACGGCGACTATCGCGCTGCAACGCCAGCTTGTCGACCGGGACCTGCCGCGCCTGGCTGAAGCGCTCTCCGGCCCGCTGGGGCGCACCCCGACCTTCGCGATCCTCAAAGGCCGCAATAACTATGTCTGCCTGGACAAACTGGAACGCACTGAGACCGCGGACCCACACAATAACGACACTGACCAGGCAGAAATCATTAACGAGGCAGCGCTGAGCCGCCAGGCCGCTGAAGTACTGCGTATCCGCGAATGGGCCAGGCACACCACCACCGGGGACCGCGATGAACTCGTCCCCGGTGTTTCCGACCGGGCCTGGCGGATGGTGTCGATGACCTCGAAAGAACGCGCCGCTGCTGGACCGTGCCCGGAAGGTGAAGAATGTTTCGCCGAACAGGCGCGCCGGGCGGCCAGCATGGTCGATGTGGTGGTCACCAATCACTCACTGCTGGCTATCGATGCGATGACCGATGCGGCGGTGCTGCCGGAACACTCCAAGGTCATCGTTGACGAGGCCCATGAACTGGAATCCCGGATCACTGGTATGGCCACTGAAGAACTCAGTCGCCGAGCCATTGCTAACGCCGCCACCAGGGCAAAGAAATTCGGCGCGGAGGACCAGGCAGACCGGCTCAATGATGCCAATGATGCGTTCCACACCTTGCTGCACGATCTCGGGGACCAGGTGCAATGCCGGTGGGTGGAGCTCGACCCCGCCGTCGGCAATGCACTGGCAGCGCTGCGCAACGCCTTGCATGCCACGGTCACCGCACTGCAGACCTCCAGCCAGGGTGAAGACGCCGACCGGCAAACCGTGCTGGCCATGTGCGAAACCCTGCACGACACCTGCGTGCGGGTACTGGAGCAATTCGAGCAGGATGATCCTGGTGCTGGGCCCGATGTGGTGTGGGCTAATGAGGACCAGGTCCTCACTGTGGCACCGCTGTCGATTTCTGGGCTGCTGCGCGAGCGCCTCTTCGGTGAATCCACGGTCGTCTTGACCTCAGCAACACTGACCTTAGGTGGGCGTTTCGACGCGATGGCCGCCACCTGGGGACTGCCGAAAAACAGTTTCACCAGCCTCGATGTGGGCTCCCCCTTCGATCCGGCCCGGTCCGGCATTTTGTACGTGGCCAGCGACCTGCCGCGCCCCGGACGAGAGGGCACTGACCCGGCAATGCTGGACCGCATGGAGCAACTCATCACCGCTGCCGGGGGCCGCACACTGGGACTATTCAGTTCGCGGCGTGGCGCCGAGCGGGCCGCCGAACAGCTACGTCAGCGCCTCGAAATGCCGATCCTCTGCCAGGGCGAAGACACCACCGGGGCGCTCGTCGACCAGTTCGCCGCCGATGCGCAAACCTGCCTATTCGGGACCTTATCGCTGTGGCAAGGCGTGGATGTGCCTGGGCCAGCACTGTCGCTGGTCATGATTGACCGCATCCCCTTCCCCCGCCCCGATGACCCACTGTCCTCCGCGCGGGCGCGGGCTGCGGATAATGCCGGGCGCAATGGGTTCATGGAGGTCTCAGCCACGCACGCAGCCCTGCTGCTTGCCCAGGGCGCCGGCCGGTTGCTGCGCTCCGTCGATGACCGCGGCGTCATCGCAGTGCTCGACCCGCGCCTGGTCACCGCCCGGTACGGGCCGTGGTTGCGCAAATCAATGCCGCCGTTCTGGTTCACCACCAATGTGCAGCACGCCCTCAAGCCACTAGAGCGCCTTAACGCCGCGCACTAACGCTAGCTAGTGCCGGTTACAGCCCGGCGCGGTCGGCAGCACCGACGGCATAAGCAATGAGGTGGTCAACCATCTCCACCGTGGGAGCCCCATCCGGTGCAGCATTGGCGGGCATATCACGCACCCGACGCACCACCCCTTCAGCAATAATGGCGACCTTCCACAAACCCAGCACATGCCAGTACGCCAAAGCGCTGCCATCACAACCGGTGGCATCGATATAGCGCTGGGCCAGCTCCTGCCCCGTCGGGAAGCCCTCCTGCAAAGCGGCGGCGAAACCAGGTAAGACCAATCCATCACGCTCTGGCCAGTAGGCAAGCAAGCTGCCGACGTCGGCAAGCGGATCACCGAGGGTGGACAGTTCCCAGTCCACAACGGCTAGCACCGCGCCGGTCTCCGGCTGACACAACAGGTTGCCCAGGTGCAGGTCACCATGAACCAACACAGTACGATCCTGCGCCGAGATGGTGTTCTCAAGGCGCTCGGTGAGACTATCCAAGGCAGCCGAGTCCCGAGTGCGGGTGCGCTCCCACTGCCGCGACCAACGACGCAGCTGACGAGGGGCATACGGCTCGTGCGACGCTAGCGAATTGAGCCCCGTGGCATTGAGATCAACATTATGGATGGCGACCATAGCGTCGATAAGCCCCTCGGCCGCCGCCCGGCGCGCCTGAGGGCTGAACTTCTCCGCATGCCGATCAGATGTGATCGCAACCCCGGGGACCTCCGCCATCGCCACAACCGGCGCATCGGCGATATCGGCGTCCTCAGCGATGCCAAGAATCTCCGGCACCGGCACATCAGTGCCCCAAAGCGCCTGCATAATACGGCCTTCGCGGGCCACATCATGGGCCGAGGACTGCAACGCCCCCAGCGGTGGGCGGCGCACGACCACGCGGTTGCCCTCCGCGTCGGTGGCACGGTAGGTCAAGTTGGACTGGCCGGCGCCGAGGCGCTCGAAATCGACGGGCCCACGGGTGGCGCCGGGAAGGTGGTCAAGCCACTTGGCGATCCGGTCCGGGTCAAAAGCAGTGGGGGTGGATTCACTCATCGGTTCTCCTTGCGGTGACGGCGCAGTTCAGCGCGCGCGATGGTCATCAAATGCACCTCATCGGGGCCGTCGGCCAGGCGCAGGGCGCGCAGACCAGCCCAGAACGTGGCCAGCGGGACATCATCAGTCACACCTTCGCCGCCAAAGACCTGGATGGCCCGGTCCACCACATCCAAACCAACCCGGGGCGCGGCGACCTTAATCGCCGCAATCTCCTGGCGGGCTTCCTTATTTCCATATTCGTCCATCAACCAGGCAGCCTTCAACGTCAAAAGCCGGGCCATCTCAATATCGATGCGGGAATTGGCGATCCAGTCTCGAATATTGTCACGGCTAGACAGCGGGCGGCCGAAAGTCTCCCGGGAATCAGCGCGGGTACACATCAGCTCCAAGGCACGTTCGGCCATCCCGATAGCGCGCATGGCGTGGTGGATACGCCCGGGCCCAAGACGGGCCTGGGCGATCGCGAAGCCCTGCCCCTCCCCTTTGAGAATGTCCTTGGTGGGCACGAAGACATTATCGAAGTGCACCTCAGCATGACCCTCGCGGTCGTGGTAGCCGAAAACCGGAAGGTTGCGCACCACCTGCACGCCAGCAGCGTCGGCAGGCACCACCAACATCGACTGCTGGTGGTGCACATCAGCATCAGGGCTGGTCTTACCCATAACAATCAGCACCGCAAGGTTGGGGTGCATGGCATTAGACGCAAACCATTTGCGGCCATTGAGCAGGTAGCCGCCGTCGGTGGGCTCCATGCGCATAGCGACGTTAGTGGCGTCAGAGGAAGCCACACCAGGTTCAGTCATGCAAAACGCGGACCGGATGGTGCCCTCAAGCAGCGGGGTGAGGTATTTCTCGCGATGCTCGGCAGTGCCGAAAAGCTCGAGGATCTCCATATTGCCGGTATCGGGGGCATTGCAGTTGAACACCTCCGGGGCCAAGTGCGGGCTGCGGCCCATGATTTCGGCAAGCGGTGCGTATTCGGTATTGCTCAGCCCCGGGCCGGTGCCGGGGTGCGGGTGGAAAAGATTCCACAGGCCTTCAGCTTTGGCCTTGGCTTTGAGCTGTTCGACGACCTCAGGGTGGTGGTGCGAGTTACCGGTGGCTGCAATGGCCTCGGCGACGCTCCGTTCGGCCGGGTAAATATGCTCGGCCATGAACGCCTCGAGCTGGGCCTGCAGTTTCTTAGTGCGCTCGGTGGGGCGGAAATCCATATCGGGCCTATTTCTTCGGGGTGGGTTGCGGCGTGCCGATGAGCTGACCACCGTCAATAACGACGTTCTCGCCGGTTATCCAGCCAGCAGCGTCGCTGGCGAGGAAGGCGATGAGCTGCGCGACGTCGCCGGGTTCGCCGATGCGGCCCAGCGGGGTGATGGAGTTCACGGCCTGCTCATGGTCGCGCCACAGTGCCTCTGAGAGTTTGGTGCGCACCACGCCCGGGGAAATCGCGTTGACCCGGATTGCGGGGGCAAGTTCGCGGGAGAGCTGGCGGGTGATGTGCAGCAACGCGGATTTCGCCGCGTCGTAGGCGCCGAGGTGGTCCTCGACGGTGAGGGCACCGATGGAGGCGATATTGATAACCGAGGCGCCGGGATTGTTGCCCATCCCGGCGCGCACTGCGGCACCAGTCCATGTCACCGGGGCGAGCGCATTGATGGCGAAGGTTTTCTCCAGTGCTTCGCGGCTCTGCTTCACCAGCGGGCCGAAGGCGGGGTTCGTGCCGGCGTTATTGACCAGCACGTCCAGGCTGCCGAATGTGTCTACTACTTCGGCGCAGCAGGCTTCGGCGGCTTCTTCGCTGCCGGCATGGGCGCCGATACCGATGACGTTTGCGCCGGTGTCGGCAGCAATCTCGGCGGCGGCTGCGTGTGCGGCCGCGTCGTGGCGGGAGGTGATGGCGATATTGGCGCCGGCTTTGGCGAGGGTGACGGCGGCGGCGCGGCCAATGCCGCGGGTGCCTCCGGTAATCAGTGCGGTGCGCGAGGTGAAGTCGTAGGTAATCATCGTGTGCGTCCTCGTTGGTGGGGCTGCGCCCCGGGTCGCTCCCAACGCTATTAGCTGGGATAGTTCCGCCAACCCTAAACTGAATCGGGATTCATGTCACCGTTTTTCGGCAGGCCCCACCCGGGGTGTACCCCCAAGGCCGCCCACCACACCCGGTTAACGGTGGCTAGTACTCGCTCGAAGGTGGCATCACTGTTATCGAAGACCCCTTCCACCCATGTGGCATAGGCCAGCCGGGAGGTCATCGAGGACAGCGCCGCAGACATCATCTCCGTATCAATCCCGGCGTCGATCTCCCCGGCCTCGCGCAATTTTTCCAGCCATGCCGCGTTGCGGGCAACGAAGTCTTGGGCGCGTTGAATACGGATATCGCGGATATCACTGCGCGCCTGGGATACCTGTTCCAACAACGCCATTATTTCCGCATTCCGACGGTATGACTCCAGGTAGGAGCGGTTTGTGGCGGCAAGTTCCGCACCTGGGCTGGCGTTGCGTACGGCTGCGGCAGCAGGTCGGCGCATGTCATTTTCCACACTGCGCAGCACGGCGGCGAGCAATGCTTCTCGGCCAGCGAAGTGAGTGTAGAGCGTTCCGACGGAGCAGCCCGCCTCGGCTGCGATATCAGTCAGTCGAGCGTCGTGATAGCCATCGCGGATGTACACGCGACGAGCGGCATCCAGAATCGCCGCACGGCGTTTCTGGGCGGCGTGTTCGCGGGTGGTGGCGGCGTCGGTCATGGCCTCAGACTACGCACCGCAGGCCGGGCGGCGGCAGCGCAACAACTCCCTAGACATTGAATAGTGATTCAGATAACATTGCCCGAAAGGAACTACACTAGATAAAACCATGACACCGGTTACTGGTTGTTCCGCCGTGAACACCGCACACCGAACCGCACACTAAGGAGCAGCATGCCGCTTACCTCGACTATCACCGACTACCCGTTGCCGGAGACCACCCTGTTCGACCTGCTCTTTGGAGATATCTCCGAAGAACACGCCGATAAAACCGCCATTGTCGACTCCGCCGGCAGCATCACTTACTCCGAGTTGAAGATCCTCGTCGAGGCTTTCGCTGGTTCGCTCGCCGCCCGCGGCATCAAAAAGGGCGATGTCGTCGCCCTGCACTGCCCGAACTCCACCACCTTCGCCGTGGCCATGCACGGCGTGCTGCGCGCCGGCGCTATCTGCACCACTGTCGCATCAATGTCGACTGAAGAAGACGTCACCAAGCAGCTGCAGATCTCCGGCGCCAAGATGATGCTGACCGCATCCTCCATTGGCTGGGCAGGCAAACTCGGCGCCCAAAACGCCGGCATTTCCGACGATATGATCATTGGCCTCTCCGGCACCCACGGTGTCGGTGAAATCGTCCACGAAGGACACCGAGCCCCTGATGTGGAAGTCCACCCTGACGATGTGGCGGTTATCCCCTTCTCCTCGGGAACCACCGGCCTGCCCAAGGGAGTACAGCTCACCCACCGCAACCTCACCTGCAATGTCGTGCAGGCAGCGCTGGCCACCGAAGACGCCCTCACCGTGGATACCCCCACACTGACGGTGCTGCCGTTTTTCCATATCTACGGCATGACCGCCCTGCTCAACCTGTGCCTATACCGCCGCACCACCCAGTACACGATGGCCGAGTTCGACTTCGCCGCCTTCCTGCACATCGCCCAGCAGTACAAGGTGGAGTTCGCCTTCATCGCCCCGCCGATTGCGGTGGCTTTGGCGAAGCACCCCGCCGTCGACAAATTCGACCTGTCCTCGATGCGGGTTATCTTCTCCGGTGCCGCCCCGCTGGCCAATGAGCTAGCCAAGGCCGTCGAGAAGCGTATTGGCTGCACCGTCGGCCAGGGCTTCGGCATGACCGAGACCTCACCGGCAACCCATATTCGCGTCAACCATGAGGCCCCCTTGGATTCCATTGGCCGCGCTGTGGCCAATACCGAATACAAGATTGTGGATGTCTCCAAGGACGACTTGCCGGAGATCGACGTGCCCAGTGAGGGCCATTCCGAGGCCGGCGAACTGTGGATCCGCGGCCCCCAGGTGATGCTGGGCTATATCAATAATGAAGAAGCCACCCGGCAGACCATCACCGAGGACAACTGGCTGCGCACCGGCGATATGGCCGAGTTGGACCCGGAAGGCAATGTCTACGTTGTCGACCGCTTCAAGGAGCTCATTAAGTACAAGGGCTACCAGGTCGCCCCCGCTGAGCTAGAGGACCTGCTGCTGCAGCACCCGAAGGTTGATGATTCGGCGTGTATCGGTGTTACCCGGCACAGCGATGGCGAGGAAATCCCGAAGGCGTTCATCGTGCTTGCTGAAGGCACTGAGCCTTCCGACGAGCTGGCCAACGACATCATGGAGTTCGTCGAAAACCGTGTCGCCGGCTACAAGAAGGTCCGCGCTGTGGAGTTCATCGACGAGATTCCGAAGTCCAAAACCGGCAAGATTCTGCGCCGCAACCTGAAATAACCCCACTGCTTTTCCGCCCGCCCCGGGCTTGGTGCCGTAAATACGGTTCCCGAGCCTGGGGTTCGGCTTTATTCGCTTACCGACGGCCCTTGCGCCCCATCCCCGGCGCGTCACCCAGCCGCCGCGGCGTCGGTGGCGTCGCTGGCATCGATGGCGTCGACGGCGCACACAGTCACCGAGCCGGGGGCGACCTCGGTATAGCCAGCATCAGCGACACGAACTAGGGCTGTATCGGCAATCGCCTGGAATACCTCGCGCGGCACTTCGCGCACATTGACTTCGCACCCACTCTCCCACCAGGCCCACACCCGCTCAATCGGCAACTCTGCGGCCAGAAGCATCGCCGCGTGACCCACCTGGGCTGCGGCCTTACCGACGCTCATGCCAAGGTCGGCGTCGATATAAATCGTCGGGCGGTTGTGCTGAAGTGGGGGTTGCTGCCCTGCTGGTTCAATATCGGTGCCGCTGATTTGTAGTTTCCCGATGCGCGGGTCGACCTCATCTAGTGGGCCGGGAATAAACGACCGCACCTGCGCGCCCTGGTCCTCTGCGGTAGCACCGGCAACAGCCTGCACATCACGCCACTTCTTCCCCCGCGCCCGGCGGGCAATCTTGCGGATCCGGGCGCCGTACCAGCAGGCCAATGCCTCCCGGTAGGCGCCATCGTCGGCACTGCCAGGCTCCGGTTCGGCAGCCAAGGGGTGCAAGCACGCCAGCGCAACCGAGGCACCAGCAGCCTGAAGCAACGCAATCCGCTGCGGCGGGTTAGCCTTTTCTATCCGCAACACCATCGGCATAGCCCGGACGGTCTCAGGCCGATTCGGGTCCTCCCACCCGCTGCGCTGCTGGGTGGTGCGCAGCAACGCATAGGCGGATACAAACCAGGCGGGAATATCGCCCATTACTGCTCAAGCGGCACCCGGCGCAGGGTGCCGTCCTCGCGGTCGGCGTGCTCAATCTCATCGCGGGTAATACCGAGGAAGAACAGCACCTCATCAAGGAACGGATTATTCACCGAGGTATCCGCGACCTCCTTGAGCGCCGGCTTGGCGTTAAAAGCAATGCCCAGGCCGGCCACGGAAAGCATGTCAATATCATTGGCGCCATCACCAACGGCCACCGTCTGGTGCATCACCAGACCGGATTCGGCGGCGAATTCCTTGATGCTGCGGGCCTTTTCCTGCCGGTCAACCACATCGCCGATAACCCGGCCGGTGAGCTTGCCGTCAACAATTTCCAAGGTATTAGCGCGGTAGAAGTCCAGGCCGAGGTCTTCCGCCAACGGCTTCAGAATCTGAATAAAGCCACCAGAGACCGCACCGGTTTTATAGCCCAGCCGTTTCAGAGTACGAATCGTGGTCCGCGCACCCGGGGTGAGCTCGACCTGGTTACTGACCTCGTGCAGCACGGATTCCGGCAGACCGGCCAGGGCCTTGACCCGCTCATGCAGGGACTCGGCGAAATCAAGCTCGCCGCGCATGGCGCGTTCGGTCACAGCAGCAACCTCGGCCTCACGACCAGCGTGGGCGGCGAGCATCTCGATGACCTCACCGGTGATGAGGGTGGAGTCCACATCGAAGCAGATCAGGCGTTTGGAGCGACGCTGCAAACCATCGCGCTCGATCGCAATATCAAGACCGGAGTCCAGTGCTAGCTCAGCCAGGGCCTTACGCAGCGGGACACCGCCACCTGGTTTGGGGTTGGCGATGGTGACCTTGAGCTCCAGGCCGGTTACGGGATAGTCAGCGATACCGCGGATGGTGTCGATATTGGCCCCATAGTCGGCCAGCACCTGGCCGAGGCGGGAGATATTGGCGGCGGTCACCGGGTTGCCCAGCACGACAACAGCGTGGGTTGAGGCGTGCCGGGTGGAATTGGCCGCGTCTGTGGATACCCGCACCGTCATGCCATAACTGCGCAGGGTTTCCTGCAGCCCGGAGGACATCGTGTCGAGTTTGTCGCCGCGCACGCCGATGAGGGTGGCAAGCGAGAGGCGTTCCCGGAAGACGGCCTGTTCGACGTCGAGTAGCTGCGCGCCGTGGGCGGAGAGTACCCGGAAGAAAGCGGCTGAGACGCCGGGCCGGTCGGCGCCGGTGGCGGTGACTACTGCGCGAACGAATCCGTCGGGCAGGGCCACGGTCGAGATATCCGATGGGGCATTAGAAATGTCGGTGCTCACGGGTTGAGTATCGCAAACCGCGGCGTGGGTCGCGCGATGTGGGTGTGGGTTCGGCGCTGCGCTGCTCTGCTCGGCGGGGCGCTGCTCGGCGGGGCTCGGCGCGGCGCTGCTCGGCGGGGCTCGGCGCGGCGCTGCGCTGCTCGGCGGGGCGCTGTGATGGCAGATCCGTACCGTTTGCGCAGATCCGTACGGAATTTCGCACGGATCTGCGCAAAAGGTACGGATCCTTGCTGAGACCGGGCGCACAGGCCCGGCAGCAGACAAAACCGCGCCCCCAACCGGTGTGGTTGGGGGCGCGGTAGCAGCTATAGCTGCTGGCAGCTAACAGCTATGCCTGCTGGCTTAGAGCTGGGGGCCGACGTGGGCCTCGGCACGCATGCGCTCGACCATGTGCGGGTAGTGCAGCTCGAACGCGGGGCGCTCGGAGCGGATACGCGGCATGGAGGTGAAGTTGTGGCGCGGCGGCGGGCAGGAGGTGGCCCACTCGAGGGAGTTGCCGTAGCCCCACGGGTCATCGACAGTGACGACCTCGCCGTAACGGATGGACTTGAAGACGTTCCAGATGAACGGCAGGACCGAGATACCGAGGATGAAGGAACCAACCGTGGAAATCATGTTCAGGGTGGTCCAGCCATCGGTAGCCAGGTAGTCGGCGTAACGACGCGGCATACCTTCGTTACCCAGCCAGTGCTGGACGAGGAAGGTGGAGTGGAAGCCGATGAAGGTCAGCCAGAAGTGGAGCTTGCCAAGCTTCTCGTCGAGCATGCGACCGGTCATCTTCGGGAACCAGAAGTACACGCCCGAGTAGGAGGCGAACACCAGGGTGCCGAAGAGGGTGTAGTGGAAGTGCGCGACGATGAAGTAGGTATCCGAGATGTGGAAGTCCAGCGGCGGGGAGGCCATCATGATGCCGGTCAGACCACCGAAGAGGAAGGTCACGATGAAGCCCAGAGCGAAGATGATCGGGGTTTCGAAGGTCAGGTGACCCTTCCACATGGTGCCGAGCCAGTTGAAGAACTTCACACCGGTGGGCACCGAAATCAGGAAGGTCATGAAGGAGAAGAACGGCAGCAGGACAGCACCGGTGACGAACATGTGGTGAGCCCACACAGCCATGGACAGGCCAGCAATCGACAGGGTCGCGAAGACCATGCCGGCGTAGCCGAACAGCGGCTTACGGGAGAACACCGGAACAACCTCGGTGATGATGCCGACGAAGGGCAGCAGCAGCACGTAGACCTCGGGGTGACCGAAGAACCAGAAGAGGTGCTGCCACAGGATGGAGCCACCGTTGGCCGGGTCGTAGATGTGGCCACCGAGCTTGCGGTCGTAGAGCACGCCAAGAGCGGCGGCGGTCAGAACCGGGAAGATAAGCAGTGCCAGGATCGAGGTCACCATGATGTTCCAGGTGAAGATCGGCATGCGGAAGGTGGTCATACCGGGTGCGCGGAGGCACAGCACGGTGGTGATCATGTTGATGGCGGAAGCAATGGTGCCCACACCACCGACGCCAACACCGACGATCCACAGGTCCGCGCCAACGCTCGGAGAGTGGATGGAGTCGGACAGCGGGGAGTACATGGTCCAGCCGAAGTCAGCAGCGCCACCCGGGGTGAGGAAGCCCGACAGCATAAGGATGCCACCGATGGTGGTCAGCCAGAAGCCGAAGGCGTTCAGACGCGGGAATGCCACGTCGGGGGCACCGATCTGCAACGGAAGGATGTAGTTAGCGAAACCCCACACAATCGGGGTACCGAACAGCAGCAGCATCACCGTGCCGTGCATGGTGAACAGCTGGTTGAACTGCTCGTTGGATAGGAACTGAAGGCCCGGCTGGAACAACTCAGCGCGGATGAGCAGGGCCATGAGACCGCCGATGAAGAAGAACGTGAAGCTCATCACGATGTACATGATGCCGAGCTTCTTATGGTCCGTCGTCGTCAGCATTTCCCACGCCCAGTTGCCCTTACGGGAGTGACCGAAAGGCGCAGGACGCTCAACCTCAGTCACTTCCTGACTGGGTCGCGGCGATACTGCAGTCATTCTTCCTCCTGACTACGCGATACCCGCTAAATAATGCGGAATACCGAAATTCGAGTGCTGCCTTGGCACCGATGCCTCTGTCTTATGCGCACAGGCGACGAAGACAGGGGCACTGCTGCCACTTGGAACAGAGTGTATAGGGAACCTGTGGAAAAGTTAAGGCGGCGACGCCCCAGCGGGGCGCGGCCATTTGGGGTCGAACCTGAAATTTTTACTAAGAATTACCTTAAGCTGCACTGTTGAGCTGGGCAGGACCATAAGTTTCCTGAGTGTTCCTTACCCTTAACGGGGGTATTAGCTACTCCCCGGCCTGCAGCGAGGTTTCTTAGAAGTCCCAGTCCTCATCTTCGGTCGACTCGGCCTTGCCCATGACATAGGACGAACCGGCCCCGGAGAAGAAGTCATGGTTCTCGTCGGCATTGGGCGACAAAGCCGACAGGATGGCCGGAGACACGCGAGTCTCATCGGCCGGGAACAGACCTTCATAACCAAGGTTATTCAGTGCCTTATTGGCGTTGTACCGCAAGAAGCGCTTGACATCTTCGGTCCAGCCCAGCTCGTCGTACATATCTTCGGTGTACTGGCACTCGTTGTCATAGAGGTCAAGCAACAGGTCGAAGGTGTAGTCCTTGAGCTCTTCGGCTTCCTTCGAGGACAGCAGCTCCAGATTCTTCTGGTACTTGTAGCCGATGTAGTAGCCGTGCACAGCCTCGTCACGGATGATCAGGCGAATGATATCGGCAGTATTGGTCAGCTTGGCGTGGCTGGACCAGTACATCGGCAAGTAGAAGCCAGAGTAGAACAGGAACGACTCCAGGCAGACAGAAGCGACCTTGCGCTTCTGCGGGTCCTCACCCTCGTAATAGTCGAGAATGATCTGCCCCTTCTTCTGAAGGTTCTCGTTTTCCTCGCTCCAGCGGAAAGCCTCGTTAATCTCCGGGGTAGAAGCCAGAGTCTGGAAGATCGAAGAGTAGCTCTTCGCGTGCACCGACTCCATGAAGGCGATATTGGTGTACACCGCCTCTTCGTGCGGGGTCAGTGCGTCGGGAAGCAAGGAAACCGCCCCGACGGTGCCCTGGATAGTATCCAGCATCGTCAGACCAGTAAACACCCGCATAGTGGTCTGCTGTTCCAGCTCATTGAGGGTGTGCCAGGACTTCAGGTCATTGGACAGCGGCACCTTCTCCGGCAACCAGAAATTACCGGTCAGGCGGTCCCAGACCTCGAGATCCTTCTCATCGGGGATGGTGTTCCAGTCGATGGCTGAAATTGGGCACGCCTTGGATTCCGGGTGCTTCTCACGGTGCGCCGGGGTTGCCGGCGGGCAATCTTCGCGGTTGACGGTCATGGTCGATCCTCTCGACGGTGCTTTATTGGGGTGAGTCTAACGCGTATGGCTGGCCCGGTTCAGTGGTGGCGGGAATCTCCAGCGCTGGGTCATCCTTCACGCAACCCCGGGAGCATATTGGCTCCCGGGGTTGCGCGTCATTCCTTATCTACTTAGAGCATGCAGCTCACACAGCCGGTGACCTCGGTGCCTTCGAGGGCAACCTGTCGCAAGCGGATGTAGTAAATGGTCTTGATGCCCTTACGCCAGGCGTAAATCTGGGCGCGGTTGATATCGCGGGTGGTGGCGGTGTCCTTGAAGAACAGCGTCAACGACAAGCCCTGGTCGACGTGCTGGGTAGCAGCGGCATAGGTGTCGATGATCTTCTCGTAACCGACCTCATAGGCGTCCTGGAAGTACTCCAGGTTGTCGTTATCCATATGCGGTGCCGGGTAGTAGACACGACCGATCTTGCCTTCCTTACGGATCTCGATCTTGGAGGCAATCGGGTGGATCGACGAGGTGGAGTTATTGATATACGAGATCGAACCCGTCGGCGGCACCGCCTGGAGGTACCGGTTGTAAATGCCGTACTTCTGCACTGAGTCACGCAGCTCCCGCCAGTCGTCGGGAGTCGGCAGATGCACCGTGGAGTTGTCGAAGAGCTCGCGGACCCGCTCAGTCTTCGGGGTCCAGTCGCCATCGATGTACTTATCGAAGAAGGAACCGTTGGCGTAGTCGGACGTTTCAAAGTCCGCGAAGGGTTTGCCGCGTTCCTTGGCAATGGTGTTGGAGGCCTTAATAGCCTCGTACGCCACCGCGTAGAAGTACATATTGGTGAAGTCGATGCCCTCTTCGGAGCCGTAGTAGATGTGCTCCCGGCCCAAGTAGCCATGCAGGTTCATCTGGCCCAGACCGATGGAGTGCGACTTGTCATTGCCTTCCCGGATGGACGGCACAGAGTCGATGGAAGTCTGGTCCGACACTGCGGTCAACCCGCGGATGGCGGTCTCGATGGTCTTGGAGAAGTTCGGCGAATCCATCGCCTGGGCGATATTCATCGAGCCCAGGTTGCAGGAAATATCCTCACCGACCTGCTTATAGGTCAGGTCCTCGTTATAGATCGACGGAGTAGCGACCTGGAGAATCTCCGAGCACAGGTTGGACTGGGTGATCCGGCCTTCGATGGGATTAGCCCGGTTCACGGTGTCCTCGAACATGATGTACGGGTAACCGGACTCGAACTGGATCTCGGCCAACGTCTGGAAGAAGGCGCGCGCGTTGATCTTCTTCTTCTTAATGCGCGGATCTTCGACCATATCCGCGTAATTCTCCGTGACATTGACGTCAGCGAAGGGCACCCCGTAGACACGCTCCACGTCGTACGGGCTGAACAGGTACATGTCGTCGTTATTCTTGGCCAGCTCGAAGGTGATATCCGGGATGACCACACCCAACGACAGCGACTTAATGCGGATCTTCTCGTCCGCGTTCTCACGCTTGGTGTCGAGGAAACGCATGATGTCCGGGTGGTGCGCGTGCAGGTAGACCGCACCAGCGCCCTGCCGGGCACCGAGCTGGTTAGCGTAGGAGAACGAGTCCTCCAGCAGCTTCATCACCGGGATGACACCGGACGACTGGTTCTCGATGTGCTTAATGGGCGCACCCATCTCACGCAGGTTCGACAGCAGCAGGGCGACACCGCCGCCGCGCTTAGACAGCTGCAAGGAGGAGTTCACGGCCCGGCCGATGGACTCCATATTGTCCTCGATGCGCAGCAGGAAGCAGCTCACCGGCTCGCCGCGCTGGGCCTTACCGGAGTTGAGGAACGTCGGGGTGGCCGGCTGGAAGCGTCCGCCGATGATCTCGTCGACAAGTTCCTTGGCCAGGTCGAGGTCACCGTCGGCAAGCGTGAGCGCAACCATGCACACGCGGTCTTCATAACGCTCCAGGTAGCGCTTACCGTCGAAGGTCTTCAGGGTGTACGAGGTGTAGTACTTATACGCGCCAAGGAAGCTCTTGAAGCGGAACTTGTGCGCGTAGGCCTGCTTGAACAGGTCCTTGATGTCGTCGAACTCGTACTTATCAATGATCTCGGGGTCGTAGTACTTATTCTCGACCAGGTAGTCGATCTTCTCCTTGAGGTTGTGGAAGAAGACGGTGTTCTGGTTGATGTGCTGCAGGAAGTACTGACGTGCAGCCTGGCGATCCTTGTCGAACTGGATCTTCCCATCATCGTCGTAGAGGTTCAGCAACGCATTGAGTGCGTGATAATCCATCTCGTTTGCGCCTTGTGGTTCCGGCACAGTTCTGCCCTTATCAGTCACCCTGATTCTCCCTTAGGTGGTGTGGGGCGCGGCCACACTGGACCGCGCCAAAATCGTTATTACAAATTGGGATTAGTTGAGGTCGCGCGGCCAGTTCCGCTGTGGAACTGGAACGGACCACTCCGCCCATTGCCGGAGTGGTCCTTAGGCGCTGCGCTTGGTGCTATCAGCGCCATCCTTATCGTGGTGTTGTTGCGCGAATTGTTCGAGCCCGTGGCGGACAATCGCGACGTCTTCGTCATTGCCCATGAGCTCGAAACGGTAAAGATATGGCACCTGGCATTTCTTGGCGATGATGTCGCCAGCTAGGCCAAAATCGGCGCCGAAATTGGAGTTCCCCGCGGCGATAACGCCGCGGATAAAACGTCGATTGTGTTCATTATTGAGAAAACGAATGACCTGGGGCGGCACCGGGCGGGTATTCCCACCAGAGATCGAGGCCCCTCCCCCATAGGTCGGACAGACCAACACGTACGGCTCATCGACGAAAAGATCGTCGTCCGTTTTGCGCAGTGGGATGGCTTTAGCGTCCATCCCTAGCTTCTCGACGAAGCGTTTGGTGTTTCCGGTAGCTGAGGAGAAGTACACAATGAGCATGGTCTCTGGCCTCTCCCCTTCGTTGTGGCCTGGTTGCGCGGTGTGTGCCGGGCGCGGTTTAGGCGGCCTGGATAGCTTTGATGCGGTCGGGGCGGAAACCGGCCCACATTTCGTCTCCGGTATCAACAACCGGGACCTGCAGGTGGCCCATCGCCATGACGTAGTCACGCGCCTCGTCGTCAATGCTGATGTCGACGACGTCGTAGGAGATGCCGGCCTTGTCGAGCGCACGGGTGGTGGCTCGGCACTGAACGCAGGCGGGCTTGCTGTAAACGGTGACCATGACCCCTGTTTCCTCACATCTGTAAGTAATGCTGCAGCCCCAGCGAACACTGTCTGGGGCGGGCCGTGCCGTCCTGGGCGCGACAAGACAAAACACTACACATTGGGCCTACATCCGTCTAGTGGTACTACATGTAGTAGTTACAAGTGTGATATTCCCAGCTCACCAGAATGCAGAGCACTAGATATTGCGCGCTTGGCAGTCACAACCTTGTAATTCGCCGCCCAGAAAGGCCGATTTCCCTACTCACAATCATGTAATCCGGCCCTCAAATACCGTTTTGCCAGTTGGGCGCTACCCCCTTTCGGGCCACACCACACCAGTTAACATCAGTCACACCGGCGGCGCGCCGACCCCGTGGACATAAGAAAAGCCGCACCCGGGTACAACCCAAGTGCGGCCCTGCAACTCACGTTACCGCGAGCACATCACACGATTTAGCCCTGACGAGCCTTGAAACGCGGATCCTTCTTGTTAATGACGTAGACCTTGCCGTGACGACGCACGACCTGGGCGCCCGGCTTGTTCTTCAGCGACCGAAGGGACTTACGGACCTTCATCGGGCGCTCCTTTCTGTCGATTCGAGCTTGTCTCGCGGGCCAGCACAATGCCTCGGCCACGCTCATCGTGACGTCACAATCCTGACGTCAGAACACGAGTTGGCATCGTAGCGCACCAAATGGCCGCAAACCAAAACCAGCCACCACCGTCGGCACGCACCAAAGGCCCCCTATCCCTTACGCATATCCTCCTGGACCTGCGCCAACGTCCGACCAGTAGTCTCCGGAACCTGCGTAAAGGTGAACACGAACGCCGCAGCGGACAGCACCGCAAAGCACACGAAGGACCACGGCCCGCCAATGGTGTCAACCAGCGGCAAGAACGTCTGCGCAACCACCCAGTTAGCCACCCACAACGCCAGGCCAGCCATGCCCATACCAATGCCACGCACCTGCTCCGGAACCAGCTCAGAAATCAGCAGCCACGTGACGACGGAAACAGCAGCCTGCTGGAAGGCAATAAACAACGTCATCAGACCCAACGCCGCCAACGCCGCAGCAGTCGAATCAGCAGCAATCCGGTAGACCACAGCAACACCGACCAGCGACAGCGAACAACCAGCCAGGCCCACCAGCAAAATCCGGCGCCGGCCCACGTGGTCGACAATCATCATGCCAATGGCACACATAATCACCGACACGGTGCCAATCAGAATGGAGGTGTACACCGAGTTCTCGGCCGACAGCCCAACCCGGTTCATCATCGTCGGGGCGAAGTACACAATCGCATTGACGCCGGTGATCTGCTGCACCACACCGATAATCATGGCGATAATCACGGATCGGCGAATCCACGGAGTCTTCAGCTGCGCCCATTCCCTACGACGACCACCATCGGCCACGGACTGCTCAGCGACCTCGATATCATCCATGGTCGCGTTGGGCCCACGCATTGCCCGCAACACGCGCAGCGCCTTATCAGTCTGGCCGCGACGAGCCAGCTGCGCCGGAGTATCAGGCAGCATCGCCATACCAATCAGCAGCACTAGGCCCGGTACTGCGCCCAAGCCCAGCATCCAGCGCCACGATCCGGAAGAGGCCAGCGCCGAGTTCGTCAAAAACGCCACCAACTGGCCGATGACGATCATCAGTGAGTTCAGGCTCACCAGGCGACCGCGAATGGCCGGCGGGGCCATCTCAGATAGGTACATCGGCACCACAATCGACACCGCGCCGATACACAGGCCCAGCAGTGTGCGGCCCGCACCAAGGTGAAAGGCGTCAGCAGCCAGCGCACACCACACCGAGCCGGCAACAAAACCCACCGCACCGAGCAGAATCGTCGCTCGCCTGCCAATAGCGTCGGCAATGCGACCACCGGCCAGCGCACCCACCGCCGCCCCGGCAAGCAACATGGCGGTGATGGTGGATTCCTCAGCCGGAGTGAGTTCGAAGGATTTCGTGATGAACAGCAACGCACCGGAGATCACGCCGGTGTCGTAGCCGAAGAGCAAACCACCTAACGCGGCAATGATGGCGACACCAATGGCACGCCGGTTACTGAACACAGCGGTTTCGTCGGGCTTGCCGACGGCAACAGATTTAGACACAGACGTATTGTGCCAACCCCCGAGTACCCTGGCCACATGGACTCAACCCAGCGCAGCATTATCGACGAACTCCACGTCCGCGACACCATCGATCCTGCCGCCGAAATACGCGCCCGAATTGCCTTCCTGCGCGATTATCTGACCACCACCGGCGCGAAGGGTTTTGTGCTGGGAATCTCCGGCGGGCAGGACTCCACCCTGGCCGGCCGGCTGTGCCAATTAGCTGTTGAACAGGTGCGTGCCGACGGTGGCGAGGCCGAATTCATCGCCGTACGCCTGCCCTACGCAGTACAAGCCGACGAGGATGACGCCCAGGCGGCGCTGCGATTCATCGCGCCCGACCGGACTGTGACAGTCAATATCGCCAGCACAACCAACGCAATGGACAACGCAGTCTCCGAAGCACTAGGCCTACCGGAGCTGACTGATTTCAATAAAGGCAACGTTAAAGCGAGGATGCGCATGGTCGCCCAATACGCCATTGCCGGCCAACACAACATGCTCGTGGTAGGCACTGACCATGCCGCCGAAGCAGTCACCGGTTTCTACACCAAATTCGGCGATGGGGCCTGCGACCTGGTGCCACTTGAGGGGCTGAATAAGTCCCAAGGCGCCGCACTGCTGCGCGAACTAGGCGCCCCGGAAGCAACCTGGCAGAAAGTCCCCACCGCCGACCTTGAGGAAGACCGCCCCGCACTTCCCGACGAAGAAGCCCTCGGCGTGACCTACCAGGCAATAGATACGTACTTAACCGGTGGTGAGATAGCCGAGGGCGACGCGCAGCGCATTGAGCACCTCCACCGCATCAGCCGGCACAAGCGGACTACCCCGCCAGGCCCGTCGGCTAACTGGTGGCGCTGCTAACGCTATCTAGTAACGCTCAGGCTCTTCGCCCAACTGAAACTTACGGCCAGAAATATCCCTCGGAGCCACCACAACATAGTTGTATTTGAGCGTCGGCAACCAGGGGCGCAACTCGAGCTCATCCGCAGCCTCAATCTCGGCATTGGACTGCAGCACTCGCGCCTCGCCCTTCACCACAACAGACCAGGCCTCCGACTTTCCCTGGTCAACGTTGTCCGCTTCGAAGAGCACGTCATTATTCAGTGTCAGCGAGAACAATTTGGAGCCTTCCGCGGTGCGGAAGTAAATCTCGCCCTCATGGACCACGTAGTTCAGCGGGAAGATGTCCATATCGTCGGCACGACGCACGACGAGGCGACCGAAGTGCTGGGTCGACAGCAGTTCTAGGGATTCTTCGTCTGTCAGCTTGGTGATGACGTCGTCAGTTTCACTCATAGGTTCCATTGTTACACCCGTTGCGGCGGTGTGGGGAGGATGAACCCAATCCTGCGCCCGGGCACACCTTCACCCAGGGCCGTGAGCTGGTCGAGGAGCCCGGCAGGCAGGCCTAGAAGCGTCCGTCTTCCTCAGCCCACACGCGTGCGGCGATGGGGTCAAGGGTTTCGAAACTGAGCTCCTGGTTACGTAGCAACAGCTCTGTTATCCGGTCGACGACTGCTGCGTGTTTTTCTATCTTTTCCAGCGCTTTCAGCCGCGCCAAGGACAACAGTGAGTCCGGGCCGCAGTCCGGTGCAAGCGCCTCAGGCCGGATACCGCTTGCCACCATGTGCTGGGCCAAGGCAGCGGCATCGAGTGCATCACTGCAACACGACCGCTCGCGATGCTCGTCGACGCCAATTGTCCCGACATCAGCAGCGACCATGACTGCCAGGAACTTCATATAGTCCTCAACAACAGCTCCGCGACTGCGATAACGACCATGGGCGACGGCGGGCATAGTGCGCCAGTGGGTCGATCCCCCACTGCCACTATGTGGCCGTACCTCTATGTGCTCCACGGGAAGGCCATAAGCCATAGCGACAACCGCATGGCATGCCTCATGTCGGCAGCGCACGCGGATGGCGTTATTCGACTTTTTTCTGCCGAACCAGTGGGTAAACATTGCAAGCAATCTAAACCACACCGGGGCGGTACACAACCCCTATTTGCGCAATAACGCAATAATCAGTTGCGCAGGTGAGATACCAAAAAGGCTGCTGACGTTGTTGTACAACAACGCCAGCAGCCTCTTCTGCAAGAAAATGGTGGAGCTAACGGGACTCGAACCCGTGACCCCCACACTGCCAGTGTGGTGCGCTACCAGCTGCGCCATAGCCCCGAAACACGCTTGCGCGTGGTCCTGCTTATTTTCTTAATTTCTCACCAGACCCGGTGATATTGGCCCACCGATTACTCGGTGAACACAGTGGAGCTAACGGGACTCGAACCCGTGACCCCCACACTGCCAGTGTGGTGCGCTACCAGCTGCGCCATAGCCCCGTTGCAGCGACGCTACCTAAAACAGAAGCGCCGTTGCGACTCAAATTAAGCTACACGTCATCTGAAGTTTTACCAAAACCCCAGGTGAGGTGTCGCTCAGTAGAGTTACTTACCAGCGTCGAGAACCAGCTTGACCCATTCGCCGAGACCACCATTGGGGGCATTAAGCAAGATGTCCTTGCCGTCAACGACAACATGCGGGCTGGTGACACTGTCAGTGTCCAGCGTCTTCTTCAGGTTCTCGCCATTGGCCTTGCCGATCGTGGCGGCAGCCTTCATATCGAGTCCGTCCTTGACGTCATCGACGAGTTCATCATCGCCGCCCATCTTGTCGATCTGATCGGCGTAGTCAGCGAAATCCCAGCTTGCTGCGCCCTGCTGGTCACGCATGAGCAGCGTGTGGAAATTCCAGAACAGGTGCGCGTCGCCGGTCTCAGCAATGCGATTCATCACAGCCAGAGCGCGGGTCGAGTGACCCTCAGCGCCACCATCGAGGAAGTTCAGGAGGCGGTATTCCACCACCATGTCACCGTTATTCAACGCGGCGAGCTCGTCGGCATGCCCGCCGACAGACATCTCCGCGCAGTAGTGACAAGAGAAGTCCTCATACACCGCGGCAGTGGTCGCGTCCTCGGCGCCGTCCTTAGCCAGAGTGATAACACCGTTATCAGCACTGACGGTGAAATTGACCTCGTCACCGGGAAGGTCTTCGCTGCTCTCCTTTTGGCCGAAGTAGAACACTGCGGCAATAACAGCCGCAACGATGGCGACGAGCGCGATCAATCCGACTACGAAGCCGGAGCTTTTGGCGTTGGGGTCCTTAATTTTCTTACTCACGCCGATACCGTACCCCGCCTGGGGTGGATTAGGGACCTAGACCAGCACCAAACAGCCGCGAGTCTGCTCACCTACCGCAATCTTTCGTGGTCAGGCATGCACCGACAGGCGGGTAAACGGGCGCCACACAGTAATGCCAGCCATAGCGAGGAAGACAAGGTCGCGAAGCATCTCGACTACGTAGGTGCTGGCATCGGCCTCAGGATTCTGGCCGCCGCCACCAAAACAACCACAGTCGATAGTGAGCCCGCGCGCCCACGCCGAGCCGATCCCGATCAGGAACGCCACAATGATGAGCGCCGAGATAACACCTGCACAGCGGATAAAAACACCCAGCAGCAACATCAGGCCCAGGATCAGCTCCACCGCAGGCAGCAGCACCGCCAGGGTTTCCAGGAAGTCCACGGGCACAAGCTCGTAGGCAGCGATCGCCTGGCGGGTATCCAACGGATTCAATAACTTGACGAATCCAGACCACAACCACACCCCCGCGAGGCCGAACCGGGCGAGGGCGCTGATTGCGGTACCGAGATTATTCACGTGATCGAATCTACTGGTTACTTCAAAACCTCGCCCACGAGCGCAGCTGCTTCATCCTGAACCTGCTTGAGGTGGTCTTCGCCCTTGAAGGACTCAGCGTAAATCTTGTACTTGTCCTCCGTACCGGACGGGCGCGCGGCGAACCACGCATTCTCCGTGGTCACCTTCAGCCCACCAATCGCGGCGCCATTCCCGGGAGCCTCGGTGAGCTTGGCGGTAATCGGCTCGCCGGCCAGGGTGTCCGCAGTGACCTGCTCGGGAGACAGCTTCTTCAAGATGGCCTTCTGCTCCCGGTTGGCCTCAGCGTCGGTACGCGCGTAGGCCGGGTCACCGAACTCGTTGACGAGCTCGGCGTAGCGCTGCGATGGGGTCTTACCGGTCTTGGCGATGATCTCCGCGGCGAGCAGGTCCATGATGATGCCGTCCTTATCGGTGGACCACACCGTGCCGTCATGACGCAGGAAAGACGCACCAGCGGATTCCTCACCACCGAAGCCCACGGAACCATCGAGCAGGCCGGGCACGAACCACTTGAAGCCCACCGGCACCTCAACAAGCGTGCGACCCAGGTTGCCGACAACACGGTCAATCATCGACGAGGACACCAGGGTCTTACCCACTGCGGTGTTCTCCCCCCAGCCTGGGCGGTTGGCGAAGAGGTAGTCAATGGCCACCGCTAAGTAGTGGTTGGGGTTCATCAGCCCCTGGTCCGGGGTGACGATGCCGTGGCGGTCCGCGTCGGCATCATTGCCGGTGGCGATGTCGTACTTATCGCGGTTACCCACCAAGGAAGCCATCGAGTTCGGGCTGGAACAATCCATCCGGATCTTGCCGTCAGTATCCAGCGTCATGAACCGCCACGTCGGGTCGACCTGCGGGTTGACCACGGTGAGGTTGAGATTATGCGTCTCCGCAATAGCGGCCCAGTAATCCACCGAGGCGCCACCCATGGGGTCAGCACCAATGCGCACACCGGCCTCCCGAATAGCATCAATATCGACCACATTGGGCAGGTCAGCAACATAATTGCCCTTGAAGTCGTACTTGCTGACGGCGTCCTTGGCCTCATCGACACCGACGCGCTGCACACCCTTCATGCCATCGGCGATGTACTCATTGGCGCGCTTGGCAATCCAGTCAGTCGCCTCAGCGTCGGCAGGCCCACCCGAAGGCGGGTTGTACTTAAAACCACCATCGCGCGGCGGATTATGAGACGGGGTGACCACAATGCCGTCGGCACGCTTGGTGTCAGTGCCGGTCGGGCCACCGGGCAGGTCGCGATTATGCTGCAAAATGGCGTGGCTAACCGCCGGGGTCGGGGTGAAACGATCATCGGCATCGACCATGACCTGCACGTCATTAGCGACAAGCACTTCGATGGCGGACAGCATCGCCGGGGCGGATAGGGCGTGGGTATCGCGGCCCAAAAACAGCGGCCCGGCAATCTTCTGGCCAGTGCGGTAGTCCACAATCGCCTGGGTGGTGGCGTGGATATGGTCCTCGTTGAAGGCGGTATCCAGCGAGGAACCACGGTGACCGGACGTGCCGAAGGTCACCGCCTGGTCGGGGTTACCGGGCTCAGGGTGACGGGTGTAGTACGCCGAAACGAGAGACGAGATATCGACCAGATCACTGGGCTGAGCTAACTGGCCGGCGCGTTCATGTGCCATGTTTCCTCCTGGGCCCCGGCAGTGAGCTATTGGGCTCATGGGGCATTGTTGGCGGGAATCCTTACTGACTAGTGTTCCCGTTTTCTTTGTCGCGCGCAGGGTGGGCGTACCCTCTCCCCCATGATGACGTTGGTGGAGCTGCTTCTCACCGCCGCCGGCGGTGCCACAGGGGCGCTGAGTCGGGCGGTGTTTCTGTCCGATTCGGCGTGGTCACTTGTGATTATCAATATCGTCGGTTGCGCCGTAATGGGCCTGACCACTGAGTATTTTGCGGGCACCAAAGCCTGGTTCTTTATCGGCCCGGGGTTCTTGGGCGGCTTCACCAGTTTCTCCACTTTTGTGGTGCTTGCCGACGCCAATATCGCCGCCGCAGTAGCAACAATTATTGCCTGCCCGGCGGCATACCTGGTCACGCACGCGTGGGCGGATGAGCGATGACCACAGCAACGCTTATCGCTATCGCCATTGGTGGCGCGCTCGGTGCGGTTATCCGCCAACTCTTAGCCCGGCGCGGCAAGGTCGGCATCTTCATCGCTAATACGGCCGCCAGCGTTGTGCTTGGCGCACTCATCGGGTTCGACAGTTTCAGCCCGGTTGTCATGGCCGGCCTGGGCGCTGGTGTGGCCGGGGCTTTATCGACGTGGTCCACATTGGCCGCCCAGATCGGTGAAGACATTCGCCTCGGCCACTACCGCGCCGGATTGACATACTTACTGTTCACAGTGGCCGCTGGGCTTATCGGCGCCTACGTCGGCACGCTTTTTGGGACCTTTCTGGCCGGATAATCCGCCATAGCCGACGAAAAGCGCAGGACAGCCTTATATGGTTTTGGATATGTCTGAACTTTTCTCAAATATCGAAGCGTTTGTGTGGAGTCCATTCCTCCTCATTCCGCTGCTATTGGGCACCGGCTTGTGGCTCACCATCCGCCTGGGCCTGTTGCAGCTACGCAAACTGCGTCCTGCTCTTCGTCTTGGCCTGATGGAACGCTCCGACGAGGGCGGTGAGGGCGATATCAGCCAGTACGAAGCACTGGCAACCGCCCTGGCCGCCACCGTCGGTGTGGGCAATATCGTCGGTGTGGCCACCGCTATTGGTACCGGTGGCCCCGGCGCCCTGTTCTGGATGTGGATCACCGGCCTCGTCGGCATGGCCTCGAAGTACTCCGAGTCCTTCCTCGGTGTCCGCTTCCGCAAGACTGACTCGGCTGGGGAACAGCTCGGCGGCCCGCAGATCTACCTGCGTAACGCCATCCCCGGCCCGGTCGGCACCACCCTTGGCGTGCTCTTCGCGGTCTTCGCTTCCCTGGCTGCCTTCGGCATCGGCAACCTCACTCAGGCCAATGCTGTGGCCTCGAACTTGGAATCCGCCTTCGGCGTGGACCCGGTCGCCGCTGGTGCTGTGCTGTTCGTGGCCACCGGTGCGGTGCTGCTCGGCGGCATTAAGGCCATCGGCAAGGTCACGTCCGCATTCGTGCCGTTGATGATCGTGCTCTACATCGGTGCCGCCATCTGGGTTCTCATCGTCAATATCGCCGATGTGCCGGCTGCGCTGGCCCTCATCTTCACCGACGCCTTCACTGGTACCGCCGCCGCTGGTGGTTTCGCTGGTGCTGGCATCATCCTGGTCATCCAGATGGGTGTTGCCCGCGGCCTGTTCTCCAATGAGTCCGGTATGGGTTCGGCAGCGATTGCCGCCTCCGCGGCGAAGACATTCCACCCGGTGCGTCAGGGCCTGGTGTCGATGACCCAGACCTTCATTGACACCATCGTCGTGGTCACCTTCACCGGCCTGGTCATCATCACGACCGGTGTGTGGCAGGACGGAGGCGACGCCGGTGCGATGACCGCCCGCGCCTTCTCCGCTGGCCTGCCCGGGCACTGGGGCGACTCGGTAGTTGCCCTGTCCGTGGTCTTCTTCGCCTTCTCCACCATCCTGGGCTGGTCCTACTACGGTGAGCGCTCCTTCGAGTCCCTCGTCGGCCGGGTCGGCATTCGGCCCTACCGCAGCATCTTCACCGTGGTGGTGTTTATCGGTGCGACCACCCAGCTGCAGACGGTGTGGGCACTGTCTGGCGCCCTCAACGGCCTGATGGCGGTACCAAACCTCATCGGCCTTGTGATTCTCTCCGGCCTCATCGCCCGCGAAACCAAGGCCTACCTGGACTTCGACCCGCAGCTGCGGGCCACTGCGGAACAGGTAGCCGAATGGGAGAAGCAGCAGAAGGTGGCTTAGCTGCCGGCCCCACAGCGCTCAGCGGTTGCTGGATCATCCAGCACGCTGAGCGCTTCTTGTACGTCGGTGACCGCATAGAGCTGCATATCCCCAGCATCCGCGGTCAGCGCCTCAGCGCAGTTATCGTCGGGGACGAGGAAAAAATCCGCCCCCTCGGCCTTAGCGGCTGCGATCTTGTGCGTAATGCCACCAATCGGGCCGACCACGCCGGCGCCGTCAATTGTTCCGGTACCGGCGACGTGCTTGCCTCCGGTTAAGTCTCCCTCGGTGAGTTTGTCGATAATCGCCAAGGTCAGTACCAGCCCGGCGCTCGGCCCGCCGATACCGGAGACGTTGTAATTAATGTCCACACCGTTGGCGGGCTTAGCCATCACGGCGATACCCAGCTGGCCGCGCTTGGGGTTCTCCGGGTTCTCCCCCAGCGTCACGTCCTGGTCGATGACTTTGCCTTCGCGGCGCACAGTCACCGTCACACTATCCCCCGGGGCGTAGCGGTTAATGGCGTCCTGCACCGCGCGGGGGTTGAACATTTTCTTGCCATCGACGGCAATAATGATGTCGCCTTGTTGGAGCACATTTTTAGCGGCCCCGTCGTCAAGCACCGTGCCCACCGAGACTTCCAAGGGGTAGTCCAGTTCTTTCATCGCCGCTGCTGTGGCATTGGCTTCGGACTGGTCGAACATCAAAGTGTTGCGCTCATCGACCTCTTCCTCGCTCATCCCGGGCGGGAAGATCGCCTCAATGGGAACCAGGTCGTAGTTCTCATCAGCCCATAATGACAGTGCTTGGGGCAGGTTGAGCCGGTGCCCGACGGCCACGGTGGTCATGTCGATCTCACCGGTGGCGGCCTCATCGACGTCTGCGCCCTTGATATCCACGATGGGTTTACCTTCGTAATCACCCAGCACATTGACTACCGGCCCGGGGCCTTCGGCGGCATACGGCACAACGGCGGCTGGGGACAGCAGTAATGCACCAAGGCCCACGATCGGCACGGCACCAACAAGGAGAGTAGACATTCGACGGTTCACGCCCAGCCACGATACCGGCGACGCAGGCTGATCGCCGTTAGCGGATAGGTGCGCCGTGCCTGCAGTAGCACCGGGGACGCCGGTACGCTGGCGCTCATGACTAACCGTGGTTTCGGCTTCACCCCTGGCGATGACGACGATGAGGAGGGCAAGAACAACCCGGGCGGCAATAACCCGTTCGGTTTCTTCGGCTTCCCGATGGGCGGCTTTGGCGGTTCCGGTTCCGGCAAGAATGAACCGAATTTAGGCGAGCTGCTCAACCAGTTTGGGCAGATGCTTTCCGGCGTTGGCCAGTCCATGGGAGATGGCTCTGCCCCGGTTAATCACGAGGTCGCCGAGCGCATTGCGCGCCAGAAAATCGGTAACCAAGATCCGGTACGCGAATCCGACGTCACCGCCTTAACCGATGCGCTGCGCCTGGCTGAGGTCTGGCTGGACCAGGCCACGACCCTGCCTGCCGGTGCGAACCGGGCGGAGGGCTGGAACGCCACCCAGTGGCTCGAGCACACCATGCCGACCTGGAAGCGCATCGTTGACCCCGTTGCTAAGCGGATGAGCGATGCCTCAACGGAGTCCATGCCTGAGGAGGCCCGCCAGGTGATGGGCCCGATGATGGGCATGTTGAACCGGATGAACTCGATGAATTTCGGTGTTCAGCTGGGCGGCTCATTAGCCGATATCGCCAACAGTGCCCTGACCGGCTCCGAGTTCGGCCTGCCGCTGGCCACCTCGGGCGCTGCGGTGCTTTTGCCGCGCCACCTGCGGGATCTGGCGAAAGAACTTGAACTTCCCGAGCGTGAAATGCTGGTCTACGCCTGCGCCCGCGAGGCCGCCCACCAGCGCCTCTACGACCGGGTGCCGTGGCTGGCGGAGCGCATGATCTCCTCGGTGGAGGAGTACGCCGCTGGCCTTGAGTTGGATTATTCCCAGATTGAGGAGGCCTCCCGGGAGATCAGCCCGGAGGTGCTACAGGACCCGGCCCGGATGCAGGAGGCCATGGAGCGGCTGCAGAATATGGACTTCTCCCCGCAGATCCGTTCCGCCAATGAGCATGCCCGCACCCGCCTGGAAACTCTATTGGCCCTGGTTGAGGGCTGGGTGGATGTTGTGGTGATGGACGCCCTGGGGGATCGACTACCGGGCGCGAATCAGCTTGATGAGGCCTGGCGGCGCCGACGCGCCACTGAGGGCGCCGAGCAGGCTTTGAAGAAGTCCACCGGCATTGATCTCGGTGCGCCGAAGGTCCGTGAGGCCGCTGAGCTGTGGCGTCGCCTGACCACCGCCGCCGGGATGGAACGCCGCGACCAGGTGTGGGATCACTCCGATTTCCTGCCGGTGGCCGAGGACCTGGATTCCCCGGCTGGCTTTATCGACGGTGTTATCGGCGGCCAGGAGGGCGATGATTTCGACCCCATCGCTGAGCTGGAAGAACAGATGCGTCGGGAACAAAACGGCGAAACCCCGAAGGATAATCAGCAGGACGATAACGGCGATAGCTAGTCGCGGCTGTCACTACCCCAGCGTTGGTAGGCCTCAAGGTAGCCCCGGGCGCGTTCGTGTTGCGGGGCCTTGGCGGCCCATTCCCAAAATTCTGGGGTGTGCCCGCCGGGAATGAATGTGTGCACCAGTTCGTGGATGATGACGTCGTCAAGCACATAATCGGGCACGTCAGCCAGCCGGTGGGAGACACGGATCCGGTTGGGGTGCATGCTTACCGACGCCCACCGCCGCGACATGGTGCGCACCCATTTGATGGATTCAAATTCCGGGCGCCCGCCTAGCACTGTGTCCGCAAGTGTGCGTGCACGACGTTCCAGGGCAGCATTATCCAGGCGGTTTGAGGATTTATTGCGGACCCGTTCGACCAGTTCAAGAACCTCACGGCGTTCTTGGCGCGGATCAATATCAGCTGGGGCCATAACGATGACCCGGTTGCCTTCGGCGCGGGCTTGGTAGGTGCGTTTGCGCCGCTTGGAACGCCGGACTTCAATGTCCGGGCCGTAGTCGGGGCGCTTGCCTGTCATGCCACCAGCGTAGACAAGGCCCTGTGCGGTGGAGGGATACGCGCCGATGTGCTTTGGTATCTGCGGGGGAAATATCGCACGGGGGTGGTGTATGTGAGTGATGTGCGGATGACCCTGGGCGCGCAGGTGCTATTGCGCCCAGGAAATCGCATCCAGTTTGGTGTCGATCCGAAGCGCGCGTTGGTATTTCAGCTTCCCGACGCTGTCGCCCCAGGCCAGGTGCTCAAGGCCTTATTGGATGATTTACGGGTTTTTCCGCGCCCTGACATGCCGCTGGCGACTGCGCTGACCACCTCCGGGCTGGAGCGGCACACGGTGCAGCAATTATTGGTGGACTTAGTTGCTGCGGGCCTGGCCCGGCATGGGGATTATCCGCAGTGGCCCACGGTGGCGGTGATCGGCGCCGGTGTGCTGCGCGACCGGCTGGTGGACGCCATCATCGCCAAAGGCGGCGCTGCTACGGCCCGGGCGCCGGGCAGTAGGACCGCGACGTGGCTGCAGCGCAGTGGGACCAGCAAAGCCCAGTTGGTGGTGCTGGCGGGGTTGGCGGTGCCGGATGTGGCTTTATTGCAGTTATTGCGCCGGGTGGGGATGCCGCATGTCAGTGCGCGGCTTCGTGATGGTCGTGGGGTGTTGGGGCCGTGGGTGACTCATGATGGTGCGGCGTGCCCGGCGTGCGCGGAGCGGCATTTGGAGGACGCCGACCCGGCTCGGCCTTTATTGTCGCTGCAGTTGCGTTCGGCCCAACCCAGTGCTCGCTGTGAGGTCATTGATGCCACCATTGCGACGTTGCTGACGCACCTGGGCGATGGCCGGGCGTTACGTGGTGTGGAGGTGGAGGTTGATCCGGTGGGATTGGCACCGGGTGTGCGGGCGATAACCCCGCATCGGCATTGTCCGGTCTGCACGATGTAGGCCGGGGCGGGCACAATGGCGCCCATGAGCGATTCGTCTGTTTCCGGTTCCAGCGTTTTCCGAACCGCCAAGCTCGCTGGGGTGCCGTTAGGTGCGGGTGCGCGCAGTCTGCGTCGCCGTGGCCGGGAAACCAACCTGGTGGACACCACCCGGCAGCTCACCGCTGTGCTTGGGGAGCTCAAGGGTGGGGCGATGAAGGTTGGTCAGGCCCTGTCGATTTTCTCCCCGGTGCTCCCTGAGGAGCTGGCCGAGATCGTGGGCCCGACGCTAAGTTCCTTGCAGGCTGAGGCCCCGCCGCTGCCGACCGGTTCAGTGCATAAGGTGCTGCAGCGCCAGTTGGGGGCTGATTGGCACAAGCATTTCCGTGAGTTCAGCGATGAGCCCGTCGCGGCTGCTTCTATTGGCCAGGTGCATCGTGCTACCTGGTCCAATGGTGATGAGGTGGCGGTGAAGATTCAGTACCCAGGCGCGGATAAGGCAATCCGTTCGGATTTGCGGCAGCTGCGTTTCCTCACTCCGGTATTGCAGCGCATGGCGCCGGGGGTGAATATGTCGGGGCTGATGAAGGCGATTGCGGATTCTGTGTTGGAGGAATTGGATTACCGCAGTGAAGCCGCCCATCAGCGTGCTTTCCACGCCGCCTATGCCGACGGCAGGGAACCACTGATTTATGTGCCCCAGGTCTACGCCTGCGCCCCGCAGGTGCTGGTTGGGGAATGGGTCGACGGTGAGCGGCTGACCAGCGTGATTCAAAGCGGCGATTTGCAGCGTCGTTCCCGGGCTGCGGAGGCGCTGACAGTATTCGAGTTTTCTTCACCGCAACTGGTGCGTCGTATGCATACCGACCCGCACCCGGGCAATTTCTTATTGCGTGCCGACGGCACTCTGGCGGTTATCGATTTCGGTGCCTGCCAGCAGCTTCCCGACGGGCTGCCCCGCCCGTTGATTGAGCTCGTAACAGCCACGGTCGATGGGCGGCGTGATGATCTCGTCAACCTTGCGCGGCAGTACGGGTACCTGGACACCACAAAAGTCGGTGAGGTGTCCTCGGAGGATGTGGCGGCTTTTCTAGCGCCCTTTGCCGAACCATTAGAGCACGATGATTTCGTGTTCACGGTGGAGTGGCTGCGCCGGGTGATGCACCCCTTTATGGACCCGACGTCGGCGGAGTCGAAACTGTCCCGCAAATTCGGAATGCCCCCGGAGTATTCGATGATCCACCGCGTACTTGCCGGTGCGGTGGCGGTGCTGTCCCAATTGGAGGCGCCCGCACCCTACCGGCAGGTCATTGCCCGCCACTACCCAGAGATGCTGGGCAGCCAAGACGGCTGGGGCGGGCAGTAACCGGGCTTAGTTGGCGGCGTTATCGAGGGCGGTGGCGAGATCCTCGTCGCCGTCGAGTACACCCAAGTCCCGGTTGGCGAGAGCGTCGAAACGCTCCACCACCCCGGCCAGGGTGGCTGCCACAGTGGCGCGGGAGGTGGTGCGCTCCACGTCTGCTTCGCCGGAGCCGCTCCCCAGGTACACGGTGCCGACCGGATTGTCGTTGAGCATCCCAGGCATGACGATGACGTAATTATGGCCGGAATCGCGCAGGTGCTGGTCAGCTTTGCCCTTAGCCTCGGCGTAGGGGAAGAAATCGTGATCTTCGGGAACGCCGTGGTCAGTAGAGGCTCCCCAGTAGGACACCATGATGTAGCCGGTGCCCTCGGGGGCGTGGTTCATCGTGGCGATGGCGGCGTCATGGTCGACGGCCTTGGTGCGCTTCGGGTTGCCGCCGCCAGCCCCGGCGGAGAAGATGACCAGTTCAGCGTCGGCAAGCAGGTCGGTGAACCCATTGCCGTCGAGGGTTTCGATATCTGCGACCTTCGGCATGGCGCCGGTAGCGGCAATCTCGTCGGCGTGGTCGGGGTTGCGGATAACGCCGGTGACGGTATGTCCGGCGTTGACGAGCTGCGGCAGGGCCTGCAGCGCGATCTTTCCATGGGCTCCAATAACGGTAATACGCATAACCGCGAGGTTACCCCGATTCACCTGCGCCGGGGTTGCCGCATCCACTGAGTCCCCGACCCGGACTTAGCGCGAAGCCAATAACTGCAGCAACGACTCGCCGTACCGGTTGGCTTTAATCTCACCAATACCGGGAATCATCAGCAATGCTGCCAGGTCCGTCGGCTGCGCCTCAGCTATCGCAATCAACGTGGCATCAGAAAACACCACAAAAGCCGGGACGGACATCTCCTTGGACATCTCCAAACGCCACTGCCGCAACGCCTCCACCAATTCCGGGTCAGCGGTCGACGGGCAGGACGAACACCGGCCCATGATTTTCTCCGCGCTCCCCTTCAGCGTGGCGCCACAGTTACGGCAGGTGGATTTCTTGCGCTTCGTAGGCGCGGACTGGGCCAGCCCATAGCGTTCGGTGCCCGCATTCAGGAACCTGGACCTGGTTCGGTTAGTGCGGCCACCTTCCTGCCGCGACAGTGCCCAGGACAGCTCGAGGTGTTCACGGGCGCGCGTAATCCCGACGTAGAGAAGCCGGCGTTCTTCCTCCACGTCCTCACTGGTATCGCCCTTACGCACGGCGTGCTGGATGGGCAGGGTGCCGTCGGTGAGGCCCACGAGGAATACCGCGTCCCATTCCAGGCCTTTGGCCGCGTGCAGGCTGGCCAGGGTGACCCCAGCGATCGTCGGGGGCTGCTTGGCGTCGGAGCGGGTCCGCAACTGCCCAAGCAGCCCCGTGATGTCGAGGTCCGGGTTGATGTGCACAAGCTCTTCGCACAGATCCGCCAATGCGCCAAGAGATTGCCACCGCTCGCGGGCTTTGGCACCTTCGGGTTCTTCCTCGGTGAGCCCCAGTGGCTGCAGGACCTGGCGCACAGCGACAACAAGTTCGCCGCCTCGGGGTGATTCGGTTCCCTGCTGTTGCCGGGCGACGCGGATAAGTGCCGCAATCGCATCACGGATCTCTTGTCGCTGGTAGAACCCTTCACCGCCACGAACCTGGTAAGGGATACCGGCCTCCGACAGGGCCTGTTCAAACACCACCGACTGGGCGTTGACGCGGTAGAGGATCGCGATCTCATTGGCTGGTACATCCGAGTCCAACAGCCGACGAATGCGTTTGGCGACGACCCGGGCTTCGGTGGGTTCATCGGTGTACTCAGTAAAGGTCGGCTCTGGCCCAGCCGGGCGCTGGCCGTAGAGTTCCAGGCCCGAACCCGCCAACGCACCGGAGGCTTTACTGATCACCAGGTTGGCGAGTTCAACAACCTGCGGGGTGGAGCGGTAGTCGCGTTCCAGGCGTACTTGGGTGGCGTTGGGGAACCGCTTGGGAAAATCCATGAGGAACCGTGGGGTAGCCCCGGTGAAGGAGTAGATCGTCTGGTTTGGGTCACCGACGACGGTGAGGTCATCGCGCTCCCCCAACCAGGCGTCGAGTACTCGCTGCTGGAGTGGGGTGACGTCCTGGTACTCATCGACGACAAAACTGCGGTACTGGTTGCGGAATTCCTCAGCCACCGCCCGGGAGTTTTCCATTGCCCCAGCGGTGTGCAGCAACAGATCGTCGAAGTCGAGCAGCATGCCTTCCGGCGAGGTTTTTAACTCCTCATAGCCCCGGTAGGCCTTGGCGATTTTATCGGCGTCAACCGGTGCGGGCCGGCCCAGTTCGGCGGCCTTGGCGGCGTAGTTATCGGGTGTGACGAGGGTGGCTTTGGCCCACTCAATTTCGCCAAGCACATCCCGCACGGTTTCTTTGCTGGCATCAATGCCAGCTGCCCGGGAGGCGCGGGCGACGACCGGGAATTTATTGTCCAACAGTTTCCACTGCAGGTCGCCGGCGATCTGGGGCCAGAAGTAGCGCAGTTGCCGAAGAGCTGCGGAGTGGAACGTGCGGGCCTGCACCCCAGGGATTCCCATCCGGGCCAGCCGGTCGCGCATCTCCCCTGCCGCCCGGGAGGTAAAAGTCACCGCCAGGATCTTGTTCTGCCCCACAAAGCCCTGGTCGATGAGGTGGTAGATGCGGTGGGTGATGGTGCGGGTCTTGCCGGTACCAGCACCGGCGAGGATACGCACAGGGCCAAGCGGGGCCGTCGCAGCAGTGAGCTGCTCCGGGTCCAGCCCGGTGAGATTAGCGGGAGGCATCCGCTTCGACTTCGTCGCTGAGCACGCGGCGCACGTACAGCAGGCGGTCACCGGGCTCCACCGACTCACATTCCGGCGAGTCGATGCGGTAGAGCGAACCGGAACGCACCACGCCGAGCACAATATCTGCCAGGTGCCGCGGGCTGGCGCCAATTTCTTCTTCGGTGATGAGGCGCTCCGCAACAGAGAAACCCTCATTCGGGGACAGCAGGTCCTCCATCATCTCCACCACAGTGGGTGTGACTGTCGCCAAACCCAGCATCCGGCCGGCAGTTTCGGACGAGATCACGACCTGGTCGGCGCCGGATTGCTCCAGCAGGTGGCGGTTTTCGGACTCGCGCACACTGGCCACGATGGTAGCGCCGGGGGCCAGCTCACGTACTGACAAGGTGACCAACACCGCGGTGTCGTCCTTATTGGGGGCGACGACAACAGAGCGGGCGCGCTGAATACCGGCAAGTTTGAGCACATCGGATTTCGTCGCCGAGCCATGCACTGTCACCAGGCCACGGTTGGAGGCCTGGTCGAGTACTGCCTTGTCGGTGTCGACAACAACGATCTGGTCCGGGTCGACACCATCGCCCAACATCGCGGCAATGGCCGAACGGCCCTTGGTGCCATAACCAATGACGACGGTGTGATTGCGCACGGTTCTCCTCCAACGCTGGATCTGCAGGGTTCGGCGGGACTCTTCGGTCAGCACAGACAGCGTCGTACCAACCAAGAGGGCCAGGAACACCACGCGCAGTGGCGTGATGACCAAAATATTCATAATGCGGGCATGGTCACTGACCGGGGTGATGTCACCGTAGCCAGTAGTCGACAGCGATACCGCCGAGTAGTACAGGCAGTCCAGGAAGCTCAGTGGTTCGCTGTAGCCATATTTGTCGACATAGACCACCAATGCTGCGCCGAGCAGCAAGATCATCGCGTACCCCAGTCGGCGCACAATCAGCCGCCACGGTCCCTTACGTTCAGGCTCGGGGATGGAAATAACCCCCAGCAGCGCGTGGCCAGGAAGATCGTCGAGCTCGCGCTCCACTCCGAACGTGTTGCTAAGCGGTTCCGACACCGTGTTCCTTCCCTTCGCCTGCGGCAGGATCCACCTCATCGGCAGAAATCCGCACAGTCGCCGCCAACTCTATCGTGCTGGGCAACTCATCGGGCTCCACGGTGAGTCCTTCGCCCACGTAGTGGAATACCGCGCGCACATCCTCAGGCTCCAAAAACTCGCCTGCATCAGCGCGCACCTGCACCCACGCCTGCCGGTAGATCGCCAACTGCAGCGCAGCCCGACGAGCAGCAGCACCACTGGGGGCGCGCCCAGTCTTCCAGTCAACAATGACCCACTGGCCGTCGATACGGAACACCGCGTCGATTCGCCCAATGATGCGCCGCCCACCCAGACCAATATCGAAGGGCACCTCGACGTACTCAGGGACCCGGTCGGCCCACTGACTGTTCAGGAAAGCCTCCTTGAGCTGCTGCAGGGTGCGTTCATCAGTGACGTCCATGCCGGCAATCTCTGCCAGTTCGGTTTCATCAATAACCGCTGTCGCCCCCATCCGGTGCTCCAGCCAGGCATGGAAGGCAGTACCACGCCGGGCATACGGGCTAGGTTTATGCGGCACCGGCCGCAACCTGCGCCGGGCGAAACCACGGGGGTCATCACACTGGGCTTGGACCTCGGAGGTCGACATCTGCACCGGTGCGGCCACATCGATCACATCGCTGCTGCGCCGGGCTCGTTCCTCGAGTACCAGAGTGACGTCATCGGCCCAGACTGCGGAGATATCCCCAGCAAGCGGCTCGGCAGTATGCCCTTCGATGGCTGCGCGCACCTCTGCAGCAGCCTCGGTGAGCTCATCGCGGGTGTCGGCAATTGGGTCATGCGGCCAGACCACACCGTCGGCATGCGTTTGTGGCAGCGGGTCTTCTGGGGCCTCAGTAACCCACGTACTCGCAGCGTCAGGGAAAGCCCGGTAGAGGCCCAGAAGGTGCTCTGATGGGCCATCGGGGGCTTTTTTAGCCCGGTTAATACGGTGCGCGGCGGAGACGAAAAGCTTCCGCGCCGAGCGCGTCACCGCCACGTAGAACAACCGGTCCGATTCACTGCGCTCAATATCTTTCAGTTCCTCCCGGTACGCCTTCACCGCCTTGGTGATATCGCTTTGGTACTCCACCTCGGACAGATCCAACTCAGGAGCCCCATCCAGCGGCGCAGTGCCATCCAGTTCGGTGGGAAGCAATTCTGCCGCCGTCGGCCACGCCATCGGGCGCGGAGCGTCGTACACCGCAGCACACACATGCGGCACAGCCACCACGTCCCACTCCAGCCCCTTGGCTTTATGCACCGTCAGGATCTCTACCCGGTTGCCAGCAACACGAACCTGGCCCGGAGTAAGTCCTCGGTCATGGGCCTCCGCTAATTCCAAATACCCTAAGAACCCGGCCAGGTCACCGCCTTTGCGCCGGGAATAGTCGGCCGCAACGTCGGCAAGCCGGTCGAGATGGACCGTGCGGGACTCATCAGCAGTTGCGGTCTGCACCCGGATACCGAATTCTTCTTCCACATCGGCGATGATGTCCGGCAACGGTTTACGCAACGACCAGCGGCGCAAAGACCGAAGCGAACGACCCAACTCCGCAATGCGCGCAGCACCGCTATCCGAGTAGTCCATACCGGCAAAATCAGGGTCAGCCACAGCATGGCCCAACCCGGCGGCTGGCTCATCGGCTTCCTGGGCAATGGCATCCAGATCATCGATGAGGCGGCGCAGCGGCTCCGCCTCGGGGTCTGCGCGATCGATAAAAGCAGTGCTGTAGCTGGTCAACTGCTTAGCGCGACGGTTAAGTGTGTCAATATCCTTCGCCCCCAGCCGCCAGCGCGGCCCAGTAAGGATGCGCAGCATGGCCTCGTTATGTGCCGGGTCCACCAGCACCTGCAGATAACTGATCACATCAATAATCTCGGGCAAACCCAGCAAACCGCCCACGCCGACGATCTCATAAGGCACCCCCGCCGCAGCCAGGGCCTGCGCAATGGGGGCACAGTCCTTATTGCGGCGCACCAACACCGCAGCGGAAAGCTCCTCCCCTGCCTGCGTTGCCCGCTGGTATTCCTCGGCCAAAACACCCGAGAGCCAATCCAGCTCGGCATCAATATCAGCATGCAGTGCCAACTCCACAGACCCGGCCTCAGCATTGGGCCGCGGCTGCAACGGGTCAACGGTGCGGGTGCGGCCAGCAAATGCTCTGTCTGCGACCTCATTGGCCATCTCCAGCACCTCAGGCGGGTTGCGCCACGACGTAGTCAACTGCAGTGTCGGCGCGGGCTGGCCTGCTTGGGTGGGGAAATCCTCCGGGAATTGGGTGAGGTTGCCGGCAGTGGCGCCCCGCCAGCCATAAATGGCCTGCATGGGGTCCCCCACAGCCGTCACCGGCGCCCCGGCGTATAACGCGCGCAACAGCAAACGCTGGGCGTGCGAGGTGTCCTGGTACTCGTCGAGCATCACCACCCGGTGATACTGCCGCTCAGTGGCACCGACCTCAGGGATCTCGACAGCCAGGCGGGCAGCAAGAGCCATCTGCCGGGTAAACGTGCGCGTTCCCTCCGCGTCGATAGTGCCGTAGAGCTCATCGACTAAAGACAGCAGCGCCAACCGGTCCTTCTGCGCCGCCACAATCTTCCGCAGTTCCTGCGACATGGGTGCGTTTTGACGCTTAGCCGGGGTGCTTTCAATATTGGCGATAAATGCCTTAGTGGCAGCGCGCACCGAGTCGATATCGGCCAACTGGGCCTCAATGCCGCCAGAGAGCTCAATGAGCTTCTTCGTGAGCGTGTCGATTGTCGCCTCAGTTGCAATATGACGCTGCTCGCGCACCACATTATTGGCCAGTTGCCACAACGTTGCGCTGTCGAGCACATCGGCTTGCGGCTCCGTGGGCAGCAGCAACCCATAATTGCTGACCAAATCACCGGCATAGGCGTCATAGGTGGCCACCTGCGGCGCAATGGACTGCAAGGCCTCCTTGACGCTGTCATCGGCGGCGGCGAGGAAAGCCTTCGAATGCGCCAACTGCAATAACCGTTTGCGGATGCGCTGCCCGAGTTCCCGAGCGGCCTTGCGGGTGAAGGTCAGGCCGAGCACCTCATCGGGACGCACGTGCCCATTGGCGACAAGCCACACCACCCGGGCGGCCATCGTCTCGGTTTTGCCGGCACCGGCGCCAGCCACCACGAGCATCGGCCCAGGTGGGGCACCAATGACCGCGGCCTGCTGGGCAGTGGGAGTGTGTTGGCGCAATAGTCGGGCAAGGTCAGTGGGGCTGAACTGGCTCATAGTTGTGCCTCCTGTGCTGGGCAAGCCCGCCGTACCGGGCAGGTCGCGCACTGCGGTCCCGGGGTAGCTAATGCTGTCGGGCCCCGCGAATCCGCCGCCACCTGGACCGCACGGGCACGCCACTGCTGCACCCCATCAGGTGTGAGCTGGGTTTGGCTGCGCACCGTCGGCTGGCCAGCAGAGGTCGCCTGCCGCGGGTACACCAGCTGCGCAGCCCGGACCGGCATCCCAGAACCGCTGACCACACCACGCCCGCTGAGTTGGCCATAATGCAGCGCTAGTTGGTAGGCACCCAGCTGCGGATTGTTCTCCACACCGTGTTCGCCTTTGATCGGCACCGGGTGTTTTCCGGTTTTGATGTCGACGATGGTGTAGCCCTCGTCGTCCTTATGCAGCCGGTCAATTCGTCCCGCAATCACCACGTCCTCAGTAATCGGCACGTCGACGCGGACTTCAGTGCCCACCACGTCGGCAGCAGCAGACCAATCAGCCCAGGTCTGTAATGCCGTGCACCACTCATTTTCGGTGTTCTGCACCGCCCACGGGGGTTCATCAACCAGGCGGTGAATGACATCGCGGAGCTCCTCAGCAGCCTCTGCCAGGCCTACGCCCTCATCGAGGGCCTGGGCCACCCGGTGAAAAACGCTACCCATTGACAAGGCGAGCCCATGCGCGTTGGGCTGCAGCAAAGCCTTCAGCGGGCAATCGAGAATATCGCCGAATCGAGACGGACCCAGCCGCACTGGGCCGGTATGCACTGGCTCATCGGTGCTCACCGGGGCCATTCCCCACCACTGCTCCGGCCGGGCACCGGGCACCCCGTCGGCGGCGAGACGTGCAAGCTGGGTGGCTGCGCGTCTGCGCAATGCCGGGGTGGAACCCACCAGCGCTGCACGTAATTCTGCGGTCAGTGCTGTCTCAGAAAGCAGACGTGGCATGCGTTGTGCCGGTGGGGGCTCAGGCAGGACGATCTCATCATCGGAGTCGAGCGGTGCTGGTTCGCTGCCTGTGGAAGAGGTGTCGGTATCGATGGCTGCGGCTAATTCCGTGATGAAGCGGGATGGTTCCCCCTCCTCATCTGGTGAATTGACGGCCGTGACCAGCACCCTTTGCGAGGCGCGAGTAATCGCCAGGTAGAACAGGCGACGCTCTTCAGCCACACGATCAGCGATCTGGGACACCAATGTGCCCGGCACAATGCCCTTATCAACGAGATCGATAAGTTCCTGCTGGCGCACGATCGAGCCGGTGCGCGAGGTTGTCGGCCAGGTGTCCTCCTGCACCCCGGCCACGACAACCACCTGGAAACTCCGCCCCGCTGCGGCGTGTGCGGACAGTACCGATACCGCCTCCCGTGTGGCACCGCGTCGGTCGCGCACCCCCGTAGGCAACTCCTGTTCTGAAACCGCGGCAATGAAGGCATCAAGCCCCATATTTGGCAGGTCTTCGATGAGGTCACCGGCGAAATCAAAGAGCGTCAAGACAGCATCAAGGTCCCGGTCGGCCGCCGCGCCCGAAGCACCGCCGCGCAAAGACTCAGCGACAAGATGGTCATCCAACCCGGATTTTTCCCACATGGCCCACAGCACCATCTCCACGCCCTGGGGAATAGCTGCCCGGCCCGCCTGCAGTACCTGCAACGGCCGCTCCAGCACCAGCCGCTCACGCGGCCCAAGGCTGGCCAGTAGCTTCTCATCAGACTCGGTGAGCTCAGCGCTAGCCAGAAGTTCCACAATCCGGTCCATAGCCCGTTGCTCCGGGGCGTGCCGACGCACACCACGACGCAACCGGGTCAAGGTAATCGGGTCGGCCTCACCTAGTGGCCCCATGAGCAATTCCTCCCACTGGGCCTCAGTCAGCGCACCGGTCAACGCCCGCATAGCCAGCATTAATGCGGCGACCATGCGTTGTTCGCGCAGCACAATATCGGTGGGGTCGATATGTACTGGCACTCCCGCCCGGGCCAGGGTGCGGTGCAGGGATGACTCAGTGGCCCCGGCGCGCAACAACACCGCCATCTCGCTCCACGGCACCCCGTCGGTCGCATGCGCGCGACGCAACGCATTCGCAATCGCATTATTTTCCCCGGTGCCGGTATCAAATACCGCGATATCGACGCGCGGGGCGATGGCCTGGTCTGCACTGCGCTCATCACGACCGCGCAGCCCATGGCGATGCCCAGTTCCTGGTAGCTGCTGGGCAATGGCGTTACCCGCATACGCCACCGGCGGCGGGCAGCGGAAAGATTTGCGCAGTTCAATGCTGCGGTCGGCGGTGATATGCGAATTGAGGAACTCCGTGGTGGCGCCACGGAAGCCCAGCACCGCCTGGTCAGCATCACCAGTGATGATGGTGGTGCCATTGGGGTGGGCCAAGCGGTCAATAAAACGCCCTGCCTGCGGGTCGTACTGCTGCCCATCGTCAACCAGCAGAACTCGGTGGCGGAACTGCTCGGCCACATCATCGTCGGCATCAAGCTCAGCAATAGCTGCACCGGTGAGTTCGGCAGCATTGACATCTTCTGAGCCCAGCAGGCGCACTGCCTGGGCATAGCGCTGCATAAACTGGCCGACGGCAACCCATTCCGGCACCGAATGCTGCTGCCCCAGCCGCACCAAACCATCTGCGCTTATGCCGCGTTCCTGGGCGCGCAGCATGATGTCGCGAACCTGGCGCGCAAAGCCCACCATGCCCAGCGCCGGGCGCAGCCGCTCCGGCCACACGTCACCGCCGTCTTCTTCCTCACCGGCGAGCAACGTGCGGACCCACGCATCCTGGCGCGCACCCGGCATCAGTTGTGGTTCAGTCTCACCACGCAACACCCGGGCAGCGCGTACCACGGCAAACGCATGCGAGTGCACCGCACGCACCGCCGGAGCCTTACCCGCGTTATCGCGTACGAGCCGGGCAGCGATATCAGCACGCAGGCGTGCTGCCGCATCCTTAGCAGGGGCAACTACGAGAATCTCGTCGGCAGGCACCCCAGCATTGATATAAGCCACCGCCAGATCCACCAGCAGCGCAGATTTACCTGTGCCGGGCCCGCCCAGAACAGTCCACGGCGCACCAGTAACCGGCAAACGCGCATCACCTGGGAATAAGGCGCCGACAGCACCATCCCACGAGCGCGAAGCAGCAGGACTGGGTTCAACCAGTCGCACTCGCGGCGTATTACGCGTCCCGGATTCGCTCATGGCGCCATAGTTTCATACGCCTGGACATTACTAACTAACCCCGCCTGAACAGCGCAAACACCGAAGCAACACGAAATCAGATCAGTTCGCGTCACCCTCGGCACGCACCTGCTCAGCACACGCCGCCTTGACCAGCTCCGCCGCCCGCGACAACCCCCGCCAGTTCGTCAGGGCCGCGTCGGGATGCACAGCGTGAATAAAAAGTCGATACAGCATCGCGCGCAACACCTGCTGGTGCCAGTGCGGAATATGGGTAAAACGGCGCAACAAGCCCTCATCGGCACCACCGAAGATCAACGCATCAACTGCAGCCAACGCCGGGGTATAACCCGCCGGGTGCCAACAAGGCACCAAATCAGTCACCACGGGCACATTCGCACCATCGAAAATGGTGGTCGCCAGAGGGTCGGCATGGCAAATATGTTCCTCAGCGTCGAAATCTCGACGCAACCGCGTCAGCTCAGCGGCAGCAGCCAACGCATCCGCGGCATCCGCGCTGGGCACAGTACTCACATCGAGGACTTTCTCCAGTTCAGCAGCCGGGTCATTCACCCACGCTGCGCGGTCGCACACACCGAAAACATCCTCCGGGCTGCGGGCCAAGAACCGGGGCCGGGCAAGGCCGGAGAGGGCATCTTCGAGCCTGCTGCTGGCCACAATCAGTTCATCAGCGCGCAAAGCCGGAGCGCCGGGGGCGAAATGCCGGGCCTGCCACCCACCAAGAACGTGGCGGCCATCAGTGGTGCGTACCGGGCGGGCAACACTGACCCCGTCGGCGGCGAGGACCTCACGAACCTTCGCCGACCAGGCCGCACGCTGGGAATCAGCTACGCGGGAAACAACGATATTTCCGTACTGGTAGCCGTCATCCCATGCGGGGCCAGCGGGTTCGGGGTTGCCGTAGGCGCCGAATGCCTCGAGCACATGCGGGGGCGGTAGCTGAGTCATGGCACCAAACTTACCGGCCTAGGTCTAGTTGCTGGGGCCACCATGCGGATAGGGCCACGCATTGGGCCGGCAGGTCGCCCCATCGTCGGGGTAGACCATATGACGAGAACGTGCAGCGTTAGGTAAAGGAAGAATCGACATATTTACCTTCCACAAATTCTAACTAGCTGGGCATGCCCTACTCGCCTTGGACACTCTGAACTTTTTTCAGTAAAGCGACCGCAAGGTGCTGCGTGGCGTTAATCGTAATCAACGAAAACACCAATATAATCAAATTTTCACTAACATCCAATTCGTCACCTTCTACACCCCGCAGGACGAAAAGGATAACCAGACCAATCGACACACTTAGAACACCTTCAAAATACCTATCTTCACCAACTCTAGAATCATTACCGAAATCTGGAAAAGCAAACCAAAGAAGCACTAAGTTCACAAATGAAAATAACGCCATTACCCAAACTAAACCATCAGCACTAAAACCCAACTTGTTAGTCATCACACCAAAAGCTAAAAGCATGGCGAAATAAATAAAACCGGCAACCACAGCAAACGCTAAGTAAACGTCTCTTGACTTCCTAAATTTTTGATTCATATCTCCATTTCCCTTCTTAATTAGGCATTGGTAAAATAAGGATAGCTAGATTCATTGCAGATCCAAAACTTCCTAGCACTTATCTATCACACAAGTAGAGCCCCCCACAAGGGGGGCGGAGAAAGATTTTCGTCCCAGCTAAACAGAGTTTGAATCACACAGCCCGATCCGCCACCCGGCAAGCGCCTCCAGCTTGACCAGAATTCGGACTATCGAGAATCCCACTCCAGTTATATGTGCCAACCGGAAGTGTAAAACTACACACCTCTTATCCCACTGATAAGCGAATTAAGAGGCCGCTGGATTGTTCCGGCTACACCTTCGCCTGACGATGCTATAGCCCGCCGTAGGCGCCGAATGCCTCGAGCACATGCGGGGGCGGTAGCTTAAGTCATGGCACCAAACTTACCGGCCCAGGCCTAGTTGCTGGGGCCACCATGCGGATAGGGCCACGCATTGGGCCGGCAGGTCGCCCCATCGTCGGGGTAGACCTCATCGGGGGCGAGCTGATGCAATTCGGAGTTATTTAGGCTCATCGTTTGCTGCATCATTACCGGGGCAAGGGCCCCATCGGAGGGGCAGGCCTCGTGTTTGGCATAGCCCAATGCGTGACCGGCCTCATGGTTAATCAGATACTGCCGGTAGGCGCCAAGGTCCCCAGCAAATGGTTGGGCCCCACGCACCCACCGGGCGATATTGAGCAACACCTGGCCAGGTTCATCGTCGGTGGGCTGGATGCGGCAGCTAGTTTCCACTTTGATTTTGTTGCCACACCGCTTGTGCACGGTATTGACCGTGGTCAGGCGGAAAATGGTGTCCGGGTTGTCATCAGGGTTGACGTGTGTCACGGCGAAGCGTTCATTACTCGTCCAACCACGCGGGTCAGTCAGCGTCGCATCGATCATCCGGGCAAAAGCGTCCGCGCCGCCGACTGTGGCGGCATCAATGCCATCCTCAATCTGGATGGCGTATCGGAAAGTGGTGGCTGTGCCCTGCCCCGCCGAGGCTCCTGCGGTTCCGACGGTGGTGAACGCGCCGGTTCCGTTTTCCGGCACCGGCGGTCCGGGCGGCAACTGCCCTAGCTCAAGTGCCTGGTCGTAATTGCCTGTCGGGATGGCCCCGGGCAGGCCGGTATCCACTACGCTGTGCTCCCCGGCGGGCTGGGGGTTGTCTCCAGTGCCACGAATCACGTCGGTGACCACCCAGGCGGTGGCCACAACCAGCACCGGGATGACGTAGGCCCGCCAGCCCAGTGTGCGGGCAATGCGCACTGCTGTGGGTTCTGCGTGGTGCGGCGGCGGTGCTTGCCGACGTTGGCGCGGTTGCCCAGGCACACGCGGCTGCCGGGGCCCGCGCGGTTCCCGCTGTTCCCGCGGGTCCCGCTGCAGGCGTGGGTCGCGTGGGTCCCGGCGGGGGTTGCGGCGCGGTTCCGGTCGGCGTGGTGGGTTCATTGCTGGTGTGGGGCAACCGTGGTGTGCGGTGTTTAGGAGACGAAGCCGACCTTGCGGGCAGCAGCCGGGCCGAACTGTACGTATGCGATGTGTTCGACGCGCACGAGGTGGCGGCGATCCGTGTTGTCGGTGAGCTCAATGACACCGGTGCCCGACGTCAGGGCGGAGTTGATCCGCTCCCGGGCTTCCTCGCCATCCCGGACGCCGGTGACGGTGAGCTCGCGAGGGACATTGACGAAACCGAAAGTGATATCCATGGCGGCAACTATAACCACCCAATCCGACCATTGGTGAGCTGCGGGTTAGGATATGCATTACAAGCCGCAACTCAGTAAAGGAGACCTCCGTGGCACCTGAGCCGGGCCCCACTTTTGCTTCCCTCGGGGTGGCCGCAGAAATCTGCGACGCTCTACACGACCGCGGGATTACTCGGACTTTTGCCATTCAGGAATTGACGCTGCCGTTGGCGCTCGATGGCACCGACATCATCGGCCAAGCCCGTACCGGTATGGGTAAGACCTACGGTTTCGGGGTGCCAATGTTGGACCGCATCTTCGATGACGCCCGCGTGCCTGAACCCAATGGCATTCCGCGTGGTCTCGTCGTGGTGCCCACCCGTGAGCTCGCCCACCAGGTTGAACATGATTTGGCGCCAGTGGCCAAGGAAGTCGGCCTGGACACTGTGGTCATTTACGGCGGTCGCCCCTATGAGGAGCAGATTGAGGCTTTGCGCAAGGGCGTCGATATCGTCGTCGGCACGCCGGGGCGTCTTATTGATTTGCACCAGCGCGGCGATATGGATCTGTCCCAGGTTGCGGTGCTGGTGTTGGATGAAGCCGACGAAATGCTGGACCTGGGCTTTTTGCCGGATATTGAGAAGATTCTGCGTGCGGTCCCCGATGAGCGGCAGACAATGTTGTTCTCCGCGACGATGCCTGGCCCCATCCTCACCCTGGCGCGTACTTTCATGAATCGCCCGGTGCATATTCGCGCCGAGTCCGGGGATTCTGAGGCCACTGTGCATGAGACCACCCGGCAGGTGGTCTTCCAGGCGCACCGGATGGATAAGGTGCCGGTGCTTGCCCGCATTTTGCAGGCCAATGGCCGTGGCCGCACCATTATTTTTGCACGCACGAAACGCTCCACGGCTGCTGTTGCCGAGCAGCTTGGTGAGCGTGGTTTCGCCGCGACTGCGGTGCACGGCGATATGGGCCAGCCGGCGCGTGAGAAGTCGTTGAAGGCGTTCCGTTCCGGGGATGTGGACGTGTTGGTGGCTACCGACGTCGCCGCCCGCGGTATCGATATCGATGATGTCAGCCATGTGGTCAATTACCAGGTGCCTGAGGATGAGATGACCTATGTGCACCGGATTGGTCGTACTGGCCGCGCTGGTCATTCCGGTACTGCGGTGACTCTGGTGGGCTGGGATGAAGTGCCGCGCTGGATGATGATTAATGACACCCTGGGGCTGGAGATCGGTGAGCCGCCGCAGTGGTTCTCTAGCTCGCCGGAGTTCCTTGACGCTCTGGATATTCCCGAGTCCGCCGGCGAAAGTGTCGGCCCGGCGCGCCCGGTGCTTGGTGCCCGCCCGAAGGATCGTCCCGGTAGTCATGGCGGCCACGCTGGCCGGGGTGGCCGTGGTGGGCATCGTTCTGGGGGTTCGCGAAATGGTGGCGGCCGTCGCCGATGAGTCGTGATTGGCTCATTGCGGCCGGTGTTGCCGCTACCACCCTGGGCATTATTGGCATCACGTGGTGGGGCGCTCCGGCGCGCCATGTGGATCATGTGGTCGCGGCTGAACCTGCGGTGGCGGTATCGGTTGCCCGTGGGGAGCCCCCGGCTGGGGTGCGTGAGGCGTGGGTAAGCGATGACGCGGGTCTAGCCGCCCCGTCGCGTGGTTCGAGCACTGTGTTGCTTTCCGACGTTGATGGCGTGCGCGGGGTGCACCCGTATACCGGGGAGACGGTGTGGAGTTATCACCGCGATATTGATTTATGTGCGGCCATGCAGTCGGAGAACCGGTCAGTGGTGGTGTTCGATGGCCCTGCTGGTTGTGGCGAGGTTGCCTCGTTGAATTCCAGTGATGGCAGCTATTACGCCACTAGGCGCTCTATTGGGCCTGCTGAGGTTGCTCCGCTGTCCTCGGCGCAGCGGTCGGGGGTGTGGTCGCATCAGCGCGCTGAGTTGTGGCGCGGTGATTTGGTGCGCACTGTCGAGTTCGGGGAGAACCCGGCTCCCCAGGAGGCGAATTTCCAGCCGTGGCCGGAGTGCACCATTGGTGATGCGCTCACGCGTGAGTACACGCTGGCGGTGGTGGCGAACTGCCCTGATGGGGCAACCCGGGTGGGGGTGCAGACTACTGAGCCGGAGGATTCGCGGAAGCCGGAAATGGATGGCGAGTTCTCGGTGACTGGCCCGGCCCGCCTTGTTGCTGTGGCCAAGGATGCGGTTGCGGTGTACCACGACGGCGTGGTGAGTGTGCACCGGCCGAATGGTTTACGGATCGGTGGTTTCGATATTCGCGCCGCCGATGTGCAGCCGGGGCCTTCCCGTCGTGCGGATCAGGTTGCCACGCAGGGCCATACGCTGTGGTTTACCGGTTCTGAGCTCGTCGGGCTGCGACAGCCGGATTTGCAGGAGCAGCTGCGCACCCCGGCCATTGGTACCGGGGATGTGTGGGATGAGCAGGTGTTGGTGCCGGTAGCAGGCGGTATTGCGGTGGTGAACTGGGATGGCACTGTTGAGCGCACAATTGCTGTGCCGCGTCCGGCAGAAACCACCCGGGTGGACCTGCGGGTGGTGGGCTCGGCGATTATCGAGTGGCGTGACGGCAGCGTCGTTGGGCTTGTTGGGCTTTAACGGCCGTAGTTTTCTGCGGCCCAGTCCACGGCCTTTGGGCTGAACACGCATGCCAGTACGGCCAGTGCTGTCAGGCCGGTGATGGCGGCGAGTACAAGGGCCTGTGAGGTGAACATGTAGTAGGCCACACCGAGCAGGCAGATATTGAGCATCACGATCGGCCCGCGGCCCCAGCGTCGGTCGCGTAGCAGCGAGATAGCGCCGACGAGTACGGCGCCGAAGATGATGATGAACCACAAGCCGGTTCCCCATCCGGAGATCACGGCGAGTTCGTCTTCGTAGCCTTCCACATCACGGATGCCGAGGAAGATGCCGTAGCCGATGCCAATCACGCACTCGACGACGGCGATCCACGCGGCGATGATGACAGAACGCGGGGCGGCCATGGGGGCAGTGGTTTTGCTGGCGGTGCTCACGCCGCCCAATCATATCTGCACCGTAGAGTGGCACGCGTGCGAGCCTTACTGATTTCCAATCCAAACTCAACGTCTATCTCTGATGAGACCATGCGCTATGTGGTGCCGCCGCTGCTTGCGGTGCCCGGCTTGCAGTTGCTGTCCAAGCACACCGCCTATGCCGGGCATGCCACTGATATGTGCCGTGGTCTTTCTCGTGCTGACTACGACGTTGTGATCGCTATGGGTGGTGACGGCACTGTCAATGAGGTCGTCAGTGGCCTATTGGGTTCGGGCCCGACAAGCGAACGCCCCGATTGTGAGGATCTGCCGGCGGTGGCGGTCATTCCGTCGGGAAGCGCCAATGTGCTTGCCGGTGCCTTGGGTATCCCCCGGGACAGTGGTGCTGCGGCGCGGTTGGTTGCGCACCTATTAGCTGAGGAAGCTACTCGCACGATCTCTGCGGGCCGGGCTGATTCCACCTGGTTCATTGTGAACGCGGGGTTGGGAATGGACGCTGAGGTCATTCACAATATGGATACGCTGCGCGAAAAGGGGGTAACCGCTAATCCGGCGCACTACGGGGTCACTGTGCTGCAGACCTGGCGGCAGTTGCGGGGTAACCCTCCTCAGCTTTCGTGCCGTGCCGACGGTGAGGTCATTGGCGAGGGACTGGCTATGGCGGTGGTGTCCAACTCGAATCCGTGGACTTTTGTTGATGCGCTGCCGGTTGTCACCAATCCGCACACCACTCTCGATGGGGGACTTGGGGTGTGGGGGTTGACCACGATTGGCAGTGTGCGCGGTATCGCCGCGCTGGTGCGGTTGGCGGGCGGGCCCCGCTCGTGGGACCCGCTGAACAGCAAAAAGTGTTCTGTTGCCACTGATAATGCCTCCAGTGTGGTCCTTGAATCTGAGCGGGAATTGCACTTCCAGGTCGACGGTGAAGCTATCGGTAAGCGTCGCCGGATTGAGGTGGAGGCGGTGCCGCGGTGTATTCGGATGGTGGCTCCGCCGGCGCAGCGAGATTTCGCTGCTACTGAGGCAAAGAATCCGTGGTGGGTGCCGGTAACACGGCGCTTGCGGTCTGTGGTTGGGCTCGATTCTTCGTGTTGAGTACCCCACCGGGCGACGCTGTGGGTGGTGTGGCTCGGGTTGGGAAGTGTGAACTCAAAAGGCAAATCAGGATCCCTGAAGGCCCCCTCATTTATTACCCCCATCTGCGCCAAACTTAGGCTATCGTAACTTAATCTTTAATTTGCTTCTCGTCGTTAAGGCGCTTACCTGGGGTTGTAACCCAGCGTTTAACTAAATGTGAGCTTAAACACAATTTGGTCACTAACTCTTCACAACGCCGGTTTTGCGTGCCACTCTTCTAAAGGTCCGCAAGAGGAACACATCACGTCGCACTCTTGCACAGAGAATTCCGAAAGCCCCGCACCCTGCTCGACACGCCAGTCCGGCGGTGCCGGCTTTCCCGCACACCGGCCCACGCGCCGCGGTAATACCCGCGACCGAAGCTTGCCGGGATTACCCACCCAGTGATTTTCAAGGAGTATTACCTATGGATTGGCGCCACAAAGCAGTCTGTCGCGAAGAAGACCCCGAACTATTTTTCCCGGTCGGCAACTCCGGCCCGGCCCTGGCCCAGATCGCCAAGGCCAAGGTTGTCTGCAACCGCTGCCCTGTCACCACCCAGTGCCTGGCATGGGCTCTGGAAACCGGCCAGGACGCCGGAGTCTGGGGCGGCATGAGCGAGGACGAGCGTCGCGCCCTGAAGCGCCGCCGCAACCGTGGCCGTACCCGCCGCACCCGCACTACCGTCTAAGCTTGTAGTACTCAACGGATAACCTCCCCAACAACTCCAGGAGACTCATATGAGCAAGCGCGGACGTAAGCGTAAGGACCGTCGTAAGAAGAGCGCCAACCACGGCAAGCGCCCCAACGGCGCCTAAACACTGCCCTTTTTGGCAGAAACGCTACTGGCCTGAACATCCACCACGGATGCTCAGGCCAGTAGCGTTTTTCAGCTAGTTACCAGCGATATTCAGTACGCACATACGTCACCCGAATCCTGCGGCTAATCCGCGACCGCAGGCCGTCGGGAGCTTGCGCTGTACAACACCGCTGCAATAACCGCTGCAAAACTGCGTCTTGCTCAAAGGTCGCCAAACACTCCGGGCATTGCTGGGTGATGCGCTCAACCTCGCGAGCCACCTCAGCGGTGCACTCGCATTCCAGCAAAGCCATCAGACGAGCGCGCAGCTCAGCGCAATCGTGGTGCTGGGATGAATCAGTCATCTGCCTCACTGCCCTTCCACGGTGTCAGCGCCGGGCCCGTCGGAATCACCCGCAGCACGGATAAAACCGCGCTCCTGGGCCACTCCTGTCAACGACTCGCGCAGCTTTTTTCTTCCCCGATGCAGCCGAGACATCACAGTGCCAATCGGGGTACCCATAATCTCAGCGATCTCCTTATACGGAAGCCCCTCCACATCGGCGTAGTACACCACCATCCGATTCTCCTCCGGCAATGCCTCCAAGGCCTGGCGGATCTCATCGTCGGGAAGCGACTCCAAAGCCTCCACCTCAGCTGAGCGCAGCCCCGTCGACAAATGCGAGGCCGTCTGGGCGATCTGGTGGTCCGTGATGTCATCGGTGGCGAATTCAGCAGGACGACGCTGAGCCTTGCGGTAATCATTGATATAGGCGTTGGTGAGGATGCGATACATCCACGCCTTCAAGTTCGTACCCGGCTTGAACGAATGAAAACCCTGAAAAGCCTTGATATAGGTCTCTTGGACCAAATCCTCAGCATCCGACGGGTTCCGCGTCATCCGCAGCGCAGCGCCATAGAGCTGATCCAGCAATGGCATCGCCTGCTCCTCAAACCGGGCTGCGCGCTGCTCATCGGTCAGCTCAGCCACAACGGCAGGGACATCCCCATTATCCGCTCCGGTCTTCGCATCGGTCATAGTCAGCAGTCTAACGACGCCACCACCCCCGGTACCCAATCCCTACTCGGCAGGCCCCTCCAGCAACTCCGGGCCCTGCGCACTGGCATTGCCGACGGCCCTGCTGACCGCCCGGATCGAAAAATCAGCAACTGCCGCAGCCGAGACAGGACGACGCAGCTCATCGACATCGGCAGTGGTGCCATAGAGCCAGGTGGCGCATTCCTCCGGCGGCAATACCCGCGGCATCCGGTGATGCAACCACGCCAACTCCCCCACCGCATCGGTGGTGATAATCGTGCACGAGTACCCCTGCCACCAGGGCTCCCACAGGCCAGCTAAAAACACCACCCCGTCCTTAGGGGACACGAAATACGGCTGCTTATCGCGCCACTCATACCACCCATCGACAGGCACCAAACACCGCTGCCGGCGATAGGCCGAGCGAAACGACGGCTTCTCAGCAACTGTCTCACCGCGGGCATTGAACAGCGTCGACGTCGGCAACTGCTTCGCCCAGGAAGGAACCAACCCCCACCGGGCACCGATTAACGCGGTAGAGCGCGCCGCGTCTTTGGTGGCCGATAATGACTCCGCCACCGCTACCGGGGACTGGCCAGCCCACGGCAGCAAAACCTGTGCCGGCTCAGTCGGGGCGACGTTAAACCGGGCCGGGGCTTGTGCACGAACCTCAATATCGGCGATACCAGGCACGACCCGCGCGCACTCAGCGAGGTCCGCACCGACGGTAAAAGAAACAAAACGTCCACACATACAGTCCATGGTGGCCCAAAAAGCACCCAAGGCATCACGAAAGCTCCCCCGATGGGGAACAATGGGGGCGTGAATCATCCCCGTACAGACGAGTACTGGTCCGCGCCCACCGCGGACGGCCCGGTCACGGCCACTGTGACGGTCCCCGGATCGAAATCGATCACCAACCGGGCTCTCATTATCGCCGCCCTATCGTCAACGAACTCGACGATCCACGGAGCCTTACGCTCCCGCGACACCGACCTGATGATGTCGGCACTGCGCAGCCTGGGCACAGTCATCCACGACAGCTCCGATTCCACTGGCACCGCCGACCGCGCCATTCGCGTCGAACCCCGCCAGATGCACGGAGGCACCGTCCACTGTGGCCTCGCCGGCACCGTGATGCGCTTCGTACCTCCCGTGGCCGCTACCGCCACCGGCGAGGTCTTCTTCGATGGTGATGAAGAAGCCCGGGTGCGCCCCATGGGAGCCGTCCTCGACGCATTGCGTGAACTCGGCGCCAATGTCGACGGTGACCGCCTACCGTTTACCGTGCACGCCGGGGCCGACCTGGGCGGCACCGTCACCGTCGATGCTTCCGCCTCCTCCCAATTCATCTCTGGGCTACTTCTGGCCGGGGCCAGCTACAGTCGCGGATTGCACCTCATGCAGTCCGGCAATGTGCCCTCCCGCCCGCATATTGATATGACCCTGGAGATGCTGCGCGAAGCCGGTGTGGTCATCGACGAACCCCGTCGCGGAGAATTCCATATCGCACACCAAGAAATCCGGGGCCGCGAATGGCATATCGAACCTGACCTGTCTAATGCCGCACCGTTTTTAGCGGCCGCCGCAGTAACTGGCGGGCAGGTCACCATCCCCGACTGGCCTGAACACACCACCCAACCGGGCGACTCCATCCGGCGCATCCTCACCGCAATGGGGTGCACCACCCAGATCCGCAAGCACGGGCAACGCCGCGACCTCGTCGTCACCGGCCCCGACACCCTGCAGGGTATCGAGCTCGATATGGGCGATATCGGCGAAATCGCCCCCACCGTGGCCGCTATGTGTGCCCTGGCGGCCACACCGTCCCGGCTGACCGGCATCGCCCACCTACGCGGCCACGAAACCAACCGACTGGCAGCACTTGTGCGCGAGATCAATCGACTAGGCGGCGCGGCCGAAGAGCTCGAAGACGGCATTGCCATCACCCCAGCAGACCTCCACGGCGGGCATTGGCGTTCCTACGCCGACCACCGCATGGCCACTGCCGGCGCCATCATTGGCCTGAAAGTGCCGATGGTGCAGGTACAAGACATCGCCACCACCGCTAAAACCCTCCCCGGCTTCGAAATCCGCTGGGCTGAGATGCTGAACTGTTCAGCCGCAGGGGAGGTGACCGACCCTGAGTAGACGGCGCAGCGAATGGGACGAATCGGACGCAAAATTCCGCCGCCGACGCGGCTCGCGCCCGCGGACGAAGGATCGACCCAGCCATGACGACGCGGTCTCCGGCATGGTGATCACCAAAGACCGCGGCCGTTGGGGCGTCCACCTCGACGACGGCACTGTGGTGACCTGCATGCGGGCCCGCGAACTCGGCCGGGTCGCCATTGTCGTCGGCGACCGCGTCGGCGTTGTTGGCGATACCTCCGGCAAAGAAGGCACCCTGGCGCGGATTGTGCGTCTGGATAAGCGTTGCTCAGTGCTGCGCCGCACCGCCGACGACACCGACCCCTATGAGCGCATCGTCGTCGCCAATGCCGAAAAACTACTCATCGTGTGTGCCGTGGCCGACCCGCCGCCGCGGACCGGTTTCGTCGAACGCGCTCTCATCGCCGCCTACGCCGGCGGAGTGGACCCGGTGTTGTGCCTGACCAAATCTGACCTGGCCGACCCGTCCGAATTCGCCGCCGAATTCACCGACTTGGACGTCCCCGTCATCGTCTGCGGTGTCGACGATCCTCTCGACCCGGTACTCGATGTCACCCGGGGCACGATCACCGCACTCATCGGGCATTCTGGGGTCGGCAAATCCACACTGGTAAACCGACTGGTGCCCGACGCGGACCGCGCAACCGGGGTTGTCAGCGGAGTCGGCAAAGGCCGCCACACCTCCACCCAGACTGTGGCCCTTGCCCACAACGACGGTTGGATTATCGACACCCCCGGTATCCGCTCCTTCGGGCTGGCCCACATCACCCCAGAGACAGTACTGTCCGCCTTCCCTGACCTGGAAGAACACTTAACCGCCTGCCCGCGCGGATGTACTCACCTCGGCCCCCCAGCCGACCCCGAATGCGCTCTCGACACCCTTGACGGCACCCCTGGCCGCCGTGCCTTAGCGGTGCGCGAACTCATCAGCGCGGTATCCACCAAAGATGGTTGGGAGTTAGACATTGACCGAGACTAAACAGGACCGCGCAGCACAGCGCCAACGGCATTCCGGACTGGACCTATCCGCGCTGGTGCGGCTATGCATCATCACTTTCATCGTCGGTGTGCTCACCGGCCTTGCTGCCGCAGGCCTGGTATGGGTCCTGCACATCATCGAAGGCTTCGTCTACGGCCAACACGAAGGCGAACTCAAAGTCGTCACCGAAGGCACCGAACCCCTACAGCGGTTCATCGGCATCACCATCGCGGGTCTTATCGCAGCCCCAGCCTGGTACGCGGTGCGCCGCTTCGGCCGCCCCATCGAATCAGTCGAAGATGGCATGAAGGGCACCCGGATGCCCGTCGTGGAAACCACCGCCAACGCCTTCTTACAGATGGCGACGGTCGCCGCTGGTGCCTCTGTGGGCCGTGAGAACGCCCCACGTGAGCTAGGTGCGATGTTTGCCAGCGGTATCTCGCACAAGCTGGCGCTGAACTCCGAGACCACCAAAGTCCTCGTCGCTGCGGCCGCCGGCGCTGGCCTGGGCGCGATTTACCACATCCCACTAGCCGGGGCCGTATTCGCGCTGGAAATCCTGCTCACCACCATCACCGTGCGCGCCGTGATGGTGGTGCTCGCGTGCTCCGCTATTGCGACGGTGACCTCCGGCATCATCGTCGGCACGCAACCGCTGTACTCCACGATCAGTCTGACCGAAGGCTTCGGCAACCTCTCCGGGGCCATCTTCGTCGGCGTGCTGCTGGGCGCTAGTGGCGTGCTTTTCCGACGGGTGACCGCGCAGGCACAAGACGCCGCCCCTCGTGGAGCTGGGGTGCTGTGGCAGCTGCCCCTGGCGTTCATGTTCGTGGGCCTGATCGGCATGTGGGTGCCCGAAGTACTCGGCAATGGCCGCAATGCTGCTACCCAGGTCCTCGAGGACAACCCGGCCTGGACAATTATCGGCATTCTCATGCTGGCCAAACTGCTCGCCGTGATTTTCACCCTGCGCTCAGGCGCCGTAGGTGGCCTGCTCACCCCAGGTTTCGCAGTCGGCTCCATGGCCGGCTACCTGCTCGGCGTTCTCGCGCAGCCACTGTTCCCCAATGTGCCGCCGACGGACTTTGCGCTGATGGGCGCCGCCGCGTTCCTCTCAACTGCGATGGCCGCTCCCCTGTTTGCGCTGATCGTGACCGTCGAATTCACCGGGCAACCATCATCGGCCTACCTTGCTCTATTCCTCGCCGCGGCGACTGCGGCGCTGACCGCCGAGTTCATCAACCACGGCAAATTCGACCAGGTCACACTGCCGTGGAACCGCAAGACCGGCGCCGAGCAGGAGCAGCCAGACACTGATGATGCGCCCCAGCCCGGCGGGTCCCGGCCGATATCGAAGGACTAGGCAGCCAGCGGCTGCTAGGCGGCCAGCGGCTGGGACTCAACCGGGTTCGGCGCCAAATGCTCCATCTGGTCACCGCGACGACGACGGCCCAGCAGAATCTGGAAGGCCTCCTTCGTGGTCGGTCGAACCTTCTTCAATAGCCGCAGACCAGTACGCAGGCCCTTACGCGGGTGCGCTAGCGGGTCCAGTACCTCCTCGATAATCGGGTGATTATCGAATGCGGCATCCGAACGGACCTCGGGGGCATTGCTCTTATCCGCAGCCATCAGCTGCGGCGGCAGAGTCAGTTTCAACAAGGTGCGCTGGACCTGCAGGAACTGTTCGAAGAAAGAGCCAGTGTTATACGGCAGGTCGTAACGGTCGCAGATATCGCGGACCTTCTTCGCCGCATCAGCAAGCCGGTTGGACGGCATATCCGGGAATAAGTGGTGCTCAATCTGGTAATTCAGGTTGCCGGAAAGCACAGAGAGCAAGAACCCGCCATGGAAATTCGCGCTGCCCAGCATCTGGCGCAGGTACCACTGGTTATGGTCCTCGTTTTTGTACTGCTCCTTGGTGAAGGTCTCTGCGTCATCAGGGAAGTGCCCGCAGAAAATCACTGCGTAGGCCCACACAGACCGAATCAGGTTCGCCATCGCATTGGCCTTAGCGACCTCGCCATAACGACGCCCAGCCAAGGTGGGGAACAGCAGGTAGTCCTTGACCACCTGATTACGTGATTTTTGGATGACCTCAATGAGCTGGGGCTTGGCCTCAGACCAGTCCTTTTTGCCACTGAATACGCGGCCCAATTCGACGTCATAGAACGCCACTGCCCACTGGAATAGTGACGCCAGGATGACATTGACCGCCGGTTGGGCGAGGTGCTTGGGCTGCCAGGGACGGTCCCGGGTCACGCGCAGAATGCCGTAGCCGACGTCACTGTCCATGCCGATGACGTTGGTGTACTTGTGGTGCACGAAATTATGCGAGTGCTTCCAGCCAGATGCCGGGCACGCGTTATCCCATTCCCAGGTCGCGGAGTGCACCTCCGGGTCGTTCATCCAGTCCCACTGGCCATGCATGGTGTTGTGGCCAATCTCGAGGTTCTCAATGATCTTCGACAGGGCCAGTGCGGAGATGCCGCCCCATTTCAGCGCCCGCTTGCCTGGGATGAGCAGGGCCAGGCGCCCGCCGACTTCAAGGCCGCGCTGCACTCGGATGAGGTTTTTGATGTAGCGCACGTCGCGCTCGCCGAGATCATTGCGGATATCGGCGTAGATCTGGTCAAGTTCGGCACCGATGGCGGCAATATCCTCATCGGTGAGGTGGGCATATGAGGCGATGTTGGTAATAGCCATGAGAATTGTCTCCTGTGGAATAAGAGCAGCAAGGACAGAACATCAAGAACGCCGCCTGTGCGGTCCCGCAGTGCCTTTACCGGGCCCGCATGGCTGGCGGGGCCGGGGTTATGGCGCGATGACGACGTCTCCGGCGGGCACGGTGACGCACACCCGCACTCGGTCGCCGGCTTCGTGGGTATTGCCGGTGCGGAGGTCGCGTGCGGTACCGCCGTCGAGTTGGCGCACGCAGGTGGCACAGATGCCCATCCGGCAGCCATAGGGCAACTGGATGCCCGCCTTCTCCCCCGCTTCGAGGATCGTGGTGGCACCGTCAACTTCAATCTCGCCGCGACCGGGGAAGCTCACCACCCCGCCAGCAGCGGTAGTGCTACCGCGGTCGAGGGTGAATCGTTCACTGTGTGCACCGGGGATGACGCGCTCAATATCATCAAGCATCGCGGTGGGCCCACAGGCGTAGACCTCGCGGTCGTCGAGGTCACTGATGAGGGCGGGCAGGTCGTCGGCACGCAGGCGACCTTCGGTGCTGGTAATACGCAGCCGCAGGTCATAGCCGGGCTGCTGGCGAGCCAGTTCATGAAGCTCTGCGGCGTAGAGCACCTCGGCGTCGGTACGCGCAGAGTGCAGGTGGATAACGTCGGGGAAGGACGCTTGGGCGGCTAAGTGCCGCAGCATCGACATCACCGGGGTGATTCCAGTACCGGCGGTGATGAACAGCAGTTTGGCCGGGACTGGTTCCGGTAGGTGGAAATCCCCGGCCGGGGCGGCCAGGCGCACCACGGAGCCAGGGTGGGCATGAGCAACCAGGTGAGTGGAGAGCCGACCATCCGGGATGGCTTTGACGGTGATTACAAGATTGCCGTCCTGCGGGCCTGGTGGGCAGGTCAGTGAGTAGGAGCGCCAGACGAACTGGCCGTTGACGCGCACCCCGATGCCGATATGTTGGCCGGCGTGGAAATCGCTGGGTACTCCCCAGCCGCGACGGATAACCAGTTCGGCAACATCGTCGGCGGGGTAGTTGACGGCGATGATCCGGCCGCGCAGTTCACGGGCGGACCACAGTGGGTTGACCAGCACGGTGTAGTCGTCTGGCAGCAGTGGTGTCGACAGTGCGGTAAATCCGCGGCGCACCCATTGGCTAAGACTCATTGATGCCCCTCACGTAGGTTACGCTTTAGTAGGTTACGGTGGCGTAACCTTGGGGGCAAATTGAATGTACGAAACTAAATTAATTCCAGTAACACTGGTAACTCACTGACGTCGTACCAGGCCAACTCGAGTTCTTGAGCATCACCAACGGTCAGCTCCGCGTCCTCATCGCCAAGGTCAGCCTTGTCGACTTCTGGAAGCGCAGTAGCCACCAGCGACTCCGCCGCAGCGACATCCACATGCACCGAAGACACCTTGGCCAACGGCACCGCACCGGCAATGCGCACCACAGTCTCCCCCATCTCGGGGTCTTCCGTGGCGTCAACATCGGCGGCAACCACCACTCGACGGTGCGGAAAATCCCCGTCGTAATGAGTCAACAGCCGCAGCGACGCCAATGCCGCGTCGGTGAGGGCAACGTCGGCAAGCTCATCCTCATCGGCGTCATCGAAGAAATCCCGCACCTGCTGCGTCACCGCAAAACCCCAGCCACGCAGCGGAGTGATATCGCCACTATCGCGCAAGTGCTCAAGCATCTCGCAGGTCGCCGGGATATAGACGCGCATCAGAATTCGCCTTCAAGCTCGAATAGGCCAGTGATTTCCACCAGTGCCCGGTCGAACTGCTGGAAGAACACGCCCACCAGCCCGTGCTCAACGGCGCCGTGGATATTGACAATCGAGTCATCCACTAACACGCAGTCATAAACCGGCAGGCCCAGGCGCTCAGCGGTGATATCGAAAATCTCCGGCTCGGGCTTTTCCGCCCCAACCTCGCCGGAAAGAACCACTGTGTCGACCACACCGGATGTTTCTAGCTCGCGGATATGGTCCGCGCCCGATCCACCGGGATCATTCGACAGCACAGCAGTAGCTACACCATTCTTGCCGGCAGCGCGCAGCAGTTTGCGCCACCGTGCCTGTTCTTCTTCAGAACCATCCAAAACGCCGCAATAGTCCACGATCAGTCCTCGCATGCAGACCACTGTAACCGCGTCAAGGTGCAAAGGCTTGCTCCTACTGTCACAATTCGTCATGACCGCACCAGATGTCTTGGGGGGAGACAGTCTTGCGAAAGGATTCGGCCACTCTCGTGCCCGCCGCGGGTTTCCAGATTCTGCACCGCCTTGGGCCACCGCAACCAGATGCCACGGCAGCACAACAGCACGCGCGCCCGCTTGCCGACGATGGCAGCACCAGCGACAAAGCCGCTCGCGTGGTGCACCCATGCCCGGTGCCGCGCAACCCAGAACTTAATGCCCAACTCACCCGCGTGTTGAACCTGGCCTTTGACGTGCTCGCCGGGCGCCGCCCGGACACGGTTTTGCGCCAGATCCCGATCTCGTCGATTGTGCGCGCTGGCCTGACCACCCGGCTGCGCCGCGGCGGCATTAAGGGCTCGGCCCTGCACTCGCTGCATACCGACCCGCGCCGGTGCGGGACGGAGGCGCATTTTGTGGGCACGTGGGGCACACCAAAAGGGGTGCGAGCGCTCGCAGGCCGTGCTGACCGGGAGCCCGGAGGCACCTGGACAGTCACGGCCTTGCGACTGATCTAGCTACGAGAAGGTGTAGCGGCAGCGCTACTTGCGGCGCTTGCGGCGCTGCGCCCGGTTGCCCGCACCGCTTTCGCGGCGGGCATGGGCGGCACCGTCCTCACCGGGGCCAGATAGGGTCATCTGCTCCGGCTTGCGCTCAGCCTCCATCTCGGGGGTGACAACGCGTTCGGTCACGCGGTCCTGCTCGCTATTAGCGCGGGCTTCCTCGGCGTTCTTGACCTGCTGGCGCACCAGGAACAGCTGCCGTAGCGACTCTTCCTTAATGCCGTCCATCATGGCCTGGAACATGTCGTAGCCTTCTCGCTGGTACTCCACCAGCGGGTCGGCCTGGGCCATGGCGCGCAGGCCAATGCCTTCCTTGAGGTAGTCCATCTCATAGAGGTGCTCGCGCCACTTCCGGTCCATCACATTCAAGATGGTGAAGCGCTCCATGGCGCGCATCTGCTCCTCGCCGCTGAGGGAAGAAACAGCCTCCTCGAGTTCGGCGTACTGGCCGGTGATGTCGTCGTGGACGGCCTTGCGCAGTTCACTATCGGACAGGTCACCTGCGGCGTCATACTCGGTGCCGTTGACCAGATCCTGCCACTGCATTGACGGGCCATACAGGGCCTGCAGGGCGTTCCACAGTTCATCGAGGTCCCAGTCTTCGACGTAGCCTTCGGCAGTGGCCCCGTCGACGTAGGCATCGACGACCTCATCCATCATCGACTGCACCTGGTCGCGCAGGTCCTCACCGTCAAGAATCCGGCGCCGCTCGGAGTAGATGACCTTGCGCTGCTGGTTCATCACCTCGTCGTACTTGAGAACATTTTTACGGATCTCGAAGTTCTGGCTCTCCACCTGCGTCTGCACGCTCTTAATGGAGTTGGTGACCAACTTGGAGTCGATCGGCACATCATCGGGCACGTTGAGCGTATTCATCAGCGCTTCCATACGTTGACCGTTGAAACGCACCATCAGCTCATCGCGCATCGACAGGTAGAACCGGGTCTCGCCCGGGTCACCCTGACGGGCGGTACGGCCACGCAGCTGGTTATCGATACGCCGGGACTCGTGGCGCTCAGTGCCCAGCACGTAGAGGCCACCACATTCGCGGACCTCGTCTGCTTCCTTCTCGGCGGCAGCGCGCACCCGGGCGATCTCATCATCCCAGGCGGCCTCGTACTCATCCGGGGTTTCCACCGGGTCCAGGCCGCGGGCACGCAGGTTGATATCGGCAATAATGTCGGGGTTGCCGCCCAAGACAATATCGGTACCACGGCCGGCCATATTGGTAGCCACGGTCACAGAACCACGGCGACCAGCCTCGGCAATGATCTCGGCTTCCTGTTCGTGATGCTTCGCGTTGAGCACGTTGTGCTTAATGCCAACGCGCTGCAGCAACCGGGAAAGGTACTCCGACATTTCCACTGAGGCGGTACCGACGAGCACCGGCTGGCCGTTTTCGGTGCGCTCGCGGATATCCTCCACCACCGCAGCGAACTTGGCTTCCTGGGTTTTGTACACCAAGTCCGGGTGGTCCTGGCGCTGGTCCGGGCGGTTCGGGGGAATCGCCATCACGTCGAGGCTGTAAGTCTGGTGCAGCTCCGAGGCTTCCGTCTCGGCGGTACCGGTCATGCCGGCGAGCTTGTCATAAAGCCGGAAGTAGTTCTGCAAGGTGATGGTGGCCAGAGTCTGGTTTTCCTTCTTAATCTCCACCCCCTCCTTGGCCTCAATGGCCTGGTGCATGCCCTCGTTATAGCGGCGACCATCGAGCACACGGCCGGTGAACTCATCGACAATGAGGACCTCACCATTGCGGATGATGTAGTCCTTATCGCGGGTGAACAGCTCACGTGCCTTAATGGCGTTATTGAGGTAGCTCACCAATTGGGAGTTCTCCGCGGCATAGAGATTGTCGATGCCCAACTGGTCCTCGACGTAGCTGACACCTTCTTCGCGGATACCGACGGTGCGCTTGCGTTCATCGACTTCGTAGTGAATATCGCGGCGCATGCCGGGCACGATCTGGGCGAACGCCAGGTACCACTTCGGGTCGCCATCGGCGGGGCCGGAGATAATCAGCGGCGTACGCGCCTCGTCGATCAGGATCGAGTCAACCTCGTCGACAATGGCGTAGTGGTGACCACGCTGCACCAGGTCATCGAGGTTGTGCGCCATATTGTCGCGCAGGTAGTCGAAGCCGAATTCGTTATTGGTGCCGTAGGTGATGTCGGCGTTATAGGCCTCGCGGCGGGCAGCTGGGCCCTTGCCGGAAAGAATCACGTCGGTCGATAGCCCCAAGAAGCGGTGCACACGACCCATCCACTCCGCATCGCGCTTGGCGAGGTAGTCGTTGACCGTAACGACGTGCACGCCCTTGCCTTCGAGGCCATTAAGGTAGGCCGGCAGCACACAGGTAAGGGTCTTGCCCTCACCGGTTTTCATCTCGGCGACGTTACCGAAATGCAGGGCTGCACCACCCATAATCTGCACCGGGTAGTGCTTCTGACCGAGAACACGCCAGGAGGCCTCACGTGCGGTAGCGAACGCCTCCAGCAGCAGGTCGTCGAGGCTTTCGCCTTCTGCGATGCGGGTGCGGAACTCCTCAGTTTTTAAGCGGAGATCCTCGTCGGACAGCTCCGAGTACTCGTCTTCGAGTTCGAGAACCTGATCTGCGATGGACTTGAGGCGCTTAACAGCGCGGCCTTCGCCGACGCGGAGCAATTTGGACAACGAGAACACGGGAGGTGACCCCTTCCGACGTGGAGTGATGACTGCCTAAGTATAAGGGCGAACCCCCGGCCCAGCACCTGGCCCCTTGCCAGGCGCGTGTTCCGGGGGTGTGGACTAGACGTACGCAGTGATTACTCGGCGCCCTTTTCGGTCAGCGTAATCAAGCCGTAGTCGTAGGCGTGGCGGCGGTAGACCACCGACGGCTGGCTGTTTTCTTCGTTAATGAAGAGGTAGAAGTCGTGGCCGACCAGCTCCATTTCCGACAGTGCAGCATCGACGCTCATCGGGGTGGCCTCATGCTCCTTGGTGCGCACCACCTGGCCGAGCTGTGCCTCTTCGACCTGATCCTCATACGGGTCAGCCTTCACAGCCTCATTCTTGGCTTCCTCCACCAGGGCAGCGGTAGCTTCGCCCACGGAGATAGGTGCCCGGTGGCCGGAGCGGCTGATCTTGCGGCGTGCCTTCACCTTGCGCAGGGAACGATCCAGCTTGCCAAGGGCGGTCTCAAGGGCAGCGTAGAAGCTGTCCTCCTTGGCCTCGGCACGGGCAAGGTGGCCCTTGCCGGTGGCTGTGATCTGAATGCGGTCAGTGCGATCGCCGCGGCGCGGATTCGGCTCGTGCTGCAACTCGACGTGGAAGAACGTCAAAGTGGGGTCGAGGCGCTCAATTTTCGCGAGCTTGGACTTCACTCGCTCGGCGAAGTGTTCCGGGACCTCAACGTTGCGGCCGGTGATGGTCACCTGGGCGTTGGGGCTGAGGGTCTCGTTATTGTCAGCAGGTGTCGACACGTGCTTCCTACCTCTGCGTTGGGCCGTCGTGCGCATCGAACCGGATTATTCGACGCGATCCCGACGACGTTGTGCACTTCTAAGAATACCGCCCTGGGTGCCCCCGATGCCATACCCAATATGACAATCACAACGACGCAGGCTCCCCCTATTTAGGCGTGCGCAAAGACCAGCGCAGATGCCACCTGCACCCCCGCCGCACGCAAGACTCGCGACGTTTCGGCGACAGTCGCCCCCGTAGTGAGCACGTCGTCAACGAGGATCGCGTGCGCATGATGGGCGCGACTAACCGCTGGGGTAAGTGCGATATTTCCGGCCAGATTACGACGCCTCTGATCCGCACTCAGGCCCACCGAATCTATCGCGCCACCAGTGGTTTTCACTGCTCGTACCACTTTTAGATCGGTGTGTTTCGCCGCCGCGATTGTGCAGGCATACGCCACTGGGTCTCCCCCACGCCGGCGTGCCGACCACACCCGCGTTGGCGCCGGAATAAGCACCACAGGCTCCACCCTGGGATCTGGAATCTCGCCCTGCGCGGCAAGTCTGCCCACCGCCGCAGCTAATACCGCACCCATGACATTGCGGGCCGCACGGTTGCCATGCTCCTTAGCCGCAAGCACCACATGTTGGCGTTGGTGGGCATAAAGCCCACAGGAAAACACCGGCACCCCAACTACCACACGTGGCGAGATCGGTGCCGGCGCCGCAGCGAAAACAGCCCGGCAGTCCCGACACACCGTTGCCACACCGGCCATATTGCATCCCGGGCAGCGCGCCGGACTGATCAGGTCAAACAGCGCGCCAAACCCCACCATCGCCTGGGCCTACTCGGCGGTCACCGGGGCGGCACGGCCCGACACATGCGGTACCGGGCGCCAGAATTGCTGGTCCCCCTCGTCGCTGACCAACTCCATCAACGCATTCTCATCGAGGGCGAAAATGCGTGTCGACGAAGCCGCCACCACAGTCACCGGGGCAGTCAGATTCACCTTCGGCACCATATAGTTCGATGACCCATCAGGCTGCACCCGCCAAATCGGCGCCTCCGTACCCCAGGCGCCCACCAGAATCGTCGAATCCGGCGCCCACGCCAACGACAGCGGAGCGGTGCCCTCCGGCAGCGAAATCTCCCGGGGCGTCACCAACTGCCAGGGCCCCTTCGTGGTTTGCACGATGGTGGCCAAGACAAGCTTGCCGTCGATAAGCAACGCCGCCTGGGTGCCCGTCGGGTCGATTCGCAGCTCGGAGATCTCGCCGGTAAAGCTATCCAGCGCAGAAATATCGACTTCCTCACTGACCAGGCCCGATGATGCCGAGGACCACGCTATCCGGCGCACCTCATCACCATCTCGCACCGTCCACACCCCTGATGCCCCAGGCGACCAACTCGGGCGAGTCAAGGTCTCCCCGGACAAGGGGCTTTCCGCCTGCTGGCCTGGGCGCCCCACATAGAGCTGCGCAACCTTGGTCTGGCTGCCTTCGGTACGAGCCACTGCTGCATAAATCTCATCACCAGTGACATCAATACCCATCGCCGCGGATACCAAGAATGGTTCACCAGCACCCCACGGGCCTTCGCCGATCTCAACGCCTTTATTGGTCACGGTGTAGAGCGCACCGTCGCCAAGAACCCGCAGATTCGACCGGTCAGCCGGGCCTTGTTCGGGGTCATAAGGCTTAATCTCGGTGGAATCCCGAGTCCAGTTCTGGCCTTGGCGCCCCAATAGTGCACGGCCATCGACAGTGATACTCCACGGGCCGCGCTGCCCCGCTTTCGAAAGGGTCCACACGGTCTGCGCGGCCAACAGTAATTGCTGACTATCGTCGAGCTGGCCGACGTTGGCGTAGGAGACCTGAGTGACCGGCTCATCAACCCCAGTCACCTCCACCGAAGCCGAGGCCTGCAGCGACGTGCTCACACCACGGGCCATCTGGGGGCGCGGCCCCCGACGCAACAAATCCAGCAATACGGCCTGATCAGTTTCGGTGCCCTTATAGATCCAGCGCCGGTCCGGCACCAAGTAGTTGCCGGTGGGATCAACGAAATACAAATTCCGGGCGATATGCGTATCAGTAAAAGACTGCCGTTCCATGACAATGCCGTCCGGCAAGCCGTCGATAAGCCACTGGCCAGAGGGGTCTCGCACCATAGCAATATCGCCCCGCCAAGTGCCGCCGGACTGCTCATAGGCCCCGCCGCCGCGGACCTGCCCCAGCACCTTCGCCGAAGCCGAATACACCGCCTTACCGGCCCCAGCATCATCAGACGCGAGCACATTAACGCCCTCGACGACCAGCGTGCGCCGGCCCGGATTCCAGTTGGCATTGGCCACCGGGGTGAGGAATGCGCGCGCAGCGGCGTGGTCATCGGTGGGGTGCGCCATGGCGGTAATGAAATCGCGCAGCACCAAATCCGGGGCGATATCAGGCCGCGGCACCGGAATATCCATGCTGCGGGACCGATCGGCGAAACTACGCAAGGCCTGCGGATCAGAATTGGTGGGCAGCGAGGTGCAACCACTCAACGTCAACGCAGCAACAGTCATCGCCGCGAGGAAACGCCGAAAGTGGCGCGGGGTGGGTGCGCTCATTGCTGCGGCTCCTCGGGAATAGCAGTGTCTGGGTCATATTCCGGGTCAATAACCGGGCCGTTGCTGTGCGGGCCGGCGCTGTCTAGCTCAGCGCCTTCCGGTTCAGCGGGCTCGGACTCGGCGGGGCGTTCTGGTTCAGCGTCAGGGTCGATGGGATGAGGCGGCGCGTCGAGAGCCAACGGCGGCTGGCCAAGAGGCTCACCCGCCACCAATGGCAGGGTAAGCCGGAAGCGCGAACCCCCGCTGGGAAAGCCGTGGGCGTCGAGCGTGCCACCGTGCAGCATCGCGTCTTCGCGGGCAATCGCCAAACCCAGGCCGGTGCCGCCAGTGCGCCGCTCACGGGACGGGTCAGCACGCCAGAATCGGTTGAAGACCAACTCCTCCTGGGAGGGCTTGATGCCCACGCCGTGGTCAGTAACGGTGATACCCACCGCGGTCTCATTGGCCGCCATATCGATATCGATGGGTTTGCCCTCCGAGTGGTCGATGGCATTAGCCAACAGGTTGCGCAGCACCCGCTCCACACGACGGGTATCGACCTCAGCCAACAGTGGTTCTTCCGGCAAGTGTTGCCGCACCTCGGCACCAACATCGCGGGCCACAACAGTCAACGGGGCCATCGCGGCGGTGACGCACTGGCGCAGGTCAATACGCTCGGCCGACAGTTCGGCCACACCAGCGTCGTGACGCGAAATCTCCAGCAGGTCGTTGAGCAGCATCTCGAAGCGGTCCAGCTCGTCGATCATCAGCTCAGAGGCGCGCTGGGTGGTCGGGTCGAGATCCTCGGCACCATCGGCAATGAGGTCGGCGGCCATCCGCACCGTGGTCAGCGGTGTGCGCAACTCATGGGAAACATCAGAGGTGAACTGGCGCTGCAAGGAGCCGTACTCCTCCAGCTGGCGGATCTGCTGGGAGAGCGATTCGGCCATCAAGTTGAAGCTCACCGCCAGGCGAGCCATCTCGTCCTCACCCTGAACAGTCATACGTTCACGCAGATGTCCACGGGCGAAACGTTCCGCGATCTTCGCGGCCTGCCGCACCGGGGCAGTGACCTGGTTAGCGAACAGCCACACGATGCCGATGAGCAACAGAATCATAATGAAGGCCGCACCAGCGAAAAGGCCACGCACCAACGACAAGGTGGACTGCTCCGCCGTCAGCGGCATGATCAAATACAGCTCAAGACCATTGATATCGCTACTGACTGGGGTGCCAATAATGAGGGCGGAATACTGATCATCGGCGCCGTCGATGGTGGCGTACTGATAACTAACTTGGTTCTGCTGGACGAAGGCACGCAATTCCTTCGGGATTTGCAGATTCCCCGGCGAGGACACAATAGAACCCGGGGTGTCCCCAGGGGCGATCAGTACCGGCTGGTAGACGGCCAATAAACCTTGATCACCGGTCTCATTGCGATCCACCAGGGCTTCCCGCACCACATTGAGCTGGGCCTGCAAAGTATCCGCAGACAACTCACTGACCTCTTGCTCCACCGTGATCCGGGCACGGTCAATTTCCTCATTGGCAACAGCGAGTTTCTGGTCCAGCAATCGCGACGTAACGATGGAGACCAAGCCGACACCCACAACACCGACGACAAGGCTGGTGACAATGAGGACCGGGATAATCACCCGGGCCTGCAACGAGGTGCGCCAAACAGTCCTGAAATAGCGGAACCCCGAGAAAAACCAGTCCCTCGAGGCCCGTCCCAAACGGGACACCGAACTACTCCCCGGTCTTGTAGCCAACACCGCGCACGGTCAGCACAATGCGGGGATTCTCCGGGTCGCGTTCAATCTTCGAACGCAGCCGCTGCACATGCACATTGACCAGACGAGTATCCGAAGAGTGGCGGTAGCCCCACACCTTCTCCAACAGTTCCTCACGGGTGAAGACCTGCTTCGGCTTCGACGCCAGGGTGCACAGCAACTCAAATTCCAGCGGGGTCAGCGCGATTTCTTCACCGCCGCGGGAAACCACATGGCTGGGCACATCAATGCTGAGGTCGCCGACCTCAATGACCTCGCTGGGCTCATCGTCTTGACGGCGCAGCCGGGCCCGGACTCGAGCAACGAGTTCCTTGGGCTTGAACGGCTTGGTGACGTAGTCGTCGGCACCGCTTTCCAAGCCGAGCACCACATCAACGGTGTCGGTCTTGGCGGTCAGCATGATGATAGGCACGCTGGAGCGTTCCCGAATCGTGCGGCATACGTCCACACCGCCCATGCCGGGAAGCATCAGGTCGAGCAGAATGAGGTCGGGGTCCTCACGTTCAGCCGCTGTTACTGCTTCCGCACCATCGCCTACGACGACAGTGGCAAAGCCCTCCCGTTCGAGGACCATATTCAGCATTTCGGAGATGGCGGGGTCGTCATCCACCACGAGAATTTTCGCGCTCATAACCCTTTAGTCTAACCAGGACGGCGGCTACCGGTTCATCTCGGCCACAGCGGCCAGGACTTTCCGGGCGGAATCAGCGGTGCTCTCCTGCGCCGCCACCTTTATCCACGGGCCGCCGAACTGCGCGTCGGCAAGCTGGCGATAGGCCGCTGCCGTGCGGGACTGCAGGTCCGCGTCCCGCTCGTAGCGGTCACGAGTGCGGGCAGCATCGGCGACCTCCCGGCCAGCAGCACGCTGGGCCGCCAATTCCACCGGGGCCTCCAGGTAGACCGTCAGCTGCGGGCGGGGCAGCTCAAAGCGACCAAATTCCAGCTCCTCAAGCCAGCCGATAATGGTGGAGTCCATTGTGCGCGCCAAGGTATAGGCCACATTCGACGCCACGTACCGGTCCAACAGCACCACATCGTGACTGTCCACCGCACTGGCCAGCGCACCGCTGCTATCCCGGCGGTCGAGAGCGAAGAGCAACGCCATCGCCCACGCCGAGTCGGCGGTATCGCCAAGCCTGCCGTGCAAGGCGTCATCGGCCAGGTCGGCGAAAAGAGTTGCGCCGTAATTGGGGAAACCCAGCCGGGTGACGGTTTTACCCGCCGCAGTGAGCTGGTCGTGCAGCTGTGTGGTCAGGGTATTTTTGCCGGCGCCGTCGATACCTTCGATCGCAATAATCATCATTAGTACCGGTAGTGCTCGGGCTTATACGGGCCCTCGACATCGACACCGATGTATTCCGCCTGTTCCTTGGTGAGCTTGGTGATCTCGCCGCCGAGGGCCTCCACGTGGGTGCGGGCGACCTTCTCGTCGAGAATCTTCGGCAGACGGTGCACACCGGTGCCGTACTCCTCAGCGCGGGTAAACAGCTCAATCTGGGCGATGGTCTGGTCCGCGAAGGAGGTGGACATCACAAACGACGGGTGCCCGGTGGCATTGCCCAGGTTAAGCAGGCGGCCCTCGGACAGCACGATGAGGGACTTGTCCGCACCGTCCTCATGCGGGAAGACGTACTCGCACACCTGCGGCTTAATCTCAATGCGGCGCACATCGGAGCGGCGGTGCAGCGACTGCATATCGATCTCATTATCGAAGTGACCGATATTGCCCAGCACTGCGTGGTCCTTCATCCGGCGCATGTGCTCGAAGGTGATGATGTTCATATTGCCGGTGGCAGTAATGATGATGTCTGCGGTGCCGACGGCCTGTTCCACCGTGGTGACCGGGAAACCATCCATCAGTGCCTGCAGGGCGTTAATCGGGTCGGCTTCGGTGACCTGGACGCGGGCGCCCTGGCCGGCCAGTGCCTCCGCGCAGCCCTTGCCGACGTCACCATAGCCGCAGACCAGGGCGGACTTGCCGCCGATGAGCATGTCGGTGCCACGGTTGAGGCCGTCGATGAGGCTGTGCCGGGTGCCGTATTTATTGTCGAATTTCGACTTCGTCACCGCGTCGTTGACGTTCATTGCCGGGAACGGCAAAATGCCCTCCTCAGCGAAGTGGTAAAGGCGGTGCACACCGGTGGTGGTCTCCTCGGTGACACCACGCACGGACTTCGCGGTGCGCGTCCACAAATCGGGGCGGTCCTTAGCAACCCGGCGCAGCATGTCGAGGAAAGCAACGTATTCGTCGGGATCGTCGGCCTCGGCGGGCGGAACGACACCGGCTTCCTCGAACTGCAGACCACGGACGACGGCCATGGTGGCGTCGCCGCCGTCATCGAGAATCATATTGGGCAGCTGGTCGCCCCAGTCGAAAACGCGCTCCAAGCACCACCAGTATTCCTCCAAGGTTTCGCCCTTCCAGGCGAAAACCGGCACCCCGGTGGGGTTATCTGGGGTGCCATCACCGACGACGACGGCTGCGGCGGCCTCGTCCTGGGTGGAGTAGATATTGCACGATGCCCACCGCACTTCGGCGCCGAGTGCGGTCAGGGTTTCGATGAGCACCGCGGTCTGGACGGTCATGTGGATGGAGCCGGCGATGCGGGCCCCGGCCAATGGCTGCTCGCCTCGGTATTCTTCGCGCAGTGCCATCAAACCGGGCATCTCATGCTCGGCGAGGCGAATCTGGTGTCGGCCGGAATCGGCCTGGGTGAGGTCAGCGACCTTGTACTCGAACATGGGGCATCCTGTTTCCACTCGACGGTGTTGCGATGCCCAAGGCTATCTGAATAGCGCCGGAGTTCTTCACACACTCATTATTTTCTCCGGGTAGATCTCTGACCCAGCTGTGCTATCGTGACGATACCGTAATTCAACCGTGATGCTATTGGGGCGTCCACCGAGGGAGGGCCATGAGGCGCGCAACCACGCTCACCTGCCTAGCAGCAGCGCTTGTCGGCTCCGCCTTCATTACCTCGTGCAGCGATAACGTGGTCATTCCGGAAAAGGCCGGCAATTCGTCGCCGGCGCCGTCCACGACGCAGACAACCCCGCCCACGACGTTGAAGACCACTCCCCGCGACGTCGACGCTAATACTCAGCCCGACGCTGATCCGTTCATGCCGCCCCACGCGGTCATCCCGGATAATCGTCCGCTGCCCACAGCGCCGCCGGCACCTGTGCGCCCCAGCTACACGCCGCAGCCGAATAGCAGCACCCCGTCGGTAACTGAGTCCACGCAGGCACCGTCGACAAGCCCGTCGACGAGCCCGTCGACAACACCGGAAGAAACGCCCACCAGCGCGCCGATTCCCGAGCCGAAACCCCCAGTGCCGCTGCTGCCGGTGAAACCGGCGGAGCCGGAAAACCCGTTCCCGGACTTCCGCAACGCCCCTGAGCCCACCGAGCCCACCGAGCCGCCGGAACAACCCAAGGGCGAACCGGACGGCGAAGCCGATGATTCCCCGGCGCCGACTACTCCCCCGTCCTCCAGCAGAGGCAGCCTCAGCTAAGCAGGCAGCCCCTAGGCGGCGGAGTAGCCCTTAGGGATAGTTGCAATAAAGACCTGCGCGCTACCCAACGCGGTCACCCCAGCCGACTCACCATGCGGCAGCCACATCGCCTGGCCCTGGGACGTCTGGGTAGCACCAATGCGGGCTTCGCCCTCAGTCACCAGCACCATTGCGGGACCACTGGCGGTGACAGTATGGCCCTGCCCCACACGGGCCGAAGAGATCTCAAACTCCCCAACTGGAGTTGGGTAATGGCACAACTGGCCTTCGCACTCAGGGTCAATCACCGGGTCAGCCACCGTGCTAAACGTCAATACCCGCAGCAGCTCAACCACATCGACATGCTTCGACGTCAAACCACCGCGCAGCACATTATCCGAGCTGGCCATGATCTCCACCCCCATACCACCGAGGTAGGCATGCAAATGGCCTGCAGCAAGGAAAATGGCCTGGCCGGGCTGCAAACTCACCCGGTTTAACAGCATTGCCGCCAGCACCCCAGAATCACCGGGATAGCGCTTTGCAATAGCCGCCGTGGTCTTGGCGACCTCACCAATCCAACCGCCGCCGGTGTATTCCGCGCAGCGCTGGCGCACGGTCTCCACCAACTCGCCTAACACTCGTCCCGGCAGGGTCAGCCAGGTGGCGAATAAGCACCGCAGACCCTCATCGTCATCAAGCACCACCGTGTAGTGGTCCAACTCCGGGATCGCCAGCTCAGCAAAGAGTTCACGGGTCTGCTCCACCGGGCGGAAACCCGCCAGGGCATCGAACTGGGTCAAGGCAATGAGCAGTTCGGGCTTATGGTTCGGGTCGCGGTAATTGCGCTGCGGGGCCGTCAGCGGCACCCCGGCGGCATCCTCGGCCTGATAACCAGCACGCGCCTGCTCCAACGTCGGGTGGGCCTGCAATGACAACGGCGCATCGGCGGCCAGCACCTTCAGCAAAAACGGCAATTCGCCCTCAAAACCGAGTTGGCCGGCCGGGTCGTCGGCAAGCACCTCAGTAAAAGGGCGACCTCCCACCGTCGACGGGGCAGAGGGGTGGGCACCAAACCACAACTCCGCCTGCGGGCGGGGGCTTGGCGTCGGCTGGCCGAGCAACTCGGCAATGCGAGTCCGCGAACCCCACGGGTAGGCCTGAACAGCAGGCTCAATACGCTCCATGACTCGTCATTCCTCCATCACATAAGCAGCAGCCGCGGCTACCCGCGCTGCAGACACGCACACATCAACAAGTTGATGATGTACCTCAACATCCTCCGCAGGGCATTCCACCCGCACCCACGGCAACTCCCCCACCCGGGCCGTCGTGGCCTCCAGGTTCTCCGAGGAGGTCAACACGACCGCCCCACGAGGCGGGCCGGCAGGCGCCGCGGCAGGATCGTCGAACTCTGGGTCAAAGAAAATATCATCAACCCGTGGGCTAAAAGTATGTGCCGCGCGCAGCACATCGGTCAACGCCGCACCATGAGCGGTCACCCCAGCATCGCACAACCAGGCCGCGGCCAATTCGGCAACAGTGCGCCACACTTCCCCATCGCCGGCGAACACCACACTGCGACCGCGCACCCACTCCGCAAGCTGGCGGGCCGGGTTGACCAGCAGATCCCGCTCCGCCGAACAGGCAATCGCCTCCGCATCCACCGCGTCTGCCACATCACGCAACACCGCAGCCGGGCCTAGCCCAGATACCCCGGCACCAGTCAGGGTGGCGAAAACAGCACCAATATAGCCACAAAACGACCCGATTATGCTCATCGTGGGCCGCTGGATAAGCACCGTCGACGAGCTGGCGGCATGGCGCACCGGGCCCTCATCCGGGCCGACTAATACCGTGGCGGCACCGCGGCGGTCGGCCTCGGCAAGAGAACGGGCGGCTAGTTCATCGCCCGGGTCGTCGGTAAGCACCATGACCAGGTCCAGCGCACCAGTAAAGTGCGGCACATACCGGGCCACCATAATCGGGCACCGGGCATCACTGGCCAAGGCGACAACGGCCTCAGCGGCCAGCCGCGCACGGGCCTCACCGGTGATGAGAATGACGCTGCGGGGCATGCCTAAACCAGACAGCGGGCCATCGGCAGCCGAGGCGGCGGCCCGAAGATGAGCGCCCTCGGCGGCGGCGGTGAACAGCATGCTGCGCATATCCATACCCTTCAGTGTGCCCCCTCAGGGCCCAAAAATGGGATGCTAGGCGCGGATAATGCCAAGAATCTCGTCGCGCAGCGCCGCCATGTCTTCTGCGGTTTCGGCTTCAACGTTCAGGCGCAGCAGCGGCTCCGTATTGGACGCGCGCACATTGAACCACGCCTTCGAATCAGCCACCCCGATGGTCAGCCCGTCGAGATAATCAATGGAACGAGTCCGGTCGACGAAAGCCTGCGCCACAGCTTCCTGGCGTTCCTTCTGCTGCTCGGCGCTGTCCAGGCGGGAGTTAATCTCTCCGGACTGGACGTAGACGTCGTACTTGGCCTTCAGCTGCGACAGCGGCACGTCGGTTTCAGCCAGCGCGGCGAGCACATGCAATGCCGCGAGCATCCCGGAATCGGCATTGAAGAAGTCCCGGAAGTAGTAGTGCGCGGAATGCTCACCACCGAACACAGCATGGGTGCTGGCCATCTGGGCCTTAATGAAGGAGTGGCCCACCCGGGTGCGCACCGCAATGCCACCCAATTCCGCAATCAGCTCCGGCACCGCAGCTGAGGTGATGAGGTTGTGGATGATGGTCGCACCTGGGTCATCAATGAGACTCCGCTCGGCGATCAGGGCGCAAATAGCCGAAGGCGACACCGGCTTGCCTAACTCATCGACAACAAAGCAGCGGTCAGCATCACCATCGAAGGCAATACCGATATCGGCGCCCTGGTCGACAGTGAATTTCTGCAGGTCCTCCAGGTTTTTCGGCTCGAGGGGGTTGGCCTCGTGGTTGGGGAAATTGCCATCGAGCTCGAAATACAGCTCCCGCAGGTCAGTGATATCGCCCAGTACTGCCGGGGCGGTCAGGCCGGCCATGCCATTGCCCGCGTCGACAGCGACGGTGAGCTTGCGGCCAGTCACCGGGGCCAGGCCGTGCAGGAATTCGGCGTAGCCGGAGAGCATGTCGCGGTGAGTGATTTCGCCGGGCTGGACATCGTCGGCCACGGCGGGCACCCCGTCGACGAGCATGTCGGCGATATCGCCGAGTCCGGTGTCCTGGCCGATGGGGGTTGCCAGGGCGCGGCAGAGCTTAATGCCGTTGTACTTCGCCGGGTTATGGCTGGCGGTGAACATGGCGCCGGGCATATTCAGCTCGCCTGAGGCGTAGTAGAGCTCATCGGTCGAAGCCAGCCCAATGAAGACGACATCGAGGCCACGGCTGGTGACGCCTTTGGCGAAGGCGGTGGCCAATTCCGGCGAGGAGTCGCGCATATCGTGCGCGATGACGGCGGATTCCGCATTGTCTTGGGCGATGAGGTGGCCGAAGGCAGCACCGGCGTCCTCGGCGAACTGGGCGTCTAATCCCTCGCCGACGACGCCGCGGATGTCGTAGGCCTTAATGATCGCATCAATCTCGGAGCGACTACGCGTGGTCATTGCTCTCCCGTGGTTGTTGAAGTGGGCCGCATCGGGCCCAGGCACAGGAAGGTGAGTTTACTCCGGGTCGGGGACAGCGCGAAGATGCGCGCGGCGCCGCGAGGGGTGCCGGTTCGGCGGATTTTCTTGCCAGGTGGTGCGACCTTCTTCACGCAGCACCAGTCCGGTGGCCTGGCGGCCTGCCTCGCGCACGGCCTCGGCCAGGGCGGTGAGGTCTTCGTCGGAGTTTTCCTGGGGGATGTCGTAGCGGACTAATTCCCACCCCCACGGGGCGGTGATTTTCTGCGCGTGTCGATCGCAGAGGTCCCAGCTGTGCGGTTCACTGGCAGCAGCCAATGGCCCCACAACAGCTGTTTGTTCAGCGTAGGCGTAGGTCAGGGTGGCCACGGCAGGTTTACCGCAGCCTGGACGGGAGCAGCGACGGAATTGACTCACGCCGGAAAGTCTAGACCCAAACTTGAGGTTTAGACAGTCGGATTATGACTATCCCCCATTTTCCACCCACCACAGCACCCCACAAGCAACCCCCTACCCCAGACTCAACCACGCTTTGCCGACGCCGCCCTGCGCGCCGACGCCACAACCGCCACCACGCCGCCTAACCTGATAGGCCATGAGCACAATGCGCAATCACGACCGCCGCGGCCACGGCCTACGCGGTCCGCTATTGCCGCCGGAAACCCCGCGCTGGCGCAGTCGCCGCGAAGCCTTCGACCAAGCAGTGCTCAACGCCTACGCCCCCATCGAACAACGCTGGCGCGATCACCTCACCCACCTCGATATCGCTGTCGACACAGTGCCCCGCATGCACGTCCGACCCGGCACCGTACTTCCCGACGAAATCGCCGCCGACGGGGCAGTGCCCCTAGGCCGCCTCATTCCCGCCGGCGTGGACGAAATGGGCCGACCCACCCGCCCCCGGATTGTGATTTTCCGGCGCCCCATCGAACTGCGCGCTGGCGGCGGCGCTGAACTCGAAGAACTGCTCTCGCGTGTGCTGGTGCAACTTGTTGGAGTGCACCTCAACCTCACCCCGGAGGTCGTTGATTCACGCTGGCACGACTGGACTGAATAAACACCCGCCCCGGCCGTCGGCACGCAAAAACTCCCAGCACACCACTGCGCTGGGAGTTCATTGTGGATCTGGGCTAGGCCACCTGTCGCACTAGCCGAGACGCTTCTTCAGGCGGCGGCGCTCACGCTCAGAAAGGCCGCCCCAAATACCGAACCGCTCATCATTAGCCAGGGCGAATTCCAGGCATTCATCACGAACCCCGCAGGCGCGGCAAATACGCTTCGCCTCACGGGTGGAACCACCCTTTTCCGGGAAGAAAGCTTCCGGGTCGGTCTGGGCACACAGTGCCTGTTCTTGCCAGTCCTGCTCAACTGCTTCGAAGAGGTTGGGAAGATCGCCAGTCCAGTCAGCCAGCGGGCGGATATGTTCCACCGCGGTCGCGTCATTCACGCGAGCTTCCCCCATATTCGTATCGAGCTCGGCTTGGCCGCGCACGCTGGCGTCATCCATGTACCCGGCCCTCCCGTCGGCGTAGGTGTGTCAATTGCATTGGGTGAATACCCAATAATTACGGCCTGTGCCGCAATCACATGATTGTGATTACACACGTGAAACCCAGGTGTGGTCAAGCGCTTTGTGACATGTAAAGCGCGACACGCCGATCATGCAGGGGAAACTTTTCCAAAATTCCCCCCGCTTCGGGGATCAATACCAAGTTGAGGGTTCTGCATTAGTCGCCGCGGACGCGGCGCATAACGGGTAAACCCCCTACACATCAGTGGAAAAACGCACGCCACCGTCGGGAATCGTCACCCCAGGCCACACTCGCGCACCACCAATAAACTCACAGCGCGCACCGATATCCGCGCCCTCACCAATCACCGCATCACGGATCACCGCACGCGGCCCAATCGTGGCACCAGCGGCAATAATCGACCGCTCAATCGTGGCCCCAGCACCGATATAGGCACCATCGAAAATCACCGCCTGATCCAGGCGACAACCAGCGGCAATCTCCGCGCCACGGCCCACCACCGTGCCGCCATACAGCAAAGCCCCGCCCCCTACTGAGGCCGAAACGTCAACGAGGCTTTCCCCATGCGAGCCGTCCAATAGTGGCGACGGCGCAATACCGCGCACCAAATCCGACGACCCCCGCACAAAATCAACCGGGGTACCCATATCGCGCCAATAGGAATGATCCACATGGCCGAAAACCCGTGCATTCTGCTCCAGCAGGTTCGGGAAGACCTCACGCTCCACAGACACCGGCCGCCCATCGGGAATATCCTCAATCACCGAGCGGCGGAAAACATAACAACCAGCATTGATCTGGTCAGTCGGCGGGTCCTGGGTTTTCTCCAGGAATGCCTCCACCCGGCCATCGGCGTCAGTAGTGACACAGCCATAGGCGCGCGGATCAGCCACCCGCACCAGATGCAGGGTCACGTCGGCGTTATTCGTGATATGCGTATCGAGCACCGCGGTGAGGTCTGCGCCGCCGAGTACATCGCCGTTGAACACCATCGCAGTGTCATAGCGCAGCCGGTCCAACACATTGCGGATACCGCCACCGGTACCGCGCGGCTCATCCTCATGGACATACTCGATCTCCAGGCCCAGGTCCGCGCCGTCACCAAAATGCTCCCGGAAAACCTCCGAGCGGTACGACGTCCCCAACACCACATGGCGCATACCGGCATCGCGAATGCGGGCCAGCAAGTGCGTCAAAAAGGGCATACCCGCAGTCGGCAACATCGGCTTGGGGGTATTCACCGTCAACGGGCGCAGGCGAGTGCCCTTGCCGCCGACAAGAATGACCGCATCAGTCTGGGCGGTGTCTACCATCGTCCAAAACCTCCTCCGGGCGCCCCACGTACGAGCGTCACCTGTAGTTAAAGTTCATTCCTACGCCGCGCCAGCCCGAGAAGGATGGAGGCGCGCAGAGCCAGCCCGGCGCGCAACCCCCATCGCAGGGGAGCCCACCGCCACCCCGGGGCCCGGTCCGCATTGAACCGGTATGCCGACTCATGGTGCGCCCGAATAGTGCGGGCCTTGAACTTTTTCGCGCTATGGCCCTGGTCATGATGGATCTCCGCCGCCGGGCAGAAAATATTGCGCCACCCCGCGCGCCCCAGCCGGTCACCGAGATCCACGTCCTCCATGTACATGAAGTACCGCTCGTCGAACCCCCCGATCTCATCAAAGGCCGCCCAGTTAAGCAGTAGGCACGACCCCGACAACCAGCCAGCATCGCGCTGCCGGTCCATAGCACTGTCTCCGTGGTAGCGCCGCGAGAACGGATTATTCGGCCATACCCCAGACAACACCGCATGTCCCGTGCCCCCAATAAGCGTGGGCACCGCGCGTGCCGACGGGTACACCGAACCGTCGTTTTCGCGGATCAGCGGCCCGACGCTACCGGCATCCGGATTGGCGCTAGCGCACTCAAGCAGCGCGTCAATAGCCCCCTCGGCGAAAGTCACATCCGGGTTCACAAGCAAGACCACATCGCCGCGGATAAGACCGTCGGCACGCATCCGGGCCAGCTCAGCAATACCGCGATTAGCTGCCGCGCCGTAGCCAATATTTCCGCCCGTGGGCAGGAAATGCACATTGTCATAGGCCTCAGCTACAGCCTGCGGGGAACCATCAGTAGAACCATTATCGGCGAGGATGATTTCCGTATTCGCCGATAGCGACTCAACCAGGGCAGGCAGATGCTGCCCCGGTGAGTACGTCACTGTCACAACACCCAGGGGCAGCGGAGTTCCGGCGTTTTTCACCCATCCGAGCTTAGAGCAGGGCCCGGCGCAGCCCATCGCGCCACTCCGGCAGCCCTTCGTAGCCCGCGGCCACCCAGGCGGACCCATCCAGTGCCGACCATTGCGGGCGCGGCGCCGGGCGCGGGAACTCCTCCGTCGTACACGGCACCACTCGCTGCGGGTCAGCCCCCACCAGCTCGAACACCTCGCGGGCCAGCCCACACCAGGTCGTCACACCACTATTGGTGAGATGAAACAGCCCCGGGGTGGGGCGCTTGGCAAGGGCAATCAGCGCGTCGGCAAGGTCGCCGACAAATGTGGGGCAGCCGTACTGGTCATCGACGACACGAATGGTGTCCTGCGTGGCCTCCAGGCGGCGCATTGTGGTGACAAAATCCGGTGTGCGCCCGTCGTATAGCCACGCGGTGCGCACAATCGCTGAGCGTGGGCATACCTGTTGTACTGCCCGCTCCCCCGCGAGTTTGGTGCGCCCGTAGACGGTGCGCGGGGCAGGTGTATCGGTGGTCGACCACGGTCGGGCGGTGCCGTCGGCAAGCACCTGGCCATCAAATACGTAATCGGTCGAAATATGGATGAGGAACGCCCCGCTAGCCGCACATGCCTGCGCCAGATACCCCGCACCGGCCTCATTCACCGCCGCCGCGGCCTGCGGATGGGACTCTGCATCATCGACGGCTGTGAAGGCCGCGCAGTTAATCACCACGTCGGCGGAGCCAAGATCGGGGTGGGCCATAACCGCCGCGCGGTCGGTGATATCCAGCTCAGCACGGCCCAGTCCGCGCACGCCGCGGGCCGTGAGTGCGGAGCCCAACTGGCCGCCCGCCCCCACGCAAAGCACACCAGGATGCGGCATTACTGGCCCCCTTTCACTAAAATGACGTTTCCAGTATGTGCGAATTATGGTGAACCCAGCATAATGAGCCCGATATTGTCCACCGGTGCGCAGGAGGTACCACGTGAGCGCGACGCCACAACGGCCCAGGCATGCCCGGGCTATCCAGGCTCCTCCATCGCGCACCAGGGATATCTCCCAGGCCTTGCCGGCCTCGGCGCGCGGTGTGTTGATCTTCTTCTCGCTGATTTGTCTTGGCCTGGCCGCCATCGGTTGGACCACCCTCGGCCGTGCCGCCGATAACCTCAGCTCCGGGGGCAATTTCTCCCTCGGCGCGGAAAAAGACGGCGCCACCGACATCTTGTTGGTCGGCTCTGATTCGCGTACCGACGCAGAAGGCAATGCGCTGTCGCCGGAGGAGATCGAACTGCTGCGCGCCGGCGATGAGACGGCCACCAACACTGACACCATCATGGTGATCCGTGTGCCCAGCGACGGCACCTCCGCCACGGCTATCTCCATCCCGCGCGATACGTATGTCAGCACTCCGGCGCTGGGCAACGTCAAAATCAACGGTGTCTATGGCCTCACCAAGGAAGCACGCGCCGAGCAGCTCATCGCCGATGGCCGCTCCCCTGAGGATGTGGAAAAACTTTCCACCGAAGCTGGGCGGCAGGCGCTGATTAACGCCATTGATGACCTCACCGGTATCGCCGTCGACCATTACGCCGAGGTGGGCCTGCTGGGGTTTGTGTTGCTTACCGACGCTGTGGGCGGCGTGGATGTGTGCCTTAACGCCCCCGTCTACGACGAGTTTTCCGGCGCGGACTTCACTGCCGGCCGCCAGACCCTGGGTGGCGCCGATGCGTTGTCCTTCGTCCGGCAACGCCACGGCCTGCCGCGCGGCGACCTGGATCGCATTACCCGCCAGCAGGCTTTTATGGCCTCATTCGCCAATAAGCTGCTCTCTGCTGGCACCTTGTCCAACCCGGCACGCCTTAATGAGCTCGGTGGTGCGGTGCGGCGTTCGGTGGTGCTTGATGACGAGTGGGATGTCATGGGATTCGCCACCCAGATGCAGGGCCTGACTGGCGGCAATGTCATCTTCGACACTATCCCGGTGACCTCCATCGACGGTGTCGGTGACCACGGTGAATCTGTGGTGACTGTGGATAAGGGTCAGGTGCACAAGTACTTCGAGAAGCTGCTCGACACCGATGATGAGAGCAGTACGGAGTCCGAGGCCCCCGAGGCAGTCAATTACGATGCCGCCAAGGTGACCGTCAGTGTGTACAACGCCACCTTCACTGACGGACTGGCCGGGCGTGTTTCCGATCTTTTGGCCAAGGACGGTTTCGCTGTCGGCGATGTCGCCAACGCCGAGTACACCGGTGTGACCATGAGTCAGGTCAACGCCACCGACACCGGCGACCCGGCCGCGTTGGCTATCGCCAAGAAGCTCGGTGACCTGCCTGTGGTGTACGACCCGTCACTGCCGCCGGGCAATGTGTCGGTCACGTTGGCCGGTGATTACAACGGCCCCGGTCTTTATTCCGACGACTCCGCAGAAGCCGGTGCTGCCGAGGCTGACTCCGCTGACGCCGCAGGGTCCGGCGAGGTCGTCGGCGACGAGGGCGGCGCGCCTGCACCTGAGCCCACCACCGAGCCGATTGATGCTGGTGGCAACGGCCCAATGTGCGTGAACTAGGCACTCGTGGCCGGTCGAGGTTTTCCGGTTCCGCGCTGAGACCAGTCACCGGCACACCCACACTCCACATATAAAAACAGCCGGCCCCAGCACTAACTGGGGCCGGCGTTTCCTGCCTTAGCTGCGGGTTATGCCCCGCTCGTTGGGCAGGCTGTTCGCATTAATCGCGGTAGAGCAGCAGGGCATCGCCCTGGCCGCCGCCGCCGCAAAGGCTGACCCCGGCACGGCCGGAACCGCGGCGGGCCAGTTCCATGGCGGCGGTGAAGGTCAAGCGGGCACCGGAGCAACCAATGGGGTGGCCCAGGGCGATCGCGCCGCCGTAGATATTGCACTTCTCGTGCGGGTAGTCCAGCTGACGCAGCGACTTCACAGCCACCGCAGCGAAGGCCTCATTGATCTCAATGAAGTCCAGCTCATTGGCCTCCCACCCGGCGCTGTCCAGCGCGGCCTGCAGCGAATCAGCAGGCTGGGCGTGCAGGGAGTTATCGGGGCCAGCGGTCTGACCGGCCTTACCCACCACGGCCAGGTAGTCCAGGCCGTGCTCTTCGGCGTAGCGACGGGAGGTCAGCACCAGGGCGCACGCACCGTCGGAAATCGGCGAGGCGTTTCCGGCGGTGATGGTGCCACCATCGCGCACGAACGCCGGACGCAGCTTGCCGAGGGACTCAGCGGTGGTGTCCGGGCGGATGCCCTGATCGGTGTCGACAACCACCGGGTCGCCCTTGCGCTGCGGGATTTCCAGGGGTGCGATCTCCTCAGCGAAGATGCCTTTCTCCTGGGCGGCGGCGGCGCGCTGGTGGGATGCTGCAGCAACCTGGTCCTGGTCGTCCCGGGAGATGCCGAGGTCATCCAGCGGGCCCTCAGTGAGCTCACCCATGGAGATGGCGTCGAAGGAGTCCACTAGGCCATCGCGCATCAGAGAATCTTCCATGCTCAGCGGGCCGTAGGCCTTGCCCTTGCGCACGCCACGGGCGACGTGCGGGGCGTTGGTCATGGATTCCTGGCCGCCGGCGACGACAACATCGGCCTCGCCGAGGCGAATCATCCGAGCGGCGTGGATGACCGCGTCCAGGCCGGACAGGCACACCTTGTTCACAATCTCGGCAGTAACATTCCACGGCAGGCCAGCCTTGATGGCAGCCTGACGGGCCGGGTTCTGGCCAGCACCGGCGAGGATGACCTGGCCAAGCACGACGCGCTGCACGTCCTCGGGCTTCAACCCCGAGCGCGCAACGGCGTTCTTGATGGCGTGGGCGCCGAGATCGACGACCTCAAGCGGGGCTAACTGGCCCAGCAGTTTACCCTGCGCAGTGCGGGCACCAGCAATAATGACGACATCGTCGGGGCTGGCGGCGGGGAATTCGCTCATAATGTGTTCTCCTTACAGGGAATTGCTTGCATCATCGAGGTCGACAACAAATCTAGCTTCAGTCTTCGCCTCAATCTCCTCCACTGTCACACCAGGGGCGAGGCGCCGAAGAATGAGGTGATCGGTTCCAACATCGAAGCTACCGAGGTCGGTAATAATCCGCTTCACCACCTTCGCACCCGTGAGGGGTAAATCGCATTCTTTTACCAATTTTGGGCTGCCATCTTTAGCCACATGGTCGGTGAGCACGATGACGCGCGGGGTTCCGGAAACAAGGTCCATGGCACCGCCCATGCCTTTGATCATTTTTCCCGGGATCATCCAGTTGGCCAGGTCACCGTTCTCAGCGACTTGCATCGCACCAAGAACGGCCATCTTCACGTGCCCGCCGCGGATCATGCCGAAACTGGTCGCCGAATCGAAGACAGCAGCACCGGGCACCAATGTCACGGTTTGTTTGCCGGCATTGATGAGGTCGGGGTCCTCCTCCCCCTCATACGGGTAGGGGCCCATGCCGAGGATGCCGTTTTCGGATTGCAGGATGACACGCACTCCTTCGGGCACGTGGTTAGCAACCAGTGTGGGAATGCCGATACCCAGGTTGACGTAATCACCGTCGGAGAGTTCAGCGGCGGCTAGGGCGGCCATATTCTCGCGTGTCCACCCATGCTGTTGGGCCTGTGTGGGACTCATCGGGCTTCCTCCTTGGGGCGCACGGTGTGCTTTTCGATGGGCTTGTCAGTGCGGGTGGTTGTGACGACGTGGTCGATGTAGACGCCCGGGGTCATCACCCGATCCGGGTCGATATCGCCACGGTCGACGAGGTTTTCTACTTCCGCGATGGTGATGCGCCCAGACGCTGCACACATGGGGTTGAAGTTCTGCGCGGTCGAGCGGTAAACGAGGTTGCCGTCGATATCTCCGGTGTGGGCGTGCACGAGGGCAAGATCGGCGACAATGCCGCGTTCTTGCACGTAGGTTTTGCCGTCGAATTCCGCGTGCGGCTTCCCTTCGGCAACAAGCGTGCCGACGCCGGTGGCTGTATAGAACGCAGGAATACCGGCTCCGCCCGCGCGCAGGCGTTCTGCGAGAGTGCCTTGCGGGTTGAACTCCACTTCGAGTTCTCCCTCGAGATATTGGCGGGCGAATTCCTTATTTTCACCGACATAGCTGGAGATAGCCTTTGTGACCTGCCCATTTTCCAGGAGCACGCCAAGGCCTAGGCCGTCGATACCCATATTGTTGGACACGATGGTGAGGTCCTTGGCACCGCTTTCGCGCAATGCGTCGATGAGGTCATATGGCACGCCGCACAGACCGAAGCCACCAACGGCGATGGTCATGCCGTCCTGAGCAAGCTCGGCGATGAGTTCGGTGGTGTTGTTATGGACAACGCTCATGATTTACACCCACCCCAGGACGCGCGGGGCCATCTCGCGCAGCTGAACTTTGCGGACCTTGCCGGAGGCGGTCATCGGGTATTCGTCCACCACCTGCACATAGCGCGGGATTTTGTGGCGTGACAGTTTGCCTCGGGCGAACTCAGCCACCTCGTCGGACGTAAGATCGTCGACGTTGTCGTGCAGGATGACCCACGCCATGATTTCCTCGCCATACTTATCGTCGGGAACGCCAATGACCTGCGCGTCGACAATGGCTGGGTGGGTGAACAAGAACTCTTCGATCTCGCGGGGGTAGATATTCTCGCCACCTCGGATGAGCATGTCCTTGATGCGGCCGGTGACTGAGACATAGCCTTCTTCGTCCATGACACCGAGGTCGCCGCTGTGCATCCAACCGTCGGCATCGATGGCTTCGGCGGTCTTCTCCGGGTGGCCCCAGTACTCCAGCATTACGGAGTAGCCGCGCACCACAATCTCGCCCTGCTCACCCCGCTTGACTGGTGCACCGGTCGCTTCGTCGATAATGGCGAGCTCTAGATGTGGCATGACCTGGCCGACGGTGCTGACGCGTTTTTCCAGTGGGGAGTCCGCGCGGGTCTGGAGGGACACCGGGGAGGTTTCGGTCATGCCGTAACAGATGGCGACTTCATTCATATTGAAGCGGTCCATCACCTCACGCATGGTCTTTGATGGGCAGGAAGTGCCAGCCATGATGCCGGTACGCAGTGAGGAGACATCGTAGGGGCTGCCGTACTCCTCATGATCGTGCTGCTCTTCGAGGGCGTGAATGAACATTGTCGGTACCCCGTACAAAGAAGTGGCCTTCGCTGAGTGCACGGCTTTGAGCGTTTCGCGGGCTTTAAAGGTCGGGGCGGGGATGACAATGCACGCACCGTGGCTGATGCAGTTGATGGTGCCGATGACCATGCCGAACGTGTGGAAGAACGGCACTGGCACGCACACCCGGTCTTCTTCGGTGTAGCCAAGCAACTCACCGATGAAGTAGGCATTGTTCAGGATGTTTTTGTGCGAAAGGGTCGCCCCTTTGGGGAAGCCTGTGGTTCCAGAGGTGAACTGGATATTGGCTGCATCATCAGCGGAGATACCGTCCGAATACTCGGTGAGGTCCTCGATATCGCTGTGCACGAACTCGTACCACTCCGATGAACCAAAGTAGAAGATGTCCTTCACGTTGACGCCGCGCTGTTTGCGGGCCTCGTTGAGCATGGTCCGGTAGTCCGAGTCTTTAAACCGGCGGGCGGCGAACACACAGCTCACACCAACCTTTTCTAGGACGTAATTGAGCTCGTGCTGGCGATAGGCCGGGTTGATATTGACCAACACCAGGCCCACATGGTGACAGGCGTACTGGACCACAACCCATTCCCAGCGGTTGGTCGACCAGATACCCACCCGGTCGCCAGGGCGATAACCAGCGCGTACCAGTGCCGAAGCCAGGGACAGCACCTTGCGGTAGAGCTGTTCGTAGGTCAGGGTCTTATCGGCGTAGACATCAATCATGGCGTAGCGGTCCGGCCACCGTTCGACAATATTGCGGAGGTTGTCGCCGAGGGTTTCATTCCGCAGCGGGGCTGCGCCCTGGTCCACACCTGCACCGAAGACATGGGATAGCTGGTTGCCTTCGTCATCAACGACGGTGCGGCCATAAGGGGTGGGGATTGTCTTGAGATCAGTCATGGCAGTGTCTCCTTAAACTGCTCTGCGGAGGATGGCTTCGGCCTGGCTGACCAGAGGCGCGTCAACCATCTGGCCGGCGAAACTGAAAGCGCCGGAGTTGTCTTTAGCGGCCTCAAGCAGGCCTGTGGCCCACTCGATTTGTTCGTCGGTAGGCCGATAAGCCTGCCGAATGATGGCTACTTGGGATGGGTGGATACAGCAGGTGCCGACATAGCCCAGGGCGGCAGCATCATCGGCCTCAGCGCGCAATCCGTCGACATCAGCAATGTCAACGTGAACGGAGTCCAAGGCGCTGACGCCTTGCGCCGCGGCCGCCAGGTGCACGTGGGCGCGGGCATATCGGGCCACGTCGCGGTACGTGCCGGTGCTGTCACGCGAGTGGGTGCCGCCCAAGGCTGCGGTGAGGTCTTCGGCACCCCAAAACATGGCGACGAGGTTGTCAGCGCTGGCGATATCGAGGGCGTTTAACACGCCCCTCGGGGTCTCACACAAGGCAATGACGTCGAAGCCGTGCAGGGCAGCGATCTGGGACGCGGACTCGGCTTTAGGCAACATGACGGTGCGGAACGGGGTCTTTTTCAGCGCCGCCAGGTCCTCGGCGTGATCCGGACTATCGGCTGGGTTGATCCGCACGATGGTGCGCTCGGGATCGAGGTCAGTTGCCGCAATATTGGCGCGGGCCTGGGTGCGGTTTTCCGGTCGGCAACCATCCTCAAGATCGAGGATGACAACGTCGGCCCGCTGCGCTGCCTTGCCGAAACGCTCCGGGCGGTCCGCCGGGGCGAAGAGTAACGCCGGCCCTGCGGGGAACCAGGTGTGGGAGGTCATAGTGCGTCCTCCCCTTCGGGTCGGCATTGCACCAAGGTGGCCCGCACCGCCCGACACACCACAGTGCCGTGTTGATTGCGGCCGATGTGCTCGAGCTCGACGATGCCCTGACCCGGTCGAGATGCACTGCGCCGGGTAGAGCGGCAGATAGTCTCGCCATAGAGTGTGTCTCCGTGTTTCATCGGCGCGGGGAAGGTCACCTCGGTGAACCCGAGATTGGCGACAATGGTGCCCAGGGTGAGCTGGGCCACGGAGAGCCCCACGAGGGTGGACAGTGTCCACAGTGAGTTGACCAGGCGTTCGCCGCCGAAATCGGCCTGCTCTTGGGCCCAGGCCGCATCGAGGTGCAGCGGCTGATCGTTCATGGTCAGCGTGGTGAAGAGGACATTATCGGCCTCGGTGGCGGTGCGGCCGGGCCGGTGTAGGTAACGCACCCCGGTTTCGAATTCCTCGAACCATAGGCCGCGCTGAACTATATGGCGCATCGCGTCGTCGGAGGTGCCTGGCGTGTATGGGGTATTGGCGGTGGTCATGGCGAATCCTCCTCTATAGGCCCAGACCGCGTGCGATGAGCATGAGCTGCACCTCGGAGGTGCCTTCACCGATTTCGAGGATTTTGGAGTCGCGGTAGTGACGGGCGACTCGGTACTCGTTCATGAAGCCGTAGCCGCCGTGGATTTGGGTGGCGTCACGAGCGTTGTCCATCGCGGCCTCAGAGGACAGCAGTTTGGCGATGGAGGCTTCGCGGCGGAAGTCCAGGCCCTTCACCATCTTCGCGGCAGCATCAAGCCAGGCGGTGCGCGCAGCGTGGGCGCGGGCCTCCATTCGGGCGATCTTGAAGGAAATGGCTTGGTATTCGGCAATGGCTCGGCCCATTGAGGTGCGTTGCTTGGCGTAGCGCACCGACTCGTCGACACAGCCCTGGGCAACACCGGTGGCCAGGGCGGCGATAGCGACGCGGCCTTCGGCGAGGGTGGATAAGAAGTTCGCAAAGCCGCGACCACGCTCGCCTAGCAGGTTGGACTGCGGCACTCGGACGTTGGAAAAGGTCAACGGGTGCGTATCGGAGGCATTCCAACCGACCTTGTCGTAGGCCGGCTCAGCGACAAAGCCCTCGGTGTCAGTAGGCACCAGGATGGTAGAAATCTCTTTCTTATCCCCGGCTGTGCCGGTAACGGCGGTAACGGTTACCAGGGAGGTGATGTCAGTGCCGGAGTTAGTGATGAACTGTTTGGAACCATTGATGACGAAGTCGTCGCCATCGTCTTTGGCTGTGGTGCGGGTCGCGCCTGCGTCGGAACCAGCATCGGGTTCGGTTAGACCAAAGCCGGCGAGTTTCTTACCGGCGGTGAGATCCGGTAACCATTTTTCTTTTTGTTCCTCGGTGCCGAAGCGATAAATCGGCATTGCACCCAGACCAACGGCGGCTTCGAGGGTAATCGCCACGGATTGGTCGACTTTGCCCAGTTCTTCTAGGGCCAGGCCCAGGGCCAGGTAATCACCTCCCATGCCGCCGTATTCCTCCGGGAAAGGCAGACCGAATAAGCCCATCTCCCCCATCTGGGAAATGACCTCATACGGGAAGGTGTGGTTGCGGTCATGCTCGGCGGCTACCGGGTCGACAACGTTATTGGCGAAGTCGCGTACGCCCTGCTGCAGTTCACGGTATTGGCTGGGCAGATCGGCGGTGTTGATATCAGTCATGGTGTACTCCTTTTCAAAACCAAACTCTTAGGTGGGTGTTCTGGGCTTTCCGACGTGCTGAGCACAGCGCGTCACACCCGCGGTGGACTACTCGTCCGGCTCAATCGTGGCCAAATCCTTTTCCGCGGAAACCTGGTCAGCCTCGGCGCAGTGATAACTGACCAAGCCGGCAAATGGGGCCCGCAAGGTGTGCTCCATCTTCATGGCTTCGACCACCAGCACTGCGTCCCCTTCCGCAACGTGTGCACCGTTTTCCTGGGATAACGCAATGACGGTGCCTGGCATCGGTGAGCGCAGCACCCCATCGCCGCCACCGATATCGTCGGCCGCGGAGTGGACTACGTTCTCGCGGTGGACAACCCACGCCCCCTCATCACACGACACGATGATGTCGGTGCCGAGATCCTCTACCTGCCATTGCCGGGCCACACCGTCGATATCGACGCGGATCATCTCGCCGTCGGCGTGAATGGTAGCGACATAACTGCGTGGCTCGGCTGCATCTTCATCGGTAACACCGGGCATCTGATCGTCGACGACAACGTCGGCACGCCCCGGGGAGCCCGTGATCGAGATAAGTGTCGACTCCCCTGCTGCCGCCAACCGCAATCGCTGCGCGGCGGTATGACCAGGACGCCACGCGTCTGGCACCTGCCACGGGCTGGTGGGGTTTTGTGGCCACCGGTTGGACAGCCACGTCATCGCGGCAGCAACCAGTGCGGAATCTGGCACCTTGGAGCGAACATAACCGTCGGCAACGCGGTCGAGCAGCCCAGTATCTAAGTCGCCGCTGGCCACATCAGGAACTTTCAGCAAATATCGACAGAAATCAGTGTTAACTGTGACACCTGCAACCACTGTCTTCGCCAAGGCCTGGTCCATACGTTCCAGAGCTTCTTCGCGGTCAGCGCCGTGGGTGATGACCTTCATCAACATCGGGTCATATAAGGAGGACACCACGGTGCCATCAGCGATACCGGAATCAACGCGCACCCCAGCGCCGGTGGGGTCAATAACCCGATGGATAGTCCCGCCAGTGGGCAGGAAACCAGCCTCAGGGTCCTCGGCATACACCCGGGCTTCTACAGAGTGGCCGGTGAGCGTTATACCGTCCTGAGTAATCGGCAGCTTCTCTCCACGGGCGATTGCCAACTGTAAAGCCACCAAGTCCAGCCCAGTGACCTCCTCCGTGACCGGATGTTCAACCTGGAGGCGTGTATTCATCTCCATGAAGTAGAACTTCTCTGGCTCATTGGCCGGGACAATGAACTCCACCGTGCCGGCGCCGACGTAGCCCACTGAGCGCGCCGCATCACAAGCAGCACCACCGATGTCCTGGCGAATCTTCTCGGTCAGCAGCGGCGATGGCGCCTCCTCAATGACCTTCTGGTGCCGACGCTGCAGGGAGCATTCACGCTCTCCTAGGTGCACCACATTGCCATGAGTATCAGCGAGAATCTGCACCTCAATATGGCGCGGAGTATCGACGAAATGCTCCAAAAACAGCGCGTCATCACCAAACGAACTCGCCGCTTCACGACGGGCAGTGCGCAACGCCTCCGGTAAATCTTTCGGGTCCTCCACCCGGTGCATGCCTTTACCGCCACCGCCGGCAGAGGGTTTGATCAGCACCGGAAAGCCCACTCCCGCAGCAGCATCGACCAACTCCTCGTCGGTCAAGCCCGGGCGCGAAATACCCGGCACCGTCGGCACATCGCGGGCCTCCACGGCAGCACGGGCAGAAATCTTATCGCCCATGGTTTCGATGGCCTGCCCAGAGGGACCCATGAAAATAATGCCAGCGTCGGCGCAAGCCCTCGAAAATGAGGCGTTCTCCGATAAAAACCCATAACCGGGGTGAATCGCTTGTGCGCCAGTCCGACGGGCCGCGTCAAGGATCACGTCGGCAAGCAAATACGACTCTCGCGCAGCGGGCGGACCGATGCGGACAGCGATATCAGCCATCCGCACATGCTGGGCATCAGCATCTGCGTCGGAGTACACCGCAACGGAGCGAACTCCCTGCTCGCGGAGAGTACGGATGACACGGCAGGCAATCTCGCCACGATTGGCAACAAGAACAGTGGTGATATCAGTCATGGCTGCAACTCCTTGAAGGGCGCCAAATAAAACCAGGTGAAAACCGAGTTGAGAATGAACATCAGGGTCTACATACGGAAGACGCCGAAGCCGGGCTCCGCCAACGGGGCGCCGCCGGCAACGTCGAGCGCCATGCCGAGCATGCGGCGAGTGTCGGCGGGGTCAATTACGCCGTCATCCCACAGCCGCGCGGTGGAGTAATAGCAACTCGACTGGCGCTCAAACTGCTCGCGCACCGGGCGCTCGAAATCCTCCTGCTCCTCCGCCGACCAGGTACCGCCGGAGCGCTCGATCTGATTGCGACGCACAGTAGACAACGTCATCGCCGCCTGCGGGCCACCCATCACCGCCACCCGAGCATTCGGCCACATCCACATAAATCGCGGCGAATACGAGCGGCCACACATCGAATAGTTACCGGCACCGAAGGCACCTCCAATAACCACGGTGAATTTCGGCACCCTAGTGGTTGCGACCGCGTTGACCATCTTCGCGCCGTGCTTGGCGATACCGCCGGCCTCATATTGGCGACCGACCATAAAACCTGTGGTGTTCTGCAGGAAGACCAGCGGGATTCTGCGGGCATCACACAACTCAATGAAGTGCGCACCCTTTTGAGCTGATTCAGCAAACAGAATGCCGTTATTGGCAATCACACCGACCGGGTGACCATGAATACGGGCAAAAGCAGTGACCAAGCTGGAACCAAATTCGGCCTTGAACTCGTGGTAACTCCCACCATCGACCAGAATCTCAATAACCTCGTGCACGTCATAGGGCTGCTTCGGGTCGACCGGGACAACGTCATAAAGATCCGTCTGTGGGCGCTTTGGTTCGACAGTGTCGCGCACCTCCCACGGCGGTGTGGGCTCAGCCGGCAATGTGTCGACGATGCTGCGGACACGCTGCAAGGCGTCAGCGTCGTCAAGCGCAAGGTGGTCGGTAACACCAGAGGTTTTCGAGTGCATCTCCCCGCCGCCGAGTTCCTCGGGGGTGACGTCTTCACCGGTCGCCGCTTTCACCAAGGGCGGTCCAGCCAAGAAAATGGTGCCCTGTTCCTTGACGATGACGGTCTCGTCAGACATTGCGGGAACGTAGGCGCCGCCAGCGGTGCAGGAACCAAGTACCGCGGAAATCTGCGGAATGCCCTTGGCGGACATATTGGCCTGGTTGAAGAAGATTCGCCCGAAATGGTCCCGATCCGGGAAGACTTCGTCCTGGTTGAGCAGCATCGCGCCACCGGAGTCGACCAAGTAGATACAGGGCAGGCGGTTGGCGTCGGCAATCTCCTGGGCGCGGAGGTGCTTCTTCACCGTAATGGGGTAATAGGTACCGCCAGAGACGGTGGCGTCATTGGCCACCACCATGCACCGGCGACCTTGCACCAGGCCGATACCGGCGACAACACCGGCTGCCGGGACGCGTCCGTCGTACATTTCATGCGCAGCTAACGGGGCGACCTCCAGGAAGGGGCTACCGGGGTCGAGGAGTTCTGCGATGCGCTGTCGAACAAGCAGCTTGCCTCGGGATATATGCCGCCTACGGGCTTTTTCTGGGCCACCTTTGGCTGCGGTGGCAACGGTTTCGCGCAGTTCAGCGACGAGAGTTTCGTGGCCTTCGCGGGATGACTGGATCATGGGCGTTTTCTCCAAGCAACTTCGCTAACACCATTTCGTTAATGGCGATTAACTCTTGCCGTGGAGACTAATGTGTCGCAGAACACATTTCAAGGACAAAGCAATATTCGTCACTGAAATTTCTTAGATGCCACAAAAACGGGGGTACCCCCACTCCACCTAGGGCGCGTCGATGACCGCAGAGACCATCTCCAACGTATTGCTGCGCACAGCCTCTACCCCCGCCCAGTGCAAAATGTGGCGCGAGGAGTTGATCAGCCCAGCCAGCAACTGGGTCCGCACCCGGGCGGTCTGCCGGTCAAGGCGCGGCCGGTGGGCGATGAGCGTATCGACCCACATATCCAGGTATGCGCGCTGCAGTGCGCGGACCTTCTCCCGCTGAGGCTTATCCAGATTGCCGATTTCGCGTTCTTGGACCCGAATCCGATCAGGCTCACTCACGGCGAAGTCAACGTGGTAGGCCAGCAGCTCACGCAGGGTGTGTTCTGCGTCCCAGCCGTTGGCGTCTGCGTCGGCAAGCACTTGCTGAGCGCCTTCGTTGAGCCGCACAGAGATGTCCATCAGGATCTCGAAGAGCAGGTCTTCTTTGCTGCCGACGTAGCGGTAGAGCGCGGGCCCGGAAATGCCGACGGCTTTGCCGACGTCTTCCAGGCGGGTGGCCCGGAAGCCGCGGTCGGCGATAATGGATGCGGCCGCAGTGATGATTTCACGGTGGCGGCGCTGTCGTTGCTGCTCGCGGTTGGTCATGCCTACACGTTAATCACAATTAACCACCCATGAGATCGAGCTCCGCATCGAGGGCTTCGATCAGACTATGCGAATCGGCATAGCCGGCATGCCGCGAAGAACGGTCAAAAGCGATTCCACCACTTAAATCTGGGTACTCGGTGGCGGCATGGTGCGCAAAGACCTCCCCCATCCCAGAATCACGCCCTGCCACCACCGCAGCAATAAGCCGGGCCTGCCGGTCGATGATGCCGAAGGCACCGGAATTGGTCTCAATCATCCCTGGCGCCCACAGTCCGGGGTACGTGCGGTGCGCGCAGCGCAGGTACAACTTGCCCATCGCCTCCTCCCCTCCGAAGAGTTCCCGGGCCACCGGGACCACGTGCCGGTAACCGGTGCAGGCTAGGACAAGGTCGTAATGCTCGCGGGTGCCGTCGGTGAAGACCACAGCGTCGCCGTCGAAGCGGGCAACGTCGGGACGCACCCGGATATCGCCGTGGCGTAGGTGGTGGATGAGTTGGTCATTGAGCAGCGGGTGGGTTTCAAAAACGCGGTGGTCGGGTTTGGGAATGCCGAGGCGGCGCAGGTTGCCGAAGTGCAGCCGCAGGTAGATCTGGGTGATCCATTGCATCGGCAGCGTCGGCAGGTTCGGGCTGGAGGTGGTGAAGTCGTCGGAGGGCCGGCCGAGGATGTGCTTGGGAATGAACCAGTAGCCGCGGCGCATGGAGATATCGGCGTGGTCGGCGGCCTGGGCGGCGTCGCAGGCGATATCGCAGCCGGAGTTGCCGGCACCGATGATGAGCACTCGTTTGCCGCGTAGTTCGTCGATGGAGCGGTAGGTGCTGGAATGGCGGTATTCGCCGGTGAATTCGCCGGGGTAATGGGGCATTTTCGGTTCGGCGAGGGTACCGGTGGCGCACACCACGTCGCGGTAGGTGCTGGTGGTGCCGTTATCGAAGGTGACGGTGAAGCCGCCGTCGGTAGGCGCGACAGTTTTGACGCCGGTACCGAACTGGATATGCGTGCCGACGCCGGTGTCGTGCGCGAAATCCTGCAGGTAGCGGTGGATGACGCTGCGCGATGGGTAGTCGGCGGTGCCTTCGGGGAAGCTGCGTCCGGGGTAGCCGGAGTGTTTGGTGGAAGAGATGAAGTGCGCGGATTCGTACATGGGGGTGTACGGGTTGTCGATATCCCAGAGTCCACCGACGCCGTTATGGCGTTCGACGTGGTCATAGGCGATTCCGGCGCGGGTAAGGTGAGCGGCGGTGGCCAGGCCTGATGGTCCGGCGCCAATAATCAGCACAGTTGATTCCATGTGAAAACCTTATATTTTTTCGGTGTGGCCGGAACCGTCTTTAGTTAAGTTTCTCCCGTCCACCGATAAGGAGCGCTATGCCTTCCGCCGCTGTTGTTGGCTCTGGCCCGAATGGCCTGGCTGCGGCGATCCGTCTTGCCCAGCATGGGGTGGCGGTGACGGTCTACGAGGCTGCGGCGACCCCTGGCGGCGGGCTGCGCAGCGCTGAGTTGTTGCGCTCCGGGGTGGTGCATGATGTGTGCTCCGCGGTGCACCCGATGGCGTTAGCCAGCCCGTTCTTTAGGTATGTGGGGTTGCGCCAGTACGGCTTGGAGTTCGTGTGGCCTGAGGTGGACCTGGTTCATCCGCTTGCCGACGGCAGCGCCGGCGTGTTGTACCGGAATATCTCGCGCACTGCGGCGGGTCTTGGTGTGGACGCGGCGATGTGGCAGTGGAGTTTCGGTGGTTTTTCCCGCCGGTTCGACAAGCTTCTTGCCGACGCACTGCAACCGCCGGTGCACGTGCCGCACCGGCCATTTTTATTTGGCGCCTTTGGTGCGAATGCGGCGCTTGCTGCGTCGTGGAGTTGGCGGCGGTGGCGAACAGCGCAGGCTACGGCGCTTTTCGCTGGTATTGCAGGCCATGCTTTCACCAGGTTGGACACTGCCTTTTCGGCGTCGGTGGGCCATCTTTTAACGGTGGCCGCACATGCGCACGGGTGGCCGGTGGCGGTGGGTGGTTCGCAGGCTATTGCCGACGCGATGGTCGCGAAATTCCGCGATCTTGGCGGCATTATCGAAACCAATGCCGCGATTTCTGATCGTGGTGAGTTAGGCGATGTCGATATCGTCATGCTTGATACTTCCCCGCAGGCTGCGGCGAGGATACTTGGGAATCGACAGCCTGCGCGGTTGCGTTCTGCTTATCAGCGGTTTCGGCATGGCGCGGCCGCAGTGAAAGTCGATTTTGTCACCAATGGTGCTGTGCCCTGGACCAACCCGGAGGCGCGACGGGCGGGCACTGTGCATGTGTGCGGCACTGCCGGGCAGGTTGCGGCAGCTGAGCGGCAGTGTGCCCGGGGGATTATGCCTGAGCGCCCTTTGGTGATTGTCGGGCAGCAGCATCTAGCCGACCCGAGTCGCTGCAGTGGTTCTTTGCAGCCCCTGTGGGCCTATGCCCATGTGCCGGCCGGTTATGGCGGTGACGCCACCACAACAATCATCGATCAGATTGAACGTTGTGCGCCCGGCTTCCGGGACACCATCGTCGCCACGCACACGATGACTACCTCCGACATGGAGGCCTATAACCCCAATTATGTCGGCGGGGACATTATTGGTGGCGATTCTGGGGTGCTGCAGTTATTGGCTCGCCCGGTGCTGCGACCGGACCCGTATTTCACCGGGGTTGCGGGGGTGTACTTGTGCTCGGCGTCGACACCGCCGGGCGCTGGGGTGCACGGCATGTGTGGTGCCAATGCAGCTGACCGGGCGTTGCGTGAGCTGAGCCAGTAACTACTCCCCGAATGTAGGTGCCTGCAAAAGGGTCAGGGAGAAACTTTTTCGCAAAACAAGCAGCATTGATTGCTTTTTGATTTAAACTATCTCGTTAATCAAAGCAATCTACTGGCGCACGCCGCTATGAACGGAGGTTCTCGCATGACGGACCCCACAACCGATACAGCGCGGATCGGCAATATGTCCGGTTTCTACGGCGACCGAGCAAGCGCCATGCGCGAGATGCTCGAAGACGGAGAACTCGACTACCTCACCGGCGATTACCTTGCCGAACTGACGATGCTGATCCTCGCCCGCTCGATGATGAAAGACCCCGATAAGGGCTACGCGACAAGCTTCCTCACACAGGTCAGCGAGAACCTAGAACTCATCGCCAACAAGAAGGTCAAGATTGTCGCCAACGCTGGCGGGCTCAACCCGAAAGGCCTGGCCGAGGAACTCCGCACACACATCACACAACAGGGCGTGGACCTCAAGGTCGCCTACGTCACTGGCGATAATGTGGCCGGCCGTGCCGAAGAACTCGGCATCACCGACGCGCTGGCGGCGAATGCCTACCTCGGTGCCTGGGGCATCAAAGAATGCCTCGACGCCGGCGCAGATATCGTCGTCACCGGCCGTGTCACTGATGCTTCTGTCATCGTCGGCCCGGCGGCACATCACTTCGGTTGGTCTCGGGATGATGTCGATGCCATCGCCGGCGCTATGGCAGCTGGCCACGTCATTGAGTGCGGCACCCAAGCCACCGGCGGTAACTACCCGTTGTTCAATAAGCTCGGCGATTCGGTCGACCTGATGCGCCCGGGCTTCCCGATTGCCGAGATTTCCGCCAGTGGCGACAGCGTGATCACTAAGCACCCCGGCACCGGCGGCGCCGTCACCCGCGGCACTGTCACCGCGCAGCTCATGTACGAGGTCACCGGCGCCCGCTACCCCGGCCCGGATGCCACCATGTTGCTGGATTCAATCGAGCTTTCCGACGATGGCGCCGACCGGGTTGCCATCACCGGCGTGCGCGGGGAGGCTCCCCCACCGGAGCTCAAGGTCTCGGTGAATAAGCTGGGCGGCTTCCGCAATGAGCTAACACTGCACCTAACCGGCTTAGATATCGACGATAAAGCCGAGCTGCTCTGCCGCCAGCTGCGCACTATCACCCCACAGCCCGCCGAAGTCGATCTCCGCGTCGAGCGCACAGAGCACCCCGACGCCGATACCCAGGCTGCCGCCTCGGCACGCATTACCGCAGTGGTCTGGGATAGCGATAAAAGGATTGCGGATCAGTTCTCTCGTACCGCCGTCGAGTTCGCTCTCGGCACCTCGCCAGGTACTTTCTTCGATGCCCCGCCTGCCCCGGCCCGACCGTGGGCTGTGTTCATCCCGCACTATATCGGCCAAGACCAGGTCGAACACCAGGCAGCGCTTCCCGACGGCAGCACTGTAGCTATCAGCGCCCCGACTCACACAGTCCCGATCGGTAGCAGCGTCAGCGACCTGCCTTTGCCGAATCCGCCAAAGAACAACGGTGGTGAGACGGTTCGTGCCCCACTGGGCCGGATTATGGGGGCTCGCTCTGGCGATAAGGGCCCGGACGCCAACGTCGGCGTGTGGACCTATTCCGATGAGGCCTACGCCTGGTTGGTCGCAACTCTCGACATCGACGAATTCAAGCGCCTGTTGCCCGAGACCAAGGACCTCACAATCGAGCGTTTCGTACTCCCAAAGATTCGGGCCATGAATTTTGTTGTCCACGGCCTGCTCGGTCATGGCGTTGCGCACGGCGCTCGGTTCGATCCGCAAGCCAAGGGCGTCGGCGAGTGGCTGCGCAGCCGCTACGTCGACATCCCCACGACCCTCACCCCCGAAAGCGAGGTCCACGCATGACCGCTCCCACCACAGTCGATCCGACGACAAGCGAATACGCGGCCGCCGAAAAGGCGATGCTTGAAAAGCTTGACCGCATTAACGGCTATATCGACGAGGCCGTCGCCGGTGGCGGCGAGCGCAGCATCGCCCGACTGCGCAAACGCGGCAAGATGACCCCGCGCGAACGTATCGAAACGATCCTCGACCGTGGGTCGCCCTTCCTTGAGCTCTGCCCCCTGGCGGCCTGGGGCTCTGATTTCCACGTCGGTGCTTCCATCGTCGGCGGCATTGGTGTGGTGGAGGGGGTGGAGTGTCTCCTCATCGCTAATGACTCCACGGTCAAGGGGGGAACCTCGAATCCCTGGACACTGCGTAAGACTCTTCGCTTCCAGGACATTGCGCGGGAAAATCGGCTGCCCATGATTAATCTGGTTGAGTCCGGCGGCGCGGATCTGCCCACCCAGAAGGAAGTATTTGTCCCTGGTGGCGCGATGTTCCGCAATATTACGCAGCTGTCGGCATTGGGCATTCCTACTATCGCGGTGGTCTACGGCAACTCCACAGCTGGTGGCGCCTACATCCCTGGTATGGCCGATCACGTCATCATGATCGAGGAACGCTCAAAGGTCTTCCTCGCTGGACCGCCACTGGTGAAGGCCGCAACGGGGGAAATTACTGATGATGAGTCCCTCGGCGGTGCGGATATGCACGCCCGCACCTCTGGTCTCGCCGATCACCTAGCCACCGATGAGCATGATGCCGCACGCCTGACTCGGTCGGTGGTGCGTCGCCTGAACTGGAAGAAGAAGGGCCCGGCAGCACGCGGGGCTGGAAACCCGCCGCGGCTCGACCCGGATGAACTCATCGGCGTTGTCCCTGAGGACATGAAGAGCCCGTTCGACCCCCGCGAAATCATCAACCGCGTGGTCGATGACTCCGAGTTCGACGAGTTCAAGCCGCTATACGGCTCGAGCTTGGTCACCGGTTGGGCGGAGATCTTCGGCTACCCCGTCGGCATTCTCGCCAATGCCCGAGGCGTGCTGTTCAGCGAGGAATCCCAGAAGGCCACCCAGTTCATCCAACTGGCCAATTCCTCGGAAACACCGCTGATCTTCATGCACAACACCACCGGCTACATGGTCGGTAAGGAGTATGAGCAAAACGGCATCATTAAGCACGGCTCGATGATGATCAACGCGGTCTCAAATTCGAAGGTCCCGCATATCTCGCTCATCACTGCTGCCAGCTACGGCGCTGGTCACTACGGCATGTGCGGCCGCGCCTACAACCCCCGCTTCCTATTCTCGTGGCCTTCTGCCCGCTCTGCGGTCATGGGCGCCGAACAGCTTGCCAGCGTGGTGTCTTCTGTCGCCCGCGCGGCCAGTAAGGCCCGGGATCAGGACATGGGTGAGGTCGCCGAAAAGATGATGTTTGAGGCGATTAAGCAGCAGATCGAGAAGGAATCTCTGCCCGAGTTCCTCTCCGGAATGCTTTACGACGACGGCATCATCGACCCCCGCGATACCCGCTCTGTGCTGGGGCTCGCGCTCTCAGCTATCCATTCCGGCCCAATCGAAGGCGCTGACAAATTCGGCGTTTTCCGCATGTAACCAGGGGATTTTCCAATGACATATTCCACCTTATCTACCGCTAGCACCGATATTGGGCCCATCCTGGTTGCCAACCGCGGCGAGATTGCGCGCCGGATCATCCACTCGGCAAAGTCTCGCGGCCTAGCTACTGTCGCAGTGCATTCCGACGCTGATGCCGAGGCACCGTTTGTCACTGAAGCAGACGCCGCCGTGCGGCTGCCTGGGGTGACTCCGGCGGAGACTTATCTCGATGTCGAGAAGATTATGGACGCTGCGCAGCGGTCCGGCGCCCGGTCTATCCACCCTGGCTATGGCTTCCTGTCGGAGAATGCCGAGTTCGCCACGGCTGTGATCGACGCTGGGCTGACCTGGATTGGTCCGCCACCGGAGGCGATCGTGGCGATGGGCTCGAAGACCAGGGCTAAGGAAATGATGGCTAATGCCGACGTTCCGGTGCTGACGAATCTTGCCCGGGACGAGATCACCGAGGACATGCTGCCGGTCCTGATTAAGGCCTCTGCCGGTGGTGGTGGCCGCGGTATGCGCGTGGTGGATGACCTCGACGCTATCGATTCTGAATGGGATCGCGCCGCAGCGGAGGCGCAGAGCGCTTTCGGTGATGGCACTGTGTTCTGCGAGCGCTATATCGCCTCCGGTCGCCATATTGAGGTTCAGCTCATGGCTGATACCCAGGGCACTGTCTGGGCGGTTGGCGAACGTGAGTGTTCTATTCAGCGGCGCCACCAGAAGGTGATCGAGGAGGCGCCGAGCCCCTTGGTGGAACGTATCGACGGTATGCGCACGCGACTGTTTGAGGCCGCCGAAAATGCAGCTCAAGCTGTTGGTTATACCGGTGCAGGCACTGTCGAATTCCTCGCCAATAATGACGGCGAGTTCTTCTTCCTGGAGATGAATACGCGCCTGCAGGTGGAGCATCCGGTCACCGAGGCCACCACTGGTCTTGACCTGGTAGCGCTGCAATTCGATATTGCTGCTGGTCTGCCGCTGCCGGCCGATAAACCGCCGGCGATTGTCGGTTGGTCCCTCGAGGCCCGCCTCTACGCTGAGGACCCCGGCAATGACTGGCAGCCGATGTCCGGTGAACTCACCGCAATGGAATTCGACCAGGTCGTCTCGCAGTTCACCGGGCCGGCGAGCACCGGTATTCGCATCGATTCCGGTTTCACCCCCGAGCCGCATACGCCGACTGTCGTCGGTACGAACTACGACGCGATGTTGGCGAAGGTTATTTCGTGGGCGCCGACTCGCCGCGATGCTGTTGGCCGCCTGGCCGCGACACTGCGGCGGGGGCGTATCCACGGCCTCGGCACCAACCGGGACCTGCTGGTGCGAATTCTCGACGATCCCGATTTCCGCGATGGCGACTTCGATACGTCGTTTTTGTCGGGTGCGCGACTCGAAGAGCTTTCTGTTCCACTTGCGGACGCCACCACGGTCAACCTGTGTCTGTTCGCAGCTGCGGTAGCGCTGGAGGATAAGACCTCCGAGACACTGCCCACTCCCCCGGTTCCTGCTGGTTACCGCAATGTGGGCACAGCGACCACCACTCATCGCTTCACCCTTGCTGGTGAGGAAGTCACCACTGATATCAACCGGTCTCGCCTGGGTGTTGCCCGTGGCACCGGAGCCAATGACGGCGCCATTGTCGAAGCGGTAACGCGGTCCCGCACCTGCGCCCACGCCACCACGGTGCGGATCTCGGCCAACTCCGTGACTCGGCCTTTTGTGGTCTATGCCTACCCGAATGGTTCGGTCACTGTGGATAGTCCACTGGGCTCGATCAACCTCGAGACCATGCCTCGCTACGACGACCCTTCCCTGGCGGCCGCCGAGGGCTCACTGATGTCCCCGATGCCCGGTTCGATTATCGCTATCCACGCGGAAGTCGGCGCCACCGTCGAGGCTGGTCAGCTGTTGCTGTCTATGGAGGCCATGAAGATGGAGCACGGTATCCGCGCAGATACCGACGGTGTTGTCACCGAACTGCCGGTCAAGGTCGGTGACCAGGTCGATGCGGGCAAGGTTTTGGCGATTGTGTCCGATCCGGAGGAATGACCGTTTCCTCCCATGCTTGAAATCTCTGCTGTTCACCCACACTTTTTAAGGAAATGCCATGTCGAACATCCCCATCCTCCACTTGACTGACACTGAAGAACAGGCCCAACTGCGTGCTTCGGTGCAGAAGCTCGGCGAAAAGTACGGCCTCGAGTACATGATTGAGAAGGCCGATTCACACACCTACCCCACTGAACTGTGGCAGGAAGCCGGCGAACTGGGTTTCATCGGCGTGAACCTGCCCGAAGAGTACGGCGGCGGCGGTGCTGGCCTGTCCGAACTCATCATCGTGCAGGAGGAGCTGGCTGCTGCGGGTTCTCCGCTGCTTATGCTGGTGGTCTCTCCGGCAATTGTCGGCACGATCATTTCGTCCTTCGGCACCCCTGAGCAGAAGCAGAAGTTCCTGCCGGGCATCGCCTCCGGCACGCTCATTTCCGCCTTCGGTATTACCGAGGCTGACGCCGGCACGAACAGCCACAATATTGCCTCCACGGCGAAGAAGGTTGGCGATAGCTGGGTCATCAATGGCACCAAGACCTATATCTCTGGTGTCGACCAGGCCGACTATGTCCTCTATATCGCAAGCATCGTCGACGACGATGGCAACCGCGGCCTTCCGGGCATGTTTATGGTGCCGACCGACAGTGAGGGCTTTACCGCTAAGAAGATCCCGATGGAAGTTCGGATGGCCGAGTGGCAATTCCAGTTGTTCCTCGACGATGTCGAAATCCCCGCCGATCACCTCATCGGGTCTGTGGAGACCGGTATCTGGGGCCTGTTCACCGGCCTGAACCCGGAGCGCATCATGGCTGCTGCCACCGCCACCGGGCAGGGACGGTTCAGCCTGCAGCGCGCCGTTGACTACGCCAACGAACGCAATGTGTGGGGCGTACCGATTGGTGCCCACCAGGGCCTGGCGCACCCATTAGCGCAGTGCTACATCGAGCTTGAGATGGCGCGGGTGATGAACCAGAAAGCTGCAGCACTGTTTGACCAGGGTCACTCCAAGGAGGCGGCCGACGCCGCCAATATGGCGAAGTACGCCGCCGGTGAGGCGTGCGCGAAAACCTTGGACCAGGCTGTTCAGACCTTAGGCGGTAATGGCTTGTCGACCGAATACGGCCTGGCCCGTATGTACGCCGCATCCCGGCTGCTTCGTATCGCCCCGGTCAGCCGCGAAATGTTGCTGAATTACGTCGGCACCAACATCATGGGCCTGCCCAAGAGCTACTAGGAGCTCCAGACAATGTCTATTCATTACGAATCCGCTGCAGGCACCGCAACGATCACGCTTGCTGCGCCCCAGAGGCGCAATTCGCTAAGCCCGGAGCTCATCAACGACCTGCGCAACACGTTCGACACCGCATTCGGTGATGACGATGTGCGAAGCATCATCCTCACCCACGAGGGAAACACGTTTTGTGCCGGTGCGGACCTCACTGGCGCCGCCTCGGTTGGCATGGAAGAAGCAACAGCAATCTTCTTGGGCTTGCTTCATGCGATAGCTGCTGGGCCCAAACCGATTATCGCCGTGGTCAACGGGCATGTTCGCGCCGGCGGACTGGGGCTTCTTGCCGCATGCGATGTCGCATTCGCTGCCGAAGATTCCAGCTTTGGTGCACCAGAACCGCGTATTGGTGTCGCCCCCGCACTTATTGCGCTGACTGTGTTGGAACGCATGCCGTCACGCCCAGCCAGCATGCACCTACTGGCCGGTGATGTTTTCGGCGCCGCCGAAGCGGAGGCCACTGGCCTCATCACCCGGGCTGTTGCCGACCCTGCGGAGGAGGCGAAGGCCTATGCGACCAAGCTGCTCAAGTGCTCCCCTCAGGGTCTGCGCGAGACCAAGGCGCTGGTGAATTACTCCATGACGACAGCGTTGGAGCAACGCGGCAAGGAAATGGCGGCAACGTCGGCACGCCTTTTTGGCAGTGCGGAAGCCACGGCGGGAATTCAGGCCTTCATGGCCGGGAAACCAGCCCCGTGGGTTCCCGGTGCCGACTAGCTAGACGGCAACACCGAGGAACCAGAGCCGTGGCTCATTCGGTGCTGCGGCAGCCGTGGTGGCGACGGGCTTTGTCCAGGTAAGCTCACCTCAACGGGGAGATACTGAAGAAGGAATGCATTATGACTCAGGCTCCGCAGCAGGACCGCAGCCGTGAGACGCGCCGCAAATTATTGGAGTGCACCGTCGAGATGCTGTCGACGCGCGGTGTGCAAGCCACCACGGTCAGTCAAGTGGCGGAGGCCGCTGGGGTGTCACGGGGCGCGGCGCAGCACCATTACCCCTCGCGAGAGGCTCTTATCCGGGATGCGGTAGAGAAAATTTCGCGGGAGCGCCTCGCCTTATTTAAGCAGGCTATTGATGAGATCAGTCCTGGTGCGCAGGGGCGTAACTCTTCCTACGAGATTGTGCGTCTTGTGTTGTGCGAGTACACCAATCAGTTATTCCACGCAGCGGTGCATATTTGGTCAGCTGCGGCACAAGACGCTGCCCTGCGTGAGGTGATGCTGCCGGCTGAGGAGCATTACAACCGCGAGGTGCACAAGATGGTGGTTACTGCTTTGCGGGCGGATCTGCGTGACCAGCACACTCGCCGGGTGTTGCACACGCTATTCGATGTGGCGCGCGGCCTGGGTTTGGCTTCTGTCCTGGTTGATGTGTCCGACCAGTTAGAGCGCAGCACGCAGACTTACGCGGATTTCCTTTCCGGGATCGCTGTGCTCGACGGGCCCGCATAAGCCGGTAGGCATTTCGGGCGTCTATCCCCGCAATACCTGCTGAGCTGGGTGGATCGCCTGAGACAATAGTTAGGTAGCCAGAAAGTTATTGCGGGTAGAACTTTTTTCTTTAAAAAAAGCACAACTGCTGGTTTTTTCTCTTTGGGAGTGTTTAACTAACCACCACAGCCCACGCAACTCACCCACCAGAAAGCCGTCATGAACAGCAAAGATCCTGAATACAGCGCCGCTGTCGACCGACTGCGGCGCGAAGGCCTGGCACTAGAAAACCTCGTCGCCTCACTCTCCGATGACCAGTGGCAGCTAGAGACACCAGCAGTTGGGTGGACAATCGCTCACCAGATCGGCCACCTGTGGTGGACTGACGGTGCCGCACTAGCCGCGCTCGGCGGCGCCGAAGAGTTTGCCCCCTACTTCCAGGACGCACTCTCCCGGCCCTTCACGCTTACCGACGACACCGCCGCCGAGGCCACCAAGCTGGGGCCCGCAGAACTCCTGACACGCTGGCGCACCCGCCGCAATGAACTAGCCGAAAAGCTGGAAAACGCGGACCTCAATGAGCGCTACCCCTGGTTCGGCCCGCCAATGCGAGCCCGCTCTATGGTGACCGCACGCATTATGGAGACCTGGGCGCACGGCCAGGACATCTACGACACCGTCGGCAGCACCCGACCAGCAAGTGCGGCACTGCGCGATATTAGCCACCTCGGCGTTATTACCCAGCAATTTTGTTTTCAAATCAACGAGCTGGCGCCGCCGGAAGAACCTGTGCGCGTCGAGGTGCATAGCGACGGCGAAACCTGGAGCTGGGGCCCTGAGGATGCCACCAACCGCATCACCGGTAGTGCCACTGACTTCTGCCTGATGGTGACCCAGCGCCGAGAACTTGACGAGCTCGACCTCGATATCACCGGCCCAGTCGCCGCCCAGTGGGCCGAAATTGCGCAAGCCTTCGCCGGGCCGCCGAAGTCAGTCGTCCGCGCCCAGCAGCACAAAAATCAATAAAGGAGACTGACCCATGGATATGACGTTGTGGAACAGCGCAGAGGCCACAGCCCTGCGCGAGATGGTGACAAAGTTCACCGAAACCGAGATTGTGCCCCACCAGGACGACTGGGAAGAAAAGGGAGAAATCCCCCGCGAAGTCTCCAAAAAAGCCGGTGAGCTCGGCATCCTGGGCTTACAGTTCCCCGAATCCGTCGGTGGTGGCGGCGCCGGCTATAAAGAACTGCTCATCGCCTCCGAAGCCATGCACGAAGCAGGTGCTGCTGGCGGCGTGCAAGCCAGCCTGATGACCAGTGCCATCTCCTGTCCCCATATTGTCCACTCAGGCAACCAGGACCTCATCGACCGCTATGTTCGCCCTGCCCTATCGGGCGACAAAATTGGTTCTTTGGCTATCACCGAACCCGATGGCGGTTCTGATGTCGGCGGCATCCGCACCACCGCCCGCCGCGACGGCGACGACTACGTCATTAATGGCGCGAAAACCTACATCACCTCCGCAGTTCGCGGTGACTTCACCGTCGTTGCCGCCCGCACCGGCGGTACGGAAAACCCCGGCAGCCGAGGCATATCCCTATTCGTCGTAGAAAACGACAACCCCGGTTTTATCGTCAACCGCAAACTGGCCAAAATGGGCTGGCGCTGCTCTGATACCGCCGATATCACCCTGCAGGACCTGCGCGTTCCCGCCAGCAATATGGTCGGCATGGAGAATATGGGCTTCGCACTGATCTCCATGGCCTTCGTCTCTGAACGACTCGGCCTGGCCGTTCAGGCATATAGCGCCGCACAACGCTGCCTGGACATAAGCGTGCAGTGGGCCAAAGACCGCACAACCTTCGGCAAACCCCTCATCGCCCGCCAGCACGTGCGGATGCTGCTAGCCGAAATGGCCCGGAAGATCGATATCGCCCGGGTGTACACCCGCACCCTGGCAGAGCGGGCCGATAACGGCGAATTCGACCTCATCGCCGAGGCCTGCTTCGCTAAAAACACCGGCACTGAAGTCGGCGAATGGGTAGCCAACCAGGCTGTGCAGCTCTTCGGTGGCTACGGCTATATGGAAGGCACCGAGGTCGAACGCCAATACCGAGATATCCGGATCAACGGCATTGGCGGCGGCACCGTCGAAATCCTGCAGGAACTAGCCGCCCGACGCCTGGGCTACACCCCCGACTAATCCCCGACTAACGCTGCCCGATATGGGCATAGCAAAGGCCCAGCCCGCGGATTCACACGCAGGCTGGGCCTTCAATTTTAGTGCGCGAAGTGGCGTGCACCCGTCAGGTACAGGGTCACACCGGCCTTTTCTGCGGCCTCAATAACCTCAGCGTCACGGATAGAACCACCCGGCTGCACCACGGCGGAGACGCCAGCGTCGGCAAGCACCTCGAAGCCATCGGCGAACGGGAAGAACGCATCGGAGGCGGCCACAGCACCCTCAGCGCGCTTATCCTCCCCGGCCAGAGTATTCGCGCGCTGCACCGCAAGCTTGGCGGCATCAACACGGTTGACCTGGCCCATACCCACACCCACGGTGGCGCCATCCTTGGCCAGAAGGATGGCATTGGACTTCACCGCACGCACAGTGCGCCAAGCGAAAACAAGATCCGCCAGGGTCTTTTCATCGGCAGCAGCGCCGCAGGCAAGAGTCCAGTTATCCGGGTTGTCACCATCGGCGTGCAGCTCATCGCGTTCCTGCATGAGCATGCCCCCGGAAACCTGGCGCAGCTCAGTAGCGCCACGCTCGGGCTTTTCGGCAATAAGAATGCGAATATTCTTCTTCTGCGACAGCACCTCAACAGCACCATCGGCATAGCTGGGGGCAACAATCACCTCAGTAAAGATCTCCGCGACCTGCTTGGCCATCTCAACGCTGACCTCACGGTTGACGGCAATCACACCACCAAAAGCACTCACCGGGTCACACGCATGTGCGGCGCGGTGGGCGGCAGCAATGGACTCATCAGACACGGCGATGCCACAAGGGTTGGCGTGCTTAATGATGGCCACACAGGGGCGCTGATGATCCCAGGCGGCGCGCCATGCGGCATCGGAGTCGGTGTAGTTGTTGTAGCTCATCTCCTTGCCGTGCAGCTGCTCGGCACGGGCCAGGCCACCATCGCCCGGGGCGACATACAGCGCCGCCCGCTGGTGCGGGTTCTCGCCATAGCGCAGCATGGCCTTGCGCTCATAGGAGGCAGCGGACCACTCCGGGAAACGCTCCTCGCTGGATTGCCCACCCATCCAGGAGGCCACCGCGATGTCATAGGAGGCGGTGTGCTGGAAGGCGGCCACGGCAAGTTCGGTGCGCTCTGCGCGCGTGAAGCCGCCCTGCGTAACAGCGCTGGCGACATCTGCATAGCGCTTCGGATCAACAACCACAGCCACCGACGGGTGATTCTTAGCGGCAGCGCGCACCATCGACGGGCCGCCGATATCAATCTGCTCAACGCAGGAATCAAAATCAGCGCCCGACGCGACGGTCTCAGTGAAGGGATACAGGTTCACCACAACAAGCTCGAAGGGCTTCACCCCCAGTTCTGAGAGCTGGTTGAGGTGGTCATCCTTGCGGGTATCGGCGAGAATGCCGGCGTGCACACGGGGGTGCAGGGTTTTAACGCGGCCCTCGAGACACTCGGGGAAACCGGTGAGTTCTTCGACGCCGGTGACCGGTACGCCAGCGTCGGCAATGCGCTTAGCGGTGGAGCCGGTAGAGACAATCTCTACCCCGGCCTCGTGCAGATTGCGGGCAAGCTCCTCCACTCCGGTCTTGTCGTAGACGCTAATCAGCGCCCGGGTGATGGGCTTGCGGTCAACCTCTGTCATTGCAACTTCGCCTTTCGTCCGTCACGCGTGTAACCGCGGGTTGCGATAGTGGTCAGCACGTCGGCCAGCAGCCGCCGTTCCACCTGCTTGATTTTCTCATGCAAGCTGTCCCGATCATCATCATCGGCGACAGGAACAGCATGCTGCGCAAGAATCGGTCCGGTGTCGACACCGTTATCGACGATATGCACCGTTGTTCCCGTGACCTTCACACCGTGGGCCAATGCATCCTCAACCGCGTGGGCGCCTGGGAATGATGGCAATAACGCGGGATGAGTATTGATAATGCGGTCAGCGTAGGCGGCCACAAACTCTTCGCCCAGGATGCGCATAAAGCCTGCGGAAACAACCACGTCTGGGGCATGGTCTCGCACTGCTGCTAGGAGGCGCCGATTCCACCCGGCGCGGTCGGCGCGGGCAGCATCATCGAAGGGCACCACGAAGGTCGGCAACCCGGCGTCAGTGGCCTTAGCGATTGCCGGGCATTCTTTGTCAGCGCCGACTGCGACGATGGCGACGTTCTCCGGGTCCAGCAGCTGGATAAGTGAGTGCAACAAAGTGCCGGTTCCCGAAGCGAGCACAACGACTCGAAGCGGCAGCGGTCCACGGTTATAGGTCACGCCGAGGAGTTTACCTGGGAGCTATTTCTCCGACTCGTTCGGTGATTCGTCGCCGTCGTCTGTCTGTTGTTCGTCCGGCTCGGCGGGGGCGTCATCGGCCTCCGGTTCGGCGGTGTCCTGAGTATCTTCCGTGGCCGGCTCAGCAGGTTCCGTATCGGCCTCATCGGTGTCTTCTGCTGCGTCCTCCGCCTCGGTGGCGTCGGTGGCCTCCTCGTCGACGGCCTCGGCCTCATCGACGGTGTCGGCTTCGGCGTCGGCTTCATCGGCAACGTCAGTTTCGGCTTCGGCGTCGGTCTCAGCTTCGTCGGTTTCGTCGGCCGCAACTGGCTCGGCAGGTTCCACAGTCACAGCCGGGCGCGGCAGACCACGCAACACCACAGTGACCACAGCAGCAGCCAGCGCAACCCAGGCAGACACGAACACCCCGGCCAGCCACCAGTCCGAACCAGAGGGCCCGTAATAGCCAACAACACCACTGCACAGCCAGGACACAGCACCGACCAGCACACCGGCACACGCACCAGCCCCCACCGCAATGAGGTAAGGAGCACGTGGATCAGTGCGCTGGATAAACGCACGAGTACGCCACACAACCACCACGACCGGAATGATCAGGATGGCCATTGCAACAGGGTGATAGCTCTGCGGCATCGCAGCCAGAACAGGCAACGGCGGCAGATGGCCTGGCACCACAGCAAAGGGGCTCACCTCGGCCATACCCAGCGAAGCAGGCGTGCCAGCAAACACGCCCACCGCAGCCATCGCCGCGTTGGGTAGGTACAGCAGCGCCAACACACTCAGACCGATAGCGGCGCCGAAACCGTCGGCAATGGCATATGTCTCCCGCACCCCGGAGAAATGCCACACCATCGAAGCAATCACCACAACAGCGCCTGCTGCCCACAGCCACAGGGTGATATCTGTGGCCAGCTTGAGCGACGCCACCGGCCACTCCGGCAAATTACGGCGGCGCAGCAACGCAATAAGTAGCTTTGGCCCAAGGCCAGCAGTCAGCGCAATGACCCGCAGTATGACCGCGGCGATCACCGCATGCAGCAGATTCGGTGGCGATACCGCCAGCACATTGCTGGCATCCCACAGCATCAACCAGGCCACGATGGTCAACAGCACGGGCGAACCCACCGCGACTGCGGCCAGCACCCGGATATCGCGCACCGAGACCGGGCCCGAAACTTCCCGACGAATCCGCCAGGCGGTCAAGACAACAAGTAAGGCCGCAGGAACGGCAGGGACAATGCCCAGCGGAATGGAGTCGATAATCACCGGGGACATCTGCAACACCATCCACTGCGCAGCAATCGCAGCCGGTAGCGGTGTGATGCCGGCATCGGCGATGGTCGCTCCCAGCACCGCGATAGTGATGATGAACAGCACCGCGATGCCGTCGGCAGTAGCAATGGTCAAACCGAAGCGTCGGATTCGATCCGCCAGCGACGGGGTGGTGTTTTTTGGACGCGGGTCGGTGGTTTCCGGTGCCGGGGTCGCCGTCGCTGCGGCCGGCTCGGGTCGTGCGGTCGTGCGGGCACGGCCGCGACGTCGTGTCGAGCTTGGTCGGTTTCCGGAGCGGTTACCCGGTCCTCTACGCGCTTGGTCGCTCACCTCGCCGCTGCCCTTTCTTACTGTGGAGTGCACATTCCCCACCCTGAAATGAGATTGCTGTGTTTGGTGGGGATCTAGCGGCCACGTTATACGACGGGTGCGACAGGCAACCCTGGGCGCGCGGAGACTGACCGTTATCAATTGGTTGCTTTTGGGGGTCTGCGGCTGCCCCACCGTCTCGTGAGGTTTGCCACAGCACCGCATCCAGCGCGCCACATAAGCACCACCTGCACCACAAGTTTCAAAAAAGTCCGAGGTAAAGCAGGATGTGAGAGATATATCTGACGGAATAGCGAATTGGGTTGCCCCGCCGAGCTCGTATCGTTACTCTAAGCAGTCGAAGATAACGACGCGGTTACAAAGCACTCAGGTGCAGAGATCATCACCGCGCATGTCGTACGAAATTTCTATGAGTCAATGAGGTGCTAAGTGGGAGCTTCCAGCGTGCGGACCCAAGGCGGAGCACACCGCAAGCAGAACCGCTCCACTATCGGCCGCGTAGCTATGGTGACTGCCACCACTGCCGCAGTGACCGCCGCTAGCTTTAGCGTCGCCGCCGCCGACACCCCTTCCTCCTCCGCGAAGAGCTCCGCTGAGCAGCGCACGCCCGAGACCGAGTCGGAGACCACGACCTCGGCGAAGGCCACCACGACAGCGAAGACCACCGCCCCGGCCAAGTCGACCACCACGGTCACGGTTACCCCGAAGGCCACCGCCGCCAAGCAGGGCGACCAGCCGACGATGTCGCACACTGCCACCCCGATGGCGCAGACCTCCAAGACCGCCGCCCGCTCGGCCGCCGCGGCGCAGCCGGAGCCGGCCACTGTCAAGGTCATCAAGCACAACGAAGCCACCGCCAACGACAATGTGCCCACCGTCGTTGCGGTGCAGAATTTCCGCCCCGCGGTGAACCTGACCTCGCAGCTGATGACTGCCCTGCAGTACAACCATGAGCGCATCATGCGTGACCTCGCCGACCGTGCCCCCGAGATTGTGCTGCCCACTGAAGGCACTCTGACCTCTGGCTTCGGCGCCCGCTGGGGCACGATGCACAACGGCATCGACATCGCCAATGTCACCAACACCCCGATCCTGTCGGTCATGGACGGCACTGTTATCGACGCCGGCCCGGCCCAGGGCTTTGGCCAGTGGGTGCGCGTACAGCACGATAATGGCCTGGTGACCGTCTACGGCCACATCGAATCCATTTATGTCAGCGTCGGTGAGCGCGTCGTCGCCGGCCAGACCATCGCCGGTATGGGCAACCGTGGTTTCTCCACCGGCACCCACCTCCACTTCGAGGTGCACCCCGACGGTCTCGGCCCGATTGACCCCCTGGTGTGGCTCGCTGAGCACGGCCTACACCTGTTCTAGGCCACCTCACCAAGGTTTTATCCCATAGCCCACGCGCCAACCACGGCACGTGGGCTACCTTTTTCCCATGACTCATGCACTGGATAAGCCGACCGGAACGCTCAAAGGCTGGCAGAAGGTTTCCAAGGTGCCGCTGGTAGGCACCCGTATTTTCTCCTTCGGCACCTGCCTCATCGCGCCCTACTTCGGTACGGTGCTGCCGCACGTGCGGGAAATGGAACCCGGCCGTGCCGTGGTCACCGCACCGAAGTGGTGGGGAGTGCAAAACCATATCCACACCTTCCACGCCATCGCCGGCTGCAATGTCGCCGAAGTGGCTATGGGCATGCTGTGTGAAGCCTCCGTGCCTACCACCCACCGGTGGGTGCCGAAGGCTATGGACGTGCGCTATGTGACCATCTCACAGGGCGGCCTGACCGCAGTGGCCACCGCAGACCTGCCGAATTTCGACGAGATCACTGTCGAATCCGGCGGCCAAGACCTGCCGGTCACCATCGAACTGCGCGATAAGCGCGACACGGTTGTCCAGAAGGTCACCATCACCACCTGGATCACCGCCAAAAAGCCGAAGCAGAAATAGCCCGGTACTGCCCGGTTTTACAGCTTCTCCATCGGCAGTCCGCCCAGCAGCATCAGGCGGACCTTGCCGGCAGAACCAAAATCAATCGTGGCGGTCTGCCGCGCCCCCACCCCATCAACCGACACCACGGTGCCCAGGCCGTACTTATCGTGCACCACCCGGTCCCCAGCTGAGAGTTCCAAGGCATTATTCCGGCTGCGGCTAGGGGCTCCGGCACGGCCGCCGCCAGCGCCAGTACCGCGACCAAAGGCAGCACCAGCACCACCAGAGCCCGTCCAGCTGGGTCGGCCCTCATTGAGCCACTCGATCAGGTCCTCCGGGATTTCCCCTAAAAACCGGCTCGGCGGATTGTGCTGCGGCGTACCCCACGACGCCCTCGTCTGCGCCCGAGTCAGGTACAAGCGCTTGCGTGCACGGGTAATACCCACATAAGCCAGGCGACGTTCCTCCGCCAACTCCTTCGGCTCCCCCAGCGAACGCAGGTGCGGGAACTGGCCATCTTCCCAACCGGTGACAAACACAACCGGAAACTCCAGGCCCTTTGCAGTATGCAAGGTCATCAGCGTGACAACCCCCTTACCGTCCTCAGGGATCTGGTCCGCATCGGCAACAAGCGAAACTCGCTCCAGGAATGCCTGCAAACTACCCGGCTCGGGCTCTCCTTCCTCAACCGCAGGCAGACCCGCATCCTCAGCGGCGGCGACCGCAATATCGGCCTCAGCGCTGAACTCACGGGCGACGGAGACAAGCTCGTTCAGGTTATCCAGCCGGGTCGCATCCTGCGGGTCATTAGAGGTCTCCAGCCCGGCGCGATAGCCGGTGCGCTCCACGATGTCCTCAATCACGTCGCCGATATCGCCGTGCTGCGCGGACTCGGTGAGCTCGTCGAGAAGCTGCACAAACTTCGTGATGGCGGACTTTCCGCGCGAGGACACCAACCCCACTTCCCCACGGGCAGTTGCCCGCAAAGCAGCGCCGAATGACGTTCCGGTGTCCTCGGCGTGCAGTGCCACAGCTGCCTGGGCTTTATCACCAATGCCACGGCGGGGCACGTTGACAATGCGGCGCAGGGAGACATCATCATCCGGGTTCGAGATCGCACGCAGGTAGGCGACGATATCGCGGACTTCACGACGCTCGTAGAACTTAGTGCCACCGACGACGGTATAGGGCACCCCCAAGCGCACCATGACGTCCTCAAGCGCACGGGAGGCATTATTGGTGCGGTAGAACACGGCGATATCGCTGTAGTTCGCCTCACCGCGATCCACAAGATTGTCGATCTCATTGGCGATGAAACGAGCCTCATCATGTTCGTTATCGCCGATAAAGCCCCGGATGCGTTCCCCATCCCCCAGGTCGGTCCACAGTTTCTTCTCCCGGCGGTTGTCATTGCGCGAAATCAGCGCATTAGCAGCCGACAGAATCGTCTGGGTAGAGCGGTAATTCTGTTCCAGCAGGATTGTGTGCGCATTCGGGTAGTCCTGCTCGAACTCCTCAATATTGCGGATGGTGGCCCCACGGAAGGCGTAAATCGACTGGTCGGAGTCCCCCACCACACACAACTCACTGGCCTGGTCCCCCTTGCCGACGAGGGCGCTAATCAGGGCGTACTGGGCGTGGTTAGTGTCCTGGTACTCATCGACTAAAACGTGGCGGAACCGCCGTCGGTAATGCTCCGCAACCTGCGGGAAATCACGGAAAATACGCACCGTCTCACCAATGAGGTCATCAAAGTCAAGAGCATTGGCAGCCCGCAGCCGGCGCTGGTACTCGGCGAAAACCTCAGCGACGGTCTCATCGAACGGGTTACGTGTCGTCGCTGCGTCACTGGCGGCACGGTCAGGGTCAATGAGCTCATTTTTCAGATTCGAAATCCGCGAGGACAGCACCCGGGCGGTGAAACGGCGCGTATCAAGATCCATGTCCTTGGCGATCATGGACAGCAGCCGACGCGAATCATCAGCGTCATAGATGGAGAAATTCGAGTTCAGCCCATCAATCAACGCATGCTGGGTGCGCAAAATACGCACACAGGTGGAGTGGAAGGTCGACACCCACATCCGGGCGGCCTCTGGACCAACCAGGCCACTAACTCGCTCCCGCATCTCAGCGGCGGCCTTATTCGTGAAGGTGATCGCCAAAATCTGGCCCGGATGCACCCCACGGTGGGCAATGAGGTACGCAATCCGCCGTGTGAGCACCGCCGTTTTACCTGAACCAGCACCGGCAACAATCAACAGTGGCGCACCGGTATGCACAACCGCTTCGCGCTGGCGGGGGTTCAAACCATCGACAAGATCGCCTGAACTGCCAAAAGCGTCGGGGTTAGGGGTGCTCGTCGGACTGTGCGGGGCGGGATTATTGTGCTGCTCCATGATGAAGCCAGCCTAGCGGCGCCCCGGACATCTGGCTGTGGGGTAACAATGGAGACTATGAGCGATAGCAATAGCGATCCCAGCGCACACCCCCACCACGCGGTGCACACCTTCGAAGTGCGCACCCCCACCGGCACTGATGACCCGCTAGGTTCCGAAGAGATCGAACGCTACCGCAACGAAATCAACCGCCTCGATGAGCTCATCATCGAAGCGGCGAAACGCCGTGCTGAGATCAGCCAGGCGGTGGGGCGCACCCGGATGGGCACCGGCGGAACCCGCCTCGTGCACACCCGGGAACTGCAGATTATTCATGAATTCCGCAATGAGCTGGGTTCAGAAGGCCCAGCCATTGCCACCGCACTGCTGCGGATGGGCCGTGGCCGACTGGGCTATGGCCAGCCGACCAACGCGAAAACACGTAAGCCCAAGCAGAACCCGGCGGACTAGCCCTCCAAGGAGATGAACTTCGTCTCCAAGAACTCGTCAATGCCGACGAAACCGCCTTCGCGGCCCACACCGGACTGCTTCACACCACCGAAGGGGGCCGAGGGGTCGGACAGCGAGCCCTTATTGACGGCAACCATGCCGGATTCGATCCGCTCAGCAGCATCGAGCGCATTGCCCAGGTTCTCGCTGAACAGATAAGCGGCCAGCCCGAAAATGGTGTCATTAGCCCGGGCGATGGCCTCATCTCGATCCGAGAACGTCGTCACCGCAACAACGGGGCCGAAAATCTCTTCCTTAATGAGATCGGCCTCGGCGGGGACGTCGGTAAGCACAGTTGGCTGCACGTAGTAGCCATTCTCATCGACCCCCTCAGGGCGCTCAGCGCCACCACAGACCACAGTCGCACCCTTATCGATAGCGTCCTTGACCAGGCGCTGCACGGTTTCCTGCTGGTCCCGCAAGGCCAGCGGCCCCAGCTGCGTATCCGGGTCAGTACCCGGACCAATCTTTAGGCTGCGGAAAGTCTGCGCCACACGCTCGGCGAACTCGTCGGCCAGGGACTCATGCACCAAGAAACGGTTCGGGGCGATACATACCTGGCCACCATTGCGCAGCTTGGCGCCCGGAATAGCCGCGACGGCCTTGTCAATATCGGCGTCCTCAAAAACCACAAACGGGGCGTTGCCACCAAGCTCCAACGACACCTTCATCGACGTCTCCGCTGCCTTCGCGCCCAGCATCTGACCAATCTCAGTAGAACCGGTGAAGGTGAACTTACGCAGGCGAGTATCCCCCATCAGCTCGGAGACATGAGAGGCCGAATCGGTGGGCACAATATTGACCACACCTGCAGGAACACCGGCCTCATGCAGCATCTTGGCGAGGAACAGCATGGTCAGCGGGGTCTTCGCGGCAGGCTTGAGCACTACCGGGCAGCCAGCGGCCAAAGCCGGGGCGATCTTGCGGGCACCCATCGCTAACGGGAAATTCCATGGGGTAATCGCCAGCACCGGGCCGACCGGCTGACGCACCACAGCGATACGAGCATTACCGGCCGGAGCGCGGCGGAAATCACCGGTGATGCGCACAGCTTCTTCAGCGAACCAACGGAAGAACTCACCGCCATAAACAACCTCGCCGGCCGAGTCCGGCAAGGCACGGCCCATCTCCAAGGACTGCAGGTAAGTTAGCTGCTCGGCGTTTTCAGTAATCAGCTCATAGGCGCGGTACAAAATCTCGCCGCGTTTACGAGGCGGGGTTGCGGCCCACTCCGGGCCAGCGGCTGCGGCGGCGTCCAAGGCGGCCTTGGCATCGCCCGCTGAGGCGGCGGCAACGTCGGTAAGCACGGCATTAGTGGCCGGGTTGCGCAGCTCAAACGTGGCGTTATTTTCCGCGGCACGGAATTCGCCGTTGATATACAGCTCGGTGGGAACTCCGGACAGGATCTCGTCGTGGGTTTTCTGCACGAACTCTTTAGTAGACATAGCTCCCAGTGTTACGGCGGTCACGCGTTCTGTCCACGACAGGTTTTCGATATTCACCCATCCGTGGTCAGCGCAGCACGACGAAGATAACTAGCCTGGGGAAGGACAATCACTATTCGCACACCGGGAGTTCGCATGACGCTCGACATCACCACCACCAACGCGTGGGCCGCTCTGACCGGCCACGTCGACGAGATCCGCAACACCGATCTGCGTACGCTTTTCGCCAATGACCCCGAGCGCGCGAAGCAGCTGAGCTTCACCGCCGCAGGCCTCCACGTGGACCTGTCGAAAAACCTTGTCACCGACACCACAATCGACGCCCTAGTCGACCTTGCCGAGGCCGCTGATGTCGCCGGGGCACGCGAGAAGATGTTCGCCGGCGCACCGATTAACGCCACCGAAGGCCGCTCTGTCCTACACACCGCGCTGCGCCTGCCCGTCGAGCAGGAACTCACCGTCGGTGACCAAGATGTCGCCGCCGACGTGCACGAGGTTCTGGGCCGGATGCGGGACTTCACCCGCGCCCTGCGCTCCGGCGAATGGCTCGGCTACACCGGCCACACCATCAAAACCGTGGTCAATATTGGTATTGGCGGCTCGGACCTGGGCCCGGCCATGGTGACCAAGGCGCTGCGCACCTATGCCACCGCCGGTATCGATGCCCGCTTCGTCTCCAATGTGGACCCCTCCGATCTGCAGGCCGTGCTCGATGAGGTCGACCCCGAGTCCACCCTGTTCATCGTGGCGTCCAAGACCTTCACCACCCAGGAAACCCTGGCCAATGCGCACGCCGCCCGGCGCTGGCTGGTCGAGCAGCTCGGCAGTGACGACGCCGTCGCCAAGCACTTCGTGGCGGTGTCCACCAACGCGGAGAAGGTCGCCGAATTCGGTATCGACACCGACAATATGTTCGGCTTCTGGGACTGGGTTGGCGGCCGCTACTCCGTGGACTCGGCCATTGGCCTGTCGATTATGGCGGTGGTTGGCCCCCAGGACTTCATGCGTTTCCTTGAGGGTTTCCACGCCATGGATGAGCACTTCCGTACTGCGCCACTGGCACAGAATGTGCCGGTCCTGATGGCGCTCTTGGGTGTCTGGTACGGCGATTTCTTGGGCGCGCAGTCCCACGCGGTGCTGCCCTACAGCGAAGATCTTTCCCGCTTCCCGGCATACCTGCAGCAGCTGACTATGGAATCCAATGGCAAGTCGGTGCGTATCGACGGCTCCCCCGTCACCACTGACACCGGCGAGATCTACTGGGGCGAGCCCGGCACTAATGGCCAGCACGCCTTCTACCAGCTGCTCCACCAGGGCACCCGGATGGTGCCGGCGGACTTCATTGGTTTCGCCCGGCCGCGTCAGGACCTGCCCACCGCCGACGGTACGGGCTCCATGCACGACCTGCTGATGTCGAATTTCTTCGCCCAGACCAAGGTGCTGGCCTTCGGTAAGACCGCCGATGAGATTCGTGCCGAAGGTGTTGCTGAGGAACTGGTGGCGCATAAGGTCATGCCGGGTAACCGCCCGACGACGACCATCCTGGCCGAGGAGCTCACTCCGGCAGCCGTCGGCGCCCTTATTGCCCTTTATGAGCACATCACCTTCGTCCAAGGCGTGATATGGGATGTGAATTCCTTCGACCAGTGGGGCGTGGAGCTCGGCAAGAAGCAGGCCGGCGATCTGCTGCCCGCAGTCACCGGTGAACAAAAGCCTGATTCGGGCGACGCTTCCACCGACGGGCTGCTGAACTGGTACCGGGAGCACCGCCAGCCGGTGCTATAACCACAGGTCGCGCCGATAAACGGCAGCTAGACCCGCACAACCCCGCCCCAGGGCCATGTCACGGCCTTGGGGCGGGGTTGCGTCGTAGTAGCGCGTGAGCGCCGAGGCGGTTCGGCCTTAGCGCTGCAGGCGGCCGTTGAATGGGTCGAATCCCACGGCAGCATCGTCGACGATGGTTTTACCGAATGGGAAACAGGTCACCGGGATCATCTTCAGGTTCGCCCATGCCAGGGGCAGGCCAATGATGGTGACAGCCTGGGCAAGGGCAGTAGCCAGGTGGGTGGCGGCCAGCCACACGCCAGCGATAACGAACCACACAATATTCATCAGAATGGTGGCGCCGCCGGCCGGGCGAGATTCCACGACGCTGCGCCCAAATGGCCACAGCGCGTAGGACGCCATGCGGAATGACGCGATACCGACGGGGATGGTGATAATGCCGATACAGGCGATAACACCGGCCACCATATAGCCCAAAGCCAGGAAGATACCGCCGGTGAGCAGCCAGATGATATTCAACAAAGTCTTCATAATCCCCAGCCTAGGTGCAGCTTGGACATTGTGGTGGGCCGGGCAAGCGCCATTGGCAGCAACCCCCTATGATCGGGGGCATGTCAGCCCACCTGAATGACGACATCCTTGCCCTGCGACTCGCCCAGGGCACGAGCGAAATCCTGAAGGGCGTGCGCAATGTTGGTTTATTGCGCGGCCGGGAACTGGGGGACGCCGGCGATGCGCTGTCCCAAGAGTGGATCGCCCGGGTTTTGCGGCAGCACCGCCCCGACGATGGGGTGTTATCGGAAGAGGCCGCAGACCGCCTGGATCGCCTCGATAATGACCGCGTGTGGATCATTGACCCCCTCGATGGCACCCGGGAGTTCGCCGGTGGCCGCCAGGACTGGGCTGTGCACATCGCGTTAGTGGAAAATCACCGCCCCACCCACGCCGCCGTCGGCCTGCCTGATCTCGGCCGGGTTTTCCACACGGGTGAGGCCAAGGCTGTGCTTGGCCCGATGTCCGGCAAGATTGTGGTTTCCCGTAATCGTCCCCCGGCTGTTGCCAAGCATATTGCCAAGCGAGTGGACCGGGAGTTGGCGGATTTGGGTTCTGCCGGCGCGAAGGCAATGCACGTGCTGCTGGGCGATTTTGATGCCTACGTGCATTCCGGTGGCCAGTACGAGTGGGATCAGGCCGCCCCGGTGGGCGTATGTAAGGCCGCTGGCCTGCATGTTTCGCGCCTGGATGGTTCGGAGCCGCTGTTTAATAATCCGGATACCTACAGCCCGGATCTGCTGATCTGCCGTCCTGAGCTTGCCGACGATATTCTCGCCGCGGCCGCGGAGTACCGGGACGAACACGGCGAGTTTTAGCTCCACCCCGGGGTTGTCGGTACCCTCAGGCGCATGAGCATCCCAACCCCGTATGAGGATCTTCTTCGGGAAATCCTCGAGACTGGCTCCGCTAAAGGCGACCGCACCGGCACGGGCACGCGCAGCCTATTCGGACGGCAGATTCGTTATGACCTCGAGCAGGGTTTTCCCCTGATCACCACCAAAAAGGTGCATCTGAAGTCCATTATTTGGGAGTTGCTCTGGTTCATGCAGGGCAACACCAATAAGACCTGGCTTAACGAACGCGGCGTCACCATTTGGGACGAGTGGGCCGACCCGGACGGGGATCTGGGGCCTATTTATGGCAAGCAGTGGCGGTCCTGGCCCACTGCCGACGGCGACACCATTGACCAATTAGCCAATGCCCTAGAGCTCTTGCGGACTGACCCGGATTCTCGGCGCATCATTATTAGCGCCTGGAACGTCGGCCAGCTGCAGGATATGGCTCTGCCGCCGTGCCACTTGTTATTCCAGTTCTATGTTGCCGATGGCAAGCTATCGTGCCAGCTCTACCAGCGCAGCGCCGATATGTTCCTCGGTGTGCCGTTTAATATCGCCTCCTACTCGCTGCTGACGCACATGATGGCGCAGCAGGCCGGGCTAGGTGTGGGCGAGTTCATCTGGACTGGCGGTGATTGCCACATTTATGACAATCACGTCGAACAGTGCGAACTGCAGCTCTCTCGGCAGCCCCGGCCGTACCCGCAGTTGCAGCTGAATAAGGCTGATTCACTGTTCAGCTATGACTTCGATGATGTTGAGGTCATCGGCTATGACCCGCACCCGGGCATCCGCGCGAAGGTGGCGGTCTAGTGCGGCTGTGCATGATCTGGGCGCAGAACCGCGATGGCATTATCGGCGACGGGCTGCGCATGCCCTGGCACCTGCCTGAGGACTTGCAGCATTTCAAAGCAACCACCATGGGTGCCCCGGTCATTATGGGTCGCGCTACCTGGGAAAGCCTGGGCCCGAAGTTCCGTCCCCTACCGGGGCGGCGCAATGTGGTGCTGAGCCGAAGCAGCACTGATTTCGACGGCGCAGAGCACGCCGAGAACCTCGACGCTGCCCTTGCTGCGGTTGCCGACGAGGAAACGGTGTGGATTATCGGTGGCGGCCATGTCTACCGCGAAGCGTTAGCGCGGGCGGAGGAATGCGTCGTGACTGAGATCGATACCGCTGTCGAGACTGATAGTCCGGTCTATGCCCCGCAATTAACTGGCTGGCGCTGTGTGGATGAGGGGGCCTGGCAGACAGCGGCCAATGGCCTGCGGTACCGAATCACCCGTTGGGCACCAGCCGGGTAGTCTAGGTGCTTATGGATCTTCCCAAGACTTCTGCCCATGTCACTATCTACGCCACCTCCTGGTGCCCTCACTGCGCGAAGCTGATCGCCTCGCTGAAGAAGCTGGACATTCCCTTCGAAGCGTGGGATGTGGAAAAGCATGAGGAGCTCGGCGCGTGGGTTGAGTCCGTCAATGACGGCAACCGGATTGTGCCGACCGTGTTGTACTCCGACGGCACCCACGCCACGAACCCGCCGGCGCAGGACGTGAAGAGCAAGTACGAACAGCTCAACGCTTAAAAAAACGCCGACCGCGCCGAGGCATATGCGAAAAGCCGCGACCCCTTCGCTGGGGGCCGCGGCTTTTTGCTGCTGATGGTAGCGGGGGTGGTTTAGTCCAGGTCGTCGTGCGCCATGAGCTGGCGGGCGGCCTCTGTGATGGACCCCGACAGGGATGGGTAGACCGAGAAGGAACCGGCCAGGTCCGCAACAGTGAGCTGGTTGGACACACAGACCGCGATCGGCAGGATCAGCTCGGAGGCGGTCGGGGCAACAACTACGCCGCCGATAATCATGCCGGAGTTGCGGCGGCAGAACAGTTTGACGAAACCGTGGCGCAGGGAACGCATCTTCGCGCGCGGGTTACCAGTCAGCGGGAAGACCTCAATGCGGGCGGAGACCTCGCCGTCTTCGATCTGCTTCTGGGACACACCGACGGTAGCGATCTCCGGGCGGGTGAACACCGCCGAGGACACCGTCTTCATGCGGATGGGCTGCACCCCTTCGCCGAGGGCGTGGTACATGGCGATACGGCCCTGCATGGCGGCAACAGAGGCCAGCGGGAACAGGTCCGTGCAGTCACCGGCGGCATAAATGCCGGGGACGGAGGTGCGCGAAACACGGTCGACGTGGATATGGCCGCTGCGGGTGCATTCCACACCAACAGTTTCCAGGCCCAGGCCGCGGGTATTCGGGATCGAGCCGACGGTCATCAGGGCGTGGGAGCCGAAGATCTCGCGGCCATCAGAGGTGACCACGCGCACGCCACCATCGTCGGTACGCTCCACCAGGTCACAGCGGGCGTTCTTGACGACGTCGACACCACGCTCGAAGAGCACGCCCTCCAGGGCGTCGGCAGCATCAGCGTCCTCGTGCGGAAGGATGCGGTCACGAGAAGCCACCATGGTGACCTTCACACCCAGCTCCGTGAACGCGGAGACGAACTCAGCGCCGGTGACACCGGAACCAACCACAATGAGGTGCTCCGGGATTTCATTGAGGTCATAGACCTGACGCCAGGTGAGGATGCGTTCCCCGTCGGGGCGGGCACCGGGCAAAATCCTCGGTGAGGCACCAGTGGCGATGAGCACAAGGTCGCATTCGAGGGTTTCCTCGCCACCTTCGAGCAGTTCGACGGTGACGTAGTGGGTCACGCGGCCGGCTTCCTGGTCATCCAGCCGAGCGTGGCCCTGCAGGATGCGGATGTCCTCGCGCTCCATCTGGCTTTTGACGTCCATGGACTGGGCGGTAGCCAGCTGCTGCACGCGGTCATTGACGGCGGTGAAGTCGATTTGGCGCGAAGAGAAATCCGGGCGCAGGCCCATCTCGTCGGCACGGCGCATATCGGTACGCACACCGGTTGCTGCAATAAATGCCTTCGAGGGCACACAGTCGTACAGCACTGAGGAACCGCCTAGGCCAGCCGATTCCACGATGGTGACATCAGCGCCGTACTTGGCACCAACAAGTGCTGCTTCATAGCCGGCGGGACCGCCGCCAATAATTACAATCTTTTTTGCCACGGAAACCTCCACTTCCGGACTCCACCATATACCCGGTGGGCGCCGCCGCTGCGGCATGTGCAAAGTCTAGTAGACGCGCAAGGACTACCGCTCGCTACGCGAAGCAACGAAGCGGTCCCCCTCATCTTCACCCAAACGGGCAACAACACCGCAGAATAAGCGCACGCCCACGCCCAGGCAGCGCTCATCAACAACCAGATCGTCACGGTGCAAGTCTTGTTTATCACCCACCCCGGGCCAGCAGCCCAATCGCGCCATAGCCCCGGGGACGCTCTCTAAGTACCAGCCGAAATCTTCGCCGCCGGAGGACTGCGGGGCCTCAATGACCGCCTGCGGGTCCACCCGGCGCACCGTTTCGGCAATCAGCGCGGTGCAGTAGTCGTCGTTAAGCACCGGCGGCACACCCTTGGTGTAGTCGATGCTGTGGCTAACACCGGTGGGGGCCAGAATATCGGCAATGAGGCTGCGGATAAGCGGCTCGGCGCTGCGCCAGGTAGCGATATCGCCGGTGCGGATAGTGGACATCAGCGAGCCGTGGGTGGGAATGGCATTGGCGGCGTATCCGGCATTGACCGCGCCCACTGCCACCACAGTGCCACTGCGCGGGTCGACGCGCCGCGACAACAAAGCAGGCAGGTCGGTAATGAGTTTGGCCAGCGCGTAGGTGACATCAGCGGTCAGGTGCGGGCGGGCAGTGTGCCCACCGGGGCCTTCAACTGTGACGGTCATCGTGTCGCCTGCCGACGTGATCGCTCCGACGCGCACCCCCACATGTCCGACGCGCAGCTTCGGTTCCACATGCAACGCGAAGATGCGGGATACGCCCTTCAGGGCGCCGGCTTCGATGACGTCGGGGGCGCCGCCCTGCATGACTTCCTCAGCTGGCTGGAAAATAAAACGCAGCGGGACCGGCACGCCGTGCACACGGTCGTATTCGGCCATGGCCAGGGCGGTCCCCAGGGTGATGATGGTGTGGAAGTCGTGGCCGCAGGCATGCATCACACCATCGTTGCGGCTAGAGAACTCTAAACCGGTGGCTTCTGTCATGGGCAGGGCGTCCATATCGCCACGGAATGCGAGTCGGCCCATTGGGACGCCATCGACGTCGGTACGCTCATCGCCGACATCAACCATGGCGCCGGTATTGGGGAAACGCACCGGCTCGAGGCCGGCGTCGGTGAGCTTCTCCACAATGAAGTCGGTGGTGTTGTACTCCATATGAGACAACTCTGGGTGGGCGTGCAGGTGCCGTCGCCACTCCAACAGCTGTTCGCTGTTGCGCTGCCACCAATCCCTTATGAAGTCCTCAATCACGCTCCCCACCATAGGATCCCGCCACTGGGCGGGCATGTATTGGCCCCGGAAATAGCCCACGGTTCACACTGCGGTGGCCGAATTTGCAAAAATGGCCCTATGGATCGACCGACTCCGCGCAATGAACGGTGGCAGGACGCCACCGGTTCTTCGCCTGCCGCAGAGCAGGACGCGGCACGTCGGCGTGCCCGGAACCGGCATATTAATACCGGCCCGATCCCCATCATCCCGGAGGAAGAAGCAGCCGCTGTGGCCCCAATCCGGCAGCAGCGTTATAACCCCGGCCTGATTTTGGCGGGCCTGTTAGTTGCACTTGCCTTGGTGGTTGTTGCTGGGGTGGTGGTGTTTTCCAGTAGTGGGAGCACCGCGCCGCAGCAGTCCTTGGTTGCGGTGAGTTCCTCAGAGACCACCCCAGCTTCTTCTGCTGATGCTGCCGATGATGCCCTTGATGTGGATTCCCGCCGGGCTGAGAACCGCGATCGTGACGCGCTGTATGCGCGCAGCCCAGAGATCGCGAATTTCGGTGGCACAGGCTACGACCACCAGGGGTGGCAGTACTCCGATGCGCATTGTGATAACCAGGACATAGCCCAGGCGGTGCTGCGGACCTCGAGTTTCGACATTGTGGTCTGTTCGCTTGGCGCCGATTACTACTACCGCAGTGCCGATGCTGATGGCACCGGCGGGATCACCCTATTCGACGTTGCGAAGAACGGTTCGTCGTACTCGGTGCGCAATGGTGGGGTGCGCTATGTGGTCTCTGCCGACGGCATTCGGATTTATCACAATGGCGAACTTGTTGATAGTGAATCGGCCCAGGAGTGGCACGAACGGGACTAAGTGCAAGATGATGGCACTATGACTTCTCCTTTTTCCACGCGGGCCAATATGTGGCGCACTGCTGTCCTGCCGGGCATGGTGGCCCTGCTGGCGGTACTCGGGTTGACTGCCTGCACTATCGGCGATGTCGAGCAGCCGAATTCGACGAGCAGCACTACTTCTGCAAAGCCCACGTCTACTACCCAGGCCCATAAGCCCGCCCCGGATAAAGACAATCCCCTGGCCAGCCTTGCTGGTGCCACGATTTCGATTGACCCGGGCCATGCAGGCACTGCCCCGCCGGCTTCCGACATGGTCACCGATGGTCGCGGCGGCGTGAAGCAGTGCAACACCACAGGCACTGCCAGCAATAGTGGGTGGCCGGAGCACACGTTCAATTGGCAGCTCACTATGCGCATGAAGCAGATGCTTGAGGATGCCGGAGCTACGGTGTTGCTGTCTCGCCAGGATGATGAGAATCGGGCGCCGTGCATTGACCAGCGGGCGTGGGACGAGAATGATTCCGATGCCGATGCGGTGGTGTCTATTCATGCCGACGGCGCTGCGCCGCAGGCACAGGGGTTCCATATCGCCTATATCGCCGATCCGCTGCCGAATAATTTGCCGGAGGAGTCGAAGCAGTTAGCTGTGGATATCCGCGATGCCATGAGCAAGGCGGGATTCATGGAGTCGAATTATCTGGGCGCGCAGGGTCTGTGGCCGCGCGCCGACCTGACGGGGTTGAATTTGTCGACCCGGCCGAAGGTGCTCGTGGAGTGCGGCAATATGCGAAATGACCAGGACGCTGCGATGTTGCAGTCTGCGGAGGGTCAGCAGCGGCTTGCCGACGCTATCGTCGCCGGTATTGCTACCTTCCTTAGAGGGTCTAATTAATCAACGAGTGGTAACGATACGGCTGTTCTCGCTCGTACAGGCTTAACCGATTCCGTAAGATCGGTGTCACGTTCATGCAAATATGCCGCGCAATGTACTGAAAAGGGGTTGCCCAATGAGTTCGAATAGGTGGGTGGACGACGATTCCACACAGCGAGCATGGAGCAGCGTTGATCCACACCAGACTGCCGAGACGCAGGCGATCCCTGACTTCGACTACGCCTATGCCGCTGCCCCGGCCCCGGCCCCGGGCCAGGCCCCGCAGGAGCCGAGTTCGAACTCGACTAACGCAGTCTTGGTGGCTGCTATTGCGGTGGTGGTGACCCTCATGCTGGTTGCTGCTGGCTTTTTCTTATTCATGAATTTTGGTGGCTTCGACTCCGATGACGTCGCCACCAGCACCGATTCCGAATTAACGGTGTCCGACGATGAGGAATCGACCTCCGAGAGCACCAGCACCAGCACCACGGCCACGGGGGCCTATGGCGATGGGCTGGAGTTCTTTAAGACCTGTGATGCCCAGGAGGCGTCGTGGGTGGGCACCGGCACGGATACCACGTCGTGTCCCTTTGCCACCAATATTGGTATTGCCCTGGCAGGGGTGCCAACCGACGAGGGTGAGAAAACCGGCACGGTGTACAGCCCCACGACCGGCAAGGACTACCAGATGACCTGCAATATCAATCATGACCGGAATGACCAGGAGTACTGGCGGTGCACCGGCGGCATTAATGCTGTGGTGTTCGTTTACCCGTAACTGCTCTAGTTAGTCTGCACCCCGTCCGCTAGCATGCGGACTGGACTTTGACCGCAAAAATTCCGAGGAAAGGCACTGCGATGGGCAACCACGGTTGGGAGACCCACGATGAGTGGGGCCGTCCTATCGACGACAGCGCGTACTACGAGCAGCCGCCGCGTCGCAGCACCGCACTCACAATCGCCATCGCGGTAGTCGCCACGATCCTGGTGATCTTGGTCGGCTTCGGCGCCTACTTGTTGTTCTGGCCGACCTCGGATCAGCGCAATGCTGGCCCGGTCTCCTCGACGCGCCCGACGACCACACAGACCTCCACCAGCTTCGAGACCGAAACCGAGTCCTCTTCGGAAAGCGACTCGTCTTCTTCGTCCTCGTCTTCGTCGTCTTCGTCGTCGAGTTCTTCGTCCACCACCTCGTCGAGCAGCGAAAAGCCCGATGAGCCGGTGGCCTACGGCGAGGGCCTGCGCCTTTCTGAGTCCTGCGGTTCGGGATCGGCTAGCTGGGTCGGCACCGGCAGCGGTGTGACCTCCTGCGGTTTCGCCCAGTCGGTGGGCGATCAACTCGCCGGTCAGGAAACCGGCCTGGGGGCGCGCACCTCGGTAACGGCGAAAAGCCCGGTGACCGGCCAGGACTACGATATGCGCTGCACTGGTGTTGTCGATGGCAATGATGTGCCGGTATGGAAGTGCCGCGGCGGCGATAACGCCGTGGTGTTCGTCTACCCGTAAAACAGCACCGCATTCCACAAAGGGCCGCTAGGAATCACCTAGCGGCCCTTCGTGGTTGGGTGCAGCTATAGCTGGATATTGCGCGGCCCGTACAGGCGGTCGCCGGCATCACCGAGGCCGGGGACGATATAGGCGTCGTCGTTAAGCTCCGGGTCGATGGTGGCAGTGACAAGCCGTACCGGCAGGCCCGATTTCTCCAGGGCATCCACACCGGGCTGCGCGGAGACCATACACACCACCGTGATGGACTTCGCTCCACGCTCAACCAGCAGGTTCAGCGCATGCAGCAGTGACCCGCCGGTGGCCAGCATGGGGTCGACAAGCATGACCTCACGGTCGCTGAGGTCTTCCGGCAGGGCTTCGAGGTAGGGCACCGGCTCGTGGGTTTTCTCATCGCGGGCCAGTCCGATGAAGCCGACCTGGGCGTCGGGGATCATCTTCAGGGCGGGGTCGATCATGCCCAGCCCGGCGCGGATGATCGGGATGATGATCGGTGGATTTTCCAGTCGGTGCCCGGTGGTGGGGCCGACAGGGGTTTCCATATCGAATTGTTCGACTTTAAGTTCCCGCGCAGCTTCGTACACCAGCATGCTGCCGAGATCCGCCAGCGCCGCCCGGAATCCGACGTTATCCGTGCGCTTATCCCGCATGATCGTCAAACGGGAGGTCGCCAGCGGGTGGTCAATGATGGTGATGTCCATGGTCACTACGCTACCGCGAACACCCATCGCGGCGCGGGCGGAGGTTTTTCCAATTTTGAGGGAACCGATCGGGTGGTTCGTGGCGTCTAAAGAGTGTGAAACAGACATCTCTTTCCTCATTGAGCATCGACCCAGCCGCCCTGAGTACCGCCACTACTACCCTGCGTTGTCTAGCGACCACACCCACCCCTGCTGTTATCCCCGCTGGCCCGCCGCCTATTGCTGAGTTCTTCGCCGCCGCGGCCGCGGCCACTACTGCCCATACCGAGCAGGTCAGTCGCCTCGGGGCTTTTGCTTCTGCTGCTGCGGACACGGTCGATTCGGTGGTCACTGCGGTCACTGACCAGGAGCAGCACGTGCAGGTCGCCTTGCATCGGGAGGTGGTCTAGGTGCTTGCGCAGCTTGTGTCGAGCCTGTCGAAGGCCGGCTCCCAGCTTGCCGACGTCGGCGTCGCCCCGGCTGTCGAGGTGGCTGACTGGACGGCGGTGGCTGATGTCATTGCCGATAGTTTTACTGGTGACGCCGGTGAAGTAGCCGCCTCGGCGCTGCATCATGCCGCTCGCGCGGCAGCAATCCTGGACAGCGACAGTTCCACGATTGACAGTGCCCTGGCTGAGGGGGCCTCGCTGATAGCTGCCGCCTCGGCCGAGTTGGCTGAGATCGCGGCCCGGTGCGCTGTGGACTATGCCCGCAATGCTGCGCTGGCATTGAACCCGGTCTCCGCCTTGGGCGCGATGCTGGCAGCTGCGGAGACCACCGTCCGGGCGGCCACACAAGCCCAAGCGGTGGTGAGCAAACTCCAGGCTGATTTAGCTGGCCCAACAGCAGCGCTTACTGAGGTCGCGCAGCGCGATGCAGCTGTGCCGGCCACCCCTACCCCACTGCCCACCGGTTCGGTAGACCCGGCAACTGGCCAGGTGGAAACCGACGCGCCGGCCACCGACACCGACGCTGGTGTCGGCGCGCCCACCCCGCAGGCCCAGCAGGCGGTAGCCAATGCTTTGTCTGCTGTGGGCACGCCCTATGTCTGGGGCGGAAATACCCCGGGTGCAGGTTTTGATTGCTCAGGGCTGACCCACTGGGCCTATGGGCAAGCTGGCGTTGATATTCCGCGCACGGCCGCAGCCCAGGCCGTCGGCACGCAAGTAGGCCCCAATGAACTGCTACCTGGTGATTTGGTGGTGTGGGATGGCCATGTGGCGATGGTTGTCGGCGATGGTCAGATGGTCGAGGCTGGTGACCCGGTGCAGGTCAACCCCATTCGCACATCGAATATGGGGATGGGATTCCTGGGTTTTTGGCGGCCGACGGGATAACGCAGCCGGGTACTGCGGCGGCATAGGCGGCACTAACCGGTATCCTTTGGCAGGACGTACACACAAACTTTGGAACGGGGTTTCGCAATGGCAAAGCAGGGCATCGTCCCCATCAAGCTGGAGCTGACCGAAGGAACCGCTTATACCCTCTTCGCGCCGAGCTGGCGGCAGGGCAATGCGGAATGGCAGGCACTGCTGGGCTACGGCGAGGACGTGTACCTCTTTGACTCCCCGGCCGCGCTGCTGGCCTTCCTGGAGTCCGGCAAGCCACATGATTTCACCGACCACCCCAAGTGGGACCGCTTCGCCAGTGAGCTGCCGGAGTCTGCCGTACACCGCGGCAGCGATGACATCGATCTGGTGGGCCTGCCCAAAGCATTGGCCGGCAAGCCGGATTACAAGAATGTGTCTGAGGCCGACAAGGTGCTGTCGATGGCGCGGTCTATCGGCACGATCTGCGCACTGCAGAAGACCAACCGGATGTTCGCCTCGAACTCGGTGCTGGCCGCTACTACCAACGGCGTGGAACATTTCCACGGCGGCGGCGCAGAACAGTGGTCAGCTATTGGCCGCGTCATCCTCGCCAACTGGGACGATGTGGTCGATGAGATTGATGAACTATGGGTGGACACCCCCGAGGTCGACGAGGAGGCCCTGACTGCTGCCACCACCCGCTATGCGGAGGCCGAGCAGCGCGTCACCGCCCAGCGTGAGGAAGCCGCCAAGAAGCGCGAGCAGGAAAAGGCCCAGGCCGAGAAGGCCACCGAAAATGCTGACCCCTACGACAAGACGGTGTGGGCAGCCGCTGGCATCGATCCGATTAAGGTCTCCATCTCGGGCCGGAACCTCTACACCCTGCGCTGCTACGTCAACCGCCGCCCGATCTTCCTGGGCCGCCACGGCGAGATCCACACCTTCCCTGGTGGGCGTAATCTGGTGCGCTGGCTGCTGGAGCACGATGACCATGACCTGGCCGCCATGTCGACCTGGAATGACATCATCACCGCCGCCAATGCCGGTGAGCTCGAGCTGACCGTCCACGAGGATAATGAGTACTCCTTCACCGGCCTGGTTGAGGACATTGAGAACGGCCCCGGCGCTGTCGATACCGCACAGCTGGGCCGGGCCTACGAGTTGCTTGCCGACGCCGCTGACTGGGCTGGTGACGACAAGGTCAACGAGGTGCTGGCCGGCAATCAGCAACTGCAGTGGTTCATTAACCACCTGCTGGACCCGAGCTCCCAGGACGAGCCGGTGCCGCCGTACGACGATGAGGCCCGCGGCTGGGCGGACCTGGAGAAGGGCCTGACCGACCGCTTCACCACGAAGCTTTAGGCCCGGGCCCCGGTGTCGGCCCGATTACCTGCCCCGGCGCAGGTGGGCCGCCACCGGGTGTTGAGGGAACCGGCGCTGTGAGGTGAGGTCGTTTTCCGGACGTGCGAGTCGGCCGAGTCCGGCCCACACACTAGGTACTTATCACCGTGAGGGCTGGTAGTCGGTACGGCCGATGCTGCCTTTTTCACGGTAAAACGCCTCCTGGTCTCATGGGCAGCGCAATTCACCAAAAATGGCTCACCGGCCAAATGGCATACCTGCCTATCTGAGAGGTAAGTACTGGGTTAGCTAATGCGCTCGGGCAGTCCAACTGTCACACGACACACGGGGTGCATCAATAGCCAGAACAGATTTCTTGATTTCACACCCCATAATTAGGGGTACGCCTCACTAACCCCGCCGCAACAGTGCCCCCAGGGCCCGGACTATTGATCTTCAAAGGGCTCCAGATCCTCGTCGACGTCGATCTCACCGTCGTGGTCACGGTCGGTGAGCTCGAGATAATGCGGATAAATCTGGGTATCAAGGATGCGTTCGCGCGTCGGTAGGTCCGCAAAGCAATTCTCGATCGCATTACAGGTGAGCTGGAAAAGCTCGGTGTAGCCGTAGTCGAAATTATCGACCAGATGCATCATCTCGCGGGTCATTGAGGTGCCACACAAAAGACGGAAGCCGGTATTGACCGTGCAGGTAAACCCAAGGTCATCCAAGAGCGGCAACGGGTGATCATGCAGATCGTCGACAATACCGTCGTGCACATTCGCCGAAGGGCACAGATCCAGCGGAATGCGACGATCCCGCACATAGCGCGATAAAGGCTGCAGTTCAATGCCGTCGAAAGACGCAGTGAAGTCCTCAAAGATCCGCACGCCGTGCCCAATTCTGCTGGCCCCGGCAATAGTCGCCTCGCGGATGGAATCCACCCCCGCTGATTCGCCGGCGTGGATGGCAGTGGGCACCAAATGTTGGCGCAGCACAGTGAGCGCTTCAGTGTGCTCGGAGACCGGATTATTGGCCTCTACCCCAGTGAGGTCAAAGCCAACCACATAGGGCCACACGGGGCTGCCGGTGGTGTATGCGTCGGCAACAGCCCGGGCAATGGCGGCAGAACCCTCCCGGTCGCGGCGGGCACACACAATGAGCCGGGCCGTAATGGCACAACCAGCCTCAGCTGCCGAATGCTCGCCTGCGCGGAGGCCTTCCACCGTGGCGGCGATAACGTCGGCAATGCTCAGCCCGGCATCCATATGCAACTGCGGCGCAATGCGCAGTTCTGCGTAGACGACATTATCCCCAGCAAGGTCTTCAACAGCCTCGCGGGCGGCGCGGGCCAACGCCGGGGCGGTTTGCAGTACCGCGCGAATATGGCCGAGTGCCCGAGCCCGGCAGCCAGCAGAGCCGGAGTTGGCTTGTGCGACGAACCACTGCGCCAGCGCGTCGGCATTATCGGCGGGCAGGTCGTCGTAGTCGAGCTCTGCGGCGAGGTCGAGGACTGTGGCCGGGCGGATACCACCGTCGATATGGTCCAGCAGCACGACCTTAGGCAGCGCAGCAACAATATCGCTGCTGACCACTGCCGTTGCGTCGGACTGTGCGCCTGGGCGGGCGGGCATACTACTTGCCGAGCAGGGTCTTCAGGCCACCGGAACGTGCCGCTTCACCGCGGATATGGATGATGGCCGGGGCGGGGGCATCGACCTCATCGAGCTGCATGGACTCCCAGGTGGTGGCGGTCCAGGCGGAGGCGTACAAAGTGACGCGCCAGACGAAGTAGAACACCACCATGATGCCGATAATCGGGCCGAAGACGGCACCGGCGGGGTTCGACAGGGCGTTAGAGAAGAAGACAGTACCGAGCTGCTTGACAATCTCCAGGCCAACGGCGCCAAGAATCGCGCCCTTGAGCACGGACTTGGTGGGAGTCTCACCGCGCGGCAGGGCCTTGAGCATCCACACGAACAGCAGGTAGTTCGCCAGCAGACCAACAGCCAAAGCCACCAGGAACGTGATGATGGAAATGCCCGGAATATCACCCAGGCCGACCATATCCAGCAGGTCCTTGGTGAACCCGGACGAACCAATTGCGGTGACCGCGAAGGTGACCGCAATCATGACAATGATGCCGACCAGGCGCACGAAGTCGCGCAGCTTACCGAGGAGGAAGTTCGCCGCGGTGAGGTTGCGCTTCCACATCGCGGTCACACCCATGCGCAGGTGATTCATCCACGACAGGCCAGACCAGAGGGAGGTTAAGAAACCGACGGTGAACACGCCGCCTGCTTGGGCGATAGCCGCGTCAATAATCTCGGTGAGGGTATCCCCCATGCCGCCGGAGACATTATCGGTGACCATCTGCTTGACCTCAGCCAGCAACTGGTCATCGCCGCGCAGGATGAAACCAATAACGGCGAAGACCGTCATCAGCAGCGGGAAGATCGACAGCACGGAGAAGTAGGTAATACCGGCTGCGAACTGGTTACCACCGCTTTGGCTGTAGCGCTCATGCATCCGCATGATGTGGTCGAACCACGGCCACTTATGACGGAGCTTATCGATGAACCCCGGCTCTTTGTCCTGGACACGTTCGATGCCGTATCGGTCAGTTTTTCCCGGCCGAGGGCGAGTGGAGGTGGCCACGGGACTCCTTCATGCTTCGGTTCAGCGATGTACATCGCTACTTTAGGTCACTGACCCGCCTATCGGGTATCTCGGGGAGCTTTAGCCACGCCGTGGGGCGAGGAAACCAACCCGCTCGTAGACCTGCTCCAGGGTCACTGCGGCGACCTCACGGGCACGATCGGCGCCATTAGCCAAGATGCGTTCCAGCTCTGCCGGGTCCGCCATCAGTTCGTCGTAACGGGCGCGCAGCGGGGTGGTGAACGCCTCTAGCGCATCGGCGGTATCGACCTTGAGCTGACCATATCCGGCACCGGCGTTCTGGTAGCCCGCGACGATCTCGTCGACCGACTTATCCGTCAGCGCAGACTGGATGACCAGCAGGTTGGACACACCGGGCTTATTGTCCCGATCAAAGCGGATCTCGTTGTCATTATCGGTGACAGCGGACTTAATGCGCTTGGCCGAGGTTTTCGGATTATCCAACAGGTTGACGATGCCCTTGGGGTTGGAGCCAGACTTCGACATCTTCGAGGTCGGGTCCTGCAGGTCGTAGATACGAGCCGCGCCCTCTAGAATGTGGCCCTCCGGCACAACGAAAGTCTTCTTGTACCGGGAGTTGAAGCGCTGCGCCAGGGTGCGGGTGAGTTCCAGGTGCTGGCGCTGGTCCTCGCCGACAGGCACCAGCTGCGGGCGGTAGAGCAGGATGTCGGCGGCCATGAGCACCGGGTAGGTAAACAGGCCGACGGTGGTGCGGTCCGCGCCCTGCTTGGCGGACTTGTCCTTGAACTGGGTCATCCGGGAGGCTTCGCCGAAACCGGTGAGGCAACCCAGCACCCACGACAGTTCAGCGTGCTCGGGCACATGGGACTGCACGAACAGCACGGACTTTTCCGGGTCAATACCCAGCGCCAACAGCTGGGCGCAGCCGGCGACAGTGCGGGCACGCAGTTCCTTCGGGTCCTGCTCGACAGTGATGGCGTGCAGGTCAGGGATGAAGTAGTAGGTGTCGAAGTCCTCCTGCAGACCAATCCACTGCCGCACTGCACCGAGGTAATTGCCAAGGTGGTAGGAGTCCGCGGTGGGCTGAATGCCCGACAGGACGCGCTGGCGGCGCGTAGCGGCGGCGGTGGATTCGGTGGGGGCCTGCGTTTCACTCATGCCCCGGATCGTAACCCCGCGCGCAAGAGCCGGCACCGCGGGGCTGACGTTGCGCGGCTCGGCTGCAGGTGTGCTGGTTAAGGGCGCCGCGCGATGAGGTTCACAGCAGCGACGGCAGCGGCGGGGTGTTCCTCCGGGTAGAGGGCCCTGACCAGGGCTACTGCTGCGCGCAGGCCATGTTCATCCATGACGCGGCGCACCCGGTCACGTTCTTGGGCGGTGAGTTCTACCGGCGCCACCGGTGGGCGGCGCCTAGTCGCCGCGATCATGATGGCCACCAGTACCGCAACGCCAAGGACGGCGACCCACACTGACCAGTGGTAGACGAAGGTCCACGCAATAACGGCGATAGCCAGGGATGCGAGGATGACCCACTTCAGGTTGGGGTGGGTGTTTTCCTCAGGCTGAAGACTGCGTTCGAGCTCGTGGAGACGCTCCAGTTCCTTCTCATCCATGACAAACCTCCCATCCACATCTGCGTCAGCAGTCTACTCCGCCATGAGGCGCTACTCCCCCAGCTCAACTAGCTATAAGTAACCACCAGGGGAGAGTGATCCGACCAACGCTGGTTATAGGCAGCAGCCCGGTCCACGGTGGCGCTGGCCGCGCGGTCAAGCATCGACTTCGTCGCCGCCTGGTAGTCGATCCGCCACCCCGCGTTGGTGTCAAAGGCCTTACCGCGGTAGGTCCACCAGGTGTACGGGCCGTCCTCGTCGGGGCGGAGGCGGCGGGCCACATCAAACCACTTCGGTTCCTGTGCAGCCGTGGGTGGAGTCCAGCTGGAACCGTCGGTGAAGCTACCTGCAGCAAGTTCCTTCTCACTAGCCTGGGCCTGGGAGTCCTGCGGCGCAGCATCGGGCCAGGCGCTGAAAACGGAGTCCATCCAGCCGCGTTCTTGGGGCAAAAAGCCCGAGGAGGTGCGGTTTCCCTTCCAGTTCTTCAGGTCCTGCTCGCGGTGGCAAATATTCCAGTCCCCACCGACAACAACATTGCCGTTGCCGGCGAGAGCGTCGAGGTAGGGGCCGAAGACATCGAGGAAGCGGTATTTTTCGTCCTGCTTCTCGGTCTGGGCGGCACCTGAGGGCAGGTACAAGCTACCGACGGTGACATCCTCATCTAAGCCACTGTGCGCTGCTTCGACACGGGCGGAGATAAAACGCCCGGAGCGGTCGAACTCGTCGGCGCCGAAGCCGACCTGAACGTCGGCAAGCGGCACTTTGGACAGCAGGCCAACGCCGGCGCGGCCTTTGGCGAGCTCATTATCGGCGATCTCCCAGTGCCACCCATCCGCAATGGCGGGTGCGAGGGCCTTCTCGGCCTGCTCCGGGGTGGCACGGACTTCCTGCAGCAGCACAATGTCACTAGGGGTGTGGGACAGCCAGGCGAGCATGCCGGGATTGTCCTCATGGCGTTTCTTTACCGCTGCGCGGATGCCGTTGACGTTGACGGTGGCGATGGTCAAGCTCATGGGCACCTACTCTACGTTTCGACTAGGCGGCGGCGGAGCGGGTGTAAAAGAAATGCGCAATGCCCCAGATCGCCATGGCCAGCACGGCGAGGACAACACCGGCCAGGGACGGGGCACGGTAGCCATAACCGGCAGCGATAACGGCACCACCAATGGCCGCTCCCCCAGCATTAGCGATATTCAGTGCCGCCTGGTTCAGTGCCGCAGCCAGGGTTTGGGCCTTGCCCGCCACATCCATGAGGCGGGTTTGCAAGCTCGGGATGAGCAGCGAACCACACAAGCCGATGAGCCCGAAAACGATGGTGCCGACAATGGCGTTTCCGGAGACAAAGTGGAAAACCAGCAGGCAAGAGGCGATGGCGGCAAAGGCGGCGAAGATACCCCACTCGCCGTTGTAATCGCTGAGACGACCGCCGAGGTCAGTGCCGATAATCATGCCGATGCCGTAGGCCATGAGCACAACCCACATCATGTGTTCGGGCATGCCGGCTTCCCGGGTCATCGTCCAGGTGATGTAGGTGTAGACGGCGAACATACCGCCGAAACCAACCGCGCCCATCGCCACAGTGAGCCACACCTGTGGGGTAGCCAGCGCCCCCAGTTCGTCAAGGGGGCGGGTGGGGGCCATCCGGTTCATATGCGGCACCGCAAACCACAGGCACAGCAGGGCCGCCAGCCCGATGAGCGCCACAAAAACAAAACCGGATCGCCAACCGACGGCCACACCTAAGGCCTGAACTGCGGGCACGCCGATAACGGTGGCTACCGATAGGCCCATGCCGGATAGGGCCACCGCACGGCCACGCGAACCAGCCGGGGCCAGCGAGGCCGCAACAAGCGCGGCGACAGAGAAGTACGCGCCATGCGGCAGACCAGCGATAAACCGGGAGACCAGCACCGCAGTGAAGGAACCGAGACTGCCGGCCCACACAGTGGCGGCATTACCGAGGGTGAATGCGGCCATGAGCAACAGCAGCATCCGGCGACGCGGGATGGCCCCGGTGACCACGGTGATAAGTGGCGCGCCGAGCACCACGCCAAGGGCGTAGGCGGAGATGACCGCTCCTGCTTCTGCTTCGGTGCGTCCGAAATCGGCCGCGATATAGGGCAGCAACCCCATTGCGGAGAATTCGGTGACACCGATGCCGAAAGCACCGACGGAGAGTGCAGCAATGACCCAGCGGCGCCGGGCCGCGGAGATGTGGTCTTGCTGCGGGACAGGGCGACGGTTAGGCATTCGGGTGCGCGCCATACTCGCTTCCTCCACAGCTGGTTATTAAGTCGGCAGGTAAGCCGGGCGGGAATGCTACCGGCAGCGCACTGAGACTTGGAAATGGGGTTACCGTCCGACAGGGCGTGGCCGTCGGCAAGCTGGCGGTGAGGCGGGAGGTGTGGCCGGTAATAATAATTAACTCTGCCGGTACCGCGGCGACCACGACAGTTATTAGTGTGGCAAAATAAGAAGGGTGGATACAGTTACCTGCCAGCCTCCCGAAAAATAGCGCATGAGCTTGCCTTATGCACCCTACCTGGCACTGTTGTCACTACCGCTACACCAAGAGGCCACGCTGACGGTTTGGCGTGCATTAGTTATCGTAGGGCGAAACCATATCCACGGATGTGAACAGCTGCCACCCACAAGGAGTTCCCTTATATGGCCACCATCATCTGGACTCGGACTGACGAGGCACCACTACTTGCCACGTACTCTTTGAAGCCCATCGTCGAGGCCTTCGCCTCTCATGCCGGCGTTAATGTCGAGACCCGCGATATTTCGCTGGCGGGCCGCATCATCGCCCAGTTCGCCGATCGGCTCCCTGAAGACAAGCGCATCGAGGACCACCTCGCTGAGCTCGGCGAGAAGGTCAACGAGCCCGACGCCAACATCATCAAGTTGCCGAATATCTCGGCATCGGTGCCGCAGATTAAGCGCGCAGTCGCCGAGTTGCAGAACAAGGGATACGACATCCCGAAGTACCTCACCCAGCCGGAAACCGACGAACAGAAGGCCGACCGCGCCAAGTTCGACAAGGTCAAGGGTTCCGCGGTTAACCCGGTGCTGCGCGAAGGCAACTCGGACCGTCGCGCTCCTGAGGCTGTGAAGAACTTCGCCCGCAAGCACCCGCACCGCATGGGTGACTGGGCCGAAGATTCCAAGACCAATGTCGCCACCATGGCTTCCAACGACTTCCGCCACAACGAGAAGTCCGTTGTGATGGATAAGGACGACACCCTCACCTACCGCCTGGAGACTGCCGACGGCGAGGAGATCATCCTCAAGGACGGCCTCGAGGTGCTCAAGGGCGAGGTCATCGACGGCACCGGCATTAATGTGCACATCCTGTCGAACTTCCTGCGCTCGCAGATCCGCCGCGCCAAGCGCGAGGACATTTTGTTCTCGGTGCACCTGAAGGCCACCATGATGAAGGTCTCTGACCCGCTCATCTTCGGTGAGGTCGTCAAGGCCTTCCTGCCCAGCGTGTACCCCAAGTACGAGGAGGCGCTCGCCGAGGTTAACCTGACCCCGGATTACGGCATTGGCGTTATCCTCGACGGCCTGCACAAGCTCGACGACGACACCGCCGAGAAGGTCCGCGAAGCCATTGAGAAGGACCTGGCCGACGGCCCGGACCTGTACATGGTTGATGACGCCAAGGGCATCACGAACCTGCATGTGCCTTCCGACGTCATCGTCGACGCCTCCATGCCCGCACTTATCCGCAATGGCGGCAAGGGCTGGAACCCCAAGGGCGAGAAGCAGGACTGCCTGGCGGTTATCCCCGACTCCTCCTACGCCGGGGTCTACCAGGCCGTTATCGACGACTGCCGGGAAAACGGCAAGTTCGACCCGTCCACGATGGGCTCGGTGCCCAATGTGGGCCTGATGGCCCAGAAGGCCGAGGAATACGGTTCCCACAACAAGACCTTCCAGGTGCAGCACGACGGCATCCTGCAGGTCGTGGATTCCTCCGGCAAGGTGCTCATTGAGCACCACGTCGCCAAGGGCGATATTTGGCGTTCCTGCCAAACCAAGGATGCGCCGATCCGTGACTGGGTGAAGCTTGCTGTAAACCGCGCCCGCGCCACCGGCGACCCGACGGTGTTCTGGCTGGACCGCACCCGTGCGCACGACGCCAAGCTCATCGAGAAGGTCGAGAAGTACCTCGAAGAGCACGACACTGAGGGCCTGGATATCCGGATCATGGACCCGGAGGCGGCCACGAAGTTCTCGCTTGAGCGCATCCGCGAAGGCAAGGACACCATCTCGGTTACCGGCAATGTGCTGCGTGACTACCTCACCGACCTGTTCCCCATCATGGAGCTGGGCACGTCGGCAAAGATGCTTTCGGTGGTTCCGCTGATGGCCGGCGGTGGCCTGTTCGAGACCGGGGCCGGCGGCTCCGCACCGAAGCACGTCCAGCAGGTGCAGGAAGAAAATCACCTGCGTTGGGACTCCCTGGGCGAGTTCCTGGCCCTGGCGGAGTCGCTGCGCTACGCCAATGAGCATACCGCTGATGGCGATGAGTCCCAGGGGCGTGCGCTGGTGCTGGCTGAGGCACTCGACCGCGCTACCGACCGCCTGCTTGAGGACGGCAAGTCCCCCTCCCGCAAGGCCGGCGAGATCGACAACCGTGGTTCGCACTTCTACCTCGCCCGCTACTGGGCTGAGGAGCTTGCCAACCAGGATGCCGATGAGCAGCTGAAAAATGAGTTCACTGAGTTCGCTAAGAAGCTCAGTGATAACGAGGAGCAGATCGCCAAGGAGCTTCTGGAAGTTCAGGGTTCCCCGGCGGACCTGGGCGGCTACTTCTTGCCCGATGATGACAAGACCGAGGCCGTTATGCGCCCCTCGAAGGTCTTTAATGACATCATCGCGGAGATGAAGCAGAGCTAGTCTCTGCCCCACACCAAAGCCCTCCGGCAGCTACGTGGCTGCCCGGAGGGCTTTGTCGTGCGTTATCCGGGTCCGCGGCCGGTTTAACCCCAGATGGCGTGCAGCACAAGTACACACACAGAGGCGATCACTGCTGCGACGGGAAGGGTGATGACCCAGGCCATAGCGATGGGCTTCATAAGCTTCCAGTTGGCAGCCTTATTCACGATGCCGATGCCGAGCACAGCGCCGATGAGGATATGGGTGGAGGACACCGGCAGCGACAGTAGCGACGCCCCCATGACCACGGCCGCAGCGGAGAGCTCGGCGGCGAAGCCGGAAGCTGGGTGCATGGCGGTGAGGCCGGAGCCGACGGTGGCGATGACGAAGCGGCCGATGAACCACAAACCACACACAAGCATGACGCCCATGGCGAGCATGGCCTCTGGGGGCACGGGGGCTTCATCGTGAATCTGGTTGGTGGTCAGTACGTCAAGCACAGCTGCGAAGGGACCGATGGCGTTGGCGATATCGTTCGAGCCGTGGGAGAAAGCAAAAGCTGAGGCGGTAAAGACCTGCATCCAGGAAAACAGCAGGTAGGTGGAGCGGGATAGGGCGTGCTTTTTCAACGTGCGCGCGACGATGAATACCGACAGCCACACCGAGGCGGCGATCATGCCGAGGATGATGAAATTCCCGGCATTGGAGATATCCAGCTGTAGGTTCTTCAGCCCCTTAAACAGCAACATTGAGCCGATAATGACCGAACCGAAGGCAGCTAGTAGCGGGACCCAGGTCTCTAGTGCGCGGTGGGAATCCACCTCATTGGCTTCGTCGTTAAGCCGGTGTAGTTCCTTGTAGTAGTCCGACTCGAGTTCATCTGCGTCGTACTCTTCCTGGGCAACGGTGATGGCGTCGCACACCATCGCCGATGTGTAGGAAATCTGCTGTAGCTCAGATAGCCGCTGGAAGCGGTTTTTGTGTTCCTTCATGAGCTTATGCCGACGTTCCTTCAGCAGCTGCAGCTGCGCATCGGCTTGCTCGTTGTAGACAAGGATGTACCGCTTAATGAGGGAGAACAGCACCCATGCAACGGCACCACCGAGGACCGGTGACAGCACCCACGAAATGGCGATGAGCCCGATACCGCTCCACTGGACCATGTCCCAACCACCAACGCCGGTGTAGAAACCGATGGTTAAGGCGGCGCCGACGATACCGCCGATGATGGAGTGCGTTGTCGATACCGGCCAGCCGAGACGGGTAGCGATGAGCAGCCATAATGCCGCGCCGAGCAGGGCGGACATCATGATGAACGCGAAGTCGAGCGGGTCTTCGAACTGCACGCCTTCGAGGTTGACGATGCCCTTGCGGACAGTATCGGTGACTTCGCCGCCGGCGAGGACAGCACCACCGACTTCGAATATGGCGGCAACCATCAGGGCCTGCTTCATGGACAGCGTGCCGGCACCAACGGAGGTACCGAAAGAGTTGGCGACGTCGTTACCGCCAATATTGAAGGACATGAAGAAGCCGAACACGATGGTTGTGAGCAGCATCAGGAAGCTAGCTTCCTTGGTCAGCTCCCCATACGACCACCAGGTGAAGGTCACCAGGGTCACAGCCAGCAGTACACCGAAGGAGAGATGCCACCATTTATCCGATGGTGGCTTTACGTCTTGACTGGGCGCGTGTTGTACAGCGGTATCACTCAAGGTCGCCACTCTTTTCCGCGCATCTACGAGCGCTAGTTGTCCGATTGGTCGCCCCGGATTGTCGCTGTACTGAGTAATTCTTTCGTGAACTGGTTCATCCCTGCAGGTGAACGAATGGGGAACCCTCGGGCTGGCCGCACTGTGACCAGCCCTGCCTCCTGTGTGCTTCCTCCCCTGCACGCTGTGCTGCGAAATCTTGTTATCGGCGGCTGCCAGCACACCCCAAACAAACCGCCCGGACTGTCCATTATTGATTCCCATGCGCTTCTTACCTGCGCTATTGCAGTAGACCGAGCTGTCCGTTAATGTGCTGTGACAACACCTCAACCGCTTCCTACGCACTAAGGATTAACCAATGACTACGCGCTACGACAACTCAGCTTCGGACTCCTGGGCCCTGGCCACCCGCGCCATCCACGTCGGCCAGTCCCCCGATGAACAAACCAAGTCCCGCAACCTGCCCATCTACAACACCTCCTCCTACGTCTTCGATAACGCCGAACACGCCGCCGCCCGATTCGGCCTCGCCGACCCGGGCCCGATTTACACCCGCCTCACTAACCCCACCGTCGATGCCGTCGAGCAACGTCTAGCCAACCTGGAATGTGGTGTGGCCGCGGTGCTCTTCGCCTCCGGCCAGGCAGCTGAGACCGCTGCGCTGCTCACCCTGGCCCGCGCCGGCGATCACATCGTGGCCTCCCCGCGTCTCTACGGCGGCACGGAAACCCTGCTCAAGGTCACCCTGCCCCGCTTGGGTATCACCACCACGTTCGTGGAAAACCCCGACGACCCGGAGTCCTGGCAGGCCGCCGTGCAGGACAACACCGTCGGTTTCTACGCAGAGACCATCGCCAACCCCCAGGTCGACATCCTCGACGTGCCGACCATCGCCGAGATCGCGCACAACAACCAGGTGCCGCTCATCGTCGACAACACCGTGGCCACCCCCGTGTTGATTCGCCCCATCGAGCTGGGCGCCGACATTGTGGTCTCGTCGGCCACGAAGTACCTCACCGGTAATGGTTCGGCCCTGGGTGGCATCCTCGTCGACGGCGGCGAATTCGACTGGACCGCCCAGCGCGATGGTCGCGACCTCTTCCCCAACTTCACCGAACCGGATGAGGCCTACCACGGCCTGAAGTTCGCTGACCTGGGCGCACCGGCATTCGCATTGCGCGCCCGCGCCGGCATTCTGCGTGATACCGGCGCTGCCCCTGCCCCCTTCAATGCGTGGGGCCTGGCACAGGGCCTGGACACCCTGGCCTTGCGGGTCGAGCGCCATAATGCCAACGCCCAGAAGGTCGCCGAATACCTCGAGAGCAATGACCGCGTCGCCAAGGTTAATTACGCTGGCCTGCCCAGCTCCCCCTGGTACCAGGCCAAGCAGAAGCTGGGGCTTGCTGGTGCCGGCGCGGTGCTGTCCTTCGACCTGAAGGTCGCCGATGGTGCTGATGAGGAGTCCATCCGCAATCAGGCGTGGGCCTTTATTGACGCGCTGAAATTGCACTCCAATGTCGCCAATATCGGCGATGTGCGCTCCCTTGTGGTCCACCCGGCGACTACGACCCATTCGCAGTCCGACGCAGCGGGCCTCAAGCGCGCTGGCATTAACCAGTCCACTGTGCGTCTGGCGGTGGGTATCGAGGCCGCCGAGGACATCATCGCTGACTTAGAGCAGGCGTTCGCCGCCACTGCCTAAGGTCCTTTATCCCCCTTCGCGGGAATGCGCGCGTACCATCCTGCACAATGGTTACAACGGAAGCGGACAGCACGTTCTGTCCGCTTTTGTTCAATTCACCGCCCGCCTACCGGAGGTTTTCGCGCAATGAGTACCCGTTATGACAATTCCGAAGCTGCTAGCTGGGGTTTCACCACCCGTCAGATCCACGCCGGCCAGCCCGTCGACTCTGATAATGGCTCCCGAAACCTGCCGATTCACATGAGCACGGCCTTCGTTTTTGACGATGCGCAGACCGCCGCGAACCGCTTTGACTTGTCTGAACCGGGCTTCATCTACACCCGCCTGAACAACCCCACCGTCGCCGCCGTTGAGGAACGTTTCTGTGCGCTCGAAGGCGGCGTGCACGCGGTTTTGTTCGGCTCCGGTATGGCAGCAGAAACCGCCGCGATTTTGAACCTCGTTCGCGCAGGCGACCAGATCGTCACCTCCCCGCGCCTCTACGGCGGCACCGACACCCTGTTCTCGGTGACGCTGCCACGCCTGGGCGTCGAGGTCACCTATGTAGACAATCCCGACGACCCGAAATCCTGGGCCGCTGCGGTTCAGGACAACACCCGCGCCTTTTTCGCTGAGGCCATCGCCAACCCGCAGGCCGACGTCCTGGATGTGCCGCTCGTCGCCGAGGTCGCGCACGACAACCAGGTGCCACTAATTGTCGATAACACCATCCCCACCGCGTGGGCACTGCGTCCGCTGGAACTCGGCGCGGATATTGTCATCGCTTCGACCACGAAGTTCTACACCGGCAATGGCAGCGCCCTGGGCGGTGTGCTGGTCGACGGCGGCAGCTTCGATTGGACTGTTCAGCGCGACGGTAAGCCCGTATTCCATGACTTCGTTACCCCGGACCCGGCCTACCACGGCCTGAAGTACGCCGACCTCGGCCCGGCCGCCTATGGCCTCAAGGCCCGTGTGGGTTTGCTGCGTGATACCGGCGCGGCCCCCAGCCCCTTCAACGCATGGTTGATTGCCCAGGGCCTGGATACTCTGTCGCTGCGGATGCGCCAGCACAACACCAATGCGCAAAAAGTCGCCGAGTACCTTGAGGAGCACCCCTTGGTACGCAAGGTCGCTTTCCCGGGTCTTCCCTCATCGCCGTGGAATGACACCCTCACTCGCCTGGATATGCCCGGCGGCGGCGCGGTGCTCACCTTCGATATCGCTGGTGAAGATGGCGGACCGGCCTCCCGTGAGCGCGCGTGGGCGTTTATCGACGCGCTGAAGTTGCACTCCAATGTCGCCAATATCGGCGATGTGCGCTCCCTTGTGGTCCACCCGGCCTCCACTACCCATTCGCAGTGCAGCGATGAGCAGAACGCCGCAGCTGGGGTCACCCAGGCCACGGTGCGACTGTCGGTGGGCATTGAGGATATTGAGGACATCATCGCCGATTTGGATGGCGCTTTCGCCGCCCTATAAACCCATCAGGAAAGTGTCATGATTCAGCACACACTTCCCCCGGAAGGCCAACCCGGTTCCATCGCCATTGGTGATGTCATAACCGAGGCTGGTGCGACCATCAATGATGTCACCGTCGCTTTTGAGCGCTGGGGGCGGCCGAATGCTGATTTCTCCAATGTGGTGCTGCTTGAGCACGCGTTGACCGGCGATGCCCACGCCTCGGGCCCTGTGGATACTGAGCACCCCACCCCTGGCTGGTGGAATGGCATGATTGGTTCGGGCCGGGCGCTTGATACTGACCGATTCTGCATTATCTGCACCAATGTCATTGGCGGCTGCCGGGGCACGACGGGGCCGGCCTCATTGCATCCCGACGGCGCCGCCTGGGGCTCCAGGTTCCCGGCAGTATCGGTGCGGGACGCGGTCAATGTCGAATATATGGCGCTGAAAGAACTGGGGATACACCAACTCGTCGCAGTCGTTGGCGGATCGCTGGGTGGTGCTCGCGCCTTGGAGTGGTCGCTGATGCATCCCGACGTGGTGGGTCGCGCTTTGGTGCTGGCCGCTGGTGCTCGCGCTAGCGCCTGGCAGATCGGTATTCAATCGGCACAGATCCAGTTCATTGAGACCGATCCGCACTGGTATGGCGGCGATTACTACAGCACTGGTGAGGCCCCGGTGCGGGGTTTGGGTTTTGCCCGTCGGGTAGCTCACCTCACTTACCGCGGAGAGCTGGAACTCGATGACCGGTTCGGCGCGTCTGCCCAAGCTGGTGAGAACCCGCTGGGCCCGAGTCGTGGTGAGGGCCGCTTCCAGGTGGAGAGCTACCTGGACCACCAGGCAGATAAACTCGCTGCCCGTTTTGATGCTGGTTCATATGTGGTGCTGACCGACATGCTCAACCGGTATGACATTGGTCGTGGCCGCGGCGGCATGAACGACGCTTTGGCGTATTCCACGGTGCCGACGATGGTCGCCGGTGTGGATACCGACATTCTCTACCCGTTGCATCAGCAGCGGCACCTGGCGCGCAATCTGGGCAATTGCTTAGGCCTGCGCACAATCTGCTCCCCGACCGGGCACGATGGTTTCCTCACCGAGTTCGACCAGGTCGAGGCGATTATTCGTGAGTTCTTCCAGGTTTGTTAAGCCCACACAGCCCTAGCTGCCGAGCGCGTCGACGGAGGCAGAAAGGAACACCATCAGCCCGCCAAGGGCGAGACAAAACAGCAGGTCGAAGGTACGCGAGCGGACAGAGAAAATGCCCAGCATTGTGTCCGGAAGGTACTGGCGCAGCACCCCGAGATAGACCACGGTGAGCCCGAAAACGAAGGTCGCGCGCCGCCAGCGTTCCAGACCGAGAAAGACCGCAGCGGCCCCGACGCCAATAAACAGGCAACCGAACAGGGCCAACTGCACCCAGCGGGGCCAGCTGTCCCCGCGGGCGCCAGCTGGGCTGTGCGGGTTATACCGCGGGTCGGGCAGATGCTGCGGATCTGCGCGCTGGGCGATCTCTCTCATACCTGCAGTGCCTTAGCCCTGCAGACCTGCGGCACGCTCTGCGCGCTCCACCACATTGCTGACTAAGAATGCGCGGGTCAGCGGGCCGACACCGCCGGGGTTCGGCGAGACCGCACCTGCAATATCCCACACGTCGGGGTGCACATCGCCGGCGAGTTTGCCGTCGACACGCGAGACCCCCACATCGAGCACAGCCGCACCGGGCTTGACCATATCCGGGGTAATCATGTGCGGCTGACCGGCCGCGGCGATGATGACGTCGGCACGCTTGGTGTGCTCGGCCAAGTCCCGAGTACCGGTGTGGCACAGGGTGACCGTGGAGTTCTCGCTGCGGCGAGTCAGGATGAGGCCGATGGGCCGGCCGACGGTCACGCCGCGACCGACGACGACAACCTCAGCCCCGTTGAGTGGCACGTCGAAACGGCGCAGCAGATGGATGCAGCCATTGGGCGTGCACGGCAGCGGGGCGGGCTCATTGAGCACGAGCTTGCCGAGGTTGACTGGGTGGAGGCCATCGGCATCCTTATCGGGGTCGATGAGGCCAAGGATGCGGTTTTCGTCGATATGCTTCGGCAGCGGTAGCTGCACGATATAGCCGGTGCATTCGTCATCATTATTGAGCTCTTCGATGACCTTCTCGAGCTCTTCCTGGGTGGTGTCTTCCGGCAGGTCGCGGCGAATGGACCGCACACCGATTTCCTCACAGTCACGGTGCTTCATCTTCACGTAGGAGTGACTTCCCGGGTCATCGCCGACCAGCACAGTGGCCAGCCCCGGGGTGACTCCGGCCTCCTTGAGGCGGTTCACTCGTTGCGCAAGATCGTCAAAGATCTCGGCGCGGTACAACTTTCCATCCAACTTCGTCGCCGTCATGGCACCAAGTATGGCAGGTGCGGCGCCAGCGGTGGCATCAGGCGCGATAATCGGGGCTCTACTGGCTACTGGAAAGCTACTAGAAAGCTACTGGAAAGCCTGATTTCTAGTAGACGCACCCCTCTACCTGCATAAACAGCTCTACTAGACAGCTACTAGAAAGCCTGGTTTCTAGTAGGCGCACCCCTCTACCTGCATAAACAGCTCTACTAGAAAGCTACTGGAAAGCTACTGGAAAATTTTCCAGTAGAGTTTCCAGTATGAATCCGCACTGGTCACAGCACGACGATGATGAAGCGATCACTCCCTCGCTTGAAGAGCTGCGCACACGACCCGAAGACCAGTGGTTTGAACGTAAGTCCTTCAGGATCGAACCCAAGGACCTAGCTAAAGCTCTCGTCGCATTTGCCAACACAGATGGCGGCATAGTCGTGATCGGCGTTGAGGACCGCAAACTTCAGGGCACAGCAAGTGCGGATCAGCGCAATAAATTCCTCCAGACCTCGGTAAATTACACCCAACCTCCAGTCCAGTTCACCTACAAAGAAGCTAAGGGAAAAAGCGGTTCTGGAGAACCTGCCGAAGTCATCATGCTCACTGTGCCGCCCAGCGAACACGTGCATACAACCACCAAAAATGAGTGTTTTATTCGAGTAGGCGACAGCAGTCAGAAGCTCACTGACCCTAACGCCATCATGGAGTTGCGCTATACCAAAGGTGAGCGCCACTATGACGCCACTGCTGTACCGAATACCTCTATCGCCGACCTGGATCACAATGCTTTAGAGGAGTACGCAGCGGAGATCGGCTCGTCAAGTATCAAAGATGCCTTAAATGCACGCAATCTCATTGCACGTGAGGGTTGCATTCATACCGCCGGAATCTTGATGTTTGGCAAGGCTCCGCAGAGATTCTTCCCGAGTGCGTTTATTCGGGTACTGAAGTGGAGCGACCCAGACCGTCATGCGGGACGTCAACAAAACCTAGAAGAAGACGAGCGCTTTGAAGGCTCCATCCCTCAGCAAATCGCTGATGCGCAGGCGTTTATAAAGTCCTTAATTCCCAGCGTCCACAGGCTAGGACCTGGCGGCAAATTCGTGAGTGAGTCGGAAATTCCGCCTGATGCTTGGCTAGAAGGTTTGGTCAATGCAGCCATCCACCGCTCATACAGCATGCAAGGCGATCACATTCGTTTCGAAATCTTTCCGGACCGATTAGAAATTTCAAGCCCTGGTAGGTTCCCCGGACTAGCTGATCCGAGAAAGCCGGAGTCCATCACGCGCTTTGCCCGAAATCCGGTTATCGCGCGCATCGCCTCCGAACTCCGCATCGGACAGGAACTTGGTGAGGGAATTCGCCGTATTTTCCAGGAAATGCGCGGCGTGGGCCTGCTTGACCCTGAGTACAAACAAACTAACGGCAGCGTCATTCTTGTGATGAATGCCGAGCGCAGGATTAATGCTGCCCAGCAACAGAAACTCCCCTTACACGCAGATGAGGTCCTCACTGCGCTACAGCGCGCCAATAAACCATTGGGGACAGGCGAGGTCGCTACCCTAACTAGACTTAGCAAACCCGTTGCCCGCAATGCACTCAATTCACTACGCGATGCCGACCTCGTGGTATGGCAAGGCAAGTCTCCACGAGACCCACGAGCAACATGGAGCGTCCGCGACGCTTTCTAGCTACTGGAAAGCTACTAGAAAGCTACTGGAAAGCCTGGTTTCCAGTAGAAGAAGCCCCCTACCTGCGTAAACAGCTCTACTAGAAAGCTACTAGAAAGCTACTGGAAAATTTTCCAGTAGCTTTCTAGTGCGTCCGAGCTAGCTAGCGCCGCGAAAACCGATCTGGCGCCACGCTTCAAAAGTGGCCACCGCCGCACAGTTAGACAGATTCATCGAACGTCGGCCGGCAAGCATGGGAATCCGCAGCTCAGTGGTGATCCGTGGGTCCGCCAGAGCAGCGGAGTCCAACCCGGTCGGTTCAGTACCAAAGACCAATACGTCGCCAGGCTGGTAGGACACCGTAGAAAACCACGTCGTCGCTTGAGTGGTGAAGGCGAATACGCGCCGCTGCGGCTGGGCCCCATCGGCAGCCTGCTCAGCACTAATCCCGGTCAGTTCGGTCAGTGCCGCATCCAACGACGGGTGCACACGCATCTCAGCTAGATCGTGATAATCCAGCCCGGCGCGCCGAAGATGCTTGTCATCGAAGTTGAACCCCAGTGGCTCAGCCAGATGCAGAGTTGCCCCAGTATTGGCGCATAGGCGAATTGCATTGCCGGTATTTCCTGGGATAACCGGCTGGTCAAACAGGATATGGCAGGTGGGCTCAGGTGGTTTAGGCGTGTTCATCAGCGGTCTCTCCGGAGAAGCGGCGGCGGCCCCGACGCATATCCTCAATTCGAGCATCAAAGTTGGTGAGATTAGGGGTATCCACCACCCCATGTCGCTGCAGGAAGTCAAGCATTGTCGCCGCAATGAGCCGGCGCGACTTTGGTTTGGCGAATTTATGGCCCTCCCCCGGCACCACCAGGTGCTCGACAGGCATACCGCGCGCGGTGAGCGCATCCACCATCTGCTGCGATTCGGCGGGCGGCACGTTGGTGTCAGTATCCCCGTGGATGAATAACACCGGCTCAGTGATCCGGTGCGCGTTGGTAATCGGGGAAATATCGTGCAGCAGCTCCGCATCCTGCAGTGGGTAGCCGTATTTCGGTGCCGCCGCTGCCGCCAGCCACGGCTCAGTGGAGGCGTAATAAGTTTCCCAACTGGTCATGCCACAGGCATCAATGATGGCCCGGAAAAGCCGGGGGAAACGCTCCGCGGCCAACAAAGACAGGAAACCGCCGTAGCTGCGGCCGCCGAGGGCGATGCGGTCAGGGTCGGCAATGCCGGCGGCAATGAGGAACTTGGCGGTATCAGCTAAGTCCCGGATCGCGGCGAAGCGCCCATAGCGGTCATCGGCGTGGATGAAGGCACGCCCAGCACCGGAGGAGCCACGGATATTCGGCGTGAATACAGTGACCCCGGAATCAATGAGCGCAGTAAGAATGTCGTGGTTGACCGGGCGAGACTGCAGTTCAGGCCCGCCGTGGACGTGGATATAGACCGGGCCTGGCCCCTCATTGGCATCGATATCCTTGCCAAGCCCGTTGACAGCGGAGTGGTAGAGCCAGCCGGATAATTCCAGCCCATCGCGGGCCATATACCGCACCAGCTCCGGCATATAGTCAGCCTGCGCCCGCTCGGTGATGCGGCGACTGCGCTCCACATCGAGCGATTCAATTTTTCCGGTCGCGGTACTCAGTATTTCTACCGTCGGCGGCAGGTTGGGGCCCTCCACAGTAAGAGAGAGCAATTCCCCATCATCGGTGATGGACAAGTCGGTGGCAACCATGCCGGGAAGTTCAATGGACCGGCGCACCAGCACTTGCTGGTTCTCCCCCAGGCTCAGCACGTCAAGGGCAGACACACCGCCGGTATTCCACAGCACTGCGGCGGTGGTGAGGTTCTCACTGATCACGAACTCGTCGACATCAGAATCAGCCATAGCGATAAGTTCACTGATCTCTACGTCATCACCCTCGATTTCCAGGCGCAATACTCGACGACGGTCACTGCCGTGATCCGATAAGGCGAGTACGACCTGGGTGTCGAAATCGGGCATCGCGGCGGAACCGAGAATGACTCCGGATTCGGTCATCGCGCCGGGCTCGGGCGGCAGCAGCGGCAGCCACGAACCATCGGGGCGCACCAGCAACAGCTCGCGGGAACCACGTGGGCCCACACGCATCAGGGCATGCCCGGACTCGGCGGCGACAAGCTGGGAGTCAGTGCGCCGATCCAGGACCACGTGGTCACCGGTGCGCGGGTCCACAAGGCGGCCTTCGGCAATGCCGTCGGCAGTGAAGGCATCCATGGCCAACTGGTTGCCGTCCCATTCCACCAGGGTGTTTTTGGCGTCACCGGATAGCTGCGGGTGCCGGGCCTCATTGGTATTCGACCCGGCGGGCACTAACCACGTTTCCAGCCGCTCAGTACCGCCTGGGGACACCTCACAGGCAATCCATTGCGCATCCGGGGAATGCAGTACGCGGGTTACTGGGCCCTCAACGGGTAGTTCCACGGGGCGTTCATCACCAACAGCGCCGTTTTCTAGCGGCACTTCGACGGCTCGTGGGTAGCCACCATCACGGACGATATAGGCAATGGCGGTGCCGTCGGGCGATAGCGATGCCCCGTAGGTGTGTCTCATGCGGTCATTCTAAAAGACGTGCCGACACCGTTTTCCCGCACCTAGAGCATGATCAATAATGCTGTGACCGCGATTGCGTTATTGAGTGCATGTAGGCACACCGAGGGCCACAAGCTGCGGTTATGCCGCACCAGCAGAGCCATGGCGATACCGAGGAAGGAGATCATCAAAATGGCCTGCGGTTCGACGTGGATCAGGCCGAACAGCACAGCGGAACCAAGCGCTGCCACGATCACACCGAAGCGTCGCTCCAGCAAGGCGTAGATGAGACGTCGGAAAACGATCTCCTCTACCAGCGGGGCGACCACCACGGCGACAATGAACACGGCCACTGCCAGCCCGGGGCCCGCGGCAAGGCTAGCGCTGATCGTTTTTGAGCTGGAGTCGGTGGGATTGTCGAAAAGCAGTGGGTGCACCACCACGGTCACCAGGAGTGCCACCACCCAGGCCAGCGGCACTTGCCAGAGCAGTCGCAACCAACCATGAGCGGGCCGTACGAAACCGAGTTCACGGATAGTCCACCCGCGTAGCCGGATCGCAATCCCACACAGCACTAACTGGATAGCCCCGGCTAATGGCAGGACATAAGGAACAGCCGCGGAGCCAAAGATGGTGAGTAACACTGCGGCGACACCGGCTACTGCAACCAGCGACAGCATAAAGGCGCCGATAAGGATGGCGGCGTCCTTGCCGGATACTGGTCGGTCAAACGTGTGCGTCCCCGGTGCAGTGTGCATGCGTACACGATACCGGGCATCTTTCATGACTACCTACCTAAAATCCCGGCTCTTACCTGCGACAACAGGAGAGCTCACCATCTCACGTAGCGGAATGAGTTTATCGGCGATGATCGTCACCGCACCTGAAGCGTTCTGCGCCACACCACGAATAGCCAGTGCTCGCTCTGTGGTGGCGGTGACCCGGTAGCGCTCCCACAACCCCGGAGAGCACAACACGTTCATAAGCCCGGTCTCGTCCTCAACGCCTAAGAAAATGGTGCCCTCGGCGGTACCTGGGCGCTGCCGGTGGGTGACGACTCCCCCAACCCACACGTGGCTGCAGTCCGGCAAGGTGTTGAGCTCAGCTGCGGGCACCACTCCAGCGGCAGCAAGTTCTCCGCGCAGCGCCGCCACCGGGTACTCATCTGGGGTAACTCCCAGGCCACTTAGGTTGGCGGCGGCAAGTTCGAACTCACTCATCCCCGGCAGCGCTGGTGCTGTGGCCACAGTAAGTCCCGGCAGCATGCCGGCGTTTTCGGTGGCAGCCACCCCAGCCGCCCACAGGGCTTGCCGACGGTCCAGGCCGAGGCATTCCATCGCCCCGGCGTGCGCGAGTGCTTCTAGGTGCTTGACCCCAAGATCTGCACGTCTAGCCAGGTCAGCGGGGCTGGTGTAGGGCCCACCGCCATCGCTATCGCGGGCAGTTACGATGCGCTGCGCTGCCTCTTTGCTAAGTCCACGCACCGAGGACAGCCCCAGCCGGATTCGCCCGTTGGGGCAATCCGCTACAACGAGGGAGTCATTAATACTGGCCCCATCGCAGCCCACCCCGTGGCGGCGGGCGTCAGCTACTAATGACTGCGCCGAGTAGAAACCCATCGGTTGGGCGCGCAGCAGTGCAGTGCAGAACTCTGCTGGGTAGTGGTACTTAAACCAGGCGGAAAAATACACCAGGGACGCGAATGACTGGGCGTGGGATTCGGGGAACCCGTAGGCGGCGAAGGCCACGATTTTGTCCCACAGCCGGTCCCCTACGTCCCCGGTGATGCCGTTGGTATCGCGCAGGCCCTGCAGGAAGCGGGTGTGCAGTTGTTCCATGCGTTCTTTCGACCGCTTCGATCCCATTGCCCGGCGCAGCGCATCGGCCTCAGCGCCAGTGAACCCGGCAGCGTCGACTGCGATCTGCATCAACTGTTCCTGGAATAGGGGTATGCCCAGGGTTTTTCCTAAGGATTTCTTCAGCACGGGGTGATCAAAGGTGACCGGGTCAAGTCCATTGCGGCGGCGGATATAGGGGTGCACGCTGCCGCCCTGAATCGGCCCGGGCCTAATGAGGGCGACTTGTACGACAAGGTCGAAAAACTCGCGGGGGCGCAGCCGCGGCAATGTGGCCATCTGGGCACGCGACTCAACCTGGAATACACCCACAGCATCGGCGCGGGCGAGCATGGCGTAGACCTCAGGCTCGGAGATATCTATGGTGTGCAGTTCGATCTCGCGGCCCCGGTGGGTGGCAACCAGGTCCATGCAGTGGTGAATGGCTTCGAGCATGCCCAAGCCCAGCAGGTCGAATTTCACCAGCCCGGCGGCGGCGCAATCATCCTTATCCCACTGCACCACAGATCTATCTGCCATCCGAGCCCATTCCACAGGCACCACATCGGCAATGGCCCGATCACAAATCACCATGCCACCGGAGTGAATACCCAAATGCCGCGGTTGGCCGCGGAAACCGTCGGCAAGCTGCGCCACATCCGCAGGAGGTTCAGCAATGCCATGTACCCACGCGTCAACCAGCCCAGGTGGGTGCCCCAGGGCCCGGGCAGCATCGCGCAGCGCACCCCGACGTCGGTAAGTAATGACGTTGGCGACCTGAGCTGCATTATCGCGGCCGTAGCGGCGGTAACAGTACTGGATAACTTCTTCGCGGCGGCCCGATTCAATATCCAGATCGATATCGGGCGGCCCGTCCCGCTCGGCAGAGAGGAATCTTTCGAAGAGCAAGCCGGCGGCAATCGGCTCCACATTGGTAATGCCCAAGGCAAAGCAGACAGCAGAATTAGCCGCCGATCCGCGCCCCTGCGCCAAAATATTGGTGCTCCGACAGAACTCGCAGATGTCGTGGACGATCAGGAAATAACCGGGAAAGCCCAGCTGGTCGATAATGCCGAGTTCGCGGTCAAGCTGTTCCCACGCGGCGGGGGCTTGCGCACGGGCGCCATAGCGGCGCTGGGCCCCGGCGTAGGTGAGGTGACGTAACCAACTGGATTCATCATGCCCGTCGGGCACATCCCAGGCCGGCAGCTGCGGGGCAATGAGGTCAAGCGTGAAGGCGCATTCGCGGGCCAGTTCAGCAGTATTTTCCAGGGCCCCTGGAATATGCCCGGCACATTGGGCCAACTCTTCTGGTGAACGCAGCCAGGTACCGCCGACCGGCGGCAGCGCACAGGCGTGTGTGTCGAGTGATTCTCGCTCGTGTAGTGCATGTTTCGCTGCGGCCAGGCGGGCCTGAGCAGGGCTTGCGCACGTGGCTGCGGAACTCACCACGAGACGCACGCCATGCCTCGTGGCGGCGGCAGTGAGCTGCTCGGCGGCGTCAGCGTCGGCAGGCTCAAGCCGGATGCGGTGTTCAAGGACCACATGCTCGGCACCAAAAGCGTCGATGAGCTCGGTGAGCTGGGGCAGCCACGCTACGTCGGCAAGTACGCACCACTGCCCGCCGGCGGCTGCGCCCAGTTCGGCCAGAGGCGGGTAGTCCACTCGGTCCTTATCGCGGTGCGCGAGGTGGGCTGCGGTGATCGCCTGACTCAACCGGCGATATCCCTCTGGACCACGGGCTAAAACCGTTAACGGAGCCTGCGGTAGGGATAGTTCGGCCCCGATTAGGGTGGCGATACCAGCCTCAGCGGCGGCCTCAGCGAAGCGGGCAACCCCATAAAAACCATCCCGGTCAGCTATTCCCACTGCACGCAATCCCAGCCGGACAGCCTCTGCAACCAGGTCGACGGGGTCGGCTGCGCCATGCAGGAATGAGTACGACGAGCGGCAGTGCAATTCGACAGCACAATGCTGAGCACTTTGAGATTTACCCCGCTCAGCAGGGGGTTCGACCACTGTGAGGGGGCGGCGCTGATGGTTGCTTCGCATGCCATTGACGCCATAGCCCGGGGCGATAGTGCCTACGGCACGGCCGGACAGGATGCGTTCAATCCGTGACCACGACAGTGGCCCGGCGTCATTGCTATGCGGTGTGTCCCCTCCCATGCGGTTAAGCCTAAGCAGCACCTGGACACTATGCAAACACTTGTTCTAATGAACAATGCGGTTTTGGACATATCGGCACGCCTGATACAGTGGCCCCCACACGAAGAGACAGCTCGGTCTATATGGCTGGTTTTATCGCCAACCACACCCCGGCCAGCTACAAATACAAGGAGACACCATGAACCTGCGACGTATCGCAGCAACTAGCGCCGCGCTAGCCGTCACCGCTGCTGGCCTAGTTGCCTGCGGCTCTGATGAACCGGAAGCTCTTGCAGAAGGCGACACCATCCGCATCGGCACCACCGACCGCGAAAAGGAAGCTTGGTCCGTCTTCGAAGAGAAGGCCGACGATGCCGGCATCGACCTCGACGTCGTCGAGTTCGCCGAGTACCCGCCGGTCAATACCGCCCTGTCTGAGGGCGAGCTGGACGTCAACCTCTTCCAGCACCTGAAGTACCTCGCCCAGTACAACGTTGGCGCCAACGAAAACCTGGTGCCGATCGGCTCCACCGAGATCGTGCCCCTGGCCCTGTTCTGGAAGGGCGGTGACTCTGTTGACGAGATCAAGAAGGGCACCGAGGTCGCCATCCCGAACGACTCCACCAACCAGGGTCGCGCCATCAACGTGCTGGCCTCCGCCGGTCTGCTGAAGCTCACCGACGACTCGGTCTCCAACCCCTCCCCGCTGGATATCGACGAGGATGCCTCCAAGGTGAAGGTCACCCCGGTCGATGCCGCCCAGACCACCCTGGCCTACGGCGAGGGCAAGCCCGCCATCATCAACAACACCTTCCTGGATCGTGCGGGCATCGACCCGAACTCCTCCATCTACGAGGACAATCCGGAAGACCCCGCAGCCGAGCCGTACATCAACGTCTTCGTCACCACCGAGGCCAATAAGGACAACAAGGACCTGCAGACCCTGGTGAAGCTGTGGCACGACCCCGAAGTCCTCGCCGCCGTTGAACGCGATTCCCGCGGTACCTCCGTGCCGGTGGAGCGCAGCCCCGAAGATCTGCAGAAGATCCTGGACCGCGCTGAGGAAGACGCGCGAGAAAACCCCAATGGCGAGTAAGCCCGCACAAACAGCCGCCACCGGCGGCACTACCGTCCGCTTTGAGAACGTCACAAAGGTCTTCGGCTCCGGCAAAGCAGCCACCGAGGCAGTCAACGATGTCTCCCTCAAGGTCGAGTCGGGCAAGATCCTTGGCGTCATCGGTTATTCCGGCGCCGGCAAGTCCACGTTGATTCGACTGGTCAACGGGCTAGAGCGCGCCTCTGAAGGCAAGATCTTGCTCGATGACACCGATATCGTCGGCATGAGTGAGCGCCAGCTGCGCAGTATCCGCCGGGAGATCGGCATGATCTTCCAGCAGTTCAACCTGTTCAGCTCGCGCACGGTGGCAGGCAATGTCGCCTACCCCCTAGAGCTGACCGGGGCGAGCAGTAAAGAACGCAAAGCCCGCGTCCAGGAACTCCTCGAGTTCGTTGGTCTGGGTAACCGCGGCGACGCTTACCCCGAGCAACTCTCGGGTGGTCAGAAGCAGCGTGTGGGCATTGCCCGTGCGCTGGCGACCAACCCCCGCCTGCTGCTTGCCGACGAGGCGACGTCCGCGCTCGACCCGGAGACCACCGCTGAGGTGCTGGCCCTGCTGCGTCAGGTAAACCGGGACCTCGGTGTGACCATCATCCTCATTACCCACGAGATGTCGGTGGTGCGCGCCATCGCCGACGAAGTAGCGGTCATGGATGGTGGCCGAGTGGTCGAGCAGGGTTCGGTGCACGATATTTTCGCCAACCCGCAGACCGAAACCGCCCGCCGGTTCACCGCCACTGCGCTGCGTGACCGTCCCGAAGGCCGCGAGCTGGATTCGGCTCGCGTCAACGCGGACAAGGCAGCATTGGTGACGGTGCGGATCGACGACACAGTTCCGTTGACCACGTTGATGGGCGTCGCCGCCGAGCACGGCCTGGATGCGTCTGTCGCCCACGGCTCAGTGACCAACGTGCAGGCCCACGCTTTCGGCCGGCTCACCCTGCGGCTTACCAACCGCAATGATGAGCCCGCTGACCGTGGTGCCCTGGATGAGGTTATTGCCGCCTGGAAGCAGTACACCGAAACGGAGGTCCTGGCATGAACCAATTAGTTCTCGCCGCCGACACCAACTGGGACCAGTTGCGTCCCCGCATGGTCGAAGCCTTCGGTGAAACCCTGTGGATGGTCGGTTTGACCATGCTCATCGGTGGCATCGTCGGCCTGGCCTTGGGTGTGTTGCTCTACATCAGTCGCCGCAGCGGCATCATGCCGTCCGGACCGTTCAACACGGCCCTGAACGTGCTGGTGAACTTCATCCGCCCGATTCCGTTCATCATTTTGGTCACCGCCATGGGCCCCATCACGGTGCAGGTGGTGGGTTCTACTATCGGCACTGAGGCCGCCATCTTCGTGATGTCGGTGGCTGCCTCCTTCGCTGTGGCACGCCTGGTGGAACAGAACCTGATGTCCATTGACCCGGGCATTATTGAGGCCGCTCGCGCTATGGGCGCCTCACCGTGGCGCATTATCCGCACGGTCATCGTGCCGGAGGCGCTGGGGCCGTTGATTCTGGGCTACACCTTCGCCTTCATCGCCGTGGTGGATATGTCGGCCATGGCCGGATATATCGGCGGCGGCGGTTTGGGTAACTTCGCCATCGTCTACGGCTACCGTGCCTTCGACTGGAATGTGACCCTGGTAACCACCCTGGTCATCGTGCTTATCGTGCAGGCCGCGCAGTTGCTGGGCAACTACCTGGCTAAGCGCGTCATGCGCCGCTAACCACGTCGAACAACCCCACACGGGCCACCGGAGTTTTCCTCCGGTGGCCCGTTTTTATGTTCCCTACCTCGGCGGCAGCACAGTGACTTCAGTAGCCACCCAGCCCTTTTGTGGTTTCGGATTATCCCCGCAGCTGGAGATCACCGCGTCGGTGACGATTTGTTCTAACTGCACCGCGCAGCGTTTACCGGAACGGAAACGCACCACCACTGCCGTATCAGTGTCGGTGACCTCGATGACATCATCTAAACCGCGCGAACCAATAAACCGCCGGGCGGCCAGCTCAGCGACCTGCCCCCGAGGTTTCCAGGTACCCCGGCCCCGACAGCCGGTGAACTCAAGGCGCTCATTAGCTGCAGCATGCACCACTGCATCGGTCTCTGCGATACTGATCCGGCCATAGGAGTAGTTCCACGGCATCAGCAACATCGTCGGGGCGAAGCGGTGGCCTTTGGAATGGGAGGTTTCCCAGACCCGATCACCGTGTTTGCTGTGTAATTCCGCGGCCACCGGGCGGCCCTTGAGCGCACAGCATTTATCCCGTTTGCCGTGGGTGCACACCAGCAATAAGGGCTCTCCGGTGATATGGGCACCAGCGGTGGGCTTGCCGTGGCGGATATCGAGGCTCATCAGCTCCGCAATACCGCTGACCGTGCGGGTTTCCATCCAGGCGCCGCCGGGTTGGTTGGGGCTGCAGTGCGAAATAAACACCACCCGCTGGCCATCATCATCGTCGCCACGGCGCTGCCCGGCGCGGCCGGGACGTCGGATGAGCTGCAATTGCGCGCCGCGTTCTTTGAGCCACCGGGAGATTTCCTTCGACTCGGCCTCGCCGAACACTCCCCCATCAAGAATGTCGCGACTCCAGCCGGCCCGGTATTCCAGGGCGATAAATAGCGTGGCGGATTTGGCCGTGCCGGCAAGTGGTTCGGCGTCTCGGTCAGAGCAGCCTTCGGGGCGCGGTCGTGCTGATTTCGCCTTCGCCCGCGCGGGGCGCCGGGTGGGGGTATCACAACTATCGGAGGCGGTGCTGCACTCCTCAGCAGTATTCACCCCGCGCCGCTGACCTGGGGTGGGTTGGGGCGCGCAGGCAGACTCTGCCGGATCGGTGCAGTCGTTCATAAGTTGTAAGCCTAACAAGGTTATTCCACTGGCTCAGTGCCTCTACCTGGCATTAATTGCGTCGGGCATACCACTATGCCTACGGTTTTGGGCATGACGCAGCAGACGAGTTGGACCCACATGATGAGGCTGATAACTGCCGTGCCCCTGGTTGCCTGTGTGGCGTTCACCGCCGCCTGCGCCGATAATGAACCGGCCCAGCCGGAGCAGGGCGAACAAGCGGTGTCTATGCGTGATGTCGACCCGTCGACCGAAACGGAAACAGAAACGGTCACCGAGACCACAACCAATACCGGCACCAGCACGAGCACCGAGTCGACCACCAGCACCAAAACGCAGACCACCACGGTCACCTTGGACCCGGACGAGCCCAAGGATAAGGAGTTTTCTCGCTCCCCCTCCAACCAGCGCCCCCTGACCACTGGTCTGGGCATTACCGACGTGCGCGTCGGCGCGCATGAGGACTACGACCGCGTTGTCTTTGAATTCGATGGTGCTGATGGGGCCGGCTGGGATGTGCGCTATACCGACACCCCCGCCCAGGACGGTTCCGGGATGCCCATTGCCCACCCCGGCGACCAGGCGCTGATGGTACATCTGTCCGGTACGGGCTACCCCTTCGAACTCGGCATTCAGGATTTGACCGCCGGTACGTTGACCCCCACCACTACTGATGCTGTGGTGGAGGTCTCCGGTCATAATATTTTCGAGGGCCGCACCCAGTACCTCATTTCGATTAAGGGCTCTAAGCGCCCCTTCCGGGTATTCCACCTGAAAGACCCACAGCGCATCGTTATTGATATCAAGCACGACTAGCGGTACGCGCCTTCGATACGCCACTTGCCTTTATGCCCGATGAGTAAATAAGCCTCGGGCGCGCCTTTATTGTCGACCACCACCTGCATCCGGGCTGCCCGGTGCGCACCATCGGGCACCCACCAGCGCTCATCAATGGGCCACGGCCCAGCCCAGGCGGTCACCGGCAGTGTCTGTGCACCGCGCAGCAGCGCTGTGGGTTGGTCGGTCAACATGCCCCGCCCGGTCACCGCAATGGGGTTGTCAGCATCCCCCAGCAACTGCACCTGGGCCGATGGGTGCGTCAGCGGTGGTGATGGCGCAAGCACCGCACCAGGCCACGGGCCAGATTCCGCCGGGGCTTCCTCACCTACGGGGACAAGGGCGACGCGCTCTTGGGGCCCCCGGCCACCGACGGTGACAGGCCGGCGCACCGCATCTGGCCCAAGCAGACCCTGCACTCGTATCGCGGCGCGTTCCGCACGTTGGGCAGCGCCATCAGGCCCACCCCACAAGGCCTCGTGGATATCCCCGGCGACGTTCACGTCGAGCGGCTCAAGCTGTAATTCCACAATGCCGCCGGGCTCATCGGCGCTATCACTATCTGTGCAGGCAGTACCCGCCCGGCGCTCAGTGAGCCACCCGTCGAGTTGCCACCGCACCCGGTCAGCGGTGGTGGCCTCAGTCAACGGGCCTGTGCAGCGCCACACTCGGCGCAAGCGGGCGCCATCGGTGAGTTCGGCTGATACCGCCAACCGGGTGCAGCAGTACCCGGCCTCGCGCAGACTGTGGTGCAGCTGGCCAGCCAAGCTGCGGGCAATAAACGCTGCGGTATCGACGCGGTGTACTGGCTCTTCCGGGCGGTATTGCACACTGAGATCGACTGTGGCGGGTGCCGCAGATACACCTTGGCCATGGTCTCCTCGGGCAACCCGGTGCCAGTACGCGCCCTGCGCGCCGAATCGGTTCGCCACCTCAGCAGCCGGTAACCCGGCGATATCCCCCAGTGTGCGCAACCCCATCCGAGACCACATCTCAACAAGGTCCTCGGACAACCCCAGTGCGGTCTCTGCGGCGACTTCGATAAGCGAAATATGCTGCATGAATGCGGCAGTCTGCCCGGGTGGCACATGCACCCCACGCCTGGCCGCCAGCACCGCAGTGACCAGGTCATCGGCCACCCCACTAAGACAATCCGCCCCGGCAATTGCGGCGGCATCGACGAGTAATTCCATCGCCCGGTCCTCACTGCCGTGATAGCGCGCCGGGCCGTAGGCGGATACGGCAACCAGGCCGGGGCGCAATGATTCCACTCCGGCCGCGATATCGCATAGGCCAGCAAGTACTGGCTCAAACTGGGCGGCATCGCGGGTGGGATCAGCGTCGGTGAGCTGCACTTGGGGGCAGGAGGCCTGGGCGTACCGACGGCTATGGCCACGGCGGATACCGGCCCGGCGCGCTGCTGCGGAACATGCACTGACCTGGTTGCCGGTAATGATCGCGGCCGGGGCTAAGGCAGTATGCGCCTCGGCGCCGGCGGCCAGCCGGGCAGCTTGGACCGGCCAGTCCGGCAACCACACCACAATGACCCGGTGAGTGGTCATGGTGCGATCCGTAGTTGCTGCGCTGCCCGGTCGAACCCGTCAAGGGGCTCAGTGGCGGCTGCTCGTGCCACCGGGTCGGTATCGGCACCGACTACCCACGTAACCCTCTGCGGGGCGCGTCCGGCGATGGCGGCACTGACCTCGTGTTCCAGCGCCCTGATCCGGCCATGCCCGCGTCCCAGGCCATGCACCGCAATAAGCCGGGAGGATAATTGCGCCGCCGCCCCAGGCCAGTTGTGCCCCAGGTAGAGCAACGCGGTCCCCGCAGTACGCAGCCGGGCCTGGACGGGCCGGGCATAGCTGGGTGGCGGGGTGCGGTTGAGTGCCGCGGCCACCAGGTCCACCCCATCGGCGAGAGTGCCAAGTACTTCCAGGGGCCGCTCCCCTGGGTCTGGCACTACCAGGATGCGACTCAGGTCCGCGCCTTGTTCGGCGGCTGCGGTAGGCAAAAACCCTGGTAGGCCCACGATGGCGATATGCCCGCCGGATTCGGTGACAGCGGCAACAATCCCGGCAAGCAACGTCCCCGGGGTATCTAATTCGGTGACCGCACCACGCACCAAGGCGCCGTGGAGAACCCCGGACAGCGCCGCAGGAACAGGTAAGAACCGACTCTGCAGGCCCGTACTGGCCTGGCCAGTTGGCGCGCCAGCAGCACCGCCAGCACTAGCGCCGCCAGCGCCGGCAGCGCCTACGTCGGAATGCGCGGGCAGGTCGGGCACAGCGGCGATGCGCGACATGGAGCGACGCAGTGCAGCAATCGCATCGCTGCGGTCCAGGCCGGAGAGATCCGGTACTGCTTCCATCGCCGCCCCCTCCGCCACAGCTTTCGAACACGTTTTCTTATTTCGAAATCGTATTCGAATCGCTTGGGGGCGTCAACGCCGCTGCACTAGGCGAAAAAGCGAGTTATTCCTCGGTGCCGGGAACGTCCATCACAACATCGAATTCCAGCAGCTTGGCGGCCTCCACCACAGGCTTGCCATGCTCACCTGCGTGCGCAGCCCGGGCTTCACCATCACGCCAATTCGCGTAGGCCTCTTCATCAGTCCAGTGGGTGACCACAAAATAGCGGTCCTCACCGGCAGTGGGGCGCAGCAACTGGAAACCCAGGAAACCGGGCTGTCCATCAATGACACCGGCCCGAGCAGAGAACCGCTTCTCCAACTCGGGCCGGTGGTCGGCGGGCACAGTAAGGGCGTTGATTTTAACGATACTCATACGCCTCAGACTAGCCTCTACTCCCATTCAATCGTTCCCGGCGGCTTGGAAGTGATATCCAGCACTACTCGGTTGACCTCCGGGACCTCATTAGTAATGCGGGTAGAGATCTTCTCCAAGGTCTCATACGGCACGCGGGTCCAGTCCGCAGTCATGGCGTCTTCAGAGGTCACCGGGCGCAACACAATGGGATGACCATAGGTGCGGCCATCGCCTTGCACGCCGACGCTGCGAACGTCGGCAAGCAACACCACCGGGCACTGCCAGACAGTGTCATCCAAACCGGCCGCAGTCATCTCTGCACGGGCGATGGCATCGGCACGACGCAGAGTGTCCAGCCGCTCCGCATCAACCGCACCAATAATGCGAATACCCAAACCCGGGCCCGGGAAAGGCTGGCGGCCGACGATCTCCTCCGGCAGGCCCAGCTCGCGGCCCACCGCACGAACCTCATCCTTGAACAACAGACGCAGCGGCTCTACCAGGGTGAACTCAACATCATCGGGCAAACCGCCGACATTATGGTGACTCTTGATATTGGCGGTACCGGAACCACCACCGGACTCAACCACATCCGGGTACAGGGTGCCTTGCACAAGGTAGTCAATGGTTTCGCCCTCAGGCGCGCCCTCAAGAGCCTGGGCCACAGCGCGTTCGAAGGACCGGATGAACTCCCGGCCAATGGTCTTACGCTTGGTCTCCGGGTCAGTCACCCCGGCCAAGGCATCAAGGAAAATATCGGAGTCGTGCACGGTAATCAGCCGGGCACCAGTAGCGGCGACGAAATCCTGCTCAACCTGCTCGCGCTCGCCCTGACGCAACAGACCATGATCAACAAACACGCAGGTGAGGCGATCCCCAATAGCGCGCTGCACAATCGCGGCAGCCACCGCCGAATCCACACCACCGGACAGGCCACACAAAGCACGGCCCTCACCGACCTGGGCCCGAACCTGCTCAATGAGCTCCTCGGCAATATTGGCCGCAGTCCAGTTCGCATCCAGGCCCGCGATATCGCGCAGGAAGTGTTCCAGCACGCCCTGGCCATAGGGCGAATGCCGCACCTCGGGGTGGTACTGCACACCAGCCATCCGCTTATCGGCGCACTCAAAAGCAGCAACCGGGGCGCCCTTAGTGGAGGCAGTGACGGTGAAACCATCAGGAGCCTGCGTCACCGCGTCACCGTGGCTCATCCACACCTCGTGGGATTGTGGCGCGTCGGTATGCAACACGCCTTCGGTGACACTGAGCTGAGTGCGGCCGTATTCGCGCTCACCAGTGGGGGCAACAGTGCCGCCCAAAGCCTGGGTCATGGCCTGGAAGCCGTAACAGATGCCGAATACGGGGATACCGAGTTCGAGCACCTCCGGGTCCAAGGTGGGGGCACCGTCGGTATGCACAGAAGCCGGGCCACCGGAGAGCACCAAGGCACGCGGATTCTTAGCCTTAATCTCCGCGGCAGTGGCGGTATGCGGGATGACCTCTGAATACAGGTTGGCCTCTCGCACACGGCGGGCAATGAGCTGGGCGTACTGGGCGCCGAAATCGACGACGAGAACGGGGTGATTTACCTGGTCGGACACGCGCATAAGAATAGCAGCCAGGCCAGGTGCTTCCCGGCCGGGCTGCTATTCGAGCTGTATGCGCCTCGTGCTGCGCCCCTAACGCACCGACAGGTCGACCTTCTGGAAGGACTTCACGTCGGTAAAGCCGCACTTAGCCATGCTGCGCTTGAGGCCGCCGACGATATTGCTGGTGCCGAAAGCCTCAGTGGACGGGCCGAACAGCAGCGAGGCCATACTGGGGCGGTCCTGCTCTTCCAGCAGGGCGCTTTCGGTCGGCTCGACAACACCACGCGGGAACTGCGGGTGCGCCGCTGCCGACGGCCAGGTCCAGCCCTTGCCCGGGGCTTCAGCCGCCATCGCCAGTGGTTCGCTCAGCGCAACTGCGTCAGCGCCACATGCAATGGCCTTGGCGACGTCACCGGCGGTCTGGAAGTCACCATCGGCGATAACGTGCACGTAGCGGCCACCGGTCTCATCGAGGTAATCCCGGCGGGCGGCGGCGGCATCGGCAATAGCGGTGGCCATTGGCACCTCAATACCCAGCGCTTCTGGGGTGGTGGTGGGGCCCGTGCCGACGATGACGCCAGCAGCACCGGTGCGCATCATGTGCAGGGCGGTGCGGTAATCCACGACACCACCGACGATGACGGGCATCTCCAAAGAACCAATGAAGTCCTTCAGGTCCAGCGGCTCACCATCACCAGCGACATGCTGGGCGGAAATGAGAGTGCCCTGGATAATCAGAATCTCTGCCCCAGCTGCGGTAATCGCCGGAGTTAATTCGCGGGCCCGCTGCGGGGAGACCCGCACTGCACTGACCCCGCCGCCATCGCGGATCTCTTTAATCCGGCGCACCAGCAGTTCTTCATCAATGGGCGCGGAGTGCAGTTGCTGCAGCACCGCATTGGCACCACGGTTCGAATCGAGCTCGGTGGCTGCGTCGATGACCTCTTCGATCTTGGCGGGCACATCCTCATGGCGCGCCCACAGGCCCTCGGCGTTGAGCACCGCCAGACCGCCGAGGCGACCGAACTCAATGGCGGAGTCCGGGCCGACCACAGCGTCGGTCGGGTGGGTCATCACCGGGATGTCCATGGTGTAGGCATCAATCCGCCAGGAGGTGTCTACGTCCTTCGACGAGCGGGTTCGCCGCGACGGGATGATAGCCACATCTTCAAGACCATAGGTGCGGCGGGCCTCGCGGCCGTGGCCAATTTCAACAACATCGCGCATAGCTAACAGTATTCCTTTACCGCTGGTAGTAGTTGGGGGCTTCGACGGTCATTTGAATATCGTGCGGGTGCGACTCCCGCAGGCCAGCGCCGGTAATCTGCACAAACTTGGCGTTCTGCAGGTCCTCGACAGTGGCCGAACCGGTGTAGCCCATAGCCGCACGCAAACCGCCGACGAGCTGGTGCACGATGGCGTCGAGGGGGCCACGGTAGGGCACGCGGCCCTCAATGCCTTCGGGGACGAGCTTTTCTTCGCTGAGCACATCAGCCTGGAAGTAGCGGTCCTTGGAGAAGGAACGCTTCTCGCCGGTAAGCCCGCGGCCCTGCATGGCCCCCAGGGAGCCCATACCGCGGTACATCTTGTACTGCTTGCCATTGACGACGACGGTCTCGCCGGGCGCCTCGGCGGTGCCGGCCAGCAGGGAACCAAGCATCACAGTCGACGCACCGGCTGCCAGGGCCTTGGCGATATCGCCGGAGAACTGCATGCCGCCGTCGGCGATGATGGGCACCCCGGCCTTCTTCGCCACGCTGGCGGCCTCCATGATGGCGGTGATCTGCGGGGCACCGACACCGGCAACAACGCGGGTGGTGCAAATGGAGCCCGGGCCGATACCGACCTTGATCGCGTCGGCACCAGCCTCAATCATGGCCTGGGCAGCAGCGCGGGTGGCGAGGTTGCCACCAATGACCTGCACCCGGTCGCCGAATTCCTTTTTGACCTTGCTCACCATCTCCAGCACACCGGAGTTGTGTGCGTGGGCAGTATCGACGACAAGGACGTCGACGCCAGCGTCGGCAAGCGCGGAGGCACGGCTCCAGGAATCCTCACCGGTGCCGATGCCCGCACCGACCAGCAGGCGACCGGAGCTGTCCTTGGCGGCGTCGGGGTACTGGTCTTTTTTGACGAAGTCTTTGACCGTGATGAGGCCGGTGAGCTTGCCGTCCTTATCAACGATCGGCAGTTTCTCGACCTTATTGGTGCGCAGCAGGTGCAAGGCCTCCTCATTGGAGACACCGTGCTCAGCAACAACCAGCGGCATAGCGGTCATGACCTCAGCAACCGGGCGGTTCTCATCGGTCTCGAAGCGCATATCGCGGTTGGTGCAGATGCCGACGAGGACACCTTTATCGTCAACGACCGGCAGACCAGAGATGCGGTAGCGGGCGCATTTGGCGTCAACATCGCCGATGGTGTCGGTCGGCGAACAGGTCACCGGGTCGGTGACCATGCCGGCCTCGGAGCGCTTGACGTTTTCCACCTGCTGAGCCTGGGCTTCAACGGAGAGATTGCGGTGCAGGATGCCCATGCCGCCCTGGCGGGCCATGGCAATAGCCATCCGGGACTCGGTGACAGTGTCCATTGCCGCGGAGATAATCGGCATATTCAGTCGCAGTTCGCGGGTGAGCTGTGAGGAGGTGTCCACCGCGGACGGGATGACGTCGGAAGCATCGGGGATGAGAAGAACGTCGTCAAACGTCAGGCCTACAAGCGGGATCTTATTGGGATCGTCTCCGCCAAGGCTGATTCCGGTGGGGTTAGTCATTGCGCTGAGTCCTCCTGGTTGCGGCCACTAATGACTCAAGAGTAATCGCATCAGCGCGGTCTCGGGCAGTGGGGCTATCGGCTTGGGCTACTACGGCGGCATGAGTGCTGTGTGCATTAACACCCACCTGGCCGCTACGGTGTTATGCGTGAGCAGAGACTTCTGGTCCTCGATGCCGCGTGATCCCTTCGAGGACGACCCGAACGACCCCTCCCGGCTACTCGAGCCCGAGGAGCATTTCGAGCCTCTCACTGAGCAAGAACGAGAGGAAGTTCGCACCGATCTGGCGTGCGTCCGTGAATTCCGTGCTGCCATGAGCCCGGTGGGGTTCCTGGGGGTCTGCATGGTGTGCGAAGACTGCCAGCAGATGCACTTCTACACCTGGGAAATGTTGGAGAACCACTACCTGCTGCTACTCGCTGGCAAGCAGTCACCAGTACATGAGCCAGAATTCGACCCGGACGTGACCCGTTACGCCCCGTGGGATTACTGCTTGGGCTACACCGACGCACGGATGCGGCGGCGTCCCTAGCTCTGCAGGCGAAACGCGCCTTACTCGGCCGACTCAGTGGTCGGCTGGGTGGATGAGCCACCCGAGCGCGGCGGCACCGTAGTCGATCCGCTAGCCGGGGTGCGCTGCTCCTGATTCTGAAAACCAGGGGTCCTGGAAACCCCGCCCCTAAAATTGTCCTGCGTGCTCGACGGGGCTGACCGGGTCGAACTCATCGGAGTACTCGGGCTGCCGTTATCAGCATCCTCAGGCTCGGCATTGGGCGCGGTGGGCACGGCGGCGGCCTCGGTGGTGGTTTCCGTGACGGTTTCGGTGACTGTTTCCGTGCGCGCCGGCTTCGCCGGTTCGGTGACGACGGTAGTGCTGCCATCGCGCACAACGGTGGTGGTCACCACAATGGTGCGCACCTTCTGTTGGGCGCGTTCCATGCGTTCTTCCATCATGGCGCGGTCTTCGGCACGCACCTGCTGCAGCAGCACGCGGGCGTGGTCGAGCAGACGCTCAGCCTTTTCCTTATCGCCACTATCAGCAGCAGCATCAGCCTCATCAATAGTCGAGGCCAACTGCACGGACAATGACTGATCCCCCTGCAGCTGCTCACGCAGCGGCCAGAGTGCACTGCCGGGCTCTGCATTATTAATCAGGCCCAGCCCGCCGACGAGCACGACGGCGGCGGCAGCAGCACCGATACCGGCAGAGGAGAGCCGACCCGGCATCATCCGCTGGCGCAGCGGCACAACATTATCGTCACGCTTGGGCTGCTCGGCGGTCTTTTCCGCGCTGCCTGCAGGGCCGGTGGCCCGACCGAAATCGGCGGGCAGGTGCGGGGTCGGCGGCATATCGGCGTCGACCTCATCGCAGAGGCCGATCATCATCTCAGCTAGTGCAGAATCTGTCCCATAAGCGCCTGCACCGGCGGCCACATCGCCTTCGGAAATAGCGGTGAGGAATGCGTCATCAGCAGCGAGCTCCTCGACCGATGGGATCGGCTCAATGCCACTGGTGCCACGGTTGGGGTTTTCACTCACCGTGTTTCCTCCGCTTCTCGTTCAATAATCGCACGCATCTTCATCAGCGCACGATGTTGGGCCACGCGCACAGCTCCTGGGGTGGTTCCGATAATCGCGCCTGTTTCTTCGGCACTCAAACCCTCAAACACCCGCAAAATGACTATGTCGCGAGACCTGTCGTTTAATGCATCGAGTAGACGACGCACATCGTTACTACTTGCGGCAGATAAAACATCCTCTTCGGGGGTACCCATCCCAGATATTTGGTCCGGAACATCCGCCATCGCCTGACTTAGGTCACGCCCGCCGGAGCGGTGGGCGTCGGCCACCTTATGCGCGGCAATGCCGTACACGAAGGCCATAAACGGCCGCCCTCGGTCCTCGTACCCCGGCAGTGCAGACAGCACCGCAAGACATACTTCCTGAGCGATATCTTCCGGGGCGGTGTGCCCATCACTTCCCATGCGCGCGCGGCAGTACCGCACGATTGGTGGGTGAATAGCTGCCAGCAGTTGGGAAGCTGCAGCGCGATCGCCGCGGGCAGCCAGCGGCACCAGGCCGCTGATATCCGCGTCGTCACGCATAACGTCTCCATCTATTCTGACGGCCAAGCTGTTGTGATTGAGATCATCCTAGTACTGACGCAAGCATAAAAATATTCCCGGTCATTAAGCCTGGGCTCACCGCCGGGTGCTGGCCTTCTCCGCCACAAAGTTCGTGCGAACTGCGCTCGACGGTTCCCCCGTTGTCGCACTGATGTAACCAGCGGTTCATATACGACGCGAACACTAGCCTGCGTTGACACCGCAGAGACTCGACCACCGCCGAGCCCCTAGTGCGCGACCACTGCACAGCGAAGGAGCACCCATGACCCACATCGATCATCTCCCGGGACCGAACTCCGATGTTTGGGATTGGCAGCTGCACGGCTCATGCCGCGGCGAAGATTCCTCGGTGTTCTTCCACCCCGAAGGTGAGCGTGGTCGGGCCCGCGCGATGCGCGAGATGCGCGCGAAAAGCATCTGCCAGTCCTGCCCGGTCCTGGTCCAGTGCCGGGAGCATGCCCTGTCCGTAGGCGAGCCCTACGGCATCTGGGGCGGCATGAGCGAGTCCGAGCGCAATGAGTACCTGCGTTCCCGCTCCCGGCGCCGCCAGCGAGTACTCAACTAGCCCGCAGGTTTTTATTCCGGCGGGCATACCGCAAACGCCCCGGCCAGATATCCCGGCCGGGGCGTTTCACTGCGTGGTACGCGAGGGTGACTAGTCGTCGTCCTCGTCGGAGCCTTCCGGCTTGTCGACGACGGAAACCTCGGTGGTGAGCACCATCCGGGCCACCGACGCGGCATTGACCACTGCGGAGTGGGTGACCTTCACCGGGTCAATCACACCCTGAGCAATCAAGTCGCCGTACTCGCCGGTCGCGGCGTTATAGCCGTGACCGTTGTCCATCTCGGAGATGTGGTGGACAACCACGGCACCGTCGATGCCACCATTAGCGGCAATCCAGAACGCCGGGCGCTTGAGGGCCTTGGCCACAGCGGAGACACCGACGGCCTCGTCGCCCTCGAACTCGTTGGCGTAGGCCTCGAGCTCATTAGAGATCTGCACCAGCACGGAGCCACCGCCGGCGATGACGCCTTCCTGCACCGCGGCGCGGGCAGCGTTGACGGCATCTTCAACGCGCAGCTTGCGCTCGTTGACCTCGGTCTCGGTGGCTGCGCCAACCTTGACCACGGCAACGCCGCCGGAAAGCTTGGCCAGACGCTCTTCGAGCTTCTCCTTGTCCCAGGCCGAATCGCAGCGCTCAATTTCGGCGCGAATCTGGGCGCGGCGCTGTTCCACGGCCTCGGCGGTACCAGCACCATCAACGATGACGGTCTCGTCCTTGGCGATGGTGATGCGACGGGCCTGGCCGAGCACCTCAAGGCCGGTTTCCTTCAGGCTCATACCGGTATCTGCGGTAACAACGCTGGCGTTAGTAACCACAGCAAGGTCATCCATGAAGGCCTTGCGGCGGTCGCCGAAGTACGGGGCCTTCACGGCGGCGACCTTGAGGGTCTTCCGCATGGCGTTAATAACCAGGGCGGAGAGTGCTTCGCCCTCGATATCCTCGGCCATAATCAGGGTCGGCTTGCCCGACTCGGCGATCTTCTCCAGCAGCGGCAGGAAGTCCGGCAAGGAGGAGATCTTCTCGCGGACCAGCAGCACCTGGGCGTCTTCGAGCACAGCCTGCTGGGAATCGACGTCGGTGACGAAGTACGGGCTCATGAAGCCCTTATTGAAGGACACACCCTCGGTGACCAACAGTTCGTCGTTCAGCGACTGGGATTCCTCAACAGAGACAACGCCGTCCTTGCCGACCTTGTCCATAGCGCCGGCGACCATATCGCCGATCTGCTCGTCGCGGGAAGACACAGTGGCCACCTGCGCGATGGCATCGGAGCCGGACACCGGGGTGGCCTTCTCCTGCAGCAGCTCGACGGTGCGCTCAGCGGCAGCGGCAATACCGCGGCCAAGCACCATCGGGTTCGCACCGGCGGCAACATTGCGCAGACCCTCGTGGATGAGTGCCTGGGCGAGCAGGGTTGCGGTGGTGGTGCCGTCGCCGGCGACATCATTGGTCTTAATGGCGACGGACTTCACCAGCTGGGCGCCGAGGTTTTCGAAGGGCTCCTCGACGTCGATATCGCGGGCAATGGTCACGCCGTCGTTGGTGACCAGCGGGCCACCGAACGCCTTATCCAGCACTACGTAGCGACCCCGGGGACCCAGGGTGACCTTGACAGCGTCGGCAAGCGTGTCCACGCCCCGCTTCAGGCCCTCGCGGGCCTCTTGATCAAAGGCAATAAGCTTGGACATGCAGTTATAGCCGCCTTACTTTTCGACGATGGCGAGAATATCGCGCTGCGACAGGATGAGGTATTCCTCGCCCTGGTACTTGATTTCGGTGCCGCCGTAGCGGGAGAAGATGACGACGTCGCCTTCCTTGACGTCCATAGCAACACGCTCACCCTTGTCGTTGAAACGACCCGGGCCGGCGGCGATAACGGTGGCCTCCTGCGGCTTCTCCTTAGCGGAGTCCGGGATGACCAGGCCGGAGGCGGTAGTGGCCTCTGCCTCGTTGATCTGGACGAGGAGCTTGTCCTCGAGCGGCGTGATGTTGACGTTCGCCACGATAATTTCCTCCGTATGTGAGTCTTTGGTGTGCCGGTTGACTTCCAGCACAGCCGTCGTCGCGGGTGAACAACTGTGTGTCAAACAACCTTGGTTGGCACTCTACAACCGCAAGTGCCAACACTCAACGTGGAGTAGTGCCAGTTTTTTAAGCCGCCGGCTCATCCTTGGCCACCAGCGGAATCTCCACCGGCAAACCCGGATCCGTACCGCAGCCATAACCCGAGGGCTGACCACCAGCAGCAATCAGGTGCGCCGCCAAGGTGGCAATCATCACGCCATTATCCGTACACAACCGAGCCGGCGGCACATGCAACGACAACCCCGCCTTCGCGCACCGCTCAGCAGCCAACTCACGCAACCGCGAATTGGCCGCCACTCCCCCACCCAGCAACACCACAGTCGCCCCCACATCAGTGGCCGCCCGCACTGCCTTAAACGTCAGCACATCACATACCGCCTCCTGGAATGAGGCACACAGGTCAGCAATATCAATAGTGCGGCCTTCCCGCTCGGCAGCCTCAACCACCCGCGCCACAGCGGTCTTCAGACCAGAAAAAGAAAAATCATGGCGGGAATCCTGCTGCCGCATCATGCCGCGCGGCAACGCTATCGCCGCCGGATCGCCCTTTTTCGCCAACTTGTCAATCACCGGGCCGCCGGGATAACCCAACCCCAATAGCCGAGCGACCTTGTCATAAGCCTCACCGGCAGCATCATCGAGGGTGGAACCAAGCTCCGACATGGGCCGGCCAATCCCGCGCACCCGCAACAGCTGGGTATGCCCGCCAGAGACCAACAAAGCAACCGCATTGGTCAAGTCCGCGCCGCTAGCCAAGGCATCAACGGCCACATGCCCGCCGAGGTGATTGACCCCGTAGAACGGCACATCCCACGCAGCGGCATAGGCCTTCGCCCCAGCCGCGCCGACCAGCAGCGCACCCGCCAGGCCCGGCCCCACCGTGGCGGCCACAGCATCGGGGGCGTCGATACCAGCGTCGGCAAGCGTGGCCCGCACCACCGGCTGCAGCGCCTCAAGGTGAGCGCGGGAGGCGATTTCGGGGACGACACCACCGAATCGAGCGTGCTCAGACATTGAGGAATGCACCACATCGGATAACAACTCGATGGTGGGCGCGGGATCTCCGTCGGGCAGGTCGGTGCGGTAGGTCACGCGCACCACGGCTGCGCCTGTTTCATCGCAGCTGCTTTCGATGCCGAGGATATTCATCGTGGCGGTCTGCGGGGTGCTCATGCGGGCTGATTCTACGCTGTCACCTGCAGCGCGCCCGAGGCTGCTACCAAGCACGGCGCAACCAAATAAGAAGGTAACTCTGAAATGGGGGTGAGAGATATAGCGAAATATTGTTCCCGGGTCCTATTATTTTTGCTATGTCCCCTACTTCTAGCCGTCCCAGCCGTCGACCGGGCCCTAAGCCAACCTTCACTCTTGATGATGCAATTGACGCAGCGCTGGAAGAAGGTATCCGCGATTTCACCATCGGCAGCGTCGCCAAGCGCCTCGGTGTCGCCCCGTCTGCGCTCTACCGCGTCACTGAGGACCGCCGCGCTCTCGTCGGCGCCATCCTGGACCGACTCGCCCAGGAATTACAGCCCAGCTCCCACGACCTGCCCTGGCAGGACCAGATTCGCGGCAATGCCGCCGAGCTGTGGCGCCTGGTCAATAAGCACGAAGGCCTGGCGATGGTGCTGCTCACCCTCGATATTTACGATAATGTGCGCGACCCCCTCGCCAATATCGTCACCGGTTTAGTCAAGGGCGGTTTGAAGGTCTACCAGGCACTATTCCTGCTCGACCTGGTCGCTGAAACCACCCTGGTTTCCAGCGTGAACTACGCCCCGCTGAAGCGGCGCACCGCCTCCTTCGTACGCGAATCGCTTGCCGACAATGTGAGCCCGGAAGAGATCCGCAGCCTCGCCGGTGACGCTGAGGTGCAGCTCAAGCAGAAGATTGAGTACCTCATCATCGCCATGGAAAACGGCCTCCTCGAGCCGGCTGTGGTGCGCGAGCGGGAACAATCCGAGCGCATGGTCTCCGAATCGCCGTTTACTGACCAGTAATCAGGCCTTCTGCGGGGCAGGTTCCCGGCGCATCACCCACGCGTCATCGCCCTGCGGTTGGTAGTACTTTTCGCGCCGGCCGATGGTGGTAAACCCCGCAGCTTCATACAGCCCGATGGCCGGGTCATTGCCCACCCGGACCTCTAAAAACACCGGCCCGGGGTTCTCATCGGCGGCCGCCAGCAGGCAATTGAGCAGTTTTCGGCCCAGCCCGGTGCCGCGGTAGGAACTCGCCACCGCCATGGTGTGCACTTCATAGTCAGGGTCAGCTTCGGTACCGACCCGGGCCAGACCCGCATATCCCACCAATTGCGTGCCGACGTGCGCGCCGACATAGAACGTAAAAGGGCTGCTCAGCTCGGAGACAAACGCGGCTGCTGGCCACGGGTCCGCACCGGCGAAAACCTCGGCTTCTAGCCCGGCAAGCTCCGTGGCCGCACCGGGCGCCAACCGGCGGATAATGGGCTGCTCATCAGTCATGCCCGTGCTCCGGGCGGTGCTGCAGCGCTGGGGATACCGGCTTTTTCTTCGGGGCCACCGCATCAGGCCGGCGCAGGTACAGCGGCGCTAGCGCGGCACCTGGTTCGGTCAGCCCACCGGTGGCTGCGCAGTCACGCACCGCAACCCGCACCAGCGCCTCTGGGGTGGGCAGGGCCTCGGCAATACTGGGCTCGTGGTCAAGGTGCTCGGCCACCAACCGGGCATGGGTGGTTGAGCCCACAATCCGTTCGGCCTGCGGGTACTCCTCAGCAAGAGCGGCCGGGGCCAGCACCATCGGCCCAGCACTGCGGTGCCCGTCGCAGTAGGTGGCGGCATAGACCTCACGGCGGCGCGCATCGGTGACGACCACGGCGGGGCCGTCAATCGGCGCCAATGCGTCCAGGGAGCACACCCCGTGCACGGGGATGGCCAGGGCGTCGGCGAAGCTCGCGGCGGTGGCCATCCCTACGCGCAGGCCAGTAAACGGGCCCGGGCCGCAGCCGGTGACCACTGCGGCAAGATCGCGCCGGCTCAGGGAACTTTCGGCCAGGCATTCCAGAATCAGTGTGACCAGCACCTCGTTATGGGCGCGGCCATCAAGGAAGGTGCGGGTAGCAACGGGGGCAATGCTGTCCCCTGTTACCTCAACGATCCCGGCAGTGACCTGCGGTGTTGAGGTATCGATCGCGAGCACATACATAACCCCCACCCTAGTGGCCCATCCCCGCATCGCCTTGCACCCGGCGCCACGAGACTGTGCGCACCTCATCGTCGCTACCGCGACTGATCTGCACCAGCAGGTATGCGTCGGTGAGCTGTTCTACCAGCCCCTCCCCCCATTCCGCGACGACAGCGCAGTCGGTGAGGTCAGTATCAACATCGATGGCGTCGAGGGCGCCGAGCACATCACCACCGGTATCAAGCAAGCGGTAGCAGTCCATATGCACCAACGGGCACCCACCAGTAACGGCGGGGCGATGTTCGCGGGCGATGGTGAAGGTCGGTGAGGTCACCCGGCCACGCACCTGCATGCCTTCCCCAATGCCCTGGGTCAGGGTGGTTTTCCCGGCCCCCAATGGGCCATCCAGGATCACCAAGTCGCCAGGGCGAAGGGTTGCGCCCAAGTGCGCCCCGAAAGCGCGCATCTCATCGGCGGTTGGCACGGTGGCGGTGCCGCTGGTGCTGAAGTCGAAGGAGCTCACCAGCCCGATATTAGTCGGCGTCGGCAGACAGCCCAGCCTGGTGCAGCAACCGCAGCAACTCCTCATTGACCAGCTCCGGGCATTCCATATGCACCATATGGCCTGCACCTGGCACCCGCACTAGGCGCACCGCCGGCCAGTGCGCGGCGATTTCATCGGAGCGACCAGGCGGCACCATGCGGTCCCGAAGACCAGCGATGACCACCCCGGGAATATGCGATAGGGCACGCAGCCCCTCAGTTTCGTCGTGCCCTTGTAGTGACTCGAAGAAGTTGAGGATCGTGGTGGACTCGGTGCTGTCGATCATCTGCTCATTGAGGTTCAGCACTGCCGACGCTGTTTTCTGGTCCCCAAAAGACCCACCGTGCACAATCGGCTTCGTCCAAAAGTGGATGAGGTTGCGGATATGGTCGGTCAGCCACGGCACCTGTGCGGCAACACTGACCACGGCGTGGCCGGCGGGGTTGAGCAGCATCCGGGGAATCCCGCCCTCATTCAGGCCCCGGGCGGCGGTGGCAATAAGGGCGATACCGCGAATGCGGGGCACAATATCGCTACCGACGCCGCCCAGCGCCATCGTCGTCATGCCCCCCATTGAATGGCCCACTAGCACCAGCGGCCCCTCCGGCACGCGCTGGTGAATAACGGCGGCGAGGTCCTGGGCGGTCTGCGCGATGGTGCATGACTGCGGGGTGGGGGTGCCCGACTGGCCGTGGCCACGCTGGTCGAACAGCACCATGCGGATACTGTCCCCAAGCTCGTCGCGCAGCCACGCCGCCTGCCGAGACCAAGACGCAGCAGACTGGCAGTAGCCGTGGATGAACACCACACTCAGCGGCGCCTCGGCGGGGCCGATTTCCCGCACCGCCAAGGGCACACCATCATCAGCGGTGACCGTGCCGCGCCAGGTCGGTTCGGGCAATTCGAGCTGCACCGGCGCGGCGGTGGGGGTGCGTTGCGGCATGATGCGGTGGCGCACCCCGGCAATACCTGCGGTGGCAGCTGCGGCGAGAACGCCCGCCCCGACGGCCATATCAAGGCCGTGGGTGGGCCGTGGGAGGTATTTGTCGAACCGGAAAGACGCCATAATCTGCCGCTAACTTTCGATATACCGGCGCACCGTCCGCCCGCGCGGCATGGTGACTATCTCGTAGTTAATGGTGCCGAGTGTTTCCGCAAGCTCATCGGCGGTGGGCGCACCGGGTTGGTTACCGGCCGCACCGGGGCCGAAGATGACCACCTCATCACCGGTGTGCACACTGTCGTCGACTTCGATGACGAACTGGTCCATGCACACCCGGCCGATCTGGTGGAAACGTGTGCCGTGACACCACACCGAGCACCGGTCCGATAGTGACCGGGGCATTCCGTCGGCGTAGCCGAAGGGAACCACTGCCACGCGGGTGTCGTGGTCGGTGTTCCAGGTGCGCCCGTAGCTCACCGCTTCTCCTGCCGGAACGTCCTTGACCAGGCCGATTCGCGCGCTCAGGGTCATCGCGGGCACAAGCCCATGACTGCGCCCGGCAATCGGCTCGAGGCCGTAGTTGACCAGGCCCGGGCGGATCATGTCGAAGACCAGGTCCGGGCGGCTGAGGCTCGCTGCGGAATTAGCGGCATGATTGACCGGCAGTGTCAGCCCTTCAGCGCGCAGCTCAGCGATCGCGGCGCGGAACCGGTCGGCTTGCATATCAATGCTGGGGTCATCGGGGTCGTCAGCATTCGAGAAGTGGGTGGCCGCGCCGGTGACGTCGATAAGCCCCTCCCCGTGCGCCTGGGCGATGCGGGGTGCGGCGGCGCTGAGGTCACCGTTGATCGCGGAGAATCCATTGCGGTTCATGCCGGTATCGACGGTGATGGTCACCCGCGGCCTTTTACCCACGTGCTGACCCGCCTTAATGACGGCATCCAGGTGGGCGAGGGAGGCCACCCCGAGGTCCACATCATTGCCCACCGCACCAGCAATATCTTGGTCGGGCAGCCACAGCCAGCACAGCACCGGGGCGGTGATTCCGGCCTCGCGGAGCGCGCGTGCCTCATCGAGGGTGGCCACCCCCAGCTGGTCGGCCCCGCCGGCGAGCACAGCCCGGGCGGCTTGGGCGATGCCGTGCCCATAACCATCGGCTTTCACCACGGCCATAATGCGCGGCGCACCGGAGATTTCGCGCACGCGGCGCACATTGGCGGCAATTGCGCTGAGGTCAATCGTGGCAGTTACCGGGTGCGCTGTCGGTTCAATGCTGGGCATGGGCTCATTGTGCCATCGCGCGCAACCAGTCCTGTTTATTGCGCCCGGCGACTTCGGCAGTGGCCTCCCGGATGGCGTTGGCGATGAGGCTTGCCGACGTCGGCGCCGGCCCGGCTGGGGTGCGTGCCGACAACTCCGCTGCGGTGGCGTGAATAGTGGCTGCTACGGCGATGATTGACGGGTGTGGGGTGTGCGCGAGCCACGCCCCGATAAGCCCGGCTAGTACGTCCCCGCTGCCTGGGGTGGCGGCCCAGTAGCTGCCGGATTCAACGATGGTGGCCTTACCGGCTGGGGTTTTCGGTGCCGGCGGTTCCGCAATGATTGTGGCGTGGCCTTTCAGCAGCACCACACAGCCCAGCTCGGCGGCCAAGCCAAGAGCAGCGCTGAGGCGGTCCACTTCGGGGTCGGCGATAGCGGGGTGCGTGGGTGGGGCCGTGTTTTCCGGCTCTCCGACAGGGTCATTTCCAGCGGGCTCGGCTGCGACCGGATCGTCGGCACGCGGATCGGGCACTGCGTCCTGGTCCCCTTCCCCTGCGGTGCTGGCTGCCTTAGTGCCTGGGCACATGGGGTTCGGGGTGTTCTCCGCGTCGGCGATGGCAGCAGCAAGCCTGCGGAACTCACCGACGTGCGGGGTGAGCACGGTGAGCTGACCGGCCGCATTGCGTTCCCGCAAAGTGTCAAGCACCCGGGTTTCCTCAGCGAGCATGGTCAGCGCATCAGCGTCGAGCAGCGCGGGCTCCGCAGAGCTGAGCACAGTGACGAGTTCTTCGCGCACCAACCAGCCAGAACCACGACCAGGGCCGACCACCCAGGCCTGGACGCGGCCACAGTTATTGATCGAGTCCGCACCGACAACTTCCGGCAGGGCCCGAATGATCTCGGGCACACAGGGCCCTACTGCCCGCACCATCGAACTGGTGGCCCGGACTGCGGCGGTAGCGGTGAGCACCCCGGCACCGGGGTATGTCTCGGAGCCAGCACAAATACCCACGACCCCACCGGAGTATTTATCGTCGCTGGGATAAGGCTGCAGCCGGGGGACTGCTACCGCGTCCTGCAGGCCCTTAATCATGCTGAGTGCGGGCTGTTTAGCAGCGGCGATATCGGCAGCGGCGACTCGGGCGAGTTCCTGCGACAGTGTGGGGCGGGTGCTGTCTGTGACTCCAATATCGGCCACCACCACACGTCCACAGGCAGGGGAAATCGCGTGCGCCCGACGCAGCCCACCGAAGGTCACGGTGGTCTCGGCGGTGACGTGGGTGACGAGTCCTTCTGCGCCTTCCGCACCGGTGCCACCAGTATCGGCCACCACCCCGGAGGGCACATCAACGGCGATGAAGGGCACCTCGGCTTGTTCAAGTGAGGCCACAATGCGGGCACTATCTGCACGCAGCGCCCCACTACAGCCCAGGCCGACAATGCCGTCGATGGCCAGGGCGCAGTCGCTGGCGTGCAATAACATCGGCCCAACGATATTGCCGCCGGCTGTGGTGAACGCGTCAACAGCAGGCTGGTGTGGGTTCTTCGAGCACAGCACGGCACTGACCCGGTAGCCCTCGTGCAGCAACTCCACCCCGGCGTAGAGGGCGTCTCCCCCATTACCGCCGGAGCCGACGAGCAGCACAATGCGACGCGGGTTGAGCCGGACTGGGCCGAGGAATTCGCGTGCGACCTTAGCCACCGCCGATGCTGCGTTGCGCATGAGCTCATCGACGCTGGTTTGGGTATCCAGCAGGGGGCGTTCTGCGCGACGGACTTGGTCAGCGGTATAGACGGGCATCATATGGCCCAGGCTACGACGCCCGTACTCGCCGTGATCGACGTGCCGCCGCAACAGCTAAGAATAGGGCCACAATCATGCCGATAATGGACACGGTCACAATCGCTACTGGCCCGCCTGCGCCGAGCACCCCGGGCATACCTGGAATCCCGGGCTGGATCAGTCCACCGGTCAGTGCCCCGCCGGCGATGCCGAGATTAAAAGCCCCGGAGTTAAGACCAGAGGCCGGCTCGGCCAGGTCCCCGGAGGCATCGAGCACCCACCCCTGGGACACGACACTGACCGCCCCGCCGAACAGTCCCCAAAGGGCCATCACCGCCCCGGCGCCAAGCGGCCCGGAGGCCTGGGTGAGTACCGCCATGGCGATGGCAAGCCCCAGCGGCAGTGCCACCATGGTGGCGGTGAGAGAACGGTCCATTGCCGGGCCGGATAGGAAATTTCCGGATAGGCCGGCTAGGCCGAAAATCAGCAGCATGGTGCCCACACCGGCAACACTGACCCCGGATAGTTTCTGCAGGATTGGGGAGGCATAGGTGTACGCGTTGAAGTGAAAAAGCACCACCACGAAGGTGTAGAGCACCCCGAAGCGCACACCGGAAAGCGACCAGGCGCGGCCGATATCGGCGAAGCTGGCACCAGGGGTCGCCGGGATCGGTGGCACCACCACCCACAGCACAATGGCCATGCTGGTGGCCAGCGCTGCGGCGGCGAAGAAGGACCCACGCCAGCCGACGAGGGCACCGACGTAGGTGGCTAGCGGCACGCCCAGCACGATGGCCCCAGCCCCGCCGGAGAAGGCCACGGTCAGGGCGCGGGCGACCTGTCTGGGGCTGGCCAGGCGCGCCGCGGATGCGCCTAGCAGCGCCCAGAACACGCCCAGCCCGATACCGATCAGGATTCGGGATGCGAGAAAGAATCCGGGGCTGGGCGCCAGGGCGGTCATCAGTGCCGATAGTGCTGAGGCAATAAGGGCGGCGGTGAGTACGAGGCGGCGATCTATCCGGCCGGTAAGCCGCGGGGCGATGATCGCAACGATGGCGGCGAGCACTCCGGGCACGGTCACACCCAGGCCGATCACACCGTCGCTGGTTTCCAGTCCGTCGGACATTAGCGTCAGGACCCCGATGGGTAATTCCTCGAGGGTGGTCATGGTGAAAATCCCCGCCCCCAGGGCGATCACTGCTGTCCAGTGGGTGCGTTCTGGGTAGGTCTGTGGCGTCATCATTGCGCTCACCTCCATTCGTGGTTGGGCTGTGGTGGGCCACACATAATGTAGGTCACGCTGCACCGGTGCCAGCACCTGGTCTCAATCTCTTCCGGATCACCGCATTATGGGAGATACTGGTAGCTATAACCAGCGATAATGAGGAGACCCTAATGTCGATGGATGCGTCCACACCCGTTATTTCGGTACGCGGATTGACGAAGAAATTCGGCAACCACACCGCCGTGGCTGGGCTGGATCTGGATCTGCGCCCTGGGACTGTGCACGGTTTCCTGGGCCCCAATGGGGCCGGCAAGTCCACCACTATTCACGCTATTTTGGGCCTGTTGCGTCCCGACGCTGGCAGCATCAGTGTGCTCGGCCATAATCCGACTACCAACCCGTCCCGGGCGACCCGCAGAGTTTCCTATGTTCCCGGTGATGTTGCCCTGTGGCCACAGCTGACTGGTGCGAAAACTTTGGCCACCTTGGCTCGCCTCCGCGACCGCCATGGCGGCGATGACCCGAAGCGGCGCGCAGAGCTGATCGAGCGGTTCGACCTCGATCCGACGAAGAAGATCCGCGAATATTCCAAAGGCAATCGGCAAAAGGTGATGTTGGTTGCTGCCTTGGCTGCCGATGTTGACGTGTTGGTGCTCGACGAGCCGACCAGTGGCCTCGACCCGCTTATGGAGGATGTGTTCACCGAGTGTGTGCGCGAAGCCGTGGGCCGCGGCCAGTCGGTGCTGCTGTCGAGCCATATCCTGCCGGAAGTACAAAAGCTTGCCGACGATGTGACCATTATCCGCCAGGGGCGCCTGGTCGAATCGGGTGCCTTGTCGGAGTTGACGCACCTGCGTGGTTCGCGGATTACTGCCGATATTGCTGGCACCCACTATGACCAGTTGCATCCGCGCGCTGAGGTCAGCGGCACGCTGCAGAAACTGCTGGACCAAGGCGCAACAAATATCACCTGCACTGACGCGGCCTTGGACGATATTTTCATGGACCACTACAGCGCCGCTGCCAGCGCCGATGCTGGAGGCCAGCGCTAATGGGCACACTTATCCGCCTGCATCTGCGTACCCGATGGATCTTCATTACCGCCTGGCTGGTGCCGTTATTCGCCCTGGTCGTCGTGGCGGTGCCGGGTTATTACTCGGTCTACCCCAACGACGCGGCTTTCGAAGCGATGTTGCCGACTCTGGTGACCAACGCCGGTATGAAAGCCGTCTACGGGCCGATCGATTACGACTTCTCCCTGCCTGCCGTGGCCATCTGGGAAAACCACAGCTATGTGCTGATTTTGGGTTCGGTGATGATGGTGCTGCTGGCTGCGAGCATGACCCGGGTTCAGGAAGAAAACGGGATCACTGAGCTGGTGCGCGCCCAGGGGCTCACCGCGCGGGTGCCGACGTTGGCAGCAGCGGCTGTCATTGTCCTTATTGGGGTGGTTTTCGCCGCCGCCTCGGCGGCCGGGCTGTACTACGGCCATACCGTCACCGATGAGGTGACGGTATCGGGCTCTATTCTTGGTGGTCTTGCGGCGGGGACCTGTATGACCGCGATGGGGGCTGTCGGTGTCGTGCTGGCGCAGTTGGCCGGTACTGGGCGTGCTGCCCGCGGGTACGGCCTGGCTGCGGTGGCGGTGGCTTTTGTGCTGCGCGCTGTCGCCGACGTGAACGATATCGGCTGGTTGCGGTGGCTCTCCCCGTTGGGCTGGCGCGATATTGTGGCCCCGTTTACTGCCGATGAGGCGTGGTGGCCGCTGTTGTACGTCACCGCATTCATCATCCTGGCTTTCCACCTGGCCCTGGGTATGGCCACCTCCCGCGAAGTGGGCGCTACCTGGCCGGCCACGTCGGCACGCGCAGGCACAAAGCACTCCGCCCCTGGAACTGTTGACGCCGGTGCGGCAGCCTTAGTGCCCGGTTATGGGCATTGGGGGCTGCGGTGGCGGCTGGACCGGATGACCGCAGTGTGGTGGGGTGTGGCGGTCGTTGCCACTGCGGTGGGTTTTGCCTCATTGACCGCAGATATGGTCGAGCTGCTGAAAAGCTCCCCTGGTGCGGCGGATTTCGTGCCCGGCATGCTCGATGGCGATGCCATTGAGGCGGCTTTTTTGGCGCATATGGGTGTGTTTGCCGGCACATTGCTGTGCTGCGCTGCGGTGCATCTAGCCACCTCAGCTGCCGGCGATGAACGCCACGGGTGGCTCATCCCGGAGCACACATCCGGCACCACACACCGCACACCGTACGTCGTCGCCTGGGTGTTCACCGTGCTCACCGTCGTGGCGATCAGCGCCATCGCCGCCCCGCTGACCATGTGGGCCGCACAAAGCAGCACGGACAAAGACCTCACCGAACCGGGCCTGTGGCTGTTGGCGTCCTTCGCCCCGGGCGCGATTGCCACTGCGGGCTTAGCGACGCTGCTGGCTGCCGCCGCACCGCGCTGGAGTGGGCTGGCGTGGATTCCTGTGGCTTTTTCCGGCGTGGTGTCGTACCTGTACGAGCTGCTCAACCTGCCGGAGTGGATGCAGGATTGGTCGCTCGTGGGCCACCCCGTTTTTGTGGAATCCGAGGGCTATGACTGGGTCGCAACTGCTGTGCTTGTGGCCATCGGTATCGCAGGTGCAGTCATTGGTGCTGTGCTGGCCGACCGGCGTAACAGCGTCGGGTAGTAAAAAACACGACAATGCCGGGTACCCCACGATGGGGCACCCGGCATGCGTGGTGGCTCAGCAGGTCCTACTCGACGGTGACGGACTTGGCGAGGTTACGCGGCTTGTCGATATCGTCATTGCCGCACTGGCGGGCGATCTCGGCGGCCAGGAACTGCAGCGGCACGGTGGACAGCAACGGCTGCAGCAGAGTGGAGGTCTCCGGGATCTCAATGAGGTAGTTGGCATACGGCTTGACTGCTTCATCACCGCGTTCGGCGATGACAATCGTCTTCGCGCCACGGGCCCGGATCTCCTGGATATTGGAGACGATCTTCGAGTGCAGCACCGCCCGACCCTTCGGGGAAGGCACCACCACAACCACCGGCAGGTCGTCTTCGATAAGCGCAATCGGGCCGTGCTTGAGTTCCCCGGCGGGGAAACCCTCGGCGTGAATATAGGCCAATTCCTTCAGCTTCAGCGCGCCCTCCAGGGCAACGGGGAAGCCGACGTGGCGGCCGAGGAACAGCATCGTCGGGATCGCCCCAAGCTCGCGGGCGATATCGAGGTACCGGTCGCCGTCTTCGAGGACGTCGGCGATCTTGTCCGGGATGGCCTCGAGTTCTTCGTACTCGCGGGTGACCTCGTCGGGGTACTTCGTGCCGCGGGCCTGGGCCAGGGCCAGGCCGACAATATAGTTCGCGGCGACCTGGGCGAGGAAGGACTTGGTGGCGGCGACACCAATTTCGGGGCCGGCGTGGGTGTAGAGCACCGCATCGGCCTCGCGGGGGATCTGCGCGCCGTTGGTATTACACACGGCCAGCACTCGTGCGCCCTGCGACTTGGCGTGGCGCACTGCCTCCAGGGTGTCGGCGGTCTCACCGGACTGGGAGATAGCCACCACGAGAGTCTGCCGGTCCAGCACGGGGTCGCGGTAGCGGAATTCGGAGGCGACCTCAATTTCGACGGGGATACGCACCCAGTGCTCAATGGCGTACTTGGCCAGCAGGCCGGAGTGGTAGGCGGTGCCGCAGGCGACGACGAATACCTTCTTGATATCGCGCAGGTCCTGGTCGCTCATCCGCTGCTCGTCGAGAACAACACGGCCATCAATGAAGTGGCCGGCCAGGGTGTCGCGCACCGCGGCGGGCTGCTCGTGGATCTCCTTGAGCATGAAGGACTCGTAGCCGCCCTTTTCTGCTGCTTCAAGGTCCCAGTCGATGGTGAAGGGGCGGCCTTCGGCTGCGCTGCCGTCGAAATTAAGCAGGGTGTAGTCGTCGGCGGTGATGACCGCGACACTGTCCGGGCCCAGTTCGACGGCTTCCTTGGTGTAGGCAATGAACGCGGCAACGTCGGAGCCGAGGTACATGCCATCGCCGCCGACACCGACCATCAGCGGGGTGGAGCGGCGACCGGCGACGATGGTGTCCGGGTGGTCGGCGTGGGTGAACAGCACCGTGAACGCGCCCTCGAGGCGGTTGAGCACGGCCAGCGCCGAGGCCTGGAAGTCACCTGCGGTGCCGGAGTTGTCCTCGCCGTTGTAGGCACGCGCCAGAAGGTGGCATGCGACTTCGGAGTCAGTTTCGGAGTTGAGTTCGATACCGGCTTCTTCGAGTTCGCTGCGCAAGGGGGCAAAGTTTTCGATGATGCCGTTGTGCACGATGGCGACCTTGCCGTCGTACGAGATATGGGGGTGCGCATTGGCGTTGGTGGGGCGACCATGTGTGGCCCACCGGGTGTGGCCGATACAGGTGGTGCCGGTGAACTGGTCCCGGCCAACCGCGTCGAGTTCATTTTCGAGGTTGGCGAGTTTGCCGGCGCTCTTTTCTGAGAGGATGCCGCCTTCTCCATCGAGCACTGCGATACCCGCCGAGTCGTAGCCTCGGTATTCCATGCGTCGCAACGCATCAATAGCTACCTCAAGGGCGGGCTTCTGGCCTACATATCCCACGATTCCGCACATGGCCCTAAGAATAACCACCCGGCGCGGTCCTAAGTGAACCCTGTAGAGGCCGCGTCACTCATCAGCGACGGTGTTCGCCTATTTCATGCTGCGTATCAGCGGTGCGCGCCGCCGCTGGGGCGTGCGAAATATCCCAATTATTGTGGGCGCGCCCCGCCCCCTTGACCCAAGGAATCACGAACAAGGGGTGGAATCGTTATGCTGGCCACGTGGCAAACCTGAACAAACTCGTATCCAAGCTGTCGAAGCGCGGCCCGCATAATGTGCTGGTCGGCGATCTTTCCTATGTTGGCCTGCCCGGCGCGGTCTACACCCCGGATGAAGGCACTAACCTGCCTGCCATTGTGTGGGGCCATGATTGGCGTGAACCGGTGCAGAATTACCACGCAACCCTGCGCCACCTGGCGTCCTGGGGTATTTGTGTGGCCGCCCCCGACACCGAGAACGGCTTCCTGGCTGACCATCGCGGCCTGGCCGCCGATATGGAGTCTGCGCTGCAGGTTCTTGCGGGTGTGCGTTTGGGCACCGGTGAGGTGACCGTGCATCCGTCGAAGATTGGTTTCGCAGGTCATGGCATGGGTGCTGGTTGCGCCGCCCTGGCTGCTGCGGGCCGTGACCATGTTGCCGGTGTGGCGTGTGTCTACCCGGCCAATACGGCCCCGCCGGCGGATGCTGCCGCCACTAATATTCATGCCCCGGGCCTGATTTTGGCCCCGGAGGATAATGAGTGGCTCGACCGCGGCAACCCCGCCCGGATGGCTGTGAAATGGGCTGGCGATGTCTGTTACCGCAAGATTGAAGACACTGAGCAAAATGATTTCTCTGAGTCGCCGTTGCTGCGACGCTTGCTTGGTGTGACCTCTTCGGATCGTAAGAAGCGGGAGTTCGCCCGGGCTATTCTTACCGGCTGGATTCTGGAGGTCATCGCCGGTCTTGATGATTACGCCGGTTTTTCCGATCCGTCGGAGAAGATCAAAAACTCCAAGGGCCAGTCCGTTGAGTTCTTGCGTGAGACCATTCTTGTCCCCGGTGCTTCCAGTGATGACGATGAGAGCAAGGACGACTAACTCGTAGGTTTGTAGTTTCAGGTTTCACGGCCGCGTGTGTGGGCTATCCCGCGCGCGGCCGTTGCCATGTCTAGCGGTTAGCCGCTGGAGATGCGCCGCACTGCGCCTGCGGTGGGCTGGGTTGTGGTGGTGCTTGCCGACGGTGTGGGCTGGCCGTGGTTATTGGCGCGGGTGAGGCTGCGGCGGGTCTCGGCGAGGGCCTTTTCCCAGCGACGTTGGTGGAGACCCATCTGGGACCGGTAGGTGCGCATGATGTCGTCGAAGTTGGCGCGGTGGTTATCGGGCATGACTACCACTGGCTCACTTTCGGCATGTCGACAGAACGATGCCCAGGTGCGTGTTCACCAGTGGGCTCAGGATCAGCGGTGAGTTTCGGCTCTGGTGCGCGGGCAGGTGCGGGCGCGGGGTCAGGTGCAGGCGCGGGAGTGTCGGCTGTGTGCTCTTCCGGTTCGGTGTTATCGCCGGTGCCGTAGTGGGCTACCTTGCCTGCCGGTGGTGGCGGCTCGACAACATCAGAAAAATCAGGCTCAGGTTCTGGCTCAGGCTCAGGTTCTGGCTCAGGTTCTGGTGCCGGTTTGGGAATCGGCTCAGGTTCAGGCGCTGGTTCGTGGTGTGGCTCCGGGCACTCCGGCATCGACAAGTCGAGAAAACATTCCGCCTCGAGTGTCGCAGCAGCCGATACCGCAACCTCTGCGGCTACGCGGCCAGCCACCTCAGCTGCTATCACCACTGCCCCAGCCACGGCACCAACAGCTCCTGCCACACACGGCATAACCGGGCATGGTTGCTGCTCCTGCGGCGACCCTGTTGCCGGCGGTGGCGCGGGCAGTACCGGATTGTGGGGTTCGCCTGCACTGTGGGGTGCGACAGGTTGCTGCGGGACGAGTGGTACCTGCGGTTGGGTTGGGCAAATCGGCTGCTGCCCATCGGGTACGGGTTGCGGTGCCGAAGGAGTCTGCGGCACCTGCGCGGGCATAGTCGGTGCGGCCGGCGCAGGCGACACGGGCGGCGCGGTCGGCGCGGTCGGCGCGGCAGGTGTCGGTTCCGAAGGGGATATCGGGGACTGCGGGCACTGCGGTGCCTGCACCACCTGCGGGCATGGCTCCACTGGTTCACATACCGCCTCATCAACGCAGCGTGACGCCTCATCAAGAAGCGACTCCACACACTCATCACGCGATGCGATCACTGCATCAATAAAAACCAGCAATTGCTTCACCAACTGAGCACACGCCACAGCCACTGCCCGGCCCGCCCCAGGGGTACCCACCATCGCCTGGGCGGTCGCGGCAATCGCCGCCCCGGCGGCTACTGCTTGCTCCATCGTGGCGTCGGAATCCTCACACACGGTGGTGATGAGCTGCGCAACAGTGCGTAAATCCATGCCCACGCCCCCACCGGCTGACCATTGCTGCTGGCACTGCCCAGTAGCTGCCGCAACAGCGTTTTCCATCGCCTCAGCAGCTGCTCCAGCCACACCGGAGAAGTCCACATGAGATTCCGAATCAGCCTGGCCCGCACCGTCGAGCAGTGTGTCCGCAACCGAGACGAACACACTCGGGGCAAAACCGTTGATATGCGCGGCCCGCTCCAATAATTCAGGCGCGGCCTCAGCAGCCCGCGACAGCACCCCCGCCGCGGTGGCAACAGCGTCGATTTTGACGCATACCTCAACCAGCTTGACCAGGCCTCGGCTTATCAGTGGTGCGGCCATGACACACCACCGATCTGGGCGCTGCTGCGGCTATGCTGCTCGCCCTGGTCAGCGTCGGTACGCGCGCACTGGCCGCATTGGTCGGCAACGGCCGGGCCATGCTCGGCCATCCGCGTGGAGTTGATGTAGCCCCGCTCACGCAGCCGATCAATCCCGGCGGCTAGGCGGGCACCATGTCCGGCAAACCCGGCGCCAGTAGCGCTGGGCCGCAGCGGCGGCACCGCCCGCCATAAAGCAGCGTGTCGATCGCCGCGATTGCTCAGTTCCGTGGCGATCCGGCGTACCGCTGGTGCGGAAATATATAACTCGTCCACGAGTTCCCCCTGACCCGTCGATTAGTGGTGTCGCCACTTAGACGCCACGAGGGCCAGGGACGGTTCCCCCAATTTTCGATAGGGGTAAAAACAGGGGGTACCGCGTGTAAAGGGGTATATCAGCGGCGGGAGTACCTACGGCGGTGGCCCTCCACACCGGTCCAGGCAAACGGCCCGGTGCCTTCTAGCAGGCCCTCGCCGGAGTTGGCGTAGTTACCGGGATCGTCGATAGTGCGCTGCTGCAGTGCGTAATAGGTCGGGTCATCAAGCTGTACCCGGTCAGCAAGGATCTTCTCGTGCTGCTCAGTGCGCAGGAACTGCTCATACCCATCGACGACAACGCCGGTGAGGAACTCGGCGACACAACCAGAACCATAGGAAGCCAGGGCCACCCTACGCCCAGCCAGATCCGGCACGGTGTCGAGCAAGGACAGCAAACCGAAGTACGTGGAGGCGGTGTAGGAATTACCAACACGGCGGTTGTAGCCGGTGGTGGGGGCAATAATTTCCTCAGCGCGCGGCTTATCCATATCCACGCCGAACCGCTCCGCCAGCATCAGATGCGCCTTGGAAGCCATCTTGGTAAACGGCTGGTGATAACAGAAGTAGTCAATATCGCTAAAGGCAGCACCATCGTGGTCGCGGTAATCCTCATAAGCACCGGCGACGGCATCAATATAGGCGCTAATCGACAGCTTGCCTTCAACCAGCGCCTGGGAGCGGTAGTTGGGGCGCCAGAAGTCCATCACATCGTCGGTATGCACACCATTGGCGGCATCCAGACGCAGAATGCGCGGGTTAGCAGAGACAATAAATGCCACCGCACCAGCGCCCTGGGTGGGCTCGGCGGCGGAATCCAAGTCGTAGCGAGCGATATCAGAGGCCACCACAAGCACCCGCTCCTTAGGGTTGCGGGTCACCAGTGCCGCAGCGAACTGCAAAGCAGCCGTAGCCGAGTAGCAGGCCTGCTTGAGTTCCACAGTGCGCACCGCCGGCGGCAAGCCAAGCAGTTCGTGCACATAGACACCAGCGGACTTGGACTGGTCAATACCGGTCTCGGTGGCGAACATCAGGGTGCGGATGCCCTCGGCGCCGTGGCGCTCAATGAGCGGGGCAGCCGCGGCAGCAGCCATAGTCACCGGATCCTCATCGGCGCCGACAACAGACATTTGCTCCTGGCCCAGGCCCTTGTGGTACTTGGCGGGCTCGGCCCCAAGGCGCGGGGCGATATCGGCCAGGTCGACCCGGTACGAACCGGTGGCGAAGGAAATGTCATCGATGCCGACCGGCACGGCCTGAACCTCGGTGGAGTTCGTCATATCCTCTTCCAATCTCAACGCGCCGGCCGGTGGGGTGTTCCGGCAGGTTTAGCACTACGTCGACTCTACCGCCGAGTCAGCGGCGGTCTGAATTTTGGTATGCGCCACACCATGGCAGCCCTGGCGGCGCAACGCCATACTTTCCGCCAGATTCACTGCCTGGGCGGCACTCTCGGCGGCATTATCGGCCTTATTTCGCCTGCTGGGCGCGTTCGATGCTCACATGGGTGGACATCAACTCACCCGGGTTGGTCTGGGCGGCCAACAACGACAGCTCACCACACCACACAATGGCAGCGCAGCACGCAGCAAGACGACGGGCATTATCGCCAGGATCGCGGTCATCCTTGCAGCCGATCCGGCGCAGATTATTCTCCACAAAATCCAGGCCCTTGCCGTTGCCGACACTGCCGACAATGAGGTTGGGCAGCGTGCAGGAAAACCGCACCGCACCATCGACATCTTCGACCTGGGTGATGCCCTGGGAGCCTTCCACAATATTGGCCGCATCCTGGCCGGTGGCCAGGTAGAAGCCCAGCAGCATATTCGCGTAGTGCGCATTCGCCGAACGCAATGAACCAGCCAGAATGGAACCAATAAGGTTCTTGCGTTCGTTGAGTTCCACTAAGCGCTTGGCGTCGGTACGCAACCGTTCCTGCACCACCTGCTCGGGGATGATGGCCTCGGCGACGATATTCTTCCCGCGCCCGAGCACCCCGTTGACCGCGGAGACCTTCTTATCAGTGCAGTAATTCGCCGAAATGGAGCCGTATCCCAACTCCGGGTAGGTGTCCATGAGGTAGCTCATGAGGTTCTCGGCGGCCAGGGTGGCCATATTGTGCCCGGAGGCATCACCGGAGGTGAACTCGAAACGCATCACCAACAGGCGCCCGGCGACCTCAGTATTGATATTGATGAGCTTGGCGAAACGGCTGGACGCCCCCACGACCTGCTGCAGCGCACCCATATCGGCAAGCACCTTATCCCGCACCACCACCGCGGTCGCAGCACTATCCAAGGTGAACAGCACCGAGCGAGTCATCCGCTCATCAACGAGAGTGCAGGTAATGCCGCCCTCAATCATTCGGGAGACCTTCGCCCCGCGACCACAGGAGGGCCACAGCGGGGTTTCGTAGGTGGCCATCGGCAACTTCAGTTCGTCTTCCATGACGTTGCCGCTGATCCGCACCGGCCCCACCCAGCTCAGTGGGACCGCGGCATATTCCTGCTCTGGGGTGGGGGTGCTCATGGTGGGGCTCCTCAGAAAAACGGGGATGTCTTTGGGCCCGAGTTTAGTGTTGCTCAGCCCCGAGGCGGGCACACGCCAGCATCCAGGGCAATAATGCGCTGCTCAGCCCAGGCGGATTGCACCTCATCGTGCTGGCGACGGGCCTGCGGATTATGGCGTGCGGCAGCACCAATGGCGATTCCGCAGTCGCCACCGCCAGCCCCGGAGCTTTTCGCGGCATACCCGTGCTCGGTCGCGATATCGGCCAAAGCTGCCAGCCGTTGGGTCTCAATCGTCAGTCCGCGTTGGTGGGCGTAGTCGGCCAACAGCTGCCGCGCCTGCGCCATAGCGGTGCGCACCACGTCGAGCTCAGCGTCGGCAAGCCCCTGCCATACCTGCTGGCTCACCTGCGCCGAGCCGGCATGAAAATCCTCCACTGCCTGCGCCGACGGGGTGGCCGCCCGGGCTTTGGCCAGCTGCGCATCAGTTTTCATGGGGCTGCCTGTCCACCCAATGAGCAGCTCAAGTTCTGCGGGCCAACACGTGTTGTCCAGCACCAGCCCATCCCAGTGCGTGCCGACGCTGGCAGCACCGGCCTCGGCATAACCGGCCAGGTCGGCGTCGCTAATGCGGGCGTAGCGCACCACTGCCCCGGCGGCACTGCACGCAATATCGCCCGCACTGCCCAAAGCCCGGGTGCGCGCAGTGGCAATAGCGGCGGCTTGGAATAATTCCAGCGCACTGAGCTGCACCTGCGCAGCAGAGGTGATCGCCTGGATCACGGCCACGGTGACCGCCCCCGAAGAGCCCAGGCCATATTTGCGACCCGTCGCGGCATCATCAAGACCGGACTCGATCTGAATATCCACGGCGCGGCACTCCTGCTTGCCGACGCGGTGGGCAACCAGCTCAAAACCCATGCGCACAGCGGCGGCCACAATATCGCCTGTCGGCCAACCGGCTGTGTCGACCCGACCATCGTGGACTGTGTAGCTGCGCCCAGCCGCGTCGAATTGGGCGGAATACACCCTCGCCTGGTGGGGCGAATCGGTTTGGCGGGCGGTAGCGGTGACAAAACGGTCGATACCGGCGATGACTGCGGGCACACCGGGGCGCATCACCGCATACTCGCCAGTGAGGTAGAGCTTGCCGCAGCCGGCACCGAAACCAGCAGCGTCGGCAGGCGCAGTCGGCCAACCCGTCGGGGCGTCTGCAGGGCCGGTCATTTACGACACCAGGCGCGCGCCCGGGCCGGACCCGGAAACCAACACATCAATACCGGAGAACTCGGCGCGCACACGCTCGGCGATGGTCTCAGCATCGGCGGGGCGGCACAGCACCTTCACATTCGGCCCAGCATCCATGGTGGCGTAGCCCTCGGTTCCTTCCTCGCGCAGCTTTTCCACCAGGTCAAGCGCGGCGATGGTCTCCGGGGTGAAATAGCGCACCGGCGGCACCGCCGCCAGCATCGTCGCATGCATACGCAGCGCATTCGACTCGGCAAGCTCCCCAATGCGCGTCACATCAGCATCAGCGATGGCCTGCTTCATTTGCTCAAGCTCATGTGGCACTGATTCCACCCAGGCGGGGTACGACGGGGCGGTCTCGCGGGTGCGTCGCATCGCCTCACGGGAACCGATCTTCTTACGGCCCGGCTTCAGCACCGCCATGACCAGCGCCACATCCACATCAGAATCCGTTAGCGGCTGGGCGTAGGAGGACGCATCATCATCGCCGGGCAGCCACTCAACAAGCCCGCCGAAAATAGAGCGGCAAGCAGAGCCAGAACCACGCCGGGCCAGCGCAGACAGTTCCCGTTCAGTCAGGTCCATGCCGTAGGCGCGGGCGGCAGCAACCGCGAGGGCAGCAAAACCAGAAGCCGAAGAGGCAAGACCAGCGCCGGTGGGAATCTCATTAACACTGTCCACCACAGCGTGCGGCAACTCGGCGGCGGCAATGCCATGACGTGCCGCAGCACGCTCGCGAACCAGCTGCAGGAATTTCTGCACCCGGCCGGACTCCTTCGCCGACATCTGTTCCCCACCAAGGATGGTGGTATCGGTCTCAAGGGAAGAATCCGGGGTGACCGTGGTGCGCGTCGGCGCAATACCCAAAGTCAGCGACAAACTCCCGGTGGCGGGAAGCTGATTAGCCTCATCGCGTTTTCCCCAGTACTTAATCAGCGCAATATTAGGGTGCGCGGTGGCAGTGGCCGGGGCCAGATCCAGGCGACTCATCACACATTGTCCTCGCTAGTAGGGGCGACTTCCATAATCCAGCAGGCCACCGCGTTGGCATCAGTCATGGCACTGCGGATCTCTCGGGCCTGTTCCACCGAATCAGCAAGAGCCAACACGCAACCCCCGCAGCCAGCACCAGTAAGTTTTGCACCCACTGCCCCTGCTGCCCGCGCCGCGGCGACCAAATCGGTGACCGCCTCATGGCCCACACCAAGCTCATCCAGGATGGTCTGGGCCTTATCCAACACAGCGCCAAGCGCGGCGATATCACCGTCGGCAAGCAACTGTTCGGCCTGGGCAGTTAACGCCCCCAAAGTGTCCATCAGCTCGGTGCCGCGCGCGCCACGCGAATCCACAAAACCACGCACCCGCGCCACCGCATCAGAAGTTGAACCCCGCACACCGGTGTCGCCCAACACCACCCACATGCGCGCCCCCAACTGCAGCGGGCGTGTCGTGCCTTGCTGGAAATGCACCGGGGTCAGCGACCGTGTGGCAGTGGCATCAAGGCCCGAGGGGTTGCCGTGCGCAATCCGCTCCGCGCCCTGGACCAGCTCAAAACGCTCCTGCTCAGTGAGCTCAACACCGGCGAAAGAACGCACCGCCTCCACAACCGCGTGGGCGACGGCGGCGGAACCGCCAAGGCCAGCAGAGGTGGGAATGCCAGTGCGAATCCGGATCAGCACATCGGATTCGGGCAGCCGGCAGGCGCGCAATGCCAGCCGGGCGGCCTCACCAATAGGCGCAATTCGGCTGGGCAGCTCATCAATATCAATAATCGAGCCGTCGATACCGAAACGGATGGGGCCTTCCTCGGCATCGGCATACGCCACAGTGCGCAGTGAGGTCACCGGCACCGCAATGGCCGGGTGCCCGTACACCACGGAATGCTCACCGATGAGGATGGCCTTGGCGTGGGCTTCACCGACGGCGTGACTGCAATCCGTCGTACAGTCATCGGCGGTATCGCCATGCACGGGGGGTTCGACAGTAGTCACTGGGCACCACCGGACTGGGACGGAGACTTCACATCAGCACGGCGGGCGGCGACGACTGCTTCCTCGGGCCCATCAATGCCATCAACACCGGAGATATCGAACCCGTAGCGGGCGAATTTTTCCGAACCGATCGCCCAGACGTGATTGAACCAGCGCGTAAACGGTTCCGCGGCGCGCAACCGGGCCAGTTCTTCCGGGTCGGCGAAGACAATCTCATCGACCTCAGCCGGGTCCGGGTCAAGCGTGTCGACGTCAACATAACCGGCGTAGACGTGGTTGTACTCGTGCTCGCTGAGGCCTGTTCGATCATCGTGGACCTGGTAGATCACAATGCCCAATTCGGCGAGGTCGCTGACAGCGCAACCAAGTTCCTCCTTGGCGCGACGACGCACCGAATCCACCACCGGCTCCCCAGGCCGCGGGTGCGAACAGGTGGAGTTCGTCAGCAGCAACGGCGAATGGTACTTCTCCTTCGCACGTCGCTGCAGCAACATTCGCCCCTGCTTATCGAAAAGGAACAGGGAGAACGCGCGGTGCAGGATGCCGGGCGGCATATGTGCCTGCAGTTTGCTGATGGTGCCTTTCACATTGCCGTCGCGGTCGACTGTTTCAACCTGAATATCGGCTTCGCCGGGGGCGAAGCGCTGTTGAAAATCAGGGGAATCCGGCATCTGGCACCTCTACTGCACAAAACGGGACGGTGGGGCTTCTGTCGGCCCTTAGTTTACGGAACCGGCAATCACGCCGAGGCGACCACCGCAGCCAGGCGGCCCGCAATACGCCGGGCGGTCTCCGCATCGGCGGCCTCAACCATGACGCGGAAAAGCTCCTCAGTGCCCGACGGGCGCAGCAGCACCCGACCAGTATCGCCGAGTTCCTGCTCAGCTTCAGCGATAGCACTGGTCACATCAGGGTTCGACGTGATGGTCGTCTTATCAGAAACCGGCACGTTAATCAGGGTCTGTGGCAGCACATTCATCACAGAGGCCAGCTCGGCGAGACTATTGCCGGTCACTGCCATCCGGGCCATCAGGTTCAGGCCGGTCAAAGTGCCATCACCAGTGGTGGCGAAGTCGGGGATCACAACATGGCCAGACTGCTCGCCGCCCAGGGAGTAGCCACCGGCGGCAAGGTCAGCTAGCACATAGCGGTCACCAACCTTGGTGGTGCGCAGTTTGATGTCGTGGGCGTCCATCGCCAGCTTCAGGCCAAGGTTAGACATCACAGTGGCCACGAGAGTGTTGTGATGCAGCAAGCCCTCTTCCTTCATCGCCACCGCCAGGATCGCCATGATCTGGTCGCCGTCGATGATGGCACCGGAGCTATCGACTGCCAGGCAGCGGTCCGCATCACCATCGTGGGCCAGGCCCAGGTCCGCGCCGTGTTCCAGAACGGCCTGCTGCAGCACGTCGATATGGGTGGAGCCGCAGCCGTCATTGATGTTGTAGGCGTTGGGATGATTGTGGATGGCGATCACATCGGCACCGGCGGCCGCGTACGCCATTGGGGCGGCCTCGGAGGCGGCACCGTTGGCGCAGTCAACAACTACCCGGATGCCGTCGAGCTTGCGGGGCACAGCCCGGGATAGGTGGAATAGGTAGCGGTCCAGGCCGTCGGGAGCTTCCTCAATAATGCGGCCAACGCCGGTGCCGGTCGGGCCGGTTTCATCAAGATTGTCCAGCTCAAGCTCGATCTCTTTCTCTACCGCGTCATCGAGCTTGGTGCCGCCGGCAGAGAAGAACTTAATGCCGTTATCGGGCATTGGGTTATGCGAAGCCGAGACCATCACCCCGAGTTCGGCGCCGTAATCGTCGGTAAGGAAAGCCACCGCCGGGGTGGGCAGCACGCCGACGCGCAGCACGTCGACGCCCTTTGCGGCCAGGCCTGCAGACAGTGCTGCGGCCAACATCTCTCCGGACACGCGCGGGTCGCGGCCGACCACGGCAAGCGGGCGGCGTTGGGACGGGCTGGAACCGCGGGTGAGCACCGTCGCAGCGGCAGCACCCAAGCGCATTGCCAGCGGTGCGGTGAGGGTCCGGTTCGCCAGACCGCGAACACCATCAGTTCCGAATAAACGGGCCATCAGTGGCTGCGCCTCCTAGGGCAGGTAGTGCCATTCATTGCTAATTTAAGGATCTATTGTGCCACTGCTGCGGGCACTCTTCGCACTATCGGGTTAGAGCAATTCACCATTGATGTGTCCCAGGCCACAAATCAAGGATCTGGTGATAACCCTCACGAGCGACTTTTATAGAGTGTTGAGAAGTTTCTTACGCTCCTAGCCCGCTAAGGGGGACCCAGCATGGCGGATTCTCTGGCTCACCGCACGCGGCGAACGCGCCACACATCCCGGCGCATTCTCGCAGCTATATGCGCTGTTTTGCTACCAGCAATGGCGCTGACCGCTTGCTCGACAAACCAACAAAATGTCGCTGAGGGCGTTATCGTCGCTTACGGCTCCGAACCACAAAACCCGCTGGTGACCACCAACACCAACGAAACTGGTGGTGGCGAAATCCTCAAGACGCTCTACTCCGGCTTGGTTCGTTATAAGGCCGATGGCGAAATCGTCAATGATCACGCAGAGTCCATTGAAGCCAATGACGACTCCACCGAATTCCGCATCAAGCTCAAGCCGGGCTGGACGTTCACCAATGGTGAGCCGGTCACCGCGCAGAGCTACGTCGACGCGTGGAATTTCGGCGCCTACGGGCCCAATGCCCAGTTCCAGCAGTCCTTCTTCGACATCATTAAGGGCTTCGACGAGGTTTCGGCTGTTGACGCCACAGACTCGACCATGTCGGGCCTGAAGGTCATCAATGACCGCGAATTCGTCGTCCAGCTCTCCCGGCCCGAGTCAACCTTCCCACTCCGGCTGGGCCATTCCACCTACATGCCGCTGCCTAAGGTGGCCTTTGAGGACATCGAGGCTTTCGGCGAACACCCCATTGGCAATGGCCCGTACAAGCTGATCGACGGCAAGGCGTGGCTGCACAACAACTCGCTCACCGTGACCCGTAACGACGACTACGCCGGTGAAGTAAAGGCTCAGAACAACGGGGTGAAGTTCCAGTTCTACTCAGACCTGGATACCGCCTATGCGGACCTGCTTTCGGGCCGTCTCGACACCATCGGCAACACGGTGTCCCCCAACGCACTGGCCAGCTTCCAGACGGACTTCCCAGAGTCGTCCCAGAACGACCCGACCGCCTCTAACCAGGCATTCATCATCCCGGAATGGTTGCCGCACTTCAGTGGTGAAGAAGGCCGTCTCCGCCGCGCCGCCATTTCACAGTCCTTCGACCGTGACCTCATTACCGAAAAGATCTTCTTCGGTACCCGCACCCCGGCAGTGGAGTTCACGGCCCTGACGCTGGGCGATGTGGAAACGGACATCCCGGGCAAAGAAGTCCTGACCTATAACCCCAAGCGCGCCAAAGAGCTCTGGGAGCAGGCTAATGAGATCGCGCCGTGGGAAGGCGACTTCATCATCGCGTACAACGCCGATGGTGGGCACCAGACCTGGGTGGAGGCAGTGACCAATATGATCGGCGCCACCCTGGGTATTGAGTCACACGGCAAGGCCTACCCGACCTTCAAGCAACTGCGCGACGAGGTCACCAACGAAACCATCACCACCGCATTCCGTTCCGGCTGGTTGGGTGACTGGCCCAGTGTGAACAACTTCCTCGACCCGCTGTATTCCAGCAATGGGGCCTCCAATGACGGCAACTACCAAAACGAGGAGTTCGACCAGCTGCTGCAGGACGCCGCCGCGGCACCTAATGAGAAGGAAGCGGCCGAGATCTACCGCCAAGCCCAGGCCATTTTGATGCGCGACCTGCCCGCCATCCCGCTGTGGTACCCCAACGCCTCAACGGCGTGGAACCCGGAAGTCGGTGGCGTGGAAATCAGGTGGGATGGCTACCCCTCCTACCAAAAGATCACGAAGGACTAGGCCTCATGCTGTGGTACATCGGACGACGAATAATGCAGATGGTGCCGGTTTTCTTCGGTGCCACCCTCCTCATCTATGCGATGGTCTTCGCCATGCCCGGAGACCCCATCGCCGCCTTGGCAGGCGATAAACCCCTGCCGCCAGAACAGGTCGCGGCCCTTCGGGCGCAATATCACCTCGACGACCCGTTCTTCACCCAGTACTTGGAGTACCTGAAGGGCGTGTTCACCCTCGATCTTGGTAACACGTTCTCGGGCCGCCCGGTCTCCGAAGAGATTGCGCTGGCCTTCCCAGTGACATTCAAGCTGGCGATTATGGCGATCATTATTGAAACCGTGCTCGGCATCGGTATCGGTGTTGTCGCCGGTATGCGCAAGGGCGGCTTCTTCGACTCCACCGTCCTGGTGGTCTCCCTGCTGGTTATCGCCACCCCGACCTTCGTGCTGGGCTTCGTTGCCCGCTACCTGTTCGGTGTGCGCTGGGAACTGGTCTCCCCCACCGTCGGCGGTGACGCCACCGTGGCCAAGCTCATCCTGCCGGCCTTCGTGCTGGGCTTGGTGTCGGTCGCCTACGTGCTGCGACTGACCCGCTCTGAGGTTGCCACGGCTCGCCACGCGGATTTTGTGCGCACCGCCCGCGCTAAGGGAATGCCCGCCGGCGAGGTCACCACAAAGCACATCCTGCGTAACTCCCTCATCCCGGTTGTCACCTTCATTGGTGCCGACCTGGCCGCACTGATGGGCGGCGCCATCGTGACCGAGGGCATCTTCAATATTCCCGGTATTGGTGGCCTGGTCTTCCATGCCGTTCAGATTGGTGAAGCCCCCACTGTGGTCAGCGTGGTGACCATCCTGGTGATTTTGTACATGCTGGCCAACCTGATTATTGACCTGCTCTACGCCGCTCTTGACCCGAGGATTCGCTATGCCTGATAACACCACTGGAAACGCTTATCCCCGCACGGGCCGCTACGTCGCCCCGATTGATGACCGCGACAACGCCATCGCGGCAGAACGCGCCGGCCAGGCCATGCCAGAAGACGCACCCCCAGCCGGCCTGTGGCGCAGTGCATGGCGTGACCTGCGACGACGCCCACTGTTCTGGGTCTCGGCGGCCATCATTGTGCTCGTGGTCCTCGTCGCCGCCTTCCCCGGCTTGTTCACCAGCACCGACCCCACAGAAGCGGACCTGGTGCGCTCCCTGGACCCGGCTAGCCCCGGGCACCCGATGGGCTTCACCCAGCAGGGTTATGACGTCTATTCCCGAGTAATCTACGGCGCCCGCGCTTCGGTGATTACCGGCATCGGCGTCACCTTATTGGTGACCCTGTTCGGTGTGATTATCGGTTCTATAGCCGGGTTCCTCGGCGGCTGGTTCGACACCATCCTGTCCCGCATTACCGACGTATTCTTCGCCATCCCGCTGATCCTGGCCGGCATTGTGCTGATGCAGCTGTTCACCGACCGCACGACCGGTTCGGTGGTGCTCGTGCTAGCGGCCTTCGGTTGGCCGCAGATGGCGCGCGTGGTGCGCGGCGCGGTTATGAGCGTGAAGAACGAGGAGTACGTCACTGCCTCCCGCGCCTTGGGGCTCAGCCAATTCGGCATCCTGGTCAAGCACGTACTGCCCAACTGCTTAGCCCCGGTCATTGTTATGGCCACCACGTCGCTAGGCATCTACATCGTCGCCGAAGCCACCCTGTCGTACCTGGGTATCGGCCTGCCCCCAACCACTGTTTCGTGGGGCAATGACATCTCCGTGGCGCAGCAGGTGCTGCGACAAGCCCCGCACAACCTGTTCTGGCCGGCAGCAGCGCTGGCATTAACCGTGTTGGGATTCATCCTGATGGGTGACGCCCTGAAGGATTCCCTCGACCCGAAGGAGCGTCGTCGATGAGCGTGCCACTCAGCACACAATCAGCCACCGACACCAATGAGCCGCTGCTGAGCATGCGCGATGTCAGCATCGCCTTCCCCGGTGAGCGCGGCAAACCAGCCACCGAAGTGGTCAGCCACGCAGACCTTGAGGTCTACCCCGGGGAAACGGTTGCCATCGTCGGCGAGTCCGGTTCCGGTAAGTCCACCATCGTTTCCGCGGCAATGGGCCTACTGCCGCCAGGTGGCGCTGTGACCAGCGGCACCATCCGCTTCGATGGTTCAGACATCACCCACGCCAGCGAACGCGAATTCCAAAATATTCGCGGCAACGGCATCGGCCTGGTCCCCCAGGACCCGATGACCAACCTCAACCCGGTGTGGACCATCGGCGCCCAGGTCCGCGAGTCCCTGCGGGCCAATAACATCGCCAGCGGCTCCGCCGCCCACGACAAGGCCGTCGAACTGCTCGAGCAGGCAGGCCTGGAAGACGCGAAAAGCCGCGAAGGCCAGTACCCGCACCAGTTCTCCGGCGGTATGCGCCAGCGTGCACTGATCGCGATGGGCCTGGCTGCCCGCCCGAAGTTGCTGATCGCCGATGAGCCCACCTCCGCGCTCGACGTCACCGTCGCTAAGCGCATCCTGGACCACCTCAGTGGCCTCACCAAGGAACTGGGCACCTCTGTGGTGCTGATTACCCACGACCTTGGTTTAGCTGCCGACCGTGCCGACCGCCTGGTCGTCATGGAACGTGGCCGCATCGTCGAATCCGGCCCTGCCGCCGACATCCTCTACGACCCACGGCACCCCTACACCAAACGCCTCATTGCGGCCGCGCCGTCCTTGGCGGCCCGACGTGGCGACCGGGTGGTGAGCACCCCGACCCGGCCGGATGAAGAATGCGCCAAGATGGTGGTGGCCAAGGACCTGCGCCGCGAGTTCTCCGTGCCGGGCGATAAGCCGTGGCGCAAGGACACGTTCGTCGCCGTTGATGGCGTGAGCTTCACACTGCGCCAGGGCCGCACCATCGGCATCGTCGGCGAGTCCGGTTCCGGTAAATCCACGGTGGCCAATATGGCCCTTGGCCTGCTTGAGCCGACCGCCGGTGAAGTGCTTTTCGACGGCGAACCGGTCCACGGCCGCAACCGCAAGCAGGAACTGGAACTGCGCCGCCGGATTCAGCCGATCTTCCAGAACCCGTACGCGACGCTGGACCCGATGCGCTCAGTCCACGCTGCGATCGAAGAACCGCTGAAGATTCACGGTGTCGGTAACCGTAAGGAACGCGCCGAACGGGTCGCCGAGATGCTCGACCGAGTGGCGCTGCCGAAGGCAATGGCCCGCCGGTTCCCGGTGGAACTATCTGGCGGCCAGCGCCAGCGTGTGGCTATCGCCCGCGCCTTGGCCCTCAACCCCGAGGTTGTGGTGTGTGATGAGGCGGTGTCTGCACTGGACGTGATTGTGCAGGCCCAGGTGTTGGAGTTGCTGGCCGAACTCCAGGAGGAGCTTGACCTGGCCTACCTGTTCATCACCCACGACCTGGCGGTGGTGCGTCAGGTCGCCGATGAGGTCATTGTGATGGAGGCCGGCAAGGTCGTCGAGCACCGCGAGACCGACGCTCTCTTCGACGCCCCGGAGCAGGAATACACCCGCAAGCTGCTGGATGCTATTCCTGGTGCCGAGTTCGACCCGGGTCGTTAAACCCCGCACACACCCGGGTCGGTGTAGTCCCCCTCAACCCACTGGTCAAGGGCGTCGCGAATGGCCCCGACATAGGCCAGCGCCCCCGGTGGGGTGGGGTGGACAAGGTCTGCGCGCAGCCGGGTCACGTCTGCTTTGGCGGCGTGGCACCAGTCTGCGATAAAAACATTGTCGTATTTCTTCCCGGCGGCGAGGATTTCCTCCTCAGCCTCAGGCATGTACCACCGGTCCCCATAGGGCAGCACCAGCACAATGACCCGGTCCGGGCCGAGTTGCTCAATGATGTCATCCAGCAAGCCCTCGTACGCCCCTGATGATGGTCCATTGGTGCCAAAACCCAGCACCACAAACGGGTCTAGGGTGCCGTTGGCTTCCATTGCTTGGGCAATAGCAGGCACTGATTCCCAGTGCCGGGAGACATCACCGTCAACATAAATGCCAGGAAACTCGGTTTGTAGCGCGTCCAGACTGGCCAACATCACCGAGTCGCCGATGGCTGTGATCTGGTCGCCGTCGGGGAACTCCCGGTCCTCGGTGACCGCAAGGTCATCGGCCTTATCTGCGTTTTGTTGTTGTGCTGCCGCCGCGGCAAGGTCGCGTTCCAGCGTGGTCTGCTGCGGGGCAGTCAGGATCGACGCCCCGGTGGCCAGCACCGCAAGGGTGGCAACAGCGGGGACGGCGAACCGGATCTGGGGCCGCGCGGCACACAGCTGAGCCAGCACAGCGCGGTAGCCATGCCGACGAATCGGGGTTTCGATCCACCGGTACGACCATGCCGACAGCGGCAGCGAGATCACCAGCGATGCCACACCAGCAAGGGCCGGAACATCACGAAGCGGGCTGCGCACCAGCACCGCTGAGACCAACACCATGACCGGCCAGTGCCACAGGTAGAGGCTGAATGAGCGCTCCCCCAACCAGCGCAGCGGGGCGAGAGCGAATAACCCAGCCGTGGGGCCAGCACCACGAACAACGGCAAGCAACAAACCGGCGGTGCATACCGACGCGAGGAACAGGCCACCCCGGTAGGTGATGGTGGCGGTGTCTGGCAGCACAAAAAACAGGGCGATAAGTCCGAGCAGCCCCAGGATGCCCACTACTGCTGCAAGGGCCTGGTTTTGGGCTGGGCCGCGGTCGAATGGCCAACTGTCCGCAATGGGCGATGGCGCCCGCGTCGTTAACGCAAAAGCAAGGGCCGCGCCGAGACCAAGGCCGAAGATATGCGTATCGGTGCCGTAGTAGACGCGGGTGGGGTCTTCGCCGGGGATGTGGAGCCAGGCCATCCATAGCGCAGCTGCCACAGAAAGCACCACGGCGAATACGACAGGTGCCCGGTCTGGGTTGGCCCCACGGCGCCGGATAATGGCGTAGAGCGCGATCAGGGCTAGTGGCCAGATGATGTAGAACTGCTCTTCTACCGCCAGTGACCAGTAGTGGGCGAAAACTTGCACACCCTGGTCAGCGAAATAGGACTGAGATTGGGCGATCTGGGTCCAGTTGTTGACGAAGAATAGTGAGCCGAAGAACTGGGCCCCCAGGCCCACTGCGGGGTCACCGCCGACGAGCCGGGCCGCAATGACACCCACAATAAGGACGAAGGCTGCGGCTGGCAGGATGCGGCGCACCCGTCGTTTCCAGAAGGTGGCCAGGTTAATGCGGCCGGTGGTGGCGTGTTCGCGCACCAGCAGTGAGGTGATGAGGAACCCGGACAGCACGAAAAACACATCGACGCCGAGATAACCGCCGGGCAGTAGGCGACCAAAGAAGTGGTACAGCACGACGGCGGCGACGGCGAGTCCGCGCAGTCCATCGATAGCTGGGACGCGCCTAATGCGACCAGGGCGGACTGCTGCGGTAGGTGTCGTCTGCGCAGACGTCAATGTAGCCAAAGTGGGTACCTCTTGGTGGGCTCGGCAGGGATTCCCTCAATATAGAACCGGTGTGAATTTGTTGTAGCTGCGGCTCCTAGAAAGGCCAAAACGCCCCATCCACAATGAAGTGGACGGGGCGTTTTCGCAGTAAATCGAGGATTAACGCTTCGAGTACTGCGGTGCGCGACGGGCCTTGTGCAGACCGGCCTTCTTGCGCTCGACGGCGCGGGCGTCGCGGGTGAGGAAGCCGGCCTTCTTGAGCTGGCTGCGCTCCTCGGGGTTGTACTCGTTAAGAGCACGGGCGATAGCCAGGCGCAGGGCGCCGGCCTGGCCGGAGGGGCCACCGCCGTGAATACGAGCACGGATGTCGAACTGGTTCTCGCGCTCCAGCAGGACCAGCGGGTCCTTGATCTCCTGCTGGTGCAGCTTGGACGGGAAGTATTCGTCCAGGGCGCGACCATTGCATTCGATCTTGCCGGTGCCGGCGGTCAGGATGACGCGAGCGACGGCGCGCTTACGACGACCGACGGTCTGGATGGGGTTTTCCAGGGTGGCCGGCTGAACCTGGGCGATGGACTCCTCGGCGGGAGCCTCTTCCTCGGCGACAACATCGCCGATGGTCGAGGTCAGGTCCTCGGTGGCGGAGGCGGCAGCGGCCTGCACGTCATCGAAGGTGGCCTCGGTGTTCTCTTCGGCGCCGGCGCCGTTGTTCTCGGGGTTGGTCACTGGGACACCGCCTTGATCTCGTAGTTCTCGGGCTGCTGACCGGCGTAGGGGTGCTCGCTACCGGTGTAGATGTGCAGCTTCTTGATGGAGGCACGGGACAGCTTATTGTGCGGCATCATGCCTTCAATGGCTTCGAAGATGACGCGCTGCGGGTGAACATCAAGGGAACGACCGAGGGTCATGGACTTCAGACCACCCGGGAAACCGGAGTGGCGGTAGCGCATTTCCTTAGCGCGCTTGGAGGCCGGGACGTCGACCTTATCGGCGTTGATGATGATGACGTGGTCACCGCAGTCAACATTGGGGGCGAAGTAGGGCTTGCGCTTACCGCGCAGCAAAGAGGCGGCGTGCGTAGCCAGACGGCCGAGGCGCACATCAGTGGCGTCGATGACGTACCACTTGCGCTCGATGTCACCGTCCTTGGGGTGGAAAGTAGTCACATTGACTCCTTCTTTTGCAGGTACTGCCGGCCAGGCATACAGTCCAACCTCACCCCGGCGGCCGGTGGAGACCCGAGAAAAGGCGTGCGCAATGACCGGTACCGGCCATCGCTTCCTGTACGCAACTCCACCAAGGTACACCGCCTGCCCGGATGTACCAAAGTCTGGGCGGATTGGGCTACGAAGCGACAGAGACGGAATCACGCCACCGCGGGGCTACGTATAGCTTCCGTCCCGAGGCGCACTTCACGACTACTGCACCAACTCCCCCGACCAATTCCCAGCCCCTGGGGTAAACGCGGACTTTTCGGGCGCCTGCGCTCGACATGGTTAGTGCTATGAACACACCGACAGGAATGATAAAGCTGTTATAAGCGCGTGTGACAGCCGACTGAGGCAGGAGATGCGACTGGTGTGCACAAGGGTCTATCCCCATCGATGAGATCCGCGCCGTTTCACCTGCCTCGTAACGGCTAACAAGCCGTAGTTGCCTTCCACGCCAGGAATTACGTGCCGTTCTCTACTAACTACAGCGAGGAAGGACATCTCCGAGCGCATGGATAGAAAACCCGCAACGGCCCTACTCATTGCTGGCGTTATCGCTACCGTCATCAGCTTCATCCCATGGCCTGATGTCGACTACGAGACACTGCCGGTATTCCACATGATCGCGCTGCACCTAGGTGTTGGCGCGATACTGGGGGCGCTGTTCGACGTCGTCCTGCGAAAAGTACCCACCAAGTACTTCCTGTTCGCACTCCCAGTTGTCATCATCACCGGTTTTTATCTGGTGTACTGGTATCTCGAGCACATGGCTGAGCCCTATATCTTTGCGCCATCGTTACTGCTGTACCCGTTGGTTGGTTTAGCGCTGGTGCCGCTCGCACGAGCAGCCACGCAGTCGAACTAATTACCTAGCTGCCCCACAACAAAGCGGCAGAGCGGTGAAACCGCTCTGCCGCTTCAGCACTAACGCTAGGCCCAGCTTGCTGCGGCCTGGCGGTTGATATCGGCCATGCGGTCATTGCCCTCGCCGACGACGCGGGCGATGGATTCCAGGATCAGGTTCAGTTCAGCTGCTGCAGTATCCCAGCGGTGCTGGGCGTCCTGGTAGGCGGTGGCGGACTCGCCTTCCCAGGTGGCCACCATGGGCTGGATGCGGGCCTTGAGTTCATCAAGCAGGCCCTGGATGCGGGCTGAGGTGCCGCGGATATCGTCGACGCCAGCGGCAATGCCGCCGAAGTTATAGCGGATGGTGTCAGACATTATTATTCTCCCCCGATTTTTGTGACTGGTGCTTAGAGGTTGAGCAGACCGGCCCCGCCGGCTGCGACTTGATTGACATCGGCAACACCGGCGTCTTCACCGGCGTCGAAGGACCGTGAGTTCGCCCGGATGGTTTCTGAGATATCCCCCAATGCCCCGGAGAGCTGCTGGGCTGCCATATCCCACCGCACCATCAGGTCATCGAAGGCGGTCTTGGCTTGGCCCTGCCACTGACCGGCGAGACCGTCGACAGTGCCGCGCAGGCGGTTAAGTTCCCCCTGGACCTCGGCGTTGACGCCGTCGACGGCCCCGGCGGTGGTGACCATAGTGCTGGTTTCGCTGGCAAAGATTGCGTTGCTCACGCGTTCCCCCCTTTCTTCCCGGAGTCTGCCCCCGGGCTCGTGTCAGCGCCGGCTTTTCCGGGCTGTCACTTCTTTGACGCCACGAGTGGGGTCAACGGTTCCGTCTTTTTCCCGCCACTACCCCTGGGCTACCCCCGGCGTGCTGAGCGTGCCGCCTCGGCGCAGACGGTGCGTTGTTCCGGGCGCACTGCCCCGCGCACCTGGCAACCCACGCTGACCTGCACCCCATCGGAGATGTGGTTATGCCACAGCACCACGGTGTCATCGCCGGGCCGTTGGTCGTAGAGCACCATCGGCATCCCGGTTACTGTCGCTGCCCGTACCGCCGAGACCTCCGGGTCACTATCGGCGCGTCGTGAAAGCTCACTGCGCAGCACATCGAGGTCCACATCAGGCTCAATATCGGCGACTGAGACAGCAATGCGCATATCCCCGCCGTCGTGGACTACCAGCATTGCGTCGATCGCCCCGGGAACAACATCCCAGCCCTTCGGCATGGTGATCACTGCCCCGGCCCCACGCAATTCCACGGTGCGTGGCGGCACTGGAGTGGGTTTTTGGGTGGTGAATGTGCTTGCCGACGTTGTGGGCTCCGGTGCGGCTTCGGCCACAGCAGCATCGATGGCTCTATCGGGTACTCCCGACAGCACCGCCCACACCCCAATAGCTGCCACAACCACGACTGCGCCGACAGTAGCCGCCACCGCGATAGTTGTGTCGCCCCGCTCTGTTTGGTGCTTGCCGGCGTTTTCAGCGCGCCGGCGCAGTTGGTCAATATGTTCATCCGGATCGGCCGGTTGCAGATCATCTTCCAGATCCTCTTCAGCGATGGTGGCAATCTCGTTGACACAGCCCACAGCGTCGGCAAGCACATCTGTGGGCACGGCATAGACCAGCAGATTCCGCCTGCGCAGCTCGTCGACCACCTGGGGCGGACCAGCGATGATGTACTCCGCGTCGGCATCGTCGACGAACTGCCGAATAATATCGGCGGGCCGGCCGGTGTGGTGCAGCAGTGTGGACTGGTTGGTCCCACCGTCGTAGTCGAGCTCAGTGATACAGATGCGGTGCGGCTCCACCTCGGCGAGCACGCTGCGCTTCGCGATAGGTGCTTCCAGCCTGCTCAGCGCCTCGGCCAGGGGCACACACGGCACCTCGTCAGCGTCGATGTGCTCATGTAATGCAGCCTGCAGCAGCTCGGTGCGGTGTCGGCCCCAATACGACGGGGTGATGACCACCCGCACAGCACCACAGCTGCGCAGCGCACGGGCGATGGCCTCGTCGTCCCCATCCGGGTCGCTGGTGTGTGGCCCCCAATAATGCAGCACACCGGGTGCGGTGCCGGTCATGATTTCTCCTCCGCGGCAGGCTCATCAGTAGCGACCTGAACCACCACCGGCGGGCGGCCATGGGCGACCCACCGCCCCCGGCCCGGCGGGCGGGCATCTGGGTTCACACCGAAGATCGGGCCATCCTCCCGGGTGCCGTCCAGCACCAGCGCCACAGCACCCTGGTTGCGCACCCCGCCGAGCACCTGGTCATGCAGCGCACGCACCGCGCCACCAATCCGGCGGGCAATGATGAGGTGCAGCCCAATATCGGCAGCGTGGGCAATGCACTCCGCTAGTGGGGCGAGCGGGTTGCGGCCAAAACCACTGACCAGGTCATAGTCATCCACCACCACGGCGATCTCGGGGCCGTCCCACCAGTCCCGGGCCGCCAACTGGGCTGGGGTGATATCCGGGCCAGGCAACCGATCCCGCAGCACCTGGGCGAGCTCAGCGATCATCGGCTCGGCCACGGCAGCTGAGCCGGCGTACCCGGCCAGGCGGTCGGCGGGCACGGTCTCCAGCAGGCCGCGGCGATAATCGACAACCACGCACTTCACCGATGGTGTGGCCTCGAGCAGGCCAGCAATCACCGTACGCAGAGTGCTGGTGCGGCCAGACCCGGCGGAGCCGACAATAATAAGGTGTCGGTCCGAATCGGGGCGGAAGAACACCGGGGCCAGGGCCGCCTCATCCAAGCCGATGGGTACCACTGCCGTCGTCTCGGCCACGTCGGCCACGTCGGCATGCCCACGCACCTCCACGAGACCCACATACTCAGGCAACATCCGCAGCTGTTCGACATCCTGGTCACCGCGGTCGCGGCAGGCCTGCGCGGTCTGTTGGCTATCCGACGGGGTGGTCTCGGCGACGAGCATCGCCAAACCACCCTCGGCCAAGCCCCGGCCCGGCGACTGCGGCACCGCGCGGGCCCGCTTGCGGTCGTAGATGGAGTCGATCGCCTCGGCCTGGCGCAGCTCAAGCCGGGTTCCCAGCAGGTCGCGGATTGCTGGGCGCAGCTCTGTCCACCTGTGCGCGGACACCGCAATATGGATGCCGACCGCCAACCCGTCGGCAATGATCCGCTGCACCCGGTCAGCCAGGTCCTGGTGGTCCGTGCGCAGTGCCGGGAAATTATCGATGACCAGCACAATGTCACTGACCCCGGCGGCGCGGGCAGCTGCAGCGCTATGCCACCCGTTCTGCCTATTGTGGCTCTCCCGCTGGGCGATGCGGGCATCGATGGCGGCGATGGTGCGGGTGATGCGGTCGGTATCACCGCGGTGGGCAACAGAACTGACATGCGGCAGGGCCTGCAGGTCCGCCAGCCCGCCCGCACCGTAGTCAACGATGTGCATCTCAAGGGCATCAGCGCTGGTCGTTCTGGCCATTGCGAGCATGAGTGTGCGCAAGGTGGTGGTTTTGCCGCTGCGGGGCGCACCGACGACGGCAACGTGGCCACCGGCACCGCGCAGGTCCACAATCCGGGGATCTTGGCGCTGCTGCAGTGGGTTGTCGATCATGCCGATAGTGGCGGTCAGCGGCGCCTCATTCGGGTCCGCGGGCAGTTCGTCGAGACTGACCGAGTCCGGCAGCGGCGGCAGCCACACCTGGTGGGCACGGTCCTGGTAGTGCTGCATGGCGGCCACTGCGGCACTGAGGGTGGTGGTGTCGTCCTTTGCTGCGTTGCCGGGCGCGACCGGCGCGGGCGGTGCGGGCGTGGTGTCCGGCGTATCAGCGGTAGGCAGCACGAAGGGCACCACCCCGACTGTGCCGTCGGCATCGCCACCGCCGCGTGGCCGCACCCCCACCGGCGGCGGGCCGGAGACATAGGCGGCCCGGAACCGCACTGGGTTATCGGCATCGGTTTTGAGGAAGCCCGCACCTGGTTGGCTGGGCAGCGTGTGCGCATCCGGCACGCCTAAGACGGTGCGGGATTCCGCTGCGGAGAAAGTTTTCAAACCAATGCGGTACGACAGGTGCGAGTCAAGACCACGCAGCCGCCCCTCCTCCAGGCGCTGTGAGGCCAACAATAAGTGCATATGCAGCGAACGGCCCAGTCGGCCAACGGCGACGAAAAGTTCGGCAAACTCTGGGCGGTGGCCCAAAAGTTCGGAGAACTCATCGACCACAATGACCAGGGCGGGTAGTGGCTCAAGATCGGTGCGCCCGGCGCGTCGGGCTGCCTCGTATTCAGCCACACCTGCAAAGCCACCGGCGGCGCGGAGCACTTCTTGGCGCCGGGTCATCTCACCGGTAATGGCGTCGTGCATGCGGTCTACCAGGTCGAGTTCATCGGCCAGGTTTGTTATCAGCGCGCTGACATGCGGCAGGTGTTCAACGCCAAGGAAGGTGGCGCCGCCTTTGAAATCGACGAGCACAAAATTGAGTTGTTCGGGCGGATGTGTGCTGGCCAGAGCAATAACAACGGTGCGCAGGATCTCGGACTTGCCGCTGCCGGTAGCTCCGATACACAGCCCGTGCGGCCCGACGCCGCCTTCGGCCGCTTCCTTCATGTCCAGGTGCACCACTGAACCCTCGGGTGTGACACCAATGGGGATGCGCAGCCGGTCGCGGCCAAGGCGTGCGGGCGCATCGATCTGCGGCGGCGGTGGGTCGAGGCCCAGTTCGGCAAGTACGGGTTCGCGCCTGGGGCCTTCATCGGTATCGGTCGTGGTGTGCCGGCCGCATAGCCTGCGAGCGAGAGCTTCCGCGCTGGCTGGCCCGAGGGTATCGGCGGCGGCGATATCTTCATCGCCGGTTGCGGTGGCGACGATGATGCGGCCGTCGGCAAGCGTGATTGCCAGGCCCCGGTCGATGGCGGCATCCCAGAGTGCACCGCCGCTGGCGCTGGTGTGGATTATCACCCACCCGGGGCGGTTCAAGGTAGCGCTCAGCAGGGCGTCGGCGTCGGCATCGCCATCGACAATAACCACCGTGAGCTGCGGCGCGGCACCTTTGCGCACGAGTTCCACACCAGCCTTGGTCGGCCGCAACGGGTGGTAGTGCGGCGCCCATTTCAGCCACTGCCAGTGTTCAGAACCACCCCAGGTACTCACCGCACAATCATCGGGGTGGTGGAAGGTGAGCAGGTGCGCGATGACAGCATTGGCCACCTCCCGGGTATCGGCCGGGGCGCCGGCGAAAGCGATGACCGGAAAGTCCGGCAGAGCAACAGCAATCGGCAGGTCCGGCACTGAACGTGAGGACCGGATGATGCGGCGCAGCGCCACCGCGCCAACCGGGTCGAGTGTGTCCGGGGCAGCAATATCCGGGGCGACAACCGGGGTGGCCGGGGACATCACACCGCGACCGACACGCACCTGGCCGAAGCGATCATCGCCGGCCCTGCGTTCCCACAGCCGCTGGGTGCCAGTAAGACTCCACAAGTCCCCCGGGTCTGGGTGGACATGTGCCATATGGGTGCGCTGCGCGTTGACGGCCTGCACAATTGCGCGCCGCACGGACACCAGATGCCGCTGGTAGTCGCGCCGGATCGCCGATAAGTCAGTGCCGCGCTGCGCTCCACCTGCGAGCATGCCGACGGTGGATACCACCATGAGCACGGGAAACAGGAAGGTCATGGGGTTGCGCGCCGCCCCGGAGACCACCATCACCGCAACCATGCCGCCCACACCGACGAGCATCACGATGGGCAGCAGAATCCGCACCAACGGGGTGCGTTGCGGCTCTGGTGCCTCCGGTGGCGGCTCAGGCCGGATCTCCCCATCGACAAGCGGTGGTGGTTGTGGGCTCAGTGGTGCTGGTCGGCGTAATTCGGCCGCGCCGGAGTCGGCGCCCCGCTCCCCTTCGCCGAGTCGCGCGTGTTGCTGCTGACTGACCGCCACGGTGTACCCCCCATATATGCCCCGGTGGACGTCGCAGACAGCATAAGTCAGCATGGTGGGGTGTGCGCGCCATAAGGCAGGCACCGGGGGAGGCAGGTCTGTACCGCAGACCATTGATAACGGGGGATCTTCGGGGGATTTTTCACCATGCTGGAACACGCTGTGCGCGTCCGTATTGACGTATGTATCAAGCCAGGGCATACCCGCCGCGCCGATGCGGTGGTACCCACCGATAGTGCGGTGGCTGATGTGGTCCCAGAGCTGCTGGACGTAGTCGGGGTGGGTGGCGCTGACCGGCCTGCGGGCGCGCGGTGGCGGCTGCGGCTTCCCGACGGCAGCATCGCCGATCCCGAACGCAGTCTCACAGCAGCTGGTGTGCGCGACGGGGACCGACTCATTATCGTCGACGACCCGGTGGCAGTACCTGCTCCCCTGGTCACCGATGTTGCCGACGCCCTCGCCGATGCGGCCCCGGGCATAGGTGCCGCTGACGCACCAGTGGCCCGGGTCATTGCGGTGGTGGCTTTATTACCGGCACTGGCCGCAGTGCTGTCAGTATCGCCCCAGTATCCCCTGGCAGCTAGTGGCCTGGCCATGCTGATTGCGCTGGTATGCGCGGCCGGGGTGCGCATTTGTGTGGCCCGGCAGGCTAGCCCGGCCACGGCGCTGGCGCTGTGTACTCAGGTCATTGCTGCTGCCGCGGTTGCCGGGGTGGCAGTGGCCGGTACCCGGGAGTTGGTGTGGCCGGTTGCTGCTGGTGGGCTGATCGGTTTCGCTGTGGCAGCAGTGCTTATCAGCATTGCTGGTATTGGTGCTGATGGGGCGATAGCTAGGGTGGTGCGCGCTAGTGTGGCCGCGCCCATTGGGGTTGCTGCCGTGCTGTGCGTTGGCGCCGGTGTGCTGGGGCTCACCGATGATCTGCGCACCGCTGCGGCCACGGCGTTGACTGTGGCCGTGGTTGCTCTCATCGCTGCCCCAGCTCTCAGTGTGGCCGCAGCCGGGGTGCGTGTCCCTGCAGTCCCTGCCGCTGGTGAACCATTTGTCGATGATGCGCCCACAGCGCCTCCGCACACAGCCGCAGCGAAAGCCGAAGCACTGCTCGACGGTGCGGTCCTCGGGATCAGCGCGGCCACGGTGGGCGCGGTCGGCTGCCTGGTGATTGCTGGGCCAACCGGGTGGGGGTATGGCCTCATCGCCGCTGTTGGGGTGGTGTTGCTCATCCAGTCTCGCGGCCACGCCCATGTGGTGCCCTCGGCGGCGACCGCGTCGGCAGCTGCGGCTTTACCCCTGTTGGTGGGCTGGGCGTTGTGGAATGACGGGTCGGCCATATGGGCTGCGGCCTTGGTGCTTCCGGTGGTCGCGGCCACGGCGCTGGTGGCCGTGCCGGTGGGCCGAATAACCCCCACTGCACGCCGGGTGGTGGAGTTCACTGAGGCGGTGGCTATTGCCGTGGTGCCGGCCCTGGCGGCGGTGGTGTCTGGTGTGGTCACGGCGGTGCAGGCGGTCACCCAATGACGCACGCGCACCGCATTGCCGCCGTCGGCTGTCTGTGTGCGGTACACGCACTGTTCGTGCCTGCCCCTGGGGCTTGGGCCCAGGGGCACCAATGCCCGGACACCGCCCTGAGCACACCGGCGGCCGCCGAGGCCGATGATCCTGCTGCGCTGCGGTTGGGGTGGCGCAGCGCGTGGCCGCTTGCCGACGGCTCCGGCGTGACTGTTGCTGTTATTGACACCGGGGTGGCCCCGCACCCACGCCTGGGGCAGGTCATTGATGGTGGTGACCTCATCAGCGGCGGCAGCGCTTTTGCTGATTGCGCAGCACACGGCACTGTGGTTGCTGGCCGGATCGCTGCCCGACCAGGTGGGGACGCTATTGCCGGGGTCGCCCCAGGTGCTGAGATTTTGGCGATCCGGCAAACCGACGGTGAATCCGGCAACCTGCACACCCTGGCTGCCGCCATTGACCAGGCAGTTGCCGCCGGTGCACGGGTGATCAACATGTCGGTGACCGCCTGCGCCCAAGCCGGTGTGCGCCCCGACGGCGCCGATGCGGTTGGTCGGGCCGCCGCGGATGCTGTTGCCGCCGGCGTGGTTTTAGTAGCTGCGGCAGGCAATGCCGGGGCAGAGTGCACCGAAGACGCAGTGGCCTGGCCCGCCGTCGTGGACGGCGTTATTGCGGTGACTGCGGTGGCGACAGCGGAGGCAGCTGAGACTGCGGCTGAGCCGTGGGCGCTGCGCGGCAGCTGGGTGGACTTGGCCGCCCCTGGCGGGCCGGTGGTGGGGCTTGACCCACGTGGCGATGGGGTGGTGGATACCCTGGTCCAGGGCCAATCTGAGCAGCCGATTATGGGCACGAGTTTCGCAGCGCCGGTGGTGTCCGGGACCGCGGCTTTAGTGCTGTCTCGGTACCCACACCTGGGCGCCACACAGGTGCGCAAGGCACTGATGGACAGCGCCTCGCCGATCGCTGGTGCAGAAAACGTCGGTGTGGGCGTGGTCGACCCGGTCGCCGCGGTGAGCTGGCCGCAACGCAGCGCCACATTCTCCGCTAGCCCGGTGCCCACACCCGCCCCTACTGCCGCACCGGATCGTGGCCCGGTGCGGCGAATCACGGTGGTCGCGATGGTTGGTGTCGCCGCGCTCGTGATCGGTGTGCTGGTGGCCAGCGGATGGCGTCGGCACGCACCCGAGACTGAAGCGGCTAGTCAGTAGCCAGGGCGGCGGCGCGAGTAAGTTCTGGTCCTTCACGCAGGGCTACCAGCACTGACCAGGGCAACGTTGTGGCCTCCGGGTACCCCAGGGCGGCAGCACTACGACTGGTGTGTACGCGGTGGCGGATACCAGTAGCGCTAATCAGGTGCACCCCATCGTTGGTTCGCGCCGCGATGGTGCTGCGCGGGCCGATATACCCATCCAGACCAGGGCGCGCGCCGTCAGCACTGGGGGTTGCCACAATTGCGGATTCTCGTGGCGCGGTGGTGCTCAGGCGCACGGTCGTGGCCCCAGTATCAGCACATAACCACCCCTCACCAGCCACCCACTGGGGTGTTTTCGCAGGCAGCGAACCAATACCGAGAGGTTTCGCCACCGGGATGGTCGACAGGCTAGTCTCTGGCGCTTCCGCACTACCGGCAACTGCGGCCAGGGCCCGGGCCACCACGGGTGGCACATCAACTGCTCCTTCAGGCAACGCCACCACGTCACGATCCCCGACGTGCACCACCCGACCAATCCGGTCATACGGGGCCGGCAGTCCTGTGGGTTTACCCAGATCCGGGATACCCGGCACTGCCACCGCGGCGCGCTCCGGGATGGCCCGCAGCAGGTCTGCGCCGATCGGGCGCACCGGGGCTTGGCCGAGCTGCAGTGCCCTGGCCAGTACCGGGTCGGCAGGGTCGATCCGGGCCCGGGTGCCGGCAGTAATAAGCCAATGCCAGTCACCGTCAAAACCCAGTACCGCCGCGCTATCGCCAATATCGAGCCGTTGCGGCGGCAACGAGCCCAGGCGCACAATACTGCGCTGCACCCGGTGCGCACTGTGCGCCGAGTTCGCGTCGGCAGCTACCTCTTCACACACCCCGGCCGCTGGTGGAGTCGGGGTTGGTTGTTCGGCGGCAACGTCGGGAGCACCAGCAATCCCAATCCGGGGCCCCATCGGCGCACCGCGCAGCGCCTCCTGCCCTACCCGGGCAGGCACCACCGCCCGGCCCAACGCCAACCGTGCCGACGCCAGGTTCGCCGCGGGGTGCATCGTGCCATCGAGGCGCACGTACACCGCGCCACTATCGCGGACCAGCACAATATCCTTATCGGCGGCTGCAGTTGCCGCGGGGCGCACCAACCCCAACACCGCAGCGCCCGCCACCACCAGTACTGCCAATACGGCGCCGGTGGCCAGTGCCCGCACCCGGGTGCGTAGTGGGTCATGCAGCATTCGCGCATCGGCGCGCATCAAGGCGTGTTCGACTTGGCGGACCAAAAACCGGTGCCCACTGACTTGGGCTGGTGTTGTTGGTGTCCGTGGCATGGTGTCCCCCTTCACCGTTATTACCGGGCAGCCTAAACGCAAGGCTGCTAGCCTGCGCGGCAGATGCCAGGCGGGGGCTTGGGCATCGTGGAAAACCAACACGGGGGGATATCTGGTGGATCCTGCATGGGCAATTATTGGTGCAACACTCGCAGCACTCGCGGCGGCGCATATTCCAGTGCGCGGGGTGAGCCTGCGGCAGCGCTGGCACACCGATGACCAGCAACCACACCTGGGCCTGCGTCTACTGCCGGATACGGATTGCACGCTGACTCGCGCCGATCTGGAGGCCCTGGCGGCGGACTGCCCAGTGCGGATTAGTGCCATCTCGGTGCACCAGCAGTACGCCGATATCCCCGGCGAGTTCGCCTACCTGTATCGCACTATCGCCACCCGCTTGGGGCTGGGGGTGGGTACGTGGGCCAGTGTGGTGGTCCGACTCGACACCAACACCGAAACCAATCGGAGTACTGCCACGGGTTTTCTGCGCCACCGCCTGGGCTGTCTCGGTGTGGCCAGCAGGGCGCTGAGCCATCCCGAATGCGCAGCCGCTGTGCAGCTGCCGCCGCTGGCCCAGTTGGCCAGGCGCCGGTCGGGGCATCATCAGCGCAGGCCCTTGGTGTGGGTTTGTGGTGGCGATTGCGCGATTACTGCGGTGGTGGACCAGATCATTGGGGTGCGCACTGATGGTTCGGCCGTAACGGTCTGCCTGCCGACATCTGAGCAGCTCAGCATTGCCGGCAACCCCGAACAGTTAGTGGGTTTGATCGGGCATTGTGTGGTCACCGGGGCGACAGTGGCGGTGCGCACCCACCGGCCCCGCCAGTTCGCCGCATTGCTTGAACTCGGCGTTCATCTCATCGGTGCTGATACAGAAGTGCGTGCCGACGTTGTCCTCGTCGACCACGGCGGTGCCCCCAGCGTCGGCACGCTGCCAGGACCGCACCCAGCGATGGTGCGACAACCCGCCGATACCGGGTCGGCGGTGGTTGCCCTTGTGCCGCCTGGTTCGCCACGCAGGCGTGGTACCCAGATCAGTCTTGGTACGCACACGTGGGTCATCGCTGATGGTGCACAGCGCACCCGGATTCGGCCTGTGCAACCAACGGATTCGCAGTCGATGGCTGGTGCCGGTGCTGCAATGAATAAACCCCGGCCCTAAGAACGAGGGCCGGGGCACAAAGCCCAGGTGCGGACTATTCTTCCGCTTCGGACGGCTGCGCGCCCGCTTCCGGCGGCGGTACCTCAGCGCCAGTGACCGTGCCATTATCAATCGACGCGGTGCCCTGCGGGCCGGTGCAGGCCACCGAGGCGGCACCATTGGCGGTGCAGGAGAACCCGAAGGACTCCAGGGTCTCGCCGGCATTGAGGGTCTTCGGCTGGTACCCGGTATCCGGGAAGACCAAGGACTGGTAGTAAATGCCGTCCGGGGTAAAGGAAATGGCATTAGCCGGGACTTCGTCCCCGTCGGGGCCAACCACGTTCGGCGGGTTAGTGAAATTGCTCCGGCAGCTTAAGTAATTCTCCGCACCGAGCTGGTTGTAGAAGCAGGAGGTGTAGCCGTCGGCAAGCACGAAAAGACGTGCATTCGGGCCATCCGGCGGGGTGAAATCAGCCTCGTCGACAACGCTCGGGCCGGCCGGTTCGGCCGTGGTCGACGATGTTTCGGTCTCGGTCTTCGTCGTCACCGTCGTGGTGGTCGACGGCGGCAGAGACTGGTCATTCGACGTCGGTTCATTGGGCTCTTGGTCACCGGAGCAGCCGGAAAGAGCGGTCAGGGCCGCTACGGCGACGACGAAACTAATGCGCATGCCCAATGACTCTACTACGCCTAATTCCGGTCCTTTTTCAACGCCGCGGGGCTGTCTTCATCCACCGCATAGATCGGCGGGCGCGGCGCTGCCGGTGGCGGCAATTCCTTACGCAACCCCGGCACCGGCGGGTTATTTTTCGGGGGCTCACCAGGCATGAACACGTACGACATGGCGGCATCAGGGGCACCGGGCTCAGCCACTGACGCCTCTTCGCGGGTGGGCAGGGCCGGCATCGGTTCGGGGGATTCGGCCCGCATCCGCACAATGGCCTCACGTCCCACCATCCGGTTGACGGCAACAATGCCCACCGGCCCGTCCTTATACACCGGGGTGGTTCCCGGCGCCCACCACACACCATCCAGCATTGGCCAGATGTAGTCAGTGTCCTCCCAGTAATTCGGTGGGGAGATGTAGTAGAACGCCACATCGAGGTGTTCGACGGCCTCATCAAGTTTATTCAGCGCCCAGGGGTCCCCCGGCACCCCGGCACCGATCTTGTCGGCATGCCAGAACAGCAAGGTGAGGTCAGATTTTTTCCGATCCACCGGGGGCCACAGGTTATGCCGGAACGCACTATTGAGGTTATTGCGCGGGTACATCCACCCAGATCCCTCATTGGGATTGATGAAGATGGTGTGCTCGGTAGCTTCAGGCTGCTTCGCCAACCAGTCGAAGGCCCGCAGGTCAGCTTCCCCCACAACCCGGCCGTCGTATTGGGCACTGATACTGAAGTCTCTGGCCACAGTGGTGCGCTCCAGGGACCACCAAATACCGGCGCTGCCGACGATGAGGGTCAACACCGCGAGAACACTTGCCCCCACCCCCGTGCGGTGCTTGCCGACGTAGCACACGACCAGCCCCATAATGGCGGCGACGGCCACGCCACAACCAGCGGCGTAGAGCAATGCCTCAGGCATGACGAGGCGGTGCGGAGTGGCATAGTGCAAACCGGTGTACGCGGAAATAATCGTGCCCCCAATACCGCTGAACGGCACCAGGCCATGCACCACTGTGATGACACACACCAACCAGGCCAGCGGCGCCCATACCGAACGCCACCACACCGCGGCGATAATCAGCCCCACCCCGCCGATGAGCAGCAGCGGCCACACCGGGTTGAGTTCCAGGGCATGCCGGGTGAGCATGAGCACCGCCTGCCGCCACGATTCGGTACGACTTACCGCAACAGTGGCGTCAACGCCCTGAATTTCCTCACTCTGTTTAGCGGTGAACAGCACATACCACTGCGGGATGACGAAAACCGCAACGAAGAGGAACGGCGCGGCCAACAGCGCCATATCGCGCAGGCGAGCCCGCACTGCCCCAAGCTCTGGGCGGGCCGGGGACCACAGCATGGCGAATAGCCAGTAAATACCGGACAGCATCGCCACCAGCGGCAGCGCAGAGGGGTGCACCACAGTTGCGCCGAGTAGTGCACCAGCGGTGGCCAATAGTCGGGAGGGGTGCCGGGGCACACTGACCACAAGCGTGAAAACAATGACCGCCAGGGCCACCGCAACCTGGTACGGCCACGCCCCCACCCCAATACCAATGGGGTACAGCGTTGGGGCGGCCACCGTGGCCACGGCGGCAATAGCTGCGGCCACACCACGCAGCAGGCCAGGCCGGTCGCAGATCCGCCACGCGAGGCACCCGGCAGCAAGCGGCGTCAGCACCGCCGGCAATAACAACCCGCCGGTATTGACCGCCTCGACGGGGTTGGCGCCACTTATCTGGGCGGCCAGGCCCACCAGGGCATGCCAACCCGTCGGGTAGAACAGCGCGAACCCGTTCTCAATATCGTTGAGCTCCCCCATCCGCGTCGGCGAGACCACCTCGGTGTTATCGAGGAAACGCAGCACGGAGGCATGCCAGAGCACATCCCATTGCTGCGGTACTGACTCCGGCCCGCCAATGGCCGCAAGCCTGCGCCAGGCCGGCACGAACAGCGCTAGCGCGGCACCGGTCACACCGGCCGCCGCAATCGCCCAGGACTGCCACTGCTGGCGGCGTTGCTGTTGTTGCAGCTCGGCGACATCAGCGTCGGCAAGCGTGTCAGCCGAAGCGACAACGTCTGCTTTCCGACGGGATAAGCGCCGGGCTAGGAACCGGGCGGCGGCCAGCACGATGGCCAGCAACACAAAACACAGCAGCACCGTGGTGGGGGTAAACGGCAAACCGAAACCGAGCACCCAGGCCGCAGTGCCGACCAAGCCGATGGACATGGCTGGGGCCGCTGCGATGGACCAGTCCCACCCCATCCCGGCAATGCGGGCGAGAATAAGGCCAGGCACAAACAGAACAAGGAGTAAAACCGCGGCGGTGGCGCTCATAGGCGGAAAGCCTCCCTGGGGATAGTGCGGGACAACAAATGCGATTAGGACATCGTAATGCCCACGATCGTAGCCCCGATATAGCTACCTTGCGGGTTAATCCCCCGTGGGTATTTCCCGCAAACCCCGTGTCTGCTCAGCGCGTGCCGCCAGGTCCGCATCCGCCGGATAATCCACACCGGTCAGAGTGAGCCCATGAGCCGGGGCCACCGGAACCATCGGGGACCGTTGGGTCTCCCCCAGCATCTCAGCGGTGAAGGAAGCGGCGCGCTTGCCTTCGGCTGTGGCCAAACACGCGCCCACCATAGAGCGCACCATATTCCAGCAAAAAGCGTCGGCGACGACGGTGGCCTCATAAGTCGCTGGTTCTTCATCGGTGGAGACATCTGCCCAGCTAAATACTTGCAGGTCACGCACCGTCGTCGAGTGCGGGCGGGGCCGGCAAAACGCTGCGAAATCATTGAGCCCAATCAGTGCCTCAGCTGATGACTGCAGCAGGTCGACATCGACTGCTCGGCGGTGGTGGGCGGTATCTCGGGCCCGGGTGGGCAGCGGTCCAGCTTCGGCGGTGGTGACCCGGTAGCGGTAGCGGCGCCGCAGCGCCGAAAAACGGGCATCGAACCCGTCCGGGGCTTCGGTGACGCTGCGCACGGAAATATCGTCGGGAAGCAATCGGGATAACCGCCGCACCAACCTGGTGGGGTCCCCGGCAATGGAGCGCTGGTCGAGGGCTTCTTCGGCAATATCGAGGTGGGCGACCTGGCCGGTGGCGTGCACGCCGGCGTCGGTACGCCCCGCCACTGTCAGACGGGCCTCATCGCGCAACACCATGGACAGGGCTTCTTCGACGGTGGCCTGTACGGTGCGCAGGCCCTGGGTGGGTTGGGCGGCCCAACCATGAAAGTCGGTGCCGTCATAGGCGAGGTCTAGGCGGAGGCGCATCACGCCGGTTAACAATACCGGGCGCAGGAAAAGGCCCCGCACACTCACAGTGATGAGAGTGTGCGGGGCCTTTTCAGCATTGCACCAGCGGGCTAGTGCGAGGGTGGGGGCAGAATTACTTCTGCTCCTCCTCGGCGTCAGCCTGCTCAGCCTCAGCGGTGGCCTCGGCGTCGGTGGCCTCGTCGGCCTCGACCTCGGGGGCTTCCTCCTCGGCTTCCTGCTCCGCGGCGGCCTCTTCGGCCTGGCGGGAAGCAGCAGCGCGGGTGGCGCGGGTGGCTTCGGTGGAGACGGTGTCCTCGGTGACCAGGGCGATCATCGAGATGGGGGCGTTGTCGCCCTTGCGGTTACCCAGCTTGATGATGCGGGTGTAGCCACCGTCGCGGTTGGCGAACTTGGGGCCGATCTCGTCGAACAGCTGCTGGACGGCGAAGTTGTCATTAAGCAGCTTCGCGGCGTTGCGGCGGTCGGCGAGGGTGCCTCGCTTGGCCTTGGTGATCAGCTTCTCTGCGTAGGGGCGCAGCAGCTTGGCCTTGGTGTCGGTGGTCTTGATCTGGCCGTGCTCGAACAGCTGCTTGGCCAGGTTGGCCAAGATCTTCCGCTGGTGGGAAGCGGAGCCGCCGAGACGGGCGCCCTTCTTGGGCTTAGGCATTATTTCTCCTCGTTGATTCTGAAGTCGCGGGTCTACTCGGGGCGGCCCGGGCTACTCGGTGTAGCCCTCTTCGTTCCCGCCGGACCATTCGACGCCACCGAAGTCTTCAGTGGCATTGGGGTCGAAGGAGTCCGGGGAATCCTTCAGGGACAGGCCCAGTTCTGCCAGCTTCTCCTTGATTTCGGTGATCGACTTCTCGCCGAAGTTACGGATATCGAGCAGGTCGGACTCAGTGCGTGCGGCCAGCTGGCCGACGGTGTCGATCTGCTCACGCTTGAGGCAGTTGTAGGAGCGCATGGAGAATTCCAGGTCCTCGATCGGGGTGGAGAACGCAGCAACGTCCTCCTGCTCCGTCGGCGAGGGGCCGAGCTCGAGGCCTTCGGACTGCTCATTGAGCTCACGCGCCAGACCAAACAGCTCGACCAGGGTCTTGCCTGCCGACGCCAGGGCGTCGCGGGCGGTGATCGAGTTCTTGGTCTCAACGTCGATGATCAGCTTGTCGAAGTCGGTGCGCTGACGCACACGGGTGGCCTCGACCTTGTAGCTGACCTTGAGCACCGGGGAGTAAATCTGGTCGACCGGGATACGGCCGATCTCATCACCGTCAACAGCCTGGGCGGGCACGTAGCCACGACCGGGCTCGACGACCATCTCAATCTCGAGACGGCCCTGTTCGTTGAGGCTGGCGATGTGGTGATCCGGGTTGTGGATCTCCACACCGGCCGGGCACTCGATATCGGCGGCGGTCACCTCGCCTGCACCTTCGCGGCGCAGGTAGATGGTGGCCGGCTCGTCGAAATCAGTGCTCAGCACCAGGCCCTTGATGTTCAGGACGATATCGGAGACGTCTTCCTTCACACCGGTGATGGTGGTGAACTCGTGCAGCACGCCGTCGATACGCAAGCTGGTCACGGCTGCGCCCGGGATGGACGACAGCAGGGTGCGACGCAGCGAGTTGCCGAGGGTGTAGCCGAAACCCGGCTCCAGCGGCTCGATGGTGAAGCGCGAGCGCGAGGAGTCGATGTAATCCTCGGTCAGCGTGGGGCGCTCGGTAATGAGCATTCGGGATAATCCTCCAGGTGGCGACCGCTATATGACGCCATAGGGAACGAATGGGGACGAGCCCGAAAAGGTGGGCTCGGGTTGTCTACTTCGAGTAGAACTCGACGATGAGCTGCTCCTGCAGCGGCACGTCGATCTGAGCGCGCTCGGGCAGCTGGTGCACGAGGATGCGCAGGTTTTCCGGAACGACCTGCAGCCATGCCGGCACAACAGCGTCGGTCAGGTTTTCCTGAGCCTCTTCGAACCAGATCATCTTCTTCGACTTCTCACGAACGTCGATGATGTCGTACTGCTTGACCTGGTAAGAGGGCACGGTGACCTTCTTGCCGTTGACGATGAAGTGACCGTGCGAGACCAGCTGGCGGGCCTGACGACGGGTACGTGCCAGACCAGCGCGGTAGACAACGTTGTCGAGGCGGGACTCCAGCAGAATCATGAGGTTGTCGCCGGTCTTGCCGTCGCGGCGGTTAGCCTCGGCGTAGTAGCGGCGGAACTGCTTCTCCATGATGCCGTAGGTGAAGCGAGCCTTCTGCTTCTCCTGCAGCTGAAGCAGGTACTCAGATTCCTTGATGCGAGCGCGACCTGCCTGCCCCGGGGGGTAGGGGCGACGCTCGAAGTTCATGTCGCCACCGACAAGGTCGACGCGCAGTCGACGGGACTTTCGGGTTACGGGACCGGTGTAACGGGCCATTTTTCTCTCCTAGCCTTCCTCTTAGACGCGACGACGCTTCGGCGGACGGCAGCCGTTGTGCGGCTGCGGAGTCACGTCGGAGATCGAGCTGACCTCGAGGCCGGCGGCCTGGAGGGAACGGATGGCGGTCTCGCGGCCCGAACCCGGGCCCTTAACGAATACGTCAACCTTCTTCATGCCGTGCTCCTGCGCCTTACGCGCAGCGTTCTCGGCGGCCATCTGGGCTGCGAACGGGGTGGACTTACGAGAGCCCTTGAACCCGACGTGACCGGAGGATGCCCAAGAAATAACGGCACCCTTCGGGTCCGTGATGGACACGATGGTGTTGTTAAAGGTGGACTTGATGTAGGCGTGGCCCTGGGCCACGTTCTTCTTTGCGACGCGGCGGCCAGTACGGCGGCTGCGAGTCGGCTTCTGAGCTGCCATGGTTTACTTCTTCTTTCCGGCGATCGTCTTCTTCGGGCCCTTACGCGTACGCGCATTGGTCTTGGTGCGTTGACCACGCACGGGAAGACCACGGCGGTGACGCAGACCCTGGTAGCAACCAATCTCAATCTTGCGACGGATATCGGCCTGGACTTCGCGGCGCAGATCGCCTTCGACCTTCCAGGAACCTTCAATCACGTCACGAAGAGCGGAGACCTGCTCATCGGACAGTTCGTCGGTGCGGAGATCCGGGGAGATTCCGGTCTTCTCCAGCAGCTCAGCGGAACGGGCGGGGCCAATTCCGTAGATGTAAGTGAGAGCGACCTCCATGCGCTTATTGCGCGGCAGGTCAACTCCAGCAAGGCGTGCCATACGGCAGTTTCCTTCCGGTTGGTGCGGTGGTGTCCTCCCCTACCTTCCACGCCGGATCTGTCTGCGCCCGGTCGGGTGCCGGGCCGAACTGATCCATTGGCGAGGCTTCGGCCACCGTTGCCGAAGGTGAGCTCACACGAAGGACCCGATCAGATTGCCGGGCGACCGCCGCATAAGGCGGTGCCCGACGAAGGTCCTCCGCGCCAGGTCAGAGGAGGTGATGTCTTATTTACTTGTAGCGGTAGACGATTCGCCCACGTTCCAGGTCGTAGGGAGAAAGCTCCACGACGACCCGGTCTTCGGGGAGGATGCGGATGTAGTGCTGACGCATTTTGCCGCTGATATGGGCGAGCACCTTGTGCCCGTTGTCCAACTCCACACGGAACATTGCGTTGGGTAGGGGCTCGACGACGCGGCCCTCAACCTCGATTGCGCCTTCCTTCTTAGCCATATCCTCCACGTTTCCCCGGCTGCTCTAGCCGGATGGGTGATGTCTTGCTACTGGCGCTGCAGACAGGTGTCCCGCGCCAACGGCTAATACTACACGCAACCTGCAACAACCCAAAACGGCGCGGGATGTACCCGCGCCGCTTCAGTGTGGTTGAGCTCTTAGGCCTTCGCCATGATGTCCGGCGACTTCTCATTATTGATATCGCCCTTGGCGAAGCGGTTAATCACCATAGCGATGGCGCCGTCACCAGTGACGTTGCAGGCAGTACCGAAGGAGTCGATGGCGATATAGGCCGCGATCATCAGCGCCACCTGGCCTTCGTCGAAACCAAGCTGGGTCTGCAGCAAACCAACAGCTGCCATAATCGCGCCGCCGGGCACGCCGGGGGCGGCGACCATCATGATGCCCAGCAGCAGCACAAAGCCGGCTGCCTGCCCGAATGTTGCCCCACCGGTGGTCATGTACATCACGGCGAAAGCGAATAGGCCGATCTTCATCATCGAACCCGACAGGTGCACGGTGGCACACAACGGCACCACGAAGCCGGCCACAGATTCAGTAACCCCGTTATTGCGCACGCTGCGCAGGGTGACCGGGATTGTCGCGGCCGACGAGGAAGTGCCCAGGGCGGTGAAGTATGCGGGCAGCATATTCTTCAGCGCGGTGAACGGGTTCTTCTTCGCGATTGCACCAGCGATGAGGTACTGCATGAGCAGGATGACGACGGTCATGATGGTGGCCAGCAGCAGCACCTTGAGGAACATCGACAGGGTGAGCTTGAGGTTGCCGTTCATGCCCATCGCCAGGAAGATGCCGAAAATGTAGACCGGCAGCAGCGGGATGATGAATTTCTCAATGACGCGCATAATGACCGAGCGCAGTTCGTCGGCACCGGCCCGCAGCGTCGGGGTGCCAATAGCGGCCATCGCCAGGCCCACGGTGAAGGCCAGCAACAGCCCGGACATCACGTCGAACGGCGGGTTCATCTCCACCTCGAAGAACGGCTCGAGGGCGCCTTCACTGATATCGACGGCCTCGCCGACCTTCTCCGACTGCAGTAGCGAGGGGTATGCCAACGAGGCGACGAGGAAGGCAAGACCACCAGAGACGATGGTCGAACCGTAGGCGATGCCGACGGTGGCGCCGAGCCACTTACCGGCACCTTGGCCGAGGCTTGCGATGGCCGGGGTGATGAGAGCGAAAATCAACACCGGCACAAAGAAGCTCAAGAAGCCGCCGAAGAGACCAGTGAAGGTCACAAATACTCGCGCTAGCCAGTCTGGGAAGAAGAAACTGCACACAATACCCAGCACGATGGCGAGGATGATGCGCGGCAGCAGCGACGAAAAAAGGCGCTTGAGGTTCATGGCAGGTCCATTCATGGAGCAGGTGGCGTTGCGATGCTCGCGACATCGAAACAACATGTCCCTATTAACCTAAGGCACGAACCTTATTCAGTGGTAGTTAACCCACAAATAATTCAGCAGGCCTATGAATCGTGGTCGACTGACTAGGCCTGCTCATTGCGGTCGGTAAGAATCTGCGGACCATGCTCGGTAGCAGCAACGGTGTGCTCCCAGTGCGCCGCAGGCTGCCCATCGACAGACACCACGGTCCAATCGTCGTCAAGCACCTTCGTGTCGACCTCGCCACCGAGGATGAGCATCGGCTCAATCGCCAACACGGAGCCTTCCACAATCTGCGGTCCCTTATTCGCAGCGCCCTCATTGGGCAGGAAGGGGTCCATGTGCATTTCGCGGCCGATCGCGTGACCGCCATAGCCGTCGACAATGCCAAGCTCGATGCCGTGCCGGCGCTCTGCCTGGCGGGTGGCTACCTCAAGAGCGTGGCTAATGTCGGTGAGTCGGTTGCCGGGGATCATCGCGGCGATACCTGCGGCGAGCACCTCTGCGGTGGCGTTATTGAGCTTATGCACATCGGGGGCGAGCTCGCCGACGCCAAAGGAAATGGCGGAGTCCCCATGCCAGCCGTCGAGGATGGCGCCACAATCGACGGAAACCAGGTCACCTTCAGACAACACAATGTCCTCGGTGGGGATGCCGTGGACAACGACATCATTGACGCTGAAGCACACGCTAGCGGGAAAACCGTGGTAGCCGAGGAAAGAAGGGGTCGCCCCTGCGGCACGAATGGTGTCGTAGGCGATGGCGTCGAGTTCCGTGGCGTTCACTCCGGGCTTGGCCGCGGCACGCACCTTCTTCAGGGCTTCGCCGACGACCGCGCCCGCTGCGGCCATGGCGTCGAGCTCATCGGCGGTGCGGGCAGGAACTACAGATCGCTTGCTACGGAAATTGAACACTGCGCGGAGTCTACGCCCTGCTCTGGAAAACTTAAAGAGAACCTGAAGGCAGTGCACAACGCCCCCGAACCGAAGTCCGGGGGCGTGCCAAAAGAAGCGTGGTGTAACGCCTAATTGAGCTTGTCCAGCTCTGCCATGGTGCGCTCGTTGATCTCTTCAACGGTGCCCTCGGCGGTGATGGTGATGAGCTTATCGGAGTAGTAGTCCAGCAGCGGGGCTGTTTCCTTCTCGTAGACGTGCATGCGGTTGCGGATGACGTCCTCGGTGTCGTCGGCACGGCCACGGGCAAGCATGCGCTCAACGACGACGTCTTCGCTGACGTCGAACTGAACGACTGCGTCAAGCTTCTGGTCGAGGTCGCCGAGGATGCGGGCGAGCTCGTCGCCCTGTGAGGTGTTGCGCGGGAAACCGTCAAGCAGGAAGCCGTTCTTGGCGTCGTCTTCCTGAATACGCGATTCGACCATGCGCACGGTCACGTCGTCGGGCACGAGATTGCCGGCATCGATATACGACTTAGCTTCAAGACCAAGCGGGGTGCCTTCGCCGATATTGGCGCGGAACAGGTCGCCAGTGGAGATATGAGGCACGCCGAGCTTGTCGGAGAGGATGGCAGCCTGGGTGCCTTTGCCGGCACCGGGAGGACCAAGGAGTACGAGACGCGTCACTTGAGGAACCCTTCGTAGTTACGTTGCATCATCTGGCTTTCGATCTGCTTGACCGTGGTGAGGGCCACGCTGACAAGAATCAGCAGGGCGGTACCACCAAACATGCCGCCGCCAGAGCTGCCGGTTGCGCCGCCAACACCCAGATCCAGGGCGATATTAGGAACAACGGCAATAAGTCCAAGGTACAACGAACCAACCGTCAGCAAGCGCGTAATGACATATCCGAGGTATTCCGCAGTGGGACGTCCCGGACGGTAGCCGGGGATGAAGCCGCCGTACTTCTTCATATTTTCCGCCTGCTCGTTCGGGTCGTACTGCACCGAGACGTAGAAGAACGAGAAGAACACGATGAGCAGGAAGAAGAACAGGATGTACTGCCAGCTCGAAGGGTTGAGCAGATAAGCGATGACATTGCGCTGCCACCAGTTATCGAGATTCGGGTTGTCCTGGCTGGACTGAATGATCTGGGTGATGAGCACCGGAACGTAGATCAGCGAGGAAGCGAAAATCACCGGGATAACGCCGGCCTGGTTGACCTTCAACGGCAGGTAGGTGGAGGTGCCGCCGTACTGGCGGCGGCCCACCATACGCTTGGCGTACTGCACCGGGATACGGCGCTGACCCTGCTCAATGAAGATGACGCCCACGATGAGCACCAGCACCGCCAGCATGACAAGGCTGAACACGAGCGGACCGGACTGCTGGTAGACGTTGAAACCAGTCGCTGGCATCTGCGCAGCGATACCGGCGAAAATCATCAGCGACATGCCATTGCCGACGCCACGGTCAGTGATGAGCTCACCGAACCACATCACCAGCACGGCACCACTGGTCAGGACAACGACCATGACAAACATGTCCCAGATGCCGGCGTTTTCCACCAGCAAGGACTGTCCACCACCAAGCAGCGCACCGCGGTCAGCCATAGCAACAATGCCGGAGGACTGCAGCAGAGCCAACGCCACGGTGAGGTAACGCGTGTACTGCGTCATCTTCGTCTGGCCGGTCTGCCCCTCCTTCTTGAGCTGTTCGAAGTGTGGGATCACCACAGTGAGCAGCTGCACAATAATGGAGGCGGTGATGTAGGGCATGATGCCGATGCCAAAAATGGCGATCTGCAACAGCGCACCACCAGAGAACAAGTTGATCAGGTTGTACACGCTGGACTGATCCTGCGTGACGGCCTCCAACTTCGCTGTCACAAGTTGGTAGTCAACGCCAGGGGTCGGGATTTGCGCGCCGATCCGGTACAGGATGATCATGCCCAAGGTGAACATGATCTTCTTGCGAAGATCGGGGTCGCGCAATGCCGCCAGAAAGCCGGTTGGCACGTGCATCCTCCTAGGAGCCCCACCCGGGGCGGGGTTCAGGAACAGTTAGGTCGGTCGTATTCGATGCGAGTCTAGCAGCGTACACCGTAACAGTCCGGCAACGGGCGCATTGTCAGAGCCACCCCAGAATGAGCCCCCACTTACCAAATCATAGAAGGTATCGGTAACCTACATATGGAGAGTGATTTCTTCTCCACAACCATCCGCTACGCAGAGGAATTTTCCATGACCAGAACGCTTTCCCGCATGGCCCTTGCGGTCACGGCCGCCACCGCCCTGATCCTTACCGGATGCTCTGGCGAGGACGGATCGGACGGGGCCGCATCCGAGAACGAAACCCGCACCGTCACCCACGAGGTAGGTGAGGCCACGGTACCGGTAACGCCTACCAAGCTCGTCGCCTTCGACGAAAACGCCGGTATCGCCGCACTCGCTGCCGGGCTAGAACCCGCTATCGTCTACACCTCATCGTCGGACGAGGGGACCGCTGGCATTCTCGAGGCCGCCGGGGTCGAACTACGGGAGGCCGGCGCCGTGGAGCTACCTCCTCTAGAGGAGGTCGAGTCTCTGGAGCCCGACATGTTGCTGGGCACTGGCCCGGAGGGTCCGACCGGAATGGAATTCGACAAGCTCTCCGATATTGCCCCCACCGTAGTGCTCCCGATCACGGGAAGCTGGCGTGAGCTGACCGAGAAGAATGGCGAGCTCCTGGGCACCGAGGAGGGACGCATCGAGCGGCAGATCACAGCCATCGAAAAACGCCTGGAGGCAGCGTCCCGCGACGCCGATGACCGCACGCTCTCCCTGCTCGGCAACACCTTCGGGTCGATGAACTTCACCATGCCGCCGAATGCTCCCAGTTCAACGCTGATCGCGGACGCCGGCTTCGAACGCCCCGAGTTTCAGCAAAAGGATGCCGACACCGCGTGGGTGGATCTTTCCCCGGAATTAATCCCGGAACAGGATGCAGATTTGATCGTGCTACCCGAGGGAGCTTTCTATACCCCGGATTCACTGCTGGAACTGCCCACAGCCAAGGAACTCACCGGCGAGCAGATTCGTACGCTTGGTGAGCTGTGGTTCGTCTCGACCCCATTCTCCTTCTTCGGTACTGCGACCGACCTGGAAGCAATCGCTAAGGGCACGGAAACCACCACCAAGGAGACCATCGGCGATCTCTGGAAGACCTTCCTCTCTGAAATCGAAGGCTGATCCGGTTCCCACTTCACTTGTGGCTCCGAAAGTGAATGATCCCGCACCACCGTCGTTTGGTGCGGGATCATTCATTTCCGAGTTCTCATACGGGATGGTCCTCTCCCAAAGCGCGAAGAATCACCTTCAAAGTCTCAGCACGACGCTCCAAATAGCCGAGGTGTCCCGCGTCCGCGATCTGGTGGTAGTGGGCCGAGCGAAGCCGCGCGGCTAGAGAGGCCACCCGCTCGGGTGGGGCGATGATGTCATCGACGTAACCGATTACCCACACGGGGCAGCCGATCTTCCCGAGCATCGCGCACGTGTCTGATGCATCCTCTGCCATGTCGAAATGGGCAGTCGATCCTCGTGGAGGATTCGAGATGCTGAGCATGTCAATGAAATCCCGGCTCCGTATCGGGTTCGACAACGTAGCTGGGGACAACGCCAACGCTTGGACTGCCGCCCATACATCGGGGGCGATCACCGTTTCGACACAGCCACGCACCGCACGTGCGTACAGCTCTCCGGCGGGGGTCACCCGATCACCAAGTGCGAGCAGGACGAGCATGGAGATCGCCTCAGGTCGGCGGGCTGCCAAGTGCAATGCGACCCGAGCCCCCATCGACGTGCCGACGATCGCAACTGGAGCCTGTCCCATCGTGTCCAGCACGGACAACGCATCCTCCACGCACGACGTCCAGGATTCTCCCGGGTTCCAGGCGGCACTGGCGCCCGTGCCGCGCCAGTCGAGGACCCAGGTCGTGTACCCAGAGGACCGCAGGGTAGAGGCGTAATCGACCTCCCACACCTTCCCAGGTGCCCCGGCTCCCATTAACATCAGCACCGCCGGACCAGTGCCGCCCACCGCGACGTGAAGATCCCCTCGAGGTGTGGACACAATCATGACGTCTCCTCGATATCGGCTAGAAGCCGCAATGCTGTGAAAAAGACCTCGCGCAGCTCCCGTACCTCCTCATCGGTGACCTGCTCCTGCCATCGCCAGATCGCCGATACCTCCCCCTCAGAGCCTGCACCGACGCGGTCCATCCCAGACAGGTCTACTCCGATGCTGACCTCCACGAGATGGGGGCAACGCATCGCAGGAGCAGTCACGGTCGGCAGAGAGAGGATCATTTCCGGGTCCACGACTGGCGCGATGGGTCCGGTAGTGCGCAAGGCAGAGGAGGTTCGGCCTAAGAACACAACCAGAGATTGCGCCGGAGCCCAGCCGTCTCGCTCCTTCAATATTCCCGAAGACCACGCACCAGGGACCTTCGACTCAGCCAGGTCCCGGGACCGTCGTACCTGGTTGAGCCACTCCCGGGCCATCGTTCGATCTTGGAGATCTGCAATGGTCGGGGGCTGACCGTCCCCAATGATGTGCGGGAACATCGTGCTCAGCCACCCGACGGTACGACCGACATCTAATCGCGTTACATCCGCGTCGGCCAGACCGGATCTCCCGTGTGTCTCCAGGATAACCGGGACGCCGCCTTCCGAAGCTCCCATGACGCTGGCCCAAGCGCAGGCGTAGGCCCCCAAAACGATAGCTTCATCGCAGCGCATAGCCGCTTTCAGCGGTAAACGTTGTCGGTCTGCGTACTCCGGGAGTTGTCCATAACAGACGGGCTCCTGATCCGGCGTTGAGTCTGGTAGGTCTGCACCGACGGCGTCCCAGTACCCCTGCATCATTTCGAGCTCATCCGCCGAGGGGGTGGTGTCCGCTGCCCACTGGAAGGGCGTCACTTCCTCCATTGGCACCGGTGCTGCCGGATCCAACCAGGCCATCCGTAAATCTTCTAAGAGGACCCGGAGGGAATAGATATCGCAGGCGAGGTGGTGAACACCCAGGATCAACAGCAGTTCTCCCCGAACCCGAACGAGACAACCAGCCAGCATGATTCCGGACTCGGGATCGAGTTCCGCGAGCGCGGCTTCCACTCTCCTCCCCAATTCGTCTAGCCCCACTTGGCCCGCGTTATGCACAGGTACATGCGGTTCTATGGAACGAACACGCCAACCACCATCGTCCAGCGGCTCCCAGCGAACAGCCAGCCCAGGATGAGCCCGGGCGACGACGGCGAGTCTGTGCTGCACCTGCTCCTTGTCAACATCTGCGCGGATGCGCAGAGGAAGCAGCATCGCGTAGCTCCTCCAATCACCCCGATTTCGCAGCCAACGGAGCATCGGCCCATCGATCTGCCCAGCGAGCGCAGCTGTCGACGTATTCGAGGCCTCCGACTCACCGAAGGTGAGTTCCTCAGCTATCTCCTCCACCGTCTCCGCCTCCCACGCCTGCCGGATGGTGATAACTGCACCGTGGCTGCGTAATGCCGCGATGAGGGTTGCCACCGAGATGCTGTCGATGCCAAGTCCCCGCAGATCATCATCCAGGCCGATGTCCGGTATCCCGGTCACATCACTGATGGCATTGGCCACCAGGCATTGAGCGGCGGTACGCGGTTCCCGCCGATTCCGGGGCTGTTCCTTCGAAGTTTCGATGATTTCGGTTAGGCGAGTCTTCCCGTTGCCGTCAACAGGAATTTCGCTAACCGGAATCAGTCGGTCCGGAACAAGGTAAGCAGGCAACCTGGCGGCAGCAGATTCATGGACGCGGTCGACAGGCACGTCAGCCACAACCACGCCGACAACTCTGCTGCCCAACCGGTCCTCGACTGTGGTCACCGCCGCGTCACGCACACCTGGGCATCGCCGCAACCCAGCCTCTACCTCCCCCAGCTCGATCCGGTACCCCCTCACTTTGACCTGCCGATCGGCGCGCCCGAGGTAGGACAGACTGCCGTCCGCGTCGATCTGACGGACGATGTCCCCGGTCCGATACATACGGCATCCGGGGTATCCGGGCTCCGCAACGAAGTGCCCAGCAGTTCGTGAGCCATCATCGAGATAACCGGAAGTCACCTGCGGACCACCGATATAGAGTTCCCCGGGCCAGCCAGCTGGCACCGATGCAAGGTCAGGACCGAGTACGTATGTGCGTGTACCAATCCCTGGTCTCCCGATATTCGGTCGAGTACCGCGTTCGAGGCGAGCGGAAGTCACTTCGACGGTGGTTTCGGTCGGACCATAGAAATTATGTACAGTGACCGATTCCCGCTCAACCAGCTCATCCCACACATCCGGCGGGATGTCCTCGCTTCCGAGAGCCAGAATCCGGAGACCACCGCTATCGAGCAACCCCGCAGTATGCAAAGCCTTGAGCATCGACGGGGAGGTATCGATCATGTCCACGTCCAGCTCCCGCAAAGCCGCTACGACCAGTTCGGGATTTCGGCGTGTTGTGTCATCAAGGAGCACCATTTCGTGTCCCGCTAGAAGGGCGAGCTGGGGCTGCCAGGCGGCGTCAAAGGCGAAAGACCAGCCGTGGGCCACCCTCAAGTGCTCTCCGTGTACCAAGGCAGGTCCGTAGATTCGGCGTACGTGGTTAGCGAAGTAGACAAGTACGCCGCCATGGGTGGCGACAACCCCCTTCGGGGTCCCGGTGGATCCGGAGGTGAATACCACGTAGGCAGGATCCTCAGCGGTGACCCAGGTGCAGGCTTCCCCGATAGTCGCAGCGGGCGAAACGTCGCCAATCCGGAGGCACGGAACCCGGCCATTCGCCAACCCGTTATCTCCGGATCCTAGGTCTCCATCGTCGATGATCACAGCCCGTGCCGCGCTCCTAGAGAGAATCAGATCCCGACGTGCCAAAGGAGCCTCGGGATCCACCGGGACGGCGACTGCCCCCAAGTGCAAGACACCGAACAACGCGGCGAAGTACTCTGCGTGCCGGGGCAACTGAAGCAGCACTCGCTCTCCGGCCGAGACACCGTGGGCGTTGAGGTGCAGGGCAATACCCCGGGCCAGCAGAACAATCTCCCGGTAAGTCCACCAGCGTCCCGAGTCCCATACCGCTCGCGCCTCCGGCTGCGCCACGGCCTTTTCCCAGAGCAAAGCGGCTATATTTCCGGTAATCTCGCCGACTCCGGAGGGCTCACTGGTGATCTCTCGAATCTGGCCTCGGCCACGGTAATCACCTCTCGGGTCTGCACAGATGCTGGCAATCAGGTCCCGCAGCTGGCCCAAAACCTCTTCCGGGTTGAATCCGTCAGGCAGTAAATCGGCCCGGTCGTCGAGGGCCAGGTACCACCGCCCTCCGATCTTTCCGGGAGCGCAGACCAGCGGATAGTGAGCGTAAGTGTCATGCTCCACGGAGTTCCACCGAGTTCCGTCGGGCAACACGATCTCGCCATCGTCGAAACGCGGTGCGTTGTGCATGATGATTGCGGTGTCGAAGAGGGGGCCCGCGCCACCCGTCTTCTCTATGTGATGCAGGGGCAGCGTCGCATGCTCAGCAACCTCAGCCAGATCTGCGTGTGCACGCTGGCACGCCTCGGCGAGGGACTCACCCGGATTTAGCCGGATCCGAAGAGGAACGGTAGTGGTGAAGGCGCCCACCATCCGGTCGATGTCCGTAACCTCGGCGGGTCGACCGGATACGGACACCCCAACTATCACGTCGGATTCGCCGGTCATCCGCGCCAGCAACAGCCCCCATGCCACCGAAATCAAGGCTGCAGAGGTGATTCCCAGGGAGGCTGCAGTGGCAGTAAGATGCTCCCCCTCCGCCGCGTCAAGAAACTGCACCGTAGTGCGCGGGATAACCTCCCGATCCGCGGCACGCAGGCCGACTAGCGTCGGGCCAGAAATTCCATCCAGATAATGCTCCCACCACGCCCACTCCCGCTCCATCGAACGCGTACCCAACCAAAATGCGTAGGACCGCAGCGCCGGAGGTGGGGTAAGGTCCTTGGTGCCATCTGCGTATATGGAGAGAACCTCCTCCACGAGGACGGCCAAAGACCACGCGTCGATGACGGCATGATGGAAGCTGAGAATCAAGCGATGCGTAGAGTCGTCCACCCGCAACAGATCGAAGCGGTGGGTAACTCCGTTTCGCAGGTTCCAGTCCCCCTTCGCACACCGGGAGCTGATCTCGGCCAAGTTGCTCGGGTCGACGCCCATGCAATGCCAGTTCAGTACTGGGGTGGACGGGACCAGCAGCACCGGGTTGTCTCCAGCCGGACGCCGGAAACGGGCACAAATCTGGGGGTGGCGCCGGAGAACGGTGCTGCAGGCGGTCTGCAACCGCATGCTATCGAGCGGGCCGGCCACATCGACCATGGTCGCTACCGTGTAACCGTCCTCCCCTCCCATGATCTCATGGAGGGCGACAAGACCGACCTGGAGAGGGCTAGCACGCAGAACCTCCGGGCGTTCACTCATCTGAGCCGTCACCGCCCACCGCGACGCTACCCGGCGGATCCGTCCACTCATCCTCTACCAGCGCCAGGGCATCGTCCCTGGAAAGGTCGCGACCGCGAACCAGCCACCCTCGGGGCACCTCCGCGAAATCGGGCCACAGAGAGTATTCACCGCGGTCGTTGCGCAGAACCAGGAAACGACCATCGGGATCGTCGAAGGGGTTCATCGTCCGTCCTTTTCATCGGTGATCGGGTTATCTTCGGCAATGCTGGCGCCCTCCGCGGCCGCGATATCTTCTGGGGTGGGCGCTGGCAGTCCCCTGAATGCGAACCATAGAAGCACCAGACCCACGGCGGATAGCGCCGCACCAGCCAGAGGCAACGCTCCCACCGGAACCACAGCGAGCAATGCCCCGCCAAGTGCTGCACCGGCGGCGACACCGACCGCCCCCAGAGAACTGTTCAAAGCCAATGCCTGGGAGGTGTACGGGCCAGCAAGCTGGTGTAGTCGCACCTGGATCGCCGGAGCCGACCAATAAGTGAACACGCCCCAGAGCACGACCAGGGGAATAAAAACGACCAACCCAATGGGCCGCATCCACCAGGCGGCGGAGAACCCGAGAAGTACCGCGATATAGGCCCCGAGTCCCAAAAGAATCGTGCGATTCGGTCCGAGGGAGTCGCTCACCCAGCCGCCAATCAGGGTGCCCACAGTCGCCGCGATCCCGAAGACCAGGAAAGCCAATGGGCGCATGTCCCCGCGACCGAGGGTCTGCTCAAGGTAGGGGGCAACGTAGGTCACCACGGTAAGCGCGCCCATGATGGCCACCGCACCACCGACGAGAGCCAGCGATATTCTCCGCTGGCCGAGGATCTTCAACTGCACACGCAAAGGCGTCGGCGGCTGCGTCGGGGCGCCCCGGAAAGTCATCGCCACCAGCACAAGGCTGAGCGCACCCAGCCCAGCCATTGCAACAAAGGTCGCATGCCAGCTGAGCTGGGAGGCGATCCAGACACCAAGCGGCACCGCGAAGGCCATCGCGGCGGTCGCGGCCATTGAGAGCACTGCGAGATAGCGTCCGCGCTCCTTGTCTGGGGATAAGTCGGCGGCGGCCGCGAAAATAGCTGGCATCGCCGAGGCCGCAGCAACGGCGCTGACAACGCGGAGGAGCACCGCGACAGCGTAGGTGGTCGTCACCGCCATGGCGAGGTTGGCCACCACGAACACCGCCAGCGCGGCCGGGAAAAGCACCCGCCGGGACGTACGGGCGAAAACGACTGCGGCCACCGGGGTTGCCAGCGCCATAGTCAGGGAGAAAACAGTCACAAGCTGTCCGGCGGCTGCCTCGGAAACCTGCAGCCCCTCGGCGACCTCGGGCAGGATGCCGGCGATGATGTAGTCGTCAGTGAAGAAGGTCAATAGGGCTATCGTCAACCCCAGCAGCCACCAGGGCCGCCCGGGTGCTTCACGTGCGTCATGATTCGTCATGTGGTTCTCCTTATTCTCTTTCGGTGAATGGAACCGTCCTACCCGACAGACACCGGATCAGTGTTTCCGTCAGCGGCGTAGTCCGCGGCAAGCGCCTCAAATTCCTCGGCATCTGCGGTCTCCCGCAACAACACGGCACAATCTGCGGGAGTGGCGCCAGACAGCAGGACTCGTATCCCGATTGGTTGGTCCGGGGCGAATATCTCGCGCAGCACGGCCACAACGCGCAACGCACCAAGCGAATCGCCCCCGGCCTGCAGGAAGGAACTGTCGGGTGTAGCATCCTCGAGTCCCGCAGCTTCGGCCCAGATATCAACAATGAGACCGGTGAGAGGATCCGGCGGCATTATGATCTTCCCGGCATCTGTGGCTCGGGCGAGCAATCGTCCGATTTCGGTACGGTCTATCTTTCCACTGGGAGTCCTGGGCAGCTCCGCCAGCTGGAGAAATCGCCTAGGAACCGCGTGGGCAGGCAGCATCTCCTCAGCTGCTGCGCGAATCCTCGCCATATCGGGACCTCCCACATAAGCTGCGGCTAGTGCCCGTACCCGAAGTTCCTCTACTAGTGGCACAACAGCCGCGGAACGCACTCCGGGAACGGTAAGCAAGGCAGCCTCAATCTCAGCGGGCTCAACGCGGTAACCCCGGATCTCGACCTGGCGGTCGGCGCGGCCGAGGAATTCAATAAGACCGGGTACACGCCATGTGCCGCGATCTCCGGTGGCGTACCTGCGGAGGACCGTGCGCTCAGCCGACTGTATATCCGGCAAATCCTCGTCAAGATAACCGAGCATGACCCCGGGCCCGTCGACGACCAGTTCTCCTTCGACACCAGTCGGCCGATCATCACCACGCTCATCAACGATCCGGTAACGGGTACCGGGCAGGGGCTGACCGTACGGTACAGAGCCCCATCCCTCCGGAAAGGCTTCGCCAGGAACCTCATAGGCGATATTCCACGCGGTGGTCTCGGTCGGACCTCCAATGCTCCAGATCCGAACCCCAGGGGAATGCTCACGCAACCTCCGCACCAGTTCGGGCGGTACCCAGTCCCCGCCGGTCAGCACGATCCGCAGGGATGTGAGAGAGGCACCGCTGAGTCGTGCACCCTCCAGGAGTAACTCCACCGCAGCTGGTACCCCGCAGACGACCGTGGCACCGTTCCGTACCACTGCCTCGGCCCAGCCCTGACCGTCCGACGTAGGTGGGGAAAGAACCGTGCCTCCTACTAGTCCCATCAGGTAGACGTCCAAGCTCGCCATGTCGTGGTGCGGAGGGGATATGAAGAGAGAGCGATCTGTGGCGGTGATCCCGCACATCCGGATGGTTTCGGCGATGCATATTTCCAGGCCCTCCCGAGGCACCCGGACTCCCTTCGGCTCACCCGTTGTGCCTCCGGTGAACAGGATGGTCGCACAGGGCCCTTGGGGCGTCTGCGGCATCCCTAATCTGAGGCTTTCGGCCCCTTCTTCGCAGAAGAAGTCTCGAGGACGAATACAGGATACGGGCAGATCCGACCCCTTCGGAAAGTCCCCGATAAGCAGGTCTGCTCCGCAGCGGCGGATTAACTGCACCAGCCGCGTTCGGGGGACATCCGGGTCAATAGGTACAACCACCCGGCCGGAGTGCACGACAGCGAGGATAACCGTGATGGCTTCAGCACGGTCGGACACAGCCACCGCAACCGGGGCCGCTGCATCAGGCCCTTCTTCCGCCAGGTACTTCACGCCCGCAGCGACACGCTCAGCCAGGTCTCGATAGGTGATCTCTCGCTCCTCAACGATGCACCAGATATCCCTGGAGTCGGCTCGCTCGGCAATCCACCCGGTCAAAGGCTTTCTGGGAGCCACGGGCGCACCTCCGTCGGCACGTTCCATCAGTGCGAGGCACGTCGTAGCTGGCGGTGGGGACAGCAGCCATCCAGATGGGTCACCGAGACCGTGGATGATGTCCAGCAACGTCCCCCACAGGCCTTCCACGACGGCATCGGGCAGTCTCGCATCGAGGATATCGAGGCGCAGCGCCACCGAGCCTCGATGATCGGCAACCTGAAGATCCAGATCTACCTGGGGTGTCTGACTAATTGCCCAGATCTGCCGCAAAGCACCGCCGGCTAGGTCCGCAAGATCAGCTCCGATACCCAGTTCGCTGGTGAAAACGCAGGGGGCAACCGGCTCCCCCGATGAGCCGCGCTGACGGAAAAGCTCGCGAAGCACTTCCATACCGGACACCGAACCATGGGCAAGATCCTCATGCAGCCGTCGTTGCAGCGTGCGGGCGGCAGCGACGAAAGTACCTGGATCGCGAACGTCGGTGTCGAGAAGAGTGAAAGAAGCAAATTCCCCAATTACCCGATCCAGATCGGGGTGACTTCCCGCCCTTCCGAAGCGGGGCACGTTGAGGGTGAACCTACGCTGCCCCGACCAGTTAGCCAGTGCGCAGGCGTAGGCGGTAAGCAGAATCGTTGAGGGCGTGAGCTTATGAGCCCGACCGTACTTGGTTATCTGCCTCCACAAGTCAGCTGGAACCTCATACCGACGATGCCGGAACCCCGCAGTCCTAGACACCCCGGACGTCCGCGGCAGCGCGGGGGGCGGCGGCAGTTCCGCAACCACCCGCGTCCAATAATCGAGATCTCGGCGCCGCGTCCGCTCCCCGGCGCCCATGCACCAGCGACGATGTGATTCCACATAGTCTTTGAAACCGATGGCAGGCGGCGGTGCAGCGACGTCGCCCGACGCGTATGCCTCATTCCACTCCAGTACTAGAGTATGGATACTCCTGGCGTCGGCGATCAAAGCATCGACGTCGATACAGACCCGCAATTCCGATTCGTCGCGGACGACGACCACATCCAATAAGGGAGCGTGCCGAGGATCCCGGACCTTGGTGGCAAGCTTGCCGCGAACCTGCGTCGCCGCCTGCTCTGCGCACGGTGAGTCCAAGATCTGAACTTCGAACCCAGCGAGATCGGGGTCCGGCTCCTGTAAACCACGATCTGGATCAATGCGGATTCCAAAGATCGGATGCCGGCTCATAACCATTCGCAATGCCTGAATTAGCGTCGTCACATCCACGCTGGATCTCGGCCCCGCGTACTCCAGGTAAAGGTGGCAAGCTACGCTGCCGCCGTCGAGGGCATCGTCTCTACCGATTAGGTACGCCTGCTGTTGGTCCAGGAGTGGATAGGGAGCATCAGGGCTGCCGACTGCGGGGAGGATCTCCAGGACTTCACCGCAGTCGTCTGTTCCCACGCTGAGATGCTCTTCCACCGCGTCGACTCCACCAAGGCTGAGTACCTCGGAGATACTGATCTCCTTGCCGGTAAGCATCCGAAGCCGCAAAACAAGGCGCATCGCAGTCAGTGAGTCACCACCGAGTTCGAGGAATCCTCGCGAATCCTCGGGATCACAGCCGAGCGCCTCCGCCCAGGCCTGGCGGACCGCGGAGTGCTTCGTACCAATTGGTTCCGCTGTGTCGCTTCGGGGTTGGGGCTGCGCTCTCCGGTCGAGTTTCCCCGTAGCGGTTCTGGGGATCCGTTCCATAATCACGATCTCCCGTGGCACCGCGTAGTCAGGCAACCGTTCTGCCAGGTATTCCCGCACCCGCTCCTCTGTCACCGTCGCAGGTGCCTCAACAAGCGTCCGCAGCCCAAGGGAACCAGCACCGTCGCCAGTTCGCCGCACTGCGGTAACCACCTGCCGCACTCCAGGAATTTCGTCTACAACAGCACTGACCTCGCCGAGCTCCACCCGATGCCCACGGATTTTCACCTGGTCATCGTCACGACCCACGATCTCCAAAACCCCGTCGGCACGGCGCCGGGCCAGATCCCCGGTGCGGTACATCCGACCACCAGGTACCTCCGGATCTGCGACAAAGGCGGTCGCCGTCCGCGCAGCGTCCCTCCAGTACCCGGCGGCGGCATGCCCACCACGAAGGTAGATCTCGCCCACGACTCCAGGCGGGACCGGCCGCAGTTGCTCATCGAGGAGGTACCCCCAATCTTCGCCGAGAAAGTCGCCCAGGGGTACCGCCCCGGGTACTAGTCGATTACTAGAATCGACGATCATGTCCGTAACGACGTGAGTCTCCGTAGGGCCGTACTGGTTACGCAACACTATCCCCGGATTCGCCTCGAGGAGGCTGATCAAGCTCTCATTGAGGATCAGCGGCTCGCCGGCATGAATTAGCCGACGCAGCGACCTCAGTGGCCGCCCCTCTGCCACAGCTGTGGCCGCCAGTTCTCGCAATACAACCGCTGGGCTGTACACCGTGTCGATTTCGTTCTGGGTGATCCAGTCGCAGAACCTTCCGGGATCCCGCCGGATGTCCTCCGGAACCACATGGATGACGCCCCCTTCGGCGAGGGTGCACATGATCTCCTGGTAAGCGACATCAAATCCTGAGGCCGCGAACTGCGCGACGTTTGGCTGGGGTACCACGCCCGGCTGTCCGCAATGCCAGCCGACGAGCCCCTCGATGCACCCATAACGCATCGCAACCCCCTTGGGCTCGCCCGTCGATCCGGAGGTAAAGAGGATAAACAGGCAATCGTCCGGCCTCCACTGATACCAGTCGTCATCGGGAACCGTTGATGCGTCCGGGTTCCGTACAGCAACGGCCATTGCATCCTGCAGGTTGGGGATCGGATCACCGAGGATGTGGCGGGCTCCACTGATCTGGGCGATCCTCCGGATTCGGTGCTTGGGTAGAACAGGATCGACGGGAACGTACACAGCCCCCAGCCGAAACAAGGCGAGTACCGCAATGACCAGGGGTACCCCTCTGGGCAGGTGTACTAGTACCGGTACCCCGGGATGCACTCCGGCTATGCGCAACCGGGCCACTAGGTCTCCGACTGCTTGATCAAGCTCCGACGCTGAGCACGATTCCGCCTCGTCGACGACGACGAGACCATCCCCGCCCTGTGCGATCCGAGCCTGGATACGCTCCCGAAAATCCACTACCGGCGGCTTATCAGCGCCCTCCTCAGTGAGGACGCAAGCCCATTGGAGGGCCTGTCGCCGGGTTAAATAAGACCGCGAATACTCCAGCACCCACTGTCCGCGACTATCGCGGCGAATAACGGCAGGTGTCCCGGACACGGGACCGAAAGAACAATGCAAGATGGCATCATCCCCAAATCCGAGGCCCCAACGCGCGTCGACTACCGAGAGCCCGGTCTCTCCAGCGCCACGTACCCAATCCAGCCGACGACGCAACTCATAAGCAGTCACCGATTCCGATAGTGGAAGTGGTAGGACATCCCGCCTAGTACTACCCCGTACCTGCTTCAAGACCTCTGTTCCGGGCTCTCCAGGCATGGCTGGCAGTACGGTGCGGGCCTTCTCCCAGACCTGCGCGGGCGTATCCGCAACGAAAATGAGCACACCATCGCTCGAAACCTCGCTGTGGTTCGCGTGCTTCATCTCGTCTGTTGAGATGCGCCATCGAGTGATTTCCGACCGCATCCGGTCCTGCCATGACTCAAGTTCACCACGTATTTTTCGGGTCTCTGGGTCTACTGCGACTACCAGGACGGCAGGATCAAGGACCTGTCCCGCCATCAGTCCTCCTCGGCGAGCAAGGCTTCTAACTGCTCTGGGTCCAGTCCCGAAGCGCTCGAATCATCCGTCTCCGTCAAGACCTGGTCCGCTGACTCTCCCTCAACGAAGGAAACCGCCAAAGCAGCCACCGTCGGATTGAGCAGTATCTGCTTGGGACTGAGCGGAAATCCCTTGTTCCGCAGTGCGGAAGCCATGGAGATGGCACGGACGCTATCCAGGCCTAACGCGAATAGGTTGTCACGGCGTCCAATCCGATAGACCCCGGTGCATTCCGTGGCGGCCGCTGCAATAGCCTCCTCCACCTCACCAGTCGGCGCGTCAATGGTCCCCGTAGGTATCCCGGAAGGTTCTGGGAGTCCGTCGAGGACCACTTCGCCGGCGCCATCGCGGGGAATCCGGTCTATTGGAAGCAATACGGCGGGGCAATCGGCAGGGTTATTCCACTGGATCGCGTATACCTCATCGGCGATGTCGACGGCCGCGGCGCTATCGGCCACCACTACCCAAGCGACGATAACCTGCCCAGCATCGGTATCGCGGTATTCGACGAGAGCCTCGGCTACTCCCGGGCATTCGCAAAGCCTTTGTTGGATCCGTGCCTTGTCCTCGATGGGCATCGTAGTCATGGGAAAACCTCCGGTTTTTCGTTGGTCTGGGACAGCCGGGTGAAGACCACATCGTGCATCTCCTGTGCTGCACGGTCGCTGACATTGCGGCGGTCGTAGATGAGCTCGAGTACTGCGCCGTCCGGGGATAGCTCGAGATCCCATGCGGTGTCATAAGCCGCATCCTGCGGGGGCAAGGGAATCATTCGCCAGGAGAGGCCGCCAGTGTTTCGCGGCGGCTGGGATGCCCGGGTTTGGGCAATATGCCGGACCAGGGGGCGCTCCCCGGCTACACGCCCCGAGCCATGAGCCCGAACTATGGAGTCAAAGCCACAGCGGCCATGCTCAATAGCCTCAGCCAAGGCTCGGAACACGGTCCGCCTGCCCGCAGGATCATGCCGATGCGGCTCCCGGAGTCGCACCGGCACCAGATCGGTGTCCAGCGCAACCATCGAATCGTCCGCTCGGGAAACGGGAACCCCGACGACAAGCTCCGAACGGTCAAGATATCCGGCAAGCACCGCGCCCACCTCGGCCAGAAGGGTGGCGAAGGGGGTCACCCCCTCGGCGGAGCATGTCGCCTGCAGAACGGCGACCTCCTCCGGGGAGATCAGCTTGCGGATCACTCCGGCACAAGGAGTCGCGGTCAGATCCCGCTCCCCGGGCTCACACAGATCCTGATACCCGGAGAGCTCCTCCGCCCACCAGCGCTCATCGGAAGTGAACCAGCCTTCACGCCGCAACCGGCGCTCCAGGATTGCGCGCTCCCGCGGCTGCCGCACATGGTCGGACACTAATTTGCTGCCGACACATCGCTGTGCATACGCCTCTGCAATGTCATCGAGGAGCCGTTCCAGGGCAGCGTGATCCGCCACGATATGATGCATACTCACCACGAGCAGCGTGCGTTCTTCAGGAGTCGCCAGGGCCTCAAAGCGCACCGGAGGGCCTGCGGAGAGGTCCCACCGACCACCCAGACTCCGCGCCAATTCGCGAGACAGATCCTCGGCTGTGCACCGCCGGTACCGCAAACCCGGCCCCCGGGAATGAATTCGCTGCACCGGGGCCCCGTCAACCACAGGAAACGACGTCCGCAGCCCTTCGTGCCGTGCTACTACATCATCTACAGCGTCGGTTAGCGCCCTCGGCTCAAGCTCCCCGCGTAACATCACCGCGATACCTATTCGGTAAGGATCGTCGGTGACCTGGTCGATAACCCACATCCGCCGTTGTGCCTCGGTCAGTGGGATTTCTCCGGAAGCTTCAGATACCTCTGACTCTGGCTCTGGCTCTGGCTCGAGAGTCCTAGGGACGGTATCGCCTTCGGCATCAAGTCTCGATTGGAGCAGCTCAGCCAATCCAACCGGCGTGGGATTGTCCACTACGTCCCGCATTGTCACCCGGACCCCGATGTCCTCGAGCTTCCGGACCAGTCGAAAAACAAGCAGTGAGTGTCCCCCGAGAGCGAAGAAGGAATCCTCCTCCGAAACCGGGCCACCTAGGCAGTCGGACATCATCGCAGCAATCGGTGCGGCCAGACCTTCTCCTTCAGCATTACGCCGAGGGTTCGCCACGTTCCTTCGAGCCAACGCCTCCCGATCTGGTTTTCCATTCCGAGTAAGAGGAAACTCGGTCAACGCCTCGACGGTGGCTGGGACGATGGCCTCTGGAAGCCGTCGGGCGGCATACTCACGTAGATCAACGCGAGGCCCGTACCTCCCCGAGCTGACGACGAAGGCCCGCACCACGTCATCATTCAGGATGATCGCGACGTCCCGGACGTCCGGGTGATCAAGCAGCGCCGCGGCAACATCATCAGGCTCGAAGCGCACTCCCCGAATCTTCATCTGGTCGTCAACCCGGCCGTGACAAACGAGTCCGGCGTCGGTCCAAGAGGCACGGTCGCCAGTACGATACCTACGCCCTCCTCCCGGAGCCGCAACGAATCGATTCGCGGTTTCCGCGGGCATGCCGCGGTATCCGCGGGCCAGGCTGTCTCCAGAAAGATAGAGTTCACCGATTTCCCCCCTGCTCACCGGTTGCAGGCGCTCATCGAGAATCTCTGCCGTAAGTTCGGGCCGTGGCTGTCCGATAACGATAGCCATCGAGGGGTTTCCCCGGGACAGGGGAGCCATCGTTGCGGCGAGGGTTGTCTCCGTCGGGCCGTAGCAGTTAGCAACGGACACGTCGGGAGCCAGACGGCGCAGCCGACGAAGCAACGGGCTGGGGAAGCGGTCACCGCCAACGAGGATGCAGCGTATCCCCGACAGTGAGTCCGTGGGCCGGAACTCCGCCTCCCGGACAAGTCCATCAACCACTGCAGGAACGCCATGCAGGACGGTCGCGTCGGCCGACGTGGCCTCATCCAGGAGGAGATCCGGTGAGAACTCCACCCCGGGTCGGGCGCAGCAGACCTCACCACCAGCAGCGAGGGTCATAACGACTTCGCCGACGGAGGCGTCGAAACCGGGCGGGGCAGCGTGCAACAGACGTATCCCGTCATCAGGGAACCTTCCGCGGAGCGCCCATTCAGCATGTCGGGCGAGACCTCGATGAGTTATTTCGACCGGTTTCGGCACGCCCGTAGTACCAGAGGTATGCACGATGATCGCAGTTTCCGAACCAGCTGCTGACTGCACCGTGACCGCTTCTCGGTTGGCCGCGGCGGTGGTAATTTCGTCGAGATCCCAGAGTGGTACGAAATCCCGACACGCTGCAGATACCTCTTCCGGTAGCTCCCCACCGTGGATCACGGCTCCGACTTCTGCTGATTCAAGCATCTGACGCAATCGCGCATCCGGAACGCGGTAGCTCAGCTCGACCACGGGGATGCCGGCGTACAGGCAGGCGAGCAGTACCAGCACCGCATCTCCTCCGCGAGGAACCGCGTAGGCCAACGGCTTATATTTGGGATTGCGGCGCAATAGCTCACCGGCAATCCCCCTGGACTCTTCCACCAGTCGCCGATAGGTCCAGTGCCTACTTTGATCCCGCAGCGCGGGGCGCTCTGGATGGGTCAATGCCCACCGATCGATGAGTTCAACCGGGGAGTCTGCCGATTCCTCAGATACGGGAACACTAGACTCGATGACCAGCGCTGCGGGTTCTGTGTCTTCGTATCGGACCAGTCGGCTGATGCCACGTTCGATTCTCCGGGCGAAAGAGTGCGCAACCCCAGCAGCAACCCGCTCCGGCTGGTAAGCCACAGTCATCACCACAGCACCGGACACAGCCGAAACCCGGACCGTGATGGGTTCGGCGGTGATACCAGTACGGAGTGCTGTTCCCTGTGCCCCGCACGGACCCACCGTCTCCATATCTTCGACCACCAGTGATATCTCGGGCGGTGCCTGCACCCAGTGGCTTAGAACTTCTGCGATATCGATGTCCGCAGTTTCCAACGCCCCGGCGATAGCATCGGCGGCAAGATGCATCGAAGACTCGCTAAGTGGGGCTGGATCCACCTGCACGATGACACTGTTCCCGAAGTAGCCGAACCCGGCTTCGACGGAGTCTGTCCCGGCGCGCAGCAGTACTGGCATAACGACCGGCACCGGAGTGTCCCCGGCAGGCACCGCCCCAGCAATTGCGGCGAGCACCAGAGCACTGATCCCCACGTTGTTGTCCTTGCACCAACGCTCAATCCGAGTGGCGATGGCGGTGTCACTGAATAGGGGGATTTCAATCGAAGATGAGGGACCCCATTCCGGAACATCTGCGAGCCCCAGCGGGCGAGCTATCTCAGGCTCCGGTCTCTCCAGTTCGGCGATCTCCTCGGTTCCGGGTGCTCGGGTAGGCTCCTCCCGGGGAATCTCGCGTCGCGGTAATTCGGCGCCAGCGAGAGCTCGATCAAGGTCCCGGGCGAACAGGTCCCAGCAAGAGTCATCCCACCAGAGGTGGTGGGCGATGACTGCGAACCGTCGCACATGCCCGTTTCTCGCCCCGAGTACCAGGCGAAGCGGAGCGTCCTGGTCAAGTCTCCATTCCGTGCGGAGCACCCGGGCACATGCGTCCTCAAAATCACCGTCATCGACAGTTTCCGACACTGCCATCTGACTGTTGCGGACGACAACCCCTATGGGATCAGAGTCCAATTCGCTGGAAGTTCGCAAGGTGGACCTCAAACACGGGTTGGCTGTAATGACCATCCCGACTGCGTCATCGAAGGCAGTCACATCAGGACCATCGTCGATGACGTAGCTCATCCCCACAGTCAAGGCGCGTCCGGTGGGATCCGTCTGGTGTGCTGCAAACAGTCGTCGTTGTGCCCGAGAAAGCTGCACTGCCCGGGTTTGACTATCGCTCCCACCTCGCCGCCGGCGTAACCGGGACAGGCGCTCCGCTCGTGTTAGGTTCGCCATGCCACACCAAATTAGAGGAAGGCAAGGCAACCCTCAAGAGAAAATCTTGAAGTAGCAGCCATGCTCTAGAATCCGGAGCAAACCCAACAACGAGAGGGAGAGACCATGCCGGAGCGCGGGCTCCACGCGGCTCACGTGACCGTCACATATGGAAAAGAAGCGGTCCTGACAGACGTGACGACCACGTTCCCCGAGGGCAAGCTCACCGCAGTGGTTGGGCCGAATGGCTGCGGGAAATCCACGCTGCTGAAGGCCTGCAGCAGGCTGCTGCCAGCAAGGAGCGGGCAGGTGCTCCTGAACGGCGACGACCTTCACCGACTCCCCACCCGGCGGGTTGCGCAGCTGCTGGGTATGCTCCCGCAATCCCCGGTCGCACCGGAAGGCCTGTCGGTCCGAGATCTCGTGGCACTCGGCAGGCACCCCCACCATACGGTCACTCGACAATGGTCCAGTGCGGACGATGACGCCATCGCTGACGCCCTAATGCTCACACACCTGAGCGAGCTAGCAGATGCCCCTGTCGATGAGCTGTCTGGAGGGCAACGTCAGAGAGCTTGGATAGCGATGGCTCTGGCGCAGGACACCCCGACACTGCTTTTGGACGAGCCCACGACGTACCTAGATCTCGCCACCTGTATCGAGGTGCTTGAACTCATCGTCATGTTAAGCCGCGTCCGCGGAAAAACCGTCATCGTTGTCCTCCACGATCTCTTACTCACTGCGCGCTACGCCGACGAAGTGCTAGTGATGCATGAGGGGCGCGTCGTAGCCAAGGGGCATCCGCGGGAGGTCTTCACCGTGGAACTGCTACGCCAGGTATTCCGCCTCGAGGCTGTTCTCCTCGACGATCCGGCCGGAGACCGACCCCTCATCGTCCCTCTCGGTCGCGCCTAGCCGTACACGGCCACGCGCCTTAGATGCTCCAGCCAGCCGCAGACTCTGTGGACTCCAGGAACCGCCGGTAAACGGCACTGCCCTCCCTCAGGGTCTCGTCATCGCCTACGGCGTCGATACCGCCTTCACCGTCGAAAACAATGAACCGGTCACAGTGCCGCAGAGCCGAGGCCCGGTGAGCGATCATGATCACCGTGCGGGAGCGCGCCAGCTCGGCGATGCCATCGAGAATGAACTGCTCATTGAATGCGTCGAGGGAGGCCGTCGCCTCGTCGAGCAGCACGATAGGCGCATCTTTAAGTAATGCACGCGCAATAGAGATACGCTGGCGTTCACCACCGGAGAGCATCCCTCCCCCTTCACCCACGGGGGCGTCAAAGCCCCCGTCGAGCCGCCCAGCGATTTCGTCCACTCCAGCGGCATGCGCCGCAGCCAGAATCTCCGTCTCAGATGCATCAGGACGTCCGACAGCAATATTGTCCCGCAGTGTCCCCTCAAACAAGTACACGTCCTGGAACACGACCGACAACTGCGCCATCAGAGTATCCGCATTGTAGTGGCGGACATCATGACCAGCGACCCGCACCGAACCGCTCTCGACGTCAACGAACCTTGCGATCAGCTTCAGCGCTGTGGTCTTCCCGCATCCGGAAGGCCCGACGATGCCGACAACTTCACCGGGTGCGATGCGAAAGTCGACTCCCTCCAGAACAGGCAGTCCCGAGTGGTATCCGAAGGTCACATCGCGGAATTCGACCGTGCCCTCCTGCTCAGGCACGGCGGATTCTACGGGGTCGGGCAGGGAGGGAGCATCGAGAATTTCCCGCACCCCGCGAAGTTTGCTCGCAGAGACCCGTAGCGCGCTGGAGAGCCCAACGAGCTCGGTGATGGGCCCAGTGAACCTCGCAGCCAGTGCAATGACTGCGAAAGCCGTCGGACCATCAATGCGGTTTCCCGAAAATCCATGGATTGCGAGCACAATGACTGCCGACAGTGTCGTCTGCACGAGCACCCCGCTGAGGACGGCAGCAACCGTCGCCCGGCCACCCTCGCCCCTACTAACCCGTAGCTCCTCATCGAGGGACTCCGCGACCGGAGTGAAGGCCCGAGCGTCGACCCCGGCCGAGCGCAGCACCGGTTGATGCCGGGCGAAATCAAGCACAGCCTCCTGCACCGCGAGCTGTCGGGTATGGGTAGCCTGCTCGCCGGAGTCGATCACCGCCGTCGACCACCGAGCGGCACCCCAGACCACTAGCGCACCGATCACCAGGGCGACCGCCAGACCGGCATCAGCGAAGGCAACAACAATCGCCACCGTTGCTGTCGCCGCGAAAGTCGACAGCACAGGAGACAACAAATGAGCTACGGACATGCCGACCACGGTGGTCCCTGAGATCATGGTGTCTGCCACCGAGGCCGCCCGCTCCCTCGTACACCACTCGAGGGGGACGTCTACCAAAGCATCGGCCGCTCGCCGATGCATGCCCGCCACGATCTCTAACGAGGCCGCGTTCATTGCAAGCGTCTGCACATAATGGAGTACAGCCGCCCCTGCGACCACTCCAGACAACGCCGCAAGCCACCCTCCGGCGGTACCGTCATCGGCGGCAAACGATCGAGTCAGGGGGAGCAACAGTCCCATAGCTGCCCCGGCCAGTACCCCGTAGACCACTGCGGCGAATAGATAAAACGCAAGCCGCACGCGCCGTCGACTCTCGACGATCCCAAACAATTCCCGAATCATCGAATTCCCTCTTCCCTGCCGATGGTCGATCTTTGCCATAGGTCCGCGTAAATACCCCTCATCTCGAGGAGTTCATCATGGGTGCCCACCTCAGCGACTTCGCCACCATCGAGGACGACGATTCGATCACAGTCGACTACGGTACGTAAACGGTGCGCTATGAGGATCACCGTGGCTTCTTCGGTGAGCTCATCCAGGGCGGCCTGTACCCGGGCCTCTGAATCAGGGTCAGCGAACGAGGTAGCCTCATCCAGGACGACGATCGGCGCGTCGCGCAGGATCGCCCGCGCAACCGCAATCCGCTGTTGTTGTCCTCCGGAGAGCCCGTGATCGCTGGTGACAAGCGTGTCGAAGCCCTCAGGAAGCGCGAAGATATCTTCTGCGACCTGGGCGCGACGGGCTGCTTCCACGACCTCGTCATCACTGGCCCTAGGGCGGCCGAGCCTGATGTTGTCCGCAATGGATATGCCCACCAGACCGGTGTCCTGCAGCACGAACGAGACAGTGTCGTATAGCTGACGCGGTGGGATCTCCCGGACATCGACTCCGCCGATCCGAACCTGACCACGCGTTGGATCGTCAAACCGTGCAACTAGGCCGGCCAACGTGGACTTCCCGGCACCGGAGGCCCCCACCAGTGCGGTAGTGGTGCCAGCTGGGAAGTCGAGCGAAATCCCCTTTACAGCCAAATCACCGTTGCTGTAGGCGTAATCGACGTCGGCAAGCTCGACATCGGTACCGGTGAGCTCAACCTCCTCGGCCGCTGCGGGCAGCCCAGGGATGTCCAGGATGTCCGTGATCCGCTCGGCAGCAGCCTCCGCCTGACGCCGGAATTGCGCGCTAAAACCAAGGGATACGACGGTTGAGGGAATCACCATAGCGATCAGCGCAGCCGCGATTACTTCAACCGGGTGACACCAGCCGGCCCCAATGAACCAGAACCCGAACCCCAGGGTGAGCAGAAGGATAACCGGCGCTGATAGCAGGACCCCAGCCAGCGCGGAACCCCGGGTCAAGGTTCGTGCCCAGGCTCCGTAGGTGTCCTGATAATCTTCAGCAGCCCGGATGAACCTATCGTGGGCTGTCCTCCGAGTGCCAAACACTTTTACCACGGCGATGCCGTGGACGAATTCCGTGATGGCCGCGCTCATCCGACCAAGCGCGGCGGCGATTTCCTCCATGACTGAACCGGCGCTGCGCATAGCAATCCAGGACAGAAGGCCGTAGGCGACTAACGGCAGGGCCGCAACGATAGCCAACCGCCAGTCAAGGAGGGCGCACCAAACCAATCCAGCTATAGGAGTAACTACCCCGGCTACCTGCTCCACTTTTGCGTGTGCAACCAAAAAATGTAGTTCAGCGACATCATCGTTCACCGCCCGGCGAACGGTACCGGACGGGGTCGCACTGAACCAGCGCAGTGGAACCCGAGAGAGCACATCGACAATACGCCACCTGAGGTGATGCTGCAGTCTGACATCTGCATCATGGGATATCGCCAAGGCCGCGGCCTCTGCAAGCACTCGAAGGATCAGGGCCCCGGCCACAGCCGCAACCAAGCCGCCTCCCGGTGGACGCTCTTCGAGAAGATCGCTTCCTATCATCCCAATCAAAGCCAAGGGCGCGATGGCCGCCACCGACGCGACGACCTGGAGCGCGGCTGCGGCGCGGAGAGAGCCCGATACCGGACGGATCAACTCGGCCAGCCTAGCTGCAGATGTCGTATTCACGGCGTCGCCGGCTTGATCCGAACTATTGTCCAGCATGCACTTTCCTCCCCGTCCAGCTTCATCGCCACATGGTAGCTTTGCTTACGCTACCCTAAACGATTGTGCGGATGACGAAAAGGGACCCATGCCCGACTGCCGACGAACCTGGTTGAGACAACTCTCCGCAGCCTCTCTAGCAGAGGCACCACATCTTCTTCTTTGCCCACATGCTGGTGCCGGGGCAGCGAGCCAGCGTGCCCTCGGCGAAGCCTGCGCATCATGGTCGACCCCATGGTCAATCCAATATCCGGGACGGCAGGATCGCGCCGGGGAGGCCCCCGCATCCAATATCCGCGATATCGCTGAGACCACGGCAGCGGAAATGGCGAAAGAGGCGGTGTCAGATACCCGCCCAGTAGACGTTTTCGGTCACAGTATGGGTGCACTGGTTGCCTTTGAAGTAACGCGCAGTTTGGAGCAACTGGGGGTCCCGGTGCGCTCCCTCACCATCTCCGCCGCTGTACCAGCACACACGGTGGCTGGACAACCAGACCATCCAAAGACTGATGAAGGCATCGTAGACCGGATAGTAGGACTAGCTGGCACAGATGACGCGATTCTGGCGGATCCGGAATTGGTTGCGCTGGCGGTTGAGGCATTGCGCGCTGACTACACGATGATCGACTCATATTCTTGCCCCGACACCGCCCAGGTGTCCTGCCCTATCACAGTTTTCGGCGGTGACGCGGATCCCGTAGCGCCATTGGCAACACTCTGGGGTTGGGGCACGCACACCTCCTCGTCCTGCACAGTCCTAGCGTTCCGGGGAGGTCATTTCTACCTGTCCACACGGCTTGCGGAAGTCGCGAAGCAGATCGAGGACATTCACAAGACAACCGAGACGGAGCTGACATGACGTACGGGGCCGAGATAGTTATTAGCGGTATAGCTCTCGAAGCCCCTGGCGGGGCGACATCGGTACCTGCTCTCTGGGACTGCCTCACCGGCCCGACGGACGTGCTGGTACCAATGCCCCGGGATCGGGGCTGGGATATCGATGAATTACTTACCATCGGCGAGCGTCCCGGGTGGCAGGCTATCCCCGACTCGTGTGGATTGATGCCGGCTGCTGCCACCTGGGATGGACCAGCCTTCGGGGTTTCCCCACGCGAGGCGATGCTCATCGATCCACATCAGCGAGTCGCGGCCCGGTGTGCGGTTCGTACCGCACATTCGGCAGGTCTGCAATGGGGCAACCATGACCTCCACGAGGCAGGTACCGTCATCGCGACCCTGCGTGACGACTACGGTCCGCCATTCGGCCGCCCAACCGACCTGCATGGTGACCTCCTGGTCGGTGGTTCGCTGAGCGCCGTCGCAGGCCGAGTGAGCCACGTTCTCGACCTGAGAGGCCCGTCGATGACCATCGACGTCGGCTGCGCAGGATTCCTTACCGCACTAGACCAGGCCGCAACGCTGGTACGCGGCGGCACGGCCCCAGCGATGTTCGCGGGCGGCGTAAGCGTACTTTGCTCACCGGGAATGTTCCTGGAGTTTTCCCGGTTGGGTGCGCTCGCCGCAGACGGGCACTGCCGTCCATTCCATCCCGATCATCCAGGCACCGCATGGGCAGAAGGATGCGTCATCGCTCTAGTGGAGACTGCGGATTCCGCTCGGCAAGCCGGGCGCACACCACTCGCCGTGCTCCGGGCCAGTGCCACCACCCATGGCGGTGCCCGTTCCTCGATGCAGGTTCCCAGCGGCGCTGCACAAGAGGAGGCGATCCAAGCCTGTTTCGCGGCAATGGACGTGCCCATATCGGAAATCGGTGTAGTCGAGGCCCACGGTACCGGGACCCCTACAGGGGACCCCATCGAACTCGGCGCGTTGGCAGCCACCTACGGAGAGGCCGCCGTAGCGGCCGGTACCGAAGTCATCGTGCACTCATCGAAGGGGCATCTAGGACACGCGCAGGCTGCAGCTTCCGGGCTCGGGTTATGCGGCCTAATGGCAGCCGCCGAACACGGATGGATCCCGAGTCACCTCGAAAGTGACTCCCCAGCCTTGACCCCGGGTCCAGGACTACGACTAGCTACCGGCTGCCCCTGGCCGAAGTATTCCGGATGGTGCCACGCTGGGGTGACTGCACTGGGCATCAACGGAACCGTCACACATGCGGTATTCGGCTTTCCTATGGAGGAATCATCATGACCGCTGTCGTAGTCCTGCCTGCCCGCAACCCTGAGCTACTGCGCAGGGATGCCCGCCGGTTGCTGGTTCACCTATCGCGCAATCCCGGTTGGTCCCCTGCCGACATTGCCGCCCAGATCCAGGCCACCTGGCCACCCGGCCCTACACGGGCTGCAATCACCGCCGACACTCCAAGGGAAGTGCTCGACGCACTGCACGCGCTGGCGTTGGGGAAGGACCATCCCGCATTAAGCACGGCCTCCGCTGCCAGAGATAGGGGCCGGGTCATCGCGGTCTTTCCTGGCCAGGGACAACAGCGCCCCGGTCTACTGCGTCCCCTGTACGACGGATTTAACCAGGTGCGAATGGTCGCCGATGAGCAGGCGGAGTGCTTCCGCGCCGAACATGGGATCGACATCGCCGGTTATCTCCTCGATCCCTCTTTCTCCGACACCGTTGACGAGACAATAATCCAACCAGCCCTGTTCACACAGATGCTCGCTATCGCAGAATTGTGGCGCGACCATGGATTACAGCCGGATGCGACACTTGGTCACTCCCAGGGTGAGATCGCCGCCGCGGCCTTCGCGAAGTTAATCACTGCGAAGGATGCTCGAATGGTCGTGGCTACTCGCGCCCGCATGGTCAGCGATCTGCCTGGCGGCCCGTATGGCATGGCCGTGCTAGGGGTGGACGACCGGAGTTGCCGAACCCTTATCGCTCCGTGGGCTGGTGACGTCGATATCGCTGTACACAACGCCCCGACGCTGAAAGCGATCGCCGGTACGGCCAAAGCGGTGGGGTCCATCGTGGACAAGGTAGTCCGGGACGGCGGATTCGCCCGCTATCTACCGGTGGGGTATGCGGCACACACGTCCGCGGTCGATGCAGTGCGAGAACGTTTTACCGGGGTACTGCACAATGGTCTGGCCCATTCCACCTTTGCCTCTGGGGAGCTCGATTGCCTGAGCAGTGCGTTGTGTGGCGCGCCGATCCACGCTGGGGCTGATCAGACCACTCACTGGTACGCCAACCTACGTAATCCAGTCCGCTTTGATGACGCGATCACTGGTATCGGCGCGGCGACGTTCATTGAGATGTCGGCGATGCGAACCCTTGATCGGGCCATTACAGCCACACTCAATTCCGCCAGGGAACATATCGACGCGGAGGTCATCGTGACTTCTCCTCGCAGTGAACCGGCGAGCACCACTGACTGGAGTGCAGCCTATCGAGTCGCAATTGCGGAAGGACTGTGCCCCTGTCCGCAATCCCCGGCTCTTTCCCCCGCCAACACCCGGGACTTCCCTGCGCCCAGTTTCAATGAGGATCACCTGTGGTGGACAGGGTCACTACAAGCACCAGATGCGACGCCCTCGCACGAAAACGAATCCAATACAGCACCGAAAATCCTGCAGCATACGTGGTTGCCACTTCCAGCGCTCCCACAGAGTCCGCCCCGGCCAGTGATCGTGGACCCCTCCACACGATGGGCCTCCAGCCTTATCCAGGCCTGCCACGAACAGGGACTCGAGATCATCACCACCGCGGATGGAAACACCCCAGTAACCATACTGTGCTCTGTTCCCCCTGAGGCGCGAGAAACTGCAGATGCGATTGATTTGCTCACCAGCACCCTCGAAATGCTGCCGAAAGTTTCACCAGGTTCACAGCTGACGCTCCTCACCACGGGTGCCACGTCCGCTAGCGCAGGCCCCCGCATCCCTGGGCACGCCGCATGTGTACCCATCGCCGCGAGCTTCGCTGCCTCCAGCGGCTACCGGTTCCGGCACATCGATATACCCGACCCAGAGCCAACGTCCACCGTAGCCCGAGCTGCGGCCGCCGCAGTGCAAGCACGCGATAGTGCACAAATCAGCATTGGGAAAGACGCGACGTTCGTTCCCCGATTGACGCTCCTGGATGTCGAGTCTCCGTCTGTACCTGCGGAAGCACTGCGTCACGTCCTGGTCACAGGGGGAAGGGGGCAAGTTGCAGGCCACGTAGTGGCATCTCTCATCTCACTTGGAGCGGAGCGAATCACCGTGGTCTCCCGCGACCCCAGTGCCTTCTCTCCCGAGTTGGCAGCGATGGCTCGAAGTGCCGAAATCCCTTTGCAGCGGGTCTATATGGATCTGATGTCAGACTCGCAACTCCCCACGGAGATGCCGGATACTCCTGTATCGGCGGTTATTCACACTGCGGCGACTTATCCTGGGGATACGCGCGGAGAGACTATCGAGCAGTCGACACGCCTGCGGGCCAAGGCTCTTGAGCACCTTCTAACCCGCATCGCGACCACCTCCGATTGCACAGTGATATTCAGCTCGTCGATCGCTGTGACACTCTCACACCCGGACACCGCATCCTATGCTGCGGCAGTGGCCGCGGCAGAGACCCTTGCTGAATTGCACCCGAACTGGCGCATCATCCGGTGGGGGATTTGGCCGGGTACTAGCAATTCGACGGGGTTTTCTTCGGTACGCGCAGCTGACGCGGGAACTGGCCTCCTGGCGATGGATCCGGAGGAGGCCCTGTCGTGCGCTCTCCGGGCTCCGACCGGAATTACAGCCGTACTGACCGCGGATTGGGCGCTCCTGGACGCCGCCTACGCGGCCAGCGGATCTCCCAACATCCTCGACCCCACCCTGCTAAATTCACAGCTCGAACAGGAGAGTCCGGCGGAGGAACTCCGGTCCGGAGCACCCACCGCGATAGCCGATTCTTCGCCGAAGTCTGCGGATGAAGTCGAGGAGACTCCTGCGGCCCTGTGTGCTCGGGTGCTGGGATACCCGGCTACGCGAACACTTGATCTTGACACTCCACTACCTGCTTTGGGACTGACGTCATTGCAGGCGATCGAATTGCGAGGACTACTCGCGAATCGGGGCATCAAGGTTCTCATCGCCGATCTTTTATCGACAACAACCATCCGCGATATCGAGGCGCTGGGCTAGCAATTGCCCCTAGCTCTACATTCCGAAAAGCTACATCTAACGCGACCACTGCAAACGAAGAAGAAGCCAGAAGAAGTAAGCGCCGCCGAGGATCATCGTCACGACTCCTGCGGGAAGCTCGATCCCACCGAGACGCGCGAGCGTGTCCGCAGCGAGCAGCAGCAGCGCACCGACCACAGCGGTACAGCCCAATGCCAAACCAGGTGAACCGGTGATGCCCCGAGCGATATGGGGTGCAGCTAAGGCGATGAACATCACTGGGCCCACCACGGAAGTGACTACCGCTGTCACGGCCACACCAAGGATGACGAAGAGGACCCTATGCCGGGTTACCGAACTGCCGATGGCTACGGCTAGGTCGTCACTACAGCGCAGCGCAGCCCCAACATGAGCAGCCCAGGGGCAAACGACCGCGGCTACACCGAGACAGCAGGCGACGAACACTGCATCCGGGGTACGCATCCCATTTAATGCGCCAAAACTCCAGGAGGTCATCGCCGACGCATAGTTCACGTCAGTCTTCATAATGATGAATACATTCGCGGCGGTGAGCGTAGCACTAACTGCGATACCTATCACCACCAGGCGATTTGCCGTACCTCCGACTCGTGCCCGGGAAAGCCCAAGTACCAAAATGGCACACACCACACCCCCCGCAAACGCACCCGCAGCAGGTACGTAGTCTCCGAGGTATAACGTGATGCCGCCGATACGGAGCTCCCGACCACCAGTGGGTGGCATCAGCAGCGTGGCCAGAAGAGCACCGGTGTATGCCCCCGTATTGAACCCGATGATGTCTGGGCTTCCGAGCGGATTGCGAGTGAGAACCTGAAAAAAGGCACCACCAAGCGCCAACAGAGCACCACCGGCAACCGCGACGCCAATTCTCGGCAGGCGCCACTTCATTACTGTATCGAGGTCCGGTGGCGAACCGCCGGCCAGCACGGTCCCCCAAAATTCCTTCGCTCCGCTTGACGCTGGCCCCACTGCGGCGCTGACGGCCGCCAGCAGCCCGGTGAGTAGAACAAGGATCCAGAATATGATGACATCGCGGAAGTGCAGGCGCACGCTGTATTTCCCCATGCGCACAACCCGGACGTCAGTGGTGGCTGACAGTGCGGCGGTCATCGGACTCCCTTCCTCAGGACAAGCATGACAAGCAGGGGTCCCCCCAGGAAGGCAACCATGAGTCCCGCAGGCATTTCTGCGGGCTGCACAATAAACCGGCCGATTATATCTGCTAACAGCAGCAGGATAGGTCCACCCACAATGGCGACGGGCATCATCCTGCGGGGATCTGGACCGACCAGCGCCCGCGCTAGATGCGCCATGAGCAGTCCGAGAAAAGCTACCGGACCGGCAGCAGCGGTAGCTCCACCCGCTAGCAGCGCTACCGAGGTCACAACGAGAAAGCGGGTCCTCCGGACGCGTACTCCCAGGGAAACCGCGGAGTCCTCGCCAAGCTGCAATGCGGCCAGCCCACGGGCGCTAATCCATGCCAGGACCATACCCAGCGCGACGGCTACACCAGTGACACCGATGACCTCCGTTCCCCGGCTATCTAACGCACCGACGACCCATCCGCGCATCAGGTCAAAAGCTCGCGGAACGATGAGCGTAAGCGCGGTGGTGATACCGGTCAGTATCGCCGTGATAGCTACTCCTACCAGCAGAAGCTGCACCGGGGACAGTGATCCCAGCCAAACAACTAAAGCGGAAACCAGGAAGGCGCCGATGAGCGACCACCACACCTGGCGCCCAGGATCTGCGACACCGACTGCCGCCGCGGCGGCAACTGCACAGGAGGCTCCCGCGTTAACGCCGAGCAGACCAGGATCAGCGAGCGGATTGCGGATCAACGCTTGGAGGATCACTCCGGCCATCGCGAGCGCTGAACCGGTGATAGCCGCGATGATGGTCCTGGGCAAGCGCATTTCCAGCACTATTACCTGCTCTACGCCGCCGGGGGCAGTATCCAGAAATACCCGCCAAACTGTCTGCAGCGACACTGGAGCCGCACCGAACATCAAGCTCAACAGGACGACTACCACGACCCCTACCAATAAAAAACCGAATACGAGCACATCGCGCAAACCAAAAACACGCCCGTGCCATTTAGGCAAGCTTGCCCTAAACTTACCGGTCATAATGTCTCCTGGGTGAACGAGAGATCAATAAGATGCACATACTCCAGACCTTGCCCCGGCTCCGGACGGATTTGCCTCCGGATTCGATCCTGGATACTCCACCCCCGATTCCGCCCTTGGTCGGAGGTATGACACTTCGTCGCGTCAACCCGGAGGGTACCGATCCTCAGCTCATATCGGAGTGGATGCAACGACCACATCTGGCAGAGTCCTGGGAACAGCCCTGGTCGGAGGAACGCTGGCGGGAGGACGCCCGGGCCAGGATTGCGGGAACCTACTCCAGTCCCTGCATCCTAGGCTATGCAGGACGGGAAGTGGGCTACCTCGAAATCTACCGATCCCACCGGGACGAAATCGGCGCTTTCTATCCCTCTAAACCGCATGACCTCGCCTGTCATATTGCGGTCGCAGAGCTGGATCTCCTTGGCCGCGGATTGTTCCCTCCCTTCATTAAGGATCTCATCGACAAGCTGTTCGCCGCCGATCCGCAGTGCAATACTCTCGCCGCCGATCCAGACCACCGAAACCCTCGGGTCCATCGAGCCCTAGAGAAGGCGGGGGTAACCACCAGGCGCACCGTAGCCGTACGTAATAATCGAACAATCATTCTCTGGCTCGTCAACCGCGATAGCTGGAATGACGACGACACTTAATTACGAAGGACAGAAGCAGTCCTTCGGTACGCTCTCCCTCACCGAGCCGCATGCACTACAAACAGGAACCACCTGAAAGAACTCGCCACCGGGCCTGGTTTCTGGGGGCGGACACGCACCAACTCATCCTCTGGGCCAGCCCCCGCATTCCTCCACGCGGAAGCCAAAGCTAGGCCCTCAGCAGAACAACACTTACTTTGAGCTGCTCAACTCACACCAGCAACACCAACCGCCGAGATTTTTGAGCCAGCTTCGATGATTGCCAGATTTTATGTATCCGCCGTACTGGAAGGCACCGATAAGGTGCGATGCCTCGGTAGTGCATACCGTGAAGTCACAGTTACAACGAAGGCGAAGCGCTCATATAGCCCACGTATCGAACGCTTTGTAGTTAGCCTCACCTAATATTCATGTTATTCTCCGAACATGCACTTCAGCTACCGACTTCGATTCACCGCAGCAGCACTGGCGTTTATGTCGATACTGCCGACAGCATCCTGCTCGATCGGCGACAGGGACGGGGAACCGGTCACCGCAACAACCCCAGAGGGCATAACTTTGACAGTAGAGCGCTCTGAGGGCCTCAGTGAGGGCGAAGAGATTAGCGTGAAGGCCACCGGACTTGACCCAAATTCTGGCTATTACCTTGGAATTTGTCGTGCAAAGATGAACCCGGATAAACCCTGCGCTGAGTGTGCGGGGCGCCAGGACGGCAAGACGCAGAAGTGGTTCCGTAATGACGGCGCTCCGGAGGGCATCTCCGAGGACGGAACGATTTCGTCGACACTTACAGTCAGCTCGAGTGGGCGCTCCGTCGACTGTACTTCCGATGCTTGTGTGATAAAGCTGTTCGGCGACCATGTCGAAGGTTTCGGCAACATTGTGGAGATTCCGGTGGTGGTGGAATAGCCACTATACGACGGTTCTCATTCGACGACTGCATGGTCTCCGCCTGCAGGTTTCCCGACTAGCCCGCAAAGGATGAACTCACCATGGATAAAGGGATTAACGCCACACCCCGCTCAGTAACACTTGGGCTTTCCATTGCCGTTGCGGCAGTTACTCTCTTCGGCGCCCTGTACTGGGGTCCAACGCATGACCAGTCCACCGGCCTCTACTGGGCTATTTTCGCGCTAATGGCAGTGCAGTCCTGCTCGCTTTATCAGGAAGGTAAGCAGTCCTAGCGGGCACTCAAGACACACAAAACCCGCTGTCTCCCATATCGGGAGACAGCGGGTTTTCGCACAGCCGCGTGAATAGCGACCGTTTGAGACTTTAGGCCTCGGTGGCGGAACCGCCGGCGGCCTCAATCTTCGACTTCGCGGAGCCGGAGAACTTATTGGCGGTGACATTGACAGCAACGTCGATTTCGCCGTTGCCGAGAATCTTCACCGGCTGGTTCTTGCGCACAGCGCCCTTGGCAACGAGGTCCTCGATGGTGACGTCGCCACCTTCGGGGAACAGCTTGCCCAGGTCGCCGACGTTGACGACCGCGAAGGTCACCTTGGCCGGGTTCTTGAAGCCCTTGAGCTTCGGCAGGCGCATGTGCAGCGGCATCTGGCCGCCTTCGAATGCGGCCGAAACCTGCTTGCGGGCCTTGGTGCCCTTGGTACCGCGACCGGCGGTCTTACCCTTGGACGCTTCACCGCGGCCAACGCGGGTCTTGTCCTTCTTAGAGCCCGGGGCCGGTGCGAGATTATGCAGCTTGATGGGATCGCTCATATTTACCTACTCCCCCGCTACTTCTTCGACCTCGACCATGTGGCGCACAACCAGGAGCTGGCCGCGCACTGCCGGAGTATCCGGGTGCTCGACAGTCTGGTGAATACGCTTCAGGCCGAGGGAGCGCAGCGAGTCCTTCTGCTTCTGCTTGCAGCCCGCGGTGCCACGGGTCTGGGTGATCTTCAGAGCCATTACTCTCACGCTCCCTGTCCAGCCGCGCGTGCGCGCAGCATACCGGCCGGGGCGACCTCTTCGACGGTCTTACCGCGACGAGCGGCGACCTCTTCGGGGCGCACCAGCTGCTTGAGGGCATCCACGGTGGCGTGGACGACGTTGATCGCATTGTCGGAGCCGAGGGACTTCGACAGCACGTCCTGCAGGCCGGCGCACTCAAGCACCGGGCGGACGGCGCCACCAGCGATAACACCGGTACCGGGGGCGGCCGGACGCAGCATGACAACGCCAGCTGCGGCTTCGCCCTGGACCGGGTGGGTGATGGTGCCGGCGATCATCGGGACGCGGAAGAAGTTCTTGCGAGCCTCTTCGGCACCCTTCTGGATAGCGGCGGGAACTTCCTTGGCCTTGCCGTAGCCGACGCCGACCATGCCTTCGCCGTCGCCAACGATGACGAGAGCGGTGAAGCTGAAGCGGCGGCCGCCCTTGACGACCTTGGAAACTCGGTTGATGGTGACGACACGCTCGATGTACTGCGAGCGCTCGTCCTGCTGGCGGCGGTTATCGCGGCCGCCGCCACGGCGGTTGTTGTTACCGGCGGAGCCACGTCCGCCATCGCGCTGTTCGCGTTCAGACATTACGCGTTCCTTCCGTTGGAGTTCTCAGTGCGGATCATTAGAACTTCAGACCACCTTCACGGGCGGCCTCAGCCAGAGCGGCGACGCGGCCGTGGTACTGGTAGCCACCACGGTCGAAGACGACCTGCTCGATACCGGCTTCCTTGGCGCGGGTGGCGATAGCTTCGCCGACCTTGGCGCCGCGGGTCTTCTTGTCACCGTCGAGATCCCGGAAGGCCGGCTCCACAGTGGAGGCGGCAACCAGGGTACGACCGACGGTGTCGTCGATGATCTGCGCGGAGATGTGGCGGGAGGAACGGTGCACGACGAGGCGCGGGACCTCGGCGGTGCCACGGATACGCTTGCGCAGACGCGCGTGCCGACGGGCACGAGCGACGCGACGACGCGTGGAGATGTCCCGACCGACCGGAAGTCGCTTGTTTTCGTTGTTGCTCATTACTTACCCGTCTTTCCGACCTTGCGGCGGATCTGCTCGCCTTCGTAGCGGATGCCCTTGCCCTTGTAGGGGTCGTCCTTCCGCAGACGACGAATATTGGCGGCGATCTGCCCAACCTGCTGCTTGTCGATGCCTTCGATGGACAGCTTGGTGGTGCCGTCAACCTCGAAGGTGATTCCCTCAGGAGCCTTAATCAGGATGGGGTGGGAGTAACCCAGAGCGAACTCAAGGTCCGAGCCCTTCTTCTGGACGCGGTAGCCCACGCCGAAGATTTCCATCTTGATCTTGTAGCCCTCGGTGACGCCGACAACGCAGTTGTTGATCAGCGACCGGGACAGACCATGCAGGGAACGGTTCTTGCGGTTGTCGTCCGGGCGGACGACAACAACCTGGTTGTCCTCAACCGACGCCGTAATCGGAGCCGGAATGGAGGTGGACAGTTCGCCCTTGGGACCCTTGACTGCAACATCCTGGCCGTCGATATTGACGGTGACGTTGTTCGGGATCGTGATGGGGTTATTGCCGATACGCGACATGTGTGCTCCCCCTTACCAGACGTAGGCGAGGACTTCCCCGCCCACCTTCTTCTCGGTGGCCTGACGGTCAGTCAGCAGGCCCTGGGACGTGGAAATAATGGCCACGCCCAGGCCGCCAAGGACCTTCGGCAGGTTGGTGGACTTGGCGTACACGCGCAGACCCGGCTTGGAGACGCGGCGCACGCCAGCGATGGAACGCTCCCGGGAAGGGCCGTACTTCAGGGTGAGGCTCAAGGTCTTGCCGACCTTGGCGTCTTCGACGGTGTAGTCCTCGATGTAGCCCTCCTGCTTGAGGATCTCGGCGATATTCGCCTTGAGCTTCGAGGACGGCATCGACACGCTGTCGTGGAACGCGTTATTAGCGTTACGCACGCGCGACAGCATGTCGGCGATGGGGTCAGTCATGGTCATGTGTGTGACCGTTTCCTTTCTCGCTACGGTTCCCTACCCACCAAAGGCGTGATCCGCTCGATTTGTGGGCTGCTTAGCGCCACCACGGTTCAATAGCCGTGGCGGCTCGCCACCCTGTTACGTACGGGACGCTGTCAGGCGGGGGGCCTGTAACAAAGTTTGTGCAAATGACTCCCACAGCAATACGGACATGGCTGACCACGCCCCCTTGTGTGGGACCTGACTACGCTAGCAAAATCGCAGGCTCTACACCAAATAAGTGTGCCGCCGGCTCGCCTGCGCTCCCTATCGCCAACGCCCGGTGCGCCCCAGATTTTCTGGGACACACCGGGCGTGACGGGCCTCGTGGCGCGAAAACTACTACCGCTTAGCGGCAGAGCGCTTCGCTGCGTTCGTCGAGTTCTGCCAGGGTCTGGCTGCTGAGCTTGCCCTCGGTAGTGATCTCGGTGACGATAATGCGAAGAATATCGGCACCATTGACTGCCTCCGGGTTGGCGAACAGATTCGGCAGCGGCAGCGGAGCCGCATTATCGCTCGGGTCCTCAATCGGGACCTCAAGATCGTTCAGGCACGACACGACGCGGGTGAAGGCGGGGATGCCCTCTTCGCCGTCTTCGAGCACTGCGGCCAGTTCAGCCTGGGTCGGCTGGGTCTCCCGCCCGGAGCTGCCGAAGGGGCCTGGGCCGTTGCCGCCTCCGTTATTGCCGGGGGCATCGCCGCCGGGCTTACCGCCATCGGCAATACCGTTCTGGATCAGGTCGATCAGGCCCTTGATGAGGGCGACGATATCGCCGATCACCGGGATATTGTCGATACCGCCAGCAATACCGCCACCGGGGCCGTTACCACCGGGATTATTGACTGGTGGGGCCGGCGGGCGACCGCCCCGCGACGGCGACGGCCGCGAGGGGCGACCAGAGGAGCGGGACGACGAACCTGACGAGCGGTTGGACGGACGGGCTGAGGCCTGCCGCACCGAGCCACGCTTATTATTCGCCGAGCTGTTGGACCGGCGATTGCCGGAAGTGGCCCGTCCACGGTCACTGCTGCGGGCAGCGCTGCGGTTGGCCGGGGCTTCCCCGGGGCCAGCGGATCGTTCGGAGACCTGCTGCACCAGCATCGACATCGCCTGCGGGTCGGGGCCAGCATCGCGGGCGGCGGTAGCAACGACACCGACCGAAACAACGAGGGAGGACACGACGGCAGAGGCGCCACCGGCCATCAGCACGACCGGCCAAGCAATCTTGCCTTTATCTCCCCGGGCAGCGCGACGCTCAGCGCGACGTTGGGCACGCTCACGCCGGCGGATAGCGCGAGGGCTTTCCTCTTCGAAGTTGGTGGCTTCGTTCTGTGCAAACTCGCTCATGAGTTATTTCCCTATGTGTGGCGAATAACCGGTTTATACCGGGCAGTCGGTGCGGGCTGACTCGGCTAGCTTACAAAGGCTCTCATTGGAGAGCTTCCAAGTCGCGTCAATATCGTAGAACTGCAGGTCGAGATTCTTCGAGCCATAACCGGACAAGGTCAGGATGAGGTCACCGAAGAGGGTGTCGCCATCGATGTAGACACTGTCGTAGTCAAGTTCCCAGGAGTAGACCAGACGGAAGGCGTTCAGTCGGGTCTGGACACTGCGGATGACCGGGACACCAGCATTACCGGCTTCCAGGCCATTAGCGATTTCCTGGTCAGAGGTGGACTGCGCCATCATGCGCTGCAGGTGAGCATCCAGGTTGCCCGGGCCCCAGTTCGGGGCAAGTTCCTGGCCGCCGGTGGAGCCACCGTCGTCGTAGTTGCCTTCATCGACGACATCGTTGTCAGCGGGCTGGGCCGGCTGGTCCTGCTGAGCAGACTGAGCACCCTGGGAACCACCACGGGCCGGGTTGGTGCCGCTAGCAGCATTATTGCTGCGGCCCTGGTTGGAGCTACGGCCCGAGCTGCGGTTGCTCTTACGGTCGCGGTCAGCGCGATCGGAGGGGCCGCGGTTGGCGGAGCCGGAATTATTGGTGCTGTTATCAGCATTCTGCGAGGCGAGCATCTGCTCGTACATCGCGATGGTGGCGTCCTTACCGGAATCGCCCCCGCGGATAGCGCCCACCACACCGATGGTGGTGATAAGGGCTGCGACGAGCACTGCGATACCGGCGGCCGCAGCGACGGTGGGCCAATTCAGGCCGTTGCCGTTATCTTTGGGCTCTTCTGCCAGCTCGGCTTCTGGGACGTAATCGTCGTTGTACTCATTGTCGTAGGCGGAGACAAGATCGTCCCCAACGCCTGCTGCCTCGTTATCGAAGTTCTTACTACTCATGTGGTGTGGTTCCCTATTTCGTTCAGTCCGACGGGCGGTAAAGAATGCATAACGCGGGTTAGGCTTCTCGGATTATGCGACAAAGTGATGCTGAGGGCACATCGGTGCTGCCCCCGGGGGCAGCACCGTTACAGCCTCTGTAATTAGCCCAATTACTTCTGCTTCGCAACCTTCTCCAGCAGTGGAGTTAGCTGCTCAAGGGCCCACTTACGGTTCAGCGGCGAGGGCACATTCAAAGCTGCGGAGACAGGTTCGTTGTGCTCCATTGCAGTGCCTTTTTCTACCTCAGGTAGCTCGTCATAACCGGGAACCTTGCGCACTGCGTCCATGCCATCAGCTGCGTAGAGCACCAGCAGATTGGCCTTGAGGTCCTCCACATTTTCCGGGGACACTGCTGCGCGCCCCAGGGTGGCCGGGATCTCACCGGAGGCGAAAAGCTCCGGCAGTTCCATGCCCAGCTGGCTGAAGAAGTCATTCGAGGGGTTCTGCGGGTCAGCGATGACGTAGAACTGGCCACCTCGGTGCTGTGCGATGAGCGCGGTCTTGCCGGCCAGGCCGGGCAGTCGCTGCTTCAATTCTTCGAAGCGCTGCTCATCTTCTTCGATGATCTTCTGAGCCTTTTTCTCTTCACCGAAAATACGGCCCAGGGCAACAAGCTGCGGCTTCCAGCCGAGGCCTTCGCCGTCGGTGCCGATACCACCGAGCACCGGGGCGACCGGGCTCATCATCTCGTAGATCGGCTGGGAGACTCGGTACGAGTCACCAACGATAAGGTCCGGCTTGAGTTCGGCGATTTCTTCCACCGGAACGGCGGTGACGTCGGCAGACTCAATCTTCTTGACGTCCTTGAGCTCGTCCTTCTTCCACACTGCGGATTCATCATCGGGGCGAACCACGATGGCTTCCGGAGTAATACCCAGGGCCAGCAGATTATCGACACCGGTGCCGATGGCGACGACCTTCTTGGGTTTATACGGATATTCGTCGGTACCCCAGGCGTGGGTGACGGTGACGGTCCGACCTTCAGAACCGGTGATGTTATCAACGGCCGAGCAGGCGGCTAGTCCCATCACGGTTGCCAGGGCCAGGAGCGCTGCAAGCAGACGCCGGCGGATATCAGCCAAAGCCACGAGAGACCTCTTTCGGGTTAGTTTGTGTACTGCGCAGATCCTAGCGGATGAAGGGCCGCCTTTCCTACCCCAATATTCTTGCGGTGGCCTGAACCACACTGGGTAGGCATGGGCTTATCGACGCCATCATCTATATTCCAATACAGATCAGTGCCCGCGCCCCACTGCATCCGGGTGAAAAATCTTCCCCTGTTTCCGGGCGTGCCCTACTGTTCACCAGCACTGATTGCGTACCCGCGCAATAACGCCACAACCTCAAGGAGTCCGCTGTGCCGGATCACAACCAGGTGCCCGGGGAGTTCAATAACCCGGCACTCCCCCGCGAGCGCACCGACGCCGCCCAGGAATTTATCGACGCCGGCGCCCCGGTAGTCCCCCCATTGGGAGGCGATTACCACCTCGCCCGGATCGAAGACGGCTCACCGTATATATCCGTCGTCACCGAATGGATGAACCGCCCGCACCTGGCCAAGGCCTGGGAATACCCCAACCCCGAATCGTGGTGGCGCGAACATATCGAGGCCCAGAACGCCGGCACCTACTCCGTGCCGGTAATGCTCACAGTCAAGGGCGAACCGACTGCTTATATTGAGCTCTACCGCCCGGGACGCGATGTTATTGGCTTGACCTACGAAGCCCACCCGCAAGATATTGGCGTGCATATTGGTGTCGGTAACCCCAACGCCACCGGCCACGGTCTTGCTGGGGCACTGCTTCTCCAGGGGGTGCCGCAGGGCATGGAGCTCAACCCTGGTTTTGAGCGTGTGATCTTCGAGCCGGATTGGCGCAACCGCTCTGCCCGCGTCGCCGCCCTGCGCGCCGGCTCCTTCGACGGTGGTTGGCACAAACTACCCACCCGCACCGTGCACCTACTCATGTTGTGCAAGGACGGTATCGACGAGCCGGTCATCCGGGAAGACCTGCTAGTGGAGGCCAAACCCGGCGAGAGCCGGGCCCCGGATTACGCCTTCGAGAACTAAGGCCGGTGCTGGGCAAGGATGGGCACAATCTCCGCCCAGCCTTGCTCGGTGACCAACCCACCGTGGTCAAAGTCGAGCTCATAGCCGTGCACATGCTCAGCACCTAGCTCCTTGCGCCACGCGGCGACCGGGTCCCAGGACTCCGGCGCCGGCGCGCCGGGGGTCATCTTCGTCGCGGTCAGCACCACCACATCACCCTGGTAGTTCTGCGGCTTCGCGGATTGCATGAGCGAACCGCAGTAGCGGATATTGGCCTCAATATCGATACCGGCGGCACTGGCCTGGGCGAGCACTTCTGGCGGCAGGCCCGCCACTGCGCCCACCGTTTTCCGGTCAGCAGAGACCATTTCCTGCACCTCCTCCGGGGGTTTCGGCGCACGGCCAGCAGGGTAGGCATCCATAATGCCGAGGAAGTCCACCTCACGGCCCTGCGCTTGCAGCCGGGCGGCCATCGCCTGGGCCATCATGCCGCCGAAGCTGTAGCCCAGCAGCCGGCACGGGCCGTCGGGAAGCTCCGCAACGAACCGCTCCACGTAGAAATCGGCGAGTTCATCGAGGTTTTCGGCATCAGGAATCGGGCTTGGCAGGGCAATCCCCGATACTGGGGTGGGCCAGGTGAGTGTCTCTGCAAGCCGCTGGAACGGCAGGGTGGCCCCACCTGCTGGGTGGATGCACACCAGAGGCGCACCGAAACCGCCGCGCATTGGCAGCACCAGTTCAGTCGGCCCATTGCCGCTGAGCCGTTCCGCGATGGCCTGCGGGGAGCCGCCTTCCACAATGTGCATCACGGTCAGGTTCGGCAGGCTGCGGCGCAGGCGGCCCAGCAGTCGCATAGCGCCGAGGGAATCACCGCCGATGGTGAAGAAATTCTCCTCCAGCCCCACATCGCGGCCCAGTAAATTCTGCATGCCTTCGGCGATGGTGCGCGCTGCGTCATCAATATCAATATCGGCGGCTACCCCGTCGCCCTCGCCCGAGCCCGCACCGGCGGTGACGCCGCCGTCGGCAAGCCCACTAACTACCGGCTCCGGCTCCCCAAGGAGCTCTGCCACCGGAGTGTGCGGCGCATTGACCAGGGCCGTTAATGCCGCGCCGAGGCGCTGCACCAGGGCGATGGCAAGCTCACCGTCGAGCAGCTCGGGGTGATAGGCCGCACCCAGGCGGAACTGCTCCCCTGGGGGAACGACCACAGACATCGGAAGATTAGTGCGACCAGTGGTGGCCACATCGGTGATGCGTAGCTCGTCGGGATCGCCGCTCTGGCTGGCCAGCGGGAAATTGTCATAGACCACAATGCTGTCGAATAGCGGGCCTACCCCACCGATCTTCTCAACCTCGGTGATCGCACTGTGCTGCAGGCCAGTGACCTGGCGCTGAGCGGCCGCCGCAGCCTCAATAAGCGTGCCGACGGTGGCGTCGGCGGGCACGCGCATCCGCATCGGGACGGTGTTAATGAACATGCCGACGGCGTTTTCTACCCCGTCGACCTCAGCATCACGCCCGGCAAGGGTCACGCCGAAGATGACATCATCAGTGCCCAACGCCCCCGCGATAGCCAATGTCCACGCGGCTTGGATGAGGGAGTTAGGGGTGACGCCGTGTTCAGCGGCGACGTCGGTGACCCGCTCGGCCACGCGCACCGACATCGGCACCGGCAGCACCACCTCGGGCCCACCGGAGGTCATCGACGCCACGGCTTCGGCGACCTGTTCGGGGTCGGGGGCATCCGTGGGCCACTGCAGCGCCTCGGCGGTGATCGGGTCCTCGCCGGTGGGTGGGGCGGTCATGGACAACACGGTGCCGGTCTGCACCCCGTCGAGGATTTCTTCCCACAGGGCTGTATCGGCCGCGTGGTCGCGATTATTAAGGAATGCGACGTGGTCGGCGAACTGGGTGGGCTGTGCTGGTTGTGGCTGCTGACCGCGGTAGTAGGCGAGCATATCGCGCAGCATTACCGGGGTGGACCAGCCATCGGTCAGCAGATGGTGGTTGCCCAGCACAAGACGCGATTCGGTATCAGTAAAGCGCACCAGGGCGGCACTGAGCAGCGGGGCGCGGGTGAGGTCAATATCGCGGGCGGCGAATTCCCGCTGGATGGTATCGGCACCGGCCTCGGCGGCGGCGCGGGGAAGGTGCCGCAGATCGACCACACGCCACGGGATAGTGACCTCCCGGGGGATGATGTGCACCGGCCCGACGGGGCTGGAGGGATCGAATGCGGCCTTGAGGATCTGGTGCCTATCGCACACGGCAGCAAATGCGGCCCGTAGTCGCTCTGGGTCGATCGGCCCGCTGAGATCGATACCGGCGGCGACCACGTAGCCGCCTGCCGCACCCTGGGAGATCTGCTGGTAGAGCAGGCCTTCTTGGAGTGAGGACAGCCCGACGACATCAGCAAGCGGGCCGTAGGTGTTCTCCCATTCGGTAATAGCGCTCATCGGCACCTCTGGCACCGACAGGTCTGATGGGGTGGCACCAGCGGCAACCTCGGCGGCAACAGCGATACTGCTCAGCGCAGCGGCGACGCGGTCGGCGAGGTCATCAGCACCGGTGGCGTGCACAATGACCGCGCCGGGGCCGTGGTGTGGCAGCGCAATGGTGATGCAATCTGCGTCATGCCCCTTAGGGGCAGCGGCGAGACTGGTGTTGGTGACAACCAGCTCAATGGCCGCAGCGGGCTCATCATTGCTGGCGCCTGCGGCGAGGAACTCTTTAGTGTCCACCAGCGCTGCCCGGGCTGCCGCGATATCGCCCACCTCGCAAATATCGAGGCTGGGCAAGCCGACGCGGCTGGTCAGCGCACCGACGATAGCGTGATCAGTATCGGCCGGGCGGGTCCACCAATGCACATGTGCTTCAGTAGCCAGCCGGCAGGCGGCAACAGCAGCCAGATCTGCTGCGACGCCAAACCCGCGCTGCGGTGCGCGGTGCAGGGCGGCGATAACCCCGGCGCTCAGCGGCACAGTCGCAGTCTCAGTCTCAGTCGGCGCGGGATTCTGCTGCGGCTCAGCCGCGCCTGCTAGTGAATCGGTGCTGCGCTGCGCAATCGCGGCCGGGCGCCACGCTGGTGTGTTGTCGACGTCGTTATAGTCGGTGCCGCCACTGCGGGCGCGGCGCAATTCCGCACCGAAAGCGGCGACAACCACACCCCAGGCGGGACCGTCGACGACCTCAGCACTAGCAGCAATGGCGATCCCGTCCGGGCACCCAGCCGCAGCGAAAACACAACCCCGCGCCGGGTCAATTGCGCTGCTAGCGGCGTCGACAAGGTCGTCGGCACGCTCGACCGTGCGGTAGACACAACCGAAGGTGGTGTCATCGAAATTGGCCATCTCCTCGGCGGTGACCCGTGGCGGCACCGGGCTGCGCGGAATAAACACCGCACCGGGGGTATCAACGCTGCTCGGCACGATAGCGCGCAAGGCGCTGAACCGGGAGGCAATAGCGCGGGTGACAGCGGGGCCGATATCGGCCTGCCAGCTCTGCCCGTCATCACCGGTGAGCTGCACCGGCTCATTATTGTCGGCGACGATGGTGGCGAATACTCCCCGTGGGCGGGGTGCTGCGGGGATACGGCCCAGCGGACTCACCGCACAAGCGGCCTCCCCTGCGGTATCGGATTGCGCGGCGGGGTCCTGGGCCTCGGGCAGCTCGGCGGCGATCTCGCGCAATGGCGTTGCCCCTAGTAGGTCCACCGGGTTGAGCCGTCGGCCAGCCCGGCCTGCGGCGGCAGCGACCTGCAGTGCGGAAATACTGTCCCCACCGCCGGCGATGAAGTCCAGGTCCATTGGCACCGCGGCGGGTTGAGTGCCCAATACCTCGGCGATAATGCCGGCGAGGATGTTCTCATTATCGGTGCGTTCGCTGACATTTTCTTCCACACCGGTGGCGTCCTGCCGGGAAACGAGGTCAGAAATCGCTGCCCGGTCGACCTTGCCTTGGTGTGTGACTGGGAATTCATCAACCACGATAATGCGCGCGGGCACGAGCCAGGCCGGGGCGTCGGCGGCGAGCTCGGTGGTGACGGTGCGGGCGAAGCCGGTGCGGTCGCGCGTGGGGGCCTCAGCGCGCACCGCGGCAACGAGACGCACTCCCCCACCGGGGAGGTCCTGGGGCGCAACATAGGCGGCCGCTACGCCAGCAACGCGGCGCAGCAGCGCCTCTACTTCCCCGGGTTCGACGCGGTGGCCGCGGATTTCTAACTGGTCATCAATACGGCCACCGAATTCGTACCCGCGCCCGGGCACCATCCGCACCCGATCCCCGGTGCGGTAGGCCGGCACCCACTGCGGCTCGGCGCTATCGGCGGTGGTGGACAGGACACCGAAATTATCCTGCGGGTGCTCACCTAGGTACCCATTGGCCACCTGGGGTCCACCGATGACCAGTTCGCCCCATTCCCCGGTATCGACCGGGCGGTTGGTGATGTCAACGACGGCGGCCGTCACATTGGGCAGTGCGGTGCCGACGGTGACAGGCCCGTGCGTGATCGGCGCGGCGAGCACATCGACGGTGGTTTCGGTGGGGCCGTACATATTCCACGCGGCGATATCGGCCTCGGCGAGGCCGTCCCATAGTGACTGCGGGATGGGTTCACCACCGCAGAAGATCGCGCGCAAGCTGGCGGCGGTACGCAGCAGCCCGAAATCCAGCATCGGGGCGAGCAGCGATGGGGTGATATCCAGCACAGTCACGCCCAGCTGGTGCATGCGCTGAGCTGCGGCGGTGGGTTGTACCAGTAGTTCTGCGGGCAGCAGGTGCACCCGCGCCCCGGCGAAAAGCCAGCTCAACTGGTCCAGTGCGGCGTCGAAGACAAATGGTGCGGTATGTGCGACCACCGGGCGGTCGCCACCCAGGAGCCGGTCGACGTCAGCGAACATGGTCTGCGCATGGCCTTGCAGCAGCGCTTCAAAGGCCCGGTTGGGGATGCGCACTCCCTTTGGGGTTCCGGTGGAACCAGAGGTGAACAGCAAATATGCGGGTTGTTCGGCAGTGCTTTCCGACGGTGTGGGCTGCTGGCCAGCGCTGCTGAGCTCAGTATCCGCGTAGGCCCGGATCTGGTCGGTATCGAGGGTCAAGGCCGGGTTCGCGGCGGCGCGGATAGCTTCGGCACGGCTGGCCTGATCGGGGTCGATGACGGTGAAGGTGCGCTGTGCGTACAGGCAGGCCAAAACTGCACAAGCCTGGGCGATAGAGCGCGGGGCTTCAATGGCGACCACATCACCGGCGCCGGTAGCGCGAGCGATATGGCCAGCCAGGTGGCGCACCGAGGCCACTAATTCAGCAGCGGTGACGGCCTGCGTGGCACCCTCGGCCAGATCGGCTTCGTCGGTTAACACAATGCGCTGCGGGTCAGTATGCGCAATGGCGTCAATGCGCTGGGCGAAGCGAGGCGCGAAAGTGTCGCTATCCAGCACTGGGCGGGCCGTATCGGGCACACCCGAAGCGCGGAAACCACCTGGGTGGGCATGCCCAAGGTCATCGACTGCGGTGTCCGGGGCGGTGATGAACCGCTGCAGCATCTGCTCTAGCGAAGCCAGGCGGCGGTGGATGAGCTGTGGTGCGGAATTGTGCGGATCATGCTCAAAAGCCAGATTGAGGCAACCATCGCCTACTGGGGTGACCACGAGCACCCCGTCCTCGGGCGGGCCGCCAGCGACATTGCGCAGCACTGCTTTGGGGCCACCGAAATTAAACGCCGCGTCGAAAGCCTTGATATTCGCGCCGATACCGTGCAGCAGCGTTGAGGTTTCCGGCCGCCCCGTCGCGCGGGGCACATCAGAGCCGGGGAACCGAGTGTGCGGGCGTTGTTCGGCTAGCTCACCGCGGATGGTGCGGGCCAGCTCAACGAGAGTTTCCTGCCCGCTGAACGTTATCGTCAGCGGCAACATATTGACCGCCATAATCGGGGTGCGCAGGGCAGCTTTGGTCTGCCGGGCCATCATCGGCATCGCGATGGTGACCTCATTATGGTTGGTGACCCGCCGCATTAAGGCAGCGTGGGCGGCCATGACCACATCGGTCCAGCCCACCGACTGGGATTTCGCCGCCTCCTGCAAAGCAGTGAAGGTCTGTGCGTCGATCGTGCGCACTGTGGTCATTGCGGCATCGCAATCACCAATCAGGTCCTCGCGGCCCGGCGCGATATCCACATCACCTACTCGGCGGGCCCAGAATTCCTGGTCCTCGACATAGGCCTGAGAGGCCCGGTATTCCTCGTCGTCGGCGACCACGTCGGCAAGCGGATGGAAGCGGCAGGTCTTGGGCTGGCGGTCCTCCACAATGGCGCGGTAATGCTCGGCGCAGCGGCGGGTGAGCAGATAAGCGCTGTACCCGTCGACGGTGACGTGGTGGTAGAGCTGCACCGCCCACACGTGGCCACCGCCGAGGTCCAGCACCCGGTAGCGGTTCAGATCAGCTCCGGCAAGGTTGCGGGTTTGCTCACCAAGGGCAGTGCGCTCGGCATCAATGATGGCATTGGCTACCCGGCGGGGGTCCGCCTCAGCGCTGAGATCGGTGACCTCCGGGATGTTGTGGTCCCCGGCGGGTTCGACAATCTGGGACCACTGTTGGCCCTCCGGGGCATCGGGGTCACAATGCAGGCGCACCCGAAGCGTTTCGGCTTCTGCGATGGTTGCGGCAATAGCGCGGGCCAGAGTGTGCGCGCACGCACCGTCGGAAAGCTCCAGGACCTCACCTACGACGAAGTACGCGGGGTTCGGAGCAAGCCCACAGGCAGTGATAATGGCCTGCTGAGCGGCGGTGAGGGACACGGTTGTGGCCTGCTCTGTGGGGTCTTGATGGGTCATCGCAGTGGTGCCTCGTCCAGGGGTAGCGGTGCCCACGGTCACGTCCGCGGGCAGTATTACATTCAGTGGGGTGCTGGTCGCCTAGGCTAGCACCAGCCGATTAGGTAACACTAAGACCAACTACGTCATTGTCGACTACGCCAAGGAGCCCACTATGGCCGCAGAAATTGAACAGCTCCGCACCAAAATCGCCAATATGCTCGACCTGTCCCCCGATGAGATCAGCGACGACGCCGATTTGCAGGACCTCGGCATGGATTCAGTGCAGCTGATGGAGATCGAGACCTACCTGCAGGACCGCGATATCGATATTGATATCGCCGACTTGAGCGAGGACCCGCGCCTGGAGGCCTGGCGCGAACTCCTCGACTCCTAGCGCAACTACGGGGTGGGCAGCTTGGCCCGGTCGAGTTTGCCGTTATCGCCCAGGGGCAGCTCATCGATCACCATGATGGTGCCCGGCACCATATAGCCCGGCACCTGGGTGGCCATCTGCTTTTGGAGCTTGCCGACGTCCACAGCGGCGCCGTCTTCGGCCACCACATACCCAATAAGTGACTGCACATCGGTGCCGTGCGCTTTGGCGGCAGCGTGGCGCACCCCGTCGAGACCGCGCAGCGCCGCCTCGACCTCACCGAGTTCGACGCGGTTGCCGCGGATCTTCACCTGGTCGCCGATCCGCCCCAAAAACTGCAGCTGGTTGTGTTCATTCCAGCGCACAATATCGCCGGTGCGGTACATCCGGCCGCCATCCCACTCGGGGTTGAGGCTCGGCAGGAAGGCCTCCTCGGTGAGCTCGGGGCGCCGGAAATAGCCTTCGGCAAGCTGCTCACCGGCCAGATACAGCTCACCGGATTCGTTCTCGCCGACCTCTTTGCCGTCCGCGTCGAGGACGTAGACCACCACGTTGTCCTCGGGGTAGCCAATGAGGTGCTCGCCATCGTTGAGTTCCATGCCTTCGGCGAACTCAATCCAGGTCACATCCATTGATGCCTCGCTGGGGCCATAGAGCCCCCAGACGCGGCAACCGATTTCCTTGCGCGCCCGGGTCACCAGGTCGCCGGGGACTGCTTCGCCGCCGAGGATGAGTTCCTCAATGCCGGAGAAAATAGTCGGCGGCATACCTAGCCCGTCGAGGATGTCGAAGATTGTGCGCAGCAGGCTCGGCACCAGCGACATCACGGTGACCTTATGGTCCAGCATGAGCCGCAGGAAGGTCTCCAGGTCATCGGTGCGCCACGACGGCGGTGGGGCAACCACAGTGCCGCCGGTGGCCAGCGGGATCAGAATCTCACCGACGCCGACATCGAAACCGACCGGGGCTTTCATGAGCACGCGCACATCAGTGCTGCCCATCGCCCGAGCCATGGTCTGCAAGTGCGCGGCAACTGCCCGGTGCCCGTTGACCACGCCCTTCGGGGTGCCCGTCGTGCCAGAGGTGTAGATGAGGTAGACGGGGTCGTCGGCGGCGATCTCGCGGTCGAGGGCATCGTCGGCAAGCGGGCCCTTATCATCGTCAGCCAAGGCGGCACGGACCTCATCGGAGTCCGCATCGAGCACGTCGACACCAGCGTCGGCAGCTAAGCCCTGCGGCACCGTCACCGCACCGACGGTGACGATGAGGCGGGGGTCCGCGTCCTTGGTGATAAACCGGATGCGCTCTTCGGGGTAGTCGCCATCAACGGGCACGTACACCGCACCGGCGACGATGAGGCCCGCGGCGATTTCACACAGCGGCGCGCAGCGGTGGGCGAGCACCACAACACGGTCGCCGACGCGCACCCCACGGTCAATGAGCAGGCGCGCCACGGCCCCAACGCGGGCACCGAAATCAGCGTAGGAGACGGTGCCGTCGTCACTGACTACGGCATCACGGTCAGGGCAGTTAGACCAGGCGGCCTGGAACATCGCAGCGATATTGCCGGGGTCAACGTCGTAGGACGGCCCGCGACGGCGGTCATCGTGGGCGATACCTCCGTGCACGGCCGGGTCGGCGGGGGTGGGCACTGTAGAGGTCATAAGAGCGCATTCTCCTTGAAAACACCCCACCCACATGTGGCAGGGGGTAGTTTGCCTTTATCTTTCTATGTCAGGGTTGCATTGGCTATCGTAGCCTCGCACTTCATTGTTGTAGTCAGCCCGTTTATTGGAGACACCACCATCAGCATGACTGCTACCACGCTTTCGGCCCCACGCACCGCGTCCGGCCGCCGCAGCCGACGCCTCGTGGGCCTCATCACGCTTCTCGTGACAACACTTATCGTGGCCTGCGCTTCCATGCTGTACGGCGCCCGTGATATCGCTGTCACCGACAGCGTGTCCTATATCCCCGACGTATGGGCGGCCATTACCGGCGCTGTCCCCCTAGAAAGCCAGAACCCCGATGTACGCGTCCTCGCCGGGCTGCGTTTCCCACGCACCCTCGTCGGCCTCGTCGTCGGCTCCGCCCTGGGGGTAGCCGGCGGGCTTATCCAGGGACATACCCGCAACCCACTGGCCGACCCCGGCATTATCGGCATTTCCGCCGGCGCGGCACTTGCCGTGGTGGTGGGATTCGCGTTCTTCGGTGTGGTCGCGCCGCTGGCCACCGCCCTTTCGGCCTTCGCCGGGGCAATCGCAGCCACCGTGCTGGTCTTCGGGCTGACGTCGGTGGGCAGTGGCCAATCCAACCCATTGATGCTCATCATCGCTGGTGCCGCACTGACCGCAGTGCTCTCAGCGTGCACGACTGCCCTGGTGCTCACCAGCGAAGCGAACCTGGACCGGATGCGATTCTGGACCGTGGGTTCGCTGGCCGGACGCGACCTGTCAGTGTTCTGGGCGGCACTACCTATCGCCCTGGTGGGGCTGGTGGCCGCATTCGCTACTGCACCGATACTCAACGCCCTCAACCTCGGTGATGATGTCGCCGCGGGGTTGGGCATTAATGTCACCCGCGCTCGCCTGATGGGCATGGGCCTGATTGCCCTTCTCGCCGGCTCGGCGACCGCGGCGGCCGGCCCGATTGGTTTCGTCGGGTTGGTCGTGCCCCACCTTGTGCGCCCGTATTCGGGGCCCGACCACCGCTGGTTATTGCCTTATGCGGCGCTGGCGGGGGCGATTCTCACCCTCGGCGCGGATGTCGTCGGCAGGCTGATTCTGCCGTCGGGTGAATTACAGGTCGGCATTGTGCTGGCTGTCGTGGGCGCCCCGTTCTTCCTGTACCTGCTGCAGCGCGACAAGGTGGTGCGACTGTGAGTTACCCAGCTTCCTCATCAGCTTCCGGGGGCCGCTTCGCCACCCAATCGGCTGTCACCGCCAACCGCGCCCGGGTGGGCCCATTCCACGTAGTGCGCCGGCCACGCAATGTGCTGGTGTGCATATCCCTTTTCGTGACCGCGTTCGTGCTGTTTGTGCTGTCCCTGGGGTTGGGTGACTATTCCCTCAACCCCAGTGAAGTGCTGCGCATCCTGTTCGTGCGGGCCTCCCAGGTGGAGTTCCACATCATCTTCGGTTGGCGAATGCCGCGCGCTATTGCCGGCATTGCGGTCGGTTGTGCGCTGGGGTTGGCCGGTGCGATTACCCAGTCCATTGCCCGCAACCCCCTGGCTAGCCCCGATGTGCTTGGTATTACCTCTGGTGCCTCGGCTTTTGCGGTCACCGTGATTGGTTTCGCCGGTTTCGGTGGTGTGGCCACCGCCGCAGCTGGTTTCGGTGTGCCGCTCGCAGCACTGACCGGCGCGGGGTTGACCTCTATCGTGGTGTACTTCCTGGCGTGGCGGAAGCACAGTGACCCGTTCCGGCTGGTGCTTACCGGTGTCATCATCACCGCCTTATTCCAGGCCTATATTCACTGGCTGATTACCAGCGCTGAGATCCGCGATGCTGCCCAGGCCCAGTTCTGGCTGACCGGTTCGCTGTCCGGCGCGACCTGGCTGCGCACCATCCCGGTGGTAGTGCTGGTGCTGGCGTTCATCCCGATGATTCCGGCACTGTCATTCAAACTTAAACCGCTGCCGCTTACCGACGATGCGGCCAGTTCGCTGGGTACTGAACTGGCGCGGTCGCGACTGGTGCTGCTGGCAACGGCGATTGTGCTTGCGGCGATGGCTGTGGCGGCCGCTGGGCCAATCGGGTTTGTGTCATTCGTTGCCCCGCAGTTAGCGCTGCGCCTGGCGGGTACGGCTACCCCGCCGCTGACGGCATCGATGCTCACTGGCGCGGTATTGCTTACCGGCGCTGATTTATTTAGCCGTACTGTGCTGCCGGCCGAGTTACCAGTTGGCCTGGTAACCGCCGCGTTCGGCGGCATTTTCCTTATCGCTTTGCTGATCAAGCTCAATCGGAGGCCCGGATGACCAACAACACGACCTCAACGGCCGCCCTACGGGCAACCAATCTCAGCGCCAATTATGGCGGGGCGGACATCCTGCATGACCTAGATGTCACCATCCCTGCGGGCAAGGTCACCTCCATTATTGGGCCCAATGGTTGTGGCAAGTCCACGCTATTGCGCACCCTGGCTGGCCTACTGGATCCGCGGACCGGTGAAGTGACGGTGGCGGGGCGCCCATTGGGTGATTACCGCCGCCGGGAGCTGGCTCAGCACATCGCAATGCTGCCGCAGATGCCCTCGGCCCCCGAGGGCATGCTGGTGGGCGACCTGGTTGCCCTGGGCCGCCACCCGCACCAGTCGTGGATTCGGCAGTGGACCGCAGATGATGCCGAACAGGTGATGCAGGCGCTGAACCTGACGAATTCGGGCGAGTTCGCCGACCGTCCGCTCGATTCTCTTTCGGGCGGGCAGCGGCAGCGGGCGTGGTTGTCGATGGCCTTGGCTCAGGATGCGGAACTGTTGCTCTTGGACGAGCCGACCACGTACCTCGATATCGCACATGCCATCGATATTTTGAACCTGGTATCGGGCTTGCCGCAGGAGACCGGGTCGACCGTGCTGATGGTGTTGCATGACCTCAACCTGGCGATTCGCTATTCGGATCATCTGGTGGTGATGGGCCAGGGCCGGGTGGCGGCGACGGGCAACCCCGATGACATCATTACCGCCGAGTTGTTGCGCGATGTTTTCCGCTTGGACGCCATCGTCATTGAGGACCCAGAGACCGGCGACCCGATGATTGTGCCGAAGGCGCCGAAGGCACAGCGGTCCTAGAAGTTCCCCGGTTGTGTGCTTTTCACACAACCGGGGTATTTTTCTTGACTAGGTGTAAAGGATTCTTTACATTATGGGTATGGGAAATGACATTCCGCCCAATATGGTTCGCAAGTTGCGACGCTGGCATGACTTATCCCAGGCCGAGCTTGCCGACGCCGTCGGCGTGACCCGGCAAACCATCGCCAATATCGAACGCGGCAACTACTCCCCCTCAGTGCACCTAGCGCTGGCCATTTGCCGAGTACTCGGCAACAGCGTCGAAGAAGTCTTCGGACAACAACACAGCGACAAAGCCCCCACCCCTTCCACTTCCAAGGAGGCCTAACCACAATGTCGTACCTGGATACTGAGCTACAGCGCACAGATAAGCTTCTCGATGACGAGTACCAGCGCGACCGCTTCTACCGGTCGCAGTACCTGGCTTTTTATGTTTCCTACTGGGCAAGTTTGCTTTTCGGTGTGGTCCTCGCGTGGACACTGCCCGGCGACTACGTGTTCCTGTCCTTCCTGGCGTTCATTCCCGTACTCGTCGGCCAGACCGTCGGCGTGCTGTGGATGCGTAAGTATGCGCCCCGCCCGCGCACCTTCAACCTGTTCACCCGCGTGCCCTACCTCGTCGCAGGCATCCTCATCGTGATCGCATGGGCCAGTGGCATCATCACCAGTGACAGCGAGATGTATTCATCCGGCAGCGGCAGCATCGGCGTGTTTATCGGAGCCTTCGCCGGCTTTATCGGCGCAGCACTATTCATTGGCCCGATCAACCGTCTCCAGCGAAAGCGTGACGCACAGCGCCTCGACGACGAACTCGGCGAGGACTAACCCTGCTGCACTGCCTCCAGCACGAGCTTGCGCAGCTCCCGACGCGAGACTTTCCCCACACCAGTCAGCGGAAATTCGCGGCGCACCTCAACGATATCCGGCACCTTATAGGCGGCCACACCACGATCGCGGACGAAAGCACGGATGTCCTTGGTACTGAGATCAGCGTCGGTAATCACCACCGCACACGACCGCTCCCCCAGGCTCTTATCGGGCACACCGACCACCACAGCGTCGGAAACGTCCGGGTGGGCAATGAGGTGATTCTCGACCTCCTCGGCGGAGAATTTCTCGCCACCACGGTTGATCTGATCTTTCACGCGCCCCTCTACCACCAGGTGCCCGCTGGGTAGCTGGCGCACCAGGTCACCGGAGCCATAGAAGCCGTCCTCAGTAAAGGAATCGGCGTCGACACCGCCGAGGTAGCCGTGGATGGTGTACGGCCCACGGGTGAACAGGCGGCCCACCTCGCCCGCAGCGACCTGGGCGTCATCGTCGGCAAGCACCCGCACCTCATCAGCATCGGAGATGGGGCGCCCCTGCGTGGTGAGCACGATATCGAGCGGGTCCTCATCGCGGGTGTAGTTCACCAGCCCCTCGGCCATGCCGAAGACCTGTTGCAGACGCACATCAAAAGCATCGATGAACTGTCGGGCCGCGGACTCGGTGAATTTAGCGCCACCGACCTGCACCACCTGCAAGCTCGACAAGTCAGACGTGGTGGTGCGAGCAGCCCGCAACCACGCCATCGCCATCGGCGGAACCAGCGGGGCGATGGTGACCCCCTCGGCCTCAATGAGCTCGAAGGAGCGACGCGGAGAGGCATTGGGCGCTAGCACGACGGTGCCACCAGCCCACAGCACCCCCAGGATGCCTGGGGAGCTCATGGTGAAGTTGTGCGCAGCAGGCAGCACCGCTAGCAAGCGACTGTCCTCATCGAGGCCACAAATCTCCGCCGAGGCCCGCACAGAGTAGTGGTAGGCCGCATGAGAGCGCGGGATGAGCTTCGGTACACCCGTGGTCCCGCCAGATAGTTGAATAAGCGCCAGGTTTTCAGGGTGCACCTCCGCCGGGACAGACCCAGCGGGGGCCGGGTTGTGCACGTCGACGATATCGCCGATATTCACCCACTGCTTGGAGTCATTATCTGCGATAACGACGGTGACGCGGTCATCGACCTCAGCAGCGATCTCCCGGTAGTCAAAGCCACCCACCTTGCCTGCGGTGATATAGCCACAGGCGCCTGAGACCTCAATAAAGTGCGTAATTTCGGCACGACGATGCGCTGGCAGGGCGAAAATGGGCACCGCCCCAATCCGGAATAAGCCGAGAATAACCACGACGTATTCGACGATATTGGGTAGCTGCACCACAACAGCATCACCGGCGGAGATCCCCTGATCGGCAAACCCCGATCCTGCGGCGGCGGCTGCGTCGGCAAGCTGCTGGTAGCTCAACGCCACACGGCGCCCGGCTTTGTCGGTACCGACCACTGCGGTGTTCTCTGCGAAACGGGCTGCGGTGTCGTCGGCGAAACGGGCGAAGGTATCGGTGGTCCAATACCCCTGTTCCCAATAGGTACGGCCCAGTTCAAGGGGGTAGAGCGGTTTGCCGTTCAGCAGGGGGTTTGCCTCGTACTCACCGCTGAGCGGCGGTTCGGGGGCGGCGGCTGGGATCATTTTCGCTGCAGTGGACACATAGGTGAACCTACCGAAAATAAGGCAGACATGCCGAAGCCCCGCTACCCGGTGAGCGGGTAGCGGGGCTTCGGATCTCCTCGCGAGTATCTGCGGCTACCTATATGGGTAGCGCAGCAAAGCTCAGGCTAGAACAGCTGGCTGGCGATGATATCGCCCATAGCCTTCTCACCGACGACGGTCGGGTGGTTCGGCATGGGGCCAATGGCCGGGTCGACGAAACCGGCGGTGTAACGCTGGTTCGGGTCCGGGTTACAGGTGCCGTGGCCGATAGTGGCCTCGTAGACGTCAATGAACTTGGCGCCGTTGGCCTCAGCGGCCAGGCGGATGGAGTCACGCAGAGCCTGCTGGATCTGGGTGCCACCCGGGGCCGGAATCGGGTTGATCTGGTCGGGGAAGTTCACCAGGCACAGCTGGTCATTCATGGCGTACTCCGGGTAGGAGGCCAGTACGACCTCGGCACCGGGGGCGACCTGATTGACGCGGGTGACCACATCACCGATCAAGGCGCGGTACATGGTGGGGTTGGTGTTGACCTGGCCGGTCATGACGCCCGCAACATCCATCCACTGCACGGCATCCATGCCGCCGTACATCAGGACGACCTTCTCAGTACCGGGGCCGAGGTCACCGTAGGCAATGGCGGACTCGACATAGGCCTTGAGCTGGACAATCGGCATGCCGCCGGTGCCGTTACAGGACCAGTCACCGATGGACTTATTCAGCTTGGCAGCAGCGACCTTGGGCCAGTTCTCCATGTCGGTGGCGCAGTTAGCAACCCACGGAACCTGACCGGCTTCGAGGCCACGGGGGCCACCCTTGCCGGCATTGGCGGTGAAGGAGTCGCCGAAGGCAACAATCTGCTTGGCGCCATCCGGGTTCTCCGGCATGTTAATCGGCGGCAAGCCCGGGACGGCGGGCGGTGCCGGCAGGGGCGGCAGCGGCGGCTGAGCAGCAGCAGTGGCCGCACCAAGGCTTAGGCCAATAACAGAGAGGGCAGCGACAGCAGTCGCGCGCGCGGAAGCGAGGAGATTTTTCTTCATGAGGCCAAAGGCTGCCTTGTATTACGACTGATGTCAAGTTGGCAACGACTCGGACTCAAACCGTCACATGCGTCACTTGCGTCACATGCCTCTCGCGCTTGTAATGGTTTCGTTACTCTCTGCCGGTCAAAGCGTTTTTGAGGGGCTACATAAATCGCCTATGAGCCGCCCACCCACCAAACCAACCCCTCCATTTGGGGGCCTCTACCCACACCACTTCCTGCGCCACGGCAACACTGATTGAAAGTTCACCGGCCGACCCCGCAGGGCATCTGCCACACCAGCCCATACACCAGACAACTGATCCAATCCTTGATGCAGAATCGGTTCGCCCGGTAGCTGATCCTGGATGAGGATATTGTCGTACTCCCCCGGGCCACTGAGGAAGTTGATCTCATAGGGTGCAGCATCAATCTCGTACCGGGTGGTGATGCATACATAGCGCACGCCTTCTACCGCCTCCTGCGGCGTATTTAGGCCTTTTATCTCATCACCGCCGCGGGCTACCTCGGATACGGAATCCCCCGTCGGCAGCCAACCGCGTTCTTCTAGCCACTGCTCCACCGGGCTGCCCTGCACCACACCAGAGAGCAACACAGCAGTGCGCACCACCTCGGCGCCACCGAACTCCTTCAGCCAGTAGCGCACCACGAGACCACCGAGTGAGTAGGCGACCACATCAACCTGGCTGGCCCCGGTTTTCGTGAGCACCTCGTCGACGAAGGCAGGCAGTTTTTCGGATATGTCCCGCACAGTGCGGGTGACCAAGGTGCGGGGGCGTTCTGGGTCGTGCAGCGTGCACGGGTACACATCAAAACCCCGGCGGCGCAGACTATTGGCGGCGCGCTGGGCGAGCCACTCTGGCTGCCACGAGCCGGCGACGTAGACCACCGGCAGTGGTTCGTGGGGGCCGTGTTCACGCCCCTGGGGGCCGTTATTTACTCGACTGATCCATACCCACCGACCGACGGCGGCGGCGGTGATGGCACCAAAAGCAACGCTGAGTGCGCACGTGCGGGACATGGTGTGAATATAGTCCCGTCACACGCAGAAAGCCCGCCACCGGAACGCATCCGGGGGCGGGCTTTTCTAGGCCGCGTTGTGCAGCGTGGGACTGTTATTAGTCCTTGTGCTGAGCGGTCTTGAACGGGAAGCCGAGCTCGCGCAGCAGCGCGCGGCCTTCCTCGTTGTTGGTCGCGGTGGTGACGACGGTGATGTCCATACCGCGGGGCCGGTCCATCTCGTCGATGTCGATTTCGTAGAACATCGACTGCTCGGACAGGCCGAAGGTGTAGTTGCCGTGGCCGTCGAACTGACGGTCAGACAGGCCACGGAAGTCGCGAATACGCGGCAGGGCCACGGTCAGCAGGCGGTCGAGGAACTCCCACATGCGGTCGCCACGCAGCGTGACGCGGGCGCCGATGGGCATGCCCTCACGCAGCTTGAAGTTAGCGATCGACTTGCGGGCACGACGCAGCTGCGGCTTCTGACCGGTAATCAGGGTCAGGTCGTGGATGGCGCCGTTGATCTGCTTGGAATCACGTGCAGCTTCGCCAACACCCATGTTGACGACGACCTTGGTGATACCCGGAATCTGCATAACGTTGTCGTAGTTGAACTCGTTCTGCAGGTTCTCGCGGATCTCGGAGCGGTACCGCGTCTTGAGGCGGGGGGTGTAGTTATCGCTCATGATCAGATGTCCTTCCCGGTGCGGCGGGAGATGCGAACCTTGTTGCCCTCATCGTCGAAGCGGAAGCCGACGCGGGTCGGGGTGCCTTCTTCATCCACCAACATGACGTTGGAAACGTGAATCGGGGCTTCCTGGGTGACAATGCCGCCGGAGGAAGCGCCGCGCTCCTGGGCGGAGTCAGCAACGTGCTTCTTGATGCGGTTGACGCCCTCAACGAGGACCTTGTCCCGGGTGGGGTAGGCCTCGATGACAGTGCCCTTAGCGCCCTTATCGGGGCCAGAGATGACGAGGACAGTATCGCCCTTGCGGATCTTCACTTAAATCACCTCCGGGGCGAGGGACACGATCTTCATGAACTTCTTATCGCGCAGCTCACGGGCGACCGGCCCGAAGATGCGGGTGCCGCGGGGTTCGCCGTCCGGCTTGATGAGCACAGCGGCGTTCTCGTCGAACGCGATGTACGAACCATCGGGGCGGCGGGTTTCCTTCTTGGCACGCACGATGACGGCCTTGACGATCTCGCCAGACTTCACGTTGCCGCCGGGGGTGGCTTCCTTCACGGTCGCCACGATGACGTCACCGATACCGGCGAAGCGTCGAGTCGAGCCTCCGAGAACGCGGATGCACAGGATTTCCCTGGCACCAGTGTTATCGGCGACCCGCAGACGCGATTCTTGCTGAATCACTGCGGTTCTCCTTGACCTGGTTTGCTTTGTGCGCCGGATTTCCGTCCCGAGCGCACGCGGTCTATGCCCACCTCGCGGCAGGCAACTGGCAAATTATTGCATGAGGTGCCACTGAGACAAAATTGCTTGCCGACGGCGGCGCCCCTAGTTAGCTCGCCACCCGCTGATCGAGCGCGGACACAACTGCATCGGCGTCATCGGCGCTGAAGTGCAGTATTGATTCGCCGAAGTGGACGGTGACGACCTCGTCGGATCCGCACACCATGCCCCATTCTTTGTGGCCGACGAACCTGATACCTACGCCTTGCTTCCATCTGGCATCGCGGATGATGGAGTAATCGTCGATTCGGCCCAACGAGATTTTTCGTGTGAACCCGAGTTGCCTGACGACGAGTGTGTCGTCGGTAATGCGCCACCGCACTCCGCATAGCGCGCAGAGCAGCCCCACCAAACCACTCACTGTAGATACGAAGATGGCAGTGGCATTCTCTTCCACCCCCGACAAAATCGCCCACAGCGACGACGCGAGGCAGAGGAAAAATGCGAACAAAACGCATGCCTGCGTAAAACCGCCAATGGATCCTTTTCCACGCATGCCTCTACCTCTCATTCGTTGCGCTTTGATAGTTAAGGTCGAACGATTTGCGAACAACCTTATCGGGGTTTCAGCTCTGCGAGCGTTCCCCTTGCTCAAAAGGAAAGCAACGCACGATAAGGCTAGCGAACACGGCTAACTGAAAACTGGACACCCCAAGCAACCGCCAGACTCAATATGGGCACATTCAAAATTGAGTGATAGGCAACATCGAAAATAACTTCAGCAGGAGCGTACCTGCCTAAACCGGAATGTCGACAGCCAACAAGTTCGCTGCGGAGTTACCCGGGTAGGAATTCGGCGATGCCGACGCGACCGTCCCGAAAGACACCGCCTTTCGAGCACCGGGTTCGACTGTTCGAAGATAGGACAGGTTCTGCGCATTTTTCCTCTCACCGAGCCGCGGACGCGACTCAAGCGAATACGAACCAAAATCGCACTAACCAGATTTAGCCAAACCATCCTCTAAAACAAGAACGATTACCTCACCGAAGCAGATTACTTTTCGCTCTCCCCACGCAGCCCGTAGGTAGCCGCGATACCGGCAACAATCGCCAGAATGCCAAGCCAGACCTCCAGCGCCATCCAACCGAAGTGGCCGAACACAGCGCCGGAGAACCACCCGACGATGGAGGAGCCGGCGTAGTAGGCAAACAGGTACATCGAGGACGCGCCGGCGCGGTCGCGTTCGGCAACCATGCCCACGGCCGAGGATGCAACAGAGTGCGCCGATAAACACGGCCACGCCATTAGTCACGGGGCGAGATTGGGCAGGCCAACCAGAATCAGGCCACAAGAAGCGAATAACACCGACCGGAAGGTGAACCGGAGCGGCCGCCATACCTAACCGAGACGAGGCTCTGCGAAATCATCGACCTAAATGCCGGCAATTCCACCCCCTCGAAAGTTACAAAGGCTGCTCCAAGTTTTGGACAACTTTACACAGTTAAAACTGGCCTACGGACACCCCTGATTGCTCCGTGGAAATTCACAGGAACTGAAGACAATGAGAGCAGAGTTTTAGAGAAGCTTTGATATCCGTTTTAAATTAAACCAGCAGGATTGAGTCGAGTAGCCTATTTACCTAGTTCAAAAGGTCGTGAGACGCACCCACATGCACAGAAAAGTACACAATCTCGCAAAAGTTTCGGAAAGCTCGAGAGTAAGCCAACGAAACCCTCATTAGGCATTAAAGAAAAACTGAAGCATTATCAGTCCGTTAGCACTGAACAACACCCCCGAGACCTTCACAACGAACGTTTACGCCATACCCTCACGCACATGACAAATAAGCCGAACAGCGACGGCTTCCGCAACCTAACCGGGAACTTCTTGACTAAGAATACAAGCCCCCTGCACAGTGCAATCACTGAGGTGGAAGCCTATCTAGACCGTCACTTCCGAAATGCAGATACCCCCTGCGGATCGACACCGCCAGGCGAACTAGAAAAACGAATTGCAAAAGTCAATCTCGACCAACCCCTTGGGGCTTTGCGGACGGCGCTTACCGAGCTAGACGATCTTTGGCTCAATCATGCTGTTTGGTACCACCATCCTCAGTATGTTTCCCATCTAAACTGCCCTATAACGAGTGCCGCATTCGCGGGCGATATGGTTGCTACAGCGTTAAACACCGCGATCGAAAGTTGGGACCAGGCAGGTTCAGCAGCTTCAATAGAACAGCGAATTATGGCATGGTTACACCGTCTTCTGGGATGGACATTAAGTGTAGATACTGGGGCCGCCAAAAGCGAAACCCATGTCAGAGGAGTCTTTACATCTGGAGGCTCTCAATCAAACTTACAAGCTTTACTAATTGCGCGGAACAGGGCACTGAATCACAGTGACCTGGAAGGATTAAGCAAAGCGCAAAAATTAGCACGTCTGAGATTCTTCGTTTCTCCAGATGTCCACTACTCGGTTACTAAGGGTTTGAAAACTCTAGGCGTCGACCCGGAGGCCATCATCACCGTATCGGCTCCACAAGATAAACCCGGGACGATGGATCCTTTACGACTAGCCGACCATATCGAGGAGACGGCCTCAAAAAACATGGTGCCGGCAGCAGTCATAGCGACAGCGGGTTCGACAGACCGAGGCTGCATCGATCCAATCGACGATATAGGCAAAATTTGCGCCGCCCGAAACATATATCTCCATGTAGATGCAGCTTACGGAGGAGGGCTGTTAGTGTCTGCGGACTATCGACACCGACTGAAAGGCATCGAGAGAGCCAACAGCGCAACAATCGATTTCCATAAGACTTTCTTCCAACCGGTGGCCTGTAGCGCGCTCGCCGTCCAAAATCACGACGATTTTGAGCTAATAAAAGAACATGCTGATTACCTAAATCCCACCAACGCTAAACAACGGAATCTTGCTGATTACTCTTTGCAAACAACGCGACGGTTTGATGCCTTAAAACTTTGGTTGACATTAAGGACTCACGGCCCACAGGCGATTGGAGAGGCTTTTGACAGTTGCATAGATCTAGCAAAAGCAATCGCGAAAAAGGTCGAAGCGCACGAGTCCCTGAAGCTCCTTGAGGAACCGCGTCTGACGACAGTACTCTTCACACCGTTCGCGCATTCTTGCGCCACTAAAGAAGAGCAAAAGGAGTTAATCGATAAAGTTAGAGACCACCTTTTCAGCGAAGGAAAGGGCGTAGTCGCGACTACCGTCGTCGACGATCATCCATGCTTTAAATTCACAGTCCTCGACCCGACGTTGAGTCCAAACAGTATCGATGACCTTTTACACGAGATTACTCGAACTTTTTCTCACAACTTAAAAACCCAAGAGCATACAGCCCCGTTAAAGTGAAACTGGAGATAACTCAAATGAAAGATGTGTACGACATCGTAGGTGTAGGTATAGGACCTTTTAACCTAGGTCTTGCAGCGTTAATTCAGCCACTCGTCGATGGCAAGCAAATCACCGCGAAATTTTTAGACAAGAGAACCAAGTTTTGCTGGCATCCAGGAATGATGCTCTCAGAGGCAACGATTCAGGTACCCTTTTTGGCGGATCTCGTAACACTAGCGGATCCTACAAGTCCGTTTAGTTTTTTAAACTTCTGTAAATCTCGGGGAAACATCCACCGTTTTTACATAAAAGAAGACTTTTATCCACTCCGTTCCGAGTATTCCCAGTACTGCGCATGGGTCAGCAAGCAGCTAACTACTTTAAGTTGGTGCTCTAAAGTTAAGAGCGTTAGCAGGCACACACCAGACGTTTGGGAAGTCAAATATGACGATTCTAGCGGCTGCGAACAGGTAGTACTGGCTAGCAACGTCGTAATAGGTGTCGGTACTGTGCCCCACGTCCCAGCAGAACTTTCGGAGAGTTTACGATTCCCGGAGGTGATCCACTCAAGTGAGTATCTAGATCACCGGGAAGAACTTCTGGAGGCAGATAGCGTAACTATCGTCGGCTCCGGCCAATCTGCGGCGGAAATTTATTTAGACCAGATGACTACGCACGCACAAAAGGGGACACGACTTGACTGGATTACGCGCTCTCCTAGGTTTTTTCCAATGGAGTACACAAAATTAACTTTGGAGTTAACTAGTCCAGAGTACGCAGCCCACTTCTATTCTCTCCCCGAAGCTAAGCGGGACAAAATAAACAGGAGTCAACGAAATCTTTACAAGGGCATCTCAGCAGATACTATAAACACGATTTATGACAATCTTTACCGGTTTGATATCGATGACGGTTTGCCTTGTTCTTTTCGCTCTTCGCTCCGCGCCGGATGGAGTGCACGTTGGATCGGCAAGAGTGAAGGTAAATGTCAACTTGAACTTATTTACGGCGAAGACGGGACCAGAATACCACAAGAATCAGACTATGTCGTTTTGGCCACAGGTTACGGGCGGCCTAAGGTCCCTGCCTTCCTTGAAGCTTCCCGCCCACAATTAAATTTTGATGGAAACGAACGCCTTGCCGTTGGTCGGGATTTCTCCGTCGATAAAAGTCGAACCATTTTTGTCCAAAACGCGGAGGAACACACCCATTCACTGAACGCTCCGGATCTTGGCATGGGGCCATGGAGGAACTCCATAATCCTGCGGAGCATTCTTGGCCGCGAAGTTTATCGGATTGAGCGCAGTATCGCGTTTCAAACGTTCGGCGTACACGAAAGGTATGATGAAACTGAACTAAGAGGAGCTCTTTAGGTAATGTTGTTTCCAAATTCTTACGCATCCTTTATCCTCACTAGCTGCGGTACTCTTGAGATCTTCCCGGTCAATGTTGTCCGAGACTCCGATCTTATTCATAGTTGGATTACCCATCCGCAATCGTCTTTTTGGGGCGCTCTTGACTCGTCTCTCGACGAAGTCCGAAATGAATATTCCCGGATTTTCCGCTCGTCGTTCGAAGCGGCCTGGTTAGTAGGTCGGGAAGGCCAACCTTTAGCGTTAGTGGAAACTTACTCCGCGGGAAGTATTCTGAAGGAGTTTCTTTCTAGAGGGATCCCTGCTGATGCAATTGGAATGCATATCCTTGTCAAACCCTTGGATGGCCCTCCTGAACACGGGTTAACAGACTGCATTTTTGCGGCTGTTGTGCGATGGTTATTTGATGTACAAGGGTCCCCCTCTATCGTGGTAGAGCCAGACCGCAGCAATCATCAAATTCTTCGTAAAAATTTCGACGCTGGTTTTACAGACGTCCCTGGACTAACTTCAGTTAAAGGTGAATTCAGCGGTGTCTACAAGACAGCCCGCTTCCAGGTATGTAAGCCCGAGCACTTTCGCTCCTCACGTTTAGCAGGTCACGCTTCTGCTAGAGTCCTCCCCAACACCCTCACCGAAAAGCTACCGGCTAGAGCGCTTTCACCCCTCGACTATGCAGCTTCACACCTTCGACTGCACGGTGAAATGGCTGCCAATAGCCAATTGGCGAAGGCTCTTCGGGAGTTTATCCATGAGAGGCTTCTCGATGCTGTTCCCACAGAGTCCGGTAACTCGGAAGAATATAGCGTCCGTTGGGGGTCGCACACTCTAGCTTTCCGTGCTCGTCGTCACCAGCTTGACCACCTCAGCATCCAACCGGACTCCATCCGTTTTCTTGGGGGTGCTCCCGTCAGCCTGAGTACACTGATCAAAAACTCCGCCTCGGAGCTAGGTATGCCTCAGGAGTTTGTCAATACCTATATTTCGGAAGTTCAGGCCACGGTGGCTACTCAAACAAGAGCGTTGTCAAGGCCTCGGCCATCGTCGGCAGTTTTAGCAGATTGTCCTGCAAAAGAAGACCAAAGTGTTTTCAAAACAGCGAGCTACTTCCAGTTTGTCGAGTCTTCTATGCTCGGTGGGCATCCAGGTTTTGTAGCCAACGCAGGTCGAGGCGGCATGAGTGAGCTGGAACTTGAGTCCTTTGTTCCTGAACTCGGAGAGTCTTTTCAGGTAGTCTGGTTAGCCGCGCGGCGTGAAACATGTGTGACCGCTACGAGTTCGTCGCTGCCCTCTATCGAAGGTGCGCTTCCAAAACTTCTCGGACACGACATGGCAGCGAAGTTTAGAGGATGCCTCGAAGGCCAAGGCTTAAAGGTAGAAGACTACCTGCCTCTCCCGGTTCATCCTTGGCAGTGGGACAACAAAATCGTTAATACATTTGCTGAAGACATAATCGCAAAGCGACTAGTCTTCGTAGGTCCCGGTACTGAACTCTACCATCCACAACAGTCTCTCAGAACTTTGTTCTGTTTGTCTGAACCAAGTCTACCCTACGTCAAAACTGCTACCGCGGTCAGAAACATGGGCTTTACTCGTGGGCTATCACCCGAATATATGAAAACCACACCAGCTATTAACGACTGGCTTGAACAGTTACTTGGGGACGACGTCGTTTTTCGAGAATCAAATGCCCGACTTCTGCCAGAGATAGCCTCTATCGGGTATGTCGGAGACGTTTATCACTCGAATAAGAAGGGGTCCGCGATTTTTGGCAACACCCCTGAGCAAAAGATGCTCGCAGCCTTATGGCGACAGTCCCCTATTCCGCTTTTGCAGCCAGGATGTGTAGCGGTGACGATGGCCAGTATTCTTCATTTAGACGCTTCGGGAATCCCTCTCCTGAGAGAGTTCATCAATAAATCACGACGAACACCTGAGGATTGGGTAGCCGCACTAATGAAGGTCTATTTGAGGCCAATAATTCGAGCTCTAGCCGAGTATTCTGTTGTCTTTATGCCGCATACTGAAAACATAATCCTCGAACTAAACGATGGGTTCCCAGTCGGCAGCTTTTTTAAGGATCTTGGTGAGGAGGTAGCAGTCGTAGATGCAACCCGAAAGCTTCCGCCGACTATCGAAAGAGTGCAGGTTGATGATGGTTCTATGACTGCTGAGCAACGAGCACTTTCCATTCATACCGATGTGATCGATGGCGTTTTTCGTCACGTTGCCGCACTTGCGGACGACTTCGATATCCTACCCGAGGAAACTTTCTGGAATATAACTCGTGACACTATCATGAGGTATGAGGAAGACTTCCCCGGCACCCTCGAACGCCTACCACTTCTAGCTGAGAGCTTTCCCCATTCTTGCCTCAATCGACTACAGTTACGCAATCCTGTCGAAATGGTTAACCTGGGCGATCAAAGTTCATCGCTTCTTTACGCAGGACGAATGAAAAACCCTCTGCATAGAAAGTAAAACTATCCACTAATCACACCTCGTGGCACAACGATCGGTGCACCGTGCCCATCATCTTTCCATACCTCGGCGCGTAGTTTATAGACTTCTGCAAGCACTTCTTCGGTCAGGGTTTCGGCCGGCGGTCCTTCTACTACCTTCCTCCCATTCTTCATTACGACTAATTTGTCACTCACGCTCCCTGCAGATATGAGGTCGTGAAGAACCATGATCACTGCTTTTCCCTCTTCAGCCAGGTGGCGAGCGAGCTGCAAGACCTCAAAAACGTGCTTCGGGTCAAGGAACGTGGTGGGTTCGTCGAGGAGGATTACGGGAGTTTCTTGTGCCACAACCATCGCCATCCAAACACGCTGGCGCTGTCCGCCGGAGAGTTCGGAAACGTATCGGTCGGCCAGTTCTCCGGTTCGAGTAACCGTTAGAGCGCGTTCCAGGGCGTCCATATCCTTTTGGTTCTGCCGGTGCCACGCCTTTCTATGCGGATGTCGGCCACGGGCAACAAGCTCGCCGACTGTCAGACCCGGCGGACAGGATGGGTGCTGTGGAAGCAATGCAACTTTACGTGCCGCTGCTCTTGCGCCGAGAGAGTGAACATTATGGCCTCCGATCGTGACAGTTCCCGAGTCTGGGGTCAGGACTCTACAAAGCACCTTCAGTAGGGTTGATTTTCCGCAACCATTTGGGCCCATCAAAGTAGTTACGGAGCCAGCTTCAGCCTCAATCGAGATCCCCTCAATGACACGTTTCTTCCCGTAGCCCGCCACTAGCTGGTTTGCCACGACGTCGAGTCCCTGAGGTTCGTCCTGAATCATTGTGCGGCCATCTTCCATAGCTAATAACTACTTCGCTTCTCTCACTGAACGCCAAACTAGCCAGACGAGTACTGGCCCTCCGACAATCGCCGTCACGAGACCGACCGGGGCGCTCATAGGCAGTAAAGCCGCGATATTCGCGCAAACGGTAAGCAACGCCGCTCCTGCTGCCGCACCGGACATCGGGGATGGAACTGGCGATCCGGAAACTATACGCGATACCTGCGGAGCCATTAGAGCAATAAAACCAATTGGGCCAACAACTGAAACCACTACTGCTACAACCCCTGTCGCTGCACACAATACTTCGGCTCGAGTTCTTTTAACATTGACCCCTAGAGTCGTCGCGCTTTCGTCATCGTGGGATAGCAGAGTGATTCTTCTGTGTGCGAATATCCCGATAAACAGAAACGGAACCAATCCTAGAAGCATAGGCAAAATTGCGTCCATCCGAACAAAAGCGGTGGACCCAGACAACCAGGTTTGTGCCTCAGCAGCTCTATGCATGTTCGCCCGTGCCATCACGTAATAAATCAATGCGCTTGACATCAACGAGAGAGCTAAACCTACTAGAACGACCCTCTGAGAAACGCCGAATCCCGCCAAAACAACCAATAGAATGATCGCGAAGGTAGCTCCGACTAGCGCTAGCGCTGCGCGATACCAAAATTTGGTTAGGTCTTCTGCGATTTCTGGGCGCGCCAAAACGGTCCCAAATACGACAAAGGCTGCAGCTCCCCCAGAAACACCTAAAATGTCAGGCGAGGCCAATGGGTTCCGAGCCATGATCTGTGTCCACGAACCTGCAGCCCCCAGGGCAGCTCCTACGATAAGTGTTGCTAGAGCCACCGGCAGGCGAAGCTCCCACACGACAGTAATCTCACGCCGATCCCCACCACCTGTTAGAACATCGATGACCTCCAAGGGAGTCAGTTTTAAGGGCCCCTGTCCCAGCAGGGCGCAGTAGGCGATAGCTGCTAGTACAGCAAATCCAAGTGCAGTGAAAATTTCACGACGCATCCGGTGACGCTGGATCTTGCGTATTTTCGCGGAAGAAGAGCTACTCATGCGTCCCTCTACCAATTCGCACGCGATCCGGAGACCACTACAGCAATCATCAAAGGTGCCCCCACCATCGCTAGTACGATTGACATTTCAAGTTCGCCTGGCTGTAGCAAGAACCGGCCTAGGACGTCAGCTACCAACGTCACTGCCGCCCCAGTGAGCGCGCAACCGGGCAAGAGCCGAGTTAGCGATGGGCCAGTGAAACGGCGTGAAACATGGGGAGCGGCGAAACCAATAAACAGCACTAAACCAACTGCTGCGGTAGCTGAACCTGCTAGACAGATAATCGCAAAACCAGCGAGGATACGCGCAGTCCGCGGATTCACGCCGAGACTGCGTGCAGAGTCGTCCCCCATCGATAGAAGATCCATTGGTTTAGCCGCCAGCGCAGCGAAGATTGATCCAAGGAATAGGCCTGCTGCAGCTAGTGCCACGTCATCAAAACCCCGTCCAGAGGTAGATCCAACCGCCCACATTCGAACAGCGTTTAGGGTATAGCTCGAATAAAGAGCTAAGAGGTTCATTACTGCTTGTAGACACAGCATTACACCAATACCTACAAGGATCAGGGTTAGTGGATCCTCAGAGACTCTAGATACAAGTAAGACAATGGCAGCAGCGGCTGCGGCTCCGAAGAGCGCCAGCACTACGCGCTCGGAGTATCCGGAAACCCCAAAGGTAATGCCTACGGCTATCGCACACCCTGCTCCCGCATTAACTCCCAGAATGCCTGGATCTGCCAGCACATTTCCCGTCCAGACCTGCGCTATCGCACCGGCCATGGCGAGAGCTGCACCCACACAGACCGCAAGCATCATACGTGGCATACGGAGTTGCCAGATCACGTCATGCAATGCCTCTAACTGTTCGTTACCGCTACTGAAGGTCGGGCCGACACGCAGAACGCGGTAGATTTCGGTAACGCCAGCGTCGTTCGAGCCAAAGAACAGAGACGCGACTGACAGCACAAACACAAGAACCCCACCGATGGCCAAGTACATCCATCGGTGGGCAGAACGGCACGGGGGCTGCTGTGCTGCTGGAGCGGAGTTCAAAGGAGATCGCTCACCACTACAGCGAATCGTTGATCTTGCCAATGGCCCATGGGATAGTAACCGGATTAGGCATGCTCATTGCATTACCAACATCTTCGGAGATGTACTTGACGCGACCGTCCTTGACTACGTCGAGATTGGTGAAGGTAGGTTCTTTCTTCAGCTCGTCAACAGCACCCTGGTAGTCTAATACAAACAGATGGTCAACATTATTGAAGATGTCATAGTTTTCGGGAGCAACATCTCGATAAAATGATTCACCGTCGCCCTCGATTTCTTCAGGGATCTCAAAACCTAGGGATTCAATGAAAGCACCGCGACCATCACCCGAGGTATAAATACCAATTTTGCCATCGTAAGGCATTACTACTGCGGCAGTCTCACCCTGCAGTTCAGAGTGTTCCTTACGGAATTTTTCGAAGGCAGATTTAGTCTCCTCGATGAGCTTGTCACCCTCTTGTTCTTTGCCTACTGCCTCAGAGATCTGCTCTACCTGGTCTTCCCACGGAACCTGCCAGTCTTCAAACCCCTCAGGCTTAAGAGTGGTCGGCGCAATTTTATTGAGTGAATCTTCAGCCTGCTCATCTACAGCAGCGTTCACAGCAATAATATGGTCGGGGTCAGTAGAGGCGATCTTTTCCAGAATCTCGGGAGTGAAACCGGTTCCTGCTCCGTAGATAACAGTAGGCTTAGCATCACCGAGCAGTTCGCGAGCCCATGGACCTACGCCACTTTCGTCTACATCTCCTTCCTGCCCCCACGCAGAAACGGTAACCGGCTTGATCCCCAGAGCCATGAGCGTGTCTCCGTCGCCCATGCCGACTGCAGCGACACGCTCAACAGCAACGTCACCGTTGGATGCATCGTCAACAGCTGATGTGTCATCGGCACCGCCTTTCGAGCACCCGGTAAGCACCAAGGTCGCGGCGACAGCAGTCGCGAATAGCGACTTAAGACCTTTACGTCGGTCAGTGCCGACCTGCACCGGGTTCGACTGTTCGAAGATAGGACAGGTTCTGCGCATTTTTTCCTCTCATGGAGCCGCGAAAACGGCTCAAGCGAATACGAACCAAACTCGTCCTAACCAGGTTTAGCAAGGCTCCCCTTTAAAAACAAGGCCGATTACCTCACCGACGCGGATTACTTTTCGCTCTCCCCACGCAGCCCGTAGGTAGCCGCGATACCGGCAACAATCGCCAGAATGCCAAGCCAGACCTCCAGCGCCATCCAACCGAAGTGGCCGAACACAGCGCCGGAGAACCACCCGACGATGGAGGAGCCGGCGTAGTAGGCAAACAGGTACATCGAGGACGCCTCGGCGCGGTCGCGTTCGGCAACCATGCCCACGGCCGAGGATGCAACAGAGTGCGCCACGAAGAACGCGGCGGTAAACACGGCCACACCGATAATCACGGCGACGAGATTGGGCAGGCCAACCAGAATCAGGCCACCACATGCGGCCAGCGAGGACAGCGCGATGATGCGCCGTCGGCCAAGCGCATTTGCCCACGTTCCTGCCCGGGCGGAGCTCCAGGTGCCGGCCAGGTAGAGCAGGAAGACAAAACCTGCGATGGCCGGGGAGAGGCCGAAGTCGTCGGCAAGCCGGAAGCCGAGGTAGTTATACAGCGAGACGAACGCGCCCATGAACAAAAAGCCCAGCGCGTACAGGCCCAGCAGGCGGGGATCGCGCAGGTGGTTGGTCAGGGCGGTGAATTCGCTTGCGCCGGTGATGTTCTTAGCCACGAATCGACGCTGTTGTGGCAGCAGCAGCCACACTCCGATTGCGCAGCCTAGTGAGACCACGCCGGTGGCGACTGTCGCCCAGCGCCAGGAGGTGAAGTCGACGACGCTGGAAGAAATAATTCGGCCCAGCAGCCCGCCGACGGTGGTGCCGGAGATATAGATGCCCATGACCTTCGGGATATATTCCGAGTCGACCTCTTCGGAGACGTAGGTCATTGCCACTGCAGGCACGCCCGCGATGAGCACGCCTTGGGCGAATCGCAGGCCCACTAGGCTGAGCGCGCCCGGCGCGGCGGCGACCGCAAAGGTTAGTGCTGTTGCCGCGATGGCAGAGACAACTATTACTTCTCTGCGGCCGAAGCGTTCCGAGAGGATCGATACCGGAACCACGGCCAGGGCGAGGGCCCCGGTGGCCGCGGATACGGTCAGTGCTGCGGTAGCGGGGTTGATACCGAGCTCTTCGTGGAAAGTCGGCAGCAGTGCCTGGGTGTAGTACAGCGCCTGGAAGCTGGCGAGGCCGGCGAGCAGAACAGCGAACAGCATGCGCCGGTAGGCCGGGTCTTTCGGCGTAATTCCGGGCGGGGTACCGCCTTCCGATTGATGGGTCATATGCCCTATGTTGGCCTGTACTCTCACCGGCTACAAACTGCGAGTCACAGCCCACGCCCAGAGAAAATCCAGGCTTACCTTGCCTGGCGCGGGTACCCTTCACTTCGGCGGTGTCGCAAGGGTTTTCACATAGCCTTGTGGCGTGCGCCGTACATTTACAGCCCACCAGGAAGGCCCGGCATGCCGATTCCCGCTATCGCTTCGTATGACTTACCGCGTGACACTACGGCGTATCCGACGGTCCCGCCGTGGCAGCTAGAGGCGGGTCGTGCGGCGCTGCTCGTTCACGATATGCAGCAGTATTTCCTGGCCGCCTATGACCGCTCGGCCGAGCCGATCGCGCCAGTGTTGGCGCATACTCGGGCGCTTATTGATGCCTGCGATGCCGCCGATATTCCGGTGTTTTATTCGATGCAGCCGCCGCAGCAGGCACCGATCCGTCGGGGGCTGCTGTCGGATTTTTGGGGTACTGGGCTATCCACGGATGAGGAGGCTGCGGTGGCACCGGAGCTCACTCCGCGTGCGCACCACCATCTAATTACGAAGTGGCGCTATTCCGCCTTTGAGCGCACTGATTTGCGCCAGGCTCTGGCCTGCGCTGGCCGCGACCAGCTCATTATCACTGGCGTCTATGGGCATATGGGCTGCCAGGTCAGTGCCGCTGATGCGTTTATGAATGATGTGGCCCCGTTTGCGATTGCTGACGCTATTGCCGATTTCTCTGCCGATGATCAGCACCGCACTCTCGACTGGATTGCTCGCCGGTGTGGTGTTGTGCTGTCCACTGATGCCGCACTGGCAGCGCTCAAGGGGTAATTTCTGTGCATTCTTTCCTCTTCCATTACGACGATGCCGCCCTGAACACCGAGGACATCTCGCGCACGTTCAGCTCTGTCGATGATGCGGTAGCTGCCTTGCGCGGTGGGGCGGATCTTGTCGTCGGCGCGCTTCCGTTCCATGTCGAGGACGCGCCTTCGTTATTTACGCCGCGGTTTTATACCTTCGCCCCGAGTCTGCCTAGCTTGCCGACGGCGACGCCGCCGCAGTGCGTGAATTTTGCGGAGGACGATCCTGACCAGCATGCCGAGCGGGTTCGCTCCTGGATTGACCGGATCTCCGGCGGCGAGTTGGAGAAGATTGTGCTGTCGCGGCGAATGCGTTTCCAGATGGGCGACGCCATCAACCCGGAAGCAATGTTGCGGTGGGTGATGAATGACGCCAAGCAGGGCCATATTGCGGCGCTCTCCCCTGCTGGTGGTGAGTATGCCGACGCGTATCTGGTTGGTGCTTCCCCGGAGGTGTTGATCCGCAAACGCGGGGCTTATATCTCGACGCACCCATTGGCGGGGACTGCGCCGCGTGCTGCGGACCCGGATGAGGACGCACGGTTGGCCCGTGGCCTGGCTGAGTCGGAGAAAGACCTCGCCGAGCACGCCTTTGTTACTGAGCAGATTAGGCAGTGCCTGGAGCCGTACTGTGTGGAGCTCAATGTGCCGGACCAGCCGACGCTGACGCAGTCGACGCATACCTGGCACTTGGGTACTCCGATTGTGGGCCGGGTTGCGGATCCGAAATTGCCGTCCCTGGAACTTGCCCGCGCACTGCACCCGACTCCGGCAGTGGGTGGTTACCCCACTGATACTGCGGTGGCTGCTTTGCGTACCGACGAGCCGGATCGTGGTTTTTATGCCGGTTGTGTGGGCTGGTCGGATGCGGCGGGTGATGGTGAATGGCGGGTGACTATTCGCAGCGCTGTGGTGTCTGGTGCAACGGTGACGGCCCATACCGGCAGTGGTGTGGTTGCCGATTCTGACCCTAATGCTGAGGCCAGGGAGACCATCACCAAGCTCGGGCCGGTACGCAGCGCATTGGGGCTGCCCCGGATTAATGCTGATGATGTTGTCTTGCGCAGCCACTAAACTGCATAAATAAGGGCACACTTCCTTTTCTAGCGCGGTAGGCCTAAGTTCAGAACTGTCGTTCTCAGGAAAGGACTATCGCCATTTCTACTCCGGTCGCCCACGCCCAAAACTCCACCAAAAAGCCCTGGCTTGTTGGTGCGATCTGCGGCACAGCCGTGGCTTTCGACGGTTATGACGTCGTCGTGTACGGCGCCACCCTGACCTCCTTGCGTGAGGAATGGGACCTTGACCCCAGCACAGCTGGCCTGGTTGGTTCCGCCGCGCTGGTGGGCATGTTGCTCGGTGCTTTGTGCGTGGGGCCCCTATCGGCCCGGTTCGGGCGGCGGCGCACCTTCATCGCGGCGGTGGCGTGGTTTTCCATTCTCATGGTCGGGTGTGCGGCCGCCCCCACTGCCGCCATCTTCGCGGTCTTGCGCATTCTTTCCGGCATCGGTTTGGGGGCGGTGCTGCCCTTGGCGGCCGCTATGACGGTCGAGCATGCCCCACTGCACCGCCGCAATATTGCGTACGTACTGATGCAGACCGGTTTCCCAGTTGGTGGCCTCGCTGCGGCCCTGGTGTCGATGAATGTGCTGCCGCACCATTCGTGGCATTGGATGTATCTCTTCGCTGGTCTGCCGCTGGTTGTGGTTGTGCTGCCGGCGGTGTTGTTCCTTCCAGAATCACAGGAGGAACCCAATAGCGGCGGCGCAACCGGGATGGCTGCGCTGCGCATGTTGCTCGCACCGGGCACTCGGTTGGCCACGGTGTTGTTCTGGGCGATGAGCTTCTGTTCGTTGCTGTTTGTCTATGGCGCCAATACGTGGCTGCCGACGCTCATGCACGATGCTGGGTCCACGATCACCAAGTCGTTGGGTTTCCTCCTCAGCTTCAACGCGGGCGCGATTGTGGGCGGTATTTTCGCCGGCGCCGCTGCTGACCGGTGGGGTTCGCGCCCTGTGGTGTGTGCGTCGTTTTTGCTGGGCTCGGCTGGTGTGGTGGCTTTTGCCTTCACCGCTGCCCCCGACCTGCTGCTGGCCTTGGCTGCGGTTACTGGCTATGGCGCGGTTGCTACCCAGACGCTGATTAATGGTTGGGTGACCCGCCACTACCCGCCGGAAGCCCGCACCACCGGTATCGGCTGGTCCTTAGGAATTGGCCGACTGGGCGCTATTGCGGGCCCAGCGGTGACTGGTTTTATCGTCGCCGCCACCGGCGGCGGGCAGATGGCGTTTATTCTCTTCGCCTGCCTGGCAGCCGTTGGCGCTGTTCTCGCTTCCCAGGTTCGCCCGCATCCGGAGGTCCAGGCCGCCTAGCAGGCGGGTTATGACACCTTCGGGATGGGTCAAAGATCCTCAGTGATCAATTTTGGGCACAACACGCCCTTTAGCCCTGCGCCACCGGCGCCATGGGAAACAGCTTTGGAAGTCCACCGGCCCGCCACGTAATGCTGCAGCAGTACCGGTTTGAATAGACCGCACCTGATTCATGAACAGGTGAAAGACCGGTTCTCCGGGAAGCTGGTCCTGCACCATAAGATTCTCGTAATCCCCAGGACCATCCATCCAGTTGATAGTCCACGGGGCGGCATCAATCTCAAACATTGTTGTGATGTTGACGTACCGAATACCCGGCAACGCTTCGGACGGGGTATTCAATGCAGTAATCTGCGGACCCCCCTTCGCCATCTCATGGATCGCGTCGCCTTCGGGGCCCCAACCTTTTTTAATCAGCCAGGTCTGGAAGGGGCTGCCCTTAATGATGCCGTCGAGGTTCACCATGGTGCGGACATGACGTGCACCATCGAATTCCTTCAGCCAGTATCGAGCAACTAAGCCGCCCTGGGAGTACGTGACCACATCAACTTTCTCAGCCCCGGTTTTGGAAAGCACGTCCTCAACAAACTCCGGTAACCGGGCAGAGTTTCCGCGAACGGTTCGATACGGGTTGGTCTCCGGGCGACCTGGCACCAAGACTAAGAAAACATGGACGTCGAATCCCTCTCGACGTAGCGAGTCAGCAAACCGCTCTGCCAGCCAAGACGGCTCGGTGGAGCCTGCTACGTACACCACAGGTAACTTCTCTTGAGGCCCATGATTGTGACCCTGGGGCCCCTTATCTTGCGAGGACCACCACAAGAAGCCGGCAAGGGAACCGAATAAAACCATCCTGGAAAGCCGCATGAGAACCTTTTCATCGATGAGATGCAGTCCAAATCGCTGCAGGGTATCGGCCGATATGGCACGGACAGCAAAGACTGGAAATTGAGTATAGGTTTCGCTTACTTTGGCCTCAAGGGTTAGTGAAGGCTGCACATAAAATAGCGTTCTTTGATGTACTCCCCTCCCCCCTCCTTCCCACTACCCACTGAAACAGCGACACACTGGAGCTCATGGATACCGAATCGGCGACACCGGACCGGCACGGCCGGCACCGGCTTCTCCATCGCCTCCTCCTCGACAAACCAAGTGGCCCGCCGCCGCCGCTGCCGGCTATTCCCGCACCGTTTGAGGTTCGGGTCGCCGATGATGACGAAGCTGCCCAAGACGCAGACCTGGTATCTGAGTGGATGTCGCGGCCGCATCTGGTCTCCACCTGGGAGCAGCCATGGACCGCTGATCGATGGCGGGCCGATTGGCGTGCAAAAAAGGAATCCGGCTACGCCGTTCCGCTTATCGTTCATTTCGAGCACACCCCCGCCGCCTACGTTGAGCTCTACCGGCCCCACCGGGACGAAATCGGCCTGTGTTACCTATCCGCCCCATCCGACCTTGGCTTCCACATCGCCGTGGGAAGTAGCCAGCTCACTGGCCGGGGGATTTTTTCGCGGTTTGTAGGGTTACTTGCCCCAGCACTGCTTGCCGCAGATCCGACGTGCGAGTTACTGGTCGCCGACCCTGATTACCGCAACGTGCCGGCACAAACGACACTCAGGAAAACAGGATGGTGCGACTGCGGAGAGATACAACAACGCCCCGGCAGACGCGTCCGACTATTCATGTACCCCGCCGACGGTGTCGACCCGGCACAACGCACCGATATGGCCCCTGAGTAAAAGTCAGGAGGAACACCAGCAGAAGGTGATTCCGCTAGTGGAGGACCGCACGCCCCTAGCCACGGGCAACGACTGCGACCAGAAAATCACTGTGGTCATCCACGGGGTGCAGCTCCCACGAGCGGTACTGCTGCACCACCTGCAATCCGGCACTGGCGCAATCGGTGAAAAAATCGTCGACCTCATAACCGCGGCTGGTACCAAAGCCAATGACGGCGCGGCCATCGTCGGCAAGTAATGCAGCAAAACCCGCTAGCACCTTCTTCCGGTCTGCCGGGTCCACGAAGGTCAGCACATTTCCAGCACAGATGATGAGCGTGAAGCCAGCAACGTCGGCAAGCACCTCGGGCAGATCCGCAAGGTCTGCGACATGCCATGCACCCTCAGGGTGACGGGCACGAGCGACGTCGATGAGGTAGGGATCAATATCCACACCAGTGACCTGGTGGCCCTGGTCAATAAGGTAGCCACCAACACGGCCCTGGCCACAACCAGCGTCGAGGATGCGGGCGGAGCGCGGAACCATCGCGTCGGCAAGCCGCGCCTCGCCGTAGATGTCCTTGCCGTGGGCCTGCATATCATCCCACCGGCGGGCATACCGCGCCGAATGGGTCGGATCGGCAGCCACGATTGCTTGCCAGGTGCGTTGTTCAGCCATGCCACCAGTATGCGTGATCGCCAACACCCCAGCTCCCGGGAGACCCGGAAACTGGGGTGTTGTAGAGCTAACCCGCTCAGCGCGGGCCTGGCACAAGGCCAGGAGTGCTTACTTGGCCTTCTCGACGATGTCGAGCAGACGGAAGTGCTTGTCCTTGGACAGCGGGCGGCACTCCTTGATGCGGACGCGGTCGCCCACACCAGCCTCTTCGTTCTCGTCATGCGCCTTCACCTTGGAGTTGGTGCGCATAATCTTGCCGTAGAGGGCGTGCTGCTTACGGTCCTCAAGCTCGACCACAATGGTCTTCTGCATCTTGTCGGACACGACGTAGCCGGTACGGACCTTGCGGGCGCCGGCCTGAGACTCGGTGTTGTTCATATTTTCCTCGCTCATGCGGCATCACCATCGGTGGGGGCGGCGGACAGGCCGCGCTCGCGCTCGCGCATCACAGTGTAGATGCGGGCGATGTCCTTGCGGACCACGCGAAGCCGGCGGTTGTTGGTCAGCTGACCGGTGGCCATCTGGAAACGGAGGTTGAACAGCTCCTCCTTGGACTCCTTGAGCTTGGCGCTGAGATCCTCGGCGCTAAGCGTGCGGAGCTCGTGGGCGGGAATTCCGTTCGACATCAGTACTGATCCTCCTTCCGGATGACTCGGGTCTTGATCGGCAGCTTGGCGGCTGCACGGTTAAGGGCCTCGAAGGCAACCTTTTCGTCCGGGTAGGACATCTCGAAGATGACGCGACCCGGCTTGACGTTGGCAACCCACTTCTCGACCGGGCCCTTACCGGAACCCATACGCACGCCGAGCGGCTTCTGGGTCAGCGGGCGGTCCGGGAAGATCTGAATCCAGACCTTGCCACCACGCTTGACGTGGCGGTTGATGGCAATACGAGCGGCCTCAATCTGACGGTTGGTGATGTAGGCCGGCTCAAGAGCCTGCAGGCCGTAGTCACCGAAGGTCACTCGGTTGCCGCCCTTGGACAGACCAGTGCGGGTCGGGCGGTGCTGACGGCGGTACTTAACGCGCTTGGGGATAAGCATGTGCTAGCCCTCCTTCTTCTCAGATGCGCGCTGACGACGCTGGCCACCACGACGCGGGCCACCGCGGCGGTCGCCACGACGGTTACGCTCGTTGGCTGCGTTAATCTCGGACTCCTTGCGGCCGCCGATGACGTCGCCCTTGTAGATCCACACCTTGACGCCAATGCGTCCGAAGGTGGTGTGGGCCTCGTGGGTGCCGTAATCGATCTCGGCGCGCAGGGTGTGCAGCGGGACTCGGCCTTCGTGGTAACGCTCGGTGCGGCCCATCTCGGCACCGCCGAGACGACCGGAGCAGACCACCTTGATGCCCTTGACCTGCGGCTGGCGCATGGCGGACTGGATGGCCTTACGCATTGCGCGTCGGAATGCGACGCGGTTTGCGAGCTGCTCGGCGATGGACTGAGCGACCAGCTTGGCATCGGCGTCAATATTCTTGACTTCGAGGATGTTGAGCTGGACCTGCTTGCCGGTCAGCTTCTCCAGCTTGGCGCGGATCTTGTCCGCCTCAGCACCACGGCGACCGATGACAATGCCCGGTCGAGCGGTGTGAATATCGACGCGAACCTTGTCACGGGTGCGCTCGATGACCACGTTGGAGATGCCGGCGCGCTCCAGGCCGGAGGACAGCAGATCACGGATCTTGATGTCCTCGGCGAGGTAATCGGCGTACTGCTTATCGGCGTACCAGCGGGATCGCCAATCGGAGGAGATACCCAGCCGGAGGCCGTGGGGATGAATCTTCTGGCCCACTACTGAGCACTTCCCTTCTGGCTTTCGACGACCACGGTGATGTGGCTGGTGCGCTTGCGGATGTGGAAGGCACGACCCTGCGCACGCGGGCGGAAACGCTTCATGGTGGGGCCTTCGTCGGCCCAGCACTCGGAGACAACCAGCGAACGCGGGTCCATGCCGAAGTTGTTCTCGGCATTGGCCGCGGCGGAGGCAACGACCTTGGCGATCTGGTCTGCAGCCGCCTGCGGGGCGTACTCCAGGGATGCCAGGGCATCGTCGACGGTGACACCGCGGATGGTGTCGAGGACTCGGCGAGCCTTCATCGGAGAGGTGCGGACAAACCGCGCGGTGGCGCGGGCAGAGGTGACGTTATCGCTCATGGCTTATCGACGTCCCTTCTTGTCGTCCTTGATATGACCCTTAAAGGTCTTGGTCGGGGCGAATTCGCCCAGCTTGTGGCCGACCATCGAATCATCGACGAACACCGGGACGTGCTTGCGACCGTCGTGGACGGCGAAAGTGTGACCGATGAAGTCGGGGAGAATCGTGGAACGGCGGGACCAGGTCTTAATGACCTGCTTGGTGCCCTTTTCGTTCTGAGCATCGACCTTCGCAAGGAGGTGCTCATCAACAAACGGGCCCTTCTTCAGGCTGCGTGGCATTAGCTGTTACCTCCTTAGCGCTTCTTGCTCTTATTGGCGCGGCGACGGCGGACAATCATCCGCTCGCTGGGCCGGTTGGGCTTGCGGGTGCGGCCCTCAGGCTGACCCCACGGGGACACCGGGTGGCGGCCACCGGAGGTCTTACCCTCACCACCACCATGCGGGTGGTCGACGGGGTTCATCACGACACCACGCACGGTCGGGCGCCAGCCCTTCCAGCGCATACGGCCGGCCTTGCCCCAACGGATGTTGATCTGGTCCTGGTTACCGACCTCACCGATGGTGGCGCGGCAACGCGCATCCACACGGCGAATCTCGGAGGAGGGCATACGCAGGATTGCGTACTTGCCTTCCTTACCCAGCAGCTGGATGGAAGCACCAGCAGAGCGGGCGAGCTGTGCGCCGCCGCCCGGCTTGAGTTCCACGCAGTGCACGGTGGTACCAGTCGGGATATTGCGCAGCGGGAGGGCGTTGCCCACCTTGATGTCTGCGTTGGCGCCAGCCTCCACGATGGTGCCCTGGGTGAGGTTCTTCGGCGCCACGATGTAGCGCTTCTCACCGTCTGCGTAGTGCAGCAGGGCGATATTGGCGGTGCGGTTCGGGTCGTACTCGATATGTGCGACCTTGGCCGGGATGCCGTCCTTATCGTGACGACGGAAGTCAATCACGCGGTACTGACGCTTGTGTCCGCCACCGCGGTGACGAGTGGTGATGTGGCCGTGAACGTTACGGCCGCCGGTCTTAGGCAGGGGACGCAGCAGCGCCTTCTCGGGGGCGGAGCGAGTGATCTCGCTAAACCCGGAGACGGAGCTCTGGCGGCGGCCCGGCGTAGTCGGCTTGTACTTGCGAATAGCCATAAGTGCTCTTCCTTAAACTTCTTCGTCGGCGCGCCTTAGGCGGCCGAACCGCCGAAGATGTCGATGGGATCGCTGCCAGCCGCGAGGGTCACGTAGGCGCGCTTGGTGGCCTTGCGACGACCGTAACCGTTGCGGAAGCGCTTACGCTTGCCTTCACGGTTAGCGGTGTTGACGCCGGCAACCTTGACGCCGAAGATCTCCTGGACCGCGATCTTGATCTGGGTCTTGTTCGCGTCGGGGTTCACGAGGAACGTGTAGACGTTCTGCTCCATAAGCCCGTAGGACTTCTCCGACACGACCGGGGCGATGATGATGTCCCGGGGATCAGCGATGGTAGCCATTACTTCTCCTTCTTCGAGCCGGTAGCGCGGTCAATGAACGCGGTGAGGGCCTGCACAGAGAACACAACGTCGTCCGAGTTCAGGACGTCGTAGGTGTTGAGCTGGTCCTCGGCGAGCGCTTGCACGTTCGGCAGGTTGTTGACGCTCTTCCAAGCGGCGGCGTCTTCACGGGGAAGAACCACCAGGATGGAGCGACGGTCGGTGAGGCGCTCGAGGAACGAGCGAGCCGACTTCGTGGACGGGACCTGACCGGCAATGAGTTCCTCGACCACATGAATGCGGTCGTGGCGAGCGCGGTCAGACAGTGCGCCGCGCAGTGCTGCGGACTTCATCTTCTTCGGGGTGCGCTGCGAGTAATCGCGGGGCACGCGGCCGAAGACAACGCCGCCACCAGTCCAGTGCGGGGCACGGATGGAACCCTGACGGGCACGGCCGGTGCCCTTCTGACGCCAAGGCTTACGACCGCCGCCGCGAACCTCGCCGCGGGTCTTGGTCTTATGAGTGCCCTGTCGTGCGGCGGCCAGCTGGCCGACGACGACCTGATGCATCAGAGCGTTCGAAACCTCAGCGTCGAAAAGCTCGGCGGGCAGGTCGACGGAGCCATTGGTGCCGCCATCGGCGGTGTGGACATCCAGTTTCAGGTTCGTCATGCGTGCGCACCACCCTTCACAGCGGTCTTGACAACCAGGAGGCCGCCGCGAACACCGGGAACTGCGCCCTTGATGAGCAGCAGGTTGGCGTCTGCGTCGATCTTCTGGATCTTCAGGTTCTGGGTAGTGACGCGGTCATTACCCATACGGCCGGCCATGCGCTTGCCCTTGAACACGCGGGCAGGCGTGGCGCAGGCGCCGATGCCGCCGACGCGGCGGTGAGCAGCCTGGTTACCGTGAGCGGCACCCTGACCGGCGAAGCCGTGACGCTTCATGGCGCCGGCAAAGCCCTTGCCCTTGGAGGTGCCGGTGACGTCGACGTACTCAATCTCGCCGAAGATATCGACACCAACGGTCTGGCCAACCTCGTAGGAGGAGGCGTCGGTGGTGCGAATCTCAGCGACATGGCGTCGAGGAGTCACGCCGGCCTTCTTGAAGTGGCCGGTCTGAGGCTTGTTGGCCTTGCGGGGATCAATCTCACCGAAGGCGATCTGGACGGCGTCGTAGCCGTCGGTTTCCTGCGTACGGACCTGGGTAACAACGCACGGCCCAGCCTCGACGACAGTCACCGGGACAACCCGGTTATCTTCGTCGAAGACCTGGGTCATACCGAGCTTTTTACCCAGAATGCCCTTTACTTCTTTTTCACTCATAATTTAGTCTCCGCTGCCGTAGTCGAGGCCTACTGAATATTGACGTCGACGCTGGCCGGCAGGTCGATGCGCATAAGGGCATCAACCGTCTTCGGCGTCGGGTCGAGGATGTCGATCAGCCGCTTGTGGGTGCGCATCTCGAAGTGCTCGCGCGAGTCCTTGTACTTATGCGGCGAGCGGATGACGCAGTAGACGTTCTTTTCGGTGGGCAACGGCACGGGGCCGACCACGCGGGCACCCGTGCGGGTGACCGTCTCCACGATCTTGCGTGCAGACGCATCGATCGCCTCGTGGTCATAGGCCTTGAGCCTGATGCGGATCTTTTGTCCCGCCACGCTTGTCCTCTCCTTTGGTGCGTTACTCACCCGTGTGGGTGCGCACCTTATGTCTGTCAGCCCTGTCGCCGGTATCTGCCTGATGGCCAGCGCCAGTGCGTATAGCTCGTTGTCACTTGGTGATGTGGGTACCGAATCCGAAAACCATGACGCACGAATCAGCGTCGTCATGCATTTCCGAAGTCGCGTCTCGCGTGGGCCCTATTAGGTGGGCCGCCATCACGTATGCACACAACTTGCTGGAGGGACTCGCCTCGAGGAGGGTTGTCCGTCTGCTGCCGCTGTTCGTTTGCCATGGGCTCTTCTCCGATACCCGCTGCCGGGCGTGTCGCACGTCCGGCGGCGCAGGAAAAGTCGCCTTTCGCTTCCCGGGGGAAGTGAAGGCGCATAAGTCCATGCTCGCTTTACCAGCGCCGCATTCTTTCGCAATCTGCTGCCGGTTCCCAGCGGGCCTTATCAGCAGTGCGGCGAATACGCCGTGTTAAAGCAACCCGGCTATTAAAACATGTCCCCCGCCCGGAACCAAAATTCACCCTGGGGCGTTGAAAGATCAGCCGCTCAAGACCGAGCAGCTGTAGGGTATACGTTGTTCAGTAACCCAACCCTCTACTAAGGAGCACTACATGTCCGATAACAATAAGCAGAACGAAAACGCCAAGGGCAAGGCCGTCGAGGCCACCGGTTCCACCGAGATCGAGCGCTCCGCTGGCGGCCCCGGCCGCACCGTCATCGAAGACAGCGTTGTTAACACCATCGCCGCCATCGCTGCCAGCGAAGTTTCCGGCGTCTACGCGCTGGGTTCCGGCTCCGCTTTCACCGACGCCGTGCGTAACCGTATGCCCGGTGGCGCTGTCCCGAACCAGCACGGTGTGACCACCGAGGTCGGCAAGACCCAGGCTGCCGTCGACGTTTCCATCGTCGCCGAGTACGGCGTTGCCATCCACGAGCTGGCCGGCGCTATCCGCAAGAACGTCACCGACTCCATTGAGCGCATGACCGGCCTCGAGGTCACTGAGGTCAACATCACCGTTCACGACATCCACCTCGAAGACGCCGACGTCCCCGGCGTTGAGGAAGAGACCAACGAGTCTCGGGTGAACTAAGTATGACCAAGCCCGTCGGCGCTTCGGACGCGGCTGAGTACGAAATCGACTCAGACCGCGCCGAGGCCATCTCTCAGGCGGTGCTCGAGCTGCCCTACGTCTCGGACCTCGATAATGGTTCGTACGGCGAAGTTGCGATGCTCTTTCCCCGGCGCCGTGTCGCCGGGCTTCGTGAGCAGGACGGAACCCTTGAGGTTCACGTCAAGCTAGTGGTTGATGTCGAGTCTGCTGGCGATATTCGCCAGCAGGCCGACGAAATCCGCGCTGCCGCTCGAGGCGCCCTTTCCAACGGCGATGACCGTCCTATTGACGTTGTCCTCGCTGCTATCACGACTGCTTCTCAGGAGCAGTCCTCTTCCGGAGGTACTCAATGAAACTGTGGTTAGGCATGATTGTCGGCCTACTGCTGACCCTTATCACCGTGACCGGGGGCTTCGACGCGTTCATCCTCGGCATCGCCCTGGCCGCCATCGGTGCCATCATCGGCGCCCACATGGACGGCATGATCGATCTGCGTTCGGTCTTGGGTTCCCGCGGCGGCAACGGCAGGGGCTAAGCCCATGGCCGAAGTTAATGTTTCCGCGGGTGACGGTCCGGGCGTAACCCGGATCAACACCCGTGCCCTCGACAGATTGGCTCGCGCAGCTATTGCCTCAGTGCCCGGCACAATCGTCGAATCAAAGGGCGGCGGTATCAACTGGTTTGGTACCGACCTGCCCAAGATCGATATCAGTGCCGACGCTACCGGCGCCGTGGTGACTGTCGAAGCCCGTATTGCTGTGCGCTGGCCCTGCCCGGTCGGCCGCGTTGCCCAGTCGGTGCGCGACAGCATCATCACCTGGTTCGATGAAGGCGCTGGCGTTCGCGCCAATTGCGTCAATGTTCAGGTCGAAGCAGCTCGTCCGACCGCCGGCTACGTGCCGGTGTCCCGCGAGCAGCTCGACGCGCGTAGTAATTCCCCGGACTTCGAGCAGCCCCATATTCCTGCTCACCCGGAGATGCACCCGCCGGCCCCGCCGGCTGCGCGCACGATCCGGCACCCCGATATCCGCAGCGTTGCGGTGACCCACCCGGTCACTATTCCGGAGCACGCCCCACTCAAGCAGGTCACGGTGCTGTCCCAGCAGCCGGCCCGCTCTGTGTCGGCGCCCGCCCCGGTTGAGGTCCGGAAACCTGAGGTTATTTCTCACCGCACAGTTGATTCCGTATCCGCGCCCGCTGCCGATGACCTGCGAAGCCCGCAGATTCATCGTCGTGAGGCGAAGTCGGTATCGGCTGCGAAGCCGGTGGAGGTCTACTCCCCCACGGTTCCCGCCCCGCGTGCGCTGCGTTCCCCGGAGATCATTCCCGGTCGCCGTGTCTCGCAGAATTACAACCAGCGCGCTGCGCAGTCAGAGGAGGTCTAAGCGATGAAGGAATTAAAGCCACCGAAGGCTTTGCCCGCATCCCTGTTCTTCTCCCTGCTGTTCATGGTGTTGCTCATCGGTGCGGCCGTGGTTGCTATCCACGACCTGCTGGTGCGCTATGACGTTGCTGGTCGGCCCGAGTGGTTCGAGTGGTTCCTCAACGAGGTGCTCAGCCAGGACTACCGCTGGTTGATTTACACCATTCTTGTGGTGTTCATCATCCTTGGTGTTTTCTCGGTTTTGGCTGCTCTGAAGCCGCGTCGTAAGACGCATCTGCAGACCAATGCCGCACACACCTGGATTCGTCCGATGGATGTGGCTCGCCGCTGCTCGCTGCGTGCCCGTTCGGTTGCTGGTGTATTCACTGCAACCACCGTCGCGAAGCCGAACTCGGTCAAGGTGTCGGTGCATTACGCCGGCAATGACCTTGCTGGCGCTAAGCAGGAAATTGAGCAGGTTGTGACCGACGAGGTCACCACCATCCTGGCTAAGCCGCCGAAGGTCCGTGTTCATATCGCTTCGAAGACGGAGGTCGCACGATGACCAGTACGACTGTTTTCCTCAACCGGTTCGCCGCGTTCCTGCTCGGAGCCGTGCTGCTAGCCGCCGGCATTGCTGGCCTCTACTTCGGTGTCGATGAAGTCATCGATCTGCCGAAGGACGTCGCCTGGTGGGTTCTGCTCATCATCGCCATCGCCAGCATTGTGATTGCGCTCTGGCTGTTCGTGATCAATGTGTCCCGCAAGTCCATCGATACCGTCATTGACGGCGCTTCTGATGGCACTGGCACGCTGATCTACGACCCGAAGATCATTGCCGACGCTGTTGCCAAGGAGCTGGAAACGGCTCCCGGTGTGCGTCGCGCCAATGGTACGACCAAGGTCATTCAGGGCCGTGACACCATTACGGTCACCATTGACCAGCGGCACCGCGCTGACCCGGCTCCTGTCCTCCAGGCATGCGAGCAGGCTCATAAGAATATCCTCGAAGCAGTGGAGAACCCCATCGCGGTTCGCTTCCTGCTTCGCGTCGACGCTGACGACTAATGCTCACGCAGCGACACTAAGCCGCTCTGGCTGCACCACAGCCCCCGTGCTCTTTGCACGGGGGCTGTTCTGTATCCCCAGGTGCCCACAGATGAGGTCTACACGCCCCACACAGCGGCTTTAGAAGACATCCCAGGGCAACTACTCACCCGAGGGTGGCATGCCGGGCTGGTGGGCTGCACAGGACCGCCGGGTAAGGCAGAGGGCTAGAGCCCAAGGTGGCCTCAGAGAGGCCCTGGACATACGAAAACCACCCGCGCCCTGGTGGGGCAACGGGTGGTGAACGTTGTCGCTAGGTGCGGAGCACCTCGCTAGACCAACAGTCTTACTTGTTGATCTTGGTGACGCGACCGGCGCCGACGGTGCGGCCACCTTCGCGGATAGCGAAGCGCAGGCCCTCGTCCATGGCGACCGGCTGGATCAGGGTGACGGACATGTCGACGTTGTCGCCCGGCATGACCATCTCGGTGCCCTCCGGCAGCTTCACGACGCCGGTGACGTCGGTGGTGCGGAAGTAGAACTGCGGGCGGTAGTTGTCGAAGAACGGGGTGTGGCGGCCGCCCTCATCCTTGGCCAGGATGTAGACGGAGCCCTCGAACTCGGTGTGCGGGGTGTAGGCACCGGGCTTGGCGATAATCTGGCCACGCTCGATGTCCTCGCGCTTGATACCGCGCAGCAGCAGACCACAGTTGTCGCCAGCCTCGGCGGAGTCCAGCATCTTGCGGAACATCTCGATACCGGTGACGGTGGTCTTCTGGGACTTTTCCTTGATGCCGAGGATCTCGACCTCGTCGTTGACGTTGAGCTCGCCGCGCTCCACACGACCGGTGGCGACGGTGCCACGACCGGTAATGGTGAAGATGTCCTCGATCGGCATCAGGAACGGCTTGTCGGTCTCGCGGACCGGGTCCGGGATGTTCTCGTCGCAAGCTTCCATGAGCTCGACGATGGACTTGGTCCACTCAGCGTCGCCCTCGAGAGCCTTCAGAGCGGAGATGTGCACGATGGGGGCATCCTCATCGTAATCCTGCTCGGCCAGCAGCTCGCGGACCTCCATCTCGACCAGCTCGATGATTTCCTCATCATCAACCATGTCGCACTTGTTCAGGGCGACGAGGATGTAGGGAACACCAACCTGGCGAGCCAGGAGCACGTGCTCACGGGTCTGCGGCATCGGGCCGTCGGTTGCGGCGACGACGAGGATGGCACCGTCCATCTGAGCAGCGCCGGTAATCATGTTCTTGATGTAGTCGGCGTGACCCGGGGCGTCGACGTGGGCGTAGTGGCGCTTCTCCGTCTGGTACTCAACGTGGGAAACGTTGATGGTGATGCCACGTTCCTTCTCCTCCGGCGCCTTATCGATGGCGTCGAAGGCGAAAGCCTCATTGAGCTCCGGGAACTCTTCGGCCAGCACCTTGGTGATGGCGGCGGTGGTGGTGGTCTTGCCGTGGTCGACGTGACCGATGGTGCCGATGTTAACGTGCGGCTTCGTACGCTCGAACTTCGCCTTCGCCACTGTTAGTCCTCCTGGACGTCATGTGGCCACGACTTTCGTAGCCACGGAATTGTGGGAGCCTACGCATTGGCGCATCCAAACCCCGTTGGGGTGGATTCTCACCGACCCAGCGAAGCCGGATGACGGCATGCGTAGACGTATGTCTTTATTGCCGGTTACCCAATACTAGGGACACGGCCGGTTCATTTCAAACCGCGTATCTACCGACGTTTTCGCCGGCTGATAGCGCCCGCTTCCCCGCAATCAGCAGGGGTAACGGCCGGCTTGAGAACCGTCTCGATTATGAGGCGGTGCCCAGCGGGCCGCTACCCGCCGCCACCTGGAAAACCAGGTGACGGGGGCGGCGTTAAATTACTTACTCACCGGTGCGCTCGGAGATGATCTCCTGAGCAACCGAGGAAGGAACCTCCGCGTAGGAGTCGAAGATCATGGTGTAGTTGGCACGACCCTGCGTCTTGGAACGCAGGTCGCCGACGTAACCGAACATCTCCGACAGCGGCACGAGGGCCTTCACGGCCTTCACACCAGCGCGGTCTTCCATGGAGTTGACCTGGCCACGGCGCGAGTTGATATCGCCAATGACCTCACCCATGTACTCCTCGGGGGTGATGACCTCGACGGCCATCATCGGCTCGAGCAGCACCGGCTTGGCCTTCTGCACGGCTTCCTTCATCGCCATAGAACCGGCGACCTTGAAGGCCATCTCAGAGGAGTCAACCTCGTGGTACTGGCCGTCAAGCAGGGTGGCCTTGATATTGACCAGCGGGAAGCCAGCGACGGTGCCGTACTGCATGGCGTCCTGAATACCGGCGTCGACCGACGGGATGTACTCCTTGGGCACACGACCACCAGTGACCTGGTTGTCGAAGAGGTAAATCGGGGAAGCGCCTTCCTCGACCTCTTCGGCATCGGGGGTGTACGGCTCGAGCGCGATGATGACCTTCGCGAACTGGCCGGAACCACCGGTCTGCTTCTTGTGGGTGTACTCATACTTCTCGACCGGCTTGCGGATGGTCTCGCGGTAGGCAACCTGCGGGGCGCCCACATTGGCCTCGACCTTGAACTCGCGCTTCATGCGGTCCACCAGGACGTCGAGGTGAAGCTCGCCCATACCGCCGATGACGGTCTGGCCGGTCTCGTCGTCAAGACGCACGGTGAAGGTCGGGTCCTCTTCAGCCAGGCGCTGAATAGCGGTACCCAGCTTCTCCTGGTCGGCCTTCGACTTCGGCTCAATAGCAACCGAGATCACCGGGTCCGGGAAGGACATGGACTCCAGCACAACCGGAGCGTCGGGAGCACAAAGAGTGTCACCGGTGGTGGTGTTCTTCAGGCCGATGAACGCGTAGATATTACCGGCCGAAGCGTCGTCAACCGGGTTCTCCTTATTGGCGTGCATCTGGAACAGCTTGCCGATGCGCTCCTTGTGGTCCTTGGTGGAGTTGAGCACCTGGGCGCCGGGCTCCACGTGACCGGAGTAGACGCGCACGAAGGTCAGCTTGCCGAAGAACGGGTGGGCCGCAATCTTGAAGGCCAGGGCCGAGAACGGCTCCTTCGAGGAGGGCTTGCGGTTCATCTCGACGGACTCATCGCCCATCTTGTGACCGTGCACCTCACCGACGTCCATCGGGGTCGGCAGGTAGTCGATGATGGCGTTAAGCAGGGGCTGGATGCCCTTGTTCTTGTACGCCGAACCACACAGCACCGGGTAGATCTCGGAGTTGATGGTCATCTTGCGGATGCCGGCCTTGAGTTCTTCAATGGTGAGTTCCTCGCCACCGAAGTACTTCTCCATGAGCTCTTCGTCGGACTCGGCGACGTGCTCCACGAGCTTCTCGTGGTACTCCGCGGCCTTGTCCTTGAGGTCATCGGGGATGTCGGTGATGGTCGGCTCAGTACCGATCTCGGTCTTGCCGGGCCACATGTAGGCCTTCATCTCGAGCAGGTCGACGACACCGTCGAAGTCATCCTCGGCACCAATGGGCAGCTGCATAACCAGCGGCTTGGCGTTGAGGCGATCGACGATGGTGTCGACGGTGTAGTAGAAGTCAGCGCCGAGCTTGTCCATCTTGTTGACGAAGCAGATACGCGGGACGTCGTACTTCTCAGCCTGACGCCACACCTGCTCGGACTGGGGCTCCACGCCCTCCTTACCGTCGAAGACGGCGACAGCGCCATCGAGCACGCGCAGGGAGCGCTCGACCTCGACGGTGAAGTCGACGTGACCCGGCGTATCGATGATGTTGATCTGGTTGTCTTCCCAGAAACAGGTCACGGCAGCAGACGTAATCGTGATGCCGCGTTCCTTCTCCTGCTCCATCCAGTCGGTGGTCGAGGCACCATCGTGCGTCTCGCCAACCTTGCGGTTGATGCCGGTGTAGAACAGGATTCGCTCGGTCGCGGTGGTCTTACCGGCATCGATGTGAGCCATGATGCCGATATTGCGGACCTTGTTGAGGTCCTTCTTGACGGGAAGTGCACCTTCAGCCACTAGATTCCCCACTCATTTCAGGTTTTGCGGCGGCGTACCAGCCGGTGTGCTGGCAACCACCTCGGTTGCGTTGCTTTATTCATGTTGCCACCAATTTCCGGTGGCGGCGCGTTGACCGCGTCCGGCCGAGGCCGACCGGTACTCGCCGATCCGACCCTGAAATGGGCCGCAACCGACGCTATCAGCGCTATTACCAGCGGTAATGCGCGAAGGCGCGGTTGGCCTCTGCCATCTTGTGCGTATCCTCGCGACGCTTCACGGAAGCACCGAGGCCGTTGGAGGCATCGAGGATTTCGTTGGCCAGACGCTCGGTCATGGTGTTCTCACGACGCTGGCGGGAGAACATCAGCAGCCAGCGCAGCGCCAGGGTGTTGGAGCGGCCCGGGCGGACCTCAACGGGCACCTGGTAGGTGGCGCCACCAACACGGCGGGAGCGCACCTCGAGGGCGGGCTTGACGTTCTCCAGGGCGCGCTTGAGGGTGAGCACCGGGTCGGTACCGGTCTTCTCACGAGTCATCTCCAGAGCGCCGTAGACGATGCGCTCAGCGGTGGACTTCTTGCCGTCGAGCAGCACCTTGTTGATGAGCTGGGTCACCAACGGGGAGCCGTACACGGGGTCATTGACGACGGGACGCTTCGGGGCGGGACCTTTACGAGGCATTCTTACTTCTCCTTCTTCGCGCCGTAGCGGGAACGGGCCTGCTTGCGGTCCTTAACACCCTGGGTGTCGAGGGAACCTCGGACGATCTTGTAGCGCACGCCCGGCAGGTCCTTCACACGACCGCCGCGGACGAGCACCATGGAGTGCTCCTGCAGGTTGTGGCCCTCGCCCGGGATGTAGGCGGAAACCTCGATACCGGAGGTCAAACGCACACGCGCGACCTTACGAAGAGCCGAGTTCGGCTTCTTCGGGGTGGTGGTGTACACGCGGGTGCACACGCCGCGGCGCTGGGGCGAACCCTTCAGCGCGGCGGTCGAGGTCGCCGACTTCTTGTCGTGGCGGCCCTTACGGACCAACTGCTGAATAGTGGGCATGAACCGTCTTTCTGTAGGTCTGGCCCACCTGGCACGACCGGAGTCGCACCACGGGGGCGCTTAATTGGTTCTTCAAAATATGTGTTTGCAGTGCGCTTTTAGGACGCGCGTAACCCAGTCAGCCGCTCTCGCTGGCCTACTGGGTGTAAGTCACTGCTCCCAAACGCTCTTGGGACTAATCAGGCAGAGTAGCGCAACCAGCGTCGATTACCCAAAACGGCTGCGCTGCCACCCCTGCCCCACTCAGGGCTTGCCGACGTTAAACTCGCAGGCCATTGCGGGTTAATGTCCACAAAATGGGGTCTAAACACCGAAATGGTGCAATGCCCTTACTCGCATCCACGCGGGAGCCCTTCGGCGGCGCCCCGAGCGCCGAGGTCGCGAAATACCGAAATGATGTCGGCGCGTCCCGGTAGCAGGACTCGATGGTGTAGACCACATCGTGGGCATTGAGCCGCAGCAACATGGACCGGATTTCCGCGTCGAGCAGATGTGAATCCGCGGCACCGAATTCCAGATCACTATCGCGCCGGTAGGCCGCCCCGTAGTTGGCCATAATCTCAGTCCAGTCGGTATCGCCGCTGAACTCCAGTTCCTGCAGGGTGTCGAATTTCGACAAGGCCACCGCCAAGGGCGGCCGGGCCCCGCCAAGCACCCGCAGCAGGTTATTCAGCACTGTCACGGGGTCCCCGCCCACATGCGGCATGACCACCCGCCCCTTCAAATAGGTGCGGATTCGGCGCACCCCCAGCGGGTCAAAGAGGAACAGCACCGTGTCGGCATGCTGGAAAAACTCCAGCGCAGATGGGTTATCAGGCAGTTGTTCTAAGTCCTCGCCAGCCACATCGCGCAGCACCAGATAGTGTTTGCGCTCACCGCCACCGCAGTCCCAATTACCGATATCGAAGATCAGCGGATCGCGGTGATAGGCGTCGTCGGCAGCCATCCGTGGGGTGGGCCGCAGCAACCCCATTTCGGCGAAAAGGGAATGCTCATAGTGGTCGCGGTAGCGTTGGCCGGTATCCCCCATCGGAATGAGCGGCAGATGGTGTTTCTGCAGCAGCCGGGCTAGTTGTTTGACCACCACGGCGATATACAAGCTCTTGCCCGACGCCCGCGCCCCGGCCATTGCAATGCATATGGTGCCGCTATCGCCCCAGTCAGCCGGCAGGCCCTTATTCTGCTGCAAAAACTGCAGGTACCGGGGGTCACGAATTTCTTTGAAGGTATAGGGGCAGCGAGTTACCGCCCCGGCGGCAGTGGGCATAGTCACTGGCGGTCTCCTTCCGACGTCCCAGGCAGGGCAGTCAGCACCGCGTCGATGAGGTGTTCGGCACCGCAGATATCACCGTCGGCAAGCGCACGCGCAAGCTGCTTATCGACGGCGACCTCAGTGCGCCCGGCAACAGTATCGGCATCACCCAGCACAAGCGCCACCGCACTGGTGGCCCCGGAGCGAATCGCGGCAGGCACAGCGTCCGACACACACCACACCAGCGCCCCAGCACCGCCCTGCGGCTGCTGGCTGGGCAGGTTTTCCAGCGCACCGATCCGACACCGCCCGGCGTGGATTTCCTGGCGCACCACACCAATAAGTTCTGCGCCGGTATCGACGTGGTGAGTGCTGCCGCGACTGTGCACCTCAATGCTGGGCACCTCGGGCAGGGCGGCGATAGTGCCGGCAATGATCTCGGCGGCATAGTCGACCATGGCGGCGACATCAGGGCTCATCATCGACGCGGAAGCGTCCACATGCACAACCACCGGCACGCCGCGCCCGCCGGCCTCGCCGAGGCCAGACCCAGCCGCACCAAGGCGTGCCCGCAACCCCGCACGCACAGTCGCCGCCGGCCCCTCGATAGTGCCGCCGCCGGCACCGGGGGCCGCCACCTGCAACTGGTCCCCATCGACTGTGAGCGTGCCAAGAATGTACTCACCGCACCCATCGACCACAGCGCGGGGCAACTCCACCCCAGTCGCACCTGGGGTACCGAGGCGGCCACGCACCACCCGGGCCAATACCGCCTGGTTGGGACCGAAAACCCCACCGGATTCGGGCCGCACCACAATCTCGAGCACCCCTGTCGGGCGGATGATCTTCACCGCCGAGGCACTCACCCGGTTCACCGTCGCAGCGCCGCGAATATCCACCACAACAGGCTCAGTGCCGCCAATCGGGTGCGCTTCGACATGCACCATTCCACGGGCACTGATCGCAGTAGCCCGGCCAGGGCGTAAAGACATCATCGACATGGTGTTTTCCTCAGTTATCCAGTCAGCCGATCATAGGCGGCCTGGGCAAGCAGTCGGCGCCCATTCGGGCCGGGGGCAGTGGCGAGTTCACCAAGCGCGGCACCTGCGGCCGGGTCGGCGCCAAGACACTCCGCCACGGACGCGGCAACCCCAGCCCGCTGCGCGGCACTGACATATTCGGCGCGCCACCACGGCAAATAATCCACCCCACTGGTGGCGCCATCCCGGCACATCTCCACCAACGCCGCGGCGAGAATCCGCTGCTGGGCGCGCTCGACAAGGGCATCACCGGCCGGGTCAAGGCGCAAAATATCACCCAGCAGGCCGACGCGTTCACCATCAGCACCACACAGGTGCGGGTCAGCGATAACGCTGCGCAGCGTATCCGCACTGATCGCGCGGACCTGCGCGGCAACCAGCGGCGCAAGCGAACACGCCGGTGCGGGATCGGCCGTGGTACCGGCGCGAACACACCGCAGCGGCTGGGCTAGTTCCTGGCGCAATTCCGGACTCGCCTCGGCTACCGCAGCAAGCATTCCCGCCGGGTGCGTGGCGAGCCCACCACCGCCCCCGCTGGCCCCGGTACTCGCAGCCACTGCATCAGCGGCGCTGAAACAGATATTGACCAGCAACTCTGACCACTCCGAGACCTCCAGCTCGGTGCCATCGCTGAGCACAGTGGGCCGCTGACCGTAGATTCCAGTCGCAGGAGAAACAGCGGTATCAACAACAATCACACCAGGCTGGCGGGACGCTTGCGCCATATCCTCCGGCGGGATCGCCACAAGACGCAGATCCTCGTGCAATAACGCGTCCAGGCTGGTTGCACGCTGCCACGAAGAAAACGATATTTCTCGCGCTACCTGCGCCGATGTTGTGTGCAGCAGGGCCGCGATCCATATTTCGGCCTGCTGCGGCGGGCAGGCGATGGCAACCACTGCCCCACTGACCCACGCATCGATAATCGCCGCTAAGACAGCACGCCGGTCCACCGGCCCAGGATCGAAAATAAAAGACCAGACAGCTGCCGCGTCGGCAAGCGGGCCGTCGGCAGGCACCACCGCATCCGGGCGCGCGGCATTGACCTCCACCACCCCGAACGGCGTGCGCAGACAAGGACTGTGGAAACCATCACTAGGCCGCCATTGCCCGGCGGCATTACCGCGCACAATATGGGCCTGGGTATAAATATTGCCCGCACGGCCCGAACCATCCGCCCCAGCCGGAACAGAATGGAAAAACACCCGGTCAGCGCCTCCCCACGGCGCCGGCAGCCACGCGGTGCGACGCGGCAAGCACGCCACCTCAGCAGCCGAAGGATAAGCGGGGATGGGGGTCGTGGTCGCCAACCTGGTCGGCGCCCATTCGGCCAGCCGGGCGATCTCGTCAGGCTGCAACCCCGCCGAGTGGTGCCCCACCGACCACCCACTGGCGTGGCTGGCGTAGGTCAGTACGTCTACCCCGCTCATCGCCGCTTCCCCCACCTGCTGGGCGGCTGGTAAATCCCGGCCGCGGCATCATTATCGACCAGCACCCGGCGGCGGGTGGTGGCGCCGGGCTCATCATCAGCAACGAGGAATAGGCGGAAGAACTGGCCCGGGCGCATCCCACTAAGTGCACTAGCAGGCACCAGCCACGTCGCGGCGGCGGACTGCCCGCCGGCACCAGAAGTCACCCCCGGCAACGTGTCCGGGGCGAGCACCGTCCCGGCCGGCCCGCTGGGCTGGCCGGTGTCTGGGTCCACCGGGATGACCGTGCACACCCCCGCCCCATCGTCGGCGGCGTCGGCAATGCACAACGGCAACCGGTCGGGGTGGTGCACTAACTGCAGCCGGGGCGGATTTACATCAGCAGAACTGTCCGTCCACACCTGAATCCGCAGCGCAGTCGGGTCGGTCAGCATCCGCCACCGGTAGCGACGCAGCCCCGGATAACTCAGCACCGTCGGCTCCGCACTGGTGGTGCGGCCCTGGTACATCACATACGGGGTGAGGATAACGTCATTGCCGTATGGGTTGAGGCCCAGGCGCACCCCACTGTTGTTCTTATAGTCATCGGGTTCTAGGTCAGCTACCCGACGTCGTTGCCCGCCGGTACCGGCCCCCAGATCAGTGATGTCAATACTGACGAAATCCGCGCCCCGCGGCCAGGCGAAAGACACCACCTGAGTATCGATCCGCTCAGCGATCCGGGCCGCAGAAATCGGCTGGACCTGGTGCAAAGCCACCGTGGGGCCGACCGCAACCATCTCCCCGACCTCAGTGACCGGGGTGATATAGACAACCGACCAGGCCTCGGCGGTATCGGCATCGACCGGCCAAATGGTGTCCGCATCGACTGGGGCGCCTTCTTCGCGCGGGCCGACAGTGACCTTCGTCGTGCCTGCGGCGGCAAAAACCTCATCGCGGGCAAGCGCATCAGCAGAAATCGGGCCCTGGCTGAGATCCTCATGCGGATGCCGCTGTGTGAGGTAGACACTGACCGAACCCGCCGGTGGGGCGCACCACGACAACACAATCCGGTCATCGCCGCCGTGCTGCTCGACATCATAAAAATCCAGGCTGACCGGCCGCGTTACCGCCGGAATATCCGCCCTGTGCACAGTACTGGGCTCCCCCAGGTGCCAGCCGCCACTTAACCGCACCACCGGGGTGAACACATACCGCCACGTCCCGCCGCGGGTGGGAGGCCGGTGCGCAAAAGAGGTCTCCTGCACCCCAGAGCCCAACAGGAACTCCGGGGCGTCGGCGGGCTGTGCCGAACCGGCAGGGCTGGCGTGCACCCGCACCGACCAATCAGGCGGCATCGGCGCCCACGACCCCTCAACAACACCCTGGCTGGCGGCGAGCGTAATCGCGCGCACCGGGGCGACGGCGATGGCGTAGCCCACTAACTGCGGCTGGGCGCCGAGGGCGGCGGCGATATCGGGCCCCTGGTGCACCCACACTTGGAAATGCCGGAAACTAACCCCACTGACCTGGGGTTCAACATAAATATGGCCAGTGGTGCACAGCACTTGCTCCCCGGCTTCGGGGGATAATTCCTGCTCCCCGTCCCCGGCAATGACGCGGTAGATGACGTAATCGTGGTCCACCCAATCCGGTGTGTCCCACCGCAGCACAACCTGCTCGGCCCCGCCACTGCGATACGTGGTGAGCGCCAATTCAGCGGCGGCGGACACAGTGGCGCTGTGGTCATAGTCGGCAAAGAGGCTGGGGTCGACGGTGAGGACATCATCCGGGTCCACCGCAGGGGCACTGGACGCGGCGGATACGAAATCCGCCAGCGCCTCGGCGACCTTATTGCGTGCCGACGCAGCCGGCGCCGGCACCGGCACCGGGCCTTCCTCCGGGGTTGGGGTGGGGGTTGGGGTGGGTTCGTGTTCCGGTGTGGCCGCAGGTTCACCAATACCTAACCGCTGCGCCAATGCCGGGGCTAAATGCTGATATCTCGGCGGCAGCGTGCGCCGAATGGCCTCAGTGGAGGTAGCGCCGAGGGCCGCGACCTTATCGATCAGGTACTGCGGCATCCGGGACAGCTCAGCACCGGACTCGGCGGGCCGCTGCGGCTGATGGGGACTGGGCACTGGTGGCACCTCCTAGGGTTAAAACAGGCTGTCGCGCTGACCCGGCAACTCCAAGTCCGGCTCGGCGGTGTGCTGCACTGTAGCCCCAGTGAACCATTCCGGCCGGACACTATGGCCACACTGCACCACAGTCACCGCCTGGGACAGCGTCGCCGCTCGTGGCGCCGCCCCGGACCCGGCGGATAGATCCGGGTAGCGGGCGCACACACTCGCCGCGGGGTCGACCTCTACCGCGCCATGATTGGCGCCACGAGCAGAAACCGCGCCACGGAAAAATCCAGCATCGGTTGTGCCCAGAACGTCGGCAAGCACATCGGCTCGGGAAAGCTCCACCGGCTGGCCATCATCAATGCTGCGCACAGACTCCAGCAACGCCTCGGCCTGCCCAGAGGACACATAACTGGCCACCGCCGGGGACCACACCTGGGCACTATCGCCACGCGGCAGACCATCATCGCTGGCGACTTCCGCCAGCCGGCACAGCACCGAATGCGCACCGGCAGCCGGTTGGCCAAATAACTCCGAACGGCTCGGCACGAACTCGCCGCGCTGCTCCAACTCCGCACTGGCCGCCGCAAGCAGATCAGCAACAGCTATATCCGCCCAATCCGGGGTGAATACCGTCGCCCGGAGGTCCTGCACAGCCCGGCGCATAGCAACAGCATCCGGTTGCGCGGTGCCAATAATGCTGGCCCGAGGCAGCCCCGCCGTCGGCAACAGCGCCGGACGCTCCTCAGCGCAACCAGCACCGAAGGGATGGTGGATGGCCCGGCCAATAATGGTGCTCCACACCTGATGCTGCCGGTAAGCCGCCGCAGCGCGCTCAAGGTCAGTCACGGCAGCAACGAATGCGCCAGCAGCTGCACTGTGCCGGCGCCACACAGCCCGCCGACGTGACACGCGGTCCACCACCGCATCTCGGCCACGGGCGAAAATAGCCAGCTCAGCCAGCAACGCAATAACTGTGGCCACACCCGCAGTGCCCACACCAGCCGCGAACGCCACCCGGGGGCTCAGCAGCGCCGCGGCCAGGCACCCCACCACCACGACCAACCACACCAACAGCACCGCCCGCATGGTGCGCGCCAAGCCACGGTGGGCGGCAGCGTCATCATCACCGGCGAAAGCCCCAAGTGCGGCGCGGGTGGTGAGCACGTCCTTATAGGCCGCGCGGGCGCGGTCCTGGCCGTCCTGGATCGCACCACTTAGACGTTGGCCCACCTGCCAGGCGAAACTCGATGCGTGCTGCTGGCGCCAATTGGTGAACTCGCGTTTTTTCGTGGCAATGGACTGGTCAGTGGTTTGACTGGCCGCGTATTGCAACGCAGCAGCGTAATGGGCGGCCCCATGCGGGTCGACCGGGCTAATAGTTGTCGGGCCGAGGGAGTCCCCCAGCAGCTCCCGCAGGGTTGGGTGGTCGCCGGAAAAACTATCGGCCACATCGGGGGCGGCCAGACCAGGCCGGGGCACCACAACGGGATTGGTATTGCTATCGCGGACCGGCCCGAGACTACTGTCGCGTTCCTTGCCGTCCACCAGGCTTAACGTGGTTGCGGTGTAGGTGCGCCACAACGCTGGCGCAGTCGGGGGCGGCCCGACGACGATGGCGTCACTGGTGCTCAACTGCTCCCGTAAGGACGCGGCCGCATCAGCAACACTGTGCAGGCTCTGTGGGCGCGAACTGGTAAGCACCCGCACGCACGGGTCGGGAGCGGCCGACTCCTCAGCAATACCCAGCGCCCTATGGACCGCGGTGCTGGTTTCGCAATCAGCGGTGGCGGTGGCGGTGTCGAACCACCGGCCTGAGTTACCCAGCACAGCACCGGTGACGTACTCAGTGAATTGGCTAAAAAACCCATCCGCGCCGGCATCGACCCCACCGGGAACAGTGGTCTGGGGTGGCCGGGCGCCTTCGGTCTCAGCGCGGGCCATAAAAGAATCAGCAACCCGACGGTTAAGTTCTGCCGGATTATCGGCGGTAACGATATGGCGACCATCGGCCAGGCGCGGCTGCGGCACCGCTGAGCGCACGTCCAACACCCGCTCCCGCAGTTCCCGCTCGACCTCGGTGGCATCAATATGGCGGTGGAATACCCGCACCAGGCGGGCCGATTCCGCATCAACACCCACCTCCCCAGTCACCGGTGAGGTCTGCGCATCACACACCGGCACCCCGGTGCTATGCGCCCATAATCCCGTCATCCCCACCACAGCAGGGGTGACATAGCGGGCCAAAGCATCCGGACCATCGGCGCGGTACTGCACCTCCCGGGCCGCATCCGGCGCCTCACTGTCCTCCGGGGACACCACCAATAACGTCCACCCAGGCATGGTCGTCGGCGGCTGCTGCGGTAGCGGCAACCGAGGCAGGTACAGATGCACCCGCCGCGCCGCGGCCGGCAAAATATGGTCAATGGCGTCGGTGAAGCCACGCACCCCCGCGGTATCCAGCGTCGAACCGGCCCCATCAGGCTCATCGAGAGCAATGAGCACAACCCGGCCCCGGCCCATCGCGCGGGTGGCGTGGCTTAGGCTCATCCGCCGTACCTGGGCGCCGCCTGCCTCGGCATGCGCAATGCACTCCACCGCCGCTGGCCCTGCCGGGTCCCCGGTGGGATCGACCCAGTACACCGGTGTGGTTAGCCCTAGCGCCGCCATATCCAGCAGACATGACCGCACCGCGCGTGGGCCCGGCCCAGCGCCAAGAACCACAATCGCATCGGACATCAGAACAGGCCTCCGCCGAAGTCCACCCCATCCGGCCCGCCCGGGTCGACCGCGAAGCTACCCGGAACCCCCGGGGCCTGCTCTGGCCGGGTCGCTAAATCCGCGGCCCGGTCCAGGCGGCCCAATAAATCAGTGGCCATACCGAACACATCATCAGCTAAGTCCCGGTACAGCGGCATCTTCGAGGCGTACCGACGGTCGCGCACCTGCGCCCACGGGCGAGCCTGCTCCTCCTGGCCGGGCAGGGCCGCAGCCGCCGCACCGGCCCGGAAATGCGCGGCATTATCACGAGCGGTCTGCAGGGCCTGGCGGGCTGCATCGCGCCGCTGCTCTAATGTCGCGCCCAGCGGACTGCCGGTGGAAAAACGCGGGTCCTCACCAGTACGCAACCACTGCGCCAACAACCTGGTGGCGCTGTGCTCAATGGCACCGGTGGTCGGCTCCCTCGGATTATCGTCATATAACGAGCGCAGCAGGATATAGGGCCGCAGGGAGTCCCCCACCCGGCCACCAACCGGCGCGGTCTGCACATCGGCATAAGCCAACAACACTGACTCAATAATCGCCGGCATCCAGTCGAACCGAGCCTGGAACCGTGACGGCGGGGTCAACAACTGCGGCGGGAAACTCACCCACTGCCCGCCCGAGGGGGTCGCTGCCGGGTCATAAATATGCGCCGCCGCCGTCGGGGTGCCCTCATCAACAATGGTGATCCGGCCAGTAATCATGCCCACAATCCAGCCAGCCACCATCGCCCGGCGCGCATCATCAGTCAACGGCAAGGCAGCCGGCAGCGGGCGGGCGCGGCGCAGATTCCAGAAACCCTCGGTGAGCTCACCGCGAGTACTCCAGTCCTCCATGATGTGTGGGAACAGGGAACTAAACACCACTGGTGAGTAGTTCGGGTAGGAACCAAACACATCAATGCTGAACACCTTGCGGTCATCAGTGCACGCATTATCGAAGGTCGTCAGCGTCGCCTCATCGCGGTACTTATCGGCCACAATGACATCGCGCAGGTCAGTAGCGGCATTGAGCCCAGCCAGGGGGATTTCAGAAAAGTTGAAGTGGTACTCCTCCGCGGACACACCATGCGCCAGACCCAAGGTGGCGGTATCGACCGCAGCCAGCGGCCGGGCCAGGCGCATTGCCTGCACAAACGCGCCCCGCAACCGGGTGACGCGAGCATCATGCTCGGCCTCATTACTGGCCGTGCTCGGGCTCAAATAGGAACGCAGGTCCACACTAATGAACCGGTCGAAAGGCTGATCCGGGCGGGCAATCCACGCCCGCGTGCGCTCCATCAGATCACGCGGGCGCAGCCGGGCGGAAAACCGCGCCGGGCGGGCCTCCCGCTTGTCCTCATTTATCGGTGAGGCCACCAGGTGCTTCGACACCCAACCACTGCGATTGCCGACGGTGATATCGCCCGGCGGTGGGCACAAGGTGTCATGCGGGGCCCGCCGCGCGCCCTGGGTATGCCACTGGCCGGCGATAACCTCCCGGGCGGCGCGGTCAACGGCCTCATCCAGGCTGCGCAGGTCCGGGTGTTCGGCGCGCATTGTGGCGATGAGATGATCCTCATAATCGGCGGCGAACCGGCTGGTATCGCTGACCACAATCTCATTGGCGCTGCCGACGAAACGACGGTTGATCTGCTCATCAGTATCAGCCGGCCAGGCATTGGGTTCGTCAGTGGCAACGTCGGCAAGATTGACGTGCACATCCTGCACCGCCGCGGCCCGGGCCAGGTCAGCGTGCAGGGCATCGAATTCGCGGCGCAGCGGGGCGAGAAGCTCCGGGCGCAGATCCTCAAGCACCGGCACCAGCTGGGCGGCGACCTGCCCCAGGTGATAGTCCTCAAACTGGTCCTGGTAGGCCGCGGCGATAGCGTCGGCAAGCTGGGCGGAGGAAGCTATCGTGCCCCGACCAGACAGCGGCTGCAGCTGCGCCTGAACCTGCGGACCAATAGCGGTGGGGTTCATCCCCCGGCGACTATCGGCAAAGGCCTGCACCGCCGGCAACAGTTCCTCATTGACCAGCGCGGTAACGCGGTCCAATGCCTCACTAGCGCAGGGCACGCCGGTGGTGGACAGCACAGTTTCCATCTGCTCGACCACAGCGTCGGCGAGGAAATCCGCGAAAGCGTGCACTGCGGCATAGGCATTATCCGCCAAGGCGGTATCGACCGGGCGGGCCAGATCCGCCAGGCGGGTGCGCACCAACGCGGCCCATTCGGTGGACTTCATCCCATCACCAGCCGGCAATACATCACGCACCTGGCGGGTTGCGTGGGTGGCCGCCGGGCGGGCGTAGCGGGTGGTGAAGGTACGCGCCAACCACTGTTCGGTGTCCTCAGCCCCCATGCCCCGGTCGAGCCGCTGCGGCAGGGAACAGTTGCCCAGCACGTCGGCAAGCACATCGGCGACCCTGCGGTCGAGCTGTTCTTTTCCGGTGGCCGGATCGGCGGGGTCGATATGGCCGCGCCGTAACCGATCGAAAGCCGCCCGGGCGAGGCGTTGGGCACAGTATTCGGCATAACGGTCGCGTCCCATGGACAGTTGGGCGTAGCCCAGTGAGCCCCACGGAACCTTGTCCCAGGCCACCTTGCTGGGATTACCCCAGCCCAGCACGGACCGGTTACCCGCAGTGGAACCCGTATTCGCCAGGGCATAGGACTTGAAATCTGAGGACGCGGTCTGCGAAGAAACCAGGGCGGCAAGCGCGCGCGCCAACCCGCGGTAGATGGCGTTGGGGGTGCCGTCGCCGAAACGGGCGCGTTGGCCACCCATGCGGGCACCAATGGGGAACAGGCGGGCAAAAGTGCTGTCCTGCGGGGCTCCGGGGAGCCCCATCGCGGAGTACAGGGCCCGGTCGTGGTCAGCGCCGGCACCGGTCTGGGCGGCGAAGGCCTCCCCAAACATTGCCAAGGCATTCGGCCAGGACCCGACCATCTTGTCGCGCGGAATGGCCTCGAACACCTCCGGGGTGAGCATAAAAATCGCGGTGTGCGCGGGTTTCACACTGCCCAGGGTGGACAACAGGCGGGCGACATCGAACACCATCGACGCACCGGAGCCACCAGCCATCGAACCAATAATGATGGTGACTGGCTGGTCATCGCTGGAATCACTGTGTTTGCCGGTGATGGCGTAATTGAGGTCGTTAAGTTCCTGGTTGGTGGACACCAGGTTGAGCCGGTCAATGGCGGCGGTGAGTTCGCGCTGAATTTTGGCGAAATTCTGGATGGTGAGGATGCGGCCAATACCGCGGTACTGGCCGGCACCATCACTGATGGGCGTATTGAGGTCCTCGGGGTTGCGGGTGGCCCAGGTGGCGATCTCACCGAGCGCCCCGGACGCCCCGAGCTGCTCAGTAAGGCCCTGTTCGAAGTCGTTGTAATGCAGGCGGCTGCCGATATCGATATAGGCCCCACCGGCCTGGGCGACATTGGGTAGCCCGTCCGGGCCGGCTTCGGGCACCAGGGGGACGTCAATAGAGACGAACTGCCACGCCGCGGGCAGGGTGCTGCGTTCGGGGTCGACCTGGCGCATGTGGGCCTTGAGCTGGTCCATCATGTAGGCCTGGGTTTTAGCGCCCGAGCCGCCGCAACCAACGACGAGGTATTTCTGCACGATTGTCCCTTCCTTGGGTTTGCCTACAGCTTGGCACCGACGTGGGCCTAGCGACGACCAGAATCGCCGAACGGGTTGGGCCCATTGTCAACGAAACCACCGGTGCGCCTGGCCGGGGCGGTGGGTTCAGGGGCCTGCGTGGCTTTGTCGCCGATCGTTTCCAGACGCTGCGGGGCGTGGGCACGGATATCGGCGACGATAGCGGCTAGCGCCTCGCGCCGGATTCGCTCATCCACTGCCACCACCACTTCCCCAGGCAGAACGAACCAGTGGTTGTGTACCGCCAGCGGCAACTGGGCAGCACCGGCATGCCGGGCACCATCATCGGCAATAGACGGGGTGTGCTCGGCTACTGCCATCGGCGGGCGCAGCGGGTTCAGCCCGCCACGCACCCGCACCTGGGTGCCGGCAAGGTTAATGGACCGGCCGGTGCTGGTGGTGCGTGGGGCGCGCACCACCTCATCGAAGTCGACGGTGAAGACTCCCCCAGTATCGGTGCGCACTAATTCTCCGGCGTGCCGACGCACTGGGATGCGCAGCGCCAGCACGCCCGGGCTGCGCGGAATCCGGCCAGCGAGGTATTTCATGGCGTAGAGCACCACCAGCGGGATGGCCAGCGCCAGCACCAGGGCACCAACTAAGGCGATCCCGAAGACAGTGGTGTTGATGGGCGCGCTGAGCGAACCACGCAGCGGCAGCTGGACGACCTCGGTCGCCCCGGATTCGGAGTCCTGGGCGGTGACCTCAAGCGCGGAGTCAGCTATCACCCGGTCGATGGGATCAGCAGTGCTGGTACGCACAATGATGGTGCCGGTTTCCCCGGGGCCGAGGGTGAGCGGGGCGGCTGCGTCATGGTCGGAGGTGTAGTTCACCACGGCATCACCGACGCTGAATTCCCCATCGTCGATCCACACCGCACCGGGGCCGGTGAACTCGATGGGCGTACTGGCCTCTACTCCGGTCATCTCCAACACAACCGAGCCAGGAAGTTTCGGCGCAGTAGCTGGTGCCACCGAGATAGGTTTTCTAAAAGTCAGCGGCTTCAGGGCAGTGCCAGGCACACCTTCACCTCCGGCGGTGGTGATGAATAAGCTCAGTTCGAGCACCCCGGCCGCCCGGCCGTCGATACTGCTGAACTCGACTTCGCCAGCACCTGAGCGCAGGTCTACCCCACGGGCGATATCGACCGGTGCGGAACCGTCATCTGGGCGCAGCACCGCATCCAGGCGGGCTTGCCCAGCAAAGGCGCGTACCTGCCCGTCGGGGTCGCGGACCTCCACGGGGAGGGAATCGCTACTCGACACGCTCATGGTCTCGGTGTCTTCCGCACCGGGCACAACCAGGGAAAGACCCGGGATGACGGTCAGCACCGCCCGGTAGGTCATCTGCTCAGCACTAGCGTCGGCAATGCGGTAGCCGAAGCTCCACTGCCCTGCCCACTCCCCATCGGCGGCGCGGCGCAGGTCAGCATCCACCATGCCGGGCACCTCAGCATTGCGCTGCACAGTGACCTCAGCGCCTGCGATGCGCTGGGCACCGTCGGCAAGGTCTACTGGTTGCCCACCGGGCGGGGTGAGCGTCGGAATGAGCGCACCCATGGCGATGGTGCGGTCCGGTTGGACGGATAGGCGCACCGGCTGGGTCGATTCGTCGAGGGTGAACCGGTACGGGTCGGTGGCGGGCCCACCATCGCGGACATCATGGGCGCCGTTGGGGATCATGCGGCGAAAAGCGGCGTAGAGCGCGGCGGGCTCATCGGCCTGCAGGTGCACACCATTAGGGGCCTCAGCAGAGCACTGCCCCGCTGCGATGGGTTGCATGGTTTCTGCGGTGTCCGGGCCCAGCCCGATGGTGAATACCCGAATGCCGCTGGAGCGCAGTTTGGCCACCGGCCCGTCGGCTGCGCAGACCGGTTCCATGGGCTGGCCGTAGCTGCTGGCGGTGGGTTGGCCGTCGGAGAAAAACAGCACCGCCCGGCAGGTGCTGGGTCGTTGGGATAGGTCCCGGAAAGCCCCGGCTAGGCCTGCTTCGTAGTTGGTGTATGAACCGTCGGTGCGCTCGGTGAATTCCGCGATAGCAGCGTCGATATTGCTGCCTTGGTCTGTGTGGCGCAGCGTCGTCCAGCCACTGTGGGTGCGGTAATCATCGGCGAACCCGGCAATGGCGACGGAGATATCGGCCCCGGTGGCCGCTGCGTGGGCGGCCATATGGTGAGCGAAGTCGGTGGCCGCCTTCACCCGCACCGCTGATGGGTCGGTGGCTTGTTCCCCAGCGAAGCCGACCAGGGATTCGGATTCGTCCATGACGATGAGAATGTCTGCGGCATGGGCACCGGCGATACACCCAGCGAAAGCCTCTGGGGCATCATTGGGGGCGGGCTGGGCGCTCGCCCCACCAGCAGTTATCGCGCCGACCAGGACTCCGGTGGCCGCTAGCGCCAGTACGCGCCGTGCAGTGCGCTTCAGCATTACAGCACCCCTGTCTTTGCTGCCCACATGGCGATCTCGATGGCGGTGAGCACCACACCGGCCAGCCCCACCACAATCGCTACCCGGTACAACCATTCTTGGGCTGGGGTCGACAGGTAGGGGCCGGCGGCTTGGCGTTGGGTGTCGGCGATGGTGTGCACACCAACGAGCACAAACGTCACCACACCAGCAAGTATCCACCCGGTCAACGCCAGTACGGCCCACAGGGAATCGGTGGCGGTGGCGACCATCGGCGCGGCCGCCCCCAGGCACACACCGATCGCGGCGCTGACTATGGCTGCGCTGACCCAATGCCACGGCCCGGTTATGACCTGCAATGGCGCACTACTGCGGCCTGCGCCTGCGTCGGCGTCGGCGAAGCGGGAGAAACTTTCCGGCTGTGCGGGCTCACCAAACTCTGCCACCTGGGCCTCCTTCACAATCGGCGTCCGCTATTCGCAGCTTTGGGTTTAAGGGTATGTGACCAGCGCCTGCCCAGCCGTGATTTCCCTCGCACCGGGGCTGTGCTGCTGCTACTGAACTACGCTAGAGGTATGGCTACTGATGACGGCAAGAGTCGCCCGCTGCGCGCGAGCGATGATCAGCGCAGCATTGTGCTTGATGAATTAGCCCAGGCCTACGCCCGCGGCCAGCTCACGATGGAGGAGTTCGAGCAGCGCAGCGCGGAGGTGACCGCCTCAGTTACGGTTTCTGATCTCACTGACTTGCTTGCCGACGTCCACGCCGACCCGGATCGCCTGCTCAGCCCGGGCACGGCGGCCTACTCGGACAGGGTGGCGTTGCGGGCGACGCCGACTTTCCCGGTGCAGTCGCAAGCCGCTGCTTCGCTGCCGGTGACTGGGGAAAATTTCGGCCCGACGACCACCGTCGCGTTTTTTTCTGGGGCGGAGCGCACCGCGTCGTGGAACCTGCCGAGGAAGCACACGGCGTGCACACTGTTTGGTGGCGTGGATCTTGATCTCACCAATGTGAGCCTGGAGGCCCAGGAGACCACGGTCAATGTGGTCGCCGTGATGGGCGGGGCGGACATTATTGTTCCCGATGATGTGCGGATCGCGATGGACGGTGTCGGGTTGTTCGGGGGGTTCGATTGTTCGGATCAGGCGGGGGCGCGGCCTATGTGTGAGGTGGCCTCAGATGCGCCGCTGATTCGGTTTACTGGTTGGGCGGTGCTGGGCGGGGTGGATATTGTGCGCCGCCCGGCCCGTCGTTAAGCACTTATCCCGCATAACAAAAATCCGGCCCTGCCTCGATAGTTGAGGCGGGGCCGGATTTTTTGTGCTTAGGCGCTAGGCCTAGTCCATCGGGATATCGTCCAGCGGGACGATCCGGTCAGCGCGGTCGCCGAAGGTATCTTCGTCGCCGTAGAAGCCTTCACCGTACGAGGTGAACGGCACCGCAGCCTGGCGGGCTGCTTCTTCGGTCGGCTCGACGGCGATATTGCGGTAACGGGCGATGCCGGTACCAGCCGGGATGAGCTTACCGATGATGACGTTCTCCTTGAGGCCGATGAGCCGGTCAGAGCGCTTATTGATGGCAGCGTCGGTAAGCACGCGGGTGGTCTCCTGGAAGGAGGCCGCGGACAGCCAGGAATCAGTCGCCAGGGAGGCCTTGGTGATACCCATGATCTCCTGGCGCATCTGGGCGCCTCGGCCACCGGACTTGATGGCCTCACGGGAGGCGTTCTTAGCCTCGGCGTGCTCAACCAGGGAGCCCGGCAGGAACTCGGTATCACCGGCGTCGATGACGGTGACGCGGCGCATCATCTGTCGGACGATGACCTCGATGTGCTTATCGTGGATAGCCACACCCTGGTCGCGGTAGACCGACTGGACCTCTTCAATGAGGTGACGCTGCACACCGATGGCGCCGCGGGTAGCGAGCACCTCATGCGGGTCGGCGGCGCCCTTGGTCAGCTGGAAGCCACGCTCGACATGGTCGCCGTCGCGCAGGGAACGGGTGCGGCCCTCGATGGTGAGCTCAGCAAGGCCCTGACGCTTGGACAGCTTGTCGTAAACAACCTCTTCGGAACCGTCGTCGGGGACGATGGTGACGGTGAAGAAGTGGTCATCCTCTTCCAGGCGGATACGGCCAGTCGCCGAGGCCAGCGGGGCAACATTCTTCGGCACGCGGGCCTCGAACAGCTCCTGGACTCGGGGCAGACCACCGGTGATGTCGCCACCGACGCCACCCTGGTGGAAGGTACGCATGGTCAGCTGGGTACCCGGCTCACCAATGGACTGGGCGGCCACAATGCCCACAGCCTCGCCGATATCGACCATCTTGCCGGTGGCCATGGAGCGGCCGTAGCAGGTGGCACAGACGCCGGTGGCGGTGGTGCACTTGAGCACGGAGCGGACCTTGACCGAGGCGATGCCGTGGTCAAGCAGCGCGCGGATATGCTCCTCGTGCAGGTCAGTACCCTTTTCCAGGATGGTCTTGCCGGACTCGTCCACCACGTCGGCGGCCAGGTAGCGCGCCAGCGCGGAGGTCTCCACGTACGGGTTGCGACGCATCTCGCCGGTCGGCTTGCCGTCGGCACCCAGCACCGGGTCGGCGATCGGGATCTCGACGCCGTCGGAGGTGCCACAGTCCTCTTCGCGGACAATGACGTCCTGGGCAACGTCGACCAGGCGACGGGTGAGGTAACCCGAGTCGGCGGTACGCAGCGCGGTGTCAGCCAGGCCCTTACGGGAACCGTGGGAGTTGTTGAAGTACTCCAGCACCGACAGGCCCTCACGGAAGGAGGTCTTAATCGGGCGGGTGATGTACTCACCACGGGGGTTGGTGACCATGCCCTTCATACCGGCCAGGGAGTGAATCTGGCCCATATTGCCGGCCGCGCCGGACTTCACGATCATCGGGATCGGGTTGTCATCCGGGTACAGCTTCTCGACCTTCTCGCCAACCTCGGCAGTAGCTGCCTTCCACAGGTTGACCAGCGAGTCGTGACGCTCGGACTTGGACAGCTTGCCGCGGCGGAACTTCTTCTCCACGGTGTTGGCGCGCTGCTCGTAGGAATCAAGCAGTTCAGCCTTATCCGGCAGCACCAGCACGTCGGCCATGGAGATGGTCACACCGGAGCGGGTTGCCCAGTAGAAACCGGCGTCCTTGAGCTTGTCGACGGTCTGGGCGACGGTGATCATCGGGTACTTGGCGGCCAAGTCGTTAATGATCGCAGCCTGCGGCTTCTTCGCCATCACAGCGTCAACGAACGGGTAGTTCCACGGCAGCAGGTCATTGAACATGACGCGGCCGAGCGTGGTGTGCGCGGTCCAGGTCTGGCCCTTCTCCCAGCCGTCGGGGAACTGCTCGGCTTCGATCTCTGCGGTCGGACGCAGGTGCGAGATACGCACCTTGATCGGCGACTGCAGGCCGATAGCACCACGGTCGAAGGCCATGATGGCTTCGGCCGGGTTGGCGTACACGCCCTGCTCCGGGGAGTCCTCGGTGGCCGGCTGGTAGGAGCCGGGCAGTTCGGGCTTTTCCAGAGTCAGGAAGTACAGGCCGGTGACCATATCCAGTCGCGGCATAGCCAGCGGCTTACCGGAGGCCGGCGACAGGATGTTGTTCGAGGACAGCATCAGGATGCGGGCCTCGGCCTGGGCCTCTGCCGACAGCGGCAGGTGCACGGCCATCTGGTCACCGTCGAAGTCAGCGTTGAACGCCTCACAGGCCAGCGGATGCAGCTGGATGGCCTTGCCTTCAACGAGCACGGGCTCGAAGGCCTGGATACCCAGGCGGTGCAGGGTAGGTGCACGGTTGAGCAGCACGGGGTGGCCGGTAATAACGTCGTCAAGCACATCCCACACCTCGGGGCGCTGACGCTCAACCATGCGCTTGGCGGACTTGATGTTCTGCGCGTAGGACTTGGCGACCAGCTCCTTCATAACGAAGGGCTTGAACAGCTCAAGAGCCATCAGCTTCGGCAGACCACACTGGTGCAGCTTCAGCTGCGGGCCGACGATAATCACGGAACGACCGGAGTAGTCCACGCGCTTACCGAGCAGGTTCTGACGGAAACGACCCTGCTTGCCCTTGAGCAGATCCGACAGCGACTTCAGCGGGCGGTTACCCGGGCCGGTGACGGGGCGACCGCGACGACCATTATCGAACAGGGCGTCGACGGACTCCTGCAACATGCGCTTCTCGTTATTCACGATGATCTCGGGGGCGCCGAGGTCAATCATGCGCTTGAGGCGGTTATTGCGGTTGATCACACGACGGTAGAGGTCGTTGAGGTCCGAGGTGGCGAAGCGGCCACCGTCGAGCTGCACCATCGGGCGCAGCTCCGGCGGGATCACCGGGATGCAGTCGAGAACCATAGCGGCCGGGTCATTGCCGGACTGCAGGAAAGCAGCGACAACCTTCAGGCGCTTCAGGGCACGCAGCTTCTTCTGGCCCTTGCCGTCACGAATGACAGAGCGCAGCTCCTCGGCCTCAGCGGCCAGGTCGAAGTTACGGATCAGGGTCTGGATGGCTTCTGCACCCATACCGCCGGTGAAGTAATCCTCGTAGCGGTCGACCAGCTCGGTGTAGATACCCTCGTCGAGGATCATCTGCTTCGGCTGCAGCTTGGCGAAGGTCTCCCAGATTTCGTCGAGACGCTGGATTTCGCGGTCGGCGCGCTCACGGATATGGCGCATCTCGCGGTCCGCGGCGTTCTGCACCTTCTTGCGGGCATCGGCCTTCGCGCCAGCTGCTTCGAGCTCGGCGAGGTCGTTTTCCAGGACCTGGGCGCGCTCAGCGAGCTCCTGGTCGCGGTCATCTTCGACCATCTTCTTGTCGACGAGCATGTCGGCTTCAAGAGTCTGCAGGTCGGCGTGGCGAGCTTCCTCGTCCACGCTGGTGATGATGTTGGCCGCGAAGTAAATGATCTTCTCAAGATCCTTCGGAGCCAGGTCCAGCAGGTAACCCAAGCGCGACGGGACGCCCTTGAAGTACCAGATGTGGGTCACCGGGGCGGCGAGCTCAATATGGCCCATGCGCTCACGACGAACCTTGGACTTGGTCACCTCAACGCCACAGCGTTCACAGATGATGCCCTTGAAGCGGACGCGCTTGTACTTGCCACAAGCACACTCCCAGTCCCGGGTGGGACCGAAGATGCGCTCACAGAAAAGACCGTCCTTTTCCGGCTTGAGCGTGCGGTAGTTGATGGTCTCCGGCTTCTTGACCTCACCGCGAGACCAACGACGAATGTCGTCGGCAGTGGCGAGCCCAATACGAAGCTCATCGAAGTTGTTAACGTCGAGCACCTGAATATCCCTTTCCCCCCGCGGCAATAATTATTGCTTTTCGTGCGGGGGATGATGTCGTGCGTTCGTGCGTGACTGTGTTTGTGTGCTTTGTGCTGTAGCGCGTCGGCTGACCGCGCCGAACTCTGCCCGGTTAGGCGGAGTCGGCGTCGGTCCGCTCATCGCGGGACAGGTTGATGCCCAGGGAAGCCGTGGCGTGATCCAGCTCTTCGTCGTCGGTGGTACCAAGTTCCACCGGGACGCCGTCTGCGGATAGCACCTCGACGTTCAGGCACAGCGACTGCAGCTCCTTGAGCAGCACCTTGAAGGACTCAGGTATACCCGGGTCCGGGATGTTATCGCCCTTGACGATTGCCTCATAGACCTTCACACGGCCGACGACGTCGTCAGACTTGATGGTCAGCAGCTCCTGCAGGGTGTAGGCGGCGCCATAGGCCTGCATGGCCCAGACCTCCATCTCACCGAAGCGCTGGCCACCGAACTGGGCCTTACCGCCCAGCGGCTGCTGCGTAATCATCGAGTACGGGCCGGTGGAGCGGGCGTGAATCTTCTCATCAACCAGGTGGTGCAGCTTCAGCATGTACATGTAGCCAACAGACACCGGGAAGGGGAACTTCTCGCCGGAGCGGCCGTCGAACAGTTCGGCCTTGCCGTCCTTATCGACGAGCACCTCACCATCGCGGTTCGGGCGGGAGGAATCCAGCAGGCCAGCAAGCTCTGCGTTCTCCGCACCGTCGAATACCGGGGTGGACACCAGCGAATTAGCCGGCACATCGTGCAGCTCCTGCGGCAGGCGGGAAGCCCACTCCGGATCTCCTTCGATGGACCAACCGGCCTTAGCCAACCAGCCGAGGTGGACCTCGAGGACCTGGCCGATATTCATACGACGCGGCACACCGTGGGTGTTCAGGATGATGTCGACCGGGGTGCCGTCCGGCAGGAAGGGCATATCTTCCTGCGGCAGGATCTTGCCGATAACGCCCTTATTGCCGTGGCGGCCGGCCATCTTGTCGCCGTCCTGGATCTTGCGCTTCTGGGCAACGTAGACGCGAATCATCTCGTTGACACCAGGTGCCAGATCGTCGTCATCATCGCGAGAGAACACGCGCACGCCAATGACCTTGCCGGACTCACCGTGCGGGACACGCATGGAGGTGTCACGCACCTCGCGGGACTTCTCACCGAAGATGGCGCGCAGCAGGCGCTCCTCCGGGGTCAGCTCGGTTTCACCCTTCGGGGTGACCTTGCCGACGAGGATATCGCCGTCGCGCACATCGGCGCCGATGCGCACAATGCCGCGGTCGTCGAGGTCACGGAGCATGTCCTCGCCGACGTTGGGGATTTCGCGGGTGATTTCCTCAGGGCCCAACTTCGTGTCACGAGCATCAATCTCGTGCTCCTCGATATGAATCGAGGTGAGGATGTCATCTTCAACCATGCGCTGGTTGAGGATGATGGCGTCCTCGTAGTTGTGGCCTTCCCACGGCATGAATGCCACGAGCAGGTTCTTACCCAGAGCCATCTCACCATTGGAGGTGCCCGGGCCGTCGGCAAGCACCTGGCCAGCCTCGACACGGTCACCCATATTCACCAGGGGACGCTGGTTATAGCAGGTTCCCTGGTTGGTGCGCTCGAACTTGCGCAGCATGAAGGTATGGCGGCCGCCCTCATCATCCATGATGGTCATGAAGTCAGCGGACACAGTCTCGACCACGCCATCGACCGGGGCGATGATGACATCGCCGGCGTCGTATGCGGCGCGCTGCTCCATGCCGGTACCGACATAGGGAGCCTCGGCACGCAACAGCGGCACAGCCTGACGCTGCATATTCGCACCCATCAGGGCACGGTTAGCGTCGTCGTGCTCAAGGAACGGAATCATGGCGGTAGCCACCGACACCATCTGGCGCGGGGAGACGTCCATGTAGTCAACGGTGGAGGCCTTGACGACCTCGACGTCGCCGCCCTTAATGCGCACCGGCAGGGTCTCGTCGGTGAAGCGACCATCGGGGCCGACCGGCGAATTCGCCTGGGCGACCACGTAGCGGTCCTCTTCATCGGCGGTGAGGTAGTCGACCTCATCGGTGACCACACCGTCAACAACGCGGCGGTAGGGGGTTTCGATGAAACCGAAGGGGTTCACGCGGGCGTAGACCGACAGCGAACCAATCAGACCAATATTCGGGCCCTCAGGGGTCTCAATCGGGCACATACGGCCGTAGTGGGACGGGTGCACGTCGCGGACCTCAAGGCCGGCGCGCTCACGCGACAGGCCGCCGGGGCCCAGCGCAGACAGGCGGCGCTTGTGGGTCAGGCCAGACAGGGAGTTGTTCTGGTCCATGAACTGCGACAGCTGCGAGGTACCGAAGAACTCGCGGATGGCAGCGGAGACCGGGCGCACGTTAATCAGCGTGGTCGGCTGGATGGATTCAACATCCTGGGTGGTCATCCGCTCGCGGACGACGCGCTCCATACGAGACAGGCCAACGCGGACCTGGTTCTGGATCAGCTCACCGACGGTGCGCAGACGGCGGTTGCCGAAGTGGTCGATATCGTCGACCTCGACGGGAACTTCCTTGCCGTCCGGGCTGGTCATGGTCTTATCACCTGCGTGCAGGCGGACCAGGTACTCAATAGTGGTGGCGATGTCCTGCTCGGTGAGGGTCATCTCCTTACCGGCCGGGTCGAGACCCAGCTTGCGGTTGACCTTGTAGCGGCCGACCTTGGCTAGGTCGTAGCGCTTGGCCTTGAAGAAGTTGTTCTCCAGCAGGGCCAGCGCGGACTCGCGCGTCGGCGGCTCACCGGGGCGCTGCTTGCGGTAGATCTCCAGCAGGGCCTCATCGGTATTGGCCACACCATCGTTTTCGAGGGTGGCCATCATGATCTCGGAGTCGGAGAAACGCTCGCGGATCTCTTCAGCGGTCCAACCCAGGGCCTTCAGCAGCACGGTGACCGGCTGACGGCGCTTACGGTCGATACGCACGCCGACGGTGTCCCGCTTGTCGACGTCGAACTCGAGCCACGCACCACGCGACGGGATGATCTTCACCGAGTGCAGCGGGCGCTCGGTGGACTTGTCCATCGTCTCGTCGAAGTAGACACCCGGGGAACGCACCAGCTGCGAAACAACGACACGCTCGGTGCCGTTGACGATGAAGGTGCCCTTCTCGGTCATCATCGGGAAGTCGCCGATGAAGACGGTCTGGCTCTTGATCTCACCGGTTTCGCGGTTGGTGAACTCAGCGGTGACGTACAGCGGCGCCGCGTAGTTGATGTCCTTGTCCTTGCATTCGTCCACCGTGTTCTTCACGGAGTCGAACCAGGGGTCGGACAGGGTCAGGGACATCTTCTGGGAGTAGTCCTCAATTGGGGACAGCTCTTCGAGGATGTCTTCGAGACCACTGGTTACCTGGGCCTCGTCGCCCAGTTCGGCGGCGCGACGGGCGCGCCAATCAGGGGTGCCGATGAGCCACGCGAAAGATTCGCGCTGAAGATCGAGCAACCCCGGAACGGAGATAGGTTCGCTAATCTTTGCGAACGAGTACCTCTTCGAAGCTCCGGGGATTGGGGTCACTGCCTTGGTCTGGCGGGAGACTGCCAAGATGCGTCCTTCCAGCACCTCACGCGGAAGCAAATGACGTCGCGTGCGACGCCCCGTTCCGCTGGGTTTAAGCGTTGAGTAAGCAGGAATTGAATCAGCGTGCGCAGCTAACCATGGCCATACAGACACATGGCGAAACCATCCGAATTAACGGATCAAGAGACACTACGGCACACCTAATTCCAGCGCAACGGACAATGCTATAGCAAAGACGCCGCTATGTCTACTTGACGTAGCGGCACGATTGCCTAGGCCTTAAAAGTGGCTCAACAACGGGTAACGCGAAAAGCGCTGCGGGGTGTGCCGGATAACCGAACTGCGTTATTCACCGTTGTCGCCCGACTCCCGGCGCAGCACGCCAAAGAGCCCGACGAGCGCCAAGATAGCACCGATGACACCAATAACGATGGCCCACACGCTGGTGTTGGGGGTATCAGCAACATCGGCAGCCTGCTCCAGGGCCGCAGTCGAGGCCGTCTGAGGCATCCGGCCATCAAATTTCATCGCGGTAGCAACCCGCTGGCCATCCTCATCTTCCCACCGGGCATCAAGGTCCTCAGCGAGGTCGACGACCAGGCCAGAGGTGCGCTCCACCCACCAGTCACGGGTACCGGAGTACTCCAGATGCACCGGGGTGCCATCAATCTCCCCCTGAGTAATCACCGACTGATAGCGCTTCGAGATATCGGTGGGGGCAATGGTCTGGGTGAAATGCAACACCTCAACGCCCTCGCGGTCCTCAGTGCCCACAAACTCAGCCTCAACGGGCTGCCTCAGCGTGTAGTCAAAGACCGGGTAGTTGCGCTGCTCCACATTGGCGGGGAACTTCGCCCAACTACCGTTCATATCGACTTCCTGCTGCACACCTAAAGGCTGATCGCTAATCGTGGCGGGGCCGGTGGCTTCTCCGGTGAGCCGGTCAATGGTGTACGTCCACACACTGGCATTAACCAGGCCATCAAGCGGGTCCTCTGCGGTCGTCTGATCCGTGATCCGAGTCATGGACACCCCCACCCGTAAGGTGACGGTCTTTTCGTCGGCAGGCTCAATGAACTGCGCGTGGAACTGGCGCCGCACCGGGCCGGTGACCTCTTCCACTTCCCCACCAGGGGCGACCTTGGCGGTCACCGCGTCCTCAGCGACAAGCTGCAACGTGGTGTCCTGCAGGTTCAAGGGCACCTTTGGTTCATCATCAATGACCCGGGGAATAGCGAAGGCCGCGACGATAAACGCCACACCAATACCGATGAGCAAGACGGAGAGCACACGACCGCGAGAAAGCATGACGCCACTCTAGCTGGGTTTGTGGTGTTTGCGAACCATACCCGGCCATTTCTGTGAATCGTTTTCTGAATGCACAACACCCCCGCCACGACCGGAAATCCGGTGGCAGCGGGGGTGTGTAGCCAATGGGGTGCCCGCGTGGGGCATCCCGCAGAGGTGGCAGGTCCTACTTGAGGGAAACCTTGGCGCCGGCCTCTTCGAGCTTGGTCTTGGCGGCCTCGGCGTCGTCCTTGGAAGCGCCCTCGAGGATAGCCTTCGGAGCGGACTCAACGAGCTCCTTGGCTTCCTTCAGGCCCAGGCCGGAGACGAGCTCGCGGACGACCTTAATAACGCCGATCTTCTTGGCGCCGGCATCTTCGAGAACGACGTCGAACTCGTCCTTCTCCTCAGCGGCCGGGGCGTCAGCACCGGCAGCGGCAACAGCGGCGACCGGGGCGGCGGCGGTGACGTCGAATTCTTCCTCGAAAGCCTTCTTGAACTCGGTGAGCTCAACGAGGGTCATTTCCTTGAAGGCCTCGAGCAGTTCATCAGTGGTGTACTTAGCCATGAGTGTTCTCCTGTAAAGAATGATGCGGCGAACGTTGCCGCAGATGTGTGATGTGCGTGGGCCGGGCCCGAGTTACTACTTCTTCTCTTCCAGGGCCGCTGCGAGGCGGGCCACGGAGGAGGTAGGAGCATCGAGCAGGCCGGCGACGTTCGCCAGAACGCCATTGAAGGCACCAGCCAGCTTTGCCAGCGTGGTTTCGCGGTTGTCCATCTCCGCGAGGGCACCGAACTGTGCGGCGTCAATAGCCACACCGTCGACGTGACCGCCCTTGATGACGAGCTTCTTATTGTCATCGGCGAACTTCTTCATCGCCTTCGCAGCGTCGACTGGCTCGCCCTTAATAAAGGCAATAGCAGTCGGGCCGGTCAGATGCTCGTCCAGACCCTCGACTCCCGCTTCAGCAGCGGCGAGCCGGATCATGGTGTTCTTGGCGACGGAGTACGTGACATCGGAGCCAAGTGCACGACGCAGCTCAGTGATTTCAGCAACGGACATGCCGCGGTATTCGGTCAGCACGGTCGCGTTGGCTTCGTCGAACTCCTGCTTCAGGGCCGCAACAGCGGCCTTCTTGGTTTCGTTAACTGCCATGGGTACTCTCGCCTCCTTCCTGGTGTCGGTTATTCCGCCGACGAAGAAGGCCCTACCATGCAAAAACGCCCCGAGCGCAGCGGAAAGCGTCGGGACGCGAGAATCTCGTGTCTACGTTCTTCCCCTACGCGGGCCGCCAACACAGCGTTGGACCTTCACCCCACAAGGATGTGCGGGGAACCGGCGGTCTTCGGTGAATGTGCGGTGACGGAACACCACCTCGGTGCTGTCCATCACGATGCGTTGCGAACAATACCGCGCCACACCATAGAACACAAAATCGCCCCGACTGCGCATAACGGCAGTCGGGGCGATAGGGCCTGGCACCCAGGCGCGGCGGGGAGGGGTTTTAGGCCTCTTCGCCGGTGTAGTTCTTCACGACGGTGTTATCGACCGGGATGCCCGGGCTGTTGGTCGCCGAGAGGGTGACCTTCTTCAGGTAACGACCCTTGGAGGAAGCCGGCTTCAGGCGAAGCAGCTCATCAATGAGCGCACCGTAGTTCTCGGCGAGCTGCTCGGCGGTGAAGGAGGACTTGCCGATGAGGGCGTGCAGGTTAGCAGCCTTATCGACGCGGAAGGAGATCTTGCCGCCCTTGATGTCGGTGACAGCCTTGGCAACGTCGGTGGTGACGGTGCCGGTCTTCGGGTTCGGCATCAGACCACGGGGGCCGAGGACGCGAGCGACGCGACCAACCTTGGCCATCTGGTCGGGGGTGGCGATAGCGGCGTCGAAATCGGTCCAGCCGCCCTGGATCTTCTCGATCAGCTCGTCGGTGCCGACCATGTCAGCGCCGGCCTCTTCGGCCTTGGTGGCGTTTTCGCCAGCGGCGAAGACAACCACGCGCACGGTCTTACCGGTGCCGTTGGGCAGGGAGACGGTGCCGCGGACCAGCTGGTCGGCCTTACGGGGGTCGACGCCGAGGCGGATGGAGACATCCACCGACGGGTCGTGGGACTTGGCGGCTGCGATGTCCTTCACGAGCTTGGTGGCCTCGATCGGGGAGTAGATGCGACCTTCGTCGATCTTCTCGAGTGCGGCCTTATATGCCTTGGAGTTCTTGCTCATGTCACATTCCAATCACGTACTTGGAGTTGTGGTACGGGCCGTAGCTGGCTCTCCCACAAATGGATTTGGTGTGCCGGTTGGCACGCGTCACAAGACTTAGGAGCCTTCGACGGTGATGCCCATGGAGCGGGCGGTGCCGGCGATGATCTTCGCGCCAGCTTCGATATCATTGGCGTTGAGGTCCGGCTTCTTCTGCTCGGCGATCTCGCGGCACTGATCCATGGTGACGGAACCGACCTTGTCGGTGTGCGGCACGCCGGAACCCTTCTGCAGGCCAGCGGCCTTCAGCAGCAGCTTGGCTGCCGGCGGGGTCTTGAGCTTGAAGTCGAAGGAGCGGTCTTCGTAGACGTTGATCTCGACCGGGATGACGTTGCCGCGCTGGTTCTCAGTCGCCGCGTTGTACGCCTTGCAGAACTCCATGATGTTGACGCCGTGGGCGCCGAGGGCCGGACCGACCGGCGGTGCCGGGTTGGCCTGGCCAGCCTGGATCTGCAGCTTAATAACTGCCTGAAGCTTCTTCTTGGGGGCCATGTTCTTCCTGTTTCCTCGTATTCTTCGCCGCGGCACCGGACTCGCCGGGTACGGCCGACGCGGTGTGCTTCCGCGGCGCGGATCGATGGTGCACAGCACACTGGACTGCTTGCCGACGTACCGGTCTGCTGCTTATCCCCGGTGACTTTTCGGGAATAAGCGCAGCCAGACAGCGGATTGTCCAGCTCCCTTGCTGGTCAGTGACCTCACAATGGGCGTGCGCATGCACGAACGGACAGTGTACGCCGACTACGGCTACCTGCCCAAACTGCTACTGGTCTAATCCAGCTTTTCCACCTCGTCGAGACCAAGCTCGACTGGGGTTTCACGACCAAAGATGGACACCAGGGCCTTGATTCGGCCGGTGTTGTGATCGATCTCGTTGATGGTCGCGGCAACCGATGCGAACGGGCCGGACAGAATCGTGACGGACTCGCCGACCTCGTAATCGATCTTCGGCTTGCTGGCTTCGGGCTGCGGGGCCACAGCCACGGCTGCTTCGGCCTCGGCGGCGTCCTGAGACTTCGTGACGGTCTCCTTCGGCATCAGGAACTTCGCGACCTCACGGATCTTCACCTGGGTCGGGTGGCCCTCAGAACCCACGAAAGAGGTCACGCCGGGGGTGTCTCGCACCACCGACCACGACGGGTCATCAAGTTCCATGCGCACCAGCACATAGCCGGGCAGCAGCTTGCGCTTGACGATCTTGCGCTTACCGTCGCGCAGCTCTTCGACCTCTTCGATCGGGACAACAACCTCATGGATCTGCTCATCCACACCCATGGTCTGGGCGCGCATCTCCAAGTTGGTCTTCACCTTGTTCTCATAACCCGAGTAGCACTGGATGATGTACCAATCACCCTTGCGGCGCTTGAGTTCACGCTGGAACTCACGCAGCTTGCGGCGGTACTCCGCTTCCGGGTCTACCTCAGCGTCGTCGGCAGGCGCATCGGCGGCGTCGCCGTCGGCAGGCACGGTGGCTTCCGCACTGGCCTCGGCGGCACCGTCAATACCGGCAGTGCCCGGCTCAGCATCAACCTGCGGCTCAGACTGGGCCTGCTGGGCCTCATCCTCGCCATAGGACTCCTGGGCGGCATTGATCAGCGCGTCGCCCAGGGAGGAGCCGGAAGCCTTCTCCTCAGAATCAGAGAACATGTTGTTCCCATCGGTCATGGAAATCATCCTTCACAGCTAGTTCGGCAGCCCCACCCATAACGGCCAGGGCGACCAAAGATTAATCCCGCCTACCGTGAGACGGTGGCGGGATAAAACGTCGTTAGAGCCGAAGTATAACCCAGAAAGGCACTAAGACCCGAAAACGGAGGAGACACCTAGGCTTGCGAGGGTATCGACACCCCACACCAGCAAAAGCGTGAAAGCCAGGAACAGCAGCACAACGACGGTGTAGACAATCATCTGCTTGGTGGTGGGCCAGATGACTTTGCGCAGTTCGGAAATAACCTGCGAAAGGAAAGTAATCGGATTGCCGCCGGAACCTTCAACGGAACCTTCCTGGCGGCGGGCCGGACGCGCGGCGCGTGTCGATGCGGTGCCTTCGACCTGGCGCTTGCCGGAGGGGCGTGCGCTGGTGGTGCTGTTGTGCTCGGCCACGGGACTCCTCGTGCTGTGCGTTGGTTGGATTTGCAGGGGCGACAGGACTTGAACCTGCAACCTGCGGTTTTGGAGACCGCTGCTCTGCCAGTTGAGCTACGCCCCTTCATCCGCAAAACTGCGAACGAATCCCAACCCTAGCACGGGGGCCGGTTGAGGTAGGTGACTGCGTCACCAGTAGCGATGGGGGGGATCGAACCCCCGACCTCACGATTATGAGTCGTGCGCTCTCACCATCTGAGCTACATCGCCGCAGTCCGTCTGCGCACTCCCCGGCGAACCGGTGCGGTCATGGACGGGGCGCACAAAAGAACAGAGCCCCCTGACAGAATCGAACTGTCGACCTTTTCCTTACCATGGAAACGCTCTGCCGACTGAGCTAAGGGGGCGTGGTTTCTCGCTTCCGACTCACCACTTTCGCAGTGCGCCGTGCGCTGAAGCCTCCGAAAGATTAACCAACAGCTAACGCTTAGAGCAAATCACCAGCGCAACGGCGGTTTTCTCACGCATTTATGTGTACCACGGTGTACTTATCCGCACCCGGTACGCACAACGCTTGCCCTATTCGGGCCTTCGCGCCCCTCACGCTGCCAGTATTGCGGGCATGTCCGGCTTCCCTACCCCGCCCCAGACAACACAAAAGGCGCCGCGTGGAATAACGTCCACGCGGCGCCTCAGGTGGTGCCAGATGATGGATTCGAACCAACGTAGGCAAAGCCGACGGATTTACAATCCGCTCCCTTTGGCCGCTCGGGCAATCTGGCGAAAAACCCTTTCGGGCGCGTTCCCTCTCGGGTGCGCATCACATGCTACACCAGAGGCCGCGAGTCAAAGCAAATCCGCAGCGCAACCAGGTAATCTACGCGCACTTTCAGCACCGTTGTCGGGCGGTTTAGCCCACCCGGTCGGCGGTGTAATCAAGTACGCGGCGCAGCGCGGACTTGGCCGGGATATCGGGCAGGTCGGCGATAGCGGCCTCGGCGCGTTCGGAGTACTTGCGTACGTCGGCAAGCGCCCGCTCAGCACCATTGGATTTGGAGAGCAGGCCCAGTGCTTCGTCGACAAGCCCATCGTCGGTGACCGGCCCGGTGAGGATCTCGCGCAACCGCGCACCGACAGCGGTATCCTCCCGCATGGCGTAGAGCACCGGCAGGGTGAACACGCCTTCACGCAGGTCCGTGCCGGGGATTTTGCCGGATTCGTCTTCCTTTGAGGAGATGTCGATGATGTCGTCGACAATCTGGAAGACCATCCCGACATTATGTCCGTAGTCAGACAGCGCCCGCACAGTGGCTTCATCAGCCCCGGCGTGCTTGGCGCCGAGGTGGCCGGCAGTGGCGATGAGCACACCGGTTTTTTCCTCGATGACCTTCAGGTAGTGCTCGACTTGGTCGCCGCCTTCGGGGCAGCCCAGGGATTCGCGCATCTGGCCGGTGACCAGGATTCGGAAGGTCTCAGCGAAGTGGGCCACCGCGTCGGTACCCAACTCGGCCAGCAGGTGTGAGGCCGAGGAGAACAACAGGTCGCCGGCGAGGATGGCGACGGAGTTATTCCAACGGGCGTTGGCGGAAGGAACACCGCGGCGCATGTCGGCTTCGTCCATGACGTCGTCGTGGTAGAGCGTCGCAAGGTGGGTCAGTTCGACCACGGTGGCGGCGGTGATGACGTCAGGCGAGTCTGGGTGTGTGCCGAATTGCGCAGCAAGCACAGCCAGCATGGGGCGGAAGCGTTTGCCGCCGGCGGCTGCGAGGTGGGTGACGTGTTCGGTGAGGAAGTCTTCGCCGCGGCCGAGTTCGCCGTCGATGCGTTCTTCGCAGGCCTGCATGCCGGCGGTGATAGTGGCTTCCAGTTCCGGGTCCCCTAGTGAAACGCTGGCAATACCTCGCCCACCTGTGCGCTGGGCGTTTTGAGCCTTGCTGCCGGCGGTAAGCATATAAGGGGTCCTGCCTCATCGGGTCTGGGGTTAACGTATCGAATCTAGCGTAATCTACGCCTGCCGGAGATCCTTTATGAACTCTCGTTGCGGACTTAAGACTCTCGGTTAGCCTGTGCCAATGAGCATTTCCGACGCTGCTGCCGCGCCCCCTGCCGTGCCCGCCGCTGTGGATGTGGTGGTTGTAGGTGGTGGCCCTGCTGGTTCAGCCGCCGCGATTCATGCCGCCCGGGCGGGTTTATCGGTACTGGTGGCTGATGCCCGCGAGTTTCCGCGGGATAAGACCTGCGGTGATGGGCTGACTCCGCGTGCGATTGCGGAATTGCGTCATCTTGGGCTTGCCGACGATGTCGTCATAACGGCGCGCAATAAGGGCCTGAAGTTGCATGGGTTTGGCCGCGATGTGACTGCACCGTGGCCCGATGGGGCGTTCCCGCAGGTTGGGGCGGCGATGGCCCGGCGCGAGTTCGATGCGCTGTTATTGGGCTATGCCGCCGAGTGCGGTGCCCAGGTCCTTGATGGGTATTCGGTGGTCGATGTCCATCGGCCGAGTGTGCGCACGGTGTCGCATGTGACGTTATCTGGCCCGGATGGCTCTCATGAGGTGCGCCTGCGTCATCTGATTGTGGCGGATGGGGTCCGCTCCCCCGTCGGTAAGCAACTGGGCCGTACGTGGCACCGCGACCATGTGTTTGGGGTTGCGGCGCGCTCGTACTGCACCACGGACCGGTGTGAGCCGTGGATCCATTCGGATGTGGAGTTGCGTGACGACGAGGGCGCCACCCAGCCCGGCTATGGCTGGATTTTTCCGTTGGGGGCCGATGAGAACGGCACCCAGCGGGTGAACCTGGGGTGTGGGGCGTTGGCGACGCAGCAGCGCCCGGCGCGGACGAATGTGAAGAAACTGCTGCGCCACTACGCGGGCCAGCAGCAACACCAGTGGAATCTCGGGGAGCCGCAGGATGTGACCTCGGCGTTGCTGCCGATGGGCGGCGCAGTCACTGGGGTGTCCGGTGTGAACTGGGCGTTGATTGGTGATGCGGCGGCGTTGGTGAATCCGCTCAATGGTGAGGGCATTGATTATGCGTTGGAGTCGGCGCGCCTGGTGGTGCGGCAGATAACGGCGGCGGTTGGCGACCCCGATGGGTTGTACTACGCCTGGCCGGCGTTGCTGCGCCAACACTATGGACCAGCGTTTTCGTTGGCGCGGCGGTTGGCTGGTTTGCTGACCATTCCCGGGTTCTTACCGGCGGCGGGCCCGGTGGGCATGGGGGCGCCGTGGGGTGAGCCGGTGATGGCCACAGCGGCGCGACTGATGGGCAATCTGGTCGATGAGTCGGACCGGGATGTGGTGGCCCGGCTGTGGCGCGCTGCGGGCCGGGTTTCGGCGGTCGCCGATACCCGCCAGCCGTGGGAGTAGCTGTTGGTGGCTGCTAGTCCGGTTTGCGGGCGGAGTGCATTGCGGCGATGCCGCCGGTGAGGTTTTGCCAGCCGCAATCGACCCAGCCGTTGGTGTTAATCAGGCGGGCCAGGGCTTCTTGGTCCGGCCAGGCGCGGATGGATTCGGCGAGGTAGACGTAGGCCTCCGGGTTGGAGGAGGCAGCGCGGGCGATACCGGGTAGCGCGGCGAGTACGAGGTTTTTGTACACCGCGGCCAATGGTGCCCAGGCGGGGGTGGAGAACTCGGCAACGGTGAGGCGACCGCCGGGTTTGGTGACCCGCGCCATTTCGCGCAGGCCGGCGGCGGGGTCGTTGATATTGCGCAGTCCCCAGGTGATGGTGACCGCGTCGAAGCTCTCATCGGCAAATGGCAGGTGCATGCCGTCGCCGCATACTTTCGGCACGGGGCGGTGCGCGCCGGCTTTGAGCATGCCGCGGGAGAAATCGCAAGCCACGCACCAGGCGCCGTTGTCGGCTAGCGCGATGGTGGAGATGGCGGTGCCGGCGGCGAGGTCGAGGACGCGTTCGCCGGGCCGGGGTGCCAGCCGCTTGGTGATGCGGCGGCGCCAGTAGCCGTCGAGTCCGGCGGTCATCACGGTGTTGGTGATGTCGTACCGCTTACCGACGGCGTCGAACATGGACGCTACTTCAGCGGGTTTTTTCTGCAGATCTGCCCTTGCCACGCAGGCCAGGCTACACGCCTGGGCGGGATTAGCGGTCGAGGCGCAACCAGGAGCGCAGGTTAGCTGCTAGTGCTACGCCGACGAACCGGCCCCGTCGGCGCAGGTGGCGCTTAGTGGACTTGGGAGTCTTCGCGAAACCGGGACTCAACGTCGGCCACCTCCGCGTAGTGGGACATCAACTCGTCGCCAAGCGCCTCCCAGCTGCGGTTGGCGACTGCGGCACGGCAGGTGGCGCGCAGGGCGTTGGAGGATGCCGCGCCGGTCCAGCGGTCCACGGCGTCGCACACAGTGTCGGCGAAGCTGTCCACCTCGAGCAGTTCCCCGTCGATACCGGGGTGGATGAGGTCGCGGGGGCCGCCCGCATTGGGGCCGATGGTGGGCACCCCGGAGGCGTGGGCTTCTTGGATGGTCTGGCAGAAGGTTTCCCATTCGCCGGGGTGCACGAAGCAGTCGAGGCTGGCGTAGGCCTCGGCGAGTTTGTCGCCGCCGAGCTGACCGGTGAATACGGCATTGGGCATGCGGTGTTCCAGGTCGGCACGGGAGGGGCCATCGCCGACGATGACGAGTTGAATATCGTCGCGGGCGTCGAGCTGCTCTAGGCGGTGCACGTTTTTCTCGGCGGCCAGACGCCCGACATAGCCGACGATGGGGTGGCCCTCGGGGCTCCACTGGCGGCGCAGTTCTTCATTGCGGTTCATCGGCTGGAAGCGTTCCAGGTCCACCCCGCGGCCCCAGTGGTGGATGCGTTTAATGCCGTGGCTTTCCAGGTCCGCGATGGTCGGCGAGGAGGGCGCGAGGGTACGACTACAGCTGTTGTGGATGGCCTTCGTCCAGTACCAGGCGAAAGTGGACATCAGCGACAGCCGGTAGTTATTGGCAAAACCGGCGACGTCGGTCTGGTAGATGGCGATGCTGGGCACGCGCAGGGCGCGGGCGGTGAAGGCCCCGGCGGCGCCGAGGACGAACGGGGAGGCCAGGTGAACCACGTCGGGGTGGAATTCGCGGATGGAGGTGGCAACTCGGCCATGCGGGACACCGATCGGCAAAGAATCAATCAGCGGCACCATCACCGTCGGCACGCGCACAATCTCGAAGCCTCGGTAAGACTCGATTTCTTCCTGGAAGGCCCGGGCCCCCGGTGCGATGACCAACGCCTCGTGGCCATGTTCGGCCAGGTAGTCAAGGACTCGGAGTACCGAGTTGGTCACACCGTTCATATTCGGGAGGAAAGACTCCGCCACAATCGCCACTCGCATACGCACAGCCTCCCAATCCCCGTTCACTAACGCGTTATCGCTCGGTGTCGGCGACACTATCGGTAAGTGAACGTCGGGTAGCCCGAACGCTGAACCACCACACCGGTGCCGCCAGGATGAACCCTCCCAGTAGGACGGAGACCGCAGGCAGAATAGCCAACGACCACCCTCGGCCCTGTACCCGCACTAAATCGGGGTTCGTCCGGTCATACTCAACCCGCACGCGTTGGCCAGGTTCAAGACCCACCGGGTAGAGCACCCCCACGGGCGGGGACCGGTATTCGCCGCTCTCATCAACAAAATCGACAGTGGTGCGCACAATGCTGACACTGCGCACCTCCGCAACGGCATTGCCGGTATGGGCGTCAATAGCGCGCCCCGACGACCACGCTCCCCACACCAGGCCCGCGCACGCAGCAGCCAAGGCTAACAGGAACACCAAAATGAACTGGCGCACCCGGCGTGGCCACCGAGACGGCCCCGAGTCGCGGGGGCCACGGACAGTGGGGATAAACCGGGCCATGACTAGCTGTGCCCCGGTTCGGCGCAGCCGGGGTGGCGCAGTTCGTGGTGCAGACTGCGCCGGGTGGTGCGGCTGGTGCGCAGTTCGACGACCCGGATGCCATCAACATCGGTATCGGGGTGCAGCAACTGCAGGGCTTCGCTGAGGGTGCTGGCCCGGCTATAGGCCACCCCATAGGCATCGCACAGAGCGGAAATATCCGCATCATGCGGGGTTCCGAAGACCCGCTCGAACTGGCTGCGCAGCGGCTCGGCACCGGCTTCGAGAATTTCGAAGATGCCGCCACCATTATCATTCGCCACCACGATGGTGAGGTTTTCCGGGCGGGGGTCATCAGGCCCAATGAGCAGAGAGCCGGCGTCGTGCAAGAAGGTCAGGTCCCCCATCAACGCGATGGTGCGCGGTGGGCGAATCTCGTCGGGGTGCGCCCGGTCGCTGGCCAAGGCCATGCCGATGGCGGTGGCAATAGTGCCGTCAATACCGGCGGCGCCCCGCCCCGAGTAGACACGCACCGCCGGGAAGGGCAGGCCGGTATAGGCGCAGTCACGCACCGCGCTTGAGGACCCGAGCACCACGGTGTCGCCGGTGCGCAGACTGTCGGTGAGTGCCGCTGCCGCGTGCAGGCCGGTAAAGCCGTAGGAATCGTCGGCAACTGCATCACGCACTACCCCCACAGAAGCAAGGGATAACTGCTCACACTGGTCTAGCCACTGCTGGGGTTGTTCCCCCACCAGCTGCACCTGCGGCACCGTGCGGTGGGCGCAGGCCCCTAAGTCCGCGTAGTCGGCGGCGCCCGGAAGCCCACCATTGGTGACCACCGTGATATCAATATCGGTCCTGCTCAGCAGTTGTGCCACAGCCCGGTGCAGCGTCGGCCGGCCAAGCACAATGATCTGCTGCGGCGGGACCGGCACGGACTGGCTGCCCAGGGCCGCTGCCGCCAAGGGGTGCACCGGGCAGTTCGAGACCGCTGGTGCCGACGGCTCCGCGATGGTCGGCAGCTCGGCGAGTTCCGGCAGGTCGGGGGCGTGGTCGCCGGCGATGACCAGCGTGGGCCGGGAAATATCGACCGTATGCACCGGCCGGCGCGGCGGCTGGCCCAGATGCTGGATATCGGTCCAGGTGGCGCCGTCGGCACGCCCGGGGGCAGTGTCGGCCAGCACATCATCATCAGGCACCAGCGGGTCGTCGAAACGCACATTGAGGTGCCCCGCACCGCCACGGCCAGGCTGCAGCATCGCGGCAATGAGCTTATCGACGGTGGCGCGCAGGCGGGCTTGAGCGCCAGCACTCAACGCAGCGGTGGCGTCAATATCGTGCGTGACGACGCTGGCGTCATCGAAAAGATGAGCCTGGGCGATGGTCTGGTTGGCGCCATACCCGTGGAACCAGGCGGGCCGGTCGGCGGTGAGAGCCAAGACCGGAATACCGGAATAGGTGGCCTCCACCATCGCGGGCAGTAAATTAGCCACGGCAGTACCAGAGGTCGTCAGTACCGGGGTGGGGCGCTGTGTTGCTGCTGCTAGGCCGAGGGCCAAGAACGCGGCACCCCGCTCGTCCATCCGCACATGCAGGCGCAGCCGCCCTTCTGCTTCTGCGCGGGCACATTCGCGGGCCAGGGGCGCAGAGCGCGACCCTGGGCACACGATGGCATCGCGCACGCCGGCGCGGATCAGCTCATCGACGATAACCGCCGCGGCAACTGCGGCCGGGGCACTGCTGGGTTCTGCCATGTCGTTAAGGGTATCCGGTCGCTATAGCGCGCCGGTATCGGATCACATCTGAAGTGGCTCCTATTGCCTGCGCAGCACCTCAGCGCACGCTTCTACTCGCTCACACCACCACCGGCGGCGTGATTCCGGGGCGGCGAATTCGACCAGCGCGTCCCGGTCCGGTTCCAGGGGGCAGACCTCAAGCTGACCATCGACAATGCGCCGGGGCGGACACACGTCATGCTCGAATAAGGCCCCGGTGGCCAGTCCCGCCGGGGCGGGGTCCGGCAATGAGGCGGCGGTGATCAGCCCGGCGTACATACCCACCGCCGAGTCCAGGGCAGAGGACACCGTCACATCGAGTCCGTGCTCGGCCAGCTGCCCGGCAAGGTCTAAAAATGCCTTCGGCCCGCCCATAGGCGCGGCCTTGAGCACTGCCACGTCGGCTGCGTCGGCACGCACTACTTCCCAGGGGTCAGCGGCGCGGCGGATGGACTCATCAGCGGCGATCCGCACTGGCAGTTCTTCGGCCCGGCAGCGGCGGCGCACTTCGGCAAGCTCGGCGACGCTGGGGCAGGGCTGCTCGATATAGTCCAGTGCACCATCGGCGGTGAGTTCGCGCAGTGCGGTCATGGCTTCTTCCACAGTCCAGCCACCATTAGCGTCGCAGCGCACCTGCATGTTCGGGCAGGCGGCGCGCACCGCGGCGACTCGGGCGATGTCTTGCTCGAGGGTGCTGTCCCCGGCGACTTTGACCTTGGCGACGCTCGCCCCTGGGTAGCGGTTGAGGATATCGGCGACATTATCGGCCGGAATATCGGGCACGGTGGCGTTGATCGGCACCCACCGGTGGCGCGGGGTGGGCAGGTCGCCGCGCCAGATGGAGACGCAGCTGCGCAGCCAGTTGGCGGCTTCTGGGGGTTGGTATTCGGGGAAGGCGCCGAATTCGGCCCAGCCGTGCTCACCTTCGACGAGAAGCAGTTCGCGGGTGGTGATGCCACGAAATTTGGTGCGCATGGGCAGCGCGACGACGTGGGCGCAATCAAGGAATGTTGCTACTTCTGCCGGGTGCATATCTGCCACGCTACCGGCCGGTGGCGCGCGTGCTGGCTACCCTTGTTTTATGACTGATTCCCCATTCCGTCCCGAGCAGTGGGCTGTGGTGCCCGGCTTCGAGGATCTGACCGATATCACCTACCACCGGCATACCGGCGAGGGGCGCGCTAATGGCATTGTGCGCATCGCTTTTGACCGCCCGGAGGTGCGTAATGCCTTCCGCCCGCACACGGTTGATGAGCTGTACCGGGCTGTGGATCATGCCCGGCGGTCGCCGGATGTGGGCGTGGTGCTGCTCACCGGTAATGGCCCGTCGCCGAAGGATGGTGGCTGGGCGTTTTGTTCCGGCGGTGACCAGCGTATTCGGGGCCGCTCGGGGTACCAGTACGCCGGCAGCCACGACAGTGATGTCATTGCTGCCGATGAGTCTTCGGTTGATACCGCCCGGGCGAAGGTCGAGGGCGGTCGGCTGCACATCCTGGAGGTGCAGCGCCTGATCCGCACCATGCCGAAGGTGGTTATTGCGGTTGTGAATGGTTGGGCTGCTGGTGGTGGCCACTCACTGCATGTGGTGTGTGACCTGACGTTGGCTTCGCGTGAGCATGCCCGGTTTAAGCAGACCGACGCCGATGTGGGCAGCTTCGATGCCGGTTATGGTTCGGCGTACCTGGCGAAGCAGGTGGGCCAGAAATTTGCCCGCGAGATTTTCTTCCTGGGCCGCTCCTATGATGCGGAGACCATGCACCGGATGGGCGCGGTGAATGAGGTCGCCGATCACGCGGACTTGGAGGACACTGCGGTGGAGTGGGCGCGGGCGATTAATGGCAAGTCGCCGACGGCTCAGCGGATGCTGAAATTCGCCTTCAACCTCACCGATGATGGCCTGATGGGTCAGCAAGTTTTTGCTGGTGAGGCCACTCGCCTGGCGTATATGACCGATGAGGCTGTGGAAGGCAAGGAGGCGTTTTTGGAAAAGCGCGCCCCGAACTGGGAGGAGTTCCCCTTCTATTACTAGGTCGGCCTAGCTGGGTGCTTGGCTGGCTGGCGATATGCCAATGGGCCCGCTTCCTCATTGTTGAGGAGGCGGGCCCATTGCTGTGGCGGGCTTAGGTGCCGTCTACAGGTGCGCAGTGATTACTCACCGGCGGGGACGGAGCCCTGAATGATGTCGACGATATCGGAGGAGCCGACGGGCAGCTCACCGAAGTAGGTGCGGGGGTTGAGGCCGCGCGGGAACCATTCCTTCAGCGGAACCGGGATCAGGGCCTGGTTCGGGGCGACCGGGACGTCGGTGGCCGGCTGGGTCGGGTTGGTGGCGATGGTGTTCTGGATCCAGTCCTTCTGCGGGGTGGTGGCAGCGTGGATGAAGTAGCCACTGGAGGTCACCGGGACCAGGATGCTACCGGAGATACCCATGGACAGGACGCCAGCGATCTTGCCGTCGACAAACAGCGGTCCGCCGGAGTCACCCTGCTGGAGCTTGGTGGGCAGCTCGGACTGGGTCAGGTAGCCAAGGCCGTCGCCGAACTCGGGCTGATTGACGTTGTCGCGGACGGTGACGGTGTCAGTCGGCAGGTAGTCGAACTGACCCTGGCCCAGCGGGGACCAGCCGTAGACGCGAGCCTCGGTTTCCGGGGCCGGATTGGTGGTGGCGATCTCCGGGTAGTAGCTCAGGCCCATGTCCTCGGTGACGTGAATCAGGGCGACATCGCCAACCGGGGCAACTTCCCAGTGGTTGATCTGGAAGCGGGCCGGGTCTTCGCCCTGGCCAACGAGCACGTTGCCGGCGAAGGTGTCGGTGTCCTCAACACAGTGGTGGGCGGTGACGACCCACTGCGGGGCAATCGCGGTGCCGGTGCAGGCAGCAGCGCCACCCTCGTTGTCAACGGCGATCTGGAGCCGGACGACGGCCTGAGCCTCACCGGATTCTTCGTCAGACCAGTCGGCCCAAGCGAGGGCGCTGGCGGGGGCGGCGGCCAAGCCGATGGATACAGCGGCGGTGGCCGCAACAGCGGCAGTACGACGGAACATGTAGTGGACCTCTCTAAAAATGCAAAAGCGTGGGATTCACACTGTGTATCGGAGGTTACCCTAATGCGTTACACCCTTACGAGGGGAAAAATCCGCACCTCCATTTGACAGCAATACCACTTTTGCCCCACTGGTAACTCCTACCCCTCTGGCCACACAGGTAGACTGCTGCCATGTCTCGCGCCCTGGCGGAATTACCGGTACCTACTGGCCCAGCAGTCACCGGAATCCTGGATTCACTCTCCGATGCACTCGCCGGAAAAACCTCACTTCTGCCCACCCCGATAGCGCATCCCGAACGAGCCCAATTACTGCGCGAAACCCAACGCGTCGGACAGCCCATTGATAGCGATATCGCCCTTATAGCCTGCACTTCCGGCTCCACCGGCACCCCTAAAGGCGCCCTGCTGTCGCCGGCCAATCTCACCGCCGCCATCGAAGCCACCCACACCCGCTTAGGCGGCGACGGGCGTTGGCTACTGGCCACCCCAGCGGACCATATTGCGGGCCTGATGGTGCTCCTGCGCAGCCTCCATGCGGGCTTCACACCTGAAGTGATTGATCTCACAGGTGGTTTCTGCCCCGGTACGCTCTGTTCAGCTATCACCACAATGGCCGGGCCCAGGCGCTACCTATCCCTGGTGCCACTCCAACTCGCCAAGGCACTCACCCACCCCGGCGCCACCGAGGCTCTCGCAGAACTCGACGCCGTCCTCGTCGGCGGCCAAGCAATCGCCCCCGACCTCCTCGCCCGCGCCCGCGAAGCCGGCATCACGGCGGTCACCACCTACGGTTCCTCCGAGACCTGCGGCGGTGTGGTCTACGACGGCCAACCACTCCCCGGAGTCACAGTGGGGCTCAGCGCCGGCCGGCTCACCCTCACCGGGGCTATGGTCGCCCGCGGCTACCGCACCGGAGACCACCCGGATCTAGCTCATGGCACATTCACCACCAGCGACCTTGGCGCCATCGCCGCCGACGGGCAGATCAGTGTCCTTGGCCGCGCCGATGACATGATCATCTCCGGCGGCCTGAAACACCTGCCCCGCGATGTCGACGCCGCCCTCACCGACCTGCCCAGCATCTCTGCAGCAGCCACCGTCGGCATCGCAGACGACCATCTTGGCCAGGCCATGGTGAGCCTCGTGGAACTTGCCGACGGCGCCTCCATCACGCAGGCCCGCGCCGATCTGGCCGCCCAGATCCCTGATAAACACTCCCGGCCGCGCGCTATCTACCCCGTGTCTGGGCTACCAACCCTGCCCAGCGGCAAAATAGATCGGGCCGCGGTGCGCCACATCGCCGCGCAGCAGTACAACCGGAAGGACGCATGAGCACCCACCACTCCCCCACTGTCCGCGACTGGTTAGGCGCCGCCCGCCCCCACACCTGGGGAAATGCCTTCGCACCGGTGCTGGCGGGCCTAGCCGCCACCATCACCCACGACGATATTTCGCTCCCCCGGGCGCTTCTGGCAGCAGTGGTGGCCTGGGCGCTCATTATTGGCGTGAACTTCGCCAATGACTATTCCGACGGTGTCCGCGGTACCGACGATGACCGCACCGGGCCAACCCGCATCACCGCCGCTGGTGTGGTGCAGCCACAGACGGTGAAATATGCCGCCTTCGCCGCTTTCGCGGTCGCAGCGGCAGCAGGTATCACCTTGTCGCTACTATCCGCCTGGTGGCTCATCCTTATCGGCGCGGTGTGCATCCTGGCCGCCTGGTTCTACACCGGCGGGGACAACCCCTACGGCTACCGGGGCCTGGGCGAAGTGGCGGTTTTCATTTTCTTCGGCCTGGTGGCCGTTATGGGTACCGAGTTCACCCAGTCCGGCCGAATCTCGTGGGTGGGTCTATTACTGGCGATCGGTATGGGCGCCATCTCCGCCTCAGTCAACCTTGTCAATAACCTGCGCGATATCCCCACTGATACCCAGGCCGGCAAGGTCACTCTCGCAGTCCGCTTGGGCGACGCCAACACTCGTACATTGTGGCTGGCTCTGGTGTTAACCCCAGTGGTTGTCACCATCATCATTTGGCTGCTGGGGCACCCAACGGTCATCCTCAGCCTCGTCTTTTTTGCGCGGTTACCCATCGCCACGGTGCGATCCGGGGCGCAGGGCACCAAGCTCATTCCGGTGTTGGGCCAGGTTGGTCAGGTTATGACCGCATGGGCCGCGTTGGCGCTACTCACCCTATGGCTGCCGACTGTGCTGTAGGTCCTAGTCCTCTTCTCGGTCGGCGAGCTCAGCGCGCACATACTCCTTATGCGCCTTGCGGTTCGCTGCCCACCTGGCCATTGCCGCATTGGCATTGGCCTGCAACCGCGGGAAAACGAATACCGACAGCGGCATGGCAATAATGAGGGCGAGTACGGCAAGCACCGCCATCGGCACATAGGCACCGACCAGCGACGAAATCAACGCCAACAACAAGGTGAGGGCGATCAGCAGTGCGATGCGGGCCAGGAGGTACCACGCCACCGGCCCGGCGACGCCGGACGAGGCCGCTGGCGTGGTGTTTTCGGTGGTGTCTTTAGCTGCAATGCTCACGCGGTTAGTCTACGTATCAAGCAACGACTAGGAGGTGCCAGGTGGGCCGGATTCTCATTCTTCTGCTCATCATCGCTGCGGTGGTGCTGTTATGGAAAGCCTTCGGCCCCGGCGCAGATATCTACCGTCGCAATAACACCAGGCCAGCGACTCCACCGCCGCCGAAAGGCCCGGATGATGATGAGGACTTCCTCTGGCAACTGCGCAAGAAAAACTATGAGGAAAAGCGCCGGCAGCAGCAGGATAAGCCTGACGACGACCACCCCGACGGCCACGCCACCTGAGCGTTATACATCCTTGCCGCGCCGCAAAAGTTGCGTGAGATACGCCCCATAACTGGACTTGGCCTGCGCCTTAGCGGCGGCGGCGAACTCGGTGTCACTTAAATACCCCATCCGCCAGGCGACTTCCTCCGGGCACCCAATCTTCAACCCTTGGCGCTGCTCAATGGTGCGCACAAAATCACCGGCAGCCATCAGGGTCTGTACCGTGCCGGTATCCAACCAGGCAGTCCCGCGCGGCAGAATCTCCACCTTGAGGCGCCCCTGCTGCAGATACGCCCGGTTGATATCGGTGATTTCCAGCTCCCCGCGTTCCGACGGCGCAAGCCCGCGGGCAATATCGACCACACCGCTGTCGTAGAAGTACAAACCCGGTACCGCGAAATTCGACCGTGGGTGGGCGGGTTTTTCCGCAATGGACGTCGCCCGCCCGTCGGCATCGAAATCGACTACCCCATAAGCACCCGGGTCAGCGACCCAGTAGGCGAAAATCGCGCCGCCATCAACGTCGTTAAAGCGACGCAGCTGGGTGCCCAGGCCCGCTCCGTAGAAAATATTGTCGCCAAGCACCAGGGCTACCGAGTCATCACCAATATGGTCCGCGCCGATAATGAACGCCTCGGCTAGCCCGCGCGGGGCGTCTTGGACCGCGTAGCTCAGCGACACCCCGAACTGGGAACCATCACCTAAGAGCCGGTGGAACTGCGGCGCGTCTTCTGGGGTGGTGATGATGAGAATATCGCGCACCCCGGCCAGCATCAGTGTCGACAGCGGGTAATAAATCATCGGCTTGTCGTAGACCGGCACAAGCTGCTTGCTCACCCCAATGGTGATCGGCCGCAGCCGAGTGCCCGTACCGCCGGCCAGGATGATGCCCTTCATGGCCTAGGCCTCCCCCATCGACTCTGCCCACATATTGCGCAGGTCATTCTCGTAGGCCCGGCAGTCTTCCCACCGCGGCAGCCTATCGCCGAGCGTGCCGACGGTGGGGGCTGCCTGGTCTTTTTTCGACAGCACCCGCGGCATGCCGCCCAGGATAGCGTCAATATCGATACCCAGATCGGGGTCGTCAATACTGACCGCATGTTCGGCATCAGGGTTATAGCCGGTGCTGGTGAGGTAGGCGATAACGGTGGTCTCATGGGCGACGAAAGCGTGGCCGACACCCACAGGCAGGTACACCACCTTCCGGCTGTCCCCGCCGAGTTCCACGGTGATGTGCTGACCGAAGGTGTCCGAACCGCGACGTAAGTCAACGATGATGTCGGTGGCGCGGCCCGAGGGGCAGGTCACCAACTTCGCCTGCCCGGGCGGCACATCGGCGAAGTGGATGCCGCGCACCACCCCGGCTGCCGAGGTGCTCATATTGGCCTGTTCGGGGATGAACGGGTAGCCCAGGGCCTCGGCGAAGGCGTCAGCTTTGAACCATTCGTGGAACGCACCGCGGTTATCTGAGTGCACCACGGGGTCGAAGGTGAAGACGCCGGCCAGTTCGGTGGGCTGATAGGTGCCTCGAGTGCTCATGGCCTCAGGTTAGCGGCGATTCGGTGGTCGCGTACTGAGCCTCGGCGGCGGCGTAGGCCGGACGCCACCATTGTTCGTTATCCCGGTACCACTGCACGGTATGCGCCAGGCCGGTGGCGAAGTCACTGTGTGCCGGCGCCCACCCCAGCGCCCGAGTCGAGGCGGGGTCAATGGCATAACGACGGTCATGGCCGGGCCGGTCAGTGACCCGAATGAAATCATCGCGACTACGGCCAAAGCATTCCAGCAGGTCACCGGCGACGTCGATATTGGCGCGCTCCCCATCAGCACCGATGAGGTAGGTCGCGCCGATCTCGCCATGATCCAGGATGGCCCACACCGCATCATTGTGGTCGTCGACATGGATCCAGTCGCGAATATTGCGCCCATCGCCGTACACCCGCGGGACCTGGCCGTCGATAAGCCCACAGATCTGGCGGGGAATGAACTTCTCCGGGTGCTGCCGGGGGCCGTAATTATTCGAACAACTAGAGATCGTCGCCGCGGTGCCATGGGAGCGCACCCAGGCGCGAACAAAATGGTCCGCAGCAGCCTTCGACGCCGAATACGGGCTCGACGGCCGGTACGGGGAATCAGGGGTGAACCGGGCCGGGTCATCAAGGTCCAGGTCCCCGAACACCTCATCGGTGGAGATCTGGTGAAACCGCACCCCATGCCGGGTGGCGGCCTGGAGCAGCGTCACAGTGCCATTGACATTGGTGGTGACGAAGGGGTCAGCGTCGGCAAGCGAATTGTCGTTATGCGACTCGGCGGCGAAATGCACCACCACATCCACGCCTTTGGTGAGCGTATCGACCAGTTCCTCATTTCGGATATCACCGCGGATGACCTCGCACAGCTGCGTGCCGTCAGTATCGCGGAGATTGTCCTCATGGGCGGCGTAGGTAAAAGCGTCGAGCACCGTGACCTGCGCCTCCGGGCGAGTGGCCAGGGTGCGGCGAACAAAATTGGAGCCGATGAACCCGGCGCCACCAGTAACGAGAATCCGCATGGGCGCTAGTCTAATTGCCCCGGCTTGTGCTCAGCACGGTGTTCATCCGGGTCGGTGTTGTCCCCCGAGTTGTCCCCCGCACCGTGCACCTCATCGCGCAGCTGCTGCACCTCATCGCGCAGCGCCCGGATCTCCTGCAGCATTTCCGCATCACGGGCAGCGTCATCACCATTGGATACCTGCTGGACCAGCCAGGACGCCACAGTCGCGGTGACAATACCGACAAGGGCGATACCGCTGATCATCAGCAACGCGGCAGTAACGCGCCCCTCGGAGGTCACCGGGGCGATATCGCCATAGCCGACGGTGGTGACCGTCACAATGGACCACCACAGCGCATCCCAGAAAGAGTTCACATCACTCGCCGGGTCGGAACGCTCTGCGGAGTAAATGGTCAGCGAACCCACCAGCAACAGCAACACCGTGGAGGCCACGGTGTACATCGCCACTGTCACACGTACCGACGAGGCAGAAAACCGCTGGGCCAGCACCAGCACGCTCACCACACGCAGGATGCGCAGTGGCCGGAACATGGGCAGAACCACCAGCGCCAACTCATGCAGGTGGCGAATGAACCAACTGCCGCGCTCCTCGGCAAGCCCTAAGCGCACGAAATAGTCGATGGCGAAACAGGCCCACACCAGCCACATGCCGGCATCAGCAATGCGGGTCAGCGTGGAACCGGCAGTACCCAGCGAGGACCAGGCGTAGAGCAGCAGAAAGATGACCGAAAGCAGCAGCAGCGGCCCTTCGGCACGACGCTCCCACCGCTCACGCTTGGACAAATCCGGTGAAATCGTGGGGCGGAAAATCGAGTCCAGAACGTCTTTGACAAGCTGCCACATGCTGCGGGTGCGTTGCTTAGCTTTCGAAGGCATCAGAATACGGTCAACCTCGGCAGGGGTCGGGGACTTAGGACGTTAGCTGGTCTCCATGAACACGCCAGTAGGCCACTGCGTGCAGCAGCAACACCAAGAAACCACCGTAGAACAGCAAGGTGGCGGCCACATCGGCAACTGTTGACAGGTCCAGGCCCCAATCCAATAGGGCCATCACCGAGCCGACCAGCAGCAAACCAATCGACAGCCGGCGCGCAATGGGGTGCGCCAGGCCCACCACCCAGGACTCCGGGAAAAGCCCGGCCAACGCCAGGATGACACCAAGGCCAATGGTGGGTTCACCCAGCCCACCGGGGGCCATCAGAGTGAACAGCACACCGACGGAGATAAGAAAAGCGGCAAGCGCTCCGATGCGTCCCATTAGTTCAACCCCGCGTAAGAATGCAGGCCGGAGACGACCATATTGATGAAGAACAGGTTGAACACCATCGTCGCGAAGGCCACGACATTGATCCACGCCGCCAGGTGATTACGCCACCCCGACGTAGCGCGGGCGTGGAGATAACCGGCGTAGAGAATCCAGGTGATGAAGGAGGTTGTCTCCTTCGGGTCCCAACCCCAAAAGCGACCCCAGGCGGCCTCGGCCCAGATGGCACCGAAAATCACGCCCAGGCCGAAAATCGGGAAAGCCCAGATGGCGGTGCGGTAGGCGATGGTGTCCAGGGTGCGGGCACTGGGCAGCGGCCGGGCCAAGGCCCCCAACCACCCGGATTCCTTCCCCAAAGGCTGGTTCATGCGCAGCAGGTACAGCACCGAGGCCACACCGGAGAGCAAGAAAATCGACGCGCCGACAACCACCGTGGAAACGTGGATCGGGAACCAGAAGGACTTCAGTGCCGGCACCACTGGCGCCGATTCGGCGTAGAGCTCCGTGCCGCCGTAAAACATCAGCCCCACAACCGGGGTGAGCAGGAACGGCCAGAACACGCGCAATTCATTACGGCGCAGCACACCGGCGGCGATAATCATGGCCACCAGGGTGAAGACGGCAACGTACTCGTACAGGTTGCCCCACGGGAACCTGGAGGCAGAAAGGCCACGCAGCACCACCGCAGCAAGGTGGATGGCGATACCCAGGTAGAGCACCATCTCGCTCATTGAGCCAAGGCGGTCGACCTTATCGGAGCGGATATGGTCATCTGCCGAGGCTTCTGCACGGGCTTCGAGCAGGGCTTTGCACCGCACGTAATAGGCGATGAACAGCAGCAGGGCCACCGCGTAGACGACGAAGGCTGACTTAAAAGACAGGTCCGACGCGTCCGCGAGGGTCTGGTTAACGGGCATAGGGCCACTCCATCGGTGATTTGGAGCAATAAGGATACGCCCTACGGTAGCGCGGCCAGCGGCACTGCCAAAAGCTCAGCTACCCAGCGCTGTCCACGACGCCGGCCAGAACTACTCTTCTTCGGGTTCTTCCCGCCCCGTCACCGCGCGCACGAACTCCTCGAACTCACTGCCCCAACCGGCCCGGTCAGTGCGGGAAAGACCACCGAACTCGACGTGGGTGGTGCCATCAGCATTATCCCGCAACCGCACCCACACCCGGCGGCGCTTAATCAGCAGCGACACCACCAGCCCAGAGAGCATCATCGCAGCGGCCAGCAGCACGAATTTCTGGGTGGGGTCGTGGGCAACCTGAAGGTTGACGAATTCCTTCGCGCCGAGGAACTCCAATTCCGTGCCGTCATCAAGTGTCACCGACTCACCGGCTTTGAGGTTGACGCGGGTGAGTTTCTCCAACTGGCCGGAGTGCATCAGGGACCGGTCCAGGCTGAACAGATCCTGGCTGCGGCCAGTATCCAGGCCCGCATCACCACGGTAGACATCAATGGCCACCGCAGGGTCGGTCAGCTCCGGGTAGGAGGAGGACAGCAATTCGCCCTTTTCCCCGGTGAACTGGGCGGTCGGGGCGAACAGGCCCTCAATGGCGATCTGGTGCTGGCGACGCTCGTACAGGTCCGGGTACGTCCCGGGTGGCGGGTCGAACCGCAGCGCACCGGAAGACAGGAAGAAGGTCGGGTCATCGGGGCGGAACTGCACAATATCGGTGCGCGATTCCCCTTCTGGCCAGGTGATTTTAAAAGCCGGTGCGAAACCGTGGCCCTGCAGGTAAACCCGGTCGCCGTCGATCCGTAGCGGGTGGTTAACCGCCAGGGTGTACGGCGTCCACTCCGATACCGGTTTGCGCAGGGAATCAGCGTCGGCATAGCGAATCCGGGAGGTGAACATCTCGGCCTGGCCGGTGGGCAGGTACTCAGCCTTAAAATCCTCAACCTGCACACAAAACGGGGTAAGCCCAGTGCCGTCGAAAAGGTTGCCGTAGCGCAGCGAGTCATAATTCGCCGCCGCGGTATTACAAAACGGCTGACTGGTGGCGGCTGCCACCTCAGGCCCGGAAATATCGTCCCCGGTGGGGGTGAGCTGGATGACCTGGCCTTCGTAGTACACCAACCGCCCGGCGGCGATGGTGAGCAGCAGCACCACCAAACCCAGGTGGAAAACGAGGTTGCCGAATTCGCGCAGGTAACCGCGCTCAGCGGAGATGGACAGCGCCCCGGCCCGGTCGTCTTCGGCTGCGGTTTCGGTGGTATGCCACTTGCGGAGGCGGTGGATGACGTCGGCACGCACCTCATCAATAGGCTTGCCGACGGTGTCCTCGTCATGCATCGGAAGCCGGCCGAGATTACGCGGCGCGCGAGTCGGCGGGGTGCGCATGGCCTTGTAGTGCTCCCAGGCGCGCGGCAGGATACAGCCCACCAGGGACACGAATAGCAGCACATAGATGGCGGTGAACCACACCGACGAGAACACGTCGAATAGCTGCAGTTTGTCGAAAACCTCGGCCATAGTGCCGTTGTTTTCCAGGTATTCGTAGACCTTCGCCTGGTTCAGTGAGCGTTGCGGCAACAGTGCCCCAGGCACGGCGGCGAACGCCAGCAAGAACAGCAGGATCAGGGCGGTACGCATGCTGGTTAGCCAACGCCATGCTGCGCGCACGGGGCGCATCAGTAATGCGCGGGAAGAACCGGGCATGAGGGGGCCGTCCTTAGTAGTCGGGGCGCGACAACACTAGATGGGGCTAGTGGCGTCGGTAGCGAATGTGGATTGGATCCAGGATACGAACACGTCCCAGGTACCCGTCAGCAGGGCCACACCAACGGCAACGAGCATCACACCGCCGATGACCTGGATGGTGCGGGAGTGCTTACGCAGGACATCCACCCCACGCATCGCAGAGACCGAACCAATCGCCAACAGCACAAAAGGCAAACCCAGGCCCAGGCAGTAGGCGATGATGAGGGCAATGCCGCGTGCGGCGGTCCAGCCGTCGGTGCCAGCGGCGATCGACATGATGCCCATCAGCGTCGGGCCCAAACACGGGGTCCAGCCGAGAGCGAAAATCGCGCCGAGCAGTGGCGCGCCCAACCAGGTAGCTAGGCGCCGCGGGGACATGCGGGTATCGCGCTGCAGGGCGGGGATGAAGCCCATAAAAGCCAGGCCCATGATGATGGTGATAATGCCGCCGGCGGTGGTCAGCGTCGACTGGCTGATCCGCAGCGCGGAGACCATGCCGAATACGGTGGCCGACCCCAGCACGAAAATAACCGTGAACCCGGCAACAAACGCCAGTGCGGCCAGCCCGGCGCGGGAGCGCGCCTTGGGACTATTCGAGCCTGCGGCCCCGGCCAGGCCAGTCAGGTAGGACACATAGCCTGGCACTAGGGGGATCACGCAGGGGCTGGCGAAGGACACCAGGCCCGCGGCGGCAGAGGCCAGCAGGGCCAGCAGGATGGGTCCGGTGGTGACGGCATCAGAGAACTGCTCCCCGATGGAGCCTGCTTGGGCGAGGACGGTAATCACTGCTCGGCTGCGACCTTCTGGATGATGTCTTTCAGTTCATTCTGATCGGTGGCTTTGAGCAGCACCATGGCTGGGCGGTGCTGCCGATCCAGGATGACCGTGGTGGGAATCACCGACGCTGGCAGCCCACCCATCGCGGAGGCGTTAACGAAGGGCGGGTCGTAGATGGAGGGGAAGGTCAGCCCATTATCGTCGAGGAAATCAGCGGCGGCCTGGCGCACATTATCGCGCACGTTAATGCCCAAAACGGTGCCGATTCCGTCGTCCTGCATCCATTCGTGCACCACTTGCAGGTCATCGGATTCGGCTCGGCATGGCCCGCACCACTGCCCCCAGGCGTTGAGCACAACGACCTGTCCTTCATAGTCGGACAGGTGTAGTTCCTTATCGGGGTTGCGCACACTGGGCCCGTAGATCTCCCCGACGGGCTGGCGTTGCTCCGGCGGGTATTCGATCTGGTTCTGTCCACCTGGGGAGACGAATTCGAATTCCCCGCCGATGGCGACCGCGTCGTGGCCGACGGTGTCGTCTGCGCCGCAGCCGACCAGTGTGGCCGCGCAGGCGGCAGCAACCGCAGTCACAGCGGCGGTGCGGGTGAATGATGTGCGCAGGGTCATCAAATGACCTCCAATATGGGTGGGGACAGCAGGCCGGTGGTGCCTAAATATTCGCGGCGGGTTCGGCGTAGCGCACGCCGATGATGTTCTCGCCTTGGAAGATCAGCGAGGTTACCGAAGCCAGCTCGCATTGCCTATTAGCGGGGTTATGCGCCAACGGTAATTCCCGGGCCCGGCGGGCGGCGGCGACGACGCAGAGCTGGTGGGTCACCAGGATCGCTTCGTGGCCTTCGGCGGCGGCGCGGGCCTCGGCGATGACCTCGAAGATACGGTCCGCGATATCGGTATAGGGCTCGCCCCAACTGGGGATGGAGGGTTTACGCAACCGCGGCCAATACTTCGGGTTCCACAACTGGGAGCGCAGGCCCTTAATCCGCATCCCCTCGAAACTATTGCCTGCTTCGATGAGCTTGTCGCGGACCTGCGGTTCCAGGCCCACGACCTGACTGATCGGGGCGGCGGTTTCCCGGGTGCGCTCCAGTGGGGAGCAGTACAAGGCGGTGACGTCGTGGTTGGCGAAGGACTCAGCGGTTTTATGGGCCTGGTCGACACCACGGCTGGATAGGTGGTAGTCCGGCAAGCGTCCGTAGAGGATCTTGTCCGGGTTGTGGACCTCACCGTGGCGCACCAGATGTACGACGGTGCGCGGGGAATGAACGCTCACTTGTCCTCCGGGGTTGCGGCTGCGGCGGCTGCGGCGGCGTGCTGGGCCGCGCGTTCGATAATGGCAAAGTCATCATCGCTGAGTGCGGAGGAAACGAACCAGGTCTCGAATGCGCTCGGCGGGGCGTAGACACCGCCCTGCAGCAGGGCGTGGAAGAACGCCGGGTAGCGGAAGGTGTCCGCGGCCTGCATATCTGCGAAATTGTGTCCCTGGCCTTCGGCGAAGCGCACCGACAGCATCGTCGCGGCGCGCTGCATGTGGTGGGCCACTCCGGCCTTATTCAGCGCACTATCGAGAATATCGGCCAGTCGGTCCGCGTTGGCGGTGACCTTGTCGTAGACCTCGTCGGTAGCTGCACGCAGGCTGGCCAGGCCAGCGGCCACGGCCACAGGATTGCCGGACAGTGTCCCTGCCTGGTAGACGGGTCCTTCGGGGGCGAGATACGCCATGATTTCGGCCTTGCCGCCGAAGGCTGCTGCGGGCAAACCACCGGAGACGACCTTGCCGAAGGTGGTGAGGTCACCGGCGACACCGTCGACACCCCACCAGCCGGAGCGGGAGGTACGGAAACCAGTCATGACCTCGTCGATAATCAGCAGCGCGCCATGCTCATGGGCGATCTCACGCAGGGCGGCATTAAAACCGGGCTTCGGGGCGACAGTGCCCATATTGCCCGCAGCTGCCTCGGTAATAATGCAGGCAATTTCTCCTTCATTGGCGGCGAAGGCTTCCCGAACCGCAGCAAGGTCGTTATAGGGCACCACGATGGTGTCGGCTGCGCTCGCGCCGGTAACACCCGGCGAATCCGGCAGGCTGAACGTCGCCACACCGGAACCAGCGGAGGCTAATAGGGCGTCAACATGGCCGTGGTAGCAGCCAGCGAATTTCACGATCTTGGCTCGGCCGGTGTAGCCGCGGGCCAGGCGCACCGCGGACATGGTGGCCTCGGTACCAGAGTTGACCAGGCGGACCTGGTCGACGGAGGTGCGGCCAATAATCTCCTCGGCGAGTTCGACCTCACCGGAGGTGGGAGTACCAAAAGACAGGCCGCGGGTGGCAGCTTCGGTCACCGCGGCGACCACATCGGGGTGGGCGTGGCCCATCAGCATGGGCCCCCAGGAGCTGACTAAGTCGACGTAGTTATTGCCGTCAACGTCGGTAAGCCGGGAGCCTTTAGCGGAGGCGATGAAGCGTGGGGTGCCGCCGACGGAGTGGAAGGCACGCACCGGCGAGTTCACGCCGCCGGGGGTTGCCTCGTGGGCGCGGCGGAACCACGCGGCGGAGGCTTCGGTGGGTTGCTGGTCGTTCGCGGTGAAAGTCACGACCCCCATGGTAGGGAAGGCCCGGACAACGGGGCCAACCGACGCCGCTGCATCCAGCGTGAACGCCACTCAATCCAGAGTCCGGCAGCCACCATCGATACCGCCGCCATCAACGGCGGCAACAGCCCGCATACCGACGCCACCAGCGCCACCACGTTATAAATCCAGGCGATGAGGATATTGGAATCCATCGTGGCGCGGATCTTGCGGGCCAACACAATTGCCTGCGGCACACTGCACACAGTCTTGCGCAGCGACACCACATCGGTGCTGTTGAGGTCGCGGGTTGCCGCCGAATCGTCATCATCCATCAGCAGCCCAATATCGGCCACCCGCAGTGAATCGGACACATCAGCGCCGCCGACCATGACGACAGTCTCACCACCGGAACGAATAGTGCGCACCGCACCGGCCTTCTGGGAGGGCACCACACCAGCCATGACACGGGAAATACCCAGCCGGTCCGCCAGCCGGCGGGCCACCGGATAAGCATCACGGGTGATCATGATGGTGTCCACACCCATTGCTTCAAGCTCATCGACGGCGTCGACAGCGTCGGGTTTGACCTCCTGGGCCACGGTGATGACACCCCGGGTCTTGCCGCGCCAGGACACCACCAGCGGCGTGCCACCGGATAGGGCAGCTACTGCGGTGCGCTCATCGAGGGCGGTGAGGTCACGGGGACGCCAAATGCTGGCTTCTACCGTGCGCAGGTCCACCGAACCGTCGGCATGCTGGACGGGAATATCCACCTGGCCGGTAAAGGAACCACTATCGGTGATGGTGGCCTGCCGGATCTCAATCCAGTGCGGGATGCCATCGCTGGTGGAATCCGCATCGCGGGCCTGGCGGCAAGCCTTCACAATCGCCATCGAGGTGGGGTGATCTGATTCCATCACCAACGCGCCAGCAACACGCAACACCAATTCGGGGTTCTCCCCGGGCGCCGGGGCGATGGTGACCACATGCATTTCGCCCTCAGTCAGCGTGCCGACGCGGTTGAACATCACCGCATTAGCCTCCGCCAGGGTGCGTACTGTCTCCGCATTACGCAGCAGGATGCCTTCATGCGCACCGGCGAGGATGCCCAGGCGCAGCACGATGGAGGTAGACATAGCCAGGGCCACCGGGGCCACACACGCCAGGGTCGATAGCGCCACCGAGAACGCACCGCCGGGGGTCCCGGTGATAAGCCACCACACACCGAAAGCAACCACGGCCAGGCCCAGCGCGACGGGCACCAGGGTGGAGGCGGCGCGCACCGCGGTCTGGTGCGCGGCGTCTTCTTCGCGGATAGCGCGGCGCACCCAGCGCAGCAGCATCGCCGCGCGGGTCTTCGAGCCAGTGCGGTGGACACGGATTTTCAGTGTGGCCCCGTGGTTGACGCTGCCGGCCCACACCTTGGAACCGACCTTGACTTCCTCCGGTTCCGGGGAGCCGCCGACGAGGGAAGCATCCACCGGGGACGAACCACCGATAACAGCGCCGTCGACGGGGATGATCTGCCCGGGTGGGACCAGCAGGTCCTCGCCGATATTGAGTTCGGAAATGGTGACCCGGCGCTTGCGGGGCTTAGCGCTGGGGCCGGATTTACGGACCACGGTGACAACCCGATCCGAGGGAATCCGCAGTGCCCGAATCAGCGCGCCGGAACGCACCCGGTTATAGCGGGTGAGCAGGCGGCCACCGAGCAGCAGCACGGTCACCCCGCAGGCCACGTCGAAGAACAGTTCGCCAGATATTGAGCGGTCGTAGTTAAAGGCGAACCAGGTGGGTTCATTATGGAAGCCGAAATGGCGTGCGTCGGTGAATACCAACTGCCCCATCGACCACAACCATGCGCCCAGGATGGCAACTGCGGAGGCCTCATCCAGGGCCGACATATTGCGCCGTAGCGCACCGACCATGGCGCGGTGGAACGGCCACGCACCCCAGAGCACAACCACCGTGGACAGCCCGGCGACCACGAATTGCCAACCGTCGAATTGCCACTTTGAGTACAACGACAGTGCGATAACAGGGATGGTCAGAATCAGCGACACAATGAAGCGCAGCCGGGTGACCAGCTCGCGGGCGGTGAAGAGCACCTCTCCCCCACCGGAGGCTTCCCGCAGCGCCGCTTCCTGACGCCGGGTGCGGTCGGCGGCGAGCTGCTGGGCGGCGGCGGGTACCGCAGGCCGACGGCGCGGTTTGGTATCTAGTCGGGTGGCGCGCCGACGCAGCGAGGACCGGGTCAGGTAGGCGGTGAGGCCTTGTTCATCGAGAACGTCGATGAGCTGATCGGGGGTGACGACGTCGGGGGCGGTAATCCAGGCCCGCCCGGTGTCGTAGACAACAGTGGCGGTGACCCCAGGGATTTCCTGAAGGGCTTCTTCGGCCGCGGCGGCGTCCATGGCTTCGGTCATACCGGTGACGACCATGCCGAAGGAAGTACGGGAGGTGCCGAAACGTCGGGCGAGGCGTTCCTGCGCTGACTCGTCCTCGCTGTCTCTGCGGGGCGAGCGGATTTTGCGGGCGGCTGCTTTGGCCTCGGCGATGGCGACGCTGACGCGCTCGTCGATGCGTTCTAGCTCTTCGACGCGCGCATCAAGTTCGCGTTCACCTTTGGTTTTTTCAGTACTTGTTCCCATTGGCTTAATTCCGGTACGGGGAGCGCATGTAGTTATAGAGCGTCACTGAGCCCATGGTCATCAGGACGAAGGGCACCGCAGCCCACGGTTGCACCGCGCGGGTGATCATGCCAAAAGCGGTGACCACAATAACCACGGCAAGGGCGGTGAGAATGACCATGCGGCGGGCCTTGGTGGTGTCCGCATTCGGGATGGCGGCAACAATGACGAAGCCGACGATGAGCCCCACGATGCCGACAATCAGGATGTCTTGGGCGGTGCGGGCCGGGGCGCTGGAGCGGTCGAGGGTCAATAACGCCGCACCGACGGCAACCTGGGCGAGCGCACCGATCATCAGCAGCCAGTACCAGGATGGCCGGGCGGGGCTGTGCGCCTGCGGGGGTTTCGTCATTTTTCGGAGTCCTTCTGCGCGGAGTCCTTCTGCGCGGTGTCCTTCTGCGCGGCGGCGGTTTTCGGGGTGTCTTTGGGCTTCAATGGGCCGGTACACCACTGCTGGGACTGCTTGGCAGAGGCCAGGACAAGACCTGCGGCGGCGGCACATGCGGAGGCGACGGTGAGGGCACTTTCGGCGTAGCGCAACCACACCGGCCCGCCGGTGCCGGTATCGGCACCGAGCAACAGCATGAGCGTGTTGAAGATGAGGTAGAAGCTGGCGCCGATGAGCACAATGCGCGCCCAGTTCGCGCCTCGGTTGACCATGGTGGTCAGCCACGCGAAAACACCTGCGACGATGGCGATGAACAGGAACTGGAAAACCGCCCCGGTTTGGGCAACCATCACCAGGTCGGCGCTGTCTAGTGCCCCGATGGAGTCATTCATCCATGGGGTTTGCGAGACGTTGTCCATGAGGTGACCAGGGTCGATGAATATTAAGACCGAGGTGACGATAGCGGCCACGGTCTGTAGCGCGCAGGTGGCCAGCCAGGCTTGGCGGGCGCCGACGATTTGTTCTGGCGGGTGGGTGGTTGCCTTATTCGGAGTGGTCACTACTGCTGTTCTCCAAGTCGTCGAGCAATGTCTACCGCAGCATAGGTCAGCACCTGGTCGGCGCCGGCGCGGCGGATAGACAGGATGGCTTCCATCATTGCGGCGTCGCGGTCGATCCAGCCGCGTTCCCCGGCGGCGTGGATCATGGCGTATTCACCGGAGACTTGGTAGGCGGCCACCGGCACCGGGGATGCGTCTGCGACTTCGCGCAGCACATCAAGGTATGCCATGGCCGGTTTGACCATCACAAAGTCCGCGCCTTCATTGATGTCCAGCTCGACTTCGAGCAGGGCTTCACGTCGGTTAGCGCTGTCCTGCTGGTAGGTGCGGCGGTCACCTTCGAGGGAACTTCCGACGGCTTCGCGGAATGGCCCGTAGAAGGCGGAGGCGTATTTCGCGGAGTAGGCCATGATGGCCACGTCCTGGTGCCCGGCGGCGTCGAGGGCGGCGCGGATGGCGGCGATCTGGCCATCCATCATTCCTGAGGGGCTGATGATGTGGGCGCCTGCTTCGGCCTGGGCTACTGCCATTTCCTGGTAGCGCACCAGGGTGGCGTCATTATCGACGATGGTTTCACCGCGGTCGTTGGTTACTAGCACGCCGCAGTGGCCGTGGTCGGTGAACTCATCCAGGCAGGTATCGGCCATAATCAGCACGTCATTGCCGAATTCGGCGCGCAGTGCGGCGATAGCGCGGTTGAGGATTCCGTTCGGGTCGCTCGCGCCGCTGCCGACGCCGTCTTTATCTGCGGCGCGGGGCACACCGAATAGGTCCACGCAGGCGATTCCGACGCTGATGGCTTCGCGGACCGCTTCGATGAGGGAGGCCTCGGTGTGCTGCACGACCCCAGGCAGCGAGCTGATCGGCGCCGGCTGGTCAATGCCGTCGGCGACGAACATCGGCAGGATGAGCTGCGCTGGGGTGATGGTGGTCTCGGCGACCATGCGGCGCATCACCGGGGTGGTACGCAGCCGACGAGGGCGACGTACTGGGGTTGGTACAGGCTGTGCGGCGGACTGACTCATGCCCACCACGATACGGCCCACTACTTGTTTGCCGCTTTGCGACGTCGCTTCTTCCGCGGCGGAGGCAGCTGACCGGCCGCCCGCAGCTGTGCCACGTGCTCGGCCAAGGCGTCGACCAAATCCGGCACCGTGGCGCGTTCGGGCTGCACATCCACGCGCAGCCCGTACTCGCGGGCGGTGGCCGCAGCCATCGGCCCGATGCAGGCGATGATGGTGCGCGCATGTGGCTTACCGGCGATGCCGACGAGGTTCTTCACCGTTGAGGAGGAGGTGAAGCACACGGCGTCGAAACCGCCTGTTTTGATCATGTCGCGAATATCAGCGCTGGGCGGGGCGGCGCGCACGGTGCGGTAAGCGGTGACGTCATCAACTTCCCAACCGAGGTCCACAAGACCGTCGACGAGCACATCGGTGCCGATATCGGCCCGCGGCAGCAGCACCCGGTTGACCGGGTCCATGCCCTCGATGAATTCGGGGAATACGTCAACAATGCCTGCGGCATTCTGGCGGGTTTCGTCGGGAAGCAACTCCGGCACAATTCCGAGTTCCCTAATGGCTTCAGCGGTCTTATTGCCCACCGCAGCGATGCGGATACCGGCGAAACCGCGGGCGTCCAGACCAAATTCGGTGAGTTTGTCCCACACGGCGTGCACCGCATTGACAGAAGTGAACACAACCCACTGGTAGGAGCCGTCAATGAGGCCCTTAATGGCGCGCTCCATCTGGGCGGGGCTACGCGGCGGCTCAATGGAGATTGTCGGCACTTCTACCGGGATGGCGCCGTGGGCGGCCAGGCGGGCGCTCATCGGGCCGGCCTGGGCCTTAGCGCGCGGCACCAGCACATTCCAGCTGTACAGGGCCCGGTTTTCCCACCAGGAATACTTCGAACGGTCATCGACGCCCTTGCCCAAGGTGACTACCAGCGGGCCGGTGAGATCCCCGTCGAGCTGGGCGAGCGTGCCCAGGGTGACGTCGTAGGTGCGCTGCAGCCGGGTGGTGCCGTGCACGGTGACCGAGGCCGGCAGGTTCTTCGACAACCCACGCGAGGACAGCTCACCGACGATAGCGCCGAGGTCATCAGCAACGGCCTGCAGCACCAGCGGCTGCGGGGCGCTGGCCAGTTCATCCCAGTCCAGGTCAGCGCGGGCAAGATCGGTTTCGGTGTAGGTCGACCCCAGGGCGATGCCGGCGAACGCTGGCACTGTGGACGGCACGGACATGCCGGGCACGATCTGGAATTCCACACCGCTGCGGGCAACAGCATTGATCTCGGCGAGCACATCGTCATTGGTGAGCGGATTGCCCGCAACGAGACGGATCACATCGTGGCCCGCTTGTGCCTCGGCAACCATCGCCGCGCACATCTCATCTGCGGTTTCTAGTGGTTGACGCAGTTCCGCAGCGGTCGGCTTCGGTGGGCGCGGGGGTTTGCGTCGGGCACCAGAGGCCTTGGCTTCTTCACAGAGGCGCTCGTATTCCTGCTCGGCGGCGTCGAGTTTAGCGGCCGGGACAGGAAGTTCGGCTGCTACAAGCCCGCGCACACCACTGAGGACCGCCTCGTCGATATAGGCGATCGCGGTATGTTCGAGGACCTCACGGGCACGCAGGGTGAGCAAGTCCGGGTTGCCCGGACCAGCGCCGACGAACAGGATGCGCCCTGCGGGCGTGGTGCGGTCGGTGCTCATAAACAGTGTCGACTTCTCTTCTCGGGGAAACTAGGTCAAAGGTGGGCGGTGTCGCGCCCACGAAAATCGGCAGCGCCGGTCAGCGCAGTGTGTCGCCCATGACCTCATGGGCGCCTGCCTCAAGCAGACGTTGACCAATGAGAGTACCCAGTTGAACGGGTTCAAGGACATTTCCGGTAGCGGTGCGCACGATACCGGCTGTGCCGTCAATCGCGAAGACGCCGGCGGTCAACACCAATTCATCGCCCCCATTTACGTGTGCATAGGCACCCACCGGGGCAGTGCAACCAGCCTGCAAAACTTCCAGAACCTGCCGTTCGGCCACAGCTCGCGCATGGGAGTGCGGATCATCTAATTCGGCAACGGCAGCAACCAATTCCGAATCGCTGCTCCGGCACTCCACAGCCAACGCGCCCTGGGCGGGGGCGGGCATAACATCACTGATAGCGAGGCTTTCCGCCGCCCGGTTAAGACGGCCGGTGCGCTCTAAACCAGCGCGGGCGAGCACTACCGCATCCAGATCTTCATGGACCCGGTTCATGCGGGTGTCGATATTGCCGCGCACTGGGCGCAGGTCCAGGTCCGGGCGGATAGCAAGCAGCTGGGAGACCCGGCGCGGCGCGGAGGTACCCACCGCGGCACCGTCGGGAAGCTCTCGGAGGGTGGCGTTATTGCGCGAAACCAATACTTCGCGGGCATCGACACGCGGGGGTACCGCGGCGATGGTGAGATCGGCTTCGCCAGCCGTGGGCAAGTCCTTAAAGCTGTGTACCGCAACGTCGCAATCACCATTGCGCAAAGCCAAACGCAGCGCCTGGGTGAACACACCGACGCCGATCTTCTGCACCGGATCATTGCGGTTATGGTCGCCAGCGGTTTTGATAATCACCAATTCGGCGGGGTGCCCGTTGGCGATAAGGGCATCGCGCACGTGCCCGGCCTGGGTCATTGCCAGTTCCGAGCCGCGGGTGCCGATACGAATAGTGCGCTGTGCGTCCGTTTCGCGCGAATCAGACACGGTAGCCTCCGGCCTCTGGTCGAGTGATGCTGTCATTGGGCAGCAACAATTCTCCCATACGGCCGGTGACCATGAGATCCGCTGGAATATCGGTGTCGCTATGCAGCCCCGCAGCAGTGTCGAGCGGAAGGTCAAACAGGCGCTGCAAGGCGGCGGCATACGACGGGCCGCCAGGGCTGGCGGAAAGCTTCTTGACCTGCACGGTCGGCACATGCAGCAGCTTGTCGACAACACGGTTGACAGCGCGGGTGACTTCCGCGCGTTCGCGGTCGCTGAGATCCGGGGTTTTGGTCTCGAGGCGACTCAGCTCAGCGGCGACGACCTCACCGGCCCGCTGGCGCAACGCCTTGACCGTGGGGGCGACTTCCATTGCCCGCTGGGCGTTGAGATAAGCGCTGAGTTCCTCGGAAACAATAGCGCGGGCGGCGGCCTCATCGTCCTGGTCTAGCTCGTCGAGAGACTGCAGCTGCAGGTGCTCGATATCGAACAGGGAGACACCGGGGATCTCGGCGACACCATCGGAGACATCACGCGGCATAGACAGGTCCACCACAGCCAGCGGGCGGGTGCCCCGGACAGTCATGACGGCTTCGACCTGCTCCCGGGAGACCACAGGGCCAACTGAGCCAGTAGCAGAAATCAGGATATCTGCGTCGGCAAGCGCGCTGACATAATCGGCCAGGGCAATACCTTCGGCAGCCACACCGGCCTCAATGGCGTGCTCAGCAAGGGTCTGGGCGCGGTTGACGGTGCGGTTGGCGATGGTGATCTTGTCGATACCGCAGCGGCCCAGATGGGTTGCGGCCAATGAACTCATCGCCCCGGCGCCGAGGACAACCGCATTACGGCCGTTCAGGGCGTCGCAGGCATCGGGCTCAGTGCCGGTCTGCAGGGTGCGGATAGCGTCGGTAAGCGCCACCGACACCATCGAGGTGCCGGCCTCATCAATACCGGTTTCGGTGTGTACCCGCTTACCGGTGCGCAGTGCCCGCTGCGCAAGATCGTGGATAGCGGAACCGGCGGTGCCGCATTCATCAGCTTCGGTGTAGGCGGCGCGAATCTGGCCGATAATCTGCTGCTCGCCCAGGACCATCGATTCCAGGCCACTGGCGACGGCGAAGAGATGCTCGGCGGCACCCTCGGCGTAGCGGATGTAGAGGTACGGGCTGATGTCGTCCATCTCGTAGCCGGTGCGGTCAATGATCTCGCCCATGACGGCGGCCAGACCTGCGTGGAAACCGGTACAGGTGACGTAGTACTCGACGCGGTTACATGTGGCCACGAGCATGGCCTCATTAATGGCGTCTTCGCTAATCAACCGATTGAGGGTAGCGGGACGCTCGGTCCCACCAACAGTAACCCGTTCAAGGACGGGCACGGGCGCAGACCGATGAGACATACCCACGAGTAACACACTCACGGAGCAAACCACCGCTATCCGTTTTCTCTTACGCCCGGCCGGCATCTATGCCGGGCTCACTTGTGGCCATAAGGCTAACCCGCCGCTAACGCCGGAACAAACGAGGCAAAACTACGGTGTCCAGGTCAGGTAACCCTGACTTAGCACTGTTCAAGGGCCTCATAGAGCTCGTCATCATCAAGCTCCCAGCACGCGATTTCCTCATCATCGACCAGTACCACCGGCACCCGATCGCCGAATTCAGTCGCCAGGGACGGGTCGGAATCAACGTCGGTAAGCACAAACTCGGCGCCGCATTCAACTGCGATCGGTTCAGCCTGGGCGGCAACGCGCACACATGAGCCGCATCCTTGCCGAGTAAGCACTGTCACAGTGGGCATGTGGGGCGCTCTCCTTGCCGATTTGGTGCTGTTTGGTGCTGTTTGGTGCTGTTCGGTGCCCGGGGCACCTGCCTGCGTGCGCTCGTATTCTACGCCGCAGCGCCGCTATTGCCCGCGGCACTCGGTGCGCTGCACGACGTTTTGTCCCACCGAGGCATACGATATGGGGCGCATTACCTCCGGGAAAGGAATCCACGTGCACCAAGCCCACCACGGCCGCGAGCAGCTCTTTAGCGGTGACCCGCTGGCCGACCTTCTGCCATCACAGGGCGCAGTGCGTAATTTCTTGGAAAACGTCGCGCTCAAACCCCTAGGGCCGGAATCGCAGCGCGCCGCTGGTGAAGCTGCCGCACTCAGCGCCCTAGCCCAGCAATACGACGTCAATTACGAAGAGCTCGTCTCTGGCTTCCGCTCAGTAGCTGGCGCCTCAGCGGCGGCGAGCAGTACAGGCAATTTCGTCGACCCCGGCGACCCCGACCTGCCCCGCGATGAGGGCGCGGCGGCGTTTTTCGACGTGGACAACACCATGATTCAGGGCGCCTCCATTGTGTCCTTTGGTTTTGGCCTCGCCAAGCGCGGCATGTTCCCGCCAACGGATATCGCCACCATGTTCTGGAAGCAGCTGAAATTCCGGGTCAGTGGTTCGGAAAACGCCGACGATGTTGCCGAAGGCCGCGAACAGGCGCTGGAGTTCATCAAAGGCCTGCGTGTTGCCGATGTTGTCGAGATGGCTGAAGAAATCTTCGACCAGTCGATGCATGACCGTATTTATGAAGGCACCCGAGAGCTGGCGGAAATGCACCTACAGGCCGGCCAAGAAGTGTGGCTGGTCACCGCTACCCCGGTGCAGCTCGCCCAGATCATCGCCAACCGGTACGGGTTCACCGGGGCGCTCGGCACAGTCGCCGAAGTCGATGACGAAGGGATGTTCACCGGCCGGCTGGTGGGCGATATTTTGCACGGGCCTGGCAAAAAGCACGCGGTAGCAGCACTGGCGGCCTACCGGGACTTAGATTTGGCGCGCTGCACCGCGTATTCAGATTCGGCCAATGATGTGCCGATGTTGTCGATGGTGGGCACTGCTGTGGCCGTCAACCCGGACCACCGGCTGCGTGCTGTTGCCAAGGCCCACGACTGGCCGGTGCGTGAATACCGGCCGCTGCGCCGGATCACCCAGAAAGCGCGCACCCCGAAGGGGGCCATTGCGTCGCTGGGGTTGGCCGCTGCTGCCGGCGCCGGGATTATTTTAGCTTCCCGACGCTAGTAAAACGCGCTGCGCCGGGTGCGTAGCCGGCTGAGCAACTGATTGTGGATCTGGCCGCGCACATCGTCGGCAAGCCCTAACACCGAGACTGGGTCAGTGGCGAGCTGCTCGCCGGTGAGTTCCTCGGCAGCTTCGACAGGTTCCATGATCTCCGCGCGGTACTGCGCCGCCCATTGGCGGGCGTCGACTGGCTCGAGGAAATCAATCGTCCACTTCGATGGCAATGGCACCAAACCCAGTGGCCCAAGCCACGGGAAAAACGGTGTGGTGGGCAGATAGGGAATGCCGAGGTCTTTAGCTGCCGAGCGGGCAACGTCGGCAAGCATTTCGGTGAGCGCTTCCCGACGTTTGCGCCCTTCCGCGCCGAGGAAAAACACCGGTAGTTCACTGATCGGGCCGCGGGCGCCGGTGCCGATCATGTCAGTCAGGCCGTAGACGAGGTCTGCGAGGGCCTCGTCGAAGGATGCGGCGCCTTCGGACTGGCCGCCGGTGGTGCGGGCCGCGTTATTGCCGATGGTCGCCGGGCCGCGCAGCAACGAACCCAGCTGGGGGTAGATCTCCTCGGCGCCGGTGATCGCCACCGGGACGATGGGTACGTCGTGGCGTAAGGCCAGCGCCGCGAAACCGCCGCGGCCGAAGCGCTGCAGTTCATAGCGCTGCGAGTAGGGCTTGCCGAGTCCGCGGTAGCCCTCGGGGAAATCGCTGACCAGCCAACCGCCGCGTAAGAGGGAATGCGCGGCAGCGGGGTCAGCGCGTACTGCACCGATAGTGCGGGCGATATCGGAGATACCTGGCATGGTCCAGGCGACGTCTCCGGCGAGTACCCGACTCCAGCGGCCGCTGGCGCGGTAGACGGCGGTCTGCACCATGAATGCGTCGATGGGCAGATTGCCGGAGTGGTTCGACACCAGCAGGCCCGCAGTACCTTTGGGGAGATTGTCGGTGCCGGTGACATCCACGCGGAACCAGGAGTCGTAGAGCGGCGCAAGCGCGGGCAGCCACACTGACTCCACGAAGTCCATGTCGAGGCCTTCGGTCATGATGCAGAGGATACCTGGTTGTGCGGATACGGCTCGGCCCGCGCTGCGCCCCAGGTAATTGGGGTGCGGCGCGGGCCGGTTGAGCGCGTCGGCGTGTTTACTTGCCGAGCTTACGACGCTGCACGCGGGTGCGGCGGAGCATCTTGCGGTGCTTCTTCTTGGACATACGCTTACGACGCTTCTTGATGACAGAACCCATTGGCTCGTCCTCGCTTCCTATGTGCTGTACATGCGGGCAACTGGCGCCCCCGATGACTGCGGATATCGCCGTCACCGGTGGCAGCCGAGGCTACGTTGGCCACTCGACTGTCAGTTAATGGGCCAATCATAGCTGCACCGCCCACACACCGAAAAAATTGGGTGCGGACGGAGGGCGTCGCACGTTTGCGCAACGCCGGGCAGAACAGAGGGGCCGCGTGGTTATCCTGCGCGGAAGGAGGAGGGCTTGAGGTATTCCTCAACTGCAGTCTCGTGCACGCGGAAAGACCGACCCACGCGCACTGCTGGCAACTCTCCGGAGTGTACAAGCCGGTAGACGGTCATCTTGGAGACGCGCATGATCTCCGCGACCTCCGCAACCGTCAAGAACGTTCCGTTTTCGCTGTTCGCCATTTATCTGAATCCCTTCAACGCACGCTCCGCGCCGCAGGCTTCCCCTCCTGCGGTGGTGAAACACGCGCGTGCTTCCATCACCCTACCGTTAACAGTGGGGCAATTGCGATATAAGGGGAAAAAGAGAGCAAAGTTATCCATGTCACCGAAGACACGAAAGTAGTCTCATGTGACGCGCAGCGCGTGGCTAAGCAGGCCCCTACTCGACCTGGCCAAGCTCGACTGACCGGTCATGACAGGCCTGCATCGCCGCGTAGACCGCACCCCGCAGCCCATGCTCATCCAAAGCGCGAGTGGCCGCGACAGTAGTACCCCCAGGTGAGGAAACATTCGCGCGCAACTGCACCGGGTCAACGCCCTCAGCGGCAAGCATCTCTGCGGCACCGGCCATAGTTTCCACAGCAAGGCGCTGGGCCTGGTCCCGACTAAGCCCCAGGCTCACCCCGCCATCACACATGGCCTCAATGAACTGGAAAAAGTACGCCGGGCCGGAACCGGAAATAGCGGTGACCGCATCCATCTGGGCTTCGGTGACCTTCTCGACCACACCGACCTTGCTGAGCAACTCGGCAACCATGTCGAGGACCTCAGCACTGGCGAAACGGCCCGGCGCGATGGCGCTGACGCCGCGCCCGACGAGCATTGGCGTATTGGGCATCACACGCACCACCGGAGTGCCGGCGGCCATGATGTGCTCGAGGGTCTCCAGAGTCAGTCCTGCGGCCATAGAGACCACCACAGGGTCGCCCTCAGCTTCATCGAGCGGGGCGGCGATGGATTCCAGCGCAGCACTGACATCATGCGGCTTGACGCAGATGAAAACCACATCGGCCTTTTCAGCTGCGGTGGGGGCGTCCTGGGACGCGGTGACGCCATACTGCTCGCCGAGTTCTTCAGCGCGGCCAGGCAGTGCGTCAGCGACGTGGATTCGATTCGGGGGCACATCGCCATCGATCAGGCCACCAATGAGGGCCGTGCCGATCTTGCCGCCACCAATTACTGCAATGCGTGTCATGGGGGCCAATAGTGCCAAACCCGCCCACGCCTTGCGAGGCGGGGCGGGTTCGAATGGGGGTGTACGAGAAGCTGAGCGTTGTTAACGCAGCATCAGCAGGTATGGGCCGAAGGTGAGCAACAGCCCCACCACACCGGCCAAAATCGGCGTGAGCTTATCGCGCTTACGCCGCACCGTATTGGCGATGAGCACCATCACGACGGTCACCGCAAGGGCGGCGACACCAGCGGCGATAGTGGGCATCTGGGCCCAGGCCCAGGTGAAGGCGACGAAGAGGAATGCGCCGGCAACCAGGCCGACGATGACCTGGATAACAAGCAAGGCGATGGAGAGGGAATTGTCTTCTTGCTCTTCCTCGTCCAGCTCGACAGGTTCTACGTATTCGGCACGGTCGTCGTCGACGTGGTCGTCAGCACCGTGGTCGTCGACGTCGTCGTCAGCGGGCTGCGGCGCTGCGCGGTTGACCTCGTCGGCCATACCGGGCACCTCTGCGGTAGCGGTCGTATCAGCATGCGAGGACCGCGGCTCAACCGACTCGGTGGTCTTTGCTGCTGCAGCGCTCGCAGCAACGGCACCTGCCCCAGCTGCGGCGGCACCGGTTGCGGCAGCACCTGCCTTGGGCTTATCAGCCTCGGGCTTTTCTGCTGCTGGCTGCTTGGTGTCCTTCGGCTCCTGCGGTGCGTCCTCGTCGGGGATGGCCGGCTGGATATCGGTATTGGCCTCTCCCGGAGGGGTGACCTTGGGCTTGGCTGCGGGCTGCGGCTGCTTCGGCTGCTGCAAGCCAAGGATGTCCTTGACGGTGTAGCCGGGCTCAGCGACGGGGGTGGTGCCGTCCTTGGCGTCGTTGAATGCGGTCAGCGCCAGGGTTATCTCGTCATCATCGGGATTGGTGTCGATGACGATGGGGTTGGCGGGCACTGCAGCCGGCACGTTGAACGCGGAGGCGAATTTCGTAGCAGCGGGGGCAGCAGCCTTAGCCTCGGGCTTCGGTGCCGGCTTAGGCTCCGGCGCGGGCTTCGGCTTCGGTTCCGGCTTGGCCGCAGCCTTCGGCGCGGGTTTAGTCGCCGCCTTAACCTCGGGCTCCGGCTTCGGCGCGGACTTCGGTTCCGGCTTCGGCGCGGGCTTGGAGCCAGCTTTCGCGGCAGGCTTTACCTCCGGCTTGGACTCGGCCTTCGGCGCTGCCGGAGCCTTATCGTCGGATGGAGCCTCAGTAGTGGCCGGGTCGTCGGCAGCATGGGCACCACGACGCGGGCCGGGAGCATCAACACGACGCTGGCTGCCCGTAAGGTCGGCGACGGAAACACCGCCTTCTTCCAGGCTGCGACGACGCCGACGCGGCCGGTCTGCTGCCGGCTCTTTACCAGCACGGGCCATCAGCTCGGCGACGGTGAGCTTCTCCTCGCTCATCTCAACCCTTTCCGTCAAGGTCACTGTCCAGGCGGCGCAGAATAATTCCCTCGCGCAGCGCCCACGGACATATCTGAACCTGTTCCAAACCCAATGATCGCATACTTGCTTCGGCGACAAGGGCGCCTGCAACTATCTGATGCGATCGGTTAGCGCTGACACCTTCGAGTTCGGCTCGGTCAGCGGCAGTCATACGGGAAATAAATGCGATTAATTGCCGCAGGCCAGCGGCGGTAAGTGTGCGTTTTACGCGGGGCCCGGCAGAACTTGGCGCCGCACCAGTCAAACGCGCCAAAGTTCGGAAAGTTTTTGATGTTGCTGCGGCCACATCTGCCTCACCAAGGCTCTTTAAGTGTCGCGCGGGCTCGACTAATTCGGCATCGATATAGTCGCGCAGCAACGCAATCTTCTTGCGATCTGGCGGGTCAGTATCGAACCACTCATGGGTGAGTCGGTTCGCGCCGAGAAGCAACGAGTAGGCCACTTCGGGGTCCTCGTCGGAACCAGCAGTCAGCTCCAGGGAGCCGCCGCCGATATCGAGGTTGACGATCCGCCCGGCTGACCAGCCGAACCACCGTCGCACAGCCAAAAAGGTCAGGCGCGCCTCGTCCTCACCGGAGAGAATACGCAGCCGAATGCCGGTTTCTTTCTCCACATGGTCGAGCACTTCGTCGCCATTTTCGGCATCACGAACCGCTGAAGTGGCGAAAGAGATCATCTCCTCGCACTTCATTTGTTCAACGAGTCCGCGGGCCTCATCGACATACTTCGTGAGTTTGTCGATGCCCTTTTTGCTGAGCTTATTGTCCTCGTCGAGGTACTCAACCAGCTTCATCGTCGATTTCACGTCGCTCATTGGGGTGGGGTGACCGCCTCTACGGGCGTCCACCATCACCAAATGAACGGTATTACTGCCAACATCCAACACACCTAAGCGCACGCCCAACAGGTTAGACGGTCTACCGTGTCTCAGTGTGAATCAGTCCCAGCCCCAGCCCGGTCGTGGCGACCAGCCCTCCCCCGCCGAAGTCGCCGAGGACTACCCCCGTGAGTGGTTCGAGTTCACCAACCCGGAGGACCCGTTACACCTCATTACCTGCGATATCACGTGGCTACTCTCCCACTACCAATGCGCATTCGGCACTGACGCCTGCCCTGGTATTGAGCCAGCAACCGCCGACGCAGGATGTTGTATCCACGGCGCGTTCCTCTGCGATGAAGACGACCGCGACCGCGTCGTGAACGTCGTCGAGCGCATGGATCTCGATCCGCGCGAACCCGACCCGGATATTCCCGGCGACCCCGGCGGGTGGTGGCAAAACCGCCCAGATGGCACCGACGCCTGGTTCGACACCATCGAAACCACCGACGAAGAACCCCTCGAGCCGTGGCTGGAGTGGGACGAGTTGGAAAACGACGACGGCGAACTTGAGCCCGCACTGCGTACCGCGCGGGTGAATGGGGCCTGCATTTTCGCCAACCGCCAAGGCTGGCCAGGCGGGCGTGGGTGTGCGCTGCACCAGTGGGCGGTGGCAAACGACGTTGACTATGTCGAAGCGAAACCCGATGTGTGCTGGCAAGTGCCGCTGCGGCGGCTGGAGGATTGGGAAGAGCGCCCCGACGGTCAGGAAATTCTGCACACCACCATCACCGAGTACGACCGGCGGGCCTGGGGTGGCGGCGCCGAATTTCATTGGTGGTGCACCGGCGCACCGGCCACTCATGCCGGCGGGGTGCCGCTGTACCGCAGTTCGGAACGGGAGCTGCGCGAACTCATTGGCGACGCTAGCTACGAGGTGTTGGCGGCTCACTTACAGCAGCGCGAAAAAGCTGGCCGGGCCGGGGCTTTTGGGCCCTCCGGCTACCCGCTGTTGGCGATCCATCCGGCCACCCGAGCCGCATTGGAAGACGCCTCCCCGGACGAGGTGTAGCCCCGGGGGCGGGGAGGGTTTATTCCTCGTACTTATAGCCCAGGCCGCGCACGGTTACCAGGTGCTTCGGCTTGGAGGGGCTGGCCTCAATCTTGGAGCGCAGCCGCTTGACGTGCACATCCAACGTTTTGGTGTCCCCGACATAGTCCGCGCCCCACACCCGGTCGATGAGCTGACCGCGGGTGAGCACGCGACCACTATTGCGCAGCAGGTATTCCAGCAGGTCAAATTCTTTCAGCGGCATCTGCACTTCCTCGCCGTCAACGGTGACGACGTGGCGTTCCACGTCCATGACCACACGGCCGCCGTCGAGAATATCGTCGCCTTCGAGCGGCTCGTCGTAGATATCCTCGGGCATGCCGCGGCGCAGCACAGCGCGGATACGGGCAATGAGTTCACGCGAGCTATAGGGCTTGGTGACGTAGTCATCGGCACCGATTTCAAGCCCCACGACCTTATCGATCTCACTGTCACGGGCGGTGACCATGATGACTGGGACGGAGGACTTCTGGCGCAGGGTGGTGCAGACCTCAGTGCCGCTCATCCCGGGCAGCATTAAGTCCAGCAGCACAATATCGGCAGGTTCCGCATCGAACAGCGCCAATGCCGACGGCCCATCCTCGGCCACACGTACCCGGAATCCCTCCTTACGCAGGAGGAAAGCAAGTGGCTCAGCTAGTGCAGCTTCGTCTTCAACAATGAGGACAGTGGTCACGCAGCAGATCCTTCCTATTTCGGCGCAGGAAGTTCGATGGTGAAGGTCGAGCCCGTTCCTGGCCTACTCCATATCTTAACGGCCCCGTCGTGGTTTGCGACGACATGCTTGACAATGGCCAAACCCAGCCCGGTGCCGCCGGTCGCCCGCGACCGTGCTTTATCGACGCGGAAGAAGCGCTCAAAGATGCGTTCCTGGTCGGCAAGAGAAATACCGATCCCACGATCGGTGACCCTGATGGCGACGGTGTCGGCATCAGACTCGATACAACTAATCGACACCGGGGTGCGGTCAGGGGAGTAATTCACGGCATTGGACACCAGGTTCGATACCGCAGTCACCAGCAGCGCTTTATCGCCGTACACCCGCAAGCCCTCGGGGCAATCCCACGAGACTTCCGTGCCGGCATCCTCGGCCTGCATCTTGGTGCGACTGATCGCAGCTTTGACGATATCGCTGACCTCCAGCAGCTCCATATCGGGCAGCTTCTCCGCGCCCTGGAGTTTCGATAACGAGATCAGTTCGGTGATCATCGTCGATAACCGCTGGGTCTCCCGGGTAATTGAGGCGCCGAAGTGCTCCACCGCATCCGGGTCGCCCTTCGCCTCAACTAGCGCTTCCACCAGCAGAGATAAAGCACCGACGGGGGTTTTCAGCTCATGGGACACATTGGCGACGAAGTCCCGGCGGGCCGATTCCATGCGCACCAGTTCGGACTCGTCATAGCCGTAGATGACCACAAACCGTTTATCTGCGGTGCTCAGCGGCGCGACGATGGAGCGCACATACGTATCCGGGCCGCCCTCCCGGCGACCCGGCAAGACCAGGTTGATGGATTGTTCCTCACCGGTGTCAAAGACTTTGAGCGCAGCATCCCAAGCGCGCGGATGCAGGGTGCGCTCATAGACCAGACCCAGTGTGTGCGCCTCCTGGTTGGACAGCACCACATCCTTGGAAATATCGACAACGACGATGCCTGTCGGCGCGCCTTGTACGGATAAGTGCAGCACCTGCCCGATGGTGCTGACCCGTTGCCGGTGCTGCTGAGCAAGGGAGTCAGTTGCTGCAGCACTGGGCCGCTTTTTGCCGATGAATGTGTACACACCAGCAGTCACCGCAGCGCCGATGGCTGCTGCGACGATGGCGAGACCTATTTCCAACACGCCGACTACCCTAATGCGGCAGCCCCGTTGTTACCTGTTGAGCAGATAACGACGGGGCTGCGCGATGACCGTGGGCAGTGCCAGTTGCTACTTATTGCCCTGGTTGGCAACAGCGGCGGCACCAGCGGCAGCGGCCTCAGGGTCGAGGTAATCACCGCCGGGGTTTTCCACCTCGCCCTTATCGTTGAAGCGGTACACCAGCGGAATACCAGTGGGGATATTCAGGCCGGCGATGTCATCGTCGGAGATATTGTCCAGGTGCTTCACCAGTGCGCGCAGCGAATTGCCGTGCGCGGCAACCATGACAGTCTCACCGTTTTTCAGGCGCGGCAGGATCTCTTCTTCGAAGTAGGGCACGAAGCGCTTAACGACGTCGAGCAGGCACTCCGTCTTCGGCACCTGGTCCAGGTCGGCGTAGCGGGGGTCGTCGGACTGCGAGAACTCAGCGCCGTCCTCCAGCTCCGGGGGCGGGGTGTCGTAGGAACGACGCCAGGACATGAACTGGTCCTCGCCGTACTTCTCCTTGGTCTCTGCCTTATTCAGGCCCTGCAGGGCGCCGTAGTGACGCTCATTGAGACGCCAGTCACGAATGACCGGGATCCAGCCGCGGTCAGCGACATTGAGGGCCATATTGGCGGTGTTAATGGCGCGGCGCAGCAGGGAGGTGTACAGCACCTCCGGCTTCAGACCAGCCTCATTAAGCAGCTCGCCGGCGCGCACTGCTTCAGCGCGGCCCTTATCGGTGAGGTCAACATCGACCCAGCCGGTGAACTGGTTAGAAGCGTTCCATTCGCTCTGGCCGTGGCGGACAAGAATCAAGGTTCCGGTGCTCATAGTGTCAATTGTGCCGAAAACCTGGCCAGCTCGCTGTGGGTTTGGGCCTACTTCGGCACCGGGGCGCCACCACCGCGCGCAGCCCCACCAGCGTTACCCCCATTTGTTCCACCCGAGTTCTTCTTCGGCTCTTCCAAAAGGTGCCGGAAGGCCTCCAGGTTGCGGGTGGGTTCACCCCGGTCATTACGCCATTCCCACTCACGCCGGATCGACTCCATGAAGCCACGTTCCAGAATGGAGTTGAAATCCCCATCCGCGGTTTGCAGCACCTGGCCGAGCACCCGGTCGAGGTCATCGTCGGAAAGCTCGGCAGGCAACTGCCCCACCAGGTAGATATCGCCGCGCGCATCCAGCGCGTAGCTGACCCCGAATAGACGACGATTCCGCTCCAGCAGCCACTTATGGACAACCTCAGGCTTTTCCTCCGGCTTACGGCAGACAAAAGCCTCCACCCGCAACGAATCCGGGGCGGGGGTGAGTGCCACAGTGGTTTTCAGCTTGCGGGTACCGCGCAATTCCAGCACCACGACACCATTGGTGACGGTGTGCTCAATATCGATCCGGTCCAGCTGGGCGGCGAGATTGGTCAGCGCGTCATTCGTTTTTGTCATCGTGGTCGCCTCCTGAGGCTGATGGGTGAGCTCACGGTTGTTGGCCAGGGGCGGTTAGCCCTCGCCGGGAATATCGCCACCGCCGCGCCGCGGCAATTTGCCCACTGCGGCGTTGGTCTGCGCGATGACCTGATCGTAGACGTCATACAGGCGCTGGGCAGTGGCCTCCCAGGAATAATCCGCCGCGTGCTTAGGCGCCGCCAGCGACATGCCACGCCGAACAAGGTCGTCGACCAGCAACTCCTCCAAGGCATCGGCCCAGGCAATCTCGTCGTGGCCGTCGACAAGCAGCCCGGTCTGCCCTTCCCGAACCGCCACCGGCAGCCCGCCGACGTTGGCGGCCACCACTGGGGTGCCGCAGGCCTGGGCTTCCATCGCCACCAGCCCAAAAGACTCGTTATGGCTGGGCACGGCGACAATATCGGCGGCGCGGTAGAGGTTGACCAACTCCTCCGGCGGGCGGGAAGGCATAAACCGCACCTGCTCATTCACCCCCAGCTCAGTGGCGAGCTCAAGGAACTCGTCGGGGCGCTGCACACCTGTGCCCGAAGGGCCACCGCAGATAAGTACCCGCAGGTTGCGGTCGGGGTCGCGGCGGAATAACTCGGCGGTGGCGCGCAATAAGACTTGCGGGCCTTTCAGGCGCTGTAGCCGGCCGACGAATAACACCACCCGGGAGTGCAGCGGGACGCCCAGTTCCCGGCGGGCGCGCTCAGTGGCGCGATCTGAACCAGGCGAAAACAGCCCGATATCCACGCCCGGGGGGATGACCACAATTTTGCTTGGGTCAGCGTCGTAATGCCCAAGAAGGTTCTTATATTCCTCGTCGGTGTTGACCACCATGCGGTCTGCGTTATCGGCGATCTGTTGCTCACAGATCCGGCGTGACTCCGGCTCCGGCTTATCCCCAATAGCCCGGTGTTCATTCTTTACCGCCCCTAGGGTGTGCGCAGTGTGCACCAGCGGCACCTGCCACAGATCCCGCAGTAGCCAGCCCACCTGGCCAGAAAGCCAGTAGTGGGAGTGGATGAGGTCATAGTGGATGCCATTGCGGCGGATGAAGGCCAACATGCCTCCGGTGAAGGCAGCCAGCTGGGTGGGTAGTTCGTCTTTGGTGAGGCCCTCGTAGGGGCCAGCAACGATATTGATGACCCGCAGGTTCTCGGCGACCTGGACGATATCGCCCTGGCTGGGGCGGGTGGCGCGGGTGAAGATATCCACCTGGTGGCCTTGGCGGGCGAGTTCCAGGCTGCTGCGCAGGATATAGACGTTCATGCCGCCGGCATCGCCGGTACCGGGCTGCTCCAGGGGTGAGGTGTGCATCGAAATAGCAGCAATCCGCAGTGGGGTGCTGGCGGCGCCGGGCTGGTTGGAATCCATGTGACCAGCATGCACCCCCATTCCCCAGCTGACTACCCTACGGTCGCGTAGGGTGGGTGAAAAGGCGTCAGAAAGCCACTTCTACATACAGAGGAGAACTCATGACCCAGTCTGACCACGTGTGGCTGCAGCATTATCCAGAATGGACAGACGCGCACTTAGATTATGGTGACACCACGCTCACCGAGGTCTACCACAACGCCATCACCACGTGGCCTGACCGGCCAATGCTCACGTTCTTCGGCCGTAGCCGCACCTACGCCGAAGCTGACGCCTTGGTTCGCCGCGCCGCCGTCAAACTCCACGAACTCGGTGTTCGCCAGGGTGACCGCGTCGCCCTGCTGATGCCGAATTGCCCACAGCACGTCGTTGCCTACTTCGCGGTGCTCAGCCTTGGCGCCACCGTCGTAGAGCACAACCCCCTCTACACCGCACATGAGTTGCAGGGCCCATTCCAGGACCACGCCGCAACCATCGCTATCTGCTGGGACAAGATCACTCCGGTGCTCGACGAGCTGGTGGAAAAAACTCCGCTGGAGACCGTCATCCCGGTCAATATCATCGATGACATGCCGTGGAAGCTGCGCATGGCACTGCGCCTGCCCATCGGCAAGCTGAAAGAGACCCGCGAAAAGCTCGGCACTCCAGATACACGTACCCGCCCCGACCTGTTCGGTGGGGTGTTAGCGCCGTCCGACGCCCCGCAGATGCCGACTCCGCCGCGCCCCATTAGCGCCGACGACCCGGCTGTGATCATGTACACCTCGGGCACCACGGGGGAACCGAAGGGTGTGGAACTCACCCACCGCAACCTGGTCGCCAACCTGATGCAGGGCAAGGCCTGGGTGCCGAAGCTGGGTGAGCGACGCGAGGTCGCCCTGGCTGCGCTGCCGATGTTCCACGCTTATGGCCTGACCATTGTCACCAACGTGTCCGTCTTCGTCGGCGCCGAGCTGGTCATGGTGCCCGCCCCGGAAATGGACCTCATCATGAAGGTGCTCAAGCACAACCGGCCCACCTGGGTCCCGGGCGTACCGACGCTATACGAGAAGATCATTGAGGAAGCCGAGGCGCGGAAGGACAGTTTGAAGGGCATCCGCTTCGCTTTCTGCGGTGCTTCCTCGCTGCCGGTGCGCACTGTTGAGAAGTGGGAGAAACTCACCGGCGGCAAGCTGGTGGAAGGCTACGGCCTGACTGAGACTTCCCCGATTGTGGTCGGCAACCCCATGGACGGTTCGCGCCGCCCGGGCTATGTGGGTATCCCCTTCCCGGACACCGAAGTCAAAATTGTCGACCCCGACGATCCGAATAAGGATCTGGGCTTCGATACGGAAGGCGAGCTGGTGGTGCGCGGCCCGCAGGTATTCAACGGCTACCTCAACCGGCCCGATGAGACGAAGAAGTCCTTCACTGACGACGGGTTCTACCGCACCGGCGATATTGGTGTGATGGAAAGCGACGGCTGGATTCGCCTGGTGTCCCGCCTGAAGGAAATCATCATCACCGGCGGTTTCAACGTCTACCCGGCTGAGGTCGAAGAGGTCTTGACCGATCACGACGATATCCTCGATGCCGCCGTGGTCGGCCTGGAGAAGTCCGACGGTTCGGAGCTGGTCTGTGCGGCCATCACTCTCGACGGCGGCGCCCGGCTGGATACCGAAGACTACCGCGAGCACTGCCGGAAGAACCTGACCCGCTATAAGGTGCCGCGCGCTTTCTTCCACCTCGATGAGCTGCCGCGCGACCAGATGGGCAAGGTGCGCCGGCGCGACGTCAAAGACGTGCTGCTCAAGCGCCTCGAGAATAAGAACAAGTCCGTCGACGACTTGGTGCGCTAGCCCCCTGCCCTAGGCGTCGATGTCGACCCCGACCCACACGGGTTCGGGGACGAGGCGCACACCGAAGACACTGGCCACTCCCCCGCGGACCTCGCGGGCGAGTGCCACCAGGTCTGCTGTGGTCGCCCCACAGCCACGGTTGGTCAGCGCCAGAGTGTGCTTAGTCGACAGCCGCACCGGGGCTCCCTGCCCCGGGTAGCCCTTGGTGAAGCCGGCTCGTTCAATGAGCCACGCAGCCGACAGTTTGACCCGCCCCGGCCCCGCCGGGTGCACGGGCATGCTGTCGGCTTCATCGTCTCCACAGTGATGCACCACACGGGTATGCACATCCGCCAGTTCGGCCTCATCAATGATGGGGTTGGTGAAAAAAGAACCCGCCGACCAGGTGTCATGGTCCTCAGCGTCGAGCACCATGCCCTTGCCGCGGCGCAGCGCCAGCACCTCTTCACGCACCCGCGCAGCCGGGCGGCGTACCTCACCGGCCTGGGCTTCTGTTGGGCTCACGCCAAGTCGGCGAGCCAATTCGCCATAGCGCAGTGGGGCGCTCAGGCCGTCGGCACGCAAGCGGTACCGCACCGCCAGCACCACCGCACGGTTGGTGAATTTGAGGTTGGAGTAGCGGTAGGCCAAGTCCAGGGCGTCGGGGGTGACCCACTCGACCTTGCCGGTCGTGCGGTCGAATAGCTGCACGGAGTCCAGGATCTGGGCGACTTCGACGCCATAGGCGCCGACATTTTGAACCGGGGTGGCCCCGGCGGAACCGGGAATACCCGACAGGCACTCCATGCCGCCAGCACCTGCTGCAACAGCGGCCTTGACGACGTCGTCCCAGACCGCACCGGCTTCAGCGAAGACAACAACATCATCGCCATCGCGGGAGATTGTGACCTCATCGGCTTCGATAACAACTGCGACCAGATCGTCGAGTTCATCGCCGACAACCAGGTTCGATCCGCCACCGACGATGAGCAGCGGGGTTTTTTGGGCATCGAGGCTGCGCACATTATCGACGATGGATTCGACCGTCGGGCAGCGCAGAACCGCAGTTGGGGCGCCGCCTAGGCGCAGGGTGGTGAGATCTGCGAAGGTGGTTTCGCACATCCCAGCAGACTGTTTAGTATTTTTGAGTGAAATAACTACTTCCTCTGCGTTAGTATTCCGGGCATGGCTACACATACCGATACCCAGTCCCCGATCAACCATCCTGCGGAAAAAGTTTACGCCGCTCTGGCCACGAATGAATACTGGACCCAGCTCGTCGACGCAATGCCCGGCGAGAACGGCGAAGTGACTGTCTTCAACGATTCCGGCGATGGCGTCGAGGTCGAACTGAAGCAGCAGATGCCGACCGATATGCTGCCCGAGCAGCTGCGCGGCATGGTCCCCGCCAACCTGACGGTCACCCGTCGCGAGACCTGGACCGCCCTGAACGATGACTCCGCCTCCTCCACCCTCTCCGGTGATGTCGACGGTTTCCCGGTCAGCTTCAGCGGCACCCGCACCCTGTCCTCCGACTCCCTGGCCACCAGCGTTGATATCAACGTCAACATCCCGATGATGGGCGGCATGATCGCTCCTAAGGTCGCCGAGGCCATGAAGCAGATCTTCGCCCGCGAGGTCGACAACCTCAACGACTACGTCGCAAAACAGTCCTAGGTCGCCGCACGCACCTATAGTGGGCGCGTGGCTCAACGACATTCATCCCGAACCCCGGCCATTGTGCTGGGGTCGGTTCTTGCTATCACCATCGTCCTCGTCATCGCTGAGATTGCGCTGCGTGTGCATATCTCCGGCGTTGTTGATGAGGAGTTCCGCACCGCCCCACCACAGCAGGGCGTGACCGTGCAGCAGGACACTGAGACGTCCTTCGGCGCCTTCCCGCTGCTGCTCGACCTCATCACCGGCACTATCGACGAAATCGACGTGGTCTCCCCCTCCACCCTCGACATCCAAAATGCCGACGCTGCTGGCGGGGCGGTGCCGAGTGTGCGGGGTGTGCCCGCCGCGACGACGACGCTCTACAACGTCAGCGTCGGCAACCCGGAAGAGTCCGTGGCCGAGCGGGTGCGCATTACCGCCACTATCCCGGCCGAGCTCATCATGGCCGAGGCCAACCTGAACCGGCCCGCCCCGCAGGGTGATTCCATCCTGGACAACATCACCGGGGAAGTCACTCGGATGAGCGCAGTGCGCCCGGACCCGGCACGTGGGGTGTTAGTGGCCGAGTTCGCCCGCGGCGCCGCATCAGTGGATATTCTCCCGGTGGTGCGCGACGGGCAGGTTGTCGCCGAGGTCAGTGGCGGCGATATTGGGGGGTTGTCTGCCGACGGTGTGGTCGCCACCATCGCTGATGCCGCAGTCGCCGAACCGACCGCTGCTATCAACGATGACCTGCTGCAGATCACCGCAGTACGCGTGACCGATGAGGGCTTAGCAGTCGACTTGGAAGGCACCAATATTGCGGTGACAGCGCTGCGCACCATCGACTACTCCCGCGAGTGATTACCTTGCTCAGCTAGACTTCGCAGAATGAGTAATTCGCCGTTGGCGCAGCCTGCGCGTGCGCCCCAAGAGCGCCAGTACATCCTCACCCTCGGATGTCCCGATTCCACCGGCATCGTGGCCAAACTATCCGGTTTCCTCGCCGAGATCGGCGCCTGGATTACCGAAGCGCACTTCTTCTCCGACCCGGAGTCCGGCTGGTTTTTCACCCGCCAGGCAGTGCGTGCCGACGAGCTGGACTTAACCCGCGAGGAGCTCATCGAGAAGATGCGCCCCATCGTGGAAGAACTTGGCGTCGACGGTTCCCCGGTGCGCTGGCGAGTCACTGACACCGGTGTCCGCAAAAAGGCGGTCATCCTGGTGTCGAAGGAAGGCCATTGCCTGCAGGACCTGCTGGGCCGGGTCGACCAGAACGATTACCCCATGGATGTCGCCGCGGTCATCGGCAACCACCGGGTGCTAGAACCGCTGGCGCAGGCGCACGATATTCCGTTCCATTACGTGCCGTTCCCCAAGGACGCCGTCGGCAAGCGAGCCTCCTTCGATGAGGTCGCCAAGCTGGTCAATGTGCACAACCCGGATGCGGTGGTGCTGGCCCGGTTCATGCAGATTCTGCCACCGGACCTGTGTGAGATGTGGGAAGGCCGTGCGATCAATATCCACCACAGCTTCCTGCCCTCGTTTATGGGTGCCCGGCCCTACCACCAGGCGCATCAGCGTGGTGTGAAACTCATCGGCGCTACCTGCCACTACGCCACCCAGGATCTCGACGACGGACCCATTATTGAGCAGGACGTCATCCGTGTCTCGCATAAGGACACCCCGCGCGATATGCAGCGCGAGGGCCGCGACGCGGAGAAGCAGGTACTCGCCCGTGGGTTGCGTTGGCACCTGGAAGACCGCGTGCAGGTCTACGGCAACCGCACTGTCGTATTCGACTAGGACGGCGCCTGCTGTCTTTCCCAGGTCTTGGCTTACCTGCCGGTTGTGGTCGCTTTTGGCCACCCCGGCGGGCGCGTTCACAACAGTCTTTAAAAGAGTAGTGAACTAACTAGGTTTTCACCCCTGGGCGTTAGCGAGCAGATCCTTGATCTGCGGACGCACGTCAAACCAGTAGATACCGGTAATCACCATGCCGGCAATCATCGGAATACCGAGGAATAACTGGCTCAGCAGCGGAACCAGCAGGAATACCGCAGAGCCACCCAGCAGACCAGCCCACACACCTCGGGTGCGCCGGTCGGCGGCATCGAAAGCATCGGGCCGGGTGGTCAGCACCAGAATCACGCCAATGAGGGCGAAGATGCCGACAATAAACGGCAGCCCGATCTGGAAGAACATCGCGATACCCCAGTGGATCTGGGTCAGGATGCTGCCCTGGGGTGGGAGAAAGAAATTCACTACTGGTTATCCTCATCCGAAGTCAGGTCATTGCGCTGATCCTGCGCCTCAGCCTCGTCGGCGGCCACATCAGCGTCGACCTCGGCAGCGTCGGCAGCGCGGGCGGCCTCTTCGGCAGCCACGGCTTCCTCAGCAGCCAGGGTGGCTTCTTCGTCGACAGCCTCAGCGGCAACAGCAGCGTCGGCGGCGGCAGCAGCACGGGCGGCCTCGTCAGCTGCGGCAGCGGCCGCATCAGCGGCAGCAGCAGCCCGCGTTGCGGCGGCGGAGACATTCTCAACATCATCCGGGTCGAGGTCAATGACCTCACCATCACGGGCAGCGGCGGTCTGCTGACGCAGTGCACCAAGCAGGCTTTCGGTGACATCAGCGGCGTCCTTCAAGGCACCCTGCAGGCGATCGGTCACGCCCTCGTCGGTAATGCGACGGCGCAACTCCTCACCGGCCTCCACCAGCGGGCGGGCGGCTTCCTGAGCCAACTCATCGACCGTATTGGACAGCATCGAAGCCGCAGAAGTACGGCCGGAGCGGGGCACGCGGATGCCCAGCACGTCGGCAAGCCCCAAGGGACCGCGGCGACGTGAACCTTCCTGGCCCCCATCGGTGGGCTCACTCTCGACGGTGTACAGCGGATTGTCCGGGTCATTGGGGCGGCCGTTGGGATTGCGGCGCAACCGGCCGGTGGGCAACTTCACCGTCTGCAGATTGGAGTGCACAGTCTCCTCACCGACCTCCGCGAGCTCCCGGTAAATGCGGGTGGCCTGTTCCAGGTAGGACTCGGTGAGCTCCCGGACCTGCTCCGGGCGCAGCTGAGACAGCCGGGCCTCCAGGTCATCAGGCAACTCGGAGGCCTTTGCGAAGGTGGCGTCACCAGCGCGCTGAGTCCGTTCCACATTCTCATTGAATGCCTGCTGGGCTGCGGTGATGAGCTTGGTGTAGGCCTCGCGGGCGCGCTCTGCGGCGGCCTCGGAGGACTCGGTGGCGCGCTGCTGGGCGTCCTTCACAGTTTCCTCATTACGCACGCGCTCGCCGATCTCGCCGAGCATCTCTACGGTACGAACGCCGGCGCCAAGCCATGCGTAGACCGGGGTCTTGAGGAACTCCACGGCGTCACGCAGACCGCGCTCATTATTGGAGGAATTCGTGGTGTTGTCGTCATTGTGGTCAGTCATGGCAGCTCCTTAGGGAAGGTGAAATCACCGCTCGTGCCTATCGCGAACCACTGTACCGGGGTTTTTAACCACCGAAGAGCAGAGTGGAAATGGTGTAGATACTAAGCCCCGCCAATGAGCCCACCACAGTGCCGTTAACCCGGATGAACTGCAGGTCACGGCCGACCATGAGCTCAATCTTGGCCGACGCCTCATCGGCGTCCCAGCGGTGCACGGTCTCCGAAATAATGGAGGTGATCTCCCCGCCATAGTTGACGGCGATGAAATGCACACCACCTTCAATACGCCGGTCAATGGCTGCACGCAGCTCCGGGTCCTCATTGACCCGGTGGCCATAATTACGGGCCGTTTCGGTGATCTTGCGGCGCAATAGCGACTCCGGGTCGCGGGCAGCGTCAATAAGCGCTTCTGAGGTGGCCGCCCAAATGCGCTGCGGGGCGTTGTGCATCGGCGCCGACCCCATCAGGTCGGTCTTTATGTCCTCGACCTTGGCGATGGTGGTGGGGTCGTTTTGCAGGTCGACGGCGAGCTTAGCCAGGAAGCGGCGAATACCGATACGAGCCTCGTGGTCGTCCTCAGTTTTCACGCGCCACGTCCAGTCGACAAGCTCGCGGTGAACCCGGTCGCCAATGAGGTCATTGAGGAATGACGGGGCCCACTCCGGGGCGCGCTCCCCCACCATCCGACCAATCAACGGCTCGGCACCAATGGCTTTGCGGTGCAGCCACTCGGCGAGCTGCTGGACGATGGGTTCGGTGCGGCCCTCGTCGATAAGCTGTTGCAGCACCCGGCCCGTCGGCGGGCCCCACTCCGGCTCGGCAAGACGGTCGATGAGCGCAGCCTGGATGATGAGCTCCGCGTCGCGGGGATCAAGTGCTTCTAAGGCATTGCCGACGAATTTTCCTGCCTCAGCGGAGACCAACTCAGCATTGCCGGGCTCAACTAACCACTGGCCGATTTGCTCGGGCAGGTTAGCTTGCCGGACGCGTTCCACAATGAGTGCCGGGTTGAGAAAATTCTCCCCAACAAAATCCGCCAAGGCGGTGCCGACCTGGTCTTTTTTGCGTTTGATGATTGCCGTGTGCGGGATCGGAATGCCCATCGGGTGATGGAATAACGCAGTAACAGCGAACCAGTCGGCTAAGGCGCCGACCATGCCAGCCTCGCTAGCTGCGCGAACATAGCCCACCCACGCAGCCACCTGGGTGCCGTTGCTCTGTGCGGAAGCTTCCATCCACCGGCAGAACAAGTAAATGCCGGTGGCGAGGATGAGCAGGGACAGTGCGAAAGCTTTGCTGCGGCGCAGTTCGCGGCGTTTGCGGGCCTCATTTTCCGGTGAGGGGCCGGGAACCGGGAGGCTGCCGTCGGCACGCTGCTGTGGTGCAACGGTGTCCGGTTGGGCGATGGTGTCAAGGCTGCGGTGTGAGGCCATGGTCTTATTATCCGCCTGCTGGGGTGCTTGGTGTGAATACAACTGCACCCCCAACTCGCGTGAGTCGGGGGTGCAGCGCGGCACTGAGGTGCGTACGAGGTGCCGCCAGGAGGTGTTCTACTGCCTAGTGGCCCACGTTGTGGGTCTTGCGGTATTCCTTGTAGTCCTTACGGCCAAGGTGGATCAGGAAGAAACCGAACAGGTCCATCGCCAGGGCCAGGGCTAGGCCTCCCCACATAATGAGGCTGGCAGGGAAATCATCGCTCTGCCCAACCCATTCGCCGGCTTCATTGATGTAGCCGACCGTGTGGGCGCTGTGCGTGTCGAAGACGGTCACGCCAAGACCGAACACGAAGATGCCCCATGCCGCCAGTGAAGCGAGGATGAAGCCCATGCCAATCCAGGTCTTCGACTTGTGCAGCGATGAATATTCCGCGTTCAAGCTCTGCGGGTGGTAGCCCTCGACGAAGTGCTCATCACTTCCGTACTGGGCAGTGGTGCTGGCCATTGTTGTAGTCCTTCCTGAAGGTCCCGCTTAAGGATTCCTTAAGCTTAGTCGTCCTTGTTGCGGAACGCCGCACGGGCTCGTTCCTTGTTGATAGAAGCAACCGCAGTCAGGGGGATACCGGCCGGGCAGACATCGGCGCACTCGCCGTACAGCGAGCAGGGGCCGAAGGTGGTTTCCACCTGGTCAACCATCTTGCGGGCGCGCTTGCCGCGCTCCTGCTTACCCATCGGCAGCATGGACAGGTGCACCAGCTTGGCGCCGGTGAACAGGTGTGCCGCGCCATTGGGGCAGGCGGCGACACATGCGCCACAACCGATGCAGGCCGCGTGGTCGAGCGCAAGCTCAGCGGTCTGGTGGTTGACGTGCAGCGTATCGGCATCCGGGGCGGTGCCGGCCATAACGGAGACGAAGCCGCCCTTTTCCATAACGCGGTCCAGCGCGGAACGGTCCACGACCATATCGCGAATAACCGGGTATGCGGCAGAACGCATCGGCTCAATCTTCAGCGAATCGCCGTCGTTGAACTGGTGCAGACGCTGCTGGCAGGCCGGGGCGTTCTTGCCCGGGCCGTGCGGGCGACCGTTGACGTTGAGGCCACAGGTGCCACAGATACCTTCACGGCAGTCAGAGGCGAAGGCGAAGGGTTCTTTGCCTTGCTCGACATAACCAGAATTGACGTGGTCAAGCAGCTCCAGGATGGACATCTCGGGCACGGCGTCGTCGACGTCGACGCTCTCGAAATGTCCCTCTGCCTCCGGGCCTGCCTGACGCCAGATCTCAAGATGGAGTTTCATTACTTGTAGTTCCTTGTCATCAGCGGGACGGCCTCGAACGTGAGGGGCTCAGCGTGGCGAATGAGCTCGTTGGACTTCAGGTCCCAAGACGGGCCACGGTCGCCGCGCTCCCAGGCGGACACGAAGCACCAGTTCTCATCGTCACGCTGGGCTTCGCCTTCATCATCAATATGGTCCTCGCGGTAGTGAGCACCGCAGGACTCGTCACGGTCCAGTGCGTCGACGCACATCAACTCACCGAGGTCGAGGTAGTCGGCGACGCGGTTGGCGTATTCGAGCTGCTGGTTCATCTCATCGGGCTCACCCGGGATGAACAGGTCCTTCCAGAACGCATCGCGGATCTTGCGCACGTTCTCCAGGCCTTCAGCCAGGTCTTCCTTATTACGAGCCACACCACAGACGCGGTAGAGCTCTTCGCCGAGCTGGCGGTGGAAGTACTCAGCACCGTGTTTACCGCCGATGGACATCAGCTTGTCCAGGCGGCTCTTGGCGCGGTTGACCGCTTCGGTTGCCTCCGGGGCATCCTCAGCGAGTCGGTCGGTGCCCAGCAGCGGGCCGAGGTAGTTCGGCACTGCGAAGGGCAGCGTGAACCAGCCGTCAACCGAGGCCGACAGCAGGGAGTTCGCACCAAGACGGTTAGCGCCGTGGTAGGTCCAGGAGCACTCACCACCGGTGAACAGACCCGGGATGGAGGTCATCTGGTTGAAGTCGCTCCACAGGCCACCCATGGTGAAGTGGCAGGTCGGGGCGATACGCATGGGGACCTCGTAGGCGTTTTCGCCCGTGGTCTCCTCATACATCTGAATCAGGTTGGAGTAACGCTCCCGGATGGTGTCCTTGCCCAGGCGCTCGATCGCGTCGAGCAGGTCCAGGAACACCGAGTTCTTCAGCGGGCCGACGCCGTAGCCGGCGTTGATCTGCTGAGCGTTGGCACGCGAGGCGACGTCACGGGGCACCAGGTTGCCGAATGCCGGGTAGCGGCGCTCCAGGAAGTAGTCGCGCTCATCCACCGGAATCTCGGCGGCGGCGCGCTCGTCGCCCTTCTCCTTCGGGGTCCAGATGCGGGCGTCGTTACGCAGCGACTCCGACATCAGGATGGTCTTGGACTGCCAGTGCGCATTGACCGGGAGGCCGGTCGGGTGGAACTGGATGAACGACGGGGATGCGAAATATGCACCCTGGTCGTAGGCACGCATGATGGCCGAAGCGTTGGAGTTCTTCGCCAGCGTGGACATGTGGTAGACGTTGCCGTAACCGCCGGTGGCCAGCACAACTGCGTGGGCAGTGTGTGCGGTGAGTTCACCGGTGATGAGGTTACGCATCACAGCACCCTGGCAACGACCGTCGGCGACGATGATGTCGACGAGCTCGTTGTGGGTCCACATCTCGACGTTGCCGAGACCGATATTGCGCTGCAGGGCCGAAGCGGTCGACAGCTGCAGCTGCTGGCCGGTCTGGCCACGGGTGTAGTAGGTACGGGAGACCTGCACACCACCGAAGGAACGGGTGGCCAGTGCGCCGCCGTACTCACGGGCGAACGGGGCGCCGATGGCGTTCATGTGGTCAATGACGCGAACGGACTCGACGGCCAGGCGCCAGCAGTCGTTCTCCCGGCAGCGGTAGTCGCCGCCCTTAACGGTGTCCTTCACCAGTCGGTAGGCACCGTCGTTATCGACCTTCTTGCCACGGGCGGAGTTCACGCCACCCTGTGCCGCAATGGAGTGCGCACGACGCGGGGCGTCGTGGTAGGTGAAGGCGTGCACGTCGTAGCCGAGCTCACCGAGGGCCGCAGCTGCGGCGCCACCGGAGAGGCCGGTGCCGATCACGAGGATGCGGAACTTACGACGGTTCAGCGGGGAGACCAGGTTGTAGTGGTCCTTCTGGTACTCCCAGTGGTCCTTCATAGAGGCTTTATCACCGGGGCTGTGATCGGTGAGGACGCCACCGATCTTCACACCGTCGACGCATGATTCGGGCGCCTGGAAGTCAGAAACTTGAGTTGAAGTCATTGTCTTAATCCCTTTTCAGACCTAGCTGACCACGCCAGTCAAGACGGCGACCGGGATGGCGATGTTGCCGACAACCACGAGCAGCGGAAGCAGGCCGGACAGGAACAGAACCACCTGGCGAGTGCGGTGACCGGTCACGCCGAGGTCACTGGAAGCAGTCCAGAGGCCGTGCGAGAGGTGCAGCAGCAGGGCCAGCTGAGCGATGACGTACCAGATAGCGACGAGCGGTCGCGAGAACGAGGCGATCACATTGGCGTAGGCCTCGCCATGCTCGAACACATCCGGGGCGGCCGGTTCGGCACCGATGGTCAGGTCCAGCAGGTGGAAGATGATGAAGGCCAGCAGCACAACGCCGGTGACGATCATCGAGCGGGCAGTAAAGGTATTCCAGCTGGAAACCATGCCCTTGCGGCGGAACTTGCCGCGCGATTTGCGGCCACGGCCGTGCAGCGCAAAGGCGCCGTAGACGTGGAGAATCAACGCGGTCAGCAAGACAATGCGGAAGATCCACAGCACACCCTCATGCGGGATGGCCGGCGCACCGACGGCACGCAGGAATTCCGCATAGGCGTTGAAGTGCTCTTCGCCAGTGAAGATTTTCAGGTTGCCCAGCATGTGGACGATAACGAACAACCCGAAAATGATGCCCGTAATGGCCATGATGAGTTTCAGGGCCCAGGACGGGACTTTTGGCTGCTCACGCAGCGGATCGGTCGTGATTTTACCGTGGGCGACTGCCTCACGGTTAGAGCTAGTAACAGTCATGGCACCTCCAGTGTCATGTTCACTGTAATTTCCCTGAGGCCCAGAACACCATTCTCCCCCCATTTTGGTGAGGATTTTCACAGGTTTCCCCACGTAAGGGCGTTTCTTTGTCAGGTAAGCCGATCCTTATAGACGAAAGGCACCCATTTACGGTATATCTGGCCCGTTTATATTTGAAGCCTTACCTTAGGGTGCTTTCCGACGTTATGTGCTGCGCGCGCACCCACCTAGTCCCGAATCGACACCGTCATCGGTTCCTTATCGACAATCACCTGGTGGCCGGCGATATCAATCGGACCCAAGGCGTAATCGCCCTCCTCCAGCACCACCTCAACGGAGTGCCGGCGCACCGTGACCCGCATACGACAGCCACGAATAGTCACCCGGTAGGTCAGCCCATCCCATTCCTCCGGCAACTTCGGGTTGATGGTGAACTTCCCGCCGTGGTCGCGGAAACCACCAAACCCGTACACCAGGGACTGCCACACGCCACCAGCAGAAGCCACGTGGACACCATCGGCAGTGTTGCCATGCAGATTCGCCAAATCGACGTACAGGCCGCGATAGAAGAAGTTCAACGCGGACTCGTTGTACCCCACCTCAGCGGCGACGATGGACTGCACCACAGCCGACAGCGTTGAGTCACCGGTAGTCAGCGGGTCGTAGTAGTCATAATCGGCGCGTTTTTGCTCATCGGTGAACTGATTACCGCGCAGGAACAACGCCAACACCACGTCGGCCTGCTTAATGATCTGGTGCCGGTAAATGGTCAACGGGTGGTAGTACAGCAACAACGGCCGCTTCGGGCCCACCTCCGGGTCGTCGAGCTGCCACCGCTGCCGCAGCAAAAACTGGTCATCCTGCGGGTGAATGCCAAGTTCCTCATTGAACGGGATGTACATCCGGTCCGCGGCCTCACGCCACTCGGCGACCTCAGCGTCGTCAATCTTGTGGAAATGCTGAGCCTTGCGGAAATCATCCGGCCGCTCCCGACGCATCTGGTCGACCACATCAGCGGCCGCGCGCAGGTTAAATTGGGCCATCACGTTGGTGTAAAGGTTGTTATTCACCACCGTGTTGTATTCATCCGGCCCGGTCACTGAATGGATCTGGAACTCCGAGCGGTTATCGGTGAAAAAGCCCAACGACATCCAAAACCGAGCCGTCTCAATGAGCAACTCAATGCCCTGCTCAAGCAGGAAATCAACATCACCAGAAGCGTGCACGTACTTCATCAGCGCATACGCAATATCCGCATCAATGTGGTACTGCGCAGTGCCCGCGGCGTAATACGCCGAGGACTCCTGGCCATTAATCGTGCGCCACGGGAAAAGCGCACCATCATGCGCCAACTCATCAGCACGATCCCGGGCGGCATCAAGCATATTGCAGCGGAAACGCAAAGCATTCCGGGCAAATGTCGGCGAGGTGTACGCCAAAAACGGCAGCACATAAATCTCGGTATCCCAGAAATAATGCCCGCCATACCCCGTGCCGGTCATGCCCTTAGCAGGAATGCCCTGCACCTCAGCGCGCGCAGAAGCCTGCAACAGCTGGAACAGGTTCCACCGCACCGCCTGCTGCAACTCCGGCTGGTTATGGATAACAACGTCGGAACGCTGCCAGAACCGCTCCAGCCACTCCCGCTGATTCTCCTGCAACCTGGCGACACCAACCCGACGGGCACGGTTGAGCGTCCGCGAACAACGAAACGCCAACTCCTCGCCATGCACATGCCGCGACGAGTGATAAGCAACGTACTTATCCAGCCGCAGCACCGTCCCCTTCGGGGCGCGGACCTGGTAAATAATCGCGGCCGTATCTTCCTCGGTGTGCTGCTCCCAATTCGGAGTAATCCGGGTGCCATCGGGGGCCGTGACCGAAATATCGTGACTCATCGAGCACGCCACAGTCATCCCCGACCGAGCACACCGGTAGGCCAACGTCGCCCGGCCGCCCCCGCTCTCACTCTGGAACGTATCAAGCAACACCCGCTCATCAAGCGCCTCCGCCCGGCGCGGGTCCAGGTCATTGCCCTGGGCGGCCTGCTTGTCGTAGTACTCATCCTTGCCGTCCTGACGGTTCAGGATCTGCGAGCTAATCGTCACAGCCGCATCCGAATCAAGCAGTTCCACCTCAAGCGACATCAGCGCCAGATGCTTCTCCTGCAGCGACACCATGCGCTCAGACTTCACCCGCACCTTCTTGCCGCCCGGGGTGCGCCACAGCACATCACGGCGCAAAATACCGTCCCGGAAATCAAGACTGCGCTCGTACTCATTGACCTCAGCCGAGGCCAGGCGCAGCGGCTCATCGTCGATATACAGCCGCATCGCCTTCGCATCAGGGGCGTTGATGATGGTCTGCCCCTCACGCGCCAAACCGTAGGCATCCTCGGCATGCCGAATCGGCCAGGTCTCATGCAGCCCGTTAATAAACGTGCCGTGCTCAGCGCTATCGCGGCCCTCCGGCGGATTCGCGCGCATCCCGAGATAACCATTGGACAGCGCAAACAGGGTCTCACTGAGCCCCAACGGCAGCCCCTCGGCAATCGTCTCCCGCAAGCACCACTCGTCGACCGGCATAATATCCCGGTCCAGCAGCTTGCCGACGTCAATGCCGTCATGGTGCACATCCGCCCGCGACACGGGGAAATGGCGGCGCGCCCGACTCCGGCTCGATGGAACCTCCTGCTGCTTATCCCCGCTCATCGGACCAGCTCCGCCAGGTCAGACACGACCTCGTCGGCGCCAGCGTCGGAAAGCTGATCGTGGCCCGCTCCCCGATCGACACCAATGACATGACCAAACCGGCCAGCCGCACCGGCCTTCACGCCACTAATCGCGTCCTCCACCACAGTGGCGTCCATCGGCTCCACACCTAACGCAGTCGCGGCGAAAAGGTACGTATCCGGGGCAGGCTTGCCAGCCAACCCCTTCTCGTGGGCGACATTGCCATCCACAATCACCTCAAAACGATCCACCAAACCAGCGGCAGTAAGCACCTCCTGCGCATTGCGCGAAGAACTCACCACAGCCACCTGCGGCGGACTAGGCAAAGCAGCCAAATAATCCAGATACCGCACCGAACCCGGGAAAGGCTCAATCCCCTCCCGGACACGCTTCAAAAACTGCTCATTCTTACGCAAGCCCAAACCGGTGACCGTGTCATCCTCCGGCGAATCGTCGGCGCCACCGTCGGGAAGCTCAATGCCCCGCGACGCCAACAACGACCGGATGCCCTCATCTCGACGGCGACCATCGAGATGCTCGTAATAATCAGCCTCCGAATACGGCGCCACATCCCGGCCCTCAAGGAAACGCCGAAACATATCCCCCCAGGCAGCTTCATGAAAATCAGCGGTGGGGGTAAGTACCCCATCAAGGTCGAACAACACAGCCCCGTGGTGGGTGGTCTCCATGCGCGAGTCTCCTCGTTTGTGCGTTCAGCACGCGGGTACATAGTTGACGGTATTAACCCTAACTGGCGAACGGACATACACATGCACAAAGGGCCGCCGACTGGCGCTCGAATGCGCCGCCGACGGCCCTTTAAGCAGGCAGGCTAGTGATTAGTCCTGGTCAATGCCCTCGCGCTTCTTAAATTCGAGGCGGGAGCGGTGCAGAATCGGCTCGGTGTAGCCGGAGGGCTGCTTGGTGCCCTCCAGGATGAGCTCACGGGCAGCCTGGAAACCGATGGAACGCTCAAAGTCATCACACATCGGCAGGTAGTTCTTATCGCCTTCATTCTGGCGATCGACCACCGCAGCCATCCGCTTGAGCGCATCCTCAACCTGGTCAACGGTGATGACGTCGTGCTCAATCCAGTTAGCCAGGGTCTGGGAGGAAATACGCAGTGTAGCGCGGTCCTCCATCAGGGCGACATCGTTGATATCCGGCACCTTGGAGCAGCCAACGCCCTGCTCAACCCAGCGGATGACGTAGCCCAGGATGGACTGGCAATTGTTATCCAGCTCGTTCTGGCGCTCCTCCTCGGACCAATCAGCCGACGGGTCGACCGGGATGGTCAGCAGGTCACCGAAGGTGTCGCGACGGCCGTCGGCGATCAGCTTGTCCTGAACACCGAAGACATCCACCTCGTGGTAGTGGGTGGCGTGCAGCACAGCACCGGTCGGGGACGGAACCCACGCGGTAGAAGCGCCCTGCTTCGGCTGGCCAATCTTCTGGTCCAGCAGCTCGGCCATCTGCTCGGTCATGGCCCACATGCCCTTACCGATCTGGGCCTTGCCCTGCAGGCCATGTGCCAGGCCAGCGTCGACGTTGTTGTCCTCGTAGGCCAGCATCCACTTAGCGGTCTTCTGCTCCGCCTTGCGGTACATCGGGCCAGCGGCCATCGAGGTGTGAATCTCGTCGCCGGTGCGGTCCATGAAGCCGGTGTTAATGAACACCACGCGCTCCGAGACCTCCTTGATGCAGGCATCGAGGTTGACCGAAGTGCGGCGCTCCTCGTCCATGAGGCCCACCTTCATGGTGTTGCGCTCCAGACCCAACAGGTCCTCGACGTCGGCGAAAAGCTCGCTGGTGAAAGCAGACTCGGCCGGGCCGTGCTGCTTCGGCTTCACGATGTAGATGGAGCCCTCGCGGGAGTTGCCGCGGGCATTGTTCTTATCCAAGCCCGGGATGGCACAGATCGGGGTGATGACGGCATCCATGATGCCCTCGAAGATCTCGTTGCCATTGCGGTCCAGGATGGCGGGGTTGCGCATCAGGTGACCGACGTTGCGCACCAGGTTCATGGAACGACCGTGCAGCTTAACCTCATTGCCCTCAAGGTCGGTGTAGCTGCGGTCGTCATTGATGACGCGCTTAGCGGGCTTGCCGCCCTTGGTGATGTCGAGCTCGAGGTCACCGACATTCAGGCCCAACCAGTTGGTGTAGCCAAGAGTCTTGTCGGCCGCGTCAACAGCTGCGACAGAGTCCTCCAGGTCCATGATGTTGGTCACCGCGGCCTCGAGGGTGATGTCCTTCACGCCGGCCTTATCGGTCTTACCGATCGGGTGCTCCGGGTCGATCTCAAGCTCAATGTGCAGGCCATTGTGCTTGAAGTAGAAGGACGACGGCTGCTCCTTATCGCCGGTGTAGCCGACGAACAGCTCCGGATTAGCGAGCTTGGTATCAGCACCATTGACGGTAGCGACCAGGGCGCCATCCTTAATGGCGTAATTCTCGACGTCGGCGTGGCTACCGTCGGCAAGCGGCAGTGCCTTATCCAAGAAGTCACGACCCCAGGCAATAACGCGGTCACCGCGGACCTTGTTATATCCGCCCTTACCCTTCTCGGCACCGCCTTCCTCAGAAATGGCATTGGTGCCGTACAGAGCGTCGTAAAGCGAGCCCCAGCGAGCATTGGTGGCGTTAATAGCAAAACGGGCATTAAGCACCGGCACCACCAGCTGCGGGCCAGCGGTAGCGGCAATCTCTTCGTCGACATTGGCGGTGGTGACCTGGAAATCGCCCGGGTCCTCAGCCAGGTAACCAATCTCCTTCAAGAAGGAAACGTAACGATCCTGATCCTGCTTGCCAGGATTCTCGCGGTACCAATCATCAACCTTCGCCTGGAGCTCATCGCGCTTGGCGAGCAGCTCCTCATTACGCGGGGTGAACTTCTCGACGATATCGCCGAAGCCCTGCCAGAAGGCGTCCTTATCAGTGATCTTCGCCGCCGGGAGGGCGGTGTCGTTGACGAAGTCGTACAGAACCTTAGCGACCTGGAGGCCGCCGACGGTGATGCGCTCAGTCATGTTTCTCCTTCATAAGAGGTTGTTCACGGGCGCTCTAAACTGCGCCAATCTCGTGCGCTGCGGACCGGAAGACCTACAGCTGAGTACGCAACAGGCGGCGGCTGCTACAACATGCGAAACCGACACGCCCGCTCGCGATGAACCCCACTGTATGTGAATCACGGTTAAAGCGAAGGGTATTTGCCTCCTCGCCCCCAGTCCACCCCCAAACCGGATTCCTGAAATAGTTGCCGAATCGGTGACGCATAAAAAAGACGCCCCACCATCCGGGGGTAACACGACACCGGGGGTAAAGCGCGGGAGCAGTGCAGTGACCATCACGGCATCCGGCGTGGCCTGGAAAAATGGCCTCTTTTAGCGGTTATCCGGGGCTAATAGCGAAAAAATCGGCCTATCCCTCCTATGAACGAGGCTATACGGATCCTTGCATCTTGACGGGCACGCAGATCTCGAACATCATGAAGGCAGGGCACGCGGTTGCCCGAACCTGCCTCACACAGCAGCACCGTTCGACCGCGATGTCTTTTCCGGACCCCAAGACGACGTGCGTGCACGTCCTTGGAAGCGTCCACTCCACCGAAGTCAGAACATAAGGAAGTGACAACGGATATGTCGAACGTTGGCAAGGCCCGTACCGCCCAGGAAATCCAGAAGGACTGGGACGAAAATCCCCGCTGGAAGGGCATCACCCGCAATTACACTGCCGAGCAGGTCGCCGAGCTGCAGGGCAGCGTCGTGGAGGAGTCCACCCTGGCCCGTCGTGGCGCTGAGCTGCTGTGGGAGGGCGTCAACGTCGATGACGACTCCTACATCAACGCCCTGGGTGCCCTGACCGGCAACATGGCCGTTCAGCAGGCCCGCGCCGGCCTGAAGGCCGTCTACCTCTCCGGTTGGCAGGTCGCTGGCGACGCCAACCTGGCTGGCCACACCTACCCGGACCAGTCCCTGTACCCGGCCAACTCCGTCCCGGCAGTTGTCCGTCGTATCAACAACGCCCTGCTGCGTGCCGACGAGATCGCCCGCATCGAAGGCGACGACTCCGTCGACAACTGGCTGCTGCCGATTGTCGCTGACGGCGAGGCCGGCTTCGGTGGCGCCCTCAACGTCTACGAGCTGCAGAAGGCCATGATCCAGGCCGGTGCCGCTGGTACCCACTGGGAGGACCAGCTGGCCTCCGAGAAGAAGTGCGGCCACCTCGGTGGCAAGGTGCTGATCCCGACCCAGCAGCACATCCGCACCCTGACCTCCGCTCGCCTGGCTGCTGACGTGTCCAACACCCCGACCGTCATCATCGCCCGTACCGACGCCGAGGCCGCCACCCTGATCACCTCCGACGTTGACGAGCGTGACCAGAAGTTCATCGAGGGCGACCGCACCGCTGAGGGCTACTACCGCGTCAAGAACGGCATCGAGCCCTGCATCGACCGTGCGAAGTCCTACGCTCCCTACGCCGACATGATCTGGATGGAGACCGGCGTTCCGGACCTCGAGCTCGCCAAGAAGTTCGCCGATGGCGTCCACGAGGAGTTCCCGGACCAGCTGCTGGCCTACAACTGCTCCCCGTCCTTCAACTGGTCCGCACACCTCGAGAAGGACGAGATCGCCAAGTTCCAGAACGAGCTGGGCAAGATGGGCTTCAAGTTCCAGTTCATCACCCTCGCCGGCTTCCACGCCCTGAACTACGGCATGTTCGATCTGGCCTACGGCTACGCCCGCAACCAGATGACCTCCTTCGTCGACCTGCAGAACCGCGAGTTCGAGGCAGCCAAGGAGCGCGGCTTCACCGCCGTCAAGCACCAGCGCGAGGTTGGCGCCGGTTACTTCGACCGCATCGCCACCACCGTCGACCCGCTGTCCTCCACCACCGCCCTGAAGGGCTCCACCGAGGAGGGTCAGTTCCACTAAATCAGCGCTCATAGCGAGCTCCGGCTCGCTCGCTGATTGTGGTTGACACCGCACAGCGCCCCCGCACCAGGACTTCCTGGTGGCGGGGGCGCTTTCGTGTGCGGGGTGGGCGGTGCGGGCGGCGCGGTCGCCCCCGGCCTCTCCTCGCCCTGTCTCACCCTGCCCTCGCCGCAGATCCGTACGAATTGCGCAGAGCCGTACGGAATTTCGCACGGATCTGCGCAATTGGTACGGGTTTGCGTTGTGGAGCGCTGGGCAAGGGCCGGGACGCGGGTAGGTCGGCGTTTCGCTCGCCCTGCCAGGTCCGCAAGTGGGCAAGGAGGCGCGGTGGCAGCCTTCCCCGGGCTGCCACCGACCTTCCACTGGGTCTCGTCACAGATCCGTACGAATTACACAGATCCGTACGGAATTTCGCACGGATCTGCGCAATTGGTACGGGTTTGCGCAACCCACAGGCACACAAGGCCGCACTTGGCCAAGGAGCTAGACAATCCTCAGGCGCGCAGCGACCTCCTGCACCACGTCAAAGGCCTCCTCGACACCGAGCCATACGACTCGCTCGGCCGGACCGGCCTCGGCCCACATGCGGGTGCGGCAGCAGAAGTCGGCACGCAGGTCATTGCCCGGCAAAAAGGCTGCCGGCAGGGTGACCAGGTCACTGTCGCGGAAGCCAGAGATGCGCCCATCGGCAATGGTGAAGCGCACGGGTTCGCCGGTTGCGGGACACGTGGAGGCCAGCTCGAGCGGGCCGTCGAGGATGAGGCCGGCAAGCATGGCGTCGAAAATGCACCAGGTCCAGGCCTGGCCGTCGGCATGCGAGATGGCGTGATCGGTGGGGTTGGTGCTGATGAGGCTGCCGGCGACGCGGTCGCCATCCCATTCGGTGCAGGGAAAGTTGCGGATAGTGGTGGCGTCGGCGCCGAAGTCGGTGGGGTCGACGGTGGTGCCGCCTTCTCCCCTGGCCAGGGCGCGAGCGAGGTCGCGCCAGACGGTGGCGGTGTTATTGCGGGTGTAGCCGAAAGCCTCGTCGAGGCGGGTGGTGAGCAGGTCGACGAGCTCGGTGCGGGTCAGCGTTGAAGTAGTCACCCACTTAGCTTAACGGGAATAGTTTTCGTTAAGTAGCGGGGGTCGCGTCAGCCGCCGAGACGGAGGACGTCATCCGCCCGATCCTGCAGCCGCGGGTCGTGGGTGACGGCTATAACGGAGCCGCCGGTGCCGACGTGGCCGCGGACGTGGTCGGCGAGGAGGTCGGCGTTGGCGTCGTCAAGCGCCGACGTCGGTTCGTCAAGCAGGAGGATCGCCGGGTCCTGGATGGCCAGGCGGGCCAACGCCACACGGTGACGTTCACCGCCGGAGAGGCTGCCGGCCCGGCGCGACAGCAGATCGGCGGGCAGGCCGAACGCGGCCAGCGCCGTGGTGAGCGCCTCAGTCTCGCGAGCTGCCGCGCGGCCGAGGATGGCGAAGTTCCGACGAACGCTCCAGGTCGGGACGATGCCGGCGTTCTGGAAACAGTAGCCGATGGTGTGGCGCAGATGCTGGCGCTTCTCCTTCGCGGCGAACCGGCTCAGGGCGCGCTGTCCAAACCGGATCTCGCCGGAGTGGACCGGAACCAGGCCCCCGAGAGCGAGCAGCAGACTAGTCTTGCCGCAGCCGCTGGGCCCGGTGACGGCGAGGAAGGACCCGGGCTCGAGGGTGAAGGACAGGCCCTCCCAGAGAATCCGGTCGTCGACGGAGTAGGCCAGGTCCTCGGCGCGAACGACGGGTGCGGTGGTAACCATGTCAGATCTCCTCGAGAGCGATGACGGTGGTGGAACGGAAGGACGCGGCGAGCACGATGGCGACCACGGTGGCGATGACCGCGCCGACCACCGGGCCGATGAGGGCCGCGGGGGCGAACTCCGGCGCGCAGGTCAAGGCACCGGCTGCGGCGAGGAGCGTCGCCGCCACACCAGAGACGGCGACGGTGCCACCATGGATGCGGGCGAACCCGTCACCGACGCACCGGCGCAAGAACACCTGGGGCCGCCGGATCCGGGCCAATGCCCAGGCGGCGATGGCGGTGGCCAGCACAGCGACGCCGGAAGCGGCGACCGCTCCCGCCAACCGGGCCAGCTTCTGCATGTCACGGCGATCGGCATCGCGTGCCGACATCTCCGCGACGGACTCGACCCGAATGACGACGTCAGCGGTTCCGGCCCGGCGAACGAGGTCACGGTAGCGTTCCGCGTCGTCGTATGCGATGGCTGTCGCCAACTGCACCGGGTCGAGCACTGTGGGCGGATCGGGAATGACGACGAGCACCGGGTTGCGGCGGAAGGAGTCGCCGGGCTGGAAGTACCGGTAGTCGAGCAGGGGCACGACCACGTCATCGTCGTAGGTCTTCCCGGTTATCGCTGGCGGCTGCCCGTCGCCGCGCAACTCCGCCCAGAACTGGGTCATCTCACCTAATTCGGTGGCAGTCAGCGGCGTGCCCGAACTGGGGTTGGACGGGGTGACGATCGTGACGCCGTCGTCGGCGACACGGTCCAGTAGATCCGGGCGCCAGGCCGCAAGAAATGCGGTGTCGATGAGCACGGCCTCGCCGCCACCGTAGCCTTCCACCGGTGCGGAGAGCATCGCCCGGTCTTCGGCGTACATGGCCCGGGTCACCTCGCCGAGCTGTAGATCCGACGTAGCGGCCCGGGCTCCCCGGACCTCGTAGCCCATCACCGGCACAATCACATCGGGATGGGCCGCCCGCCAGGCGTCAGCGTCGGCGGCATCGGCGGCGAGCTGCCGAACCGCCTGGACATCGCGCATGCCGTAGCCGCAGATACCGACGGCGACGACAGCGACGGCGCCTGCGACAAGGCCGATGGCGCGCACGGGTACGACGCCGGCAATCCGTTCGGGCAGGCGCAGGCCCGCGGAGACGATAAGGCCCAGCGCCATGCCGCACCCCACGGCGGCGAATGCGGCGACACCGAGCACCGCCGCGGCACCCATGAGCCCGTCGGCGGCTGAGCGCCCCACGTCAAGCGCCACGACAACGCCGAGCGCCAGCAGCGGCGAGGCTGCGGCGACGGCGGCTGCGACGGGGACCGTGGCAAGGACCGGCCCCCATCGCCGGATCAACGGCATCCCGGCGGCTCGCTGCAGGCTCCGAGACCGCAGCATCCCGGAGACGATGAGCATGCCGATGAGCCCCAGGATCATCACCGACGGCACCATCGCCGCCGTCCAGCCGGAGCCGACGGTGCCGCCGAGGATCCACGGCACGAGTGCACGCCCCGCGACGATGGAGGCTTCGACCCCCGCCGCGTCCAGATCCTCAACTACCGGCGCCATATCCTGCGCTGACCCGAAGGAGGAGTACGTGCCCGACGCCGGGCCTGCCCCGGGGTGCGGTCCGACGAGCCGAACGGGGTCCAGACCGGGATATGTCACCGCGTGCCAGTCGGACGCGTCGTGCGCATCTGGTGATGGGTACACCTCGTAGCCGGCTCCGGCGGGATCGTGGTGGTACAGCGTCACACCATGACGTTCGGTGGAGGCCATAAGCAGCTCGGTGACCCGCTCATGTGCGCTGGGGTCCCCGAGATTTTCCACGACAATTCGGCTTTGCGCTCCCAGCGGAGCCTCCAGGGCGGCATCGGCGAGGTAGAAGTGGGCGCCGGCGGCGCCGGCAGCGCCCAGGAGGACGGCGAAGACGGCGAGCAGCGCATCCCACACAAGTTCGGGGCGCGCTGCCCGCCGCAGTTCAGGCTTCATCAGCAACGACCCCGGCACCACCTAGAAGTGGCCGGGCTTGCAACCCCTGCAGTAAGAGCCTTTCTCATCATTTGCACTGCCCTCATCTCCTTCCCGGCTGGAGATTTTTCTTGTGTGGAACCAAATTTACGTCGATCCCAAAAAACATCAACCCCTACTACCCTGGCCGCCCCCGGCACCCGCCGAGACGCGGCAAGCACGACGGACGGGCCCCGCGGACGGTACGACGACCGATCCGCGGGGCCCGTCAGGAGCTCGGGAACCCGGGTTTACAGGTTGATCATGTGGCCTGCGATGCCCTCGGCGGCTTCCTTCATTGCCTCCGACATCGTCGGGTGGATGTGCACGGTACGGCCGATCTCATTCGTGGTCAGCTCGTACTTGTGGGCCAGCACCAGCTGCGGCATGAGCTCGGAGACGTTGGCACCGACCATGTGGCCACCGACCAGTTCGCCGTATTCGGCGTCGGCAATGAGCTTGACGAAGCCCACCGGCTCAGCCAGGCCCTGCGCCTTGCCGTTGGCGGAGAACGGGAAAGTCGCGACCTTCACCTCGCGGCCTTCTTCCTTGGCCTTTTCCTTGGCCTGCTTCTCGGTCAGGCCGAAGGAGGCGACCTGCGGGTTGCAGAAGGTGGCGCGCGGCATATTGATGTAGTCGCCGGCCTCGATGGCTTCGGTTTCTTCGCCGGCCATATGCTCGGCGGCGACAACACCCTGGTGCTCGGCGACGTGCGCGAGCTGCAATTTCATGGTGACGTCACCGATGGCGTAAATATTGTCGACGTTGGTGCGCATGTACTCGTCGATCGGGATCTCGCCGCGTTCGCCGACCTCAACGCCGGCTTCTTCCAGGCCGATATCCTTCGTGCGCGGCGCGAAGCCGATGGACACCATCACACGGTCGACGGTGAGGGTTTGTTCCTTGCCGCCGTCCTTGGCTTCGATGGTGACCTCGACGGAGTCGCCGTTGTCGGTGACGGAGGTGGTGGCGTGGCCAGTGAGTAGCTTGACGCCGAGCTTCTTGTATTCCTTGGCGATGGCCTTGGAGGTGTCTTCGTCCTCGTTGGGCAGTACGCGGTCCATGAATTCGACAATGGTGACGTCAACGCCGTAGTTGGCGAGCACGTAGGCGAATTCCATGCCGATGGCGCCGGCGCCGACGATGACCATGGAGTCGGGCAGTTCGTCGGAAAGAATCTGCTCTTCGTAGGAGACGATATTGCCGCCCAGTTCGACGCCGGGCAGGGATTTCACGACGGAACCGGTGGCGATGATGCAGTTGTCGAAGGTGACGGTGGTGCCCTTATCGTCGCCTTCGGTGATTTCAATGGTGTTGGCGTCAGTGAAGGCGCCGCGGCCATTGATTTCGTCGATCTTGTTCTTCTTCATCAGGTAGTGGACACCCTTGACGATGCCCTCGGATACCTTGCGGGAGCGCGAGTGGGCGACGTCGTAATCCATCGACACATCGCCGGAGATGCCGAAGGTCTTCGCCTGATGGTTAATGATGTGCGCCACTTCGGCGTTTTTGAGCAGTGACTTCGAGGGGATGCAGCCCACGTTGAGGCACACCCCGCCCCAGTACTTCTGCTCCACCACAGCGACCTTGAGGCCAAGCTGGGACGCACGGATAGCGGCGACGTACCCACCGGGGCCGGCGCCTAGGACAACGAGATCATAATGTTCAGCCACGGTGACCAGATTACGCGGAACCGTTGGAGTGCAACACTGTCACCGCTGATTTCGGCTGATTGGTCGACTCGAGGGTCGCTTGCCGACGTGACGGGCTAGAACAGGCCGATGAGGTCTTTGAACTGGGCGATGGCTTCGGCGAGGTTGTGTACTGCGGGGCCGAGGGCTTCGGAAATGGTGGTGAAAATGGTTTCGTGGGGCAGCATGGTGTCCTTTCATTTCTCACCCAATAGTGGGCGATACGCTTAAAAAAGTTACCGGTGTGGCACGTGTGACTCAAGACTAGAGGCTTTCCGACGTCTTCGGCTGCGGCGCAAGATGTCCACAGCCTGGGAAAAGTCACACCGTTGGGGATGTCATTTTGATAAAGAATCGGGTACAGTTTGCGACGATCCCACGGGCTGGGTGTCAGTGCCGCTGTTATCCCTGTTGGCCTGCCACTTCGGCTCTGCGAACCAGGAGAGTCTCTTTATGCGTTTCCGTCATCCCCGCTTGACCGCCGCTGTCGCAGCTGCCGCCGCAACGATGCTGCTGCCTGTTACCGCCGGTGCTTCCTCGCTACCGAACCCGGAGCTGACCGAGGGTTTGAATTCCCCGGAGGTCCCGGCGACAGCGCACACTGTGCAGACCCGCGAGGCCAAGGTGGGCTATGACCCGGAGCGCGAGGTGCCCGGCGCTGAGCTGCTCGAGGGCCGCGATAACGTCACGCAGCTGTGGGCGCATTCGCCGTCGATGCAGCGCAATATTCCGATCATCTGGAGCCACCCGGCCGGCGCCGAACCGACGGCACCGCGGCCGACGTTGTACGTGCTCAATGGCGCTGATGGCGGCAAGGGCCGCGCAACCTGGATCGCCCAGACCGACATCTTGGATTTCTTCCAGGATAAGGACGTCAACGTCGTTATCGTGCAGGACGGCGCGTACTCGTACTACACCGATTGGGTGAATCAGGACACTGACCTGGGACGTCAGTACTGGGAGACGTTCTTGACCCGCGAGCTGCCCGGCCCGTTGGAGAACCTCATTGGTGCCGACGGCCAGAAACGCGGCATTGTGGGTATGTCCATGTCGGCTACCTCGGTGCTGAACTTCGCCGCCCACGACAATTCCACTTATGACGCGGTTGGTTCGTTCTCGGGCTGCGCCGCGACCTCGGACCCGGCTTCGGCTTCTTTCATTGAGCTTGTGGTCAACCGCGGTGGCGCTTCGGGCCGCGATATGTGGGGCCAGTGGCCGAATGAGCTGTGGAAGGCTAATGATTCTTTGATCAACGCAGGTGCCTTGGCTGGTGTGCCGTCGTTTATTTCCAATGGTTCGGGCCTGTGGGGCGAATGGGACACCACCGCTAACCCGAATATTGATTCAGAAGTTTCGCTGATTGCCCAGCGTTCCCTCGGCTCGGCCATCGAAGCCGCCACCAACCAGTGCACCCACGATCTCAAGGTCCGCATGGATTCCTTGGGTGCGTCGGACAATGTCATCTGGGACTTCAATAACGTCGGCACCCACTCCTGGGGCTACTGGCAGGATGACCTGCACCAGTCTTGGGACCAGCTATTCTCCCGCGAGCTGTACTAACCGCATAGCCCGCAGCCACAGCTGCCCTGCGGCCCGCCTGTTGTATAACGCAACCGGCGGGCCGCGGTTATTTGTAGCCTGGGCTGCATGACTGATTTCTTGGATCCTGCGGCTGTGCCTGAGTGGCTCGATGACATCACTGGGGAGCGCGCCCTGCAGTGGGCGGCTGGCTGGTCAGATGAGACGTCGCAGAAATGGGACTCGGCTGCCCGCACGCAGTTGCAGGCCAGAATCCAAAACGCCCTCGACGCCACGGATCGTATTGCCATGCCGGTTCGTCGCGGCGAGTACCTCTATAACTACTGGGTCGATGCTGAGCATCCCCGCGGCCTGTGGCGCCGCACCACGTTAGATTCCTTCACCGCCGGGGCGGAGGACCCGCAGCACACTCAGTGGGAGACGGTTCTCGATGTCGATGCGCTTGCCGACGCAGAAGGCGAGAACTGGGTGTGGAAGGGCGCCCAGGTGCTCCGGCCGAGCTTTGACCGCGCGTTGATTCGGCTTTCTCGCGGCGGTGCTGATGCCACGGTGGTCCGCGAGTTTGATCTCACTAGCTGTGCTTTTGTCACTGAGCAGCCGTTCACGTTGCCTGAGGCGAAGTCGGAGTTGAGTTGGATTGATCGTGATGAGGTGCTGGTTGGCACGGATTGTGGCGCCGGTTCGCTGACGAGTTCGGGCTACCCGCGTCAGGTGCGTCGTTGGCGCCGCGGTACGGATGTGGCGCAGTCTGAGGTGGTTTTCGCTGGCCACGAGGATGATGTGGCGGTTGCTGGGTGGTTCGATACGACGGAGGGGTTCCGTCGGTTGTTTGTGGAGCGGGCGAAGGATTTTTATCTGTCGCGTCGTTTTGTGGGCACTGATGATGGTCTGCAGATTATTGAGGTCCCGGAGGATTGTCGGGTCTCGGTGCACCGCGAGTATGTGGTGTTGCTGCCACGTACCGATTTCGCTGGTATTCCCGCTGGCGGCATGGGCGTCGGCAAGCTTGATGACTGGTTGGCAGGCGGCCGCGATGTGGAGGTGCTGTTTACTCCGGATGCGCATACGTCGCTGCAGTCGGTGGCGTGGACGCGGGATTATCTGGTGCTGACGGTGCTGCGTGATGTGGCCACTGAGCTTGAGCTGCGTCGGGTGGGTTCGTGGCAGCCGGTGGAGTTGCCGGGGGTGCCGGAGCAGGCGACGGTGCAGGTCATTGGCACTGATTCGGAGCATTCGAATGAGTTGTGGCTGCATGCGGCGTCGGCGTTGAAACCGCCGACATTGCTTCGGGCTGAGCTTGCCGACGCTGGCGCCGACCCGGATTCCGGTACGGCCCTGACGGTGCTGCGTCAGGCCCCGGGGCGCTTCGATTCGTCCGGGATGACCACGCAGCAGCATTGGGCGGTGTCTGCGGATGGCACTCGTATTCCGTACCGGGTCACGGGTGTGCTCGACGGGGCGCCGAAGCCGACGTTGGTGCATGCCTATGGTGGTTTTGAGGTCTCCCTGGTGCCTGGTTATGCCCCGGTGACGGGTGTGGCGTGGCTGGCCGGTGGTGGGTTGTCGGTGCAGGCGAATCTGCGTGGTGGCGGTGAGTTCGGGCCTGGGTGGCATTCGCAGGCAGTGCAGCTGAATCGTCGGAAAGTTTATGAGGACCACCAGGCGGTGCTGCGGGACTTAGTCGAGCGCGGCTACACCACCGCCGAGCAGTTGGCGGTACGCGGTGGGTCCAATGGTGGGCTGCTGACCGCGGTGTGCCTGACCAGTTATCCGGAGTTGGTGGGCGCGGTGGTGTGCCAGGTGCCGTTGGCGGACATGATGCGGTATCACCGATTGTCGGCGGGGGCGTCGTGGATGGCGGAGTACGGCAACCCGGATATCCCGGAGCAGCGGGCGGCTATTGCGGAGTATTCGCCGGTGCAGCGGGTGGCTCGGGCGACGGATCGGCAGTACCCGCCGGTGTTGGTGACAACATCAACCCGCGATGACCGGGTGCATCCTGCCCATGCCCGGTCGTTGGCGTATTTGCTGGCTGAGGCTGGTCAGGATGTTGATTATTGGGAGAATATTGAGGGCGGCCACGGTGGGGCGGCGGATAATAGGCAGGCTGCTTTTGCTGAGGCGTTGATCTATTCCTGGCTGTGGCAGCGTATTGGTCAAGCGGGGCCTGCGACCGGCTAGGGTGGCTGAGGTGATGAACGCCTCCACGAACCCGTACACCGGGATCCCTTTCAACCTGGGGTTCCGGGTTGACCAGTACGTCCTGGACCTGGACTACCGGGTGGGGCCAAATCGTCTGCGGGCCACCGCCGAGCTGCATATCGAGTTCTCCACGGAGTTGGATCGGATCACCCTGGATTTCGCTGATGTGCTTGGTGTGAGTGCGGTGTCTGCACGTGCCGACGCCCGCGGCGCTGCGGTGTCGGTGAAGTCGTTTAAGCAGTCTGGGCGTAAATTGCGGGTCATTTTTGACCGCGAGTTAACGACCGGTGAGACGTTGACCTTGACGGTGCGCTACGCCGGTAATCCCGCTCCGGTGGATTCACCGTGGGGCGAGCTGGGGTGGGAGGAGCTGACCAATGGTGCGTTGGTCGCCTCCCAGCCGACGGGGGCGGCTTCCTGGTTCCCGTGTGATGATGACCCCGAGGTCAAGGCGCATTACGACATTTCGATCACCTGCGATGCCCCGTACACGGTGGTGGCCACTGGTCGCCCCCATCGGCCGCAGCGCGCCGGTGGTTCGCGGAAGAAGTGGCGGTTTACCAGCAATGAACCCATCGCCAGCTACTTGGTGACTATCCATATCGGCGAGTTCACGTCTTTTACGGTGCCCTGTGCGTCTGCCCCGGTGACGGTGTGGTGTGTGCCGGAGGTGCTGGATCGCGCCCGGGTTGATTTCGCCGATCAGGGCCGCATGCTGGACTTTTTCGCTGAGACTTTCGGCGCCTACCCGTTTGCCGACTACCAGGTCATTGTGGTCGGCGACGAGTTGGAGATTCCCCTTGAGGCCCAGGCCATGTCGAGTTTCGGCACCAACCATGCCACTGGTGAGCACACGTGGCGTCGTCTTATTGCCCATGAGTTGTCGCACCAGTGGTTCGGTAACAGCGTCGGGCTGGCCCAGTGGCGCGATATTTGGCTCAATGAGGGGTTCGCTTGTTATTCGGAGTGGTTGTGGGCTGAGCATGATGGCCAGTGCAGTGCCGACGAGTTAGCCCGCGAGCATTACCGCCGCCTCGCGGAGTTGCCGCAGGACATCCTCATTGGTGACCCTGGCCCGCAGTTGATGTTCGATGACCGGTTGTATAAGCGCGGGGCCCTGTTTGTGCATGCGTTGCGGTTATTGCTTTCCGACGAGTTGTTCTGCGAGGTCGTGACACAGTGGACCACCCAGAATCGGCATTCTGTGGTGGACGCGGTGGATTTCCGCACCCTGGTTACGGCGACGTGCCGGGAGCACGGCGTGTCCGTCGGCACGCTGGATGAGCTCTTTGATTCCTGGCTGGCGCACACTGCCTTGCCGGGCTTTCCGACGGGGGCGCGCTGATGCGGTGGCTGACGGTAGCGACGATAATTGCCGCGATTGGCAGTTTCGCGGTGCTGTTTTTGTCCGCGTGGACGCTCGGCACCCGGATGAACCTGGAGTTCACGGCGTATTGGGGGTTGTTTTTTGCGCTCACTGGTGTGCTTGGTGGGCTGATGCAGGAGACCACTCGCGCGGTGGGCTCAGAACGGGCGGCGGTGGCTGCTATTCCGACGACGGCGCCGCTGGCCGAGGAGTTCCTCGACGGGCCTGCCGACGCTAGCGGCGACGCGGACGCCCCGCATACCGGTGCCCGCCCGATTGTTATTGCCGCTGGTGTCGCCGCCTGCACTTTCGCGATTTTCGTGCTTACTGGCCCATTGTGGATGCACCTGATTGTTGCTGACCACGTCGGCTGGGCAGTGGTGTTATTGGCGGCGGGGCTGTCCTCCTATGCCATGCAGGCTGCGGTGTCGGGACTCCTGGCTGGTGCTGGCCTGTGGGGCCATTATGCAGCGCTTATTGTGATCGACATCCTGGTCCGGGTGGTGCCGGCAGCATTGGCGTTCGTTTTCGGTTGGGGCCTGGTGGCTTTTTTGTTGATCACCGTGGTCGGTGCCGCGAGTTGGGTGCCGCTCGTGCTGGCCAGCCCAGCGGCCCGGCGGGCTGTGCGTGGTCGCGCCGATGTGCCGGCCCGGCGTTTCGTTGTCCTGATGGTCACTGCGATGGGCGCCTCGGGGGCGTCGGCGTTGCTGGTGACGGGTTTCCCCACACTGGTGAAGTTGGCTGATGATTATGGTGCGTCCGGTGCGGGCCCGCTGTCGGAGCACACTGTGCCGGTCGCGGCTGTCACTGCTGCTGGTATTGCCTATGCGGTGAGTCTCACCCGCGCCCCGTTGCTGATGCCGTTGGAGAAATTCCAGAACGCCATCATCGTGCATTTTGTTCAGTCCACTTCCCAGCCTTTCGCGAGCCTGTTGCGCCCACTGGGCCTGTTGGTTGGTTTTGGTGTGTTCGGTGCGTGTGTGGCGTGGCCGGTGGGCCCGTGGATTCTGCAGATTTTGCCTGGTGACTACATGATTCCTGGTGTCGGCCTGTTCGCCCTCACCATCGGTGCGACCACCACGGCAGTATTGATGGTCACCGGCTCAGTGATGCTGGCAACAAATCATCATCGTGCGTATCTGGTGGGTTGGATCGCGGCGACCGCTATCGCTGCGGCGCTGCTTTTCGCCCCGGGGGCGTTGTTGTGGCGTACTGCGGCGGCACTCATCATTGGTCCGCTGGCTAGTGCGGTTTCGCACCTGGTGATCCTCCGTCGGGACACCACTGCCGTAGCCTGAGCGCCATGAGCACCAACGATGTGACCGTGTTGATGACGGTGTACGCCAAGATTGCCCCGGCGCATCTTCGGGCTGCGCTGCACAGCATCTGGGACCAGACCATTGGTGAGGTGCCGGTGGTGTTGGTGATCGACGGCCCGATTCCGGATGCGCTTGCCGACGTTGTCGCCACCGAAGCCGCCGCCCACGACAGTCTGCGGGTAGTGCCTTTAGCGCACAATATTGGTTCTGGCCCGGCTAGTCAGGCGGGCTTGGAGCTGGTGACGACACAGTGGGTTGCCCGGTTGGATTCGGACGATATTGCGCTGCCGGAGCGCCTGGAGCGCCAGCTCAATGTGGCGATGCTGGGTGGGGTGGATGTCGTCGGCACGGCCTTGGCGGAGTTCGATGATGCTGCGCTCAGCGCTGGTGCGGCCCCGCATGAGGCCATTATTGGTATTCGTCGGATGCCGCCCACCCACGACGAAATCGCCCGCTACGCCCGAATGAATTCCCCGGTGAATAACCCGTCGGTACTGCTGCGCACCGCTGCTGTGCGCACTGCTGGGGGCTACCGGGATCGTCCGATGATGGAGGATTATGACCTCTACGCGCGGCTGCTGGCCACCGGTGCGCGGTTTGTGAATATGGAGCAGCCGCTGACTTTATTCCGTGGCGGTGATGCGATGCTGCGGCGGCGCAGCAGCCGGGGCATGTTGACCGCTGAGCGGCGGATGCAGGCCACGCTTGTGGACTGTGGTGTGGTCTCCCGCCCCCGGGCGTTGGGGAACCTTATTGTGCGTACCGCGTACCGCCTATTGCCGACACAACTGTTGCGCAGGGCAAATCGGGTGTTGTTTCACCGCAGATAAATGCCGGACACTGTCTAGAGTGAGGGGCACTATGCATCAGTCCGATTTGGGTAGTTTCGCCGATACTTGGCTGATCGTGCCCTGTTTCAATGAAGGCCAGGTCATTCGGGAAGTGCTCAGCGATGCGCTGCGGACATTCCCGAATATCGTCGCCGTCGATGACGGCTCCTCCGATAATTCCGCCGCTGAGATTCATGCTGCCGGTGCGCATTTGGTGCGGCACCCAGTCAATCTTGGTCAGGGCGCGGCGCTGCAAACCGGGGTGGAGTACGCCCGGGCGCAGCCGGGGGCAAAGTTTTTCGGCACTTTCGACGCCGATGGCCAGCATCAGACCAAGGATATGGCCGCCATGGTGGAACGGTTACGCGCCGATGAGGCCGATATTGTCGTCGGCACGCGCTTTGCTCACGGCCAGGACGCCGGCGAGGTGCCGTGGCTGAAGCGGCTGGTGCTGCGCACGGTGGTGGTGCTCTCGCCGAGCACGCGGCGGCTGGGGCTTACCGACGCCCATAATGGCCTGCGCGCGTTTAACCGTCGGGTAGCCCAAGAGCTGAACCTGCGGATGAACGGGATGAGCCATGCCAGCGAGTTCGTGGACCTGATGAGCCAGAATCAGTGGCGGGTGGCCGAACAGCCGGTAGATATTTTGTACACCGAGTATTCGATGGCGAAGGGCCAGTCGTTGATTAATGGCGTCAATATTCTGGCCGATGGTTTTGTGTCGAAGAGGCTGCGATGAGTTCTCAGATGTTGATCCAGTCCCTGCTGCTGCTCGCGATGCTGGGCGTGATGCTCTACTTCGTCGCGAACCGACGGAAAGCCCGCGCGAAGGCTGGTGTGAAAATTGGTTTTGTGGTGTTTGTGGCCGCCTGTGTGTGGGCGGTGCTGCGCCCCGATGACCTGACGGTGGTGGCCAATTGGGTGGGGGTTGCCCGCGGCACTGACCTGCTGCTGTACCTGGTGACGATGGCTTTTGTGTTCGTCACGGTCAGTGCGTATATCCGGTTCCGCGAATTGGAACTGCGCTACGCCCGGCTGGCCCGCGCGGTGGCATTATCCAATGCGGTGCCGCCGGATACTTCTGGGGATGAGCCGGTCGTGCACAATGGCGAGCATGACTGATTCCGAGAACACGCCGCCGAACGCCTCCCCCACCCCGGATGGGGCAGGCCCCGCTGAACCTCAGGAGGCAGCTGAGGCTTCTGAAGCAGTTGACACCACTGCGGATACGCAGGAAAAAAGCCTGCGCACGGTTCCGACCTGGCTGTGGCCAGCTGTGGCCGCGGCGCTGCTATTCGTCGCTGGCGCCGGCTATTTCGTGGGTGCCGGCACCGCCGGTCCGGATGTGTCAGAAGGCTCGGTGAACTGGGCTAATGTGGCCGCGGGCAGTGAGGACAACGACCCCACTGCCGACGCGGATGGCCGCTATGACGCGGATATTTATGGTCCCCGTAAGGGCACCCAGATCCAGGGCGCTGAGGATATTCTCAATATCCACCGCCGCGACCCCAATGACCCCTTCGCTATGGGTGCGGTCGATGCGCCGGTCGTGATCTCGATTTTCTCTGACTTCGAATGCCCCTACTGCGCTAAGTACGCCTTAGAGACCGAGCCGCGCCTCATCGCCGACTATGTCGACACCGGCCTGGTGCGCCTGGAGTGGAATGACCTGCCGCTGGGCGGTAAGGAATCGCTGCTCGCCGCCCAGGCTGGTCGCGCCGCCGCCGCGCAGAATACGTTCTGGGAGTTCAATAAGGCCGTCTACGAGGCCGCCCAGGAAAAGGGCGGCGGGCACCCGAAGTTCACCCAAAAGGACCTCATCGCTGTCGCCAAGGACGCTGGTGTTCCCGATATTGACCAGTTCACCAAGGACCTGAAGGACGAGAAGTACAAGAATGCCGTTAATGCCGCCGGCGGCTTCGGCAACAGCCTGGGCATTGGCGGCACCCCGGCGTTCATCGTCGGCGCCAGCAGCATCTCCGGCGCCCGGGATTACAGCATCTTCCAGGATGAGATCGAGATGCAGCTAATGAAGCTGAAGCGAGCCCGCTCTTAGTCGCGGAAGTACTCCACGGTGCGGCGCACCCCGTCGGCAATATCGACCTGGGGGCGCCACCGGAGCACCTCACGGGCCCGGCTGGCATCCAGAGCAGAACGCGGCACATCACCCAGGCGTTCCGGGGCGTGTTCGGGTTCATCGGGGCCGCCGACAGCCTCGGCGACGAGGCTGTGTAGGCGCCGGTCCGTGGTTTCCACACCGGTGCCGATATTGAACCGCATGCCGCCACCGGTGTCGCCGGAGGCCCGCACAAAGGCGTCCACTACATCGCCGACGTACACGTAGTCGCGGGTATTGGCGCCCTCACCGAAGACGCGGGTGGGCTGACCAGCCAGTAACCGCTGGGCGAAAATAGCCACCACACCGGCCTCGCCGTGCGGGTCCTGGCGCGGCCCGTACACATTGGACGGGGCGATGAAGGAGCACTCCAGCCCATAGAGGCGACGGAACGTGTTGAGGTAGACCTCGCCGGCGTACTTCGAGGCCGCGTACGGGCTCATCGGCTGCACCGGGACATCCTCAGACACCGGGAAATGGTCCGGCACGCCATAAATCGCGCCGCCGGACGACGTGTGCACCACCTTGCGCACATCCTGTCGCCGAGCAGCGTCGGCCAGACGGATCGTGGCCATAATATTCAGCTCAGCGTCGGCAAGCGGGTCGGCGACGGATTCGCGCACATCAATCTGCGCGGCAAGGTGGAACACCACTTCGGGGCGCACCCGGGCGAAAAGCTCATCGAAATCAATCTCGCGGATATCGGCGACAACCAACTCGACGCGGTCGCCGTAATCGCGCTCAGCAGCGGCAAGATTGGCGCGTTTGCCGTGGGAGAGGTTATCGACCACGACGACGCTATGGCCGTCGGCAAGCAAACGATCAACGAGATGGGACCCAATAAAGCCGGCTCCGCCGGTAACAACAGTGCGCATATAGCCCATCCTAACGATGTAACCGACGCTCAGGTTGGCTAATCCGTACCGCCCTGCGGCAGGTACGCCCGCGAATACTTGCTGACAATCACCAACATGCCGACGGCAACGACCATGCCGAAGGTAAGCATCACCGGGTACGTCATCCATTCCCAGTGCTTCGCAAGCTCGGTGAGCATAGCCGGGAACGCGAAACCGATATAGGACAGGCCGTAGAAAATACCGGACAGGCCCGCCAGGTCCCGGGGGCCAGCGATGCGCTGCACCTCATTGAGGCCGGTGTACATCACCAGGCCATAGCCCATCCCCAACACCATCGAACACGGGATGGCGGTAGCCAAATGCGGGTCGCGGGACATCAACGCGGCCATGCCCATACCAATAAAAACAAGCACCAAGGCCACTACCGAACCACGCGCCGAAGTGTCCGAGGAAATCCTCGGCCCGAACTGTTGGATGGTGAAACCGCAGATAAGCGCCACACCGGTGAGCACACCGGAAATAAAGATCGGTTGGGACACCTCCTGCTGCACCAGCGACGGGATGATCGCGTAGGCCACCGCCGCGCACCCGAATACCCACGGGGCGGTCAGGGCCGGGATAAGCAGGAACCGGGGGTGCTTGACCGACGGTGTCCGCAACGCCTGCACCAGCGACGGCACCCCGCCGGTGGTCGGCGACTGGCGGGTTTCCGGCACGGCGAGCAGCAACAGCACCGTCGGAATGGTGACCACAATATGCAGGATGTACGCCAACTGCCCCGGCAGCGGGGCGAATTGGGCGAGGATGGCGGCGATAAAAGCACCCACCCCAAACCCGGCGGTCAGCGCCATGGACTGGCGTTTTGCGCCTGAGGTACTTTTCGCAGCCGCGTCGAATCGCGGTGTGGACAGTTCTTTTACCCAGGAACCACCCACAGCCATGCCAATGCCGACGGCAATACCGGACAGCAACCGCCCTACCGCGAGAACCGGCGCGGTGGTCTCCCCCACCGCAATCAGCACCGACCCCAGGACGGAAAATAGCGGCCCGGCCAGCATCACCGGTTTGCGGCCAATGCCGTCGGAAAGCGGACCCGATAACAACAGGGCCGGGACAATACCAACGGCGTACACAAAGAGCAGGAGGTCCACGAATACGAGGTCGAGTTCGCCCTCCTGGCGGTAGAGAACCATCAGCGGGGTGAACTGGTTGCCGCCCCAGGCAATGGCGAAAACGGCCAGCGCAACCACAAGCCAAGGTTGCGCCGACCGGGACTGGGTGCTCGCTGCCGACGTTGCCATGCGGCACATCATACGACCGGGGTGGACATGATCGGCGGCTAATCCGCAGACAGCCCCCGCCCAATCTGCTGACCGGGCGGGGGCTGTTTTTACGAGCCGCCTGCGAGAATCGAACTCGCGACCTTTTCATTACGAGTGAAGCGCTCTACCGACTGAGCTAAGGCGGCATGTGCCCGCGCAAGCGAACACCCGACGTATGTTAGTGCACGGATTTATTGCACACCAATTCGGCATACCTGCTGCAGATCACCAATCAAGCCCGTCAGCACAACCTCAGGCCGGGCGAAAGTTAACCGCTGGCGGGCCGCAGCAATACAATCCGTACACCGCACCAGGTCCTCGCTGGATAAGCGCCGGGCGAGCTCATGGATGGTGTGCTCCCGATCGATATTGATGATCTCGGTGGCCCCACCCATCGACACCATCAGCGCATCCCGATACAGGGTGAGCATGTCGATCATGGCCTGGTCGATAAGGTCCAGCTCAACGCGCCTGCGGCGGCGTTTATTATCCTTCTCCAGCGCTTTCACCTGCGCCGCGTGCCCAGGAATAGCAGAACGCACGCCCTTGCCCTGGGCACCTACCCCCAAAGAATTCAGCAGCCGATCCTTCTCCCCTTCCTCAACCGGCTTGAGCACTTCAGTAGCGCGCTGGGCCGCGCCCTTAGCCAACTCGGCGGCATCGAGATACACCCGCGCTGGGGAGTACACATTTTCCACCAGATCCAGCGCCCGGGCCCGCCACTGCCGGGTGGTGTCATCAATCACCAAACCGCGCGCCCGGCCCACATGACAATTCGACACCCGCGCGGCCCAAATGAGTTGCTCATCGGTGGGTTGGACCTGCTGCACGACGGGGTCGTCGGTAAGCAAAGAGGCGACCTCACTGGTCGTCGAGGCCGGGATATAGAGGTGGCGGCAGCGCGAACGCAAGGTCACCGCGAAATCGCGGGCACTATCGGTCGGCGCGCAGAAAATCACAATGGTGCGCTGCGGGGGTTCCTCCACCACCTTCAGCAAAGACTGGGCGGCTTCCTCCTCCAGGCGGTCGGCCTCCTCAATCACAGCCACCCGCCAATCAGCGGTGGTGGGGCGCCGATATAACCACGGCACAAGATCATCACGCACGGTGGCGGTAAGAATCGTCGCGCCCGTAGACATCACCCACCGGAACTCGGGGTGACTCCTGCTGCGCACCGTAGCCAGTGTGCGCTCCGCGTCGGCGGCGCCACGACACAACAAGGCGGCGGCGAAATTCTCCGCAGCAATAGTGCGCCCAGAACCCGGCGGGCCGGTGAATAACCAGGCGTGGGCGAGGGCGGAATCCCCAGAATTATCGAGGCGGGCGTGTTCTGCATCGGTAATGCCAGTGCCGTCCCCAGCGCGCACCCGGGCGGCGAGGACAGCGTCGGTAAGCACATCGCGTGCACCACCGGCGGTGGGGATGCGCTCCAAGGCAGACCGGAAATCCATGCCGCCAAGCGTAGCGTTCGGTTGCGACAACGGCCTCGGCATGTCCGTAGTCCAGTTAAAGTAGTGGGTATGCGCGCGATGTGGCGGAATCTTCGGTGGCTTGCTGGCACCCCCTGGCCGGCATATGCCGCTGGCGTGTGCATGTGCAACCTGATCGGCGGCATCGGCGTCGGTATTTTCCTCACCCTGCTGCCGCTGGAAAGGCTCACCGGTTTTTCCGAACTTCCCGCCAGTATGGTCATCGGCCTGGCGATATATGTCGCCGTCGCAGCAATCGTCGGTATTGCCACCACCTATGTGCTTTTCCGCCCGCTGCTGGCCTGGCAACGCCACCGCGATACCGCAGACCCGAAACGAGTACGCATCCTGGTGCTGCGCATCCCGGTCTTCCAAGCCCTGCTGGGCGGGGTGATCTGGATTCTCGGCGAGGTCGTTTTCGGTGTGGTCGCCTACCGGGTGGACCCGCGTTTGGGGGCAGTGGTGGTGATTACCGCCATGTTCGGTGGCGCCACAGTTGCGGTGATGACGTACTTCATCTGTGAGCGTCTGGTGCGCCCAGTGGCCACCGAGGCACTCAACCGGCATATGCCGGAGTCCTCACTGGAACCACCGGTTTCCCAACGCCTCATCCTGACCTGGCTGCTGACATCTGGCTTGCCGACGATCGGCATCGTGCTGGTGCTATTCGCCCAAAAACGCGGCTTTTTCACCTCGGACAGCTCGGACCTCATCCCGGCAATTAGTGCCCTGGCGCTGCTGACAATTATTTCTGGCGTATTCGGTACCTTGCTGATGTCGATGTCCGTGGTGGACCCGATCCGCGACCTCACCGACGCGGTCAACCGGGTGCGCCGGGGCGATACCGGCATTCGGGTGCCGATTTATGACGGTTCCGAAATGGGTGTGCTGCAGGCCGGTTTCAACGAAATGATGCGTGGCCTGCATGAACGGCAGCGGATGCGGGACCTCTTCGGCCGGTACGTCGGCACTGAGGTGGCACGTAAGGCCCTGGAGGAACGCCCAGAGCTCGGCGGTGAGGACAAACTTGTCGCGGTGCTGTTCGTCGACGTTATTGGGTCAACGAAATTCGCGGTGAATAATCCCCCGGAGACAGTGGTCGCCGAGCTCAATGCTTTCTTCGAGCATGTGGTGGACTGTGTGCACCGCAACCGCGGCATCATCAATAAGTTCCAGGGAGACGCGGCCTTGGCGGTCTTCGGCGCTCCGCTGCCGCTTGACGACGCTGCCGGCCACGCGCTTACCGCTGCCCGCGAGCTGCGCCAGGAACTGCGCAATCTAACCCTGTCGGCCGGTATTGGTGTGGCCGCAGGGCACGTGGTGGCCGGCCATATCGGTGCCCGGGATCGTTTCGAGTACACCGTCATTGGGGACGCGGTGAATCAGGCCGCCCGCCTTGTGGAGCTGGCCAAGGACACCCCTGGTGGGGTGCTGGCCACGGCGGCGACAGTGCGCCGCGCCCATGAGGACGAGCAGGCCCGCTGGACCTCCATGAAGTCCGTGGAGCTGCGCGGGCGTAAGCACATCACGCAGTTGGCCCGCCCGGTGCGGCCGACCTTGGCCGACCGCTCCTAGCGTGCCGACGCTGGCGCCTGCCGGCGGCTAGCGGTTCGAGCGGCGCGACACGGTCCGCTTCGTCAGCGTCGGGGCGGACTTTTTCCGAGTCGCCTTCTTCGCTGATTTCTTCGCCGTTTTCTTGGCCGACTTCTTCGCGGTCTTCTTCGCCGCCTTCTTGGTGGCCTTCTTCTTAGCACCACCATTGGCTGCGTCCTTGGCGCGGCGCTCAGAAAGCAACTCACAGGCCCGGGCGTCAGTGATGGTCTCCGGGGTGTCGCCCTTGCGCAGCGAGGCGTTGGTTTCACCATCGGTGACATAGGGGCCGAAGCGACCATCCTTGACCGACATCGGCCGGCCCGAGACGTCGTTATCGCCCAGTTGTTTCAGCGGCGGCTTCGCAGCAGCCCGGCCCCGACGCTTCGGTTCGGCGTAAATACGACGCGCCTCATCGAGGGTGACTGTGAAAATCTGCTCCTCATTTTCCAGAGAACGCGAGTCACTGCCCTTCTTCAGGTACGGGCCGTAGCGGCCATTCTGGGCGGTAATGGTCTCCCCATCAGCAGGGTCCACACCCACCGTGCGCGGCAGCGACAGCAGACGCAGCGCCTCCTCGAGAGTCACCGTGGAAGGCTCCATGCCCGAAAACAGCGAAGCCGTCTTAGGTTTCAGGGTTTCCTCGATGATCTCGGCGGTGCGCTTTTCCTTCTGCTTCGCCGCGGTTTTGGTCTCCCAGTTCTTCGCCCGCTTGCCTTCTTCGGCGCGCTGCTTATCCTCGGCGGCGCGTTCTTCAGCGATGATCGCCTCGGCTTTTTCGGCAACCGATTCACGCTCGTCGTCGGTGACCAGTTCGGTGACATACGGGCCATAACGGCCATCGCGGGCAACCACCATGCGGCCATTGGCCGGGTTCTCCCCCAGCTCACGGCCACCCTGCGGCATGGCCAACAGTTTTTCCGCGGTCTCCAGGTTCAACTCATCGGGGGTCAGTGACTCCGGCAGGTTAGCGCGCTGCACCTCATCGGCACCGTTTTCCCCGGCACCGGGGCGGATGCGCTCCAGGTAGGGGCCATAGCGGCCAACGCGCACCACAATCGGGTTGCCGTCTTCATCATCGAAAACGTGCAGGGAATTGACCCGACGGGCGTCGATGGCCTCCAGGTTGACGTCGATGATGTTCTTCAGGCCACCGCGGGCGGCCACAGCGTCGGCAACGCCATTACCAGCCGATTCCGCGCCGAAGTAGAAACCACGCAGCCATTCTGTGCGGTCTTCTTCACCGGCTGCGATCTCATCGAGCTCATCTTCCATCCCGGAGGTGAAGTCGTAGTCGACGAGGTCTTCAAAGTTCTGTTCAAGCAGGCCGGTGACGGCGAAGGCCACCCAGGAAGGCACCAGGGCGTTACCGCGCGGGTACACATAACCACGGTCCTGGATGGTTTTGATGATGGAGGCGTAGGTCGACGGGCGGCCGATACCGAGCTCTTCCATCTTCTTCACCAACGAAGCCTCGGTGTAGCGGGCCGGCGGGTTGGTGGTGTGGCCTTCAGCAGCGGCCTTCGTGGCGGTGAGGCCATCGCCCTGCACCAGGCGGGGTAGGCGGGAACGCTGGGAATCGCTGCGGGTATCGCCCTCATCAGCGTAGGCCCGCAACCAGCCCGGGAAGGTGATGGTGCGGCCAGAAGCGGTGAACTCGAGATCACTGCCTGCGGCTTCGCCGGCGACGGTGACCTTCATCGAGGTACCGCGGGCATCGGCCATCTGGGAGGCGACGGTGCGCTGCCAGATGAGTTCGTAAACCTTGAACTCCTCCGCGTCCAGGGAATTAGCGAGCTCTCCTGGGGTGGCGAAACGCTCCCCGGCGGGGCGGATGGCCTCGTGGGCTTCCTGGGAGTTTTTCACCTTGCGCTGGTAACTGCGCGGCGCTTCAGAGACGAACTCACGGCCATAGAGTTCGGTGGCCTGGGCGCGGGCAGCGGCCGTGCCGGACTTCGACAGGTTCGTCGAGTCGGTACGCATATAGGTGATGTGGCCGTTTTCGTACAGGCGCTGGGCCACGCGCATGGTGCGCTCGGAGGTGTAGTGCAGGCGTCGGCCGGCTTCCTGCTGCAGCGTCGAGGTCATGAACGGCGGGTAGGGGCGCCGGGTGTACGGCTTCTCCTCTACCCCGGTGACCTGGAAGGACGAACCGTTGACTGCCTCGGCAAGCGCTTCGGCGGCGGACTGGTCAAGCACGGTGACCGAGTCGGGCTTCTTCAGCCGACCCCGGTCGTCGAAATCGCGGCCCTGGGCGACCCGGTCACCATTAACGGTGCTGATCCGGGCTTCGAAAGAACGCGGCTGGGTGTCATCACCGGGCTGGCCGGTGTCGAACGTGGCGGAAAGATCGTGGTAATCGGCGGCGCGGAAGGCCATCCGTTCCCGCTCCCGCTCAACGATGACGCGGGTGGCTACCGACTGCACACGCCCCGCAGACAGGCGCGGCATGACTTTCTTCCACAGCACCGGGGAGACCTCGTAGCCGTAGAGGCGGTCCAGGATGCGGCGGGCTTCCTGGGCGTCGACGAGGTTCCCGTCGAGTTCGCGGGTATTAGCGGCGGCCTCGAGGATGGCGGGTTTGGTGATCTCGTGGAAGACCATGCGGCGCACGGGCACCTTGGGTTTGAGTACCTCAAGCAGGTGCCAGGCGATAGCTTCGCCCTCACGGTCGGGGTCTGTGGCGAGATAAAGTTCGTCTACCTCTTTGAGCAGGCGTTTAAGCTCGGCGACCTTTTTCTTCTTATCCGGGCTGACGACGTAAAGAGCCTGGAACTCGTCATCAACATTGACGCCGAGGCGTGCCCACGGCTTGTCTTTGTCCTTTTTCGGCACGTCGGCAGCACCGCGCGGAAGGTCTCTGATATGACCCACTGAGGCCTCGACGATGTAGTCGTTGCCCAGGTAAGGCGCGATTTTGCGGGCCTTTGTCGCCGACTCGACGATCACCAGGCACTTGCTGCCGTTGTTATCTGCCACTTCGGAACTGTCCTGCATCTCTCGCGGTCATATCCGCCTGCGGTGGGGTGCCCACGTGGCGGGACGAACTGACCTTTTTAGGGAACTTGCTGTGGATCTAAAGGAATACCGTACACATGTCGGAGAAACAGTCCCGTAGTTTGCTGTCTCTTCGCGTTTTTGTACTACCCCCTAGGCAGCACAAAACCCCGGGGCGACAGTGCCTAATGCACTGTGGCTTCTCCGGGGTCTCCGATGGATACGGCAGGAAACGAGAACGTCGTTACTGCATTATCCGGGGATTAATGGCTGCCCTACGGGGCATGTGTAAGTCTGTAACTTACAGCGCCTGGACGTTAAGAGCCTGGGGGCCCTTCTGGCCTTCGCCGACCTCGAACTCAACCTGCTGGTTTTCTTCGAGGGTCTTGAAGCCGTTGCCCTGAATTTCGCTGTAGTGGACGAAGACGTCGTTACCGCCGTCGGCCGGGGCGATGAACCCGAAGCCCTTCTCCGAGTTGAACCACTTTACGGTGCCCTGTGCCATTAAAATACTGCTCCTTGCTTAGAAAAATTGAGAACGCAGTCAGGGCTTCCCTCGGGAACTCCCTGGTGCGCATTGGCCATTGTGCCACGTCTGGTCCCAGATCGACGCACTGAGTTTTTGGCACCGGTAGTTCTGCGCCACTTCAGCGCACAATTGAGGTGCAGATAATCGCTTCTAGGAGGGCAGCCACGATGGGTGAATTTGGTCGCGAGTTGCTTGCCCCGGTGCTGCGCGCCGCCCCGCCAGCGGCACTAACTCATCTCAGCGACACCCCGGCCCGGCCCGCCCAGCACGCCCCGTGGCCGCAGTGGGTGGGCCCGGATCTGCGGGCCGCTTTTGCCGAACGAGGCATCGATACTCCCTGGTCACACCAGGTGGCGACTGCTGACTATGCCCACGCGGGCGCACATGTGGTCGTCGCCACCGGCACCGCATCAGGCAAATCCTTGGGCTATTTATTACCGGTTTTGCACCAGTTGGCTTCCTCCCCGGCAGCGACTGCGCTGTACCTGTCCCCCACCAAAGCACTAGGCGCAGATCAGCTCGCGGCGGCGCGGGAATTGGCTATGCACGTCGCCCCGGAGGCGGGGGTAGCTAGCTATGACGGGGATACCCCCTCCGCGGCCCGGCCGGTGGTGCGGAACTCGGCTCGGTGGGTATTCACCAACCCGGACATGCTTCATCTTGGTGTCCTTGCCCACCATCAGCAATGGACCCGGTTATTGCGCAATCTTCGTTTTGTGGTGATTGATGAATGCCACGCCTACCGGGGTGTCTTCGGCGCCCATGTGGCGCTGGTGCTGCGCCGCCTGCTGCGCATTGCCCGCCGTTATGGGGCGAATCCGACGGTGGTGTTCGCTTCTGCGACGACGGCGGACCCGGCTGCTCATGCCAGTGCCCTCATTGGCGAGGATGTTGTTGCTGTCACCGAGGACGGCGCGCCCGTAGGTGAGCGCACTATCGCTTTATGGGAGCCGGTGGCTCGCTCGGCTGGCCAGGGCCAGGTGGATTTATTGCGTCCGCCTGCCGACGATGGGGTCGTCGACCTGCTGAATCAGCCCGCCGTGGGTGGGCAGCACCATCGTCGGTCGGCTACGGCGGAGGCCGCGGAGATCATGGCGCGGCTGCTCGGTGAGGGCGCCCGGGTGTTGACTTTCGCGCGTTCCCGGCATGGTGCCGAGCAGATTGCGATGAGTGTGCGCGAGTTGCTCGCCGACTCCCACCCCGACCTCGCCCAGCGCGTGGAGAGTTACCGGGCTGGCTACCTCGCCGAAGAGCGCCGCGATATTGAGCGCCGCCTTGATAACGGGGAGTTATTAGGTGTGGCGGCAACGAATGCCCTGGAGTTGGGCATTGATGTCGGTGGGCTGGATGCGGTGGTGGAGGCCGGTTTTCCGGGGACGGTCGCCAGTTTTTGGCAGCAGGCGGGCCGGGCGGGTCGGCGTGGCCAGGGCGCGTTGGTGGTGTTGGTGGCCCGGGCGGACCCGATGGATACGTATTTGGTGCACCACCCGGAGGTGTTGTTGGGCCGGCCGGTGGAAAAGACGGTTTTCGACCCGACGAATCCGTATGTGCTGCGCGGGCATGTGTATTGCGCCGCGGTGGAGCGCCCCCTGGAGCCGGCCGATATTGAGGCCTGGGGTGCGGGCGCGGTGGTGTCGGAGATGGTGGCCGATGGGTGGCTGCGCCAGCGCGGTGGCCGGTTGTTCCCCCGGGATCGTCGGGACATACCGGATGGGCCGACGTTGGCGGGTGCCCATGCTGCGGTGAGTCTGCGTGGCGGTAGCGGCACTGAGGTCACCATCGTCGATGCCACTGATGGCCGGGTGTTGGGGTCTATTTCTGCGTCGAAGGCGACGACCCAGGTGCATGACGGGGCGGTCTACCTGCACCGCGGGGAGTCTTTTGTGGTTGATGAGCTGGATGTGGATGGCGCGTTGGCGCTGGTGCACCCGGAAAGCCCGGAGTGGACCACGATGGCCCGCTCGGATACTGATATCCGGGTGTTGCGCACGGTGGAGTCCCGTCAGCTTCCCGACGGGGTGGATATCGCGTTGGTCGAGGTGGAGGTCGAACGCCGGGTGACGTCGTATCTGCGCCGGATGCGCAGCGGTGAGGTGCTGGACACGGTGCCGTTGGATTACCCACCTGAGCTGCTGCATACCCGGGCGGTGGCGTACACGGTGCGTGATGCTGCCCTGCGCCGGTGGGGTGTGGATGCTGCTGATGTGCCCGGGGCGTTGCATGCCGCCGAGCACGCCGCGATTGGTATTTTGCCGCTGGTGGCCACCTGTGATCGGTGGGATATCGGTGGGGTGTCAACAGCGGTGCATATCGATACTGGCTTGCCGACGGTTTTTGTTTATGACGGCTACCAGGGCGGCGCGGGTTTCGCCGATCGTGGTTTTGAGGCTTTTGCGCACTGGTTGGCGGCTACGTGTGATGCGGTGCGTGAGTGTGCCTGCGCGGACGGGTGCCCATTGTGTATTCAGTCGCCGAAGTGCGGCAACGGCAATGAGCCGTTACATAAGGAAGCGGCGATCAAGGTGCTCATGGGGGTCTCAGAGGCCGCCTCGATTTAGTCCCGTTGTTTAGGCCCGGCGCGAGCTGACCCGAGCTGCTGCCCCACGTCGACGCTGACGATGATGTCTTCGCCGTCGGTGTTGCATTCGGTGAGGTGCGCGTTATTGGCGTGCGCGATCCTTGCTGCGGTGCGGCAGGGGTGGGCCACGCCGCGTTGTTTGACTGTTGCTGCACCAATAGCGGCAAGGTCGGCTGCGTTGTGGGCGCGGTGCTGGTCAATAAGTGCGGTGGCGGCGATCAGTACAGCGGCGACCACCACCGCGATAGCGCTGGTCATCAGCGCCGCGGTGATGGTGGTGGAGCCGCGGTGGGCGCGCCAGGCCGGGTGCATTTAGGCACTCTCCTCGTCCAGGGCGACGGCGTGGGCGTGCACGTCGAGCAGCGGCATCTCGACGGTGAGGTCCACCATGACCATGCCTGCGGTGGTGCTGGTGTGGACGGTGGCGTCGGGAAGCTGGTTGGCGAGTGCGTCGGCGGTGTCGGTGTCCCCACGGGCGGTGGCCCGGGCTATCTGGGAGGCGATGCTGGTGGCGCTGAGGTGGGTGGTCACGGTGGTGATCGCCCCGATGATGAGGACCAACACGGCGCATAGCGCGGCGATCGCGAAGGCGGTTTCGACGGTGGCTTGGCCGGAGTCTGCGCGCACCAGCCGCCCCGGCACCAGGTGCGGTGCGGGGGCGAGCCATGCCTGGGTGGTGCTCATCGAGTCGACAGTGCCTGTTCGATGATGTCGGTTAGTGCTTCGGTAATCGTGCCGCCGGTGACGACGGTGTAGAGCAGTGCGCCGAAGGCGGCAGCGGCGACGGTGCCGAGGGCGTATTCGACGGTGCTCATGCCGGATTCGTCGGCGGCGTAGCCGGTGATGGTGGACATGGGAATGGGTTCCTTTCTGGGTTGGTGTGTGGTTGTGGGTTTTTTGGGTGCGCTGCGGTGCGGTGGTGCGCGGCAGCGCCCGGTGTGAGTGGCGGGTCTCATCGGGTGGCCTCCACCATCGGGCCGGCCAGTCCGGCAATAGCGGGCACGAGGCCGAGGGCGATGAATGCGGGCAGGAAGCACAGTGCCAGCGGGCCGGCGATGAGCACCCCGGCGCGTTCGGCTGCGGCTTCGGCGCTGTCGGCGGCGCGGCTGCGGAATCTGTCGGCGAGTTCTGCAATGGCGTGCGCGAAGGCGGTGCCGGAGTCAGCGGATCGCTGGGCAAGGGCCGGTAGTTCACTTAAACATGGGTTGTCGGCCACGGGTTCCCATGGGCGTGCTGCGCCGAGCTGTAGTCGCGCTGCGGTGGTGGTGAAGCATTCGGCGAGGTCGTCATCGACGACCGCTGCGGTGGCGTGCGCCGCAGCTGTGATGTCAAGGCCGCAGCGCAGGCAGGCGGCGAGGATACCGAGAGCTTCGGCGGCAGCGAGTTGGCCGGATGCGCCTCGGCGTGGCCTGCGCACGGTGGCGGCGATGGGGTCGAGGACCCGCCGCACCCATGCCGGCATTCTTAACGCTGCTGCTGGTGGCGCGATGGATGCGCTCATCTCCGGCAGCCGCAGCGCAGGTCTGGGCGGGCAGCTCAGCACTAGCGCACCCGCGAGGACTAAGAGGGCAAGACTCATCGGGGTTGCTCCGCCCCGCGCAGGATAGCCAGTGCCCACAGCACCCCGGCGCAACTCAGTGTTACTCCCACCACCAGCACCACCGCGCCTAGGCCGTGGGTGAAAAAGCGCAGCGGGTCCGCGCCCAGCAGGTGCCCCATCACCAGGCCCAGCAGCGGCAGGCCAGCGAGGATGTACATCGTTGCCCGCGGCCCAGCAAGGCTCGCATTCGCCCGGCTGCGGAAGGCTTGTCGGCCCCGGGCGTCGGCACGCACTCCCTCTGCCATATCCGCCGGGGCGAGTCCGTAGTGCTCGGCCAGCGCCCAGGCGGCAGCAAGGCCACGCAACTCATCGATTCCGCTGGCACGAATAGCTGCCGCCGCCGAACCACCTAATTGGGCGCGAGTCGCCGCGGTGGTGAGTGCCTCCCCAATAGGTGGCCCCGCATCGGTGCCCGCCGCGTATAGGGCAGTTGCCGCACTCGCCCCGGCCCGTAATTGGGTGGCCAGGGTGTCGGCGGCGCAGGCGGTGGCAGTGAGCACCGCGTCCTGGTGCGTGCGGTGGGCCCGCCACCGGTGCACTGACAACACCGTGCGGGCAATCAGCACGACGGCAATCGCCACTGCCGGGGACGACCACAACGCAATCACTAGCCCAGGCACACACCACACCAATGCGCTGACCTGCGGCAGGTGCCGGGCAGGTACCAGAATGTCCAGGCGGTGCTTGGGGTTGGCGGCTGGCCAGGCCAGTACCGCACCGGCCCCGGTGAGCAGGGCAAGCGGCAAGCTGGTCATGACAGCTCCCCCACCCGACGTTGGAAAGCGTCCCGGTCCCCGGGCCACACCTGGCTCACCCGCATCGGCTGGTCGGGTTCGACCACACCAATAGCGGCCAGCCGACGGCCCTGGGCACTTCGGCGCACCCCAATGACCACGTGTACTGCCGCGATGAATTGGGCGGCGATAGCCTGCGCGGACACCCCTCCTAGGGCCCCGAGGGCCTCCACGCGGGCGGGCACATCACCGATGGTGTTCGCGTGCACGGTGCCGCCACCGCCCTGATGGCCGGTATTGAGCGCACCAAGCAGGTCCACGATCTCCCCGCCGCGGACCTCACCGACCACCACTCGGTCCGGCCGCATGCGCAGCGCCTGCCGCAGCAACTCAGCCCGGGTGATTTCACCAGCGCCTTCGATATTCGGCGGGCGGGTCACCAAGCTCACTACATGCGGGTGCGCGGGCTGCAGTTCCGGGGTGTCCTCAATGCACACAATCCGCTCAGTCGCGGCGACCTCTGCCAACAGAGCCGACAGCAAGGTGGTCTTGCCCGTGCCGGTGCCACCAGATACCAGGAACGAACACCTGTGGGCGATGACCGCGCGCAGCATGGCGATGGCCTCTGGTGGGGCGAACCCGCTTTCGGCCAGGTCCACAAGACCACGCCGGGCCGGGTGCAGCACCCGCAGCGAAATGAGGGTGTGGTCTTTTGCCGGCGGGCTCAGTACCGCGTGCACCCGCACTCCGGCGCCCCCGACCCCGCCGATACCACCAGGCAGATGGGCATCCACGTAGGGCTGGGCATCATCGAGGCGTCGCCCGCAGGCCCCCGCCAGGCGCACCGCAAGCCGACGCACTTCAGCCGGCCCGGGGAAGCACACCTCGACTCGTTCCATGCCGGCGCCGCGGTCGATCCACACCTCATCAGGGCTGGTCACAAGGATGTCGGTGACACCTGGCAGGCGCAGCAGCGGGTCCAGAACTCCCGCCCCGGTGAGCTCATCGCGCATCGTGCGCACCATGCGCAGCAACTCAGCATCACCAATGACACCGCCAGCTTCCTGGCGCACCGCCTCGGCGATTGCCTCGGCAGTCGCGGCGGTGGGATCAGAAGCGTCGGCAAGGCGGCGGCGGACCCGGGTGAGCAGGTCATCGGCAGGGGGCTGCGCCACTAGCTGGCCCATCGTTGCCACCACCTCGGGTGCGCCTCGTCGGCGGCAATGTCGGTATCGATAAGACCGCGCACAGCGTCGGCCAACCGACTTGAGCTGCGCGCAAGACCGGTGTGCTCAATTTCGGCCGCAAGACCCCGCAGCCACGGCATGGTGGCGACCACGCTCATATCGGTGGCGTACTCAATATCGTCAGCGCACACCCCGCCGGGTGCTGGACCAGTGGCGATGGCAACTGGTTCGGGGCCCAGCGCCCGCACCATGCGGGCTTGCTCAACGCTGGCGGCGATACCCCGCACAGTGCGTGGCACCACCACCGCAGCAATATCGGCCCGGGGCAAGATGTCGGCGAGTACCTCGCCACGGCGGGGCAGGTCCACCACGCCCACTCCCCCGTGGGCGACGACTGCATCCGCGACGGCCCCGACGGCCCCGGAAGCAATGGACTCAGGTACCCCACCGCGGGCACGCGGCATGGTGATAAGGCCCGGCCCGCCGGAAGCCCAGGTAGAACGCGGCAGGGCGTCAATCAGTGCGGCGCTGTCGATGCGCCCACCGGTGCGGATATCGGGCCAGCGCACCCCGGGGATATGTTCCATGCCGAGCAGCAGGTCCGCCCCACCGGAAAGTTCATCGGCATCAATGAGCACCGTTGGCCAGGTATAGGCGCTAGCCAGGGCACATGCTGCGGCGGTGACGCTGGTGCCCGCCCCGCCTGCAGCCCCGATGAGGGCCAGCACAAGGCCATCACCGCTGCCGCGCTCTGGGCGGCCCAGGTGCTCGATGAGGCGGGCGCCGCCGCTGGGCAGGGCGAAGGTTTGTTCCGCACCAATATTCAACGCGGCACGCAGGTCCGGTTCCTCAGTGTCGTCGTGGATGAGGAAAACCGCGTCCCGGCGGTTGTGGGCACCATCGGCGGCGATGAGTTGCGCGGTGGGTGCGTCAATGAGGATGGCTGCTGCCCGGCGCCACGCTCCCCCAGCCGGGTCAGGAGTTGCCACGGTACTGCTGGCGTGCCCCGAGGCCGCAGCGATGGCGGTGGCTTCTTCGCGCAGGCAGGCCTGGGCGGTGGCGATGAGGATTTCGGGTGTGGACTCGGCAGGTGGTGTCGCGGCGCTCATGGCCCGCATCCTGCCGCGGATCTAGCCACCACCGACGCCCGCCGCGGTGGGGATAAGCCGTAATTGTGGACGAGGCGTATTCGGTGGATAACCCACCAGCAGGGGCCGAAAAAGGCCTAGATATAGGTAAGACGCCTCGCCCGGGGGGGGGGATGGGCGAGACGTCTTCCCGGCCGGGGGGGGGTTGGCCGGGGGCGGCCACGCAAATGGGGCCAGCCAGACTCAGTATGACAAGCCGCTTTCAGGCGCGCAACCCCTAGAAGGATTTTTTATTCCCCCGCCCCACCACCACAGGTAGCTATGATCGACAGGGTGATTGGAGGAGGCACTTTTCCCGGCGACGGCAGCGCGGCCCACCTGCTGCCCATCGCCACGCGCCGCCCGCACAGCACAACGGTGGTGCACAACACCACCACAGCGGCGTTTTTCGACCTGGACAAGACGATCATCGCGCGCAGTTCCGCGCATGCTTTTTCCCGTCAGTTCATGGAATCGGGCCTGCTGACCACTACTGGTGTGCTCAATATGACCTTCGGCCACATCATGTACGTCGCCGGCGGGCACGACTCAGACCAGATGGCCGCCGCCCGTGACCAATTAGCGTCCATGGTCGCCGGCTGGCGGGCCGCTGATGTGCGCGCCATCGCCGAGCAGTCGCTCCACGAGGTCATCTCCCCGCACGTCTACACCGAGGCAATTAATCTCATCGCCCACCACCAGCGGTTAGGCCACGACGTGGTGGTGATCTCAGCGTCGGCACGCGAGGTTGTTGAACCCATCGCCGCCACCCTGGGCATCACTGATGTCATAGCCACCGACTTGGCTGTGGCCGACGGCCGCTATACCGGGGAGGTGCAGTTCTTCTGCAGCGGCCCACATAAGGCCACCGCAGTGCGCGAGCTTGCCGACGCTCGCGGCTACGACCTTTCTCGCTGCTACGCCTACTCCGATTCGGCCACCGATGAACCAATGCTGTCCGCTGTGGGCCACCCGGTGGCGGTCAACCCGGACCGGGCGCTGCGCAAGATCGCCGCAGAACGCAAATGGCCGATCCGCGAGTTCCTCACCCCGGAGCCACTATTCGCCTCTACCCAGCAGGCGGTGGGTTTCGCCGCCGGCGGTGTCGTCGGCGCGGCTTTGCTGGCCGCGGCGGCAGTGGCGGTACTGCGTTACCTACGGCGCTGAGCAGGCACAGAAAGTGCCGTCGGGCGTGTTCTAGACCGCCTCGGCAATAGAGCGCGCCTCTGCCGCACCGGCCTCCAAGCCTTCCAGGTGCAGCAGCATCCAGGTGCGCACACCTTCTTCGGTGCCGGCGGCGAATTGCCGGGAGGCTTCCACATAGCTGGTGCGCTTTTTGGACCAGCGGGATTCAGGCACGCCCAGGCCACGCGGGTCCAGGCCATTAGATACGGTCACCAGCCGGGAGGCAGCGCGGGCGATGATGCCGTTATTGTGCGCGAACGGCGCCAGGGTCAGCACCTCACCGTGGACCACACCGGATAACACCGCAGCGGGCACATCAGTGCCGCCGGTGATGAGGTCACTGAGAATATGCAGGCGTTGTTCTTTCATCGCGGCGCTCAGTCGTGCGTCACCGACGGGCCGTCCGGCCTCATCGTCGGGGTGGGCATTAGCCCCGGTGGGGCTGGCCAGGGCAGCCATGCGGGCAAGTACCTGCAGTGGGGCGCGTTTCCAGGTTCGGGTGGTCTCCCCGATGGTGTCGGGGGCCAGCAGTTCGGCCACCCGCAGGGCGGCGGCGAGCACGGGGTCGTTGACGATGCCGTCGTCTGGGATGGTGGGGTCGGCCCCGTCGAGCCATGCCGATGCCCGCGCCCCGCGCAGCACTGATTCGGAGCCGGTGATATTCCACTTACGCAGGTTGACCCGGTGGCGGTGCACCGCACTGATGGCTTGAGCAGCGTTGTGTACTCCGCGTTCGATGCCTTTGAGTTCCAGCAGCGGCGCCAACGGGTCGGGCCGATCGGGTTTCGGCGCGGGCTTAGGGGCTGCCGGGCGTGGGCTGCTGGGCATCGCTGGCATACCTAGTCCCCCGCCGCCGGGGCGGCCAGTTGGCATGCCCAGGCTGGCTGGTTTTTTCGGGCCGGGCTGGGCTGCGTGGTTGCCTGCGGGGTTTTCGCTCATGGCACCACAGGATAGGCCCCTGGGCGTTTGCGCTGGCCTCCTGGGCAGTGTTTCTGGGAAGATTTTTTCCTACTCGGCTCGCCTGAAACGACTATCAACGTGGCATATCGGCGGGTTATCGGTATTATCCCAAGAGTCATAGCAGTGCCAGCGAAAATATGCAGGAGGACGCACGTGAGCGACGACGGTAAGAAGGGCCTGTACACGGACGGAAACGAGGACCTCTCGCCGCGCGTTTCCAGCATCCCGCTCTCGGATGTCGATACCAACGCTACCGGCAGCGCCAGCCTGGGCACGCTGGTACAAAACGCCAGCCAGCAGGTGTCGGCCCTGGTTCGCTCCGAGGTGGAGTTGGCCAAGGCTGAGATTGCTCAGCAGGCTAAGAAGGGCGCCATGGGCGGCGGTTTCTTCGCCGTGGCCGGCGTGATTGCGCTGTACTCCACGTTCTTCTTCTTCCTCTTTGTGTCCGCACTGATCGCCGTGTGGCTGCCCTGGTGGGCTGGTTTCCTGATCACCTTCGTGGTCATGCTGGTCCTGGCTGGCGTTTTCGCCTTGCTGGGTCTGAAGAAGGTCAAGAAGATCGGCAAGCCGGAAAAGACCATCCAGTCGGTCCAGGATTTGAAGAAGGTTGTGCCGAATAAGGGTGCGCGCGGCGCGAACCCCGGTGACACTGACGGCCTTTACACCTAAACAGTGACCCGGAAATCCTCCGGGACGCCTCCCGCCCCGCAGCTCGACGATTTGGTGCCGGTTGGCCCGTGGCAGCACCGCCAGGTGCATTCCCGCGGCCAGCGGTTCGATGTCGCTGAGTGCGGGGCGGTTGGTGATCCCATGGTGTTATTGCTGCACGGTTGTACCGGTGGTTGGTTTGACTTCTCGGCCCAGTTGCAGCCCTTAGCCGATCGTGGTTTCCACGTCGTTGTGGCGTCGTTGCGTGGTTGGGGCAATTCGGACCGCACCCCCACCGGCTACCGTGCTGATGTTGCCGCCGACGATATGGCGGGGCTGATCCGTGCGCTGGGGCATAGCAATGCTCTTGTGATCGGCCATGATCTGGGTGGGGTGTTGGCCTGGACGATGGCGTCGCGGCACCCCCGGCTGACCCGGGCGATTGCGGTGTTGTCCGCCCCGCACCCGCTGTTGTGGAATCTGCGGTCGGTGGCGGTGCGTCGCACGGGCCCGCCGGCGACATTGATGTGGCAGCTCACTCGCCCCCGGTCCTCATCTATGGAGGATAAGTACCAGCTTGCCGACGTTATGGTCGACCTGTGCGGGCCTGATTTTCGCGGCTCTGCGCAGTGGGAACAGTTGCGGGATCTGCACCGGGCGGCTTTAGCTGCCGGCGCGTATGGGCCAGCTCATAGCCATATCAGCTGGTTATCGCACCCGTGGTCGCGGGGCCGACGGCAGTGGTTGGCGCGGTTGCAGGAGTACTCGCATGTGGCCCGCCATGTCGGTGGTGCCGCCCCGGCGTTGGTGATTAGTGGCCGGGATGATGTGTTGACCCCGCCGGAGGTGGTGCAGGCCAGCGCAGAGCTGATGGTTGGCCGGGATGGCTGCCTGGGTGATGGGGAGTACCCGGCCCCACTCATCATTGCCGATTGTGGGCATTTTCCGCAGTATGAGCGTGCCGACGTGGTGACTGCGGCTTTGGCTGATTTCGCCGAACAAACCCGCTAGCCCGCACCGGGGTGTTTAGGCGTCGCCAGCGCCCCAGATGATGATCCCGGCCCGGACGTGGCGGCGTACCGGGATGGCGTCGCCGTGGCGTTGGTGCAGCGGCTCAAGAACGTCGGCAAGCGTGGTGCCGTATTGCCTGGCGGCTTCGGCGAAACGCCCCGAGTATCGGGCGATGAGGTTGTCGAAGTTCATGGGTTTTTCGGTGATGACCTCAGGTTCCTCCACTACGCAGGGCACGCCCTTGCCGGAGAGGTAGCGCACCACATCTGAGATGAATGAGGCGTCGTTATGCGCGTCGGTCTGGTCCTGAATGCCGAGCTGGAGGCGCACGAAGTCCGCGATATCGTCCTGGTCGAGGGCCAGGTGGTTAATGGCCACCAGGCCACGGCTGGCGGCGGTGAGTTTGTCGACGGCAGCGGGTTGGCGCAGTACCGGCACCATGGAGGCGAATACGAGGTCGAAGGCGTTGGCCCAGCCTTGGGCGTCAAGGTCCACGCCGAGCCAGTCGGCGTGCACGGTGCGTAGGTTCACGGCGCGGCGGGCGGCACGCTCAGCGGCCTCAGCCAGCATTTTGGTGGAGATATCGGTGCAGGTGATTTCTCTGGCCGTGGCGGCCATCCGCAGCCCATAGCGGCCCGTGCCAGCACCGACGTCGAGGACAGTTTTCCCGGCGACGTCGATATGCCGACTAAGGCGGGTGAGCACTGAGTCGGTGAGGACTCCGTCGTCGCAGTCCTGGCTGACGGCGAAACCGGCGGCACGGCCGTCCCAGTAGTCCTCGGCGATGGTGTTATCCGGGGCGAGGTCCGGGTCGCCGAAATAGTCCGGGGCGAATTCGCGGCGGGTTGTGGGCATAGCGGGACTCCTTAGGTGCCGGGTTATTGCTCGACGCACTCGCGGGTGCTCACGGGGGTGTCCGCGCTTTCCGCGAACTGTAGGTGCCGCAGAGCTTCGGCACTGGTCAGAGCGTAGCCGGTGTTCTCCACATCAATACCAGCACCAAAGACCACACCAATGACATCGCCTTGCGGGGTGATCAAGGGCCCGCCGGAATTACCGCGACGCACATCTGAGCGCAGCACGTAGGCTTCCCGCTCAATACGGCCCGCGGAGTAGATATTGGGGCCCCGGATAGTCAGGCGGTCATCGATACGCGCCGGGGTGGCGGTAAACGGGCCAGCCAAGGGGAAGCCCAGCACCACCGCACCGGAGCCGATATCGGCGGGCTGCTCGGCCCACCGCATTACTGGCAGCGGCAGGTTGGGGCTGCGCAGCACCGCAATGTCCTCTTCAGGATCGAAGTAGACAACAGTGGCGTCGAAACGCCCGGAAACACTGTCAATACTGACCGAATTCACCCCGGCGACCACGTGGGCGTTGGTGACAATAAGGTCCGGGGCTGCGACGAAACCGGTGCCCTGCAGCAGCCGTTCACATTGCCGGGCTTCACCATTGACGGTGACCACCGAGGGCCGCACCCGGTCTACTACCGCCTGGTCGATGACGGCGGGGTCTGCGGGCGTCGGATCTGCCCGGCTGCCGGAGTGGAAGGGGGCGACGGCGGCGCGCATGCTGTCCACGTCGAGTTGGCGCACCAGTTGGGCGGGTACGTCGGTAAGCGACTCGGGCGCAAGATTATCGACGGTGGAGAGCACCTTCGAGCCCCGGATGGTGGTGCCGAATTCACCGGGGATGGTGGTGGCCAGCGGGATGGCCACTATCCAGGACACGACCAAGGCGGTGATGGTTTGCAATACCGCTCCCAGCCCGGAGTCCGCGCCCACCAGCAGCGGGGAGACCAGCATATTGCGCAGGGATTGGCCCGCTACCGAGCCGACGGCATTGCCGACGATCACCAGCACCACGATCAGGGCCAGGCCGACGCTGAGTTTGATCATCTGGTCATCGAAGAACTCCATGACCGACGGCGCCAGGTTGAAGCCGATGATTGCGCCGGCCACCACGCCGAGGATGCCGAGCACCGAGGAGAATAGGCCCTGCCGCCAGCCGTTGATGGCGCTGAAAAAAGCGATGATGACGAGGACAAGATCAACAATGGCCGAGCCGCTCATCGCAATTTCCCTTCCGTCGTGAATGCTTCCTGATTCGCCGAGGCGGCCAGGGTTTCGCGCAGGTCATGGACAGTGCTGTCGTCCCAGTCCTGGGCCCAACCGGCCAATGCAAACAGATGGGACAGTACGCCACCAGTAAAGCCCCACACGATAAACTCGCCGACCCTGAACGCGGGCCCACTCCACCCGGCGAAACCAACCATGAGCCGGTTTTCCGGGTTGAGCAGGTCATCTATCCGCACGTCGAGTACTGCGTCAGTTTCGGCGGGATCTACCACGCGCAGCGGGTGCGGGGCCCGCCAGTGCGCGAGCACCGGGTGCACGGCAAATCCGGTGCGGGAAATATCAATGCTGTCGAGCACATGCAGCGGGCTAACCGTTGCCGGGTCCAGCCCGGTTTCCTCTTCGGCTTCGCGCAGCGCGGTGTGCACCAGGTTGGTGTCACCGGGGTCAACTTTGCCGCCGGGGAAGGCCATCTGGCCAGCATGGCTGCGCAGTGTAGGGGCGCGGTGGGTGATGACCACCGAGGCGTCCTGGGGCCGCGCGGTGGCGGTGGGGTCCCCGGAGAGCAGCACCAGCACAGCCGAGGACCGTGGTTTGAGCAGCGGCTCGCGCAGGGTGGAGGACCGCTGGCGGAGTTGTTCCATATCGGTATCAGCGGTGCGCAGGGCGGTGGCGAGCCACGGCGGGGCGGCGGTGGCGTCGATCTCGCGGTCAAAACGGCTCATGGCTACCCCAGGGCTTCGGCGACGGCGGCATCAACGTCGGCAGTTGAAGTAAAAGCGCTGGGCAAGATGGCGGCGACAGTTGCGTCGGCGTTGATAATCACGGTGACCGGCAGAACTCGGGGCAGCCCGAGTGCAGGTCCGGTGACATCCGCACTGTCCTGGTAGGACGGCAGCCCGACGCCGAGGTCGCGCAGCAGGGCCGCCCCGCGTGCCGGTGAGGTGCTTTGTTGCACCCCGACCACGGTGATGTCGGGATTGGCTCGCGACCACTCTTCGAGCACGGGCAGCTCTTCGCGGCAGGCTACGCAATTCCACGCCCAGAACGTGATGATGGCTGGCTGACCGGCCAGTGCTTCGGCGAGGTCGATGGGTTCTTGGTCAGTGCCCAGGCATGGCACTTTCACCCCCACCAGAGGGCTATTAGGGCTGGCAGCACCGGCTGCGATGGTGTCCGCACCGGTGGGGCAGGCGGGTCGGGCTTCAATATCGGCGATGGCCGGGGCGTCGGTGCTATCGCCCTGGCTGTCCTGGCCGATGGTGATAACCCCGGTAGTGGATAGGGCAAACCAGATCAGCACGATGGTGCCGAGAATGCCGACGGCGGCAACAGCGATCCACCAGCGGCCGGATACCTCGTCCTCGCTGTACGGGGCGGGCTGTGGGGTTGGCGAACTCATGAGGCGGCCTCCGCAGTGGTCGTGGTGGGTTCGCCGAGGGCATCGGCGATACCGGCGAGGTCGAAAAGATGCTGACGGTCATCGGATTTCACCAGCTTGGCGGCTGCATCGATCTCTGCGGGGCCAGCCAGCCCGAAGGAGGGGCAATCCGCGGCGAGGAAACAGGCTCCGCAGGCGGCCCGGCGGGAGTGACAAATCCGTCGGCCATGCCAGATGAGCCGGTGCGAGAACCAGGTCCACTGGGGTTTTTCGATGATCTCCATCATCTCGCGCTCCACCTGGACAGGGTCTTCCTTTTCGGTCAGCCCAAGCCGGCGCACAAGACGACCGAAATGCGTATCGACGGTCAGGCCGGGCACCCCGAAGGCATTTCCGAGCACAACATTGGCGGTTTTGCGGCCTACCCCGGATAGTTTCACCAGTTCGTCGAGGGTATTCGGCACGCGCCCGCCGTGGTTTTCGGTTACTGCGGTGGCGAACCCAATGAGGTTATTGGCCTTGGCCCGGTAAAAGCCGGTGGACCGGATGACTTCTTCGAGTTCCCGGATATCGGCTTTGGCGAGGCTGGGGGCGTCGGGCCAGCGTCGGAAAAGCTCAGGGGTGACCATATTGACCCGTTTATCGGTGCACTGTGCAGACAGCACGGTGGCGACGGTGAGCTCGTAGGGGTTGCGGAAGGTCAGTTCGCAGTGCGCGTCGGGGTAGGCCGCTGCCAGGGTGCGGTTGATACGTCGGGCGCGGCGGACCATACCGAGGTGGGTTTCTTTTCCCTTTGCTGCTGGGTGTGCGCCGGGGTTGCGTCGGGTGGTCGATGTCAGTGTGCCCGTTGGCACCACCGGCTGCGGAACTTCTGCCTGGGCAGGGTTCGGGGTGGGGTCGGGCGCGCTCATGTGGGACATCCTAACGGGCGGGTGGACATTGGTTGGGGTGAGCACAAACTGACTAACTAAGGGAAAAGTGACGTATCTAACGCGCGCGCCCGGTGACGTCTGTACGATTACTCCAGTGAGGGTGCTGCTCATCACAAGTGTGATGTAGTGAGCATGCAACAACAAGAATGGAGCAGTACTAGTGGACGATGTGCACAAAATCCTGTCTCGCGCAGGTGTGTTCCAGGGTGTAGACCCTGATGCGGTCGCCAGCCTTCTCGGTGAACTGGAAACTGTGCGCTTCCCCCGTGGCACCACGATTTTCAATGAGGGAGATCCTGGTGACCGGCTCTACATCATTATTGACGGCAAGGTGAAGCTCGCCCGGCACGCCCAGGACGGTCGGGAGAACCTGCTGACCATCATGGGCCCGTCGGATATGTTCGGCGAGCTGTCTATCTTCGACCCAGGTGCTCGTACGTCTTCGGCGATCTGTGTCACTGAGGTCACCGCGGCAACAATGAACTCCGAGTTGCTCAATAATTGGGTCGATTCGCACCCGGGTATTTCTTCACAGTTATTGCGCATGCTTGCCCGACGGTTGCGCCGCACCAATAACGCCCTGGCAGATCTCATCTTCACCGACGTGCCCGGCCGTGTCGCCAAGGCCCTATTGGGGCTGGCGAATCGCTTTGGCCAGCAGGAAGGCCCGAATCTGCGCGTCACCCACGATCTGACGCAGGAGGAGATCGCGCAGCTGGTTGGTGCCTCCCGGGAGACCGTTAATAAGGCCCTGGCCGAGTTTGCGCATCGTAAGTGGATTCGGATTGAGGGTAAGTCGGTGCTGATTACCGACGCTGAGCGGTTGGCAAAGCGCGCCCGCTAGCCACCCGCTAACCCCGCGCTTGCCCCCGTCAACGCGCACTAAACGCAGAACACCGGCGACCCCGATAGCAATGGGGTCGCCGGTGTTCTGCGTGCCGTGGGCTTATCGGCCTGGTGTGCGCTAGCGGGCCTATTCGCCGTTTTGGGCGAGGTAGCGCAGCGCTACTCGGGTGGATTGTTCGGCGGCGTGGCGCAGGACGGGGTCTACGTCGGTGTAGATCTCGTCGACAATCTGGTTGACGCTTGCGTCAGCACCGAGTTTGGCTTTTGCGTCGCGGACTTGCTGGAGGCGTAGCTCGCGGCGCTCGATGTATTTCTGGGTCATCACGGTGATGTCGGGCAGGTCTTCACCGTGGCCGGGCAGCAGGCGCACCCCCTTGCCGCGGGCGTCGAGCTTGCGCAGCGATTCCATGTACTCACCAAGGTCACCGTCGGTTTCGCTGATGGTGGTGGTGTGCCGGCCGGCGATGGAACCGCCGGTGAGGATGCCTTCGACGTCATCGCTGCCGTCGCTGGTGTGCACGAAGAAACACACGGAGTCGGAGGTGTGGCCGGGGGTGGCCACGACCTCAACCTGGGGGGTAATGCCGTCGAGGATGATGCGCTCGCCGTCGGTGAGCGGTTCCTCCCCGGAACTGCAGTAGGCCTTATCGACTGCGCGCACTGGTGCGCCGGTGATTTGCCGGAAGCGCTGGGCGCCGTCGGCATGGTCGGGGTGTCGGTGGGTCAGGAGGATAAGTGCGACGTCACCGGCTTGGGAATGGAGCACATTGAGGTGTCCTTCGTCTTCCGGGCCGGGGTCGACAACAATGCTGCGTTGGTCGCCCTCGGCGCGAATGACGTAGGAGTTAGTACCTTCAAGCGCCGTGTAGCTGGGGTTGGCGCACAGGACTACGCCAACGGAATCGCTAATCGGCCGCAACTGGCTATAGGCGGGATGCTGCATAACACCATTCTAAGCCCCCGCGGCGGACAAACAGGGTGTCTTACTTAAACCGCGCGATAACTTCTATTTCCAGCGGGGCATTGAGCGGCAGGTCGGATACCCCCACGGCGGACCGGGCGTGCTTTCCGGCCTCGCCGAAAATCTCGCCGAAAAGTTCGGATGCGCCGTTGATGACGCCCGGCTGGCCTTGGAAGCCCGGCGCGGAGGAGACGAAACCCACGACCTTGACGATCTGGTCGATTGCGTCCAGTCCCACCACAGAGTCGATGGCCGCTAGGGCGTTAAGCGCTGCGGTGCGGGCGAGGTCTTTGGCGGTTTCGGGGTCGACGTCGGCTCCGACGCGGCCGGTGACAGCTAGTTCGCCGTTGACGAAGGGCAACTGCCCGGAGGTGTGTACCAGGTCCCCGGTGGCGACTGCGGGCACGTAGTCAGCCACGGGGGCGGCGACATTGGGCAGCGTGATGTCGAGTTCGGTGAGTCGGTCGGTCCAGCTCATGTTTATTCTCCTTCCTCGGGCACGGGGCGCTTGAGGTAGGCGACGTGTTGTTCGCCGGTGGGGCCGGGCAGGACGGAGACGAGTTCCCAGCCGTCGATGCCCCAGGAGTCGAGGATTTGTTTGGTTGCGTGCGTCAGCAGCGGAACGGTTGAGTATTCCCACTTAGTAGTCATGTCGACGAGGATAACGCGGCGCGGCCTGCCCTGGCCCGGCTACGGTGGTGGCGTGGAACACGCGGGAGAGTCTAGGGCCGGTTCGGGTGGCGTGGCTGAGATCCATGTGGTCACCGGTAAGGGCGGTGCGGGTAAGTCGACGGTGTCGGTTGCGTTGGCTTTAGCCTTGGCTGCCGGTGGGCGTCGGGTTTTGCTTGCCGACGTGGAGGGTCGCCGTCCGGCGGTGGCGCCGCTGGGGCTTGCGGGGTTGCCGGAGCAGCCGGAGCAGATTGCGCATGCCGACGGCGGCGGCGTTGTGTGGGGTTGCGCTCAGCCGGCGGAGGCGGTGCTGGAGGGCTATTTGCGGACTAATGTGGCCTCGGCGGTGGCGGTTGCTGCTGCCCGTCGGTTTGGGGTGACGGATTTTGCGACGTCTATTGCCCCTGGTCTGAAGGATGTGCTGCAGTCGGGTTTTGTTGTGCACGAGGCGCAGTCGGGCGGTTGGGACGCGGTGGTTGTTGATGCCCCGCCGACGGGCCGGGTGGGCCGGTTTTTGGATGTGACGCGGGCGTTGACTGATATTGCCACCTCGGGCCCGATTCATCGTCAGGCGCAGGATACTGCCCGGTTTTTGCGTTCTGAGTACACCCAGGTGCATTTGGTGACTCTTGCCGAGCAGTTGCCGGTGGAGGAAACCTTGGAGGCGGTGGCTGAGTTGGGCGGGATGGGCCTGCGTTTGGGTCATGTTGTGGTCAACCAGGTGCTTTCCGACGCTGTGGGCGACGCGGCCCGGTATGCCGCGGCTCATCATGAAGCGGCCGCTGCGGCAGCTAGTGCACGGTTGGGTGCTGAGGTGGTGGCTGGTTTATTCGATGAGCTTGCTGATGTGTCTGCCCGCAGTGAACAGGAGCGGGTGGCTTTAGCGGCGCTGGATGCTGGGTGGTCTGGCCCGGTGGTGCATCTGCCGGCGAAGACGGGCGGTGTCTCCACGGAGGATTTATATGACCTTGTCGATGATCTTGGGCCCCTGGGAGGTCAGCGATGAATGCTGCTGGTGATGCGCGGGTCATTGTGTTGGTCGGCCCGGGTGGGGTGGGTAAGACCACGGTGTCGGCGGGTTTGGCTGTGGGCTTGGCCCAGTCGGGTGCGCGCACCTTGGTGCTGACTATTGATCCTGCTAAGCGGTTGGCTCAGGCTTTAGGCCTTGCTGAGCTGGGTGGGGAGCCTGTTGCGGTGCCGGGAGTGGCGAATTTATCGGCGTTGATGTTGGACCAGCAGCAGCGGTTCCGTCAGCTGATGGCCCGTTCTGGTGCTGCGGAGCTGGCTGATAATCCGGTGGCGCAGACGGTGGCCCGGAGTTTCGGTGGCCTGCAGGAATACCTGGCGATGGATTTGTTGGCGGAGCTGTATGCGCAGCAGTGGGATGTCATTGTGGTGGATACTCCCCCGGCCCAGAATGCGCTGGATTTTTTGGATAGTGCTGAGCGGATGGGGCGGCTTTTGGGGCACCCATTGATGCGGGTGTTGACGGGTTCGACCTCTGTTGTTGGTGCCGGGGTGGAGTTATTGGGCCGCATTGTGGGTTCTGGTGTGTTGCGCAGTGCGGCGGAGTTTGCGCGGGTGGTGAGCCCGGTGGCCAATGATGTGTTGGCCCGTTCTCGTCGGATGCGTCAGGCTTTGGCTGAGCGCGGCGAGTTTGTGGTGGTTACGGCCCCGATGGTGGATTCATTGCGGGAGGCTCGAGAGATGTCGGAGTCGTTGACTGCGCAGGGTATTGCTCCGCGCGCGGCGATTGTGAACCGGCTGCACCCGGTGAGCCCGGCATTGGTGGATGCTGCTGGGCTAGCCGACGCTGATGTCGCTAGCGCTGGTTCTGCAGCTGATGGCGGCGATGAGGCGTTGGCGGCGCTGCTTGCGGTGCACCGCTTTCGGGTGGTTCTGGCGCGGGCGGAACAAAAGCAGCTGAGCCGGTTTCGGCGCTGGTTGCCGAAGTTGCCGATCACGACTGTGCCGGCGGTGCGCGGCGGCATCGGCTGCACCGATGACCTGCGTGATGTAGCTGCCGCCGCGTTGCCTGCTATTGCCGATGAGGTCGGCTAGCGGGTGGGTTAGTGCACGCCTTGGGCGCGTGCGGTCTGGGCGGCGTAGAAGTCCGCCCAGCTGGTGATTTCGGGGTGTTCGCGCAGCAGGGCGCGGCGTTGGCGTTCGGTGAGGCCACCCCACACGCCGTATTCGACTTCATTGTCGAGGGCGTCGGCGCGGCATTGCAGTACCACGGGGCAGTGTCGACAAATGACAGCTGCTTGACGCTGGGCGGCGCCGCGGACGAAAAGTTCGTCGGGGTCTACGTCCCGGCATTTTGCGTGGGTGATCCACTCTTGTCGGTCTCGAAAGCTATCGGGACCGAGTTCGTCGGGATCACCGGAGCCCATTGCGTGTGGGGAGAGGGTGGCGGTCATCGGACGGTCCTCCTGGGGTACCGCGTACATGGCTGGAGCGAACAGGACAGGTGCCGTAACCCCCGAGGTGTGGGGATAGTCGCACGTGATGCTTCGGCCAGGTCAGTGGCCAATAACAGTGAAAAGGATTCTTTGCACCGTCTCTGTTTTGCGTGTAAGTCTAATCACACATTTTTATTCATGTCTAATGGGTCACATTTGGGGGCAATTTCAGCATCCGTCACGCCGATTAGATATAGACAACTACAGCTTTTCCGCGAAGAAATCACCGCACCCTACTGAGCCTGAGGTTGCCTCCAGTAGGATTTAGCCCGTGAATACGGCACGACACCTGGTGACCTTGATTGTCGCCACAGCGCTTGGCGGACTACTGATGTCCAGTGCGCTGTTCCCGGCAGTAGGCGTAGGTGGCCACGCCCTGGTGCGCACCCTTGATGCCATCGAAGACTCCTCCCGCTCCCTCACCTCTGGTGACGCCCCTGAGATCAGCACCATCACCGACGTCAATGGCGAACCGATGGCCTGGATCTATGAGCAGCGGCGAGTAACTGTCGACGGTTCCCAGATCTCCCAAGCCATGAAGGACGCGATCGTGGCTATTGAGGACCGCCGATTCTGGGAACACTCCGGCGTGGACTGGCAGGGCACTGCCCGCGCACTGGTGACCAATGTGCGCTCCGGCGAGGTCCAGCAGGGTGCGTCCACCATCGAGCAGCAGTTCATTAAGAACCATGCGCTGCTCGTCGAAGCTAAAACCGATGCGGAGCGCCGCAAGGCGGTGGCTACTGACTATGGCCGTAAGCTGCGCGAGATCCGGATCGCCCAGGACCTTGAGCAGACCATGACCAAGGATGAGGTGCTTACCGGCTACCTCAATTTGGTGCCTTTCGGCAACGGCGCGTTCGGTGTGGAAGCAGCAGCTCAGACCTACTTCGGGATTCCCGCCGCCGAGCTTTCTATCGCCCAGGCGGCGTTATTGGCCGGCATGGTGCAGCAGACTTCCGGGCTGGACCCTTATGCCAATCCGGCTGGTGCGCTGGACCGGCGCAATGCGGTATTGGCCGCGATGGCGGCTACCGGAGCGGTGCCCCAGGAGCAGATCGACCAGGCCAGCAATGAGCCTTTGGGGGTGTTGCCGGAGCCGAACCGGATTCCGCAGGGGTGTATCACCGCTGGTGACCGTGGTTTCTTCTGTGATTATGTGGTCGATTGGCTCAACCGGCATGGCCTGGATACTCAGGAGCTCGCCCGGGGCGGCTACCAGGTGCGCACCACCTTGGACCCCAGGGTGCAGGAGTCCATCCAGAATGCGGTGCGCGCGAATGCGGACCCACGGGCTGAGGGTGTCGCCGAGGTGATGAATGTTATTGAGCCCGGCGAAGATTCACGTCGGGTGTTGGCGATGGCTTCTTCCCGCGCATACGGGCTGAATATGGAGGAAAAACAGACCGTGCAGCCGCAGCCGTGGGCGATGCTTGGCAATGGTGCTGGTTCGGTCCATAAGATTTTCGCCGCTACCGCTGCCGTTGAGCGCGGCATGGGCATTGAGGCAACCCTGGACGTGCCGAAGCGCTATGAGGCCTCCGGTCTGGGTGAAGGTGGAGCGGACAACTGCCCGCCGGGGAAATACTGTGTGGAAAACACCGGTAGCTATAAGTCGAAAATGACGCTTACCGACGCCTTGGCCCAGTCCCCCAATACTGCTTTTGTGATCCTGGCGGAAAAAGTTGGGGTGCCCGCTGTTGTTGATGCCGCAGTGCGACTGGGCTTGCGTTCCTACACTGACCCCGGCACTTTCGACGGCGAATCCAGTATCGCTGACTATGTGCGCGACAATCAGCTGGGTTCTTTCGTGCTGGGTCCCACCCCGGTTCGCGCCTTGGAGTTAGCCAATGTCGGCGCCACCTTGGCCTCCGATGGGCGCTGGTGTGAACCCAACCCCATCGACGCCATCACCACTAAAGACGGCGATCCGGTGCCGTTGGATGTGCCTGACTGTGAGGACGCGGTTGATAAAGACGTAGCGCGGGCTGTCGCCCAGGCTTTGAGCAAGGACGTCACCGACGGCACTGCGAAAGACGCGGCGGAAAATGCGGGCTGGTCCGGTGGGCTGGCGGCAAAGACCGGCACTACCGAATCGCACCAGTCCGCCGCCTTCCTGGGCTTTACCAAGGGGCTTGCTGCCTCGACGTACGTGTACAACGATTCCACCACTACCCGGGAGCTGTGCAGTTCCCCGCTGCGCCAGTGCGCAAAGGGGGACCTGTTTGGCGGCAAGGAGCCGGCACGCACCTGGTTCGCCGGCATTAAGCCCATCATCGGTGATTTCGGCGGCCCGGGTTTGCTCGAGATGAATGATGACTATAAGTCCAACACTGCTGGCATTCCCGACGTGGTGGGCCTCGATGAGGATGACGCCACCGAGATCCTGGAGGATGCCGGGTTTACGGTGCGTCGCACCTGGGTGTCTGAGACTGGCCGCCCCCGCGGCGAGGTGCACGATATCGCCAACCGTGAGTCGGTGATTCGCGGCGGCACGGTGGTCATTGCGGTCTCTGATGGCACTGACCCGCCGGCCCCCGAGCCGGAGCCGGTCGATGCTTTCGAGGACCTGCCCGAAAGTATCGATATTCCCGGTTTCGGCGAGATCCCGCTGCCGCGGAGCGATAACGACGGCGAGTAGTTCTGCCTGTTCTGCGACTAGCTACTGCTGCAGGCGCGCCCGAACTGCCTCGGAGAGGCGGCGGCCGTCGGCGCGGCCTGCTGCGCGGTCTTTCGCCAGAGACATGACCTGGCCCATTTTCGCCATCGCTGGTTCGTCGCCGCAGACTTCGGTCACGGCGTTGTCGACGAGTTCGCTGAGTTCAGCGTCGTCAAGCTGGGCCGGCTGGTAGCGGGCGAAAACCTCGGCTTCTGCTTCTTCTTTCTCGGCGAGTTCGGCGCGGCCGGCGTCGCGGTAGGTGTCCGCTGACTCGCGGCGCTTTTTCACTTCCCGCTCGATGACGCGCAGCACATCGGCGTCGGTGAGTTCATGCTTGGCGCCGGAGACCTCTTCGGTCTGGATGGCGGCTTTGAGCATGCGCAGCGCGGACAAGGTTTCCTTATCGCGTGCCTTCATGGCGGTCTTCATATCCGAAACGATGGTGTCTTTAAGTTCGCTCATGATGTTCAGACTACGTCGCACAGGAGCTATCAGCGGCACATCGGCGCTACTGTGTGCATGAAAACGTGCGATACAGCCTGCGGTTTTGGCGTTTGGGCGATACCGGGGTTAATGTGTTCCTCGTTGCTTTTACCGGGGTATGGCGCAGCTTGGTAGCGCGCTTCGTTCGGGACGAAGAGGCCGTGGGTTCAAATCCCGCTACCCCGACCAGTACAAAAATGTCCTCGCAAGATTCTTGCGAGGACATTTTTGTGTGCCTGGACAGCACCCGCGCCCGGGGCTGCGATAGCCGCTGCTAGGTGCTTGGCTCGAATTCTTCGGTGTCGGCCTCATCGTCATAGCGGTGCGCGGAGGCGTCCTGTGCGCTGCGGTTGCGTCCGGTCATGACAATCCCGGCGGCACTGCACCCGGCAACGGCCACGAGGACTCCAAGCGGCCAGGCCCAGTGGTCGGCGGCTGCGCCGGTCAGTACTGCGTTCATTGCTGCTGCCTGGTGGTGTGCGGGCAGCAGAGCCGCCGCCGCGCTCCAGGCGGTCGAGCCGGCATCGGTGGCGGCAAGGCGCCAGGCGTAGCCCACCACTGCGGCTTGGCCGATAATGCCGGCCATCACAATAACCGGGGCGGCGGGGCCTGCGATGGCGCGTAGGGCGGCGGTGAGCAGTGCGGTACTGGCTGCGGCGGTGAGCATGATGAGGGCGACTGCGGCCATCTGGGAGGCAGTTGTTGTGGTTAGTACTGCGGCAAGTGCTGCAATACCGACAGCGGAAATGCCCAGCACGCCCAGCACGGTGTTTCCCACACGGTCGGCAGTGGTTGCCCCGCGCCCCCATAGGGTCCACCCGGCTACTGCGGCTAGGAGCAGCACCGCCAGCAGGGATGCCATGGCGGCGATACCGGGAGTGAAGGTGGTGCCGGGGGTGTCGGTGGTATCAGTCGGCGCGGTGGCTGAGTCCGGGGTGGCGTTGGTCTGGCTGAGTGCCTGCTGGGCGGCTGCGATATCGGCGCTGAGTGCGGTGGCTTTGTCCCGGATTTCCTTATGTCCCTTTTCCAGCTCGGTGAGTCCGTTGGCGAGCTGGCCGGAGCCTTCGGTGGCCTGTTGCACTCCTGCGGAATAAGGCCCGTTGACTTGGTTGGTGATTTCCCGGGCACCATTGCGCACTTTGCCTAGTTCGGTGTCCATGGCTTCGAAGTCGGCGACGTCGAGTTGACGTTCCAGCGATTCGATATCGGCGATGGCGGCTTCTGCGTTGGGGTCATCGGAGGCGGCCAGTGATTCCCGGGCTCGTTGTGCAGCGACCTTGACTTGTCCTGCGGCCACGGCTGCCAGGGAGAGCCCTCCGGTGGCGGTTTCCACTCCGTCGGCGAGCTGGTTGGCGCCTGCGCCTAGTTGGCCTGTGCCGGCTTGGATTTCTTTCATGCCGCTGGCGAGTTCGGTGGAGCCGTCACTGAGTTCGGTTATGCCGCCGCCGGCTTTGTCCAGGCCGGTGTTGAGGAATGCGGCGCCGACTTTGGCTCGGCCGAGTGCCTGATTGAGTTCGTGGAGCGCGACTGTGGTCTCGTTGGTCGCCGGTGTCTCATTATTCGGTTCGGGCGTAGCTGTTGGTGGCCGTAGCGCGCCGATTCCCGCAGCGGCACAGACCGCGGCGATGATGAGGGGTAGCACGGCTGCGGCGATGAGTCCGACGCGGGCGGCGCCGCGTCTGTGTGGTGGGGTGTCGGGGTGCTGAGCTGTGGGCGCGGACATGGTTATCAGCCTAAATGGAAATGTTGTTTGCTGATGGGTGCCTCGCCGGTGCTGACCGGTGCTGAGCTGGGGCTGAGCTGGTGAGGCGCTGAGCAAACAATCACAATTGCTAATATAAAAGCTAAGACTTGTGAGGCTTTTGCCTCATCCGCGCGCCGCGTTCTGCTGCGTTGCGGTGCCCGCCAGCATCCCGGCTGGTGGTTTGTTCCCGCCCGCGATTTTGGAAAGCGACCCAGCCGTGACTCTTATTAGTGTCCCAGTACTGGTTGCCGTCGCACTGGCGGTCACTCCCGGTGCGGTTCGGCTGCTTGGTCGCCACGCTGGTTGGCCGTTGGTGGCACTGTTTGCCACAGCGGCTTGGCAGTTAGGCCGCCTAGCTCCGGATGTTTTCGGCGGTGTGCCGGTTACCTGGCACGCAACGTGGGCAGCTGATGTGCTGCCTGGTGGTATGAGCGCCGATTTCTCGTTGCAGCTTGACCCGTTGTCCTTCGTTTTTGCGATGTTGGCGCTGGTCATTGGTTCTGTGGTGTTCATCTACTCAGTGTCGTACCTGCATGAGGGTGACGGCATCATGAGTTTTTATGTCCTCATGACCGGCTTCATGTTGGCGGTGCTGCTGTTGGTGCTTGCCGACGATGTGGTCTTGCTCTTTATTGCCTGGGAGCTGGTCAGTCTTGCCTCGTTCATGCTCATTGCCCGTTCGGGTTCGGGCGGCGAGGACGGCGCGATGCGCACTTTGCTGCTCACCTTCACTGGTGGTTTGTTGCTGCTGGCGGGCCTGGGCCTTGCCGTGTGGGCTACTGGTACGACGGACCTTACGGCGATGTTGTCGTCGACGGTGTGGGATGACAAGCCACTGTTCGCTGCGCTGGTTGGTGTGCTTATTGCCTTCGCTGCGTTCTCGAAGGCGGCTCAGTTCCCGTTCCATCCGTGGTTGCCTGAGGCGATGGCTGCGGCCACCCCGGTGTCTGCATTCCTGCACGCCGCTGCGGTGGTGAAGGCCGGTATTTACCTGTTGCTGCGGTTTTCGACGGCTTTCCATGCTGTTCCGGCCTGGCAGGTCACGCTCATTGTGGTGGGCATGGGCACTGCGGTAGCTACTGCGGTGTTCGCTATCCAGCAGACCGATATTAAGCGCCTTACTGCGTATTCGACGGTGTCTCAGCTTGGCTGGATTGTGGCGACCATTGGTGTGGGCACCCACTTCGCCATCATGGCTGCGGTGGTGCACACCTTGGCCCACGCGATGTTCAAGTCCTCGTTGTTCATGCTGGCTGGTGTGGTGGATCACCAGGCCGGTACCCGCGATATGCGTCGTCTTGGCCCGCTGTGGCGCCGGATGCCGTGGACTTTTGGTGCCATGGTCATCGGTGCGGCCTCGATGGCTGCGGTGCCGCCGACGTTTGGCTTCATGTCGAAGGAAGGCATGCTTGAGGCGTTCACTGAGGCTCCGCTGAGCGGGGCTGGTGTGATTGTGTTGCTGCTGGCTGCTGGTGTGGGTGCGCTGGCGACGTTTACGTATTCGGCTCGTCTGGTGCTGGGTGTGTTCGTCGACGGCCCGCGTGATGTTTCGGATGTGCGCGAGGCCCCCGCTTCCCTGTTGATTCCGGCCGCATTGCCCGGTGTGTTGTCCTTGCCGATTGTTTTCTTCGCGGGCTGGCTGGATAAGCCTTTGGATGAGGTGTCGCAGGCTGTGCTTGGTGGCAACTGGGCGCAGACGCATTTGGCCCTGTGGCATGGGGTGACTGTGCCGCTGCTGATTTCGGTTGCGGTGCTTATCGCCGGCATGGTGCTCATCATTGCCCGCCGTGGCGTCTACCAGGTGGTATTGGAGCGCAAGCTGGTTCCGTTTACTGGTGTGCAGGCCATTGCCGCTGGTGTAAATGCTGCCCGTCGGGTCGGTACGGTGCTGGCCCGCCCTGCGATGTCACATGCTCCGAGCCGCCATTTGGCGCCGCTGTTGGTGCTGCTGGGCACCTATGCCGCCGCTGTTGCGGTGGCCCCGGGTGTGGGCGGGCGCCCCTTGGCCGCGAAGGTCGAAGGCATCGATCAGCTCTCGGACCTCATTCCGTTGGCCGTGGTCATCATTGGTGCCTTGGCGACGGTGCAGGCTCGCAACCGGCTGCAGGCCGCTGTGCTGTTGGGGGTCACGGGTACTGGCGTGACGCTGCAGGTGATCATGTTGGGCGCCCCGGATGTGGCGATGACGCAGTTCATGGTGGAGATCCTCACCGTTGTGTTGATGATGCTGGTGCTGCGCCACCAGCCGCGTGCCTTTACCGAGACCACTGCGGCCCGCCGTGCAGGTGCGGCGCTGGTGGCACTGGCGGTGGGCGCGGCAACCTTTGGTGCGGTGTGGGCCCTGACGGGTCGGCGCGGTAAGTCCGAGATTGCCCAGTGGTACTTGGAGCAGGGCCCGAAGATCACCAATGAAGGCAATGTGGTCAACACCATTTTGGTGGAGTTCCGTGCATTCGACACCATGGGCGAGTTGGCGGTGCTGGGCATGGCTGGTGTGGCGATGGCCGCGGTGGTTGCGTCTATTCCCCGCTGGCCGCATGACCCGGCGATGCCTGGTGAGCTACCGGAGCGTGTGCTCAACGCTTTGCCGATGCAGATGTTGGTGAAGTGGATGGTGCCGTTCTTATTCGCCATTTCCGTGATTGTGCTGTGGCGCGGCGGCAATGAACCCGGTGGTGGCTTCAACGCCGCCCTGTTGGGCGCGTCTGCGTTGATGATGAAGTACTTGGCGCAGCCTGATGACCGGGATTTGTTCCGCCACGAGACCCCGTACTTGCTGTCTGCTGGTGGTGTTCTGATTGCTATTGGTACTGGTTTCCTCGGTTTCGCTAAGGGCTCTTTCCTAGCGCCGCTGCATGGCCACCTGCTGCATCAGCACGTCACTACTGCCCTTATCTTCGACGTCGGTGTGTACCTGGCGGTATTGGGCATTGTGGCTACGGCATTGAACTTCTTGGGTGGGCCTACCCGGCCTGGTTCGGAGAAACCTCACGGCGACTTGGGCCGCGACACGGAGCAGCGCACCGGTATCAACCGCCCGCCGATGCAGGTGGGTACTCGGGGCACGCTCCCCCATGATGTGGCCCTGCCCGATGGTGATGAGGGCGATGAGGAACTGTTCGCGGCGAGCCTTAGCTCGCGGGCCGGCAAGGGTTCGCGTCGGCCTGCTGCGCCGCACTCCCAGGAGGACGATGCGTGATGATTATTGCTTTGATTGCTGCTGTCCTTGCTGGCGCTGGCGCTTATTTGGTGCTGCAGCGCGGCATGGTGCGTCTCATTATTGGCATAACGTTTATTTCCCACGCCGCGAACTTGGTGATCTTGGCCGCCGGTGTCGGCGCCTGGCGCGCCGAACCGCTAATGGGAGAAAGCAGCCCGAATGCTGCTGCTGATCCGCTGCCCCAGGCTTTTGTGCTCACCGCGATTGTGATCACGATGGCGGTCACTGGCTACATGCTGGCTTTGGCGGGCTTGGGCCGTGATGATGACACCCGGGTGGTTGAGGATCATGATGCGAATTCTTTGCTGTCGACTGCGGGGCGTCGCGCCGGTAAGCGAAACCCTGATGAAGGGCTGACCCAGGGCCGGATGCATTCTGCTACTGACGAAGCCACCAACCATGCCGAGGAAGGCGAGCTGTGATGGCCGAATCCACGATCTCTGCCCTGTTGCCGCTTTTTGTGGCGCTGCCGTTGGCGCTGGCTGCTGTTGCTGCGGTGGTGCGCCCACCGGTGGTGCGTGCGGGCCTGTCGATGTTGACCCCGGCTGCGGTAGCAGCCTGCGCTTTTGCCCTGTTGGGTTACACGATGGTCAATGGCCCGGTCGGCCACAGTGTGGGTAATTTCCCCGGTGGTGTGGCAATTCCCTTCGTCGCCGATGCGATGAGCATGTTGATGCTCGCGGCGGTTGGCGTGGTGGTCACCACCGCTAATTGGTTCGCCCAGACCGTGGGTGAGAATTCGTCGCGGTTTTTCGCGTCGCTGACCCTCATGATGCTCGCCGGCGCTGCTGGTGCGTTGCTTACTGCGGACCTGTTCAACTTCTTCGTGTTCATGGAGGTGATGCTGCTGCCTTCCTACGGCCTTATTGCCGTATCGGGCACGTGGCGTCGCCTTGCTGCCGGCCGCTCTTTCGTGCTGGTGAACCTACTGACCTCGACGGTGTTGTTGGTGGGTGTGGCCCTGATTTATGGCGTGACCGGGACGGTGAATATCGCCCAGTTGGCTGGTGTTGCCAGTGGTGGCGGTGCCGGCGCGGTGGCGTTGGGCCTGGTTGTGTTGGCGCTGTGTGTCAAGGCTGGTTTGGTGCCGGCGCATACGTGGTTGCCGCGCACGTACCCCAATACTTCTCCGGCGGTCATGGGCTTGTTCTCTGCGGTGCACACCAAGGTTGCGGTGTACATGCTGATGCGGATCTATGTGGTCATTGTGGACCTTAATCCGGCGTGGCATTGGCCGATTTTGTTGGTGATGGTGGCCTCGATGATGGTGGGTGCCTACGCCGGTATGGCTGAGCGCACGATGCGCGAGATTCTGGCTTACCAGATGGTCAATGGCATGCCCTTCATCCTGATTGTGCTGGCCTTTACCGACGGCGATCCTCGCGCCGCACTGGCTGCCGGTGTGCTCTACGCGGTGCACCATATGGTCACTGTGGGTTCGTTGATTCTGGCTTCTGGTGCGGTGGAGGAAACCTACGGCACCGGTACGTTGACCCGGTTGTCTGGGCTTGCCCGACGTGACCAGCTGGTTGCTTGGGTGATGGCGGCGATGAGCCTTTCGCTTATTGGCTTCCCGCCTTTCTCGGGCATGTGGGGCAAGGTCGCTGTGTTGTTCACTGCCGCGCAGGGTGATGGGCTGCGTTCTGCCCTTGCTATTTCGGCTATCGTCCTGGCCAGTTTGGGCGCGTTGCTGTCGATGGCTCGGTTGTGGCGGGCTGTGTTCTGGGGTCGTCCCATGCAGGGTGTCGCTTCGGATCTGCGTGTTCCCGGTGCCATGGTTGCCCCGTCGGCGATGCTGGCGTGCGTGAGCGTGGCCCTATTTATCGGTGTGGGCTGGGTTTCCCAAGCTACTGGGGCTGCTGCCGACGCGCTGTTGGATATCCCTGGTTATGCCGGAGCGGCACTTGGTAACCCAGCTGACATTATTGGAATGAATCCCGGAGGTACCCAGTGAAGCGAGCGCTACATCTGACTGTGTATGCGGCCTGGCTGGTGGGCCAGGTGATTGCTGCAGCTACTGAAGTAATTCTTGACAATTTCCGTGCTAATCCAAAGCAGCAACCGGTACTGCTTTCGGTGCCGCTGCGAATTACCGACGACGTCAATATTGTCTTGCTGACTGGTTCCATCACGATGACCCCGGGCACGTTGGTGTGTGGGATTAGGGAACTGCCAGAAGGCCGACGGCAACTGTTGGTGCATTGCATCTTCGGCGCCGACGTGGCCGCATTGCGTTCTGATTTTTATGAAATGGAGCAGCGGTTAGTACCTGCGCTTCGCGATGAGCCGTGGCCTGAGGTCACTGTTATTGAGGACTACGACGCGGATCGTTACCCGGATTCTGCCGCTGTTACCGGAACTCAGTACGAAACGAGTTCATCCCGCGACACGGTGGAATCTGCCGATTCTGCTGGAGATGAGGGCACGAAATAATGCACACATTCTTACAGCCGCAAGTAGTGCACGTGGTGGCGATTGCTGGTGTCGTTATTTGCAGCGCGGCTTTCATTATGGCCGCGGCTGCTGCGTCACGAGCACGCGAGAACGTCTCCCGCGCAGTGATGGCTGACGCTGTCTTGTTCGCAATGGTGGGTGTTTTCCTTACCTCGGCCTTGATGCGTGTAACCGCGGTGCGATTCGATATTGCGATGCTCGCTGGCCTGCTGGGTGTTCTTTCTACCGTGGGGTTGGCTCGTGTGCTCACCCGAGGACGGAGGTAGTCATGGTTGGCACAATTCTTGTCACTACGCTTTTCGCTTTCGGAGTTCTGGCCGGTTCGCTGTACCTATTGGGCGCGGTTATTTCTATGTGGCGGGCGCACGATGCGCTTTCCCGGCTCAATCAGCTTTCTGCAGGCATTACCGTAGGCATTCCATTGCTGGTGCTGGCGAATGTGTTGCTCGATTGGGATGCAGGCCGGTTGACGATCGGTCGTGTGCTCACCGCGGGTATCGCGATTATTGCGATGTTGGTGGTCTCTGCGGTTGCGTCGCAGGTATTGGGTCGCGCAATTCTTGGAATTAGGGATGGTTCTGGGGAGGATTCTGCCCCCCATTAGTCCTAGGTTTTCTCGGCGAGGTCAGGCCGGGCCGATCTAGACAACTTATTCCACCCTCATATGGGGCTACATCTTGTGTATCTTCATAGTTATTCAAGCTCTCCTGCCGACGCTGTGACCATGGCATTTACCAAGCGCACACCGTAATTTTGCCTACTATCTCCTTTTAGCTACCGGATGTTACATCTAGTGTTTGCGGACTTTGCCCGGATCTCATAACGTCTTTGGCACCACCACAAAGGCCGTGGCACCAGCGTCGAGCAGGGTGCGCCCTACGGCAGGTGCGTTCAACCCAACATTTTGTTTTTTCAAGGAGCCTGTAATGGATAATGCCGTCGCAATCATCGATGCGCTTGCCCCCGACACCGTAATTTTCCCGGATCTGCCGTTCGCCAACGTTGAGGAAATCAACGGCGACGTGAACTTCGGTTCCTCCTTCGGCGACGTGAACCTGCCGTTCGGCAACGATGCCTTCGATATCTCGTGGGATGAGTCCACCCACGACTCCAACGACGACAACCACCAGATCCACGATTCTCACGACCGCATCCTGAGCCCCTCCGGCGTTGAGGCTCCCGAGGCTGCTGTCGCAAACGACGCATAGGCTTAGATCCATACTGAGCTCCACAACCCTCTCCCGCACTATGCGGGAGGGGGTTTTGGCCTATTTGTAGCGCCCTTGGCAGGTGATTATTCATTGCTATAGTTAGCTCCATGCCGCAGCACTGCAGTGAGGATTCGGTCACGCGCTTGGCCCTACAGGCCGGTCGCGGTGATGCCGATGCGCTCAGTGAATTTATTCGCGCCACTCAGACTGATGTGTGGCGCTTTTTTGCCCATCTTGCGGACCCCGATATTGCCGACGATCTCACCCAGGAAACGTATCTACGGGTAATGGGGGCTTTGCCTCGATTCGCTGCCCGGTCCTCTGCACGAACGTGGCTTTTGTCTGTAGCCCGCCGGGTGTGGGTCGATTCTGTACGCCATGATTTGTCGCGTCCTCGAAAGTCGACCGTCACTTTAGAGGACGCAACTGATTCTGTTGTGGGTAGCTCGGAGAAAAATTCTTCCTGGGCGGATTTAGTGGACGTCAAGATTTTGCTTGATGGCCTTGAGCCTGCGCGACGCGAGGCGCTTATTCTCACTCAGGTGCTGGGGTACTCGTATCAGGAGGCCGCAGAAATCGCGAACTGTCGAGTCGGCACGATTCGTTCTCGGGTATCCCGGGCACGTAATGACCTTATTGCCGCTAACCGCCTTCAGGGCCAGCACAATCACTCTTCCAGCGCTTAAGTATTGGCGGGGCATCTCACCTCCGCCCCATTCTGGCTTCGGACAATCCGGCTAGTAATACAGAAAAATCCTCCGCAGCACTTGTAGGTGCTGCGGAGGATTCTTTTGGCTCAGCGGGAAGGACTCAGCTAGCTGAGCTGCTTGCGCATCAGCGGAATAGCGGCAGCTATGACCGCTAGTGCAGCTAAGACGAACGGCAGCTGGCCACTGCCGCCGGTCTTGGGCAGGTTACCGCCTGAGCGGACGTCTGCGACCTGCGCAGTCCACGTGTACTTCGCGTCTGCACCGGACCCGGAGGTCAGTTCCACAATCCCGCCGTCGGCTGTGCCGTTGGCAAGAGTGAACACGTAGCCGTCAGTTGTGCCCTCTACGTCGATGAACACTGGCTGCGCGAGGAGGTCGTACCCTTCGGGCGCTTCGGTCTCAACGAGGGCATATTTGCCGGGGGTGATATTGCCGATATCGGCGACATCACCATCGTTGAACCGGTAGTTGTCATCGGTGCGGTACAGCGTGAAGGACGCACCATCTATCGGCTGGGGGTCCGAAATATTACCTTCGGCATCCTTGTCGAAGACGACCTTATTTATACCGAGGGCAGCGTTTTTGGGCCTACGGAGTCCAACGCAGGCGTAGCTGTTCTCGAAGCGATCCTTCTTGGACAGCGCTGCGTTGCCGACACCGCCTCTGGCCGGGGCTTCGCCCATCTTCTTTTCAGCGTCTTCTGGGGCTTCACACCGCTCGACTTCTTCCCAGTTCACTGCTCCTTCGCCTTGGAGCTGGACCTGAATCGGAACCGTGATGTTGAAGACAGCTGATTTCTGGGCTTCGACGAGAACGTTTTTCGCGAGGGTGAACTCGTTGTTCTTAATATTCTTCGTCGGAATTTCGCCTGCGGCCTCGGTGACCGTCACTCCATTAGGTGCCTTGACCGAGACTTTCACCTTCGAGTCCCCACCAGCAAGGCTGACACCCGTCGGCAACAACAGCTGGTCGGTGATGACGCCCGTTTCGACGTCGGCTGCATCGGCTTCATCGCCGCCTGCAACGTTCACCTGGTAGGTAAGCGTGCCACGGCCGTCAGGGGTTATTTGGGCAGCCTGGCCGTCGCCGTCACCATCTACCGGCGTTTTCGTGACCGTAGCCCGATTTTGTTTATTGACAGCCGTACAGGTGACTCCGCGGTAATACTTGTCGAGGTTCAGCGGGAAGGTGACACCGACGTACTTGTCTTTGCCGTTGTTTTCTTCCCATGACGTGTTCGTGACAGGAATACTTTCCTGGCTCACTTCGCCGTTTTCATCGCCGACCTGCCCGATGCAAACAAGGTTATTGCCGCCGTTCTTCTGAATGGCGTAGCCACCTGTTTGACGCTCGCCAATGCGGATATTATCGACCTCATCGATGAGCTGACGAACGGCACGCACCTTAGCGATGCCATCAGCATTGGTCTTTTCGTTTTTACGATTAGTGGGAGCTCCCGCGTTCACATCGTCTTCAACTAGACCATTAATATCCTTGTCTTTGAGGTAGGAATTAATCGCGAAGTCCCAGTTTTCCCCTGGGCTCTCTTCACCCTTCTCATTAACAATATTCTTCTGAATAGTAATGATGCCTTCACAGGGCGACTGGATGATTTTCTTCAGCTTTTGAACAGAGTTATCGTAGCTGTCGACGAAGTAGGAGGAGGTTGGGTCAGAAATCTGCGCCAACATCACCTCAGGAGTCAAACGCTCCGGGAATCCGTTTCGATTGCGAGCCGACCAGTAGTACGGGAGATCATTGACTCGGGCCTGGCCACGACTTTCCCAGGGAATGTCCGCCCTAGTACTTGAATTGAAAATGCTGACATTTCCGGTATCGCTGGTAACGCGACGGAACTGCTGCGCAGACTTAGCAAAGAGACCATCATCTCCCCTGAAAAAGACGTCACCCTCTTTTGCTGAAAATCTCTGATCAAGCTCCATATACTTCACTTCATCGCGAAGAACCCACTGTGCTTCCGGGACTTTGTCGACCATAATGGGAACGACTCGGGTACCGGACTGCTTCAGCCGGTTAGCGGCAGCAATAGCGTTATCAATATCGCTAATATGAGTGAAGGTCTGAACATCGTTTGCGACGTACGATGATGTCGAATTAGCGCTATCTTTATAGGCCGTCGTGGGAACACCATCTGTGATGAAGTACACCACGTCATATCCTTGAGTGACCTCACCTGCGCCATCAGTTTGCTTCAGCGGTACGTCTTCTAAACCAGCCTGCCAGTTGGTGCCTTTATAGCCTGAGGGGCGATCTTTGAGGTTATCAATAACTTGACGAGCCTCAGAGACACCACTGGGCTGAGTTAAATCATGCCTTTGTGCTGATTTTGCAGAGGCAATAGAAGGCGCATCGGTAGCGAAGTTGTAGACGCCGATTCTCGAGTTAGTGCCGGCGAGCTTGGACACAACACCCTTGCCCGCTTCAGCAGCTTTTTCACGCTCGCCTTCGTTTAGAGAGCCGGACATATCGAAAACCAGGGCAATGTTCAGCGTCCGGCCACACTTCAGCGGCACCGGAGGGTTAGCAGCAGGGGAATTACGCAGCCAGTCCGGGTTACCGGAAGTACGCTCAACGAATTTCTCTAATTTACCGTAGGTGGTGTTATTTGGCGGTTCGGCCGGCTGCGGGCCTCTACCCGCAGCTCGAGCAACGCGAGAACGTCCTGCGCGATCCCGCTCTTCTTCTTCGCGCTTTTTGTCCTCTTCGTCCTGCTTGCGCTTTTCTTCCTCTTCGCGCTTCTTGTTCTCTTCGTCCTGCTTGCGCTTTTCTTCTTCGCGCTTCTTCTCTTCGTCCTGCTTACGCTTTTCTTCTTCGCGCTGACGTTCTTCTTCCGCGCGCTGCTTATCGGCATCTGAAGGAGCCGGTTCGGCCGGCCGCTGCGTGGAGGACGTTTCCGGAGCTGAGGTCGACGGTCGAGGAGGCTGCGGCGTAGCAGTCTCACGGGTTGGTTCCGGCGTAGTCGATTCGCTGGTGCGCTCCGGGGCGGCGGACTCGCTAGCCGAGCTAGTCGTTGTTTCGTCGATATCGTCGGCCGCAGCTGCGGGCACGCCGGCAGCTAAGAGCCCAACGGTGGCGCATACGGCAAGCAGCCGACGCTTTGTGGCCCTGTGCTTGGTGGCCTTGCTGGAGGATGCCATTACTCGGCGTTCCTTTCTTCGCTCCGGAAATACGCTACGCGGATTCTGTTACGGAAAATAGTTAATTCTTGTGCGTAGTTGCACGGCATATATTGACTGATAGTGCGATTAACCACGTCGGTCGCCTCGCTTACCAAGCCGGAGGAACAGCAGGCCAGCGCCGAGCAATACAACGGCTGCTCCTGCAATACCCATCACGGCCGCGCCGGTCACCGGTAGGTCTCCGCCGCCACCGCCGCCGCTGGAGCCATTGTCACCGTCATCATCAGAATCGCTGGAACCGTCATCGGAACCATCACCAGGGGTGTCATCGGAACCATCGCCTGGACTATCACCCGGATCGTTGTCTGGGTCATCACCTGGTCCCGGCGTCGGGTCGTCACCTGGTCCCGGCTTGGGGTCGTCAGTGTGGCCATCGGGCTTCACCAGCAATACCGGGTCACATGTCCATGCGTCACCTGCACCGACCGGGACAGTAACCAAGAACGGCTCGAAGGTCATGTACCGGTATTCGGTGTTATTGGGCGGCTCGGCGGTAACCAGATAAAGTCCGCGCTCAAGACTGTTGAACGTTGCGCGACCGCCATCATCGGTGGTCGCGGAATGCGGCTCTGCGAGTTCGGCTTCCTGAGCTTCGGCGACAGTCATGGACTTCGCGCGTTCCCAACCTTCGGCAGTTGCTAGATCAACACCCTGCACGCGAGCGATTGTGAAGGTTGTCCCAGACACCGGTCCAGCTGGCTTTTGCCCGGCTGGGGTCTCGTCGTGGGGATTGCCCGTAGGTATCTGCAGCGCAAGTGAGAGGGATTCACACTCTGCTGTGGTGGCTGGGTTAAGGCCATCCGTGTTGCCAGTGATGGTGCGGTCGACCGCGTATGCATTCACCGGAATAATTGATATACCGGCAGCTACTGCCAGCGCCGTAAACCGTGAGGTTTTAGAAACTTTAAGGCCGCTCATCAGAACTGCTCCTGTCCGGGGGTCGTCGAATTATCGACGTAGTCAGCGCTGTTTTCGTTATTCCGGCGCATTACCTTACGAATCCACAGGGCGAGCATGAGCAGAATCAAGACTGCTACCGCAACGATGACCCACATCCACCACTGCCAGTGCAAACCGGAGTCCTCGAAGGCGCTCGCGTCCTCAGGATCGAGGGGTACGCGGTGGCCAGTAACCAGCAGACGGTGAGTGTTGATGCCATACGGAGTACACGTCACCAAGGTGACGAGGTCTTCACCTGCTACGGGCTTCAGGCTGTCTGTTTCTTCGGGCAGGACCACGCGAATATCGTGAACTTCGTACTTGAGCTTCTCGCCGGCAACAGCAAGGTAGAAGGGGTCACCCTTTTTGACATCACCGAGATTGTCGAACAGCGTCGCATTGGTCAAACCAGTGTGACCCGTGAGTACGGAGTGCGTATTTTCGCCACCCACTGGCAATTCAGAACCATAGAGGTGACCGACACCTCGCTGGAGGGTGTCTTCCCCGGTACCGTGATAAATCGGCAGGTCCACCTGGGCGGCCGGAACGATAATTCGGCCCATGACCTCGTGAACCGCTAGCTCTTTGAGATACGCCTGGTATTCGACGTTATCGCTACTAATTCGAGCAAGCCAGGGGTCCAAGATCGGGCCGGTGCCGCGCTCGGCGTTATAACGGTGAGCGCTTTCCCATTCTTGGCTCAACACGGCCGGGTCAGTGTTCTGCTCGAGTTTGGAATATTCCTGAGCAGCTCGCAGCTGCTGGGCGTTATTCCATTGGGTAGCAACCACTGGGTAGAGCAGGATGAGTAGCCCCAGGAGTACTAGGACGACTGGTAGCAGTATCTTTTTTAAGCTGCTACCCGACGACGGTTTTGGTTGATCTTCCTCAACCACAATCTGAGAACCATATTCCCGCACTGACGCACTCCATTACTTGCTCCGCCAAAAGCACGCAGGTGCGTACTTGTCGCGTTGATTATTTGAGTAATAACGCACTGCGTCCGTGGCCCATAGATGCGTATAGCGTTTATTTGCCGCTCATACCACTACTGGCGATAGGACACAGTGCCCCAGGAGGTGCCGTCCATTTGGACGACACCTCCGGCCCTCTAAAACCTAGAGGTGTTGGGCCACAATGCAGCCCAACTTCCTACCCATTATTCGGGCAGGTGTTCTCTTTAGGCCTCAGAGCTGTTGCGCTTGGCCAACCATGCACCGACACCGACGATGATGGCACCAAGGGCGGCAAGAATGCCGATACCCATGCCACCGGTGCTCGGGAGACGGGTACCAGCGTCTTCAATGTTGACCACATTCTTGGTGTAGGTCTTGGAAGGCTCCTGGCCTTCACCCTGGCTAGCAAGCTGGGGCTGGGTGAACTCAACCTCTACCGGCTCAGCAAGCAGCTCGTAGCCCTCAGGCGCCTCGGTCTCAACGAAGCAGTACTTCATCGGGCCCGAGGTGACCTGCTCACCGTTCTTGTAGTCAGCAACACGCAGACCCTTAACAGTGATCATGCCAGCCTGGTCAGTGACGAAAACGGTCTCGCCGCCCACCTCAACCTGATCGCCGAGGTTGTCCTTATCGGAGCACTGGTAGAGCTCGAACTTGGCGCCCTGAAGCGCTTCGTCGGCCTCGTTGGTCTTCTTCAACTCAAGGTTGCCGAAGACGCTCTCAACTTCATTGGTGGGCGTGGTGGTATCACCGGAACCGTCACCATTGTTATGGGTGGTGGTCGCTTCGTTCTTCAGAGAAACGCCGCCATTGGGGTCGACGTCCTTGCCCTCAACGCCCTTGAAGGTCGGGGTCAGGGTGGTCACCAGGGTGCCGCCGCTTTTACCCAACTTTTCCCTGCCAGCTTCAGTCAGCGTGACAGTGACGACCTTGGTATCACCCTGGTCGTCGATGGCGACGGTGTAATCGTCATTGGCCGTAAGAGCCTCGCCGCCTTCGACCTGAACCGAAACATCGCTTGCTGCGACGTCGAGCAGGAGACCATCAAGGCGGTCGGTCACGACGTACTTGGACATCGTGTCGCCCTCGGCGACGGTCGGGATAGCCGACTTAATCGTGTAGGTGATCTTCTCGCCGGCCTGGACGTCGTTGTCGTTGACTTCCTTGACGTCATCCTCAGTCTTGGTGTTCTTCGGGTAGACGTGGACGTCGTAGTTCCAGCCGGTGCGGTCGTTGTTGGTCATCGGCAAGAAGACCAGGAACGGCTTAGCAGGCTTGAAGCCCTCCGGAGCCGCAGTCTCCTCAACGAGGTAGACACCTACGTCGAGACCGGTGAACTCGGCAACGCCCTGCTCATTGGTAGTGATGGACTCGCCGTCGCCAGCAAGCTTCTGCTTGGCCTGCTCGACAGTGAGCTTCGTGGCTGCCTGAACCTCTGCGTTGTTCGAGTAAGGCTGGTTGACCTTCGTGACCCTGAACGTGGCACCCGCAAGGGTCTCACCGGGGACACCGGTCATCTCTTCGCCAGTGTGGGTACCCGACGCGTTTGCACCATTTTCGAGCTGCTGCTTGTGAACGGTCAGCGAGGTCTCGGCGTCGAAGTTAATCGCGGAGGCCGGGGCCTGGGCCGTAGGCGTGGGACCCTGAGCGACTGCCATCGGAGCGGCGAAGGTACCGGTTGCCAGAGCCAGGCCAGCAATGGCGGAGAAGGTTACGGAGCGAAGCGTGCGCTGCGACTTGTTCATAGAAACAACTTTCTGTCTTGCCGGATGTCCCGGCGGGAAAATAGAACCCGAGTAACGACCAGTGCGGTAATCGGAATAACCACTGCACGGGCGTGAGAAATACCCCTCAGCCGCAGTTCCACACGATTCCCCAGCGGGAAACCGCTGGACGATTCGTTACGAGATTCTGCAGTCGCCAGAAATACTTCTCACACGACACAGCACTGCCTGGGCAGCACCATGTTCTTCCTGAACCGTAGACCAGGCCGAAGATGGCCGACAATGGATAGCGCCGAGCGGCCGATATCGCCACCCCCGTTATTTTTTGCCTGCTACGCACTGCCGACAGCCGCCGGCACAGCGGTTTTTCAGCCCACGACACCCACGTTTTTATAAGAATGTGGTTACTTATTCCCATTCGCAGTTTTCGGCCACTGCGCACGACCTGCAACTTCATCGTTCGCAAAAATTAATTAAGTCTAACCTATCGTTTTTTCGCTAGTTAATACATAAGTCGAACGATTGAATTTGGACCGACATAAATAATGTCCTATCACCCCCGTTACGTGACTTATGTCACATTTTTAGGGCAGTCAGGCGATGCAGGCAAAGAAATACCCCTACCGGTATTTCCGGTAGGGGTATCCACAAAAACATCACACACGCTCGGCGTGTAGGCCGCCTAGAGCAGCTCCGCGATCTGCACGGTATTCAGCGCAGCACCCTTACGCAGATTGTCCCCCGAGACAACCAACACCAGGCCGCGCCCCTCCGGCACCGACTGATCCTGACGAATCCGCCCCACCAACGACGGATCCACACCAGCCGCAGCCAACGGGGTAGGAACATCAACAAGCTGCACGCCCGGAGCGTCGGCAAGCGCACCCTGAGCCTGCTCCGGAGAAATAGCCGAGTCGAACTCCGCATGAATCACCAGGGTATGACCAGTGAAAACCGGGATACGCACACACGTACCGGCAACAGCCAAGTCGGGAAGATTAAGAATCCGCCGCGACTCATTGCGCAACTTCTGCTCTTCAGCAGTCTCCAGCGAACCATCATCGACGATATCGCCCAACATCGGCACCGCATTAAAAGCAATGGGAGCCGCATTCGGCCCAAGATCATCAGCCGTCAAAGCCGAACCATCAAGAACCAACTGCTCCATAACATCCAGATTCGCGCGGGTCTGCTCAATCAACGTCCGCACACCCGCCACGCCCGAACCAGAAACCGCCTGGTAAGACGCGACCTGCAGCCGCTGCAAACCAGCAACATCATGAAGCGGCTTCAACACCGGCATCGCAGCCATCGTGGTGCAATTCGGGTTCGCAATAATGCCCTTAGGCAGATCCCGAGCCGCCTCCGGATTGACCTCAGAACAGATCAACGGAACATCCGGGTCCTTACGGAAAGCCGAAGAGTTATCCACCACGGTCGCGCCCGCCGCAGCGAAACGCGGCGCCTGCGCACGCGAAAGCGTCGCCCCAGCAGAGAACAAGGCGATATCAATACCCGCCAACGCACTATCAGGGGTGTCGTTAATATCCTCGACTACAACGTCCTCGCCCCGGAACTGCAACACAGTGCCCGCAGAGCGAGCCGAAGCGAAAAACCGCACCTTCTCCGCCGGAAAATTACGTTCCTCAAGCAGGGTACGCATAACCCGACCCACCTGGCCGGTGGCGCCAACAACAGCGATAGTCGTCATCGGTAAACTCCTTCGCCCCGGACCACCCGCTCACGACACACGCGGCGGCAGCCATACAGACGGAATAGGCGGCAATAATTAGCAGTCACGATACGCCCTAGCGTCAGCCCACTGGGCTAAGCAGGCCAGCGCGTCGCAAGATTTTCGCCCTTAACTACACGGCACTACCGGCCCGTGCCGGCATACACCGTTGCCTCTTCTTCCCCACCGAGCTCGAAAGCCTCGTGCAAGGCACGCACCGCATCATCAACATCGGTATCGCGAACCAGAACCGAAATGCGGATCTCAGAAGTAGAAATCAACTCAATATTGACGTCGGCCTGCGACAAAGCCTCACAGAACGTGGCAGTCACACCAGGATGCGACTTCATGCCCGCACCAACCAAGGACACCTTGCCGATGTGATCGTCGTAAGTCACATCCTGCCAGCCGCCGTCTTCACGCATAGCGGTGAGCAGCTCCATGGCACGCGGACCATCAGCCTTCGGGCAGGTGAACGTGATATCGGTGCGGTTATCCGCCAGCTTAGAGACATTCTGCAACACCATGTCGATGTTGATCTCCGCCTCAGCAACGGCACGGAACATCCGCGCGGCATGACCCGGCTCATCCGGAATGCCCAACACGGTGACCTTCGCCTCCGAAGCATCATGAGCGACGCCAGTTAGCACTGCTTCTTCCACAGGAATATCCTCCACTGATCCAGTAACGAGTGTGCCCAGCTCATTGCTATAGGACGAACGCACCCGAAGCGGCACATTAAACGCGCGCGCGTACTCCACGCACCGCAACTGCAAAATCTTCGCACCCACCGCAGCCATCTCCAACATCTCGTCAAACGAGATGGTCTCCAGGCGCTGCGCATTCTTCACAATGCGCGGGTCGGCGGTGTACACACCATCGACGTCGGAATAAATCTCACACACATCAGCTTCCAACGCCGCGGCCAACGCAACAGCGGTGGTATCCGAACCGCCACGGCCCAAAGTGGTCACATCGCGGGTCTCCCGGTTGACGCCCTGGAAACCGGCGACCAAACAAATATGGCCCTCATCAAGTGCTTGCTGCACCCGCCCCGGGGTGACCTCAATAATGCGGGCATTACCGTGCCGTTCAGTGGTAATCACACCTGCCTGCGAACCCGTAAAAGAACGCGCCGACGCGCCAAGCGAGGCAATCGCCATCGCCACCAGCGAGTTCGAAATACGCTCACCAGCAGTGAGCAACATGTCCATCTCACGAGCTGGGGGGACCGGATTGACCTGGTTAGCCAGGTCCAGCAAATCGTCGGTGGTGTCACCCATTGCAGAGCACACCACCACAACGTCATTGCCCTGCTTCTTCGCTTCGACAATGCGTTCTGCGACGCGGCGGATGCGCTCTGCGCTCTCCAAGGACGAACCGCCGTACTTCTGCACGACCAATGCCATGTGCTGGCTCCTCGAACACTGCTGTGGTTTCGGCCCGGCCGCTAAGCCATTAACGCGCCAGGGCCGTGATGTCCATTACACCGTACAACAGCACTAGGCCTTGATCCCGAACGGCAACATGGGTTTAACACTGGGCGCGCCACCAACGGGTGTGACCACCCCCGCCACGCCCCAACCGGCCCATCACCGCCACACAAACCACGCACCGGTAGTCTATGGCGCGTGCATAATCCGCTCATCGCCGTCACCCTCGGTCTCGCTGCGGCCTTGAGCATCGCTTTTGGCACCGTCATCCGTCACCAACTAGCCGATACCGTCCCCGACGAATCCGGGACCTTCAGCGGCGTCATCGACGTGATCAGCAGACCCCGATGGTGGGCCGGCCTAGGTCTGGCTCTTGCCGGCTACGGCCTGCAGATAGCGGCCCTCGCCTTCGGCTCACTACTGCTGGTCCAGCCGCTTCTGGTGATGAAACTCATGTTTACGCTGCCGCTATCAGCCCATATCAACGGCCGACGGATCTCCGTCGAAGAAGGATTCTGGGCCACAGTACTCACCGTCTCCGTCGGTGTACTCGTCATCCTGGGCCGTCCACTGCCAGGTGCCTCCCAACCCCCACTGAAAATCTGGATTCCCGCCCTCGTCGTCGGTGCGGTCGTGTTCTTCTTCATGCAGCGCAGCGCAGACCGCATGGGCAACGGCGAACGAACCCCCAAAGCACTCACCCTCGGCCTGGCCACCGGCCTGCTCTACGGCTACGTGGCTGTATTAAGTAAGGCCGTCATTGACGTAGGAGTGCACGAAGGCACCGTGGCACTGCTGATCTCCTGGCAACTATGGCTGCTGATCGCGCTGGCCCTCATCGGCGCCGGCGTACAGCAGGCAGCTTTTAATGCAGGACCGCTGCGCACCAGTCTGCCGGCGATGAGCTGCGGTGAGCCGATCATCGCGTTCATGCTGGGCTATATCGTGCTCGGCGAGCGGTTCCAGGTCGACGGCAGCGGGTGGTACTGGTTGCTGCTGGCACTGATCGGCATGATTGTCTCCACCGTGTATTTATCAAGCGACCGAACCGTGAAGAACTAACCGGCTTCTCTTTCGCCTCTGCTACCAGCCCGAATCGCCCTTGACTCCACGAACGCTGAACAGCGCGGCAGCCACCCCAACGGCCATAGCGGCTATTACCCACCGGTGTGTCGGATTCGGGGCGCTGATGAGCCAACCACCCGCCCATATCGCGCTGACGGTATTGGCTGTATAACCAATCACCAACACGAGAGCAAATCCTACTATTGGCGCAAAAATTCGATTGAGAATCGTGCCTACACCAACGACAACCGACCAAGAAACAAAAAGACCGGAAGGTTGATCCTCATTGGCAACCCGGCATTAGCACCAACAAACGCTCTGGCAATGCAAGACGCACCCAAGAGAATTAAAAGCCAAAGCCCTTCACCCACACGGGCAAGCAAGACTTGAGGCTCCCACATCATGCCGCCGGGTCGTAAACACAACAGACTCCAGCAGCCAAAAACCGGACCGGTAAACAGAGCTAACTTAGCGTGCACTGATACGCCTCCCACCAAGGGGAAGCTACCCAGCAGATAGAAGACCGCCAAACTCGCCATAAAGGCACACACAAGTGGATAATTAAGGCCAACCTTGATGTGGGCGCGCACTCCCTGGAAAACGAGTTCTACCAGCCTCAGAATTCGCACCGCTTAAGCTTCTCCATACTCTTACTCAAGATTTCAGCAGCACCCGCGCGACGTTCCCGCCCGGCATGGTCATCGAGCAGTATTACACCCGCTTCGACGGCGGAGAAATGCAGCTCTAGATACTTAGAACTAGGCCCTTCTTCGGAATGCAGAACCGCACAGCGCGCCGGATAGGTTAGACCTTCCATGAAGGATTCCACAGTGACGTTGCTCCTAGGATCTGCAAGCTCTGAAGGGGTTGGTTGCCAGCCTGCGATATCGGGCGCCTCGCGTAGCGCCCAGGTCGCATTGGTAGGAGCTGGCCCGCCGGCGGCAGTTGGCCCGTACGCCTCAATAACAGAAGCTGGAACCACGTTGTCCACTCCAAAATTTTTAGCAGCCTCTCTCAACTGCAAGTTGCGGGTGTCGAGATTGTCTAAAAACCGAATATGTTGAGCACTAGTGCAAGTCCGTGGCAGGGGAGTCCCGCCCACACACGTTAAGTCATTACGTGAACTAAAACGTTCTGAAGACAGTTGGAACGAAGGACTCACCCCCGCGATAACCGTCAAGAAAAAAACAACGACCATCGCTCCAACAGTTGAGCCTTGCTCTTTAAAGCCGTCGGTTTCATATAAACCTTCACTACGGCCACGTTGGGCTAACAGAAAAGCAGACAGACCAACAAGCGCCAGAGCGAAAAACGCCTGGACCGCTAACGTCGTGGGGACTGGCTCAAGTCCGAGCAAACTACCGCTTGCACCCCCAAGCAGAACAAGGCTTGAGGATTCCATGCCTACGAAGCACAGTCCGGTGACAACTAATGGCGTGAGGACCAACCCAATACCGGAAAATAAGCGCTAAGAGTAACGGCCAACAGGAGGAGAGCTACATACCAAAACCACGCCACCAAAAAATGAAGAAGCACGGTAGCAACCATCTCGTTGGCATAGTGTGGCCAGAATGTGGCTCCAAAAATGAAAGCACCGAAGAGCGGCAGCGAAAATCCTGCGATTAAGAAAGCCGAATACCGGATTACGTAACGGTTCCACAGCTTCCCAGCAACAAGAACACTTTTGCTTCTAGGTCCAAATCGGAACCACCCGTCGATCGCGATAGCCACCGATGTCAAAACCGCAGCCGGGATCGCATTACCCTCAATCCATTGAGCTGTGGTGTAGTACTCCCCACGCCAAGACCAATTACCTATCAAGAAAGCAAGTTGCGAAGCGATCCCAGAAACGAGCGCAACTAAAGGGCAATAGAAGTAGTTACTACTATCTTTAGGCTTTTCACGGAAATCCTTCCTAAAACCCCGGAATTTATGCGTTTCGACGCGTCCAGTATCGATAAGCAGCAAGTTTTCTACTATCTCCGGTTTCGACCTCAAGGTGCGCCCTAGAAAGAAACCCTGGCGGCGAACCATCAAAAGTCATCTTGCCTGCCGCAAGAACCACAACGCGGCAGATATCTTCATTTAGATCGGTTAATTCATGACTTGAAAATAAGACAGGAATACGCTTTCCAACTTCGGTTATTGTCGCGCGTAAATTTTCTCTCTGATCCACATCAAGGCCAGCCGCAGGTTCGTCAAGCAGTATTACTTCAGGCTGCCCCAAGGTCGTCAAGGCCACAGAGAGTCGGCGTTTCATTCCGCCCGATAGCGCACCACAACGCTCATCGATTCGTTCAGTCAGGTCCGCTACCTCGAAAACATTCCGGACTGCCAGTTCTAGCTTTTCGCCTTTCATACCACGCTGCCAACCAACGAATGCCGCAACGTCTCTCAGCCTGGAAAAACGCGGTAGCGTTTCTTCCTGCTTAAGCAGCGATACTCTGCAACCTTCCTTTCGGAGAGTATTGGCTAGTTCGCCCAAAAATAAGCTTTTGCCAGCACCGTTACCGCCCAGCAGCAGCACAGAGCCTGGCGAGATTGAGCCGAGGTCGACAGGGCCAAGTTGAAACTTTCCAACGCGCTTAGCTACCGATGGCAGCTCCAATTGTTCACCCTGTTGCATTTTTACCTCCTAACGCGATTACCCTCATCCACGCAAGGGTCGGGCCTGAATCGAATGTTTTCGCACTCTCTTACCTTGACCGATGTCTCGCCGTGGTGGTTGCGAGAGGCACATTTTGCGTACTCGAACGCCAACCAGGAGAGTCGGAACTGAGTCCCCTGCTTGGTCGATATGGTTCAGAGTTCGTTCACCTGCCCAATCTCATTCAGTTCGGCTCGTCCAGGTATCACCGCCCGATCTGGGCTTACCATCAGCAATAGCGCAGCAGTATCCGCGAACGATCTATGTACGACGTTTTTCACATACTTAGCCCTCTCCAAACACTTAATGAGCTTTTCCACTCCCCGTGGATACGTCAACCCTCAACATTCGTTTGTAATGTTTTCGCAACCATCCTTGGTCGACCTTCGGTTGCAGACGCGTCACGCGCCCCTCCTCGCTGTGTGCGCAAACCCTAGGTACCTACCCACATCTTGGTTCCGCGAGACAGTAAGCCCGAGGCTCGCTTTTTCCGCGAGAACTTCGCCTACACCGCCGCTCGGTTGTATGCTGCCCCTATGCAACAGCGCGTGCTTCTCCTTCCATGCCGCGGCGGGGCCTAACAAGACCGGCTTCCCTTCCGCGGGGATTCATTGGGGCCGGTCACTCGTTACAAACCCGTCCGCTATCACTCGAGGAAGAACAAGCACCATGACTTCTCCTGACGCATTTATCTCCGCACCTGCCCGCATCACCACCCCGAACGGTGACATCCCCGCTGACCAGCCCGCCTGGAATAAGCAGCGCAACTCGGCAATGCCCGCCCACCGTTATGAGCCCTATGACGTAGAGGTTCAAGACTTCCAGCTGGCTGACCGCACCTGGCCGAATAACCGCATCACCTCCGCCCCGCAGTGGTGTGCGGTTGACCTGCGTGATGGCAACCAGGCGCTGATCGACCCGATGAGTCCGGAACGCAAGCGCCGCATGTTCGATCTGCTGGTGCAGATGGGCTACAAGGAAATCGAGGTTGGTTTCCCCTCGGCCTCCCAGACGGACTACGACTTCGTCCGCGAGATCATCGAAAAGGATCTGATCCCCGATGATGTGACCATCCAGGTGCTGGTCCAGGCCCGCGAGCACCTCATCCGCCGTACCTTCGAAGCCTGCGCTGGCGCAAAGAACGTCATTGTGCACTTCTACAACTCCACCTCGATCCTGCAGCGCGACGTTGTGTTCCGTAAAGACAAGGAACAGATCAAGAAGATCGCTACCGACGCCGCCGAGCTGGTCACCTCCATCGCCAAGGACTACCCCGGCACCAACTGGCGCTGGGAGTACTCCCCCGAGTCCTTCACCGGCACCGAGGTTGAGTACGCCAAGGAGGTCTGCGACGCGGTCATCGAGATCCTCGATGCCACCCCGGAGCACCCGGTCATCATCAATCTGCCGTCCACGGTGGAGATGATTACCCCCAACGTCTACGCCGACTCCATTGAGTGGATGAGCCGCAATATCGCCCGCCGCGACTCAGTCATCCTCTCCCTGCACCCGCATAATGACCGCGGTACCGGCGTGGCCACCGCAGAGCTGGGCTACCTGGCCGGCGCGGACCGTATCGAGGGCTGCCTGTTCGGCAATGGTGAGCGCACCGGCAATGTCTGCCTGGTCACCCTGGGCTTGAACATGCTGGTCCAGGGCGTTGACCCGCAGATTGATTTCTCCGATATCGACCAGGTGCGCCGCACCGTCGAATACTGCAACCAGCTGCGTGTCCCTGAGCGCCACCCCTACGGCGGCGACCTGGTGTTCACCGCGTTCTCCGGCTCCCACCAGGACGCTATTAATAAGGGCCTGGATGCGATGGCCGAAAAGGTTCGCCCTGGCGCCAGCGTCAAGGAGCTTTCCGACGCAGAACTGCGCGAGGTTGTGTGGGAGGTTCCGTACCTGCCCATCGACCCGAAGGATGTCGGCCGTTCTTATGAGGCGGTTATCCGCGTCAACTCCCAGTCCGGCAAGGGCGGCGTGGCCTACATCATGAAGACCGACCACGGCCTGAACCTGCCGCGCACCATGCAGGTGGAGTTCTCCAATGTTGTTCAGCACGTCACCGACGCCGAAGGCGGCGAGGTTAACTCCAAGGCGATGTGGGATATCTTCGCCGGCGAGTACCTGGATCGTGAATCCCCGCTGGAGACCATCTCCATCACTGTCGATGCCGCCCAGACCGAGTCCGATGAGACCCGTGTCAAGGCCCGCCTGAGCCACCGCGGCACTGAGCAGGTCATTTCCGGTGTCGGCAATGGCCCGCTGGCTGCTCTGGCCAATGCCCTGGAGAGCCTGGACATCAACGTCGAGGTGCAGGAGTACGTCCAGCACGCCCGCACCGCCGGTGATGATGCTGAGGCAGCCGCCTACGTGCTCGCCGATGTCAATGGTCAGAAGGTGTGGGGCTGCGGTATCGCCGGTTCCATCACCTACGCCTCGCTGAAGGCTGTGCTGTCCGCAGCGAACCGGGCCCTGGCGGAGAAGTAATCCGACGTGTCTGACCAGCCCAACGCACCAGGCAACGCCCCCGTCAAAGACGGGGAATACGTTGCTGTTTCCGTGCGTGCTTCAGGGATTCATCCCAAGACCGCACGGATGGTTGCGTTGGGTGTGCAGGTGTTCACCGCCGACGGCACGGTGCACAAGACCTGGCATTCGACCTTCACTATTGGTGAAGATCCCGGGCCTGAACACCTGCATAATCTGCGCCCGGAGGATTTACACAATTCCCCGCGCTTCGCTTCGAAGCTGCGTGAGGTCTGCAATCTGATCGATGGGCGCACTGTGGTGGCCCACCATTCCCCGATGGTGTGGGGTTTTATCGTCGAAGAGGCCCGCCGCGCCCGGGTGGCCGCCAACCGGAAGAACCGTGGCCGCCGAGACCGGGGTCGCTCACGCAAGCGTGGTGGGCGCCCGCCGCGCCCGTCGGCTGTTGTCGACACCCTGGCCACTGCCCGAATCCAGGGCACTGTGTTCAGTGACCGGCGCTTATTTGCGGTTGCCCGCAGCTATGGTGTTGTCGCCCCCGACCCAGTAGCGACGGTGGACAATATTGAGGTGTTGGAAAAAGACCGCACTATCGCCGAACTCAACGCGGTGCGCGAGCTTTTCCTCGCCCAGCGCAATGACACCACACATCCCGTCTTGTCCTGGGCCCCGTCGGAATTGCGCGCAGACCCGGTGGGTTTGCAGCGTTCGGCGGTGCGGGTCGACGCTATGGAGGCTCCACGCCCGGTGGCGAACCCAGGCCGGTATCAGCCCGGTCATGCCCTGCAGACTGGTATGGAATTCGCTATCGCCCCGGAGATTTCTATCCCCGGTGACACTCTGATCGCCGCCGGGGTGGCTGCTGGCTTGGCCTACTCAGAAAAAGTCACCCGGGAAACCTCCGTTCTGGTGTGTAACCAGCCTGCCGATATCCCCCCGGACGCTTTTACCGGCAAGGCAATGCACGCCAAGCGCAAGGAGATTCCGCTGGTTGCCGACGAGGCTTTTCTGCGGCTGGCCGCCGATCTGCAGGATTAGTCCCGGTCAATCCAGTAGGCCTGCTGCTTAAACCCGGTCTTGCGGGGTAATTTCCAGTCGTTTTTCACGATCTTGGCGATGCAGCGGGTGCGCTTATTATCGCAGTGAATCCACGCGAACCGGCGCACCCCGTCGCCCGGATCAGCCACCGCCGCCCGCGCCGCAGCGACGATTTCAGCCTGCTCCGGTTCAACGTCGGCACGCGGCAACCAGGTGAGGGTATCGCCTGGAAGTATCGGCAGCGGGATATCCGGGTCGTCGTCATGCTGTTGTTCTAGGAATACCCGGGCGGGTGCAGGCTCCCCATCTCGGTGCGGTGGCCGTGCCTGTAATAAGTCAGAGATCGCTGGCACCGAGGCGGTGTCTCCGAAGTAGAACCACTCTGCAACGTCGGCGGCGTCGTCGGGAAGCTCATTTTTTGATCCCATCGCGGTGCAATGAATGGTGTCTCCCGGCTGGCACCGCCGCGCCCACCACGGGGCCGGGCCGTCGTGGATAGCGAAGGCGATGGTGCCCTGGTTGGTGGCCGGATCGGTGTCAATGATGGTGTATCCGCGCTGGCGTAGCTCATCGACATCTCCGGCAGCGGGCAGTGGGCCGTTGCCCTCGGCGCTGGTGGCGTTGCATACGGGCACCCACATGCGAATCCACTGGGCGGGGTGCGGCGGGTGGTCATTGAGTAATCCACCGAGGTCAAAGCGTACTTTCCAGTACCCGCTGGTGATTTCTGCGCAGTCGATAACGGTCAGGGTGTAGTCGTCTGCGCCGAGCAGTTTGAGTACCACGCCCTCGATTCCGCGCCCCATCCCAATCCTTTCTGTGGCCCATACCTTTATGTGCGTGCCGAGGTTACTCTTGCCGCCACCTAAGCGGTAGCGATATTGTTATGCACGCCTATCCCCTATGGCGGTTAGTAATTCTGTTAGCCGAAAGGATGCGGGTCATTTGAGCACCCCAGACACCAACGACCTCATTCTCGATATCCGCGATCTGCACTGCCACCGCGGCACCGGCAATAAACGCGCCGAAATCCTCCGCGGCATCAACCTCACCATCCCCCGCGGCGGCATCCTCGCCGTCCTCGGCGCCAACGGTGCCGGCAAAACCACACTCATCAATGTGCTGTCCACCCTGCTGCCCGCCTCCTCAGGCACGGTGATGATCAACGGGCACGACCTCGCCACCAACCCCGCCGGTATCCGCTCCTCCATCTCCTTAACCGGCCAATACGCCGCAATCGACCAGGAACTCACTGGCCGCGAAAACCTCATCTACTTCGGACGCCTGATGGGCCTATCCAAATCCGAAGCCACCGGACGCGCCACAGAACTACTCACCACCTTCGACCTATCCGCCGCGGCAGACTCCAAAGCCTCGGACTACTCCGGAGGCATGCGCCGGCGCCTCGATATCGCAGCCTCGCTCATGGTGCCGCCGGCCCTACTCTTCCTCGACGAACCCACCACCGGCCTGGACCCGGCGGCCCGACGTTCGGTGTGGCAGATGATCCACGCCCTCGCCTCCGACGGCACCGCCATCTTGTTGACCACCCAGACCCTCGAAGAAGCTGACGCCCTGGCCGACCGGATCGCCATGCTTGCCGACGGCAAGGTCCTCGACGAGGGCACCCCGGCCGAACTCAAAGACCGCTACGGCGCCACCACCTGCCGGATCGCCATGCTGGACCAGGACACCGCGGAACAGTTCACAGCCACCCTCACCGAGCGTGGCTTCACCGCCCACTCAGCTGACGGGGTGGTCTGCGTCGACGCCCCCGACGGCTACCGCACTCTGGTTCACGCCCTGGCCGAATGGACCGGTGATGACAACACCATCGTCGATGCCGGGCTGGTGCCCGCCACCCTCGATGATGTGTTCTTCGCCATCGCCGACTCCGGTGATATCGCCCGGCGCGGCACAGAAACGAAGGAGGCGGGTCAATGAACCCCGGTGGCGCAGTAGCCGCCGGCTGGCGGCGCGATACTTTGCGGGTATTCCGCAATCAGGCGGTGATGGTCTCGGCGCTGATTATTCCCAGTTTGTTTGTGTGCGCGTTCTACGCAACTTTTTCCCTCACCGCGCAGTCCATTGGCTTCAACTACGCCAACTTCCTCTTACCTGCCGGCATGATCCAGGCGACCATGTTCACCGCCGGCGGCTCCGCTTTGGCAGTGTCCCTCGACGCGGAAAACGGTATCCACTCCCGCATCCTGACCACCCAAACCCCCACCTGGACTATCGTCGCCGCCAGGTTGCTGGCTGATCTCACCCGCCTGTCCTGGTCCGGTGGTGTGGTCATTATCGTCGCCATGCTGCTCGGCGCCCGGTTCGAAGGCGGTTTCTGGCGCACCGTGGCCCTATTTGGCTTATTCGTGGTTTTCGCCATCGTGGTGTCCGGCTGCATCGACGGGGCGTGTTTATTGACGAAAAAACCGACCTCTACTGCCATGTTGTTCCAGGGCATGGTGCTGGTCATCATCATGTTCTCCACGGCTTTCGTGCCCGCGGAGGCCCTGCCGGATTCCATCGCACCGGTCATCACACACGTGCCGCTCTCCCCGATTCTCGACACCGCCCGCGCCCTCATGGGCGACGGGGACCTCGGCAGCACCGCCATTGAGGCTGCCGCCTGGTTGGCCATCATGACCATCATCGCCATCTGGGGATTCACCCACGCCCTGTCCCGGAGGAACCATGTCTAAGGCCACCCCCACCGTCGGTGCCATGGAACTGACCATGGTGCACTTCACCCGCAATATCCGGGTCATGCTGCGCGACTCCGCCGTGGTGGTCAACACGTTGGTCGTCCCCGCCATGTCCTTCATCGTGATGCGTGTTCTTTTCGGTGAACTCATGTCCACCGCCCAAGGCGTCGGCACGCTCGATGTGCTGCCCCTGACGGTGATGCTCATTATCAACTCGCAGATGATTTCGGCCCAGGCCTCGGCGGCCTACGCCCTGCGCGAGCGGCAACGCGGCATGCCCGCGCGCATTGCCACCACAACCGGCGGCATCACACCAATGCTGCTGGGCCGGTTCTTAGGCGATCTGGCCCGCTCGATTGCCTCCGGCATAACCGTCATCATCGCCGCATTCATCCTGGGGATGCGCATTCATACCCTCAGTGCTGGGCTGTGGCTGGCGGCTGTGCTCATCGTCGGTTCGCTTTTCGGCTCCGCGGCGGCAATGTTCATCGCCTCAGTGGGCACCACCCCAGAATCGGCGATGATCGCCACACCGCTGCTAATGGTGGTGTCTTTCCTCAACGCCGGCATGGTTCCCGCGGAGCGCTTCGTCGCAGCTGTGCGGCCCTTCGCCGAACTCAACCCGCTGACGTTCATGGTCAAGGCGGCACTGGCGTTCGATAACACCCGCACCGCCGAAGTCCTCGGCATCACAGATGGCGGGCACTACGCCCTGATTGCGTCAACGACGGTGCTGGGGTTGACCGCGGCACTGATTATCGGGGCGATGTGGTTCCAGCGCGGCGGCCGTCGCGTAATGGCCTAGTAACACCACGCGACTAGACTGCGCACCATGACCGAGCGCAGCATCCCCCGCGGCCCGAACCGGATGAGCCCCCGTTCCCGGCTCGCCGCCACCGCCGCCCGCGCCGCCACTTGGGCGTCCCGTACCACCGGGCGTGGCGCAGGCGGCATGATCGGTGGCCTCATTGCCCTGAAGATTGACCCCCATATTCTCGCCGGCCTCGGCGGTGGTCGCCCCGCGGCCATCATCACCGGCACCAATGGCAAATCCACCACCACCAGAATGCTAGCTGCGGCTATGCGTTCTGCCGGTACGGTCGCCACAAATGATGGTGGCGACAATATGGATGCTGGTGTGATCTCCGCGCTGCTGGCTGGCAAGGACGCCGACCGGCTGGTGATTGAGGTCGATGAGCTGCACGTGGCCCATATCGCCGCAGACCTCAAGCCCGAGGTCATTGTGATGCTGAACCTCTCCCGCGACCAGCTGGACCGCGTCGGTGAAATCAACACCATCGAACGCTCGCTGCGGGCGGCGGTGAATAACAACCCGCAGGCCACCATTATCGCCAACTGTGATGACCCCCTGATTACCGCAGCGGCCTGGGACGCCCCGAAGGTGGTGTGGGTCGCTGCTGGCGGCGGCTGGACCAATGACGCCACCAGCTGCCCGCGTACCGGCGGCGCCATCATCCATTCCGATGGTGACTGGTTCGCCTCGGAGCCGCTGCCCGATGGGGGCGAGTTCCGTCGCCCCACCCCGGACTGGACCGTCGACGCTCTTGGGGTGCAGTCCCCTGAAGGCACAGTGCACCCTCTAAGCTTGCGGCTTCCCGGCAACGCTAATCGCGGTAACGCCACCCAGGCGGTAGCTGCCGCCGTGGCGATGGGTGTTCCTACCTCCTCGGCGATTCGGGCAGTCTGCAGCGTTGATTCAGTGGCTGGCCGCTACTCCACCATCTCTGTCGGTGAGCATGAGGTGCGCATGTTGTTGGCCAAGAACCCCGCTGGCTGGCAGGAGGCGCTGTCGATGGTGGATCGCACCGCCGATGGTGTGGTGATTGCCGTTAATGGACATATCGCCGACGGCCAGGATTTGTCCTGGTTGTGGGATGTCCGTTTCGAAGATTTCGGCGATATCGCGGTCCGCGCCTCCGGTGAGCGGGCCACGGACCTGGCGGTTCGGCTGCTTTATGCCGATATTGAGCACCAGCGCATCGCCGACCCCGTCGAGGCCATCGCTTCGTGCCCGCCGGGCCGGGTGGAGGTTTTGGCTAATTACACCGCGTTCCGGGATCTGCGTCGCGCCATCGACCGCGACGCGACCACCGGCAATACTGAGCATGCGGCAGGCACCGCCGAGGAGGACTCGAAATGAGTGACACGCTACGCATCGGCCTGGTGCTTCCCGACGTGCTGGGCACCTATGGCGACGATGGCAATGCTCTGGTGTTGCGCCAGCGCGCCCGGATGCGCGGTTATGACGCAACGATTGTCCCCCTGCGGCTTTCCGACGCTATCCCCGACGACCTGGATATTTACACCATCGGCGGTGGTGAGGACGTGGCCCAGAAACTGGCTGTGAAACATCTTGCCGACGATGGTGGCCTGCTGCGCGCTATTGACGCGGGCCGGCCGGTGCTGGCGATCTGTGCTGGTTTCCAGGTGCTGGGCAATAGCTTCATCGCCGGTGGCGAAGAGGTCTCCGGGCTTGGTGTGGTCGATGTGGCCACCCATCCCCAGCAGGCCCGCAGCATCGGTGAGCTGGCCACGACCGCGCAGCTCGATGGGCTCAGTGCCCCGCTGACTGGTTTTGAAAATCACCTGGGGGCAACCACATTGGGCCCGGATGCGAAACCACTGGGCCTGGTGACTCGTGGTTTCGGTAACCCGGGTGCTTCTGGTGCCGGTAAGCCTGGTGCCACTGATGGTGCTGTGCAGGGTTCTGTGGTGTGCACCTATATGCACGGGCCGTGTCTGGCGCGCAACCCTGAGTTGGCGGACTTATTGCTCGCCCGCGCTCTTGGGGTGGAGGCCGATACGCTCACCGCCCTGGATTTGCCGGTGATTGACCGACTGCGGCAGGAGCGTTTCGCCGCGAAGGAACGCCCCAAAAGCGAGCAGTAGTTATACCGTGAGCCGGCCGCTGAGGGCGCGGGACAAAGTCAGTTCGTCGACGAACTCCAAGTCCCCGCCCAGCGGCATACCAGAGGCTAAGCGTGTGACCCGCAAGTCCGGGAAATCACGCAGCAACTTAGCGAGGTAGGTTGCTGTGGCTTCTCCCTCAGTATTGGGGTCGGTGGCGATAATGACCTCGTGGATGTCCGGGGCGTCCTGGTTGACCTCGGGGTCATCGGCGCTGGGGATATCCGGCAGTACCCCGCCGATACGTTGCAGCAGGGTGCGGATATTGAGTTCATTGGGGCCGATCCCGCCCAGCGGGTCCAGCGCCCCACCAAGCACGTGGTAGCGCCCCCGAAATTCGCCGGTGCGTTCAATGGCCTGCACATCGCGGGCTTCTTCAACAACGCAGATAAGGCCGAGATCGCGTTTGCGATCGGAGCAGGTGCGGCAGACTTCCTCGGCGGAAATATTGCCGCAGATCCGGCAGAAGCAGATCCCTTCACGCACGGCCGATAGCGCTGACTGCAGGCGGGTGATGTCCTCCGGTTCCACCTTCAGCAGGTGGAACGCGATGCGCTGCGCGGACTTCGGGCCGACGCCGGGCAGGCGGGAGAACTCGTCAATGAGGTCCTGGAATGGTCCTTCGAACACGTGGGTACTTACAGCCCCATACCCGGAAGACCGCCGCCGAGGTCACCGAAGCCCTGCGACAGCGGGCCCATCTTCTGCTCGGCGAGCTCAGAGACCTTACCGGTGGCATCCTGGAATGCGCCCAGGACGAGGTCCTGCAGGGTTTCCACATCGTCGGGGTCGACGACCTTGGGGTCGATGGTGATGTCCTTGATTTCACCGCCACCGGTCATAGCGATCTTCACAAGACCATTACCGGCCTCACCTTCGACGGTGCTGGCGATAATCTCCTGCTGGGCGGCCTGCAGCTGGCTCTGCATCTGCTGGGCCTGCTGCAGGATGGCGTTCATATCCGGCTGGTTCACTTCTTGTCCTTTCGTATGGGGTGTGGCCCGATACTGGCGACTGCCGGGCACGGCCAAGAGTGTACCGGCGGGGTGGACATGGACCGATCACATGCGGCGCGCGCCGAGCTCCTTGGCCAAATAATCCACAACGACTTCAAGTTGGCTGCGCTGATCTGTCACGCCCTCATGAGGATCGGCGTCCAAATATTCCTGCAGCTCATCCTTTGTCGGGGCGGCGTGGGTATCCGGCGGGGCGCCCCCATAATCCGGCTCCGGGGGAGGTGGCACATCATCGTAGGGCTCCGGCGGTGGCGGAATATCGTCGCTGCCGGCGCGGTATCCCCCGCCGCCGGTTTTCGGGGCGAAGGCGCGCTGCAACTGGGCGATAGTGCTCTTAGTCTGCTCTTCCTGCAGCGGCTTGGCGTTGCCGGAGGCGTTGTGTTGGGCGCGCTGCTGGCGTTGCCTGCGCTGCTCCAACACCTTCCGGTAGGCAGGCTCATTATCCTGTACCGGTTCTGGCGCAGGAGCAGGTTCTGGCGCAGGCGCCGGTGCTGGGGTGTGTTCAGCTGGCGGGGCCGAATCGTCGGCCGCCGCCTGGCTGCTATCACTCTTGGCAGCCTGGTGCTGGCGCGGCCGAGCACCGCTGCGGTTGGTGCCCACCACACACTGCACCTCGAGGCGCACACCATGCACCTGGCCGATCGCCTCTCCAAGGGCCGCAGTATTGTCCGGCGCGTTGAGCCGGTTAGCCAACGCCCCGGTGTTGTGGGCGATGGTCAGGGTGGTGTCGTCGAGTTCGACGGGCACCGCAGCGCTCGCTAAGACCATCACGGCCTTGGCGGACTCATCAATGGCGGCGATGATATCCGGCCAGCTGTCGCGGATGGTCTCCACGGTGAGCTGCCGCTCAGGCTCAGGCTCGGGTGCTGGTTCAGGCTCGGGTTCCGGCGCTGGTTCAGGCTCAGGCTCCGATTCAGCAGCAGGCACGGGCGCGGGCTCCGCAGCAGGCGCGGGCGAGACCGACGCTTGCGCACTCACAGCAGCGTCATCCTCAGCGGCATCCTCATCGGCGGCGGCAGCGTCGGCACGCCGCGTAGCTTCCTCCCGCGCCAAAGCTTCCCGCTCCCGCTCCAGACGCTCCTGCTCACGGGCGGCTTCCTGTAAACGCTTCGCCTGCTCACGGGCCTCCCGGGCCTTACGGGCACGCTCCTCAGCCGCACTCGGCGACCCCGCAGTCTCACGCTCAGCAGCCCCACGCTCAGCATCCTGCTGTGGGGCCGACCCCCGCTTCTTCGCCCCACTCTTCTGCTCACGCTGAGCACGGAACTGCGCCAACGCAGCATCCACACTCTCCGCACTCGAACCAGCCGCAGGGGCCTGCGCACGCTGCTCCGGCTCCGGCTCCGGCGCGGACTGACCAGCAGGCGCCGCAGCTGGCTGGGCACCACCACCGGACTGGTCACTTGCCGGCGGAGTCACCCCAATACCCTTCTCCAACTGCTCCACACGCTGAGCCAGGGCCAAGTAATTGTCCTCCGTGCCGGGCAGCACCATGCGCGCACATAACACTTCCAACAACAACCGCGGCGACGTTGCGCCCACAAGTTGGGTGATCCCGCGGCTGACCACGTCGGCAAGCCTGGTTAAAGTCTCCATACTGAACGCCGCAGCCTGAGCGGTGACAATATCCACGCGCTCCCCAACAGCGTCGACAAGTGCCGCATCAATGGCATCCGGCACGGCCTTGACCAGCATCAAATCCCGCAGCACATCGAGCAGATCCTCAGCGAACCGACGCGGATTCTGGCCGGCATTAATGACGTCATCCACCGCACGCAATAAACCGGCACCATCACCGCGGGCCACACAATCGACCGCCCTATCCAGCATGGCGCGATCGGTGACCCCCAACAGGGCACTAGCGCGCTCATACTCGACCCCATCAGGGCCAGCACCAGCAATGAGCTGGTCCATCACGGATAATGAATCACGCGGCGAACCACCACCAGCGCGCACCACCATCGGGAAAACCCGCTCATCAACCTGCACCCCCTCCTGGGCACAAATATCCTCCAACAGCTGGCGCATAGTATTCGGCGGCAACAGCCGGAACGGGTAATGATGCGTACGCGAGCGGATCGTATCGAGCAGCTTCTCCGGCTCAGTGGTCGCAAAAATGAAAATCAGGTGCTCCGGCGGCTCCTCCACCACCTTGAGCAGCGCGTTGAAACCCTGATTACTAATCGCATGGGCCTCATCGATGATGTACACCCGATACCGGGCCTCAGCAGGGGCGTACTGGGCGTTCTCACGCAACTCACGCATGTCCTCGACACCATTATGCGAGGCTGCGTCCATCTCAATGACGTCCACATGGCCCGCGCCCTTCGGGCCCAGGGCAACACAGAAACGACACTGCCCACACGGAGTAGATGTCGGGCCATTAACGCAGTTCAGACTGCGGGCAAGGATGCGTGCCGAGGAGGTTTTACCGCAGCCACGCGGGCCTGAGAACAGGTAGGCGTGATTAATCCGGTCAGGGGCACCGTCGCTGCCGCGCGAATCCAGCGCAGCCGACAGCGGCACGGTGACATGATCTTGTCCCCTGACCTCGCCGAAGGATGCCGGTCGGTAATTCCTGTACAAAGCCACGGCACTCAGCCTACCGGGGCCCTGGACACAACGCGGGGCCTAAATCACTGACTCCCGGCACAGATCGCGCGGGTCGGCCCCAGCATCAGCAATAGCCTGCAGTACTGCATCGGAACCTTCGCGCTGCGCGTACTCGAACTCCGCATCAGTCAACGCAATGAGCTGGGCGACAGTGGTAATCCGGCCCAGAGCCAGACGAGAACCAGGAAACGGGCCGGAATCACCATCATGCAGGGATACTTCGCCCGGGGGTTCGGTGAGCTGGGGAACCCCGTTGGCCCACACATGGGGCACCGCAACAACAAAGTGCGAAACAGTGGGATGAGCGGGATGGGCGGCGCCGGACTCGGCGGCGGCTTGCAGACCCAAGGTCACCGCATCAGCGAGGAGAGTTCCCGGGGTGGGAGCTAGGGATTGCTGCTCACCCTGGGGGCCGGAAACACTCCTCGAGCGCATCAACGCTGCGGCCGTCGTGACCAAGAACGCCGACAAAGTAGGGGGATTATGTGCGTCTGCGTCCTCTTCAAGCAGCGCGGCCGAAGCACGTAGGGAATGTGCTTCGACAGCCGAAGCACGTAGGGAATGTGCTCCGACCACCGATTCAGGGCCCGGATCCTGAGCCACAACGGTGAAGAACTCCACTCGGACTTCCTCGCCTTTCGATGTGCGCAATGCAAAATCTAGGCGAGACAAATCAAGCGTGCAACTCAAGTCGAGTTGTTCGTCAAAATTAAAATTTCCCGCGCAAAACACCTGGTCAGGCGATGGCTGATTACCCCCTTCAGCTACCCCCGGTGCGATTTCGTAGATCGACATCTCGCCCGGAAAGAGCTGATCCACCCAGTACTCAATTTCTGCTGCATTCATCAATCGCGATAGTAGCCCCGGACCACAAGGCCCGGGGCTACCAACGTCGGCTAGCCAACAGAACTACGAGAACTACGCAGAGAGCTTCTCCGCAGCCGCAAGCAGCACACAGGTGGCCACACCGTTCATTGCCGTATCAAGCTCCTCAATCGGCGGCAGCGACGGCGCAAGACGGATATTGCGGTCATTCGGGTCATTCTTCAGCGGGAAGGACGAACCGGTACCGGTCAGCGCAATACCGGCCTGCTTGGCCAACTCGATAACGCGGCCAGCGGTGCCATCAACCACATCAAGGGAAATGAAATAACCGCCCTGAGGCTCGGTCCACTGCGCTACCCCATAGCCGCCGAGACGCTCATTGAGAATCTCCAAAACCCGGTCGAACTTCGGGGCCAAAGACTCAGCATGGCGACGCATCTGAGAGCGCACCCCCTCAACATCGCCAAAGAAAGCGGCGTGGGCAAGCTGGTTGACCTTATTCGGGCCAATGCCGCGGATACCGGCATGGGCGCAATAGTCAGCGATATTGGCATCAGAGGCGGCGAAGAACGCAACACCAGCACCAGCAAGAGTCATCTTCGACGTGGAGGCAAGCTGCCACACGCGGTTGGGATTGCCGGCCTCCTGGCACATAGCGACGATATTGTGCACCTGCGGGAACTCGTCGGTCAGCGGGTGCACCATATAGGCGTTATCCCACATCAGGCGGAAATCAGGGGCCGCAGTTTCCATCGCGGCGAGGCGCTGGCAGGTCTCTTCCGAGTAGCTAATGCCAGTCGGGTTAGAAAATACCGGCACATTCCACATGCCCTTAATCGCTGGGTCGGCCGCAACAAGGCGTTCGACCATATCCATATCCGGACCATCCTCGGTCATCGGGACATGAATCATCTCGAAACCGAACTCCTCCGTAATGGAGAAGTGCCGGTCATAGCCAGGCACCGGGCACAACCACTTCAGCACCGGCTCCTTCGACCAAGGCCGCTGCGAATCACAGTTGCCGAAGTGCATCGCCCAGCTGATCAGGTCGAATTGGATATTCAGCGAGGACGAATCCCCGGCAAGAACATTATCGACCGGCAGGTCGAGCAGGTCAGCCCAAATGGCACGAATATCGGTGATGCCCTTGAGGTTGCCGTAGTTGCGCGTGTCCTCACCAGAAGCGGTGCGGTACTCCGGGGCGGGCAAACCAAGCAGGGGGTTGGCGAAATCAAGCTGCGCCGATGACGGCTTACCGCGGGTGAGGTCCAGGTTCAGATCCCGGGCCTTGAGTTGCTCATAGTCAGCGGTGAACTTGTCCTTCAGCTGTGCCAGATCGTCGGCACCGTACTCTTCGAGCTTCATAGTCCCGAGGATAGAGCAGGTAGCAGCAATGGGCTATCACCAATTACCCAGCCCCCAGTGCGGCAGGCATAAAAAAAGGGGGACCCACGCACCCGCTAGAGCTCGCTGACCCTTGCTGCATTCCTGCCCTGGGGGAGTTCACGAGATAACGCCGCGTGGGACCCTGCCCATAGGTTAGCGCTAGTTCCAGATACGCACAAACCCCCGAGCCGCTGTGGCTCGGGGGTCGTGACTATGGCGGAGGATAGGGGATTTGAACCCCTGAGGGATTGCTCCCAACTCGCGTTCCAGGCGAGCGCCATAGGCCGCTAGGCGAATCCTCCGCACGGAAGGTTACCTAAAAGCACAACCAGAGCAAAATCACTGCGTACAACAGCGAAAATAGGGCTACTTATGGCGAGCAACCTTCCAGGCTTGCGCAATCATCGGAAACTGCAGCGGCAACCGCCCAAAAGCAATGACCTTCTTCACCGTGGAACCACCCGCCCACTGCCGGGCCATCTCAATATTGGCCGGGAAAACCGCCAGGAACAGCGCCATCGCCGAGTACCCACCCAAGGTGCGAGTCTTATCCACCCGCAGCAACGCACCAGTGACCAACTCAGCCACACCCGACCAGTACGTGGCCTGCCGCTTCGTCATCGGCACATAGTCCGGGACGATCGCATCAAATGGCTCCGGCTTCACAAAATGCAACACGCCCATGCCCAACAGGGCATTCGACATGGTCTTGGCGGTGTCCTCGACGGACTTATCTTTTTTGTCCTTCTTGCGCAGCATCATGGTCTTGACGCTAGTCCTGGCCACCCGGCGCGGCAATGGGCCGGAAATGACGCAGCCGCAAACTATTGCTCACCACGAACACACTGGAAAGCGCCATCGCCAACCCAGCCAACATCGGGTTGAGCAAACCACACGCAGCCAGCGGAATCGCCGCCACGTTATAGGCAAAAGCCCAGAACAAATTGCCATGAATCGTGCGCAGCGTCGCCCGGGCAAGCCGCACCGCATCAGCAGCTGCCCGCACATCACCGCGCACTAAGGTGATATCGGCCGCAGCAATCGCCGCATCGGTACCAGTACCCATCGCCATGCCCAGGTCAGCGGCAGCCAAAGCGGCAGCGTCGTTAATGCCATCACCGACCATCGCCACCGCATGACCCTCATCCTGCAGCCGCTGAACGTGGGCGACCTTATCTTCCGGCGCCACCCCCGCAATCACCGTGTCGATACCGACCTCATCGGCAATACACCGCGCCGCCGCCGCAGAATCACCAGTCAGCAGCACCGGTTCCACATCCAGCTTCCGCAGCATCCGCACCGCCTCAGCTGAAGTCTCCTTCACCCCATCACTGACCACCAACAGCGCCCGCACCCGACCGGACCAGCTCACAAAAGCGCAGCTCCCGCCGGCCTCACGCGCCCGGCCCACCGCGTCGGCAAGCTCTGCTGGCACCGCACTATCAGCAAGCTTTCCGACGCTGACCTCCACACCAGCATCAGTGTCATCCACAAGACCAGGCACCACGCCACTAATGCCCCGGCCCGGCTCATCGCGGATATCAGTGGCCGGCAGCAGATCCCCCTCAGCTGCGGCGGCAGTGGCAATAGCGCGACCAATCGGGTGCGTCGAAGCCGACTCCACCGCCCCAGCAGCCCGCAAAGCCACCGCAGGGTCAGTATCGCCAGCAGGAATAACATCAGCCAGCGCCATATCGCCACGAGTAATCGTGCCGGTCTTATCCAGCACCACCGTGTCAATAGTCTTCGTGCGCTCAAGGACCTCCGGGCCGCCAAGCAAAATCCCCAGCTGCGCACCACGCCCAGTACCCACCAACAACGCCGTCGGGGTAGCCAAACCCAAAGCACACGGGCAGGCAATGATGAGCACCGCCACCGCCGCAGTACACGCCTGGGTGAACTCGCCACCGACGGCAAGCCACCCAATAAACGTCGCCACGGCAATAAGCAGCACCACAGGCACAAACACACCCGAAATGCGATCAGCCAAGCGCTGCACATTCGCGGTACCGGCCTGGGCCTGGGCAACCAAATCCGCCAACTGGGACAGTCGCGTATCAGCACCAACTGCGGTGGCCTCAACTAACAACCGGCCGGACTGATTCACCGTGGCACCAGTAACCCGGTCGCCCTCGACTACCTCGACTGGCATGGACTCACCGGTCAACATCGCCTCATCGACCGCGGACCGCCCATCAATGACCACACCATCAGTGGGGATGCGCTCACCGGGACGGACCACAATATGGTCCCCGACCACAAGATCCGTCGCGGCGACGCGCTCCTCCCGGTCCCCGGCGACACCAGGGCTGCCATCGGCGGCACGTAACACCGCCGCCTGCTTAGCACCCAGGTCGAATAATTCACTAATGGCCTCAGCGCTGCGGTGCTTCGACCGACGCTCAAAATAACGCCCAGCAAGGACGAAAAGGATGACCCCGGCAGCGGTCTCTAAATAAATATGGCTACTGGCATCGCCGTGCCCAGCGGTGAGGTGGAACTCATGCACCAGGCCGGGCTGGCCCGCAGTGCCGAAAAATAGGGCCCACAGCGACCACAGGAATGCCGCGCCGGTTCCGACGGTGATGAGCGTATCCATCGTCGCCGCGCCATGTTTAAGATTCATCCAGGTAGCGCGATGGAACGGGTAGCCACACCACACCACCACCGGGGCAGTAAGCGTCAGACACAACCACTGCCAATTCGGAAACTGCAGCGCCGGGATCATCGACAACACAATGACCGGGACCGCCAACCACAACGCACCAATAACACGAGTGCGAAGCGCATTGAGCTCCGCAGCGCGATGAGCTTCGGCCGGATCGGCGGCCGCCGGCGCGGCCCCCGGCGTGGCACCAGGCGCAGAATCCCCGCGCGACGGCGAGGCATTGCCGTCGGCAAGCGGAAAAGCCTGATACCCCGCAGCCTCCACCACATCAACCAACTCCGCCAGCTCATGGCCGGCCTCATCGGTGATATGGGCGCGTTCTGTGGCGTAATTGACCTGTGCAGTCACACCATCGAGCTTATTGAGCTTGCGCTGCACCCGATTCGCACACGAAGCACAGGTCATTCCGCCAATATCGAGTACAACCTCAACAGCCATAATGGCCGATACTACCCAAGAGCCTCCGCCTCGTAGCCGGCCTCCTCGACCGCAGCAATCACATCAGCCGGGTCCACCGGGGTACGGGACACAACACCTAACTCCCCAGTGGTGTGATCAACAGTGACGGACTCCACACCGGCAATGGCAGAGACCTCTTCGCGCACACTGGCTTCGCAGTGCCCGCAGCTCATACCGGTGACCTTGAAATTCGCAGTAGCCTGAGTAGACATAATGCCTCCTAAAAAACCTTGGGCTTTCCGACGCTACCGGAAGGCAACTTCACCCACCGGGCGCCGCAATTTACGTGAATGCAACTGGTCCGGGTCCGCCGCCATCGCCTCACAGGCACGCACCGCAGTCATCAAGTGCTCCACCTTCGAGGCCTGATAAAACCGACGAGCCGAACGCGGCAACTTCGGCTTATCATGCAGCGGCATATCCGACACACTCAACAACGCCCCATAAGGCACCCGAAACCGGTACCCATTAGCGGCAATGGTCGACGACTCCATCTCCACCCCAATCGCCGTGGATTTGCGCAGCTCCCGGTAAATATCTTCCTGCGGGCGCCACTCCCAATTCCGGTCCGAGGTGGACAACACCGTGCCCGTACGAAGCCGCTTTTTCAACTGCTCCCCGCTTAACCCCGACACCTCCCGGAAAGCATTGGTCACCGCCTGCTGCACCTCCGCAATCGGCGGAATCGGCTTCTCCAGCGGCACATGCCCATCCAGGACACCATCAGCGCGGTCATAACCATTGGCCAAAATCATGTCGCCAATACGCATCCGGCCATCCAGGCCCGCACAATGCCCCACCATCATCCAACAATGCGGCCGCAACACAGCCAAACAATCCGTGATGGTCTTAGCATTCGACGGGCCCACACCAATATCAATAACCGTCACACCCAAACCGTCGGGACGCACCAAGTGATACGCCGGCATCTGGCAACTATCAGCCTCACTGCGGCATTCCCGCGCCGACGGCACCGAACCGATCTCGTGGACATGGTCACCGGGAGTCACCAAATGCGTATAGCCATGCGGATTCGCCGCGGCGCTATCAGCGTCGGAAAGCACCGCCTCCTGGCGCTCATCACCGCAGTTCACCTCCCCCGCAGCCTTGCCCAAACTATGCGCATAATCCAGGAACACATCAGTGTGCAGCTGGTAATTGGTGAACAACACGAACCGTTGAATCCGCGCCGCCGACGAGCCGGTGTAATGCTCCAACCGGTGCAATGCCAAATCCACCCGAGGTGCCGAAAATAGGCTTAATGGTTTGACCGAAAGACCCAGGAAATCCGCATCACCATCAGCAATGGCATCATCCACATACGCCGAATCAACCGGGGTGAACGCCCGATCCACCATCGCCAACTGGCTTTGCTCCAAACCCGAGGTATCCAACTCATCAAAACCCGGGGCAAAACGGGCCGGAATCGGCGTCCGGGACAGACGAACCTGCACCTGACCACCATGATTGCGCAAAACATCAGCAACCTGATCCACCAAATACTGGCGGAATAACCGCGGCCGAGCAATAGCGGTGGCATACGTGCCAGCACGGTCAACAAAACCATGCGATAACGACGGGTCAACCTCACCCAAATGCGACACACTAAACCGCAACTCCGGGTAACACCGGCGCACCGGAGTCACCGACTCCGCGCCCGCACGCACCTGCTGACACGCCCGCTCATAGGCGGCCACAAGATCCCCAGTAGCAGCGTCATACAACTCAATAAGCGCCGCTACCGCCTGGTCAGCAGAGGTGAAGAAACGACCATCAAGATCATTGACCGGAGGCGTCATCGCGACTCGCCCATACCGCTGGACAATGCGTGCGCAGCCATCGTCGCACCAAGCTCCCGCAACTGGTCAGCATGCTCATCCGGCTCACCGACAAAACACACCGGTTCGGCGGACAACTCCCAACCAAAACCCGTCGTAATGGCCTGCATCGCCTTCTGCGCACCAGTGGTGTCATGCCCACCACGAATCCAATAACTAAACGGCAAACCCTTCCGCGCTTCACCACACTCAGCAAACGTGCTGTCAAAGAAGTGCTTCAGCGCACCGGAGATATAGCCAAAATTCGCGCTCGTGCCCAACACAATGGCATCAGCGGCGCGAATATCGCAGGCAGTGGCGTCCAACGCATCCACCACCGAAATCTCCACCCCCTCCAAATCAGGGTGCGTCGCACCGGTGAGCACATAATCGCGGACCGTGCGCAATAACGGCGTAGGAGAATGATGGACAACCAGCAAATTTCCCGACTGCTCAGACATACGCCCAGGCTAGGTGAAATTCACCGACCTAGCCGAAGATCACCGGCTCGCGGGGGATATCACCAATAGCCAACCGGTCCGGCAACTCCGCCACCGGCACCCCAGGCAGCCCAAGACTGCGCATAATCCACGCCTGGGCAGCACCAGCAGTGATATCCCGCAACGTCACATCCCCATCGCGCTTCGCCAACCGCTTACCCCGCTGCGACAACACCAACGGCACATGCACATACTCCGGCGCCCGGTACCCCAATAAGTCCGCCAGGTACGCCTGACGCGCAGCAGAGGACAACAAATCATCACCGCGAACCACCTGGGTCACGCCTTGCTCAGCATCATCGACAACAACGGCGAGGTTATAAGCCCACCCCCCATCGGCACGCCGCAACACCACATCATCCACCGCCCCGGTGACCTCACCGTGAAGCGCGTCCTGCACCCGCCAGGAAGCAACGTCGGCACGCAACCGAATAGCCGGCTCCATACCCACCTCCGCACGCTCAGCGGCCTTCACAGCAGCCACCTCCGGGTCAAGATTGCGGCAGGTGCCCGGATACGCGCCCGGGGCGCCATGCGGGGCCGACGCGGCAGCCTGAATCTCCCTGCGACTGCAATAACAGCGATACGTCGGCAACGCCGCCAAGGCCTGCACATAACGCTCCGTACGCTCCGACTGCCGCACCGGCACGCCATCCCACTCCAAGCCCACCGCCGCCAAATCCGCTAACTGCTGAGCCTCGAACTCCGGGCGGCAACGCTGCCGATCAATATCCTCCACCCGGATCACAAACCCCCCGCCAACAGAACGCGCCAACGACCACGCCAGCACCGCTGTGCGCAAATTACCCACATGCAAATGCCCCGTAGGACTCGGCGCGTACCGACCGGTGATGACAGACATAGTTATTACCGTAGCGGCCACGCTGAGTAGCATGACCAGCCATGACTGAAACCACCCCGAGCGGGCCTGGGCAGGGCGCGACCACACCGGCCGCGTCCGACAATCCCAGCACCGAACCCCACCACATCCCCATCCCGCACTCACTGCACCCGACGCTGCTCGCACTATTCGTCGGCGTGCTGCTGATCTCCAATATCAACGCCACCAAAGGCGTCCTCATCGGGCCGCTAGTCACCGACGCCGCGTTCTTCCTATTCCCCCTCAGCTACGTCATCGGCGACGTGCTCTCCGAGTGCTACGGCTTCCGCGCCACCAGACGCGCCGTGTGGACCGGATTCGGGGTGCTCGCACTGGCCACAGCATGTTTCCAGATCGCCATCGCACTACCGGCCGCCCCGTTCTACGACAACCAAGAAGCCTTCGGCTCCGTTCTCGGGTCGGTACCGCAACTCGTACTGGCAGGCCTGGCCGGCTACCTGGTGGGCCAACTACTCAACGCCTGGTCGCTGGTGAGCATCAAACGCCGCACCGGCGAAAAATCCCTCTGGGCGCGACTGATCGGCTCCACCGTGGTCGGCGAATTCGTCGACACCCTCATCTTCTGCTCAATAGCCGCCCCCGTCATCGGCATTTCCACCGCCGGTGACTTCATCAACTACGTCATCGTCGGCTTCGTGTGGAAAACCTCCGTGGAAATCCTGATGCTGCCAGTGACCTACGCCGTCATCGCCTGGGTGAAAAAACGCGAGGGCTACTACGACCACGCCACCAGCTAGCAGCCACAGGCCCTGAACTAGGCCTTCTTGCCCGCGTAATAGCGGCCCATGAACTCCTCCCGGAACTCCTCGAACCGGCCCTGCTCAATCGCCGCGCGGATGTCATCAACCAACGTGACCATGAAAAACAGGTTGTGGATGGTGCAAATAGTGCCCGCCAGGAACTCCTTCGCCTTGAGCAAATGATGCAGGTACGCCCGGCTGTACTGCTCCGAAATCGGCGAATGGGTGAACGGGTCCAGCGGCCCGAAATCACGCTTAAAACGAGCATTGGTCAATGTGATCCGGCCATCGCGGGTATAAATCCCGCCGCGGCGCGCCAGCCGGGTCGGCGCCACACAATCAAAAGTGTCCGCGCCGGCCGCCACCGCGGCAAAAATATCGTCCGGCTCAGAAATGCCCAGCAAGTGCCGGGGGCGCTCGTCGGGAAGCTCCTCGGCTACCCAGCGCACAATCGTGCCCAAATTATGCTTCTCCAAGGCGCCGCCGATGCCATAGCCAGCGAAACCACGCAGGCCCTCGGCCTCGAACTCATCAGATAACGCCACCAGCCCCTGCGCGGCGCTGCGGCGCAGATCCTCATACTGGGCGCCCTGCACCACACCCCACAACTGCTGCTGCGGCAACTGGTTCGCGGCCAGCGAAGCCGCCATGCCCGGAACCTGATTGCGTTCCACGCTCAGCCGGTTGTGCTCAGCCAGGCACCGGCGCGCCCACCGACGTGTGCGCTCAACCGAATCCACCTGGTAACCGCGGGTATTCATCAACGTGGTCAGCTCATCGAAAGCGAAAATGATGTCCGCCCCAAGCCGGTGCTGAATCCCCATCGACACCTCAGGAGTAAACCGGTGCTCACTGCCGTCGATATGCGAACGGAACGTCACCCCCTCCTCGTCGACGAAGGCGTTGCGGGTCTTGCCCGGCGCGACCACATCATCGTTCTGCAGGCCCGACACATCCATCGCCAAGGTCTTCTTAAACCCCACGCCCAGGCTCATCACCTGGAAACCACCAGAGTCGGTATATGTCGGGCCATTCCACGCGGAGAACTTCGCTAACCCACCGGCGGCCTCAACCACATCCGAGCCGGGCTGCAAATACAGGTGATAAGCGTTGGCGAGAATAGCCTGCGCCCCGGTGGAGCGGACCTGCTCCGGGGTGAGGGTCTTCACCGTGGCCTTCGTGCCCACCGGGATAAACGCCGGGGTGGCGATCTGCCCATGCGGGGTGCGGATAATGCCAGCGCGGCCGGGGCCGTCGGCGATACCCGCAGTGACCTCAAAACCTTGTGACTCGCTCACAGATGATGCCTTCCGGTACTGGTGGTCAATTCCTCACCGGAGGCGCGCTTGGCCTCCGCGAGTAGTTCGTTGCGATGATCCTCGATGCCTTCGCCCTCCACATCAACCGACGGCAATATGCGGTCCAGCCACTTCGGCAGCCACCACACAGCGCGGCCCAGCAAAAACATGGACGCCGGGATGAAGGTCATGCGGACCAGGAATGCATCGAAAAGCACAGCAGCGCCCAAAGCGAAACCGAAAATCTTCACAAATGCCAGATCCTGGCCAATGAACGCCACGAACACACTGGTCATAATGATGGCGGCGGCGGTGACCACGCGGGCCCCCAGGGCGAAACCTTCCACCACAGATTCCTCCACGGCGGTGTAGCCGGAACCTTCCGTGGCCTTACCGCGCGACTTGGTGTAATGCTCCCGCATCCGAGACACCAAGAAAACCTGGTAGTCCATGGCCAGGCCGAAGGTCACACCGATAAGGAAAATCGGCATGAAGGAAATCAGCGGGCCGGGCGTATCCACCAGGCCCCACAGGCCGTCCTGCCAGAACAGCACGGTCAGGCCGAAAGCGGCCCCCACCGACAGCAAAAAGCCCACCCCGGCGGTCAGCGGCACCGTCAGCGAACGGAACACAAGCAGCAGCAAGATAATCGCCAGGCCGACAACAATCGCCAGGTAGATGGGCATAGCGTCGGCAAGCTGATCGGTGACGTCATTCATAATCGGGACCAAACCAGTAAAGCCCAAGCCGATACCGGCAGCCGTCTCAATCTGGTTCTGCTGCGCGCGCAGCGCTTGGATGAGCTTCTTGGTGTCCTCATTAAGCGGGCCCGTGGTTGGGGTGATCAGCAGCTGCGCGGCGGTCTGATCATCATTAACCCCAATGATCTGCACATGCCCCACATGGGCGTTGTTCTTCAACTGCTCCACTGAGTAGCTAAACGACGCCAACCGCGCGGCATCGGCACGGGACTTCTCCGGATCGGTGGCGGTAATGCCCTCCACCAGCGGAGCCAACGCCGGGGCATCCGCATCAACCTCACGGGCATCGACCACACCAATAATCTGGGCCGAACTGCCCGGGCCGAACGCATCCTCGGCCATCATCACAGCCTGCCGCTGCGTGGAGTCATACGGCAATGTCGAATCCGACGGCAACGCCAAATCCAGGTGCCGCGCCGGCAACGCCAAGGCCACCAAACCCAACAGCACCGCAATCAAAAACAGCGCCGGGAAACGGTGCACCAGCTCCACCCAACGACGGCCCATCGTCTTCGACCCGAATAAAGAAACCCGCTTGCCGCGCACCGGGTTGCCGGCCACACCAGGAATCGACCACGCAAAAATCTTCGACCCAAAAACACCAAACATGGCCGGGACGAACGTCAACGAAATCAGCACCGCCATCGCCACCGTCACCGCGGCCGAAATGCCCATCAGCGACAAGAACGGAATCTGCACCGCCACCAAGGCAGCTAAGGCAATAAGCACCGTCAGGCCCGCGAAAACCACCGACGACCCTGCCGTGCCGCAGGCCAAGCCCGCAGCGTCGGCACGCTTAATTCCCGCAACCAGCTCCGCCCGGTAGCGCGCCATAATCAGCAGCGCGTAGTCAATACCCACCGCCAAGCCAATCATGATGGCCAGCACCGGGGTGGAAGAGTTCACGTCATAAAAGGCTGTGAGCAGCACAATTCCCGCACCACCAATGCCTACCCCCACCATCGCCGAAATCAGCGGCAGCCCAGCAGCAACCACCGAACCGAAGGCGATGACCATGACCAGAAACGCCACCCCCATGCCCACAATCTCAGAAATCGGGGAAATAACGACCGGGTCGAAAAACCCCGGACCCATCGCATTGACCTCAAGACCAGCCTCACGGCCCATCTCCATCGCATCAATCACGCCCTGCCGGTTCTCCGGCTTAATCTCATCCGGCGCATCCACCCCGAAAACAAAACGGGCGGTGCCGACGGTGGCGTCGTCGGAAAGCACCCGGAGGAAATAAGCATCCCGCTCGGCAACATCACGCGGCATCCCGGACTCCACCGACCCGTCAATAATGGCCGCACGCTGCTTCGGATCGAGTGTCACCGGATTAGCCAGCTGCATATCAGAGGAGATCTGGCCGACATTGTCCTTGATATAAGAAACAACCTCATCCACCGCCGCGGAATTCTCCGGGTCGGTGAGCTTCTCCCCCTCCGGGGCGCCGAAAACCAAGGTCACCGAGTTTTCCTTGATGGGGTTCGCCGCATCGCCGAAAGTATCAGTCAGCAGCTTCGCGGCCTTCGATGACGGAGCACCCGGCAACTCAAAAGCGTCGGAGAAGCCCTTCTGCAGGGCACCAGCGGCACCACCAACAGCAGCGAGGATGATGATCCACGCAATAATGACGATTTTCCTGTGTACAAAGGACCAGCGACCCAGCTGGAAAAGGGCTTTGGCCATCGTTGAATATCCCCTTCGGACGCTTCCGGCATGGCAAGCTGCACGCCATCTGCCATGGTACGGGTTCGGTGGACAAACCCTCGATGCAAAAACCCCGTGGCCTGAGCAAACAGACCACGGGGTTTCCCGTTGGCGGTGGCGGAGGGATTTGAACCCCCGGTCGCTGTTACGCGACACTCGCTTTCGAGGCGAGTACCTTCGGCCGCTCGGACACGCCACCGTCGCCTGACGTTACCGTCCAGGCTAAAAACCGCCAAACCCGCTGCTTAAACAGCCTAGAGCGCGGCGGTCACAATAACGTGACCCCCGGAAGCAACCACAAAAGGTGCAACCGGGGGCACGACAAAAGTCATACCGACTTACTTGTCGCCGGTGATCTTGCCCAAAGCTTCGGCAGCCTTGTCCTTGACGTCTTCGACGCCCTGCTTGATCTTGGACTGAGCCTGGTCGCCCTGGCCCTCGGCCTTCAGATCCTGGTTGTTGGTGGCGTCGCCAGCAGCTTCCTTAGCCTTGCCGCCGAGCTCTTCAGCCTTGTTAGAAAGGTCGCTCATGTATATCTCCTTCATGGATGACGTTATGGGTGAAACCTCACCCACCCTGGCCTTGAACCGGGTACCGACCAACCATAGTGCGCGGAATCAATCCTGCCCACCACCGCGCAAATAATTCACCAAAAAGTTATCCTGCGCTGCACTAACACTATTCACATGGGGGTTTGCTAGCGCCGCCGCGCCGGCCCCGGAAGAACTCCGGCAACAACTGCGCGCACTCCTCAGCCAGCACTCCCCCACTGAGCTGTGGAATAAATGAATGCGCTGGCTCGCGCACCACATCCACCATCGAACCGCACGCGCCGGTCTTCTCCGACCAAGCACCGAAAACAATCCGCCCCACCCGGGCCATCACCGCCGCCCCAGCGCACATCACACATGGCTCCAACGTCACCACTAAAGTGCACTGCTCAAGGCGCCAACCATCACGCACCACCGCCGCTGCCTCACGCAAAGCAAGCACCTCAGCGTGCGCCAATGGGTCACTATCCGCCTCCCGACGGTTCACCCCAGTGGCCACAACAGCACCATCAGGGCCAACCACAACCGCCCCCACCGGCACATCACAGTCCGGGGTAGCACGAGCCACTGCAATGGCACGACGCATCCACTGCTCATCGCGAAGCCGCCAGGCAGGGCGCGGCAACACCGACCCACCACCAGCAGGTTCGGCAGGTTCGGCGGGCAAGGGCGCTGCGGGCTTAGTCACTGTCCTCAGGCTCGAAACCAGTGGTCTCAGCCAACTCATCCTCAAAGCCCAAGACCTGGGCCACCGCGTGCAACTGCTCGCTGGCCCACAATTCCTGGTCTTCACAAATGACGGCCAACATATCCTCGGCCAGGCCTAAATCAGCGAGGATCTCCATATCTCCCTCAGGCCAAGCGTCCATCTGCTCGATCTCGTCATCATCAGCGTCGATGATGTCCTCATCAAGCTCATCCATCACATCAGCAGCAAGATCATCGCTGGCCGCAGCAGTAGCGTCGGAAAGCACAAGACGTACCGAATCCGGCGCCGTACGCACAATGACGAAATAATCATCATCGACGTTCAACAACGCGAAACACGCCTGCTCAGCGCGCATCCGACGCAGCTGCGCGACAGTCTCATCCAACGAGTCGAGGGCAGCGTCGGAAAGCTCAGTTACTTGCCAGCCGCCGTCAGTCAGGGTTACCGCGACAGCGTAGGAACAATCCTCATCGCTATCGTTTGTATCCCGGTAGGTGGTGCTCATAACTCACAACGGTAGCCCGGATATGCGATAGTTGTCAGATGAGCTCTTCTGTCCCCGACACCCCCACGTGCATCCTGGGCCTGGGTCTCATCGGGGGCTCCCTGCTACGCGATCTCGTTGAAGCGGGGGCCCCGGCCTATGGCTGGAACCGCCCCGGTGGAACCGCCCGCGGCGCCAAAGCCGACGGCTACGACGTCAGCACAGACCTCGCAGAAACCCTCAAACGCGCCAACGACGACTACGCACTCATCGTCATCGCCGTGCCCATGCCCGCCGTACCCGCGATGCTCGACGCCATCCTCGAACACGCCCCCAACTGCACCATCACCGACGTGGTCAGCGTCAAGCAGCCCGTATTCGAAGAAGTCCGCAAACGCCGCATGGCCGGCCGCTACGTCGGCTCCCACCCCATGGCCGGCACCGCCGACTCCGGCTGGCACGCCACCATGAACGGACTCTTCGCCGGGGCCGTATGGGTAGTCACCTTCGACTTCGCCGACGAAGCCCGCCGCGCCGGAATGCGCGCCGGCCAACGCTGGTTAACCGCCTTCCGGCAGGTCATCCAGCTCGGCACCACCGTGGGCTCGGAAATCATCCCGTCCCGCGCCCGCTACCACGACCAAGCCGTAGCCCGGATCTCGCACCTGCCGCACCTACTCGCCGAAGCGCTCGCCGCAGTCGGCGATAACGGTGGCGCGCTGGCCCTCTCCCTGGCCGCAGGTTCCTTCCGCGACGCCACTCGCGTAGCCGGAACCTCACCGAAACTGGTGCGCGCAATGTGCGAAAGCAACTCCACCGCGCTTCTCGGCGCCCTCGACGAAGCGATGGATCTCCTCGCCGCCACCCGCGCTGAGCTGGAAGAAAACGGGTCGGTGAAGAACCTGGTGACCGCCGGGCATATCAGCCGGATGCGCTACGAGGTCCGTTCTGGCCGTCACAATGACCCTGGCTTGAGCAAAGAAATCGCCGCGCACACGCACCGGCCGGTGATTCGGGTCAACTTCGAGCAACCCGACTACGTCGCCCAGCTTGAACACGCTGAGCACCTCGGCGCACGACTAGAAATTTTCTAGCCTGAGGCCGCAGGTGCCTGCCGCGGCTTCCTGCTGCCCTGCGGCCCGCGTCGGCGTCCCCCGCGCGCAGATCCGTACCTTTTACGCAAACCCGTACGGAATTTCGCACGGATCTGTGCAATTCGTACGGATCTGCCCCACAAGCCTTCCCCCAGAGCTTTCCGACGCCGACGCCGCCGCATTCACCCCACCCCCAGCGCCACGACCGCGCCCGGCCACCCCACTGCCCGCCCGCGCACCGGCCACCCCACAGTTCGCCGCTCCCACCCCTCTTCCTGGCCCCTGCCACCGCCCCCCGCGCGCAGATCCGTACCGTTTGCGCAAACCCGTACGGAATTTCGCACGGATCTGCGCAATTCGTACGGATCTGCGCCACAAGCCCCACAAGCACCCAGCCACCCAACGCAAGCCCCCAGCCCCACCACACGCAAAAGCCCCGGTTCTGCGTCATGCAAAACCGGGGCTAGAAGTGGTGCGCCCGAAGGGATTCGAACCCCTAACCTTCTGATCCGTAGTCAGATGCTCTATCCGTTGAGCTACGGGCGCTTACCGCTGTGCAGAACCTGTCTGCGCAACGCATTGAAACATTACTCCAGCACTGCACACCGAACAAATCCGCAGCTCAGCAAGCAAAAACCCCGGTTCCGCGTGATGCAAAACCGGGGCTAGAAGTGGTGCGCCCGAAGGGATTCGAACCCCTAACCTTCTGATCCGTAGTCAGATGCTCTATCCGTTGAGCTACGGGCGCGTGGCGGAGGCGAGAGGATTCGAACCTCCGGCCCGCGAAAAGCAGGCAACTCCTTAGCAGGGAGCCCCATTCGGCCGCTCTGGCACGCCTCCGCACGATGATAAAACCGGCTAGCGGCTCTATCGGGGTGGAAGTGTACCGCCGAGTGACCCGATGGGGCAAAAACCGTGTCTCACCGGCGCCCCAGCTGCGTGTTTCTGCGGTGCTGGCCGGTGGTGTTTGTCCGCGACGTATTGTTTAGCCCATGATTCGCGCTGATTTGTCTGATATCCCCGCTTATAAGCCCGGCAAGCTGGCTCCGCGGGCGCTCAAGCTTTCGTCTAATGAGATGGCGCATCAGCCGCTGCCGTCGGTGCAGGAGGCTATCGCTGGGGCTAGTGCGGGTATTAATCGTTATCCGGATATGGCTGCGGTGCAGTTGCGTACTGCGTTGGCTGGTTATTTGGGTGTAACTGCGGAGCAGGTTGCGGTGGGGTGTGGTTCGACGGCGCTGTGTCAGCAGTTGATTGAGGCTACGTGTCATGACGGCGATGAGGTGGTGTTTGCCTGGCGCAGTTTTGAGGCGTACCCGATTTTGGTGCGGGTTGCCGGTGCTACTCCGGTAGCGGTTCCGCTTACCGACGATCACCGCCATGATCTCGACGCTATGGCTGCGGCGATTACTGACCGCACTCGGCTGGTTTTTGTCTGTAACCCGAATAATCCGACTGGTACGACTATTAGCGCCGCCGAGTTCGATGCGTTCCTCGAGCAGGTGCCGGACAATGTTGTTGTGGTGCTCGATGAGGCTTATATCGAGTTCACGGATGATTTCGATGCCGCAGACCCAACGGCCGCGACTGAGGCGACTCCGAATGCGCTACAGGTCATTGCTGAGCACGCCAATGTCGTCGGTATGCGGACTTTTTCGAAGGTGTGGGGCTTGGCGGGCCTGCGGGTGGGGTACCTGTTTGGCGCCGAGGAGCTCATTGATGCGGTCAACCGCTGTTACCTGCCGTTTTCGGTGAATACTGTGGCTCAGGTTGCCGCTATTGCGTGTCTGGAGCCCGCGGCCCGCGCTGAGTTGTTGGGGCGTACCCGGGAAGTCAATGCGCAGCGGGAGCGGGTGACGGGTGCGGTTAATTCTGCTGCCGACGATGAGGCTGTGGTGCCGGATTCGCAGGGCAACTTTGTGTGGATTCCGGAGGACAAGGTCGCTGCGGTGGCTGGCATTGCCGACGCTGAGGGCGTGACCACTGGCACCGGTTTGGCTTCGGTGCTCACCGAGCGTGGCGTGGTGACCCGTTGTTTTCCCGGTGAAGGCCTGCGCATAACTGTGACCACGGCCGCCGAGACTGAGCGGCTACTAGCTGCCCTGCACTTGAGCTAGGCGCTGCCGGCAGCTGTTGGCGCTACCGGCAGCTGCCCCCGGTGGCGGGGTGGGCGGCGATGGCGTCGGCAAGCTCATTGAGCATTTTCACCCCGGTGGTGTAGCTGCCATCGGCGGGGCGCACTGCAATTGCGACGCCTACAAAAGAACTCGGCGGGTCAGTGTTGTCGTAGTCGGGGTCGGCTAATGGGTCCGGGGTGGCCGGCGCGGTGCGCACGGTGGAGGCAGTCGAGCGGGTCGTCTTCGTCGTGGTGGGGGCGACCGCACTGTCCGGGATGATGCCGAATTGGCGCATGAAATAGCCCGTGTCCTCCGGCGACCAGCCGCCCTTGAAGCGGGCGCCTTCGATCCGGCCCAGCCCATAGGCATGCTCGGGGTGGATATGGGCCATCACCTGGCTGACTAGCTCCCCGCCGGAAATGCACAGCAGGTTCGCGCCGAAGGCGGCTTGGTCGTCGACACGCCACGGAACCTCACCAAAAGGCAGGTTGCCGAGTTTCTGGGCGCTGCCGAAGGTGGTGGTGGAGTCGCCGCCGTCGCGCAGCACCTCATCCATCGCTTCACCGGAATAACCCCAGCCGCCGAGGTCATTCCACAGTGCGCTGGCGGAGTCATTATCGGAAATGGTGATGGCGTTTTCCACGGCGTCGGTCACCTCATGGGTGCGGCGCACCGTGGCCACTGCCAGTGGAACCTTCGAGGTCGACCACGCCACCCCGTCCTGTACAGAACCGGCGTGCTCCACCTTCGGCGCGGACGAGTCCAGGCCGGCACCGGGGACGGCCAGAGAGATACCGACCTCGCCGCCGTAGCGGCGCTCAATATCGGCCACCGCGTCACGCCACTGTTGCGGCATCGCCCCGGGGGCGGGGGTGGTGGGGGCACTGTGGGAGAGCTGATTGTGTTCGGTGTTATCGCCACACCCTGTCGCACCAGCGATAACGCTGAGCGACGCAGCGGTTACCAGCGCAACAGTTCGGGTGCTGGCACCGGTGGCGCGCCGACGATATGGCGCGCGGCTGCGACGAGAAAACGCATCAAACATGAGAAAGAATCTACGCGTTGCTGCCTGGATCGCATACGCGCAGCGTGAGTGCGTGTATGCAGCGGAGATGGCGGGATTTGAACCCGCGGTCCGGGTTAGGGACGCTCGCTTTCAAGGCGAGTGCATTCGGCCGCTCTGCCACATCTCCATTGGCCCATCCGCACCTGGCCGGTGCCGTAGGGGCCGCAGCTAGCCTACCGTTACCGGCCTGCGGTGCGAAAGACAGGTGGTCTAGCCCAGGGAGGCCACGCCACGTACCAGCTGGTCGATATCGCTGGAGGTATTAAACGGCTGCAGTCCGACGGCCACCGCCCCATTGGCTTCGAAGACACCCATGGCTTCCAGCAGCGCGGAGTCGCCGTGCTGCACTGATGAGGTGACAACCCCGTTATTCATCAGGCGGCGCACCACATCGGCGGCGGGGATGGCCCCTTCACCGACGATGAAGCTCACTCGCGGCACCCGGTCCACACCAAGGGCGCGGGGGACGGCGCTGAAGATGGCCGGGCCCAGCGGGGAGTCATAGCCGCTGTCTTCGCTGCCGCCGCCGACGATATGCACCCGGGGTAGGTACTCCAGGGAATCCATCAGATGCGCGGTCAACGAGGTCAGGTAGTCACTGATCTGCGGCATGGCCACTTCCAGTCGCCGCCGGCGGGTACCGCGAGAGCTGGGATCGAGTTCTGCCAGGCACTGCACCGAAGCGGCCACACCACCGAGCAAACCAGGGGCGACACCGGCGACTTCAAGGCGGTGGGCGCCCTTGGCCCCACGGGACAGCGCCAGGGACATCAGCCGGTCCAGCATCCGGTTATCTCGGAAGACCAGGGCGGCAACATCGGGACCACCCCAGACCGCGGCGTCGATAAGCACAATGTCGGCGTCCCACTGGGCCATATCCACCAGGCGGTAGGGGGCGTAATCAGTAGCGTCGACAAGCACCCACGCATCGGGGGCGGCGCGGTGGACCGTGGTAGCGATATCGCGCACGGGGGCAACAGTGCCCACATGCGGGTCCGCGGCGGGCACCACCACAAGGCGGGTGCGTGAATTGACCAGCTCCGTGTACTGCCAGGACGGCAGCTCACCGGTGGAAAGATCCGCCTCGGCCATGCGTTCAGTGGCGCCGAACATATCGGCGGCGCGCTGCACCGGCACTCGCACTGCGGGCCGGCCGGTGCGCGACAACACCACCTCCGAGCCCAGGGTCAGCCGGCGGCTCATCCCGGTCATAAGTTGCTCAACCAGGGCGTGCCGGGAGGGGCCCAGCACCACATTTTCTGAGCGGGCGCCGACCATATCGGCGAAGGCCCGGCGGGCGGTCATCGCCATCTGCCCAGAAGCCGATACCCCGGCTTCCTGGGACCGGGCGTGCACACCGCTGCTGGCTTCGGCCTTGAGCTTCTTCGGGGCATTGCGGAAAGAAGAAGCAACCGCCGCCGAGACCCGCTCGGGTATTTGGGCGTTTTCTAGGCCATTGAGGTAGGTCCAACCATCGGACAGCGACGTGTAGTAGCCGCGAGTCGTGGGGACGTCGAACGCCATGACCTTCCCTTCTTCCTTCATCCACCAAGTTGCAATAACGCTGGAGTGATTAGGTACCACTATCCAGCATCCGTACGGGCGATGCTATACCGCCGCCTGGACATCATTGATGTCGACCGCGAAGTGAGGGTAAACCGCGACGTAGTTTCACTGCCGCGACCAGCACCGGGGCCTGGCGTTCAAGAAGCAGCGATACCGCAGGTAAGTTGTAGACCGTGGAGGAACCGAACGAGTCATATAACACCAGCGGCCGCACTCGAGATCTCGCTGCGGACGTGGCCCGAATGACCGGCGGTGGTACCCCCGGGGGTCCACAGAAATCCCGGTCCCGCACGGTCGCAGCCGCCTGGGAGGACCTCACTGAAGGTTTTCACCAGCGTGAACTGTGGCTCCAGCTGGGTTGGCAGGACATCAAACAGCGCTACCGACGCTCAACTCTGGGTCCGTTGTGGATCACTATCGCCACTGGTGCGATGGCCCTGGCCTTAGGTTTGTTGTATTCCCTGCTGTTCCAGCAGGAACTGTCGTATTTCCTGCCGCATGTGACTGTGGGCCTGATTGTGTGGGGCTTCATTTCCGGATGTGTGCGCGAAGGTTCGCAGGTTTTTATCGAAAATGAGGGCTTGATTAAACAATTGCCCTCGGCGTTGTCCGTGCATGTCTATCGACTGGTGTGGCGGCAACTATTATTTTTTGCACACAATATGATTATTTGGGTCATTCTGATCCTTATTTTCCGCCCGCACCTGTCCTGGGAATTCTGGCTCGCCATTCCGGCTCTTGTGTTGCTCGTTGCAAATGGTGTGTGGGTGACAATGTTCTTCGGCATTATCTCCACCCGCTACCGCGATATCGCGCCCCTGCTCGATAGCCTCATCCAGCTGGTGTTCTATATGACCCCCATCGTGTGGACTACCCGCACCTTGAAAGAACAGGGCGGCGCTGTTGCCGAACGCGCCCGAATCGCCGAACTCAACCCGCTCTACCACTACCTCGAGATCATCCGCGCCCCCTTAACCGGCCAACCAGTCGCGGCGTATCACTGGGGCATTGTGCTGGTGTGCACTGCCGCCGGACTCGGCCTGGCCCTGCTGGCGATGCGCCAGTGGCGTGGCCGCGTGAGTTACTGGGTCTAAGCAGAGTCGAAGGAGCACTCATGGTCAGCATTGACACCCACGACGCCTGCGTGGACTTCCCCATTTTCGACGCGAAATCCCGCTCGATGAAGAAGGCGTTCCTCGGGGCCGCCGGCGGAGCCATTGGCCGCAATGACTCCAATGTGGTCGTCGTGGAGGCACTTAAAGACATCAACCTGCACCTGCGTACCGGTGACCGAGTCGGCTTGGTGGGCCATAACGGCGCCGGAAAGTCCACGCTGCTGCGGTTATTGTCCGGTATCTACGAACCCACCCGGGGTACTGCCGCGGTGCGCGGCCGGGTGGCCCCCGTGTTCGACCTGGGCGTGGGCATGGACCCGGAAATATCCGGAATGGAAAATATTGTCATTCGTGGACTATTCCTGGGGCAAACACGGGCACAAATGCGCAAGAAACTCGACGATATTGCCGAGTTCACGGAATTAGGCGACTACTTGCACATGCCGCTGCGCACCTATTCCACTGGTATGCGGGTGCGTTTGGCGCTTGGTGTGGTGACGTCTATCGAACCGGAAATCCTTTTGTTAGATGAGGGAATAGGTGCGGTCGATGCCGCATTCCTCGCTAAAGCCCGCACTCGATTAGAGAACCTTGTAAGCCGTTCTGGCATACTCGTATTTGCGTCCCACTCGAATGAATTTCTCGCCCAACTGTGCGATACCGCGTTGTGGGTTGACCACGGCCAAATCCGAGCAGCAGGCACCGTTGACGACATCGTCGAAGCCTATGAGGGACCTGAAGCCGCGCAGCACGTACGTGCCGTCCTGAAGGAGAAGAAGTGAGCGAAGCCGACAAGGCCCCCGTGACCCAACCCAACGAGGCCAAGGGAACGAAGGACGACGCCAATAAGGCCGAAAAAACCAAGGACACTTCCACCAGCCTCGTCAACACCGCCACCATCGCCAGCGTGGTGGTCACCAAGGATCGTCTGGAGGACGTCACCGAGTCCCTGGGCTGCATCCTTGACCAGAACCGCAAACCGCAGTGGCTCATCGTCGTCGATAACGGCAATGACGACCGCGTCCGGGCCGTGTGCGACAACCTCGACGGCCATAATGGGGTCGAGGTCATCTACCTGGGCAGCAAAACCAACCTCGGTGGTGCTGGCGGTTTCGCCCTCGGCATGCTGCACGGACTCGCCCTGGGCGCGGACTGGATCTGGTGCGGCGATGACGACGGCCGCCCCGAAGGCCCCGACGTGCTGCGCCGCCTACTGGTCACCGCCGAGCGCCACGAACTCGATGTGGTCTCCCCGCTGGTCTGCGATATCGACGACGGCGCGAAGCTCGCCTTCCCGCTGCGCCGGGGCCTGCGCTGGCGCCGCGAACGCAGCGAAGTCATCGGTGAGGACAACCCGAACCTGCCGAGCGTCTACGACGACGAAGGCAACCGCTACTACGTCAATTTCGCCGTCCACCACGCAGCCACCGGCGAGGAACTACCCGAAGGTCTCGACCTCACCGACCCCGAAGGCGACCTGCTGCCCGGCATCGTCAACCTCTTCAACGGCGCTTTGATTTCGGCCAAAGCCCTGGCCCGCACCGGCGTGCCGGACTACCGTCTGTTCATCCGCGGCGATGAAGTGGAGTTCTCCCGTCGCTTAAAGCGCTCCAAGCTGCGCTACGGCACCTGCCTGACCACCGCGTACCTGCACCCAGCCGGTTCGGACGAGTTCAAGATGATTGTCAGCGGAGTGCACGCCCAGTACCCGGATAGTGATTTCAAGCGCTACTACACCTACCGCAACCGCGGCTACGTGATGAGCCAGCCGGGCATGTTGCGCCTGCTGCCCCAGGAGTACATCCGTTTCACGGCGTTCTTCCTGTTCAAGCGCAAGGACCCGATTGGGCTGGTGCGCTGGTGGGCCCTGCACCGGAAGGGCCGCCGGGAGCACTTCGACCCCTACGTCCCACCGGAGCAGCGCCAGTCGCGGTTCTCCCGGAAGAAGAAAAGCGACTAAGTCGCCCCCAGACAGCCCAGGCAGGCCTACTCCGCGCTGAAGAACTTCTCCCAGTTCTCAGGACTCACCAACTGCGGGGCGGCCTGCTGCCAACGCTGGCAGTGCGCATCCCAGTCCTTAGCCAGTTTCCGCAGCAGCGCGGTCAACTCCCCGCGCTGCTGCTTTTCTAGCCTCACATTGCGGGTTAAGTGGCGCACCCCCGACTGCGAAGCATCGGTGACCCACACGTCATCGAATGTGGAGACATGCCACCAAAACGAGTCCTCAAAACACACCGCTGCCGGGCCCGGGCGCTCCCGGCCCATCTGGGTATAAGCAGCGCGCTTAGCCAAAGTGCGGTCCGTAGAAGCGATCTCACGCGTCGGCGGCCGCACCGGGTCCAGGCCAGCCGGCATCTCCGATAAGGGCAGCAGTTTGGTCTCCGGGTAATCGGCGCGCCCACGCACAATCCGGCCGAAATCATCCTGCGAAGCGTTATCCAGCACCTCCGGCCCGCGCAGCGCATCCCGAATGGCCTCCAACTGGGTCCACACCAGGCCATACCGCATCGACACCAGATTCGACGCCACCATGCGGCCCACCGTCGCAGCCATCTGACGCCCTGACTGCTCACCATGCAAGGCCGCAGAAATCAGCGAATTACGCAGGCTGAAGTACGCGCCGGGGCCGTCGATATCCTTCCAGTAGAAATCGGCATGCCACACCGCATCACCAGGCACCGTATCGGTGGGGTAACCATGCGCCATCGCGCGGTGGCCGAAGTCAATATCGTCATGCTGGAAGAACAGCGGCAACGCCAGGCCGATCTCCTCAATAACGCTCGACGGCACCAAGCACGACCACCAGGCGTTGTAATCCACCCCAAGCCGGCGCAACTGGTGCTTGTCCCGCACATCCACATCAGCCATGCCATACAGCGGGTCATTGAGCAGTACCGTCAGGGTGGACCAATCAAAACGCTCACCCGTGCGGAATAAGTGCGTGGGGTTATACAGGAACAACATCTGCGCGCCCAGCAGCATCGGCTTCTCCGCACAACACCCCAAGGCGGACATACGCAGGGTGGTTTCCGGCTCCGGGCGGATGTCATCGTCGGTAAGCAATACCAGGCAGTCCCCCGCATCCACCGCATCACGCATACCGCGGGAAAAACCACCGGCACCACCCAGGTTCGGCTGACGCACCACGCTCAACCGCGAACCCAGGGCCTCCCGGGCGGCAGCGAAATCATGCTCGTCCTCAGGATGCTGGGTGCCCTGATCCACCACCCGAATCTGGCGCAGCCGCTCCAACGCACCAAGATCGCGGGCAAGCGTGGCCACCGTATTAGCGCAGTCCACGGGGCGGTTATAGGTGCAGATGACAATATCGGTGGGCACATCACGCATCACATGCTCAGCACCGACGGTAAACCGCACATCGCGCACCGTGCCGCCCACCCCACGGCTGACGAACAACGCATAGACAGCACCGCCGTCGGCGAAGCGATCCAGCGGGATATCAATAGCCACCGGCTGGGGGCCATCAGCGTCGGCAGGCACAAGCACCGAACCGGCCAAACCGACATGGCCACCAATATCCTCCGTGCAGGCAGTGACCCGGATACCGGGATCAGCCACCGCACGCAGAGTAATACGGGGCACCTTCGTCCACCGCTGCCAATGCGACGCACGGAACCGACCGAAATACGTATCGGTGCGCACCTGGGTACGCGGGCCGATAGTCAGCTCAGTGCGGGAGGCATCAATAACCTCTCCGATGCCGTCAACGCGGTAATACAGCTTCGGGTCGACCCACTCCGACGGCGAGGAGAAAAGAACACGCTGAGCGGTGAGATCAGCATTCGGGGCATACACATCCTGCAAAGTCACGGCCCTACACTAACGCCACCACCGGTCTTCTAGCCGCTACGCCACGGACGATTAGTGCAAGAAACTAACGCACCCGGAAAATCACCGTGCGCTGCACAATAAAGTTCACCACCGTGGCCACGCCCTGGGCCACCACAAAAGCCCCGAACTGCGCCAGGTACACCTGCCACCCCCAATTCGCCAGCACGGGCAGCAAGAACACGAAAATCTGGGTCTGGGTAATAAACGTGATGATGTACAGCGCCGCGACCGCCACAGTGCGCTTCACCGTGAAACTGGCCTGGAATGTCCACCGCAGGTTAATCAGATAAGCGGTGATAGTGCCCAGCACCCAACCACCGGTCTTCGCGGCGAACGGAGTCCACACCAGCACATTCAGCAAAAGCCACGTGGTGGAGAAATCAACGACGGCAGCGATCACGCCGGAGATGATGAAGAAGGTCAACTGGCGGCGCATCCCCATGGGGGTAGCGGGTGCGGCGGGCGCGGAGGGTGCAGAAGTCACGGCGCTGATGGTAGTCAGCGGCGCAGCGCTTCACGTAATAAACCCAGGCGCGTATCGGCCGGCAGCGCATTCTCGCCCACGACGCCAACGTCGGCAAGCACCTGCAAAGTGCCTGCGCACAAATCATCAATTTCCTCGCCGCTGAGCGGGTACCCATCCTCCCGGCACCACATCAACCGATCCATGGTGTGGGTGGCAACATCATGGCGCAGCTCCTCATTCAGCAGCGCCGCCAAACCCAAAATGGTGACCCACGCGGCATCACGGCCAGCGGCATCATCCACCGCCGTTTCCACCGGCAACGCACGCATTGCGGCAACCATCTCCGGCGCGCACCCACTCGGCCGCCGCAGGTCCAAGGCCTGCAACAGGGGAATGAACTCCAACGCCCCGGCGCGGTCAATAAGGTCCACGACCTCATCGCGAGTGCCGGCGAGGATATGGCTCATCGACTCCGCACCAGTAAGTTCGGCATTAATCGCCGGGATATCAATATCGTCCGCATCGCCGCCCGCACCCGGCACCAGGCCAGTACCACCAATAAGCAACACATCTGGGGTGGCGTGGTCACGGGCGAACGCCTCCCGCACATCCATCATGTGCTGCCACAGCCCCCACTCCCACACAAGCTGGTCCCCAGGGTGCACCAGCACCTCACCAATGCGCCAGTGCGGCGGCAGTTTCACCCCACCGACCAGGAAATGACTCGCCGCGTGCGCATCTGGCCAGCCGAACAGGACCCGCAGCGCCTCAGCGAACTCCGCGAGGCTTAGTTGGTCATTGACACCGAAAACGCGGGTGACCGTATTCGGGTCGGCATTGATATGGGCACCGATAATCAGCGTGGCAGGTTCGCTGGCCACGCGTACGCCGGGGAAGGCGATGACGTTATCGGTGTCCGTGGGCATACCCCCGATGGTAAGAGCGGCCCCCGCAGCATTGGCCACCGTGGCAGTAACCGAGTATAAGGGGCAGCTTTCCGACGTTTGCGCAGCTCACCAGGGTGCTGGCGGCGCCAAAGACGGCACCCCCGCCCTATGTGGTCACTACCGGCAACGGGCGGGCGGTGCTGTTATCACCATGCAGGAATTGGCGGCGCAGCCGCTGAGACTCAATATCGCCCCACAGGTCGGCGAGTTCCTCCAGGCTGCGGGCCAGACGCCAGGCCGCTTCGGCGCCCGGCTCCCCGTGGAAGGGGGCGGCCACTGGCTCCAGGTCCGGCACGTCGGGGATCACCGGCAATTTCAGTTTCCGGCCACTGGCTTTATTCTCCGCGCGGGTGGCCGCTATGAGCTGCGCACCGGTGTCCCGCATCAACTGCACTGTGGCCGCCGGGTCCACCACCGGCGCGGCGCTGATCGCGTCGGCAAGCTCTGCGGGGAGATCCCCCAGGTCACCGGCGGGCAGTACCGCACAGTTGGTGGTGATATTGGCCAGTGTGGCGGGGTCGTCATGCGCAACCAGCCACGCCCCGGACAGTCGCGCCCCCACAGTGGCCGGGTCCAGTTCGACATGCCAGACAGCCACCGGGTCGCCGGGATGCAACACAGCGACGGTCACGATATTTGCGCTCATGGCAGACAGGATAGTGTGCGAAGCATGTTTGGTTTTCTGCGGAAGAAGGATGCCCCGAAGCGCTATATCGCGGCGGAGCACACCAATACCCCCATGTCCCAGGAGATGACCCGCCTGGTCGCCGAGGAACTGCCGATGGTCGACTCGGCCAGCCGCGCGCGGGTGTACGAGATTCTTGACACCTACGACGGGCCGACCATCACCTCCCAGGAGGAACTGCCGGAGGAAATCCGGTCCCTGCTGGACCTATAACCCACCAGCCGGGGCGGTGTGCAGCCGCGCGCCGCCGGGCCCTGGCCAGCGTGCGGTAGTACCCTCGGCAGCGATGTCGACCAACACGGGCACGTCCAGCACCGCAGCTTCGAGCGGTGCCTCCGGGGCCCTGCACACAGAAGCGAAAACTCTCACCGGTTGGGGCCGCACCGCCCCCACCACGTCCGAAGTGCTCTCCACCTCGAACGTCGACGAGATCGCCAAGGCCGTTGCGATGGTCGCCGAGCGCAATGCCGACGCCCCCGCTGGCGGCACCCGCGGCGTGATCGCACGCGGTATGGGCCGCTCCTACGGTGACCCCGCCCAGAATGCTGGCGGCCTGGTCATCGACATGCAGCAGCTCAACCACATCCACTCCATCGACCCTGAGCACGCCATTGTCGATGTGGATGCCGGTGTCACCCTGGATCAGCTGATGAAAGCCGCCCTGCCTTATGGGCTGTGGGTGCCGGTGCTGCCGGGTACCCGCCAGGTCACCATTGGTGGGGCAATTGGGCCGGATATTCACGGCAAGAACCACCACTCGGCCGGTTCTTTCGGCAACCATGTTGTTTCCATGGAGCTGCTCGTCGCCGACGGCCGCATTCTGCACCTGGAGCCCGAAGGCACCGATGATGACCCCGATGGGGAACTGTTCTGGGCCACTGTCGGCGGCATGGGTCTGACCGGCATCATCCTGCGCGCACGCATTCGGATGACCCGCACCGAGACCGCGTATTTCATCGCTGATGGCGATATGACGCACAGCCTGGATGAGACCATTGCGTTCCACTCTGATGGTTCCGAGGTCAACTACACCTATTCCTCGGCTTGGTTCGACGCGATCTCGCCGGAGCCGAAACTTGGCCGCGCCGCTATTTCCCGTGGTTCGCTGGCTACGCTCGCCCAGTTGGAGGAATTGTCCCCGAAGCTGGCGAAGGAGCCGTTGAAGTTCAACGCCCCGCAGCTGGTGACGGTGCCGGATATTTTCCCCAGTTTCACCATGAACAAGCTGTCCATGATTGCCATTGGTGAATTGTGGTGGCTGAAGTCCGGCACGTACCGCAATCAGGTGCAGAATCTGACGCAGTTCTACCAGCCGCTGGATCTCATTGGTGAGTGGAATCGTGGCTATGGCAAGCGTGGTTTCCTGCAGTACCAGTTTGTGGTGCCCACTGAGGCTGTGGAACCGTTTAAGGATATTGTTCGCGATATTCAGTCCTCGGGGCATTATTCGGCACTGAATGTGTTCAAGCTGTTCGGCGAGGGTAACCGCGCCCCGCTGTCCTACCCGATGCCGGGCTGGAATGTGTGTGTGGACTTCCCGATTAAGCCGGGCTTGGGCCAGTTCCTCGATGAGTTGGATAAGCGGGTTCACGAGTTCGGTGGCCGGTTGTACCTGGCCAAGGAGTCGCGCACCTCAGCTGCGATGTTCCACGATATGTACCCGGAGATGGATGCCTGGTTGGCCACGCGCCGCCGCATTGACCCCACCGGGGTGTTCGCCTCGGATATGAGCCGTCGCCTCGAGCTGGGCTAGCGCTGGGTTAGCGCTGGGTTCGTCGAAACTTTTTACGCCAAGGAGCACAAATTGATTAATGCTGTGGGCACTGCCCAGTCCATCCTGGTTCTCGGTGGTACCAGCGAGATCGGGTTGGCTATTACCCGTGAGTTTTTGAAGCGCGGGCCTGCCCGGGTGATTCTGGCTTCGCTTGCCGACGATCCGGGCCGCGCCGACGCCGAGGCCGCCATGCGTGATGCCGGCGCCTCGGAGGTGAAGACCATCGATTTCAACGCCGCGGATTTCGAATCCCACCCGGCGGTTATCGATGAGGCTTTTGCCGACGGTGACGTCGATATCTGCATTGTTGCCTTCGGTTTGCTTGGTGACGCCGAGGAGTTGTGGCAGAACCAGCGCAAGGCCGTGCAGATCTGCGATGTGAACTACACCGGCGCGGTCAGCGTCGGCGTGCTGGTGGGCGAGAAGTTCAAGGCCCAGCGGCATGGTCAGTTCATTGCGATGTCGTCGGTGGCTGGTGAGCGGGTGCGCCGGTCGAATTTTGTGTACGGCTCCACGAAGGCCGGCCTGGATGGGTTCTACCTGAACCTGGGTGAGGCCCTGGAAGAGTACGGCGTCCAGACCCTGGTGATTCGCCCTGGTCAGGTGCGCACGCGGATGTCCGCCGATGTGCCCGATGCCCCGCTGACGGTGAATAAGGAGGACGTCGCCAAGCTGGCGGTGCGCTCGGTTGATGCCGGGAAGTCCCTGGTGTGGGCGCCGCCGCTGTTCCGCTACGTCATGATGATCCTCAGCCATATTCCGCGCCCGATTTTCAAGAAGCTGCCGATTTAGCGTCTCGTTGCGCTTTCCGACGTTGGTATCGGCCGGTATGCCACACTTATCGGCATGATGTCGTCGGTTGCGCAGTCCCCCTTGGCGCCTGCCCAGTCACGGCCGGTGCGCTCAGCAGCGGCGATCCTCCTTACTGGTGGTATCGCCGCTGTTGTGACGTTGGCGTGTTGGGCGGTGCTGCACCAACTAACGCTGCCGGCTTTCGGCGGTTCCCTGATGACCCGGGCACTGGCCACGGCCAGCACCGTCGGTGTGCTGGTGGTTGTTATCGCCGCGTTGGCGGTGCGGAGCAATGCGCAGCTGCGCGGGGTGGCTCGCTCGCGGTGGTTCGCTGCGCTGACCACAGCCCTGGCGTATCTCTGCCCTGCTGGGTTGGTGGTGGCCACTTTGGGCATTCCGCTGTCGACGACGCGGCTCTACCTGGATGGAATCAGTGTTGACCAGGAGTTCCGCACTGAGTATTTAACGCGGATGGCCGCGGATTTCGGCCTGCACGATATGGCCTATATCGACGTGCCCACCTTCTACCCGGCCGGCTGGTTCTTCGTCGGCGGGCGCTTGGCGAACCTGCTGGGCATTCCTGGTTGGGAGGTATTCCAGCCGTGGGCGCTGATGACACTGGCGGCTACGGGGGCGATGTTGGTGCCGCTGTGGCGTCACCTGACCGGGTCTTTGCCGCTGGCTACTGGGATTGCCCTGGCCACGACTGCGGTGGCGTTGTCCGCTGGTGCTGAGGAGCCTTATGCCGCGGCAGTGGCGATGGGGTTGCCGGCCTACGCGGTGTTGGTGCGCCGTGGTTTGCGTGGTGGGCGCTGGTCGCTGGTTGGCTCGGTTGCTTATCTGGGTGTCTCGGCGACGATGTACACCCTGTACACCGGCGTGGCGGCGCTGAGCGCCATTGTGCTGGCCGTGGCGGCGGCGTGGTCGGCGCGTTCGGTGCGTCCTCTCGTGCGCCTGGTGGTCCTAGGGGTGGGGTCCATCCTGATTGCTCTTTCGGTGTGGGGTCCTTATGTGTGGGCGCGGTTGACTGGGCAGCCGAACTCGGGTGCCACGGCGACGCATTATCTGCCGAATAATGGTGCGGTGGTGCCGCTGCCGATGCTGGCTGGCTCCATTATTGGGTTTGTCTGCCTGGTGGGTGTGGTGTGGCTGGTGGCCCGTTTCGCCGGGGCCCGCACCAGCGATACCGCCCGGGCTTTGGGGGCGGTGACGGTGGTGCTCTACGTGTGGGTGGTGGCCTCGATGGTGGCGACGCTGGGCGGTGGCACCCTATTGGGCTTCCGCCTGGCCGGGCCGATTGCGTTGCTGTTGGTGACCGCTGGTGTGTTCGGTGTGGTCGATGCCGCCCGGTGTGCTGCCAGTCAGGTGCGCGATACCGACGATGGTCAGGTGGCCCGGCGCGTCGGCGCGGCCGTGGCGGTGTTGCTGCTTATTGCTGGGGTGGCTTATGCGCAGGGGATTCCGCATCGGCTGCATGGCCCGCTGGATTTGGCGCATACCGATACCGATGGGTACGGCGAGCGTGCGGATCGGTTCGCCCCTGATTCTGGTTATTACTACGGGGAGATTCACCAGGTTCTTATGGATGCGGGTTTGGAGCCTGCTGAGACGGTGGTGCTCACCGATGAACGCAATTTCCAGGCCTTTTTCCCGTGGTATTCGTTCCAGGCTTTGACCAGCCACTACGCCAATCCGTTGGGTGAGTTCGACAAGCGTAATGCCGCAATTGAACAGTGGTCGCAGATCACGCAGCCCGACGAGTTGGTCGCGGCGCTGGATGCGACCGATTGGCGGGGGCCGGATGTGCTGATCTTGCGGGGTCAGTACAGCGACGAGGATTCGCCGTTGACGTTGGATATCGCTGACGATATTTACCCGAACAATCCGAATGTGCTGTTCCGGGGTCTTATTTTCCAGCGTTCTGCTTTCGCCGAGCATTGGGATATCCACGAGGTGGGCCCGTTCACGGTGCTGGTGCGCCAATAGCTGCAGACTCACGCAGAGACGATAAAAGAAACGGTTATGCACTAATCATGACGTAAAATCTCCGCATGTGACCTCCGACAACGCTCAGCCCAGCTCGCAGCCTGAGTCTCACCCAGACTCCGGATCGCAGCCTCTGTCCGCTTCCCATATGTCACCGAACACCAATGAGGTCGAAAGCACCACGGTGGACGGCGAAACGGTGGTGCGGGAGGATGTGGAAAAGCCCCCGATGGATGGGCCCCGGCCCTCCGGCCTGGTTCAGGCAATCGCCATTATCGGCGGCATCCTTGGTTTTCTGTGCTTCGCGGCGCTCCCGCTGCTGCCGGTGAACCAGACTCAGACATCACTGAGCTGGCCGCAGAATGATTCCGTCACCCCGGTTACCGCCCCGCTTATGGCGCAGGCACCGATCGATATTGATGTCGAGGTGCCAATTAATTTGGCTGAGGAGCTGCCCGGCACGACCACTGTGGTCGTCGGCACGCTGCCCCCGACTGCCTCCTCGGCGCTGAATGAGGGGTTGCAGGTCCGCAAGACCGACGATTCTTTCGATGTGGTGCTGCGCGACCGGGTGGTGCTCTCCCTCGATGAGCAGGAGTACCAGGCCAATCAGAACCGTTCGGTGGTGGTGCATTCCGACGCTGACCGCACCATCGCCGAGGTTCCCGGGGCGGTCGATGAGGACGGCGAACCCCTGCGTGGGGTGTTGGTGGGCGATACCCGCCCGCAGCTGACCGGCGTGTACACCGATCTGCCGGACGATGTTTCCGCCCAGGCCATTGCTGAGGGCCTGAGCGTGACCTCCACGATTGACTCGCGGTTCACCTCAACGCCGTCGCTGATCAAGGTCTCGGTGATGATTATTGGCATGGTGCTGATGGTCTCCTCCCTGGTGGCCTTGGCCCGGATTGACCGTATTGACGGCACCCGGCCTGCCCGCTGGCTGCGTCGGGACGCCAAAAAGTTCACCCTGATCGACGCTATCGTCGTCGGCACGCTGCTGGTGTGGCATGTCATCGGCGCCAATACTTCCGACGATGGCTATATCTTCACCATGGGCCGGGCCTCGGAGGGTTCGGGCTATATGGCGAATTACTACCGCTGGTTTGGTGTGCCGGAGTCACCATTCGGGTGGCCGTACTACGACCTGCTGGCGGAGATGGCGAAGATTTCCACCGCCTCAATGTGGATGCGCCTGCCCGCCCTGATTGCCGGGCTGCTGGTGTGGTTCACCCTGTCCCGGCTGATTATCCCGCGCCTGGGGTCCGGTATTGCCTCCCGGCGGGTGGCGTACTGGTCGGCCGGCGGGGTGCTGCTGAGCTTCTGGCTGCCGTACAACAACGGCCTGCGCCCGGAGCCGGTCATTGCCTGCGGCGCCCTGCTTACCTGGGTATTCATTGAGCGCGCGGTGTACACCCGGCGGCTTTTGCCCGCCGCGATTGCGGTCATCATTGCCACCCTGTCGCTGGGTAGTGGCCCCACCGGTCTGATGGCTGTGGCCGCGCTGCTCGGTGGCCTGCCCGCCCTGATCCGCATCGTCGTGGAACGCCACCGCCCGCTTGGTGGTGGGGTGCGTGCCGCCTTGATGCAGCTGGCCCCGTTCTTAGCCGCCGGTACCGCAATTTTGGTGGGGGTCTTCGGCGACCAGACGCTGGCGTCGGTGCTGGAAGCGGTGCGGGTGCGCGGCGCGGTCGGCCCGTCGATGGCCTGGTATGAGGAACCGATCCGCTGGTACTGGCTGCTGCTGCCGTCGGCTGATGGTTCGATGGAACGCCGCTTCGCGGTGATTTTGGTGCTGGTGTGCCTGATGATCACCATCGCGGCGATGCTGCGCCACCGCACCGTGCCCGGCGCGGTTTCCGCCCCGGCTTCGCGCCTGGTGTTCATGTACTTGGGCACCGTGTTCTTCATGACCTTCACGCCTACGAAGTGGACGCACCATTTCGGTGTGTATGCCGGTATCGGCGCCGCCCTGGCTGCCCTGGCGGCGATGGCGATCTCGCACTGGGCGGTGCGGTCGCGGCGGAACCAGGTGCTGTTCGTCGGCGCTATGGTCTTCCTCCTCGCCTACGCGCTGACCGGCACTAATGGCTGGTGGTATGTCAGTTCCTACGGTGTGCCGTGGTTCGATAAGACCGTACAGCTGCGCGGGGTGGAGGCGAACACCATTGTGCTGGCCATCGCCTTGGTCATTATTGGTATCGGCGCTGCCCTGAGCTTCTACGAGGAATACGCCGGGGGGCGTTCTGTCGGGACTACTTCCCGACGGGTTCGCCTGGGCACTATTGCCGCCAGCCCCATTGTGGTGTCGACCTTTTTGATTGTCGGTTTTTCGGTCGCATCCCTGGGCAAGGGCATGGTGTCCCAGTACCCGGCGTACTCGGTGGGCCTGGGTAATCTGCGGTCGTTGACCGGTAATCACTGTGCGCTGGCCGACGATATTTTGATGGAAACCAACACCAATGAGGACTTCCTGCGCCCCATCGGTGTGGACCTGAAGGATTCCCTGGCCCCGGGTGATACTGGCCGTGGGTTTACCCCCAATGGCCTGCCGCGCGATATGACTGCCGACGCGGTGTGGGTGCATTCCGGTATCACCAATGTCGACCCCGATGAGCTGGAGGAAGATAACCTCGCAGTGGGCCAGAATGCTGGCACTAATGGTGGTTTCCTCGGCAATGAGGGTGTCAATGGTTCTCGGGCACGGTTGCCGTATGGCCTCAACCGGCAGAAAATCCCGGTGCTTGGTTCGTACAGCAGCGATATTCAGGTTCCTGCCGCGCTGACGTCGGCATGGTTCGCGTTGCCGAAGCCCACCGAGGACACTCCACTGCTGGTGGTCACCGCCGCGGGCCGGATTGCCCATAACGATTTCAATGGTGTGCGCCAGCCCGGCCAGCGCCTGGTATTCGAATTCGGCCGTGATACTGGCGACGGCTTCGAAGTCCTGGGTGATGTGGAGCCGTTGGATATCGGCCCGGAGCCGTCCTGGCGTAATTTGCGCACCCCAATGGACCAGGTGCCAGAGGGCGCGACTGCGGTGCGCCTGGTGGCTGAGGATTTCAACCTCGACGATGAGGAATGGTTGGCGGTGACCCCGCCGCGGGTGCCGCGTCTGGCGCCGCTGACTGATGTCATTGGTGATGACCCGACCTTGCCGGACTGGGTTGTGGCGTTGCAGTTCCCCTGCCAGCGTGCATTCGACCATTTCGGTGGGGTGGCGGAGAATCCGAAGTTCCGCATCATGCCGGACCGGGAGATGAAGGTTTCCAGTACTGATACCTGGCAGGGCTCGTCGGCCGGTGGTGTGCTTGGTATTGCTGACACTGTCAATGATGCCGTGGCGGTGCCGACCTATGAGAAGGATGACTGGGGTCGGGACTGGGGTTCGGTGGAGCGGCTCACCCCGCGCCGGACGAATGGGGTGGCACCGGTGCCCGCCGAGATTGATAGTGAGGTTATTACTCGAAGTGGCCTGTGGTCACCTGGCAAGATGATCCCTGATGATGATGGCAATACGGCAAATCAGGCGACATGGGAATAGTTGATTCACCAGTATCACCACAACCACCGATTGAGGTCGCCGCGTGCGTGCTGACCCGGCCTGATGGCAGGGTGCTGACAGTGCGCAAGCGCGGCACCCGGATGTTCATGCTGCCCGGCGGCAAACCTGAACCAGGCGAAACCCCGGTCGACACCTGTATCCGGGAGCTGTCCGAGGAGCTCGGTGTGCATCTGGCCGCTGCGGACTTGGTGGACTGGGGCACGGCCTCGGATACTGCGGCCAATGAGCCGGGCCGGCGGGTGGTGGGCCACCACCTGCGCTATACCGGGGATACCCCGGAGGTCACCGCCCAGGCAGAGATCGAGGAACTGCGCTGGGTGGACCCGTATGTGCCGGCCGGCAATCTGGCGCCGATGTTGCTCAATCACACGCTGCCGCGGCTGCGGGAGCACACCCCGGCCCGCAATATTTCTGCGGTGACGGTGTTCGCGGGTGCGAATGCGGGCACCGATCCGGCCTGGGCTGCCGCTGCGGCTGCCTGCGGTGAGGTGCTTGCCCGGCATGGTGTTGAGGTTGTCTACGGCGGCGGTTCGAGTGGGCTGATGGGGGCGGTTGCTGATGCCGCCTTGGCTGCCGGTGGTGAGGTCACTGGGGTGATGCCTGCGTTGTTGTTCTCCCGGGAGTTGGCGCATCAGGGCCTGACTCGTTTTGAGCAGGTCGGCACTATGCCGCAGCGCAAGGAACGCATGTACGCCCTTGGTGATGCGTTCGTCGCTCTTCCCGGCGGCGCGGGCACTTTGGAGGAACTTTTTGAGGTCTGGACGCGCCAACATATCGGCATTCACCAGCAGCCGGTGGTGCTCATGGGGCCCAGCGAGTTTTGGGAGCCGTTGCTGACTTTCCTGTACCGGCTTGCCGACGCGGGCATGATTCACCGCCGCCATGTCGACGCGCTGGTGTGTGTCAGCGACCCCGAGCAGCTCTTGCCGACGTTGACGTTGTGGCAGGCCCCCGGCAATCGTTGGGCCGATAGGTAGCTGGCCAGGCTGCCTTCGGCTGCCGGCGTACAGATCAGCGCGAGCGCCGCGACCTTCCCCTGTCGCGGCGCTCGCGCCGTTGGCTTCTGAGGTTATGCCCTTAGCGGCTGGCGCCCTTCACTGCGGCAATCGCGTCGGACAGGGTGACGATCCGGCCATCCTGCTGGGCGCGCTGAGCCATTTCGTGCAGCACCTGGATGGATTCGTCCAGGTTGACCAGCGGCTGGGTGCGGTCCCCATTCGGGGCCGGGGTGTCTGGCTTATTGTCCGGATTCTGCTGGCGCTGGATTTGCTGAATCAGGTTGGCCAGGGCCTCGGCGAGGTACATGGCCTGCTCCGGGTCCAGGTTATTGCCGGTGGCCGCGTTGATCACGCGGGCAATATGGGCTGGGGTGATGTCGTCGGCCTCGAGCAGGTCGGCGATGGCTTCGAGCAGGTCAGCCGGGGCGATATCGGAGCTATCGATATCGGGGTTGTCCGTGCCCGGCTCGTCGGCGGGCTTGGGCTCGTCGGCGGGCTTGGGCTTCTCGGCGGAGTCGGCGGAGTCATCGGAATCCGTGTCCGGGGTGGTGTCCTCGGGGTCGAGGATCTTATCCGGGTCGAGAATGTCCGCGATGTCCTCGGCGTCAATCGGGGCCGGCTCGTCGGTTGCGGGAGCCGGCTTATCGGCGTCGTCGTCGGCGTCGCTATCGGAATCGTCGTCGGTATCCGGGGCGATGGGGGCCGGGATCAGGCCACCGATCTCGCTGACCAGTTTCTCCAGGTCAGCGTCGGAACCGTGGAAGAGGTTGGTGTCCACATCGGTGCTGATTCCGGGCACGCGGCCCTTGCTGGAGGTCTGCCATACAGTCATCGCGTCCCAGCCGCCGGGCAGGTACGTCGGCGGGTTATCGGTGTAGCAGGCGTACCACAGCGGGTACTCGGCGAATTCCTTCGTCCCCGCCATCTGTTCCTTCCAGAACCAGCGGTAGGTGTAGATCATCGGCTTGCGGCCGGTCTTTTCCTCAAGGCGCTCGAGGAAGGCGCGGGTCCACGTGCGCAGCTGCTCCGGGGACTGGTCATTGGCGAATTCGAGGTCCAGCACGGGCGGCAGCTTCTTCGCGGCGGCGGGCTGCAGTTCCAAGGCGGCGGCGAAATCGTCGGCCTGCGCAATGGGGTCCTTATCGGGCTGGCCCATGTGGTAAGCGCCGATCACCATGCCGGCTTCGCTGGCGGCCAGCGAGTCCGGGGCGAAGTACGGCGAGAGCGGAACGTCGCCGTCGGTGGCTTTAATGATGGTGAAGTCGCGGCCGGAGTCGCTCACGGATTTCCAGTTGATGGGGCTGGAACCGGGGTGCTGCCACCGGGAAACGTCGATGCCTGCGGGGGAATCGGCGGTGAATTTGTGGGGCGCGGCCTCGAGGGCGCCAGCCGGGACTGCCGTTGCCAGAAGCATTGCGGCTGCGGAGGCGGTGGCGGTCGAACCGGCGACGATGCGGCGCAGGGCGCGGCGGGCGGGAGATGCGGAATTGTCGCGTCGGGCGCGAAGTACGTCGTTAGTGCTGGCCATGGTTGTTCATCATAATCACACTATTCACACGCGCCACAAGCGACACACCGATAACATTTGTCACATGCGTCACACGTGGGGGTGTGGCAGTTGCCTACACTCGCCACCATGAGCACCACGCCAGCAAACCCCAGCCCCGCCGAAGACCTCTACCGACACGTCAACGGCGAATGGATTGCGAACCACACCATCCCCGCCGACCGCAGCGTCGACGGCGCTTTCCACGCACTGCGCGACCAAGCCGAAGCCGACGTACGCGACCTCATCGAAGCCGCCTCCCCCAACACCCGCATCGGCACGCTCTACCAGGCATTTATGGACGCCGACGCCGTCGAAAACGCCGGCATCGCCCCACTGGCCGAAGACCTACGCGAAATCGAAACCACCAACCGCGACGAACTCGCCCAAGCACTAGGCCGCCTCGACCGAAGCGGCGTCCCCGGCGCCGCCGCGTTCTGGGTGGAAAAGGACTCCCGCTCCGACAACACCCGCCTCTACCTCTTCCAAGCCGGCCTCGGCTTGCCCGACGAGGCCTACTACCGCGAAGACCACCACGCCACAACCCGCCAGGCCTACCTGGAACACCTCACCCAGGTCTTCCAAATGCTCGAAGACGCCACCGTCGCCGACAACAGCTTCGAAGGCTCCGACCTCGCCGATGCCTTCGATATCGGTGACGCCGCCGATGCCGCCCGCCGCGTCCTCGACTTCGAAACCCGCCTCGCCGCCGCGCACTGGGACGTTGTGTCCTCCCGCGATGCCGTGCGCACCTTCAACCCCACCCCCATCAGCGAACTTCCCGACGGTTTCCCCTGGGCCGCATGGTTCGCCGAAATGGGAGTCACCGGCGACGCCGCTGCCGATGACATCATCGCCATGCAGCCCTCCTACCTAGCCGCCTTCGCCACCCTCTGGCAGACCACAGATATAGAGGTATTGCGCCTGTGGGCCCTCGCCCGCGTTCTCTACGCCCGCGCCGCCTACCTACCTGCCGAATTCGTCGAGCAAAACTTCGATTTCTACGGCCGCACCCTCTCCGGCGCCGAGGAACTGCGCGCCCGCTGGAAGCGCGGTGTGGCCTTCGTCGAGGCCAGCGCCGGATTCGAGGTCGGCCGCGCCTACGTCGGCAAGCACTTCCCGCCCGAGCACAAACAACAAATGCTCACCCTCGTCGACTACCTGCTGGCCGCCTACCGGGAACGCATCCAGCAACTGGACTGGATGACCGAGGACACCCAAACCCGCGCCCTGGAGAAACTCTCCCAGTTCAAGGCCAAAATCGGCTACCCGGATAAGTGGCGCAGCTACGACGGCCTGGAACTGACCGGCGAGCTGATGGCCAATGCCCGCGCCGCCGCCCGCTTCAACCACGACTATGAGGTAGCCAAACTCGGCCACCCCGCCGACCGCGATGAATGGGTCACCACCCCGCAGACGGTCAATGCTTTCTATAACCCGGTGGTCAATGACATCACCTTCCCCGCCGCCATCCTGCGCCCGCCGTTCTTCGACCCGGAGGCATCCATGGCCACCAATATGGGCGCAATCGGCGCGGTCATCGGCCACGAGATCGGACACGGTTTCGACGACCAGGGCTCGCAGTACGACGGCCACGGCAACCTCAACCAATGGTGGACCGAGGATGACCGCGCCGCCTTCGACCGCCTCACCGCACGCCTGGTCAAGCAGTTCGACGGCCTGGTACCCACCGGCCTGCGCGAACTCGGCGAAACCGACCAGGGTGTGAACGGCCAATTCACCCTCGGCGAAAATATTGGCGACCTCGGCGGGCTGGGCATCGCTGTCGTGGCCTACCGACGCTGGTTGGCGGACCAGGGGCTTTCCGACGAACCGGGCGCCTTCCGGGACCTGTTTTACTCCTGGGCGCATGTGTGGCGCACCGCCATCCGGCCGGCCATGAGCCGCCAGTACTTAGCGATCGACCCGCACTCCCCGGCCGAATTCCGCTGCAATGAAATCGCCCGCAATATCGACGAATTCCACGCCGCCTTCGATGTGCAGCCCGGCGATGGCATGTGGCGCGAACCCGCCGAGCGCGTCATCATCTGGTAGCTGCCATGACCGACCGCACCATTGCCATCCTCCCCGGAGACGGCATCGGGCCTGAGCTTGCCGACGCTTGCGCCCCCGTGCTTGCCGACGTATTCCCCGGCTGGCAACTCCAACCCGCCGAGATCGGCTGGCGGTGCTGGTGTTCCGGTGGTGACCCGGTGCCGGCGGCGACGTGGCGGGTGCTCGAGTCCGCCGACGCGGCGCTGCTGGTGGCGGTGACCTCCAAACCGGCCCGCGCCGCCGAAGCCGAGCTGGCCCCTGCGTTGCAGAACACCGGCCTGCGCTACCGCTCCCCCGTGTTGCAACTGCGCACCCGGCTGGATCTGCACGCCAATATCCGGCCCATCCGGCTTGCCGACGGCACCGTGGTGACCATTGCCCGCGAGAACACCGAAGGCCTCTACGCCCACGATCTTGCTGGTAGCGAGCTTGGCGACGAGCTGCGCGGCATTATCGGTTCTGACGTGACTGTGCAGCACAGTGCACCGGCTGATCTGGCCGTGGCGCTGCGCGTGACTACCCGATATGGCTGGGCGCGACTGCTGCGCACGGCCGCGTCGCTGACCACACGCGGTGAGGTCACCATCGCCGATAAGCCGAATATTCTGCAGTCCTCGGGTGAGGTCATTCTGGCCGCAGTCGACGATGTGGCCCCGGAGTTTCCCGAGGTGCGTTTCACCATGGCGAATGTGGATGTGGTGGCTATGAAGATGGTCACCGACCCTGGCGCCTATGACGTGATTGCCGCAGAAAATGTCTTTGGTGATGTGCTCTCAGACCTCGGCGCTGGCCTAATGGGCAGCCTGGGGTTGGCCGCAGCGGCGAATATCGGCGCTCAGCACGCTGTTTTCGAGCCGGTCCACGGCTCTGCGCCGGATATCGCCGGCCAGGGCGTGGCCAATCCAGCGGCTTTCCTAGAAGCCGCGGCAATGTGCGGCGACCACCTAGGTGACGCCTCCGAGGCCGCCCGCCTGCGTTCTGCTGTGGCGAAGGCCCTGGAGGACCCGTCGGCACGCACTCCCGACGTCGGCGGGCACGGCACCACCGAGACCTTTGTGGCGGCGGTGCGCTCCGCGCTTGGTAGCGCCCGGTAGGTCACGGAGCAGGAATATTCCGGTCGCCACGCTCAGTGCATGGCGTTGGGATTCGTCAATGGCGCAGCTGATTTGTCTTGCGCTGCTGCGTGGCCTGATCCTGGTTATTTACTCAATCACGGAAGCCAGCGCACGTTCTTGCCGCGACTCGGCCCATCCGGATCCTTGCGCAGGGTGCCGCGTTTGCTCAGTGCACGGAGAATATCGGAGACCTCACGGGGATCGGCGCCAGTAGCCTCGACGATGTCACTGTTGCGCACAAAACCGTCAGAGTACAGCCGCTCCCGGATGCGGTCCTCCAGGGAAATACTACTGGGCTGCGTTGTTACCGCCGCCCCCATGAGGTTGCGGACATCGTCGGTAAGCGTCCAATCATCGCCACGTTGATAGAGCGATCCACGGACCAGTCACGATGCACCAGTGCATTCGTCAGCACCTCATCAACAGCCTGACTCGGGAAAGCCTGGATGCGATCCTCCTGGCCATCACCGAGATCCACAGTTGCTACCGACGTCGACAGGCGCCGGGGATTGCTGTGTATAGACCGCGGGTTTTCTAATCACAAGCCTTCGCACCACCCCACACGGCATCTAGGGCGGCGGTGACCTCCGGCGGAAGCGCTATCGACTCGCTTTCAGCATCATCGCCCGAGTAAGTTTCCGCACGACTTAAGCGGAAACTTGATGGAAACTGGAACAGCTTCGCACGGGCACCATAGACAAGGATTAACGATAAAACGCCAGTTCAAAGGTGTTTTTCGCAAGTTTCCGAAGTTTCCGCAAGTTTCCGACAACCTACGGAAACTAGGCAGAAACTACATCCCGAACTGGGAGAGGTCGATGCCTTCCAGCGGGTCGGATTCGCGGATGTCCTCCGGCGGCGGGGGCGGCACCTCGCACAGGATGGTGGTGGCACCGACGGAGTCGACCACCGTCGCCATCGGGCCGAACTCGGTATCGGCTGGCGGTACGGCAACCTCGCCGCCGTTTTTCTTGGTGGTCTTCACCGCGGCGTTGATATCCAGTACACCGAAGTAGGCCACCCACCCGGACCAGGCCGACACCGTGCCGGTGGAGATTCCGGCAAAAGCTGCGCCGTCGTGCATGGCGATGGCCACGCCCTCGTCGGCGGTGCGCTGCTGGATGGCGATATTCCACCCGAACAACTCGTGGTAGAAATTCACCGCTTCGTCGAATTTCTCGCCGGCAATGAGCTCGAACCACACGGGCGCACCAGGCTCACCAGCGGCGAAGAAGGACTGCTGGCCGGGTTGGCGCAGCAGGCCAACCAGCGCGCCGGTGGGGTCCTCGAATACGGCCATATGGGAGCCGTCGGCAAGCTCCTGGGGTTCGTGGAGCACCTTGGCCCCCAGGTCGCGGGCGCGGGTGAGGGTGTCGGCGACGTCGTCGGCGTGGAAGCACACCCGCCACCGGTTGTCCTCGCTGGAGTCGAGCACTGCGGAAATCGGCAGGCCCTCCAGGGTCGACATGGTGCGGCCCTCGGTGGAGTCCTGGTACGACCAGCCGAAAAGGTACTGGTAGAAATCGCGGGCGCTGCCGGGGTTGGTGGTGAGCAGGTCGGCGCGCAGCGGCATGCCGTCAACGGCGGGGAAAGCGGGCATTACATATTCCTCCACTTTTCGTAGTCGAAGTCATCGTCGGCGGTGGCTTCGTCGAAGTAGTCGTCATCGTCGTCGGTGGCCTCGGCGACGCGGGCGGACATTGTCCCGGCGCTGACCACGTCCCCGGGGCGCAGTACGCGGCCGCGGCGGGTGTCGACCTCGCCGTTGACGCTCACTTCGCCGTCAACAATGAGGCCTTTGGCCAGGCCGCCGGTGTCGGCGAGTCCGGCGAGTTTCACGAACTGGCCAAGGCGGATGGTCTCATCGCGGATGGCAACGTCATAGGGCTCCATGGTGGTCAAGTGTCCCACATCGCGGGCGCGCCAGCCCGCGCTCCCCTCCCTCCCCACTCCCCGCTGCGCCGCTGCCACCGCCCCGCCCCCGCGCGCAGATCCGTACCGTTTGCGCAAACCCGTACGGAATTTCGCACGGATCTGCGCAATTCGTACGGATCTGCATCGGCGCACCCCTCCCCCACAGCTTTCCGACGCCGACGCCGCCGCACTCACCCCACCGCCGACGCCACGACCGCGCCCAGCCACCCCACTGCCCGCCCGCGCACCGGCCACCCCACAATTCGCCGCATCCAGCCCCCTCGTCCCGGCCCCTGCCACCGCCCCCGCGCACAGATCCGTACCTTTTGCGCAAACCCGTACGGAATTTCGCACGGATCTGCACAATTCGTACGGATCTAGCCCACAAGCCCCCACGAGCCCCCGCAACACCAAGCCCTCCCCGACACTCACGCCCCGCCGCCCCAGCACCACATCCGGGTAGACTTTCGAGTGCACCGTGTTCACCATTGCTGCTGGCCAGCCCCCAGCCCCAATTCCGATGCGGTGTGCACGCTATTTCAACCCCCACCTGGAGGTTCACCCATGTCCCAGCCCAACGACAATCTTCCCGGAAACCCGGCCCCGCACACTCCGTCCTACGAGGAGCCAACCACCCCGCGCGAGCCACTGCCGGCCCACGACGACCAGCCCGGCCCCACCGCCGTCTCCCCGACTGGCGCTCGCCAGCCCGACGGCGTCACCGAAAACCGCCACCAGCAGGGTGCGTACGTCACCACCGCCCAGGGTGTGCGCCAGTCCCAGACTGACCACTCACTGCGCGCCGGTGATCGTGGCCCGACGCTGCTGCAGGACCAGCACCTGCGCGAGAAGTTGCAGCATTTCGACCGTGAGCGCATTCCGGAGCGGGTGGTGCATGCCCGTGGCGCCGGTGCGCATGGTGTGTTCACTGCCAATGGCCGCGCCGAGGGCATCACTCGCGCTGCGTTTTTGAAGAAGGACGCCCAGACCCCGGTTTTCGTGCGTTTTTCCACCGTGGCCGGTTTCCGCGGTTCCATCGACACTGCCCGTGACACTCGTGGTTTCGCGGTGAAGTTCTACACCGATGAGGGCAATTACGACCTGGTGGGCAATAACCTGCCGGTGTTCTTCATCCAGGACGGCATTAAGTTCCCGGATGTTGTGCATTCAGTGAAGCCGCATATGGATCGCGAGATTCCGCAGGCGCAGTCGGCGCATGATTCGTTTTGGGATTTCGTGTCGCTGCACACTGAGGCCACGTTCCACACGTTGTTCAATATGACCGACCGTGGCATTCCGCGTTCGTACCGGATGATGGAAGGCTTCGGCGTTCACACGTTCCGCCTGGTCAATGAGGCTGGTGAGACGTCTCTGGTGAAGTTCCATTGGAAGCCGCGTTTGGGCGTGCATTCGATGGTGTGGGAGGAGGCTGTGCTTTCCGGTGGTGCTGACCCGGATTTGCATCGCCGTGATCTTGCCGACGCTATTGAGGCCGGCGCTTACCCGGAGTGGGATTTGGGTGTGCAGGTCATGCCGGATACTCCGGATGAGACGTTTGAGGGCATTGACCTGCTGGATCCGACGAAGTTGGTTCCCGAGGAGCTGTGCCCGGTGGAGATCATTGGCACGATGAAGCTCACTGGCAATCCGACGAATTATTTCGCGGAGACTGAGCAGGTCGCATTCGCCCCGGGCAACCTTGTCCCGGGCATCGAGGCCACAAACGATGCGCTGCTGCAGGCTCGCCTGTTCAGCTACACGGATACGCATTTCCACCGTCTGGGTGGCCCGAATTTCGCCCAGTTGCCGATTAATCGCCCGCATGCGCCGGTGAATGATATGCAGCGCGATGGTTTTGGCCAGCAGGCTTTGCATTCTGGGACGTCGGCGTATCACCCGAATAGTGTCGATGGTGGTTGCCCGTTCCATGCGGATCCGCAGGCAGCGGCCGGTTGGCTGGAGGTCCCGAAGCAGGTTGCTGGGGAGAAGACTCGTACTAAGCCGGCGAGCTTCGAGGATCATTTCACGCAGCCGCGTCTGCTGTGGTTGTCGCTGACTGATATTGAGCGTCAGCACGTCACGGATGCGTACACCTTCGAGTTGGCGAAGTGCTATAGCGAGGTTATTCGCAAGCGTGTGGTCCAGGAGGTGCTGGCCCATATTGATTCTCAGCTTGCCGACGATGTCGCCGCTGGTCTTGGTTTGCCGAAGCCGGAGAAGGTTGCCTTGCCGGATCCGGAGCCGTCGGCTGCGTTGTCTCAGATTGGTGGCAGGTTCCCGCTTGATGGCCGCCAGGTCGCCATTTTTGTTGATGAGTCGGCGGCCGAGGCCGATCTCGCCGCTGCTATTAAGACTGTTGACGAGGCCGGGATGGTGCCGTTGGTGCTGGCCGCTACTGGTGGCAGTGTTGCTGGTGCGACGGTGAATCGTGCGTTGCATGCGGTGCGGTCGATTGAGTTCGATGCCGCCATCATTGCTGCTGATTCGCAGGCCCCGGAGGCGCGCATTCTCGTTGATGAGATGTTCCGTCACCTCAAGGCGATTGCTTTTGTTGGTGCTGGCGCGGAGCTGGTGGGGCGTGCTGCTGATGTTTCTGCCCCGGGCGTGATTGCTGCGGATAGTGTGCAGCAGGCTGCTGTTGAGCTTGCCGACGTTATGCCGGGCCACCGGGTGTGGGATCGCGCCCGCTAAACGCTGACAGTGCCCCCGCCTGCCCTGGGGCGCGCGCGAAACACCCCCGATACCGCGAGGTACCGGGGGTGTTGTGGTGTCTGGGTTAGACGCTGATGGGGTTGTCGGCGGGTTCGACTGCGCGCGGCAGGTTGGACTCGCCCATGAGTAAGCGGTCGACGGATTCAGCGCAGGCGCGGCCTTCGGCGATAGCCCACACGATGAGTGAGGCACCGCGGCCGTTATCGCCGGCGATGTAGACCGGGCCGTCGAATTGTGGCAGTCCGACGGTGTTGCCGGGCCGGGCGTTGTTGAGGTTGGTGTCGCCGACGGGGCGGTCGTTGGCGTCGAGGGCGCGGTAGTCCTCGTCGCGCTTGAAGCGGCCGCGTTCGTCGAAGCCGATGCCGAGTTCTTTGGCCAGGCCGGCGCGGTCGGCGCCGGTGAAGCCTAGAGCGATGAGCACCAGGTCGGCTTCGAGTTCGAAGTCGGTGTCTTCGACGGGTACGCGGCGGCCGTCGACGACCTTGACCTCGTTGGCGGATAGGCCGGTGACGTGGCCGTCTTTGCCGTGGAAGGCCACGGTGTTGGCGTTGAAGAGGCGGTTGCCCAGGGTCTTGCCGACGGTGCGGGATTTCAGGCCCAGCGCCTCAACCTGCTCTGGGGTTTCCTCACCGGTGAGGGTGTATTCGCCTTCTTCGTGCGCGGTGGCGACCTTCCATACCAGTGGCTGCATGGGCCACGGGGTGGAGGCGGCGCGTTGCCGTGGGGCGCGGGGGCGGATGTCGAGCTGGGTGACGCTGGTTGCGCCTTGGCGCAGGGCGGTGCCGAAGCAGTCGATGCCGGTGTCGCCGCCACCGATGACGACGACGCGCTTGCCGCGGGCGTCGATTTCGGGGCGCTCGGAGTCGCCGGCGACGACCCGGTTGGCCTGGGGTAGGTACTCCATGGCCTGGTAGACGCCTTCGAGGTCGCGGCCGTCGACGGGCAGGTCACGTGGCTGGGGGGAGCCGGTGGCTAGTACGACGGCGTTGAATTCGGCCAGGCGGGCGGAGTTCGGGGAGACGCCGGTGATGAATTTCACGCCTTCGCCGCGCATCTGCTCGAGTCGCCGGTCGAGGTACTGGGCTTCCATTTTGTAGTCCGGCACGCCGTAGCGCATGAGGCCGCCGAGGCGGTCATCCCGTTCGAAGACGGTGACGCTGTGGCCGGCTCGGGCCAGCTGTTGGGCGGCGGCCAGGCCGGCTGGCCCGGAGCCTACGACGGCTACGGACTGGCCGGTATCGAAGCTGGCCGGGATGGGCTGCACCCAGCCTTTTTCGAACCCGCGCTCGGCGATGGCGAGTTCGACGTTCTTAATGGTGACGGCGTCGTCGTTAATGCCGAGCACGCAGGCGCCTTCGCAGGGTGCGGGGCATAGCCGGCCGGTCCATTCGGGGAAGTTATTCGTCGCGTGGAGGCGGTCGAAAGCTTCCTTCCAGCGTCCTTGGCGCACCAGGTCATTCCACTCGGGGATGATATTGCCCAGCGGGCAGCCGGAGTGGCAGAACGGAACGCCGCAGTCCATGCAGCGTGAGGCCTGGCGTTCGATCTGGCCCTCGGGCGCGGCTTCATAGATTTCGCGCGAGTCCATCAACCGCAGCGGAACCGGGCGGTGTGCGGGTTCTTCGCGGTTGTACTTCATAAATCCACGGGGGTCAGCCATTGTTCACGGCCTCCATAATTGCTTCGTTGACGTCGAGGTTGTCGGCCTTGGCGAGCTCGATGACTTTCAAGACGCGGGCGTAGTCGCGCGGCATGACTTTCTTCAGCTGCGCGGCGTTGATGGTGGTGGTTGAGCCGGTGAGGCTGCGGTGGCGTTCGATGACGTTTTGCAGCCATTCGCGTTCTTCGGCGTCAGGCTCGCAGATATCGACCAGTTCAGGGTTGACCTGGTTGGCGAGGTTGCCGTCGTCGAGCAGGTAGGCGATACCGCCGGACATGCCGGCACCGAAGTTGCGGCCGACGGGGCCGAGCACGACGACGCGGCCGCCGGTCATGTATTCACAACCGTGGTTGCCGATGCCTTCGACCACGGCGAGGGCACCGGAGTTACGCACGCAGAAGCGCTCACCGACGCGGCCGGCGATGAATAGTTCACCGCTGGTGGCGCCGAAGCCGAGCACATTGCCGGCGATGATGTCTTCGGCAACATTGGCCGTCGGCGGGGCGCTGCGGGGCGGGCGTACCACGATGTGACCGCCGGAGAGGCCCTTGCCGACGAAGTCGTTGGCATCGCCTTCCAGGGTCATGGTGATACCGCGCGGCACGAAGGCACCGAAGGAGTTACCTGCCGAGCCGTTGAGCGCAATATTGATGGTGTTGTCGGGCAGGCCGTCGGCGCCGGTGGCGCGGGTGACTTCGTGGCCCAGGCGGGTGCCGACGGCACGGTCGACGTTGGAGATCTGGTGCTTCAGGTACACCGATTCCGGCTTTTCGCCGGTCGCGGCTGCGGCCAGGGTCGGGCCGACCTCGGCGAGGATGGTTTCGTCGAGAGTGCCGGCCAGGCCAGCGTCTTGTTGCTTGGTGCAGCGCACGTCCTGGTCCGGGAAGAACGGGGATTCGGCGCGGGCCAGGATGCGGTCCAGGTTGAGTTTGGCAGCGCGCGGCAGGTTGTCGAGGTCCTTGCGCGGGCGCAGGCATTCGACATGTCCGACGGCCTCGTCGATGGAGCGGAAGCCCAGTTCGGCGAGGTATTCGCGGATTTCTTCAGCGATGAAGGTGAAGAAGTTCACGACGTGTTCGGCGCGGCCGGTGTACTTCTTGCGCAGCGTCGGGTTTTGCGTGGCGATGCCGACGGGGCAGGTGTCCAGGTGGCAGACGCGCATCATGATGCAGCCCTCGACGACGAGCGGGGCGGTGGCGAAGCCGTACTCTTCAGCACCGAGCAGCATGGCGACGACGACGTCGCGGCCGGTTTTGAGCTGGCCATCGCACTGCACGCGGATGCGGTCACGCAGACCATTGCGCATCAGCGTCTGCTGGGTTTCGGACAGGCCGAGTTCCCAGGGGCCGCCGGCGTGCTTGAGGGAGGTCAGCGGGGAAGCGCCGGTGCCGCCGTCGTGGCCGGAGATGAGCACCACGTCGGCATGCGCCTTGGAGACACCAGCGGCGACGGTGCCCACGCCCTGCTCTGCGACGAGCTTGACGTGGATGCGCGCGCCCGGGTTGGAGCTCTTCAGGTCGAAGATGAGTTGGGCGAGGTCCTCAATGGAGTAGATGTCGTGGTGCGGCGGCGGGGAAATCAGGCCGACGCCCGGGGTGGTGATGCGCACCTCAGCGACCCACGGGTAGACCTTGTGCGGCGGCAGCTGGCCGCCTTCACCGGGCTTGGCGCCCTGGGCCATCTTGATCTGGATATCGGTGCAGTTGGTCAGGTAGTGGCTGGTCACACCGAAACGACCGGAGGCGACCTGCTTGATCGCCGAGCGGCGCCAGTCACCATTAGCGTCCGGTTCGAAGCGGGCAGCATCCTCGCCGCCCTCACCGGAATTCGACATTGCGCCCAGGCGGTTCATGGCGATGGCCAGGGTTTCGTGGGCCTCGGCGGAGATGGAGCCGTAGCTCATCGCGCCGGTGGAGAACCGCTTGACGATGGCGGAGACCGGCTCGACCTCATCGATCGGGATCGAGGGGCGGTCGGATGTCAGCTCGAATAGGCCACGCAGGGTCGCCAGTCGCTTGGACTGGTCATCGACCTTCTTGGTGTAGTCGCGGAAGACCGCGTACTGGCCGGTGCGGGTGGCGTGCTGGAGGGTGAAGATGGTCTCCGGGTTGAATAAGTGGTACTCGCCTTCGCGGCGCCACTTATATTCACCACCCAGGTCGAGTTCACGGTGCGCCTGCTCCTCCGGCCGGGGCAGGAAGGCACTGCGGTGGCGCGCTTCGACGTCGGCGGCGATCTCGTCGAGACCGATACCTTCCAGCGGGCTGAAGGTGCCCGGGAAGTACTCGTCGAGGAAGTCCTGCTCCAAGCCGATAACGTCGGCAAGCTGAGCGCCACGGTAGGACTGCACCGCGGCGATACCCATCTTGGACATCACCTTAAGCACGCCCTTGGCGGCGGCCTTGCAGTAGTTATGGCAGGCCTGGTCGAGGGTGAGGTCGCCGAGCTGGTTTTTCATGCGCAGCTCGTCGATGGTCTCAAAGGCCATATAGGGGTTGATGGCGTCGGCGCCGAAGCTAATCAGCATCGCCATGTGGTGGACCTCGCGGGCGTCACCGGACTCAATAATGAGCGAGGCACGCGAACGGGTCTTTTCCTCCACCAGGTGGTGGTGCACCGCAGAGGCCAGCAATAACGACGGGATCGGGGCGTTGTACTCGTCGGACTCGCGGTCAGACAACACAATGATCGACGCGCCACGGTCGATGGCCTCAGAGACCTCACGACGCACGCGGCGAATAGCGTTGCGCAGGCCACGGCCACCCTTAGCCACCGGGTACAGGCCAGAAATGACCGTTGCGGAGAAATCGGAGTACTCGGAGTGGCTGCCGAGTTCAGTCAGGGTAACCAGGTCGTGGTTATCCAGGATGGGGTGCTGCAGGCGAATCCGGCGGGCAGCGTCGGCGGTGGGGTTGAGCACGTCGGCCTCAGCCCCAAGCAGGGTATAAAGGCTGGTCACGGAGTGCTCGCGGATAGAGTCCAGCGGCGGGTTGGTGACCTGGGCGAAGCGCTGCGCGAAGTAGTCGAACAACATCCGGGGGCGGCTGGACAGGGCCGCAATCGGGGTGTCGGAGCCCATCGAGCCGATCGCCTCAGCGCCGGTGAGCGCCATCGGGCGGATGATGATGTCCACGTCTTCTTCAGTGATGCCGAAGACACGCTGGCGCAACACCGCGCGGCGGTGCGGCATATAGGTGTACTTGCGCTGCGGCAAGTTGTCCATGTCCACCAGGCTGCCTTCTACCCATTCGCGGTAAGGGCCGGTGGCGGCGATATCCCGCTTAATTTCGGCGTCATCAATAATGCGGCCGGCGGAGGTATCCACTAAGAACATGCGGCCGGGCTCGACACGGGTGCGCTGCACAATATGCTCCGGGGCAATATCGAGCACACCGGCCTCGGAGGCCATGATGACCAGGCCTTCGTCGGTGACCCAGATGCGGCCCGGGCGCAGACCATTGCGGTCCAGCACGGCGCCAATAACAGTGCCGTCGGTAAAGGCCACGGCGGCGGGGCCATCCCACGGTTCCATGAGGCAGGAGTGGTACTCGTAAAACGCGCGGACGTCGGGGTCGAGATCGTCGTCGTGCTCCCAGGCCTGCGGGATCATCATCATCATGGCGTGCGGCAGGGAGCGGCCACCTAGGTGCAGCAGCTCGAGGGCCTCGTCGAAACGGGCGGTGTCGGAGCCGTCGGGGTCACATACCGGCAGGGCGCGGTCGATGGAACCCAGCGCTTCGGAGCGGATGAAGGACTCGCGGGCGTTCATCCAGTTTCCGTTGCCGCGCACCGTGTTGATTTCGCCGTTGTGGGCGACCATGCGGTGCGGGTGGGCCAGCGGCCAGGAGGGGAACGTATTCGTCGAGAACCGGGAGTGGACCACCGCCAGCGCGCTGGTCAGCTCCGGGGACTGCAGGTCGAGGAAGAATTTCTCCAACTGCGGAGTGGTCAACATGCCCTTGTAGACCATGGTGCGGCTGGATAGCGACGGGAAGTACACGGTGTCGCTACCTGCGCCTTCGCCGGCGCCGCGTTCGCCGAGCTCACGCTCGCAGCGCTTGCGGACGAACCAGACCTTACGGTCGAGTTCCAGCCCGGAGAGCTGGTTGCCTTCGTGGTCACGGGCGGTGACGAAGAGCTGCTTGATGACGGGCATGGCGGCCCGGGCCATGGAGCCCAGGGAGGAGGCGTCGACGGGCACATCGCGCCAGGCGATGAGGTCGACGCCTTCTTCGGCACAGATATCTTCGACGGCGCGGATGGCATCGAGGGTGGCCATGCGGGCCTGCGGCAGGAAGCACAGGCCGGTGGCGTAGGCGCCGGGCTTGGGTAGCTGCACGCCGGTGCGGGAGAGTTCAGCGCGGCAGAAGGTGTCGGGCAGCTGAATGAGGATGCCGGCACCGTCGCCGGTGTTTTTCTCGGCGCCGGCGGCGCCACGGTGGTCGATATTGACGAGAGCCTGAATGGCCTTATCCACAATGTCGCGGCTGGCGCGGCCAAGAGTGTCGGCGATAAAAGCGACGCCGCAGGAGTCATGCTCGTGGGCGGGGTTGTAGAGGTCGCGCGAGGGTGAAGTCGCCTGTGGGCTCGTGTGGGAGGACATAGCGGGCCCCTATCCTGTTTTGGGCCCACACCGACCCTGATGCGGCGAGGTGCCTTGGTGTGGCAGCTCGCTGACCGGTTCGAAGTGGGCGCTTTGTACTGATTAAGTCCTACATTCGCCTACGACGAGCCCGGTAGCGAAACAAGTGCAACCTCATTTCCCCAGGTCAGCATTCAGGTGTGATGTATAGCACAACTGTGGTGTGGCAATTGATCGACCTGGTAAAAGCCGCGTAACCCTTGCGAAATAATGAGCGCACCCTAACTAAGGCCTACCTATGCCGGCGTGCCGACGGTATGTGCGAACCCGGGCACGGGCAATGTCCAAGCGGCCTCTACCGTTAATTCCATGCTCACATCACAGCCACTCAAGCACGCCCCCACCTACTTCTGCGCCATCGCGATGGGGTCAATACTGGTGCTTTCTGGCTGCGCGACCGGACTGTCTGAGACCACATCGACTGATGTGGACCAATCGCCAGCCCAGTCAACTCAGCCAACACATTCCGCTCCGCCTGCCGACGGCTACGACGGGGCTGGCGCGGCCGACGAGGCTGACGGGGCTGACTCCGCCCAGTCCTCCCCAGCCCAGCCCGGCGCGGCCCAGCCCGGCGCGGCCGCCGAGATTAACGCCATGCTGGACGACCTAGCGGTCAAAGGACGCGCGCCGAAAACCGGCTACGAACGCAAGCAGTTCGGGCAGCGCTGGAGTGATGATGTGCCAGTAGCTCTGGGCCACAACGGCTGCGATACCCGCAATGACATCCTGCGCCGGGACCTGACAAATATTCAGTTCAAACCCAATACCCGCGACTGTGTTGTGCTCAGCGGCATCCTGGTGGACCCCTACACCGGCGCCACAATCCAGTTCCAGCGCGGCAATACCACCTCCCGCGAAGTACAGATCGACCATGTGGTGGCCATGGCCGATGCCTGGCAGAAAGGCGCCCAGCAACTCGATGCGGCTACTCGGCAAAGTTTCGCCAATGACCCACTGAATCTGCTCGCGGTCGATGGCACCGCGAATCAGCAAAAAGGCGCCGGCGATGCTGCGACCTGGCAGCCGTCGAATGCCCAGTTCCGGTGCCGCTATGCCGCCCGCCAGGTAGCGGTGAAACACCGGTACCAACTGTGGGTCACCGAGGCTGAGCGCGCCGCCTTGGAACGTTGGTTGGGCACCTGTGGGCCAATGGATGCGGCTGCATTGGATTCAATTGTGGCCGGCGCGGAGGCAGCGCCGGTGAATTAAGCAGTCGCGTGTGCGTCAGCTAACGACCAGGTCGGCAGCCCTAAGCGTCGGCAAGCAGGATAGTGACACCTAAACAATTGCTGCGCGCAGTGCCCACTTTTGCGGCATTTTCCTATTTACCCTGGTCATATATCCGCGTAGCCTGGGCACATGACGAACAAAGATGACCTGGACCACACCGAAGGCATCACCAGCGCCGACAGCACACGAGGCCATGAGGCCTCCTCGGACGGCGCGGAGCGCTCCCATCGCCCGTCAAAATTGCCCACCGAGCCGAACCCGGCGGTAGCCGAGACGCTCATGAAGGCCCTCGACGGGCGCTGGTCTGAGCGCCGCGCCATCATGCGCGAGCTACTCGACGACGAATTTTTCCAACCGCAGTACGGCCTACCGCTGGATGAAGCCCGCGACGCGCTCATCCCGCGCCTGGAGAAACTACGCGACTGCGGCCTGCCACTAGGCGCGTTCACCGAGGCCCAGGGCGGCACCGGCAATACCGGCGACACCCTGACCGGCATGGAAATGATTGGCCACGCCGATCTTTCCGTGATGGTTAAGTCCGGCGTGCAGTGGGGCCTGTGGGGCGGCGCGGTCGAAGCGCTAGGCACCGAACGCCACTCCAAGTACGTGCGCGACATCATCAACCTGGACCTGCTTGGTTGCTTCGGCATGACTGAGCGCGGCCACGGCTCTGATGTGCAGAACCTGGAAACCACCGCCACCTACGACCCCGAAACCGAAGAGTTCGTGGTCCACTCCCCCACTGCCTCTGCGGAGAAGGTCTATATCGGCAATGCCGCTCGCCACGGCACGATGGCTGCCGTCTTCGCGCAGTTGCACACCCCAGATGAGAACGGCGAGCCCGGCGAGAGCCACGGCGTGCACTGTCTGCTGGTGCCGTTGCGTGACGACGAGGGCAATGCCTTGCCGGGTGTCACCATCGGCGACCACGGCCTCAAGGGCGGCCTGACCGGCGTCGATAACGGCACTTTCTCCTTCGACCACGTGCGGGTGCCCCGTGAGGCGCTGCTTAACCGGTTTGCTGATGTCAGCGCCGACGGGAAGTACAGCTCGCCTATTGAGTCGAAGAATCGGCGTTTCTTCACCATGCTGGGCACCCTGATCCGGGGCCGGATCTCTGTCGGTGCTGCTGCTGGTGCTGCCACGCGCACCTCCCTGGCCCTGGCTTTGAGCTATGCGATGCGGCGGCGCCAGTTTGAGGGCCTGCCCGGTAATGAGAAGCGCCTCATCGACCACCGTGCACACCGCCTGCGCCTGCTGCCGCTGCTGGCGCGCAGTTATGCCCTGGCGCTGCTGCAGAACCAGACCATTGAGCGTCTGCACGAGCAGGTGCAGTTGATTGACCACGGCAAGTGGGATGTGGCTAACCCCACCGAGGAACAGCAGTGGCAGCAGCGGGAAATGGAGTCCCTGGCCGCTGCGGTGAAGGTCGCCAATACTGAGCACGCCACTTTTGCCATCCAGGAATGTCGTGAGGCATGTGGCGGCGCTGGCTATATGGCAGAGAATCTGCTGCCGATCTTCAAGGATGACTCCGATGTTTTCACCACCTTTGAGGGCGACAATATGGTCCTCGTGCAGATGGTGGGCAAAGAGCTGCTGACCGCGTATGCGCGCGATATGGCGGACCTGGATCCGATGGATATGCTGCGCTTCGGCGTGGACAATATTTCTGACCTGGTGCGGCGGCGTACCACGGTGACCACCACGATTCAGTCGCTGCTGGACCGGATTTCGGACCGTGATGAAGAGTCCATGTTCGACCTGGCCTACCAGGTGCAGCTATTTGAGGACCGTGAGCAGAATCTGCTGAAGTCCCTGGCCCGGCGCCTGCGGGGCGCGAAGAAGATGGAGCCCGAGGATGCGGTGCGGGCTGTTGATGAGGCCCAGGATCACTTGATCGCCTGCGGTTTTGCCCGGATTGACACCTTGTTGTTGGAGGCGCTGGCTGAGGCTGAGGCCAAGATGGACCCGGCGGATGAAGCCACTGAGGTGTTCCAGCAGGTGCGGAATCTGTTCGCGCTGTCGGTTATTGATGAGCACTCCGGTTGGTACCAGGAGCAGAATATCCTTACTGGTTCGCGCACGAAGGCTGCCCGTGCTGCCGTGAATGACCTGGTTGATTCGCTTGGCCCGTGGTCGCAGGTGCTTGTCGACGCGTTCGGCGTGCCGGAGGCGTTGCTTGAAGTACCGATGCTTAACGACGCTGGCGTCGATGAGGCTTAAGTCGGGCGCAATCGGCTTGACGTGAGTGTTGGCCGCAGTGCGGCGTACCCCTGATCGTGGATTGGGTGTACGCCGCATTGTTCATTTTGTGACCAATCTGTAACACTTGCTGTGCCGCGGCCGATATTTAGAACGTGTCTAGCCATAAGGCTGCGCTAAAACACAGAATTGTTTTGTTAGCCTATCGAGACTATTATTTCGGCCGCCACCCGATTGCCTGCGAAGGAGTTCATAGCCAATGAAAACTGAGACGAACGTCGTACCCCACAACCCCATTTCCTTCCAGGTCAAAGCTGCACTGCAGTCCGTTAAACCACTCATGGAATCGGGTGCGCTCTACATGACGCCCGCTCAGGCCCCCAAAATAGCGAACTACCTGCGACGCTGGGGTTTCTCTGTGGCAGCACTTATCAATATGGGCGCACTGCGCTACCCCAACCGACTAGCCCTAGTCGACGATCTGGGCGAGCTCACCTATACCGAACTGCGTGACCAGACCGTCCAGATGACCAAAGAGCTCATCGACCGCGGCATGAATAATGAATCCTCCTTCGGCGTCATCGCCCGCAATGGCCGCGGCATCATCATCCCGATGGCGATGAAGGCCTTCACCGGCGCTCGCATCATGCTGATGAATATCGGCGCTTCCCCCTCCCAGATCGACGCCCTGGTCGAGCGCAATAACATCAACTACCTCTTCATTGACGAGGAGTTCCTGCCGCAGCTGCCGGAGGATATGCACGGCTGCCAGATCGTCATCACGCACCTCGAAGACCCCAATGACCGCTCCGGCCTGCCCGAAGGCGCCCTGGTCATGCAGGACCTCATCGACTCCGGCCTGCATTCCAAGGCCAAGCTGGAAGACCGCCCGAAGCAGTCCCGCATTGTCATCATGTCCTCCGGCACCACCGGCCTGCCCAAGGGCATCATGCGTGATGAGCCGAAAACCCCGGCCACCCTCGGCGCTATCGTCGACCGCGTGCCGTGGCGCCGCAATCTGGTCATCCACCAGGCCGCCTCCATGTTCCACGCCTGGGGCTGGGCAAATGTCATTATCGCCATGGGCACCGGCGCCACCCTTGTCACGCACCGCATCTTCGACGCGAAAAAGTGCATTGAGCAGTGCAAACAGTATGGCGTCAACGGTATGATTTCCGCCGCCATCTGGCTGCGCTTCCTCAAAGACGAGCTCGACGCACAACCGGACACCAAGATCGGCCCGTTCAAGTTCATGGTGTCCTCCGGTAACGCCATCCCGGCCTGGCTAGTCACCGCCCTGACCCGACGCTTCGGGCCCGTGGTGTGCAATTTCTACGGCTCCACCGAGGCCGGCCTGACCACCATCGCCACCGGCCCGGAACTTGCCGCCATGCCGGATACCGCTGGCCGCCCGGCGATTGGTGTGCGCCTGGCACTGCTCGACGAGAACAATAACGAGGTCCCGCGCGGCGAAATTGGTCGCCTGCACTGCGTCCAGGAAATGACCTTCAAGGGCTACCTGTCCGAGGACGATAAGTACACCACCGTTGACGGCATGTTCGAGATCGGCGACACCGCCCGCATGGATGAGAACGGATACCTCTATATCTGTGGCCGTTCCGACGACATGATCATCAAGGGCGGCGAGAATGTCTTCCCCCGCGAGGTTGAAGAGCTCGTCGGCCCAATGCCCGGCGTGGCCGATATCTACGCCCGCGGCGTGCAAGACGATGACCTCATCGCCGAACTGCACCTCTACGTGGTGCGCGATGACACCTCCGAAGGCGAGCAGCTCTCGGCGGAGGCCATCCAGTCCTACGTCGGCACGCACCTGGCGTCCTGGTCGGTGCCGGACAAGGTGATCTTCATGGATCACCTGCCGCGCAATGGTGCCGGCAAGGTGGTGCCGCGCTATATCGACGAGGCCCGCGAAGGCGACCCGGCATCGACGATGGCTGCGCGCCCGCATGCCGACACCGACGCTGAGTAGTCCCAGAAGGCGACAAAATTAACACAATATGGTCACAATCTGGGTATAGTTCGATATTTGGGCTCCGATTCACCCGCGCCGGGCCCCATTTCTAATGTGCCGAGGAGAACCACTGTGACCAGCCCCCAGGGATCGACGTCTCAACCCGCAATGCCGAAATCCGAGTACTACCCGGAGAAAAAGCATGGCGTTCCGGCCAAGCACGAGGCCATCCACATGCTGCAGGCGATTCCGCCGATTATCCGCACCGGCATGCTGAACGTCGGCGGGCCAGTGCAGGCCGCGAAATTCGTGGAAGGCGCCGTGCGCTGGGGTTTCTCCACTGCCGCCCAGATTCGTCGGTCCAGCTGTCGCGCGGGCGACCACACCGCCATCATCGACGATGACGGCCAGCTGACCTACCAGGAACTCGACGACCAGGCCACCGCCCTGGCCCGTAACCTCAAGGACGAGGGCGTCGGCCCTGGCTCCCGGATGGCGATCATGGCCCGCAACGGCCGCGGCATTATTTTCCCGCTGGCCGCGAAGGGCTTCCTCGGCTGCGATGTGCTGCTCCTGAACGTCGGGTCCTCCAAGCAGCAGCTCGACCGGATCTTCGCCGAGCACAATATCGACTACCTCTTCGTCGACGACGAATTCCTCGACCGCATTCCGACCGAGGCGCACCCCGACGTCAAAGTCACCGTCGTGCACATTTCCGATAAGGACAACCCGCCGCAGCTCAAACCCGGCTGGACGACCCTGTCGGAGCGCATCGCCACCGGCGGCCGCTCCAAATTCGCCCTGACCAACCGCAAGGGCCGGATCATCATCATGTCCTCGGGCACCACCGGCACCCCGAAGGGCGTTATCTACGGTGAACCGCTCACCCCGAAGGCCGCCGCCGGCATTCTGCAGCGCATCCCGTGGCGCCCGTACCAGGTGGTGCAGCAGACCGCCTCGATCTTCCACGCCTGGGGCTGGGCGAACCTCAATATCGCCCTGGCCGCGCGCTCCACGCTGGTGCTGCGCCGCGTCTTCGACCCGGTCAAGTGCATGGAGGACGCCGAGAAGCACGGCGTGAATGCCTACGTGTCCTCCGTCGTATTCCTCAAGGAGATGCTGGAGGCCGAGGAAGCAACCCGCGCCTTTAACCTCCACCAGCCGCGGTTCATTGTGTCCGCCGGCAATGCCATGCCGGCCTGGCTGGTGCGCAAGCTCAATGCCCGCTTCGGCCCGGTGACCTGCAACTTCTACGGCTCCACCGAGATCGGCCAGGTCTCTACCGCCTCCGCTAAGGAACTCGCCGCCAACCCGGAGACCGCCGGCCGCGCCATGCCCGGTGTTGCCCTGTCCATTCGTGATGAACAGGGCCGCGTGGTTCCCACCGGCACCATCGGCCGCATCTACTCGGCCAACGGCATGATGTTCAAGGGCTACACCAACCCGGACATCCCGATCGACATCATCGACGGCCAGGTCGCCATTGGTGACCTCGGCTACCTCGATGAGAAGGGCTACCTGCACGTATGCGGGCGTGCCGACGACATGATCATCAACGGCGGCGAAAACATCTTCCCGCTGGAAGCCGAAGAAGCCCTGGGCACCCTGCCCGGTGTGAAAGACGTCTTCGTCCGCGGCGACAAGACCGACCCGATCAAGTCCCGCCTCGTGGCCTACGTGGTCCGCGAGGACAATGAGGTCGGCCAGGCCCTGACCGAGGATGACGTCAAGCGCCACGTGGTGGACTGCCTCATCGAGCAGGCCGAACCCCGCGACGTGTTCTGGATGGACGACCTGCCCCGCAACGACACCGGCAAGGTGCTCAAGCGCGAACTGCCCGATATGCAGGACGCTTAGGCGCCCGCCAGCCCACAACGTCGGCAAGCACCAACGCCGACACCACAAGAAAAATGCCGCGCTCCCAACGAAGGGGGCGCGGCATTATTATCGCCGGTAGCGACCTGATTTAGACGTACACGTCGGCAGCGCGAACACGACCCGGAACCGTATTAACCACAGCGACCGTGCAGGCAATGCCGGTCAACTCAATCAGGCTATTCCAGTCCCCGTCGAGCAGGCCGCCCATAAAGACGCGCACCACAATAGCGACCGCACCAATAGCCACAACCGCAGCCTTGAACAGGCCAGTATTCGACGTCATATAAGCCGGAATCGCCAACGCGCCGCCAATAATGGCGAACACAATGCACAGCAAAGCCCAGCCGACAGCGGCGGACAGCGTGTCATTCGCGTAACCGGTGAGGCTCGTGACGATGGCGTCAACCAGCCAGACCAAAGCGCCAGTAATAACGCCGCCGAGCAACGCAGTGATGCCAATATTGGCCGCCAGGCTCTTGCCATCGAGGCGACCGGCGATGAGACCCTTCTGCGCCGGGGGCTCCTGGTACTGCTGGCCCTGGTATTGACCCTGGTACTGGTCCTGGTACTGGCCCGGATACTGGTTCTGGTACTCGGGCTCGCCGTAAGGGTTGGGGCGTGACATGGATACCTCACTAGGGTCCTGGGATTATTTACGCTTGCCCCGGGATGGTAGCAAGCAACGGTGAAACAGCGGCATCGTCGCGGCGGTTCGGTGCTGCTGCTGGGGTGCTGAGCGGGTGCACGGCGTGTGTGGTGCGTGTGGGGTGTGTGATGCGTGCGTGTGGCGCGTGAGGTGGGTGTGGCGCGTGGGGTGCAGGCGCGGGCGCGGGCGCGGCACCTGACAGCCCCGCTAACGCCTCCCGCGCACAAACCCGTACCAATTGCGCAGATCCGTACGAAATTTCGCACGGATCTGCGCAATTGGTACGGATCTGCCGAAAGAGGGCGACACCGGGCGCGAAAGACGGCGAAAAGGCAGCCGGCAGCCCACCCCAGCCACCGCCCCAGCTACCGCGCCCCAGCTACCGCCGCCCCAGCCACCGCCGCACCGGCCGCACCGTAACTTCCTCAACGATGGACTCGTCGGTGGTGTCCACGCACAGCCGCACCGCCCCGGCAATGGACTCGGGCCGCACGTAGACGCTGCCGTCGTAGGTGTCCGGCCCGTTGCCGCGGCGGGTCTGGATTTCCACCTGCATATCGGTATCGACCTTGCCCGGATGCACCGAGCACACCCGCACCGTGCCGCGTTCTTCCTCGCGCATCGCCATGGTCAGGGCACGCAGCGCGAATTTCGTGCCGGAGTATGGCCCCTGCTTCGGGCCTGACATGTACCCGGACCCAGAGTTAATCATCACCACGGTGCCGCGGGCGGCGCGCAGGGCAGGCAGCAGCAGGCGAGACAGTTCGGCCACCGCGAATACGTTGACCTCGAAAATGCGCCGCCACCGGTCCCGCTCGGTTTCCGCGATGGTTCCTTCGTCGTTAATGCCGGCGTTGTGCACCAAGACGTCGAGGCGTTCCAGGCCCAGCTTGCCGACGGCGGCAGCGAGGTCCGTATCCGAGGTGACGTCGCAGACAAATGTCGAGGCCGAGTCCAGCTCGTCGGCAATCGCCTGGGCGCCATCGACACTGGTGGCGCCGCACACAACGTGGTGGTCGCGGCCCAGGTCGTGGGCAATGGCGCGGCCAATACCGCGGCTCGCACCAGTGACCAGGGCAATGGGGCGGGTGGTGTTCTGTGGAGTCTCAGTCATATGCACCTTAAATAGAGGTCTGGTCGATCGGGGTGACCTGCACGAAGTCGATATTGACGTGGGCTGGGCGGTCCGCCACGAAACGGATTACCTCACCAATATCCTCGGCAGTGAGATTTTCCTTCCCCGCGTAGACAGCGTCGGCCTTCTCGGCATCGCCATCGAAACGCACCAGGGAGAAGTCGGTCTGCACACGGCCGGGGTCGACCTCGGTGACGCGCACACCATCGGCGGCGATTTCCTTGCGCAGCACCTCAGTCAGCGAACGCTCACCATGCTTGGCGGCGTTATAGCCCGCACCGCCGACGTAGTTGAAGCGGCCAGCCACCGAACCGACGTTAATCACCGCGCCGGAGGCGGACTTCAGTTCCGGCAGTAGCGCACGGGTCACCCGCAAGGTGCCCAGCACGTTGACCTCGTACATCCAGCGCCACTTCTCTTCGACAGCGTCCTCAACGCTTTCCAGCCCCCAGGCGCCGCCGGCGTTATTCACCAACACACCGACACCGCGGCCGGCCAGGGCGTCGGCAAGCGCATCGACCTGCTCCTGGTTGGTGATATCGACGGTGTGCACCTCGGCCACACCACCATTATTGGTAATGCTGTCGGCTAAACGCTGCAGGTTACCGGTACGGCGGGCACACAGGTGGACCTCCCAGCCAGCGGCAGCAAGCTGCTCGGCGGTGGCGGCGCCAATACCGGAAGAGGCGCCGGTGATGACTGCGATTCGATTCGTCATGGGCCCACAATAGCGCCGGGGCCCCCAATGCCCCACAGGCTCAGCCGGCCAGATGATCCAGGATCGCCTCGCGTGCCGACTGCCACGGCACCGCATTTGGATCAGCCCACGACGAATGGGCGGCGTCATCGAAAAGCCGCACATCAACCGTGCCGCCAGCCGCAGCGATACGGTCCGCGTACACCGTGGCCTGCTCGACGTTGACGACCTGGTCATTGCGGCCGTGCAGGATGGTCAACTGCTTCGTGATGTCAATATTCTGCGCCGGCGAGGCCAGGCGATAATGGTCTGGCACATCCTCCGGGGTGCCGCCGAGCAGGGCCGCCACAAACCGATCCTGGCGACTATGGGCAAGCGCCATGTCGTACACCCCAGCCACCGGCACGTATGCCAGCGGGATGAAACCCGGGTTCGCGCCGGGGGCTTCCGGGGGCAGCACCTGGCGTGTCGACACCCACGCGGTGAGGTTGCCACCCGCACTGATCCCGGTGACCACCACCCGGGATAGGTCCAGGGCCACCGGGGAGCTGGAGTGCAGGTTGGGGATGAAGTCAATCGCCGCGGCGACATCGTCGTAGGTGCCGGGCCAGCCACCGATATTGGGGTCTGTTGCCGCATCGGCGCCGGGCACGGTGCCCCGGTACTCGATATTCCACACCGCGACCCCACGCGAAACCATGTCGCTGGCCAGGGCATTCATGCCTTCTAGGGTGGATTGTTGGGTCCAGCCGCCGCCGTGGATCATAACCACCAGCGGCACCGGCAAGGCGGGGTCGAGCACCCGCGGCACGTAGAGGTCACCGAATTGGCGGGGCCCCTCGCCGTAGGCCACCCGGGCATCGGGTGCGACGAGCTCACCGGTGCCGGAGTCGAGGCGACCGTATTCGAGCCACGCTTCGGGGCCCGGCCGCTGCGGTGCGGGCTGCGCCGACGCGGTCGGCTCGCGGTCGGCGGTATCCTCAGACCACTCCGGCTCGAACACCACAATGCCTAGCGACACCAACGCCACCACCGACAACGCGGCGATGAGGAGAAGCTGGTATCGGGTAGGAATCTTCACGCTTTCCTACCCTAGCCGCGCGGGTCGGCTTCGGGCCGCACGAAGGGAAACGGCAGGCTGTCGCGGATACTTAAACCGGTAATGAGCATCACTAATCTGTCGATGCCCATACCCAACCCACCGGTGGGCGGCATCCCGAATTCCAGGGCACGCAGGAAATCTTCATCAACTTCCATCGCCTCCGGGTCACCGTCAGCGGCCAGCAAAGATTGCTGCTCCAGGCGGCGGCGCTGCTCCAGGGGGTCGGTCAGTTCGGTATAGGCAGTACCCAGCTCCACTCCCCAGGCCACCAGGTCCCACCGTTCGGCCACCCCAGGCTCGCTGCGGTGCGCGCGGGTGAGCGGGGACACGCTGGTGGGGAAATCGGTGTAGAACGTCGGCCGGCCGGTGTGCTCCTCCACCAGGCGCTCATACATTTCCAGCGAAATCTGCCCGGCGTCCCAGTCCGGCCGGTGCGGCACCCCGGCCTGGTCGCATAGCCTGCGCAGGGTGGCGGCGTCGGTGGCTGCAGTGAGCTGCTCGGTCTCGATTCCGCGCGCCCGCAGCGCCGTGGTGATCGCGTCGAAGAACCGCACTACCGGCCAGTCCCCGGAAATATCCACCGGCTGCCCGTCGGGCCCCGGCACTGTGCACTGCCCATTGGCGGCGATGGCGGCCTGCTGCACGATGTGTTGGCACAGCAGCCGCATGGAGGTGTAGTCGCCGTATATTTCGTATGCCTCGAGGATGGTGAATTCGGGGTTATGTGTCGCATCAACACCCTCATTCCGGAATGTCCGGCCAAGCTCAAATACGCGCTCCACACCGCCGCACAGCAGGCGTTTCAGGTACAGCTCCGGCGCAATTCGCAGGTACACGTCCTGGTCATAGGCGTTGATATGGGTCCGGAATGGCCGCGCATTCGCCCCGCCGTGTACTTGCTGCAGAATCGGCGTCTCCACCTCGAGGTACTGCTTGCCGACGAGCACGCCGCGCACTGCCTGCAGAATCGCCGACCGTGCCACCAACGCTTCCCGGGATTGCTTGCCGACGGCCAGGTCGACATGCCTATTGCGCACTCGCGTCTCCGGGTCCCGCAGGCCACGACGCTTATCGGGCAGTGGGTGCAGGCCCTTGGCGGTCAGCTGCGCAGAGTCAGCAAATAGCGAGGGTTCGCCTTTATCGGACCTGCCCGCAACACCGTCGACACGCACCAGATCGGCGAGGTCAACGTCGGAAAGCACCTGGTAGGCGGCACTGGTGCGCTCCACGAGGACCTGGCAGTCGCCGGTGAAATCACGCACCCGCAGGAAAATCACGCCACCGAAATCACGCTTGGCCAATACGCGACCAGCAATCGACAGCACCTCGCGGCTGCCCTGGGCAACAGCGCCGGCGATACCAGCACACGGCGTATCCGGCGCCGCAGCAACCGGCCACGGGTTCACCCCACTGGCCTGCATGGCGGTGGCCTCGGCGATACGGGCGGCGGTCTGCTCCGGAATGCGACGCGGGGCGGGCGCACCACCAGCAAGAATATCCGGCACCGCGGCATAGGCAGCCCGGGCGGCCGGGCTCGTCGCCGACGTCGTGGAATGCTTCAGCCGGCCCGTGCGCTGCGGCCACGGCATGAAGCCCTCCGCAATACCACCGGCCAAAGCCACCGACGGCAACGTACGGCGGTTGGCGAAACACACATACCGCGGCACCCACTGCGGGGCGTACTTCTGATTCGACCGGTACAACGCCTCCATCTGCCAAAAGCGGGATAAGAACGTCAGCACCCCACGGTTCAGGCGCAGCAACGGGCCCACACCCAGCTCATCCTCAGAGGCGAACACGGTACGAAAAACCGCGAAATTCAACGAAATCCGGCGCACCCCCACCCCGTCGGCGTTCTGGCACAGGGACGTCACCATCAACTCCACGCACCCATTCGGCGCCTGCGGAGCCCGGCGCATCGTATCCAGCGACGCACCGGTGCGGCCCCACGGCGAAAAGCTCAACAACGCCACCCGCTTGCCCCCGTGCAAAGCCTCAACCAGCAGGTTCTCACTATCGGCGGGGTCGCCGAGCCGGCCCAGCGCCATCGAAAAACCACGCTCATCGGTCGTGTCCCGCCACCGATCCGCATCGGCACTAATAGCGACGAACTCATCAGCACTGATCTCCCCATGCCGACGAATCCGCACACTCACCCCCGCATTGCCCGCGCGGTGCACCGCCTGCCGCAGCGCCTTCCGATCCGGGCCCGAAATGCGGTAATCAGCAGTGTCAATAATCGCCTCATCGCCCAGGTGGAACTCACTGAGCCCGGCGCGGCGCCACGCCCGTGCACCCGCCGCCGAGGCGCCCATCACCGCCGGGGTCCAGCCATAATTCCGGGCCATCAACAAAAAATTCGTGATGGCGCTGTCCCAATGATCCGGGTCACCAATAGGGTCACCGGAAGCCAAAATGACCCCGACCTCCACCCGGTACGACACCGCGGCACGGCCCGAATTGGCGTAGACCACCGACTTATCCCGGCGGGTGGCGAAATACCCCAAAGAATCATTCGCACCCCACCGGGTGAGCATCGCGCGGATAGCCGTCTCGTCAGCAGCAGTAAGCGAATTTTGCCCGCCCTGGGACCGCAACAGGGTAAACACCGCCCCAAGAAGAGCAACCGCCCCGAAAAAACTCACCACCAAGGCAACCCACTGCGGCGGGTGGCCGTCGAACTGATTCAACGGCAATAAAGAAAACCCCAGCACGCGGTTCAGCGTCCACCAGAACCGATCCTCGGCCACCAATGCCGCCGGGCCCGTACCAGGGAAAGTCCGCACCAACGCCCAACCACAGGCCGTGCCGATAATCACCAGCAGCGCGAATACCCCCACCGCCCGGCCAACTGCGGCGCGACGCACCTGTGCGGGAAACAGGTCCCTGGTCAGCACCAGCGCAATGAGGATAAGCGTCTGGGTGCCCACACCTATCCAATACAGCCCCGCCGGACTCGATTCGCCCAGGTCAACGCCTGCCAGCACGCCAAGGTTGTACACATTGCTCGCGGCGGTGATGGTGACAATCACCCACCAGGCGGCACGCTTCCGAGCGAAAATGCCAGCGGCGATAATGAACAACACCAACGCCCACGACACCGAGTATTCCGGGATCGGCAGCAGCACAATATCGAGCAGCTCGCGGATACCGCGCAGATTGCCGCGCAGTGGCGACACCACACTAAAAACCAACGCCACCACGGCGTAGCAGGTAAGCAACCAGCCATAGACCGCCGGGACCGCGCGAAGCACTCGTGACTGCGCCACTGTCTTCTCCTTCCGCCGGCGTCACCGTCGGCAAGCAACTACCGTCGGCAAGCAACCGACAGCTCATTGTAGCCTCGCCTAAGCAGACCACTATCGACACTGGTAAGCCGACATTTTTAGCCTACGCCCGCGTAACTAAGAAGCTCCTTTAGTTATTTCCCCGAAATGGCCCGGCACGCCCCGCCCACGTGCAACAATCTCGCCATGGTTCAGCCCAACCAGCCCGCACCGAACACCCCATACCCACACCTGACCGCACCCCTGAACGTCGGCCCGCTCACCCTGCGCAACCGCCTCGTCATGGGATCGATGCACGCCGGCCTGGAAGACCGCACCAAAGACATCCCCCAACTCGCCGCATACCTCGCCCGCCGCGCCGAAGGCGGCACCGGACTCATCGTCACCGGCGGATACGCACCCAATGTGGAGGGCTGGCTCCTGCCCGCCGGCTCCCTCATGGCGTCCAAACGCATGGCCCGCAACCACCGCCACGTCACCGACGCCATCCACGAACACAACTCCCACGTCGTACTGCAACTCCTCCACGCCGGCCGGTACGGCTACCACCCCCTCAACCGCAGCGCGAGCACCACCAAATCCCCCATCACCCCATTCAAAGCCCGCAAACTCACCGGCTTCGGCGTCCGCCGCACCATCAACGCCTACGTGCGGGCCGCGAAACTAGCCAAGGCCGCCGGCTACGACGGCATCGAAATCATGGGGTCCGAGGGCTACCTCATCAACCAATTCCTCGCCGCGCGCACCAACCACCGCACCGACGCCTGGGGCGGGTCCGCGGAAAAACGCATGCGCTTCCCCGTGGAAATTGTGCGCCGAATCCGCGACGAGGTCGGCGCCGACTTCCTCCTCCAATACCGCATTTCACTACTTGACCTGGTCGAAGACGGCCAAACCTGGGACGAAACCATCGAACTGGCCGGATTGCTTTCCGACGCTGGCGTCGACGTTTTCAATACCGGCATCGGCTGGCACGAAGCCCGCGTCCCCACCATCGTCACCTCAGTGCCGCGCGCAGCATTCGCGGAACTGTCCGGGCGGCTGCGTCGGGACGCCAATGTGACCGTATGCGCCTCCAACCGCATCAACAGCCCCCAACTGGCCGAAGCGATCCTCGAACGCGGCGACGCCGACCTCATCTCCATGGCCCGCCCACTCCTCGCCGACCCCGACATGCTGAATAAAGCCGCCGCCGGGCGTGCCGACGAAGTCAATACCTGCATCGCCTGCAACCAGGCCTGCCTCGACCACACCTTCGCCAACAAACGCGCATCCTGCCTGGTCAACCCGGTAGCCGGGCGCGAACTGGAACTCTTCCCCAAAATGGTGCCGCCGCGAACCACCCAACGCATCGCCGTCATAGGCGCCGGAGTCGCCGGCCTGGCCTTCGCCGAAGCAGCCGCCAACCGCGGACACACAGTCGAGATTTTCGAAGCCAGCCAATCCATTGGTGGCCAATTCCGGTTGGCTGCCCGGATTCCGGGCAAGGAGGACTACGCCGAGACGCTGCGGTACTTCCGCCGGCGCCTGGAAGTCCTTGCCGTGCCGGTGCACCTAGGCACCCGCGTTGACGTCGATGACCTGGGCGAATTCGACCACGTGGTTGTCGCCTCAGGCGTGACTCCGCGTGTGCCGAGCATCGCCGGCATCGACCACCCCAGCGTCATCCGGTACGACGAACTGCTGTCCGGGGCGAAAATCGCCGGCGAGCGGGTGGCGATTCTCGGCGCCGGCGGTATTGGTATCGACGTCGCTGAGTTCCTCACCCGCGAGTCCAACCAGAGCGTCGCCGAGTGGTCGAAACTGTGGGGCGTGGCGGACCCGGCCGAGTTCCGCGCCGGCCTGACCGAACCCATCGCCCACGAGGACGCCCCCGGCGCCATCGACCGCGAGGTGCACATCCTGCAGCGCAAGGAGACCCGCATCGGCAAAAACCTGGGCAAGACCACCGGCTGGGTGCACCGCGCCGAACTGAAAAAAGCTGGCGTGCACCACCACACCGGGGTGAGCTACCGCCGTATCGACGACGAAGGCCTGCACATCACTGAAAACGGGGAAGACCAGGTCATTCCGGTTGACTCTGTCATTCTGTGCACCGGCCAGGTGTCGGAATTGGCGCCGCTGGGGCGCACCGAGCCGCTTGACGACGCCGCCCGCGCCGCCCTGCCTGATCGCGTCACTGTCATTGGCGGTGCCGACGTTGCGGCCGAGCTTGATGCCAAGCGGGCCATTAAGCAGGCCGTGGACCTGGCCATGTCGCTCGGTTAGGTGGGGCGGGCGGCAGCGCCACCGTCGGCAGCGGCGGGCGGCGCCACCGTCGGACGTGCCCGTCGGCGCCACCGTCGGCAAGCCACCCCCAGCCGCCCCCAGCCGCAGATCCGTACGAATTGCGCAGATCCGTACGAATTGCGCAGATCCGTGCGAAATTCCGTACGGGTTTGCGCAATTGGTACGGATCTGTCATCACCAACCCTTTCCCAACCGGTTTCCCCCACCCGTTTGCCCACCCCGCCGCCGAAATTTTCGGATGGCACGGAACCAGAACCGGTGTTCGTGGCGTCTAAGTAGTAACGACGTCAACGGAGGGGGCCGCTGAAATGAGCGACGAGCGGGAATCATTGGTGATCAATACGGAATCGGGGCTGGTGCTGCGCAACGCCCAGTCCCCGCAAGGCCTGCGGGTGCTGCAATCGATGCTGCGCCGCGGTGAGCTCGCACCCGTTATCCGCGGTGTGTACGCCCGCCCGGAGGACCGCCCGCCGCATGAGCAGTTCGCGTTGCGCGCCCGCGCGGTCGGTCTGCGTTTCCCGGACGCGGTGTTGGCGGGTCCGGCCGCGGCGTCGGTGCTTGGCCTGGGGCATCTTCTGCCGCCGGGCCTGGTGGTTGATGTGGTCGCCCCGGGTTCGCGTAGTTGCCGTCGCGGCACGGCCATTCGCCGCCGCGATTATCGCCTGCATGGGGATACTCAGTGGGTTGACGGCATTCAGGTGACGACGTCGGCACGCGCTGCTGTGGAGTCGGCATTATTCTATGGGCCGTCATCGGGCCTGGTGACGGCGGAATCGGCGTTGTGGCGGGGCCGGTGCCGACGGCAGGACCTGGTTCGCGTGTTGGCGGGCTGCGCGAGTCGTTCTGGGGTGGCGCAGGCGCGCGAGGTGTGCGCGTTGGCCAGTGATCGGAGCCAGACGCCGGGTGAGTCGTTGGTGCGGTGGGTGTGTGCCCGCAATGGTTTGCCGCAGCCGTTGCAGCAGGTCAAGGTGTTTGACTCGCGGGGTTGTGGCATCGGGGTGGTCGATTTTATGTGGCCGGATCGCGGGCTGGTGGTCGAGTTCGACGGCCTGGTGAAGACTTCCGGCAAGTACGGTTCGCCGATGGCGGTGGCGCGCAAGCAGCTGAACCGGGAGTCGCAGCTGGTCAACGCTGGTTTGCGTGTTTTTCGCGGCACGTGGAAGCAGTTGTCTGACCCGGAGTGGGTGCGTCAGTTGGTGGTGGCGTTTAGCCAGCGGGAGGGCCGGGGTGGCGAATTTGTCGGGCGCTACCGGCTTGATGAGCTCTCCGCTTTCCGACGTTGACGCCGCCCGCTGCCCGCACCGCTGCCCGGCCGCGTCCCGCACTCACTAGCGCAGATCCGTACCAATTGCGCAAACCCGTACGGAATTTCGCACGGATCTGCGCAATTCGTACGGATTTGGCGTCCAGGCGCACCCGGGCGCACCCAGGCGCACCCAGGCGCGTCCAAGCGCCCAGCCACGCAGCCCGCAGCGCCTACTCCCCGTACCCCGCGCCCTGCCACTGGTCCACGTACACCCGCCGGGCCAGCGGGAAGCGACCGGGATTGTCCGGCGACTCCGCCGGCTCCCCGACAGCAAGCAGCAACGCGACGAACGCGCCGTCGGAAAGCCCGAGCACCTCGGCAGCCTGATCGGCGTCGAACCCGGTCATCGGCGAGGACGCCCACCCGAAGGCCGGGGCGAGCATCATGCCGTAGCTGGCGGCGATCATGGCATTACGCAGGGCGAATTCGCGGGAGAGGCCAGCGTCGGCACGCTTATTTTGGAAAGCGGTGATGATGCGGTTGCGTTCGGTGGCGGCGGCATCATCCCAGTAACCGGATTCAAGGTTGGCCACGGTCAGGTCGCTGAGGGTGTCGTGCCAGCCGTTGGGCTCGGCGATAAACGCGAGCAGCAGCGGCGCATTGGCCACCTGCTGCTGCCCGTTGGCGGCTTCGGTCAGGGCGGCGCGCACGTCGGGGTCGCGAACCACCACGACGCTGCGGTCCTGGATATTGAAGCTGCTGGGCGCCTCCATGACGAGCTCGAGGTAACGGCGCACGTCAGCGTCGGCAAGCTCACCTGGTTGGTAGACGCGGGTGGCGCGGCGGGCGCGGACGAGCTGTTCGGCGTGGTCGATGGACTGGGTGCTGTTGGTGGTCATGGCGCTCACCGTAGACGCAGCGGGCCGGTGCCGTCACAATCGCCTGCTGGCGGGGCGTTATTGCAGATTGAGTACGACAATCCAGATCGCGATGTGATGCAAAATGGCGGCGACGACGGTAGCGGCGTGGAAGACCTCGTGGAATCCGAACCAGCGCGGCGACGGGTTGGGCCACTTGAAGCCGTACACAAGCGCGCCGAAGGAGTAGACGACACCGCCGGCGGCGAGCAGCAGGACGACGGTGGGGCCGGCGCCGAGCCAGAGTTCGGGGATTTGCCACAGCACGAGCCAGCCGAGGAAAAGGTAGATGAGTACGGCGAGCCAGCGCGGGTGGTTGATCCACACGATGTTGATGAAAACGGCGGCCAGGGCGGATGCCCAGCAGGCGATGAGCAGTTGGGTGGCGATATCGGGCGCGAGGCAGCCGACGACGACGGGCCCGTAGGTGCCGGCGATGAATACGGCGATCATGGCGTGGTCGGCGCGACGCCAGGCTTGCACGGTGGCTTCGTGGCGGAATGGCCAGCGGTGGTAGAAGCCGCTGACGCCCATGGCGCCGGTGAAGCAGCCGACGTAGACGATGGTGGCGATGGCGAGTTCTTTGTTGCCGGTGCGGACGGCGAAGAAGATGAGGGCGATGCCTGCGATAAGTGCGGCGATGCTGGCGCCGACGTGTAGCCAGCCGCGCAGTAGCGGTCGTGGCCCCCGGTCGAAGGGGACGCGGGGGTTATGGGTGTCCGCGGTCTCGGGTGTCATATTCCATCATCCTACGGTTGCGTAGGTTAACTGTCCATCCGGATAGAAATTTCATGTTCCAATAACCATTTTTTGTAGTCCGCGCCCGGCCCGTACCTCCCCAGACCACCACTGGCCGGAACGATCCGGTGACACGGCACCACCAGCGGGACCGGGTTGGTCGCGCAGCTCGTCCCCGCCGCCCGGTGCGCCCGCGCCGAACCGGCCAGCGCAGCGAGTTCGGCGTAGGTCCGCGTCTCACCGAATGGGATTGCCCGCATGGCCCGCAGCGCCCGCGCCCGGAAACTCTCGCCGCGCAGTGCGGGCACGTCGAGCACTAGGTCGAAGTCGCGGCGCTGCCCGGCGAGGTATTCCTGGATTTGGGTGACTGCCGCGTCGAGGTGCTCGGTGGCTGGGTGGGTGTCTGCTGGTTGCTTGCCGACGTTATGGGCGCCGGCGGTGGGGCGGTGAAAGTCGATACTGGTCAGCCCCGCGGCTGTTGCGCTGATGAGGAGGTGTCCGCCTGGGCTGCTATGAAGGGGCAGCACGCGGGTGCAGGTGCGGGTGCGGGTGTCGTCGCTGGGTTCGTTCATCGTGTTCGGTGTTGTGGTGGTGGGGGGGGCGGTTTATGTTCGTATCACGCAATATCGATATAAGGGGTATCCATATGAGCAATACCGAGTCGATTCCCACTACGACGGTGACTGTGCCGCCGAATTCCGACGAGCAGTGGCGGGACAATTTCTTCGAGACCACCGGCACCTGTGAGGATGGCCATATTGTCCAGTTCGTTGATGGCAACCAGGTTATTGAGGAGCGGGGCTGCGTCGAACTGTCGCGTAATCCCCTGTTCGAGGCCATCGCGGACGGCGATTGGTTGACCGTGGGTTTGTTGAGTGTGGCGTTGCTGGCAGTGCTGATTGCGCTGATTGCTGCGGTGGTTTTCTTGGTGCGTTTTATTCGGCGCGGCAAATAAGGCGTCCTTCGGCGGCTGGGGGCGCCGCCGCCGACGCCGCCGCCGGCCGGAAGCGTGTCCGACGGCAAACCCGTACCAATTGCGCAGATCCGTGCGAAATTCCGTACGGGTTTGCGCAATTGGTACGGATCTGCGACGAGAGGGGCGCCCGGCACCGGCACGAGGACCCGCGCCTACCCGCGCCCACGCCCGCGCCCCCTCCCCCAGCCAGCTACAGGTCAACGTCGCCGTAGGCGCGCTCGTCTTCGATGGGCTCGAGGTGTGAGGAGATGTGGACGCCGGGAAAACGTTCGCGCAGCTCGTCTTCGAGTTCGGTGAGCAGGTCGTGGCCGCGGACGATGTCCCAGTAGCCGGGGACGAGGAAGTGGAATTCGATGAATTCGCGTCGCCCGGCTACGCGGGTGCGCACTTCGTGGATGTCGACTCCGTTGCGGATATTCCGGTAGCGCTCGATGATGCGGTCGACGTCGGCGCGGTCGTCGCCTTCCATGGCTTTGTCCATGAGTCCGTCGACGGCTTCGCGCCCCAGTTGCCATCCGGCGAAGAGGATGTTCAGTGCGACGGCGATAGCGATTACTGGGTCGAGCCAGAGCCATCCGGTCAGCCACACGAGACATACGCCGATGGCGACGCCGACGGAGGTCCATACGTCGGTCATGAGGTGTTTGCCGTCGGCGGCGAGGGTGATGGAGCGGTGTTTGCGCCCGGCGCGGATGAGGGTGAGTCCGGTTGCGGCGTTGGCGATGGCGGCGAGGAGGGATATTGCCAGGCCAAGGCCGATGGCTTCGACGGGTGCGGGGTTGAAGATGCGGTGTACTGCGGAGTAGATGATGAAGCCGGCGGCGGCGAGGATCATCGCGCCTTCGATGCCGGAGGAGAAGTATTCGGCCTTGGAGTGGCCGAATTCGTGGTCGTCGTCGGCGGGGGTGTGGGTGACGCGGAGGACGTAGACGGCCAGGAGTGCGGCGACGAGGTTGACGGAGCCTTCGGCGGCGTCGGAAAGCAGGCCGACGGACCCGGTGATGTACCAGGCGGTGGTTTTGAGGCCGATGTTAACTAGTGCCATGGCTACGGAGAGCCACGCAAATCGCTGCACTATATGCATTTGTGTGAATATACGCGGACGTGCATATTCTGTCTAGGGTGCGCACAGCCCCCGCACGCCCGCTACCTCCTCCTGGCATCCTTACTACCTATGAACGCCCCAGCTGCCACGGCCCCTTTCGATATCGCCACCATCGGCGCTGGTCTGCCCTTTGCCGCAGCCGCCGAGCAGCTCGCCCACGCCCTCGGCACGGTCGGCGCGAGTGCTGTCGTACAGGCCCCGCCTGGTACGGGTAAGACCACGCTGGTCCCGCCGATTGTGGCCAATGGCCTGGCCCAGGCGGGCGTGTCCGGCCGTGTTGTGGTCACCGCCCCACGTCGGGTGGCGGTGCGCGCGGCGGCGCGTCGGCTTGCGGAGCTTGCCGACGTTGAGCTCGGCCGGGAGGTCGGCTATACCGTCCGGGGCGACGCCCGCACGTGTGCCGCGACCCGCGTGGAGTTTTGTACCCCGGGTGTATTGGTGCGTCGGTTGCTTGCCGACGCTGAACTGGCCGGGGTTGCCGCTGTGGTGCTCGATGAGGTCCATGAGCGCGGGCTGGATACGGATATCGCCTTGGCGATGGTCCGGGATCTACGCGATCTCCGCGAGGACCTGCAGATTGTGGCGATGTCGGCGACGGTGGACGCGCCGCGTTTCGCCGCGTTGCTCGGTGACGCCCCGATTATTGAGGCCCCGGCGGTGCTGCATGAGTTGGATATTCGGTATGCCCCGCCGTCGGGCCCGGCCTTGGGTGCGCGCGGGGTGGAGTATGCCTTTGTGGACCATGTCGCCACTGAGGCGGCGAAACTGTCCGACGAGCTCGCCGCTGCCTATGGCGATGAGGCTGATGTGTTGGTTTTCGCCCCTGGTGTCCGTGAGGTTGATCGGATCGTCGGCACGCTGGAGCAGTCGTGTCCCGAGGTTGAGGTGTTGGCTTTGCATGGCCGGCTTGGCCCTGCCGACCAGGATCGGGTTGTGGCTGGTCGGGGCCGTCGGGGGCGCCGGATTATTGTTGCCACCTCCATTGCTGAGTCTTCGCTGACGGTGCCGCATGTGCGTGGCGTGGTGGATGCGTGTTTGGCGCGGGGCCCGCGGATGGACCGGGCGCGTGGCATGTCGGGCCTGGTCACAACCTCGTGTGCGCGGTCGTCGGCGGAGCAGCGGTCAGGTCGCGCGGCCCGGCTGGGCCCGGGTGTGGCGGTGCGGTGTATTTCGCAGTCGCAGTGGCCGCAGTTGGATGCGTGGCCGGCCCCGGAGATTGCGGTGGCGGATCTGACGCAGGCGATGCTGGATGTGGCGGTGTGGGGCACGCCGGGTGGTGTGGGTTTGCGTTTGCTTGATGCTCCCCCGCCGGCGCATGTGCAGATCGCGCATCGCACGCTGAGCAGTTTGGGGGCGCTTGCCGACGGTGGCGTCACCGATTTTGGTCGTATTTTGGCTGCTCTTCCGGTGTATCCGCGGGCGGGCCGGGCGTTGTTGCTGGCCGCCCCGGTGGTGGGGGCGCGGGCTGCGGCTGAGGCGACGGCGGTGTTGACTGATTCGCCTAGTGGGGATCTGACGCGGGGGGTGTTGAGTCAGTCCGCCAAGCGGGAGGCGCGGCGGCTGGAGCGTCTGGCTGGCCAGCATGCGGTGGCTGCTGCCCTGCCGGACCCTCCTGCGGCTGACCCGTCGGCGCTGGTGACGGCGTTGGCGTGGCCGGACCGGATTGCCCGGTGTCGGAATCGGGATACGGGTGATTATCTGACTGTTGGGGGCACTGCGGCGACGGCCCCGCCGGAGTTGCGGGGCCATGAGTGGTTGGCGATTGGTGAGGTCACGCGGGCGGCGGGGGCTGCTGGTGGCCGGGCGGGCGCGGTGATTCGGGCGGCTGCCCCGGCGTCGGTGGAGTTGGCGCAGTGGGCGGCTGCGTCGTTATGCACTGAGGATCGGGAGGTGCGTTTTTCCGGGGTGTTGGGCCAGGGCAGGGTGACGGCCCGGCGGGTGCGTCGGATTGGCGCGATTGAGTTGGCTGCCCAGCCGGTCACGGCGTCTGCGAGTGAGTGTGAGGCGGCGGTGTTGGCGGCGCTTGCCGACGACCAGGGCGTGCTGGTGCTCACTGAGGAGGCGGAGCGGTTGCGGGCGCGGATGGCGTTATTGCATGAGTATGTGGGTGCGCCGTGGCCGGATGTGTCGACTGCGGCGCTTGCCGACGAGGCGGCGGTGCTGCTGGCGGGCAGCGGCAGCTCCTCCCCGCGGGCTGTTGGTGTGGATCAGCTGCAGCGTTTATTGCCGTGGCCGGAGGCGGCGCGGCTTGACGAGTTGGTGCCGCAGCGGTTGACTGTGCCGTCGGGTTCGCGGGTACCGGTGACATATTGCCCCGGTGAGCCGCCGAAATTAGAGGTCAAGCTGCAGGAGTGTTTTGGGCTGGCCGATACCCCGACGGTGGCGGATGGCCGGGTGCAGGTGGTGTTGCACCTTTTGTCGCCGGCGCGGCGGCCGCTGGCGGTGACTAGTGATCTGCGTTCATTTTGGGATGGGCCCTATGCCCAGGTGCGCGCGGAGATGCGGGGGCGGTATCCGAAGCACCCGTGGCCGGAGGACCCGTGGTCGGCCCCGGCGACGAAGCGGACGAACCGGCGTACCTAGCCGGTCACGATGGCGGTGGTGCCGGCGTTGTGTTTCTCCGTCGGAACGCGGCCGATGAGGGCGGTAGCCACTAGGGCCAATAGCACCACCAGGCCCATAATTCCCTGCATATTGCCCCATAGCCACATGCCGACCGAGGTGGCGCGGCCGTCGGGCTGGCCGATGAAGACGGTGTAGGGGGCGATGATATTGGCGAGGTAGAACGCCACCCCGATCCCGAGGGCGAGCTTATTGCGCAGGGTGAGAAGCAGCGGCAGGCCGGCGCAGACGATGGACCAGTGGTGGCTGACTGCGTAGGGGCCGGTGACGCAGACGGCGATGATGACCACCATCAGCGCCAGCATGCTGCGCCCGGCGCGTTCGAACCTCCAGGCCGCCACACCGGCGAGTACGGCACCGGCGACGAAACCGGTGAGTGTGACGACTTCGAGTGCGGTGCCGGTGAGGCCACCGCGGGCGACGAGCCCGGATAGTGCTTGGTTGGCTTCGTAGGTCGGGGCGCCGCCGCGGTTGCCGGCGAAGAATTCGTCGGTCCAGTAGTAGATGGATTCTTTGAAGCGCACGGCGAAGCCGATGATGACGGTGACGAGGAACCAGCCGAAGGAGCGGGCGACGTTGCCCCATTGTCCGCGGACGAGGAAGAGCAGCGCGAAGGCGGCCGGGGTGATTTTAATGCCGGCGGCCACGCCGATGCCTAGCCCGCGTAGGGGTTTGGGGATGAAGCCGAGGACGTCGGCGATGACGAGTACGGCGAGGAAGACGTTGATCTGGCCGAAGCTGACGTTTTCCCAGAGTGGGTCGAGCACGAAAGCGGGCCCGAGCAGCAGTGTTGCTGCCAGTGCGGGCCGGGGTAGGGCGAGGCGGCGGCTGACCATCCAGAGGATCGCCCAGACGGCTGCGATGGTTGCTGCGGTCCAGATGATTTGGAGGGTGGTCGGCCCGGCCCAGGTGGTGGGGTAGAACAGCAGCGCGGCGAATGGCGGGTAGATGAAGCGAAACCCGGAGCGGGTGGGGAAATCTTCGGAGTAGAGGTCTTGGCCACGGCGTAGGGCCCACCCGGCGTCTTGGAAGACTTCGACGTCCATCATGTAGTAGGTGCAGGCCCGGTAGAGCTGCGCGCCGACGACGATGGTGGCGATGACTGCGGCGAGCCAGGTCAGTTGGCGTCGTCGAGCCACCGGCAGGGCCTGGAGTCGTTCGACAAGCATGGCAAAAATAGTACCGCGTATCGGTGTGAGTCTGGTTTATGTGGCTGGTGCCTGCCTGTGCTGTGCGGCCCCGCTGGCGCCCGATAGCGGATAGGCTTGTTTTTATGACGAATACGACTGCCTCGCACACTGCCGCCAATGCGCCCGCTGCAACTGGGCCGCGCACTAATTTTTTCCCGGTGGCGTTCTATCGCCAGTTGCGTAGTCCTGGGTTGATGCCTGCTGGGCTTGCCGACGACGTCTCGGACGCGGCTGGGTCGGAGAATGTGCCGGTGGTGCTTATCCACGGCACCTGGATGAGCGCGTATTCGACTTTTGCGATGCTCGCCCCGGAGCTGAAGAAGGCCGGTTTTAACTGTTATTCCTTTGATTATGGGGCTGATCCGGATTGCTTCGTCGGCAAGAATAAGGGGGTGGCGGGCACCGCGGATCTGACTGCGTCGACTGCGGAAGTGGAGCGACGTATTAATGAGGTTTTGGAGCGCACTGGTGCCGACCGGGTGGATCTGGTGTGCCATTCCCAGGGCTCGATTCATGGTCGGGCGTATGCGAAGAAATACGGCGCCGATAAGGTTCGTACCATTGTGAGTCTGGGTGGTAATCACCACGGCGTGACCCTCGGTGGGGTCGCCACCGTCGGAACCGCCTTAGAAAAAATAGGTATCCCCGCTTTTGCGATGGCAACCAAGGCGCTGGGCCCGGCCGGGCTGCAGCAGGTGCCCGGCGCGGAAGTATTCGACGGCCTCAATGGCGCCTCGGAGGTGGTCGAGGGCGTGCGCTATGTCAATCTGGCCACCAAATTCGACTGGATTGCCACCCCGTGGCGCGGCGCCTTCCTCGATTACCGCCGCGACGCCCCGCAGGCCACGTCCCGGCAGGTCACCAATATCCATGTCCCGGACTTAGCCCCAGGCGAGTGGCCGGACCACCTGTCGATGCTGTATTCGCCGGTGGTGGCGCAGCAGATTATTGCGTCGCTGAAGGGCACCCAGCCGCAGTTGCCGGAGCGGTCGACGGTGTTGCCGTCGATTGGTGCGGTGCCGCGGTGGGTGCGCAATGCCGTGGTGGGCGTGGCTGGTTTCGTGGTGGTGGACACAATTGCGGCAACTGTGGTTGGCACGGTGAAGCGCCTGCGCGGCGAGCGCTAACCTGGCTGCATGACTCTTAGCCACGACCTGCACGATCACAGCCCGGAGGCGATTGCCGCCCGTTTCGCCCAGGTGCGCCGCCGCGTGGATGAGGCCGCCGAGGCTGCTGGGCGCGCTCCGAGTGAGGTCCGGGTGCTGCCGGTGTCGAAGACCTGGGATGTGGATATCGTTTCGGGGGCTTGGCCGGTGCTTGCCGACGCTGGGTGCGACGCGCTTGCGGAGAACCGAGTGCAGGAGGCCGGCGCGAAGGCCGCTGAGTTGTCCGGCCCCCGCTGGGCGGTGATTGGGCCGCTGCAGACGAATAAGGCCGGCAAGCTGGTGGAGTTCGCGGACGAATTCCATGCGCTGGACCGGCCGAAGGTGGCCCGTGCGGTGCAGCGCAAGCTTGCCGACGCCGACCGCACGCTTGAGGTGTTTGTGCAGGTCAATACGTCAGGCGAGGGCCAGAAGGCTGGTTTCGCGCCGGATGCGGTGGCCGATTTCGTGGCGCAGCTCGGCCCGGGTGGGGACTTTCCGAACCTCATCCCCCGTGGCTTGATGACCATGGCGATGCCCACCGACGGCACTGCGGAAACGGATGCGGCGGTGCGGCGGTGTTTCGCCCAATTGCGCCAGCTGCGCGATGAGCTTGCCGACGTTGCCCCTGCTGGGGTGGACCTGTCGGAGCTGTCGATGGGTATGTCCGGCGATTTCGAGCTGGCCATTGCTGAGGGGGCGACGACGGTGCGCGTCGGCACCGCTATTTTCGGCCAGCGCGATTACTCGCAGTAGCCGCTGCGCTACTCGCCCCTCCGGCAGTCCGGCCCCTGGCCGCGGCAGCTGCTCGCCGCGCCAAACCCGTACCAATTGCGCAGATCCGTGCGAAATTCCGTACGGATCTGCACAATTGGCACGGATCTGCGCCGAGAAGGCAGGAAGGACCAACCGATAGTGACGTTCGACGGAACTAAGCCGGCTAGCTGGATTCGCCTGTGGGCAGCACTTTCTGCGGGAAACCTGATTGGCGCATCAGTCGTGCCTGTCCTGACTGCACGGTTTGCCGACCACGACAGTTGGTCAGAGGCGCTCCACCATGGTCAGGACACCTTGTGGGATATCGGTATCCCCACAGTCGCAATTCTCACCGCCATCACCGCCGCAATCGTCGGCGTGCTGTTGCTCCGAAACCGCCGGAGCAACAACGACAACGCCAGCTCCTAAGCCCTAACCGGCAATTACCGGTTAAGCGTCGGCAGGCAACAGACTCGACGGCTTGCCGGACAAGGTGATCACCAGCTCATCGCGAGCGCGGGAGGCAGCGCCTTTCCACAAGTCGGTACTTATTCTCCTTAGCCGTAACCACATCTAAGGTTCGCCTCATTTGAGCCGCTCAGGGTAGCTTTTGCGGATTCGGCGGTGTCGAGACTACGGCGTAGCCTTATCCACATGAACCGCAGCAAACCCGCTACCCCGACCACCGACGTCGTCGCCGGTGGCCTGTGCAACCGCCGTCGCTTCCTCCTTGGTAGCGCCGCCACCGCCGCTGGTGCATTACTGGCTGCGTGTGGCTCCTCCGAGGAGGCAGCCAAGGTAGCCGCCACTGAGGTTCCTGTCGGTGGCGGCGTGGTCGTCGGAAAGTACGTCATTACTCAGCCCGAAGAGGGCGTCTTCCACGCTTTTTCCGCCGTGTGCCCGCATCAGGGTTCCAAGATTTCCCGCTTTGAAGACGGTGCGATGGTGTGTCCCAAGCACAATTCGCATTTCGATATGACCACCGGCGATGTCATCTCCGGCCCGGCGCGTAGCGGTGCGGAGCCGGCTGCGCTGTCGGCGGAGAACGGCGAACTGGTCGTCGGCAGCTAGTCGAGGGGCGCTTACTCGCCGCTTTACCGCCGCCCCCGCGCGCAGATCCGTACCGTTTGCGCAAACCCGTACGGAATTTCGCACGGATCTGCGCAATTCGTACGGATCTGCATCGGCGCACCCCTCCCCCTGAGCTTTCCGACGCCGACGCCGCCGCACTCACCCCACCCCCAGCGCCACGACCGCGCCCAGCCACCCCACTGCCCGCCCGCGCCCAGCCACCCCACAATTCGCCGCGCCTACCCCCTCTTCCCGGCCCCTGCCACCGCCCCCACGCGCAGATCCGTACCTTTTACGCAAACCCATACGGAATTTCGCACGGATCTGCGCAATTCGTACGGATCTAGCCCACAAGCCCCGCGCAAGCGAAAAGGGGCTGCGAACCATCGTGAGGTTCGCAGCCCCTTCGCTGTGGGCTAAGCAGCTGGCCTAGTTCAGGTAGTAGTCGCTGACCAGGCCGGCAACCATATCGGCACCGTTCTTGGCGCCAAGCACGCCGTGGCCGTAGCCCTCGTAAACGTGGACGTCGCCGCCCATGTACTTCTCGATGGCCTCGTAGGAGATACCGGTCACCGCGGAGTCGTGGTTGTAGTGCAGGATGAGCGGCTTCTTCGTCAAAGCGGAGCCATCAGGGGTGATCGCGGCGCGGTGCGCCGGCCAGCCAGTGCACTTGAAGCCGGACTTCAAGCCGTCGGCGTTAATCTCCAGCATGTCGCCGTTGGTCACACCGTTGAACAGCACCTTCGGGGTCAACGACGGGTCAGCTGCGGACAGGTTGTCGTTGCAGATGATGCCGGTTTCGACCATTGCCATGGCGTTGATTTCCGCAAGCATGTCTTCTTCGGTCACGCCTTCGGGCATCTGCGGGGCGGGCAGCTCGCCGGTCTTCACAATGTCAGCGAGGATCGGCCACACGGACTCGGAGTACATGGCGCCGAAGGTGAACTGCATGATCTTCGACTGCTGGGCCTGCTTGCCCTGCAGGGCGCTGATGAGGGACTGGCCACGCCAGAGCACCGGCAGCACCTCGTTGACCACCGGCAGCAGGGCCTCGGGGTTGTCCTCGAAAGCAGCCGGGACATCGCCGACCTCAGCCGGCGGCGGGTAGACCTGGCCGGGGGCACCGACTTCCTCATTCACGCGCTCTGACCAGCGCTTGTACACGGCCAGCGGGGTGGTGCCCAGGCCGTAGGTGTCGTTACGCTCCGCCATCCACTCGAACATGGCGTTCAGCGCGTCACGGCGCCACGGCTCGCGGGCCGGGCCAAGGTCGAAGAAGCGATCATCGGGGTCGACGCCGGAGTCGAGGATGATGCCGTCAGTGTTGTTCGGGAACAGGGTGGCGTAGGTGGACATCAGGTCCGAGCCGTAGGACACGCCGTAGAGGCTGAGCTGGTCCACGCCGAGCTGCTGACGTACCTCGTTGAGGTCGCGGGCGGTGTTCTCGGTGGTGATGGTCTTGGCGTAGCCCGGCATCTGGGTTTCGCAGAGGCTGTAGAGCGCACCGAAATTACCTGCGGCCACACCCGAGAGCGGAATATCGGCGATATCGCAGTTCAGCGGGGTTGCCCAGCGCAGGCCGCGTGGCTGCACCGCGATGAGGTCGAAGTGTTCCCGGACCTGGGCGGGCATCTTGACGACGTCATCGCTGAACATGCCCAGTGCGCTGCCGCCAGGGCCGCCGGGGTTGCCGGCGATAACGCCCTGTCGGGAACCGGTGGCGGGCCGCCAGGAGAAGGTGACGGTGATGGTGCCGGCATCGGGGTCGGTGTAGTCCTTGGGCACCTCGGTCTCGGCGCACTTGGTGTCAGCGTCGGCAAGCGCAGCTGGGGGGCAGGGCTTCCAGTCGAAGTTTGAGAAGTCGGCGACATTATTCGTGGCGGTGTCGCCGGGGGTGCTTTGGCTGGCTACTGCGGGGGCGGCGAAGATGGCCGAGGCAGCGGTGGCCACAGCGAGTGTGGGGGCAAGGACACGGCGGGCGGTGGCGCCGAAGCCGGCACGACGAGTCACCGCGCCCGGCTCAGAGATGGGAACCGATGTGCTCATAGGGAGCGGGGGCCTTCCTAGTCACTGTCTATGGATACAGCCATGAAAGCAGATAAACGGAGTTCATCCTAGGGGTGGCGGGCAACTGATTCGCCCCAGCGCAGCACTATAATTGCCGGCAAAACCACTGCCGTTTCTGCTGTTAACAGGAGTCACATGAGCCCCGTGTCGCTACCCCGGTTTCGCGCCCCCACACTCCCCACCACCACACCAACCGCACTTGTCACCGGCGCCTCCTCCGGCATCGGCTACGCCACCGCCGAAGCCCTCCGCGACGCCGGATTCGCCGTCCTGGGCACCAGCCGCCGCGGCACCGAAGCACCACACCCCGACGGCATCACCATGACCGCCTTGGCCATGGACGACCCCGACTCCATCGCCGCCTGCGCCCAGCGTGCCGACGACTTCGCCCGCGACAATGGACACCACAGCATCGGCGCTGTCGTACTCAACGCCGGCGAGAGCCAGTCCGGCCCTCTGGAAGAACTACCCAGCGACGCACTCGAACGCCTCTTCCGCGTCAACGTCACCGGGCAGCTGGAACTGGCCCAACACCTTCTGCCCGGAATGCGCGCCGCCGGCCGGGGGCGGATGGTGTTCGTCGGATCCATGCTGGGCACCTTCCCACTGCCCTACCGATCCTCCTACGCCGCGGCGAAAGCAGCCCTGCGTACCGGGGCGCTAGCGCTTCGCGGGGAGGTCGAACAATTCGGCATTGGTGTCACCGTCGTCGAGCCGGGCTCTATTAATACCGGCATCTCCACCCGACGCACCCGCTACGGCGGGGCTGCGGACTCGGTCTACACCAAGCAGCTCACCACCATGCTGAAAAACCTCAACGCCAACGAGGCCAGCGGTATCAGCGCCGAGGCCGTCGCCGAGGTGATAGTTGCAGAAATCACCGCCCAGCGGCCTGCCCCCTACCGGGCCCGGGGCTCCCGGGCGGGGCTAGTGCTGCCGCTTTCCCGGGTGCTGCCACGACAAACAATGTTGGACCTGATCCGCAAAGTCCACGGTCTGTGATGGAATAAGCAGCATGACAACAGACCGCCTCGCCCGCATCATCACCGAAGTGTGCGCACCGTGGATCACCATCTCGCTCACACTGCTGGTCAGCGGCGTGGCCGTCGGACACACCGGACTCGGCATCGCAGCAGCACTACTGCTTGGCCCCGGCCCGATTGTGGGCTTCATCCTGGCTCACTACACCGGGCATATGACCAGCGGCCACCACGTCACTGACCGCGGGGAACGCAATATTGCTTTCGGCATCTTCGGCATCGGGCTTATCGGCGTGCTGGTGCTTTTCACGTTCTTCGACGCCGGGCGGGTGCTGTGGCTGATCCTGCTCAGCTCGGTCATTGTGGTGCTTGTCCTCGCCGGGCTCACGCTGCTGGGAGGGCATAAACCGTCGCTGCACGTCGCTTCGTGGGTGGGCGGCTGCGGCTGTTGTGCCGTGCTCGCCTCACCGTGGTTCGCGCTGCTTTTGCTCCTCACGCCGGCTGTGGCCTGGGCACGGGTGCAGATTTCACATCACACTGTGCGCCAGACAATTGCCGGCGGCATCGTCGGAACGCTCGGGCCGATTCTTCTGGCCATCGCGCTGGCCGTGTTCTAGCGCTGGTTTTATAGCGCGCAGACCGGGGTGGGTGTTTCCACACCACCGGCGACGGGGGTGGCGACGAATAGGCACGGCCACCAACCACGGTCGTCCAGGGTGGATTCGATCTCATCCCACACCTGCGGGCTTACCGACGGAGTGCGCGAAAGCACCCAGCCTGACTTTTTATCGGGGCTGCCGACGATGGCGATATTGCCGTCCTCAGACAGGTAGGTGATGCGGTAGTTGGTTTCACCATTGATGTCCTGGCCAGGGATGCCGTTGAAGGCAACGCGCAGTGAGGCGTTGGTTTCCGGGTTGGTCACCTTAGCCGCGCCGGTGATGCTTGAGCTGTTGCCAAACCAGTCCGTGCAGGTGTTGACCACACTGATTTTGCCGGGCTCGATGACCTTGTATTCGGCGGTGGTATCGCGGGCGCACTGCACCTGGAATATCTGCGGAATCGTGGCTAGCTGGTGCCAGGTGCCGGCGTAGCTGTCGATGTCCACGTAGTTGACCTGCGAGAGCTCCTCGCCGTCACCGAAGCCGGAAGAACCGAACAGGTCGGAGATATCGGAGGAGCTCGGCGGGATCGTCGGCAGTTCGGGGAGGTCGGACCCGGTTACCGGCGCTGCGTTGGCAGGGGCGGCTGCGGCGGTGAGGCCGATTGCGATGGCGGCGGTAGCGAGGGTGCGGGTGAGCGAACGCGCTGAGTGTTTCATAGTTTCGACGGTACAAGAATGCCGCATATCCCATTGGGGTCGCTCGGTCACGTACCCCCACCCCGCCCCGCCGCCGGCCGATAAAATAAGCCGCAAACGAAGGAGTGCATACATGGGTGAGATATACGGCAACTTCGCAGGCGTGGAAGCTTTTGGGCGCACCCTCAAGGACACGTGTCTTATCGATGGTGGCTCATTGCTTACCGACGCTGAGATCTGGACACCGGAGAACTTCGATGAGCTCTTCCACGCCTATAACGAGCATCCGGACAACTCCAGGCACTCCTTCGACACCAAGATCGTCGGGCAGCTAGCAGATATTTCCAACCCGGCGCGGCAACTCTTCGCCGAGCTCTACATCGTGGATCTGGCTGCTATTGGCAGCATGCTGGCTGAGACGAAACTGCGCAAAATCAACGCAGTACTGAATGACTGCGATCCTGCGGTATCCCTGACCGGTGATAACACCCCAGCCAAGGCCGGCAGCATTGTTGATCTCTTCGAAAACGGCGGTGTCCTCGATGGCGGGATGGGCTATAACTACGGCCGCTATAGCCAGTTTGAGTTTCTTATTGACTGGGGCCGTTGGTTCATGAGTCTTCCCCGGGACCAGCGGGTCAGATGCCTGGAAAACCCGGACGCTATTGAAGGCACCATCTGGGGCTACGCCGCCACTAACAGCTCCACTATTCAAGCGGTGCTGTGTTATCTCATCGATCCGGCGGCGTTTTTTCCCTGCGCCTCGAAGGACCTGGGACAGCAAATCGCCAGCCACTTCCGCTCCTACCTCACCGAGGACGAGGCGCAGCTCCATGATCAACGCCAATTAGCGATCATCGTCGATCGCATTCGCGAAGAACGCACTGAAGACTGGAATTTCTGGCTAGACAAAGACGAATGGCGAACAAAAAAGAAGGCGTCGAAGTCCGCGGCACCGAGTAGCCCCGCGGAGCTGCCGATCACCGCAACTGCGGAGCCGGACCCGGTTGACGATGAGATCGATGAACTCGCCTGCACCGGACTTCCGGATTTCCCCGCCGGAATCGCCGACCGTCTGCTGTTGCACCAGGACTGGCTCGTTAAGGTCCACCGTCTGCTTTCCTCGCGTAAGCAGATCATTTTCCAGGGCCCTCCGGGTACCGGTAAGACCTTCCTGGCGCGAAAAATTGCGCTTAACCTGGCTGGTTCTGCTGACCGGGTCACGATGGTGCAGTTCCACCCGGCGTATAGCTACGAGGATTTCTTCGAGGGTTTCCGGCCCACCGCCGATGGCACTTTGCAGCTGCGCCACGGCCCGTTACGTCGGCTTGCCGACGCTGCCCTGGATAACCCTGATTACCCACACTTCCTCGTGATCGACGAGATTAATCGCGGCAACCTGGCCCGCATTTTCGGTGAGCTGTATTTCCTATTGGAATACCGGGATCAGAGCATTGACTTGATGTACTCCGCCGAGCCATTCACGCTCCCGCCGAACCTGTACATCATTGCGACGATGAATACCGCCGACCGGTCCATTGCGCTTATTGACTCCGCGATGCGGCGCCGGTTTAGTTTCCTCACCCTGCACCCGGATAGTGAGCCCACGAAGTCGCTGCTCGCGAACTGGTGCGCTGACCGTGAGGCCGACACCATCGTGGTGGATTTGTGGTCCGCGATTAATCAGACCCTGGCTACTCGGGATAGGGAACGCATGCTGGGCCCGTCGTATTTCATGCGCACACCTGATTTCGATGCTGATTATCTGCTGGAACTCTGGGAAACCGACCTGGAGCCGCAGTTGAGTGAAATCTTCTACGGCCAGCCGGATTTTGTTGCTGATATTCACCGCGAATACTGCCGCCATATTGAGCTGTGGACCAGCGCACCAGCCGAGCAATAACGAGCAATAAGCAGCCATGACAGCCACCACGCGCACCCGGGTAGCTCGAGAAGCGGGCCGCATTCGCGACCTTGAGCTCACCCATGCCCAGGCCCGCCGACTCGAGGTCGATGGGGTGGGCACCTGCCGGCCCGGCGCGACTGTGGACACCTTCGACGTAGACGTCGACAATATTGCCGGGGTTGTCACCATCGGTGGCCTGCAGCTCATCATCACGCCGAAGCTGCCCGTGGGGTCGCTGCTGTGGCTGTGGGCCTACGGCAATCTCGGCATGAAGATGTTGGCAGCACCAGCAGCCCTGGATGACAGCGATATCACCGCCAGCGTCACACAGCTTTTCCTTGACCTTGTGGATAAGGCCATCGGCCCTGGGCTGCTGCAGGGCTACCGGGATGTCGATGACACCCATGTGGTGTTGAAAGGCCGGGTCCGGCTCGGTGACCAACTCTCCCGACATATGGGTGTGCTGCACCCCTTGGAGCTGACCTACCAGGAATACGGTGTCAATATTGCTGAAAACCAGCTGCTGCGGGCGGCTCTCCAGGCGCTGCACCGGGTTATCGGGTTGAGTAGCGCGGGCACGCTGAGTAAGCGTCGGCTGCACCTGCTGCACCGCCTGACGATCATGGACAAACGCTTCACCGGTGTCACGGTGGTCCCCGCCGGTGCGCCGCTGCCGCACTGCTCCCGCAACCGCCTTAACCAGCGCTATCACCAGGCACTCGACCTGGCGGAATTAGTGCTGTCGGGGTCCGGGGTGGACTCAGCAGCAGGCCATCTGGCTGGCCGTAGCTTCATCATCAAAGTCTGGGACGTTTTCGAATCAGCAGTGACGCGGGCTGTACGCCAAGCACTGCCGACCATGACGGTTCGAGGCCAATCCTCGCGCAGTTACGTCGACGGCCACCCGGCCCTGCAGCTGCGGCCCGATATCCTCATCGAAGACGAATGCGGGCGCACCCACGCCATTGCCGACGTGAAATACAAGCGGGCCGAGCCGACGCGCTCAGATATCCACCAAATGGTCACCTACGCGACGGTGTACGGGTTGCCTGCGGTGGACCTGATCTACCCGGCAAGCAACGCTGAACCGACCGGCACAATAGAAAAAATGCCGATTATCGGCACCGGAATCACTGTGCGCATCCACCGCGTGGACCTGACCGACCCCGCCGCGCATTTTGAAAACCACGTCGCTGACATCGCAGACGCCATCGTCGGCAAGCACACCTAGGGTGGAGTCATGATCCCAGAATTCATCGTCGACCTTCGCAAAGACATAGGACACAAGGAACTCTGGCTGCCAGCAATTACCGCCGTCATCATGCGTGATGCCGGCGCCACACCCGAGGTGCTGATGGCGAAGCGCTCCGACAACGGGCGGTGGACGCCGGTGACCGGAATTATCGATCCCGGCGAGGACCCAGACACCGCCGCGATCCGCGAATGCAAAGAAGAAACTGGGCTTGATGTCGAACTGGATTGCCTGATGTGGGTGCGAGCCGGCGATCCGACTACCCACGTCAATGGTGACCATGCCCGCTATCTTGACCACGCATTCCTCGCCCACCCCAGCGATCCGGAAGCCGAACCCTTCCCCGCTGACGGCGAAAACACCGAAACGGGCTGGTTCCGCGCTGATGACCTGCCGCCGATGGACGGTCGATTCCCCGAACTCATCGAGCACGCAACCCAGGTCTATCTCAACCCACATCAGCGCCGCGTCCTGTTCGGTAAGGACCGCCGCCAGCTCTAGCTGAAGGCCCCCATCACGACCATGGCGCCAAGGGCTGCCAGGTAGCGAAGCATTGTCGCGGCCTCAAACCAAGCACTAGCATTCCGACGCTGCCGACGCGCTACTTCTCTCCTGGACCCTAAGTATGTGCCGAAGCTCGGCCCCGATCATTCGGGAATACCCCGGGACCATTAGCCACGGGCTAACACCCCAGGGGTGATAGACGACGAGACCTCCCCGGCAGAAAGGCCCACTCTCAGCGCACCTAGGGTGGAGTCGTGATCCCAGAATTCATCGTTGACCTTTGCAAAGATATCGGCGACAAGGAACTCTGACTACCGGCAATTAGCGCCGCGATCCGCGAATGCAAAGAAGAAACCGGGCTCGACGTTGAGCTGGACTGCCCGATGTGGATTAGCGCCGGCGACCCCGTCACCTACGTCGACGACGACCACGCCCGCTACCTCGATCAGGCATCCGCTATCCACTCATTATCAGCCAGGTGAACTATGCGTGGCCTGGGACATCGAAAAACCCCGGCTCTCAAAGAGAACCGGGGTCTTCCTACTTGTGGGCGAAGGGGGACTTGAACCCCCACGTCCCGAAGGACACTGGCACCTGAAGCCAGCGCGTCTGCCATTCCGCCACTCGCCCGTGGCAACGCGACAACGTTAGCACGACATCCCGGCGAAGAACCAAATCAGCAGGTCAAAACCTATATCCGTGAGACCAAAAACACGCTTATTACCGCATCGTGGTGGCTTTACGTGCAGCACAAAGGCTACGGACATTCTTGGATACGCAGCGACTGAACCTATACTGATGGAAATACAGTGCCTACGGTGGACACCGTCCACCGCTTACATACTGACGAACGTACTCAAGCACCCAGGCCCCACAGCCAACGGCCTTGGGGGAAGGTGAACGGCCGTAGATGGATTTCCTCGGACGCATCCGCAAGCTGGATAGCACCCTGCAACGCGGGCTGGACAACGGCTTCGCGCGGGTTTTCGGCGGCAAGGTCGTCCCAAATGAGCTCGAAGAATGCCTCAAGCAGGAAATTGAGGACTTCCTCATGCAGGATGCCAACGGCCGCTTTCTGGCCCCGAACGACTTCCGCATTGGCGTCAGCCCCACCGACTTTGATCACCTCAGCACAGAAGAACACTCCCTGCCGCAGAACCTAGCCGACCGAATGTCGCGCTACTGCCGCAATAATGGCTGGTCGCTATCCGGTTCGGTAGCCGTGCGCATTGAGCTGGTGCCCTCACTACACACCGGTCAACTCAAAACGGCCTCCCAGTTCTTGGAAGGCAAGCGAGATAACTCCGGCTATGTCGGCGAGACCACCTCCGCACAGCGTGAAGCCGATACCGGCCCGGAAAAGGCCGCCACCCCCGCCGCTGAGGAGCACAACCCCGACACCCGCGGCACCTCCTCTGTGGTTGCCCCTGGCCCCGAGGCCGAGTCCCCGACTGAGCACGCCCCCGCCGGCACTGCAGGTGTGGCTGGCGCCTCCGCCGCCTCTGCTGCCTCCGCCGCCGCGGGCAGCGCCCCAGCCAGCGTCGACCGTTCCAACCGCGCCTGGGCTGATGCTGACTTCGCCGAACCGGCCACGACGGTCACTGGCGAGCCCGGCGCGCCCGATGCGCCTGCGGCCGCGCCACCGTCGGAAAGCACCCACACTGTGGTGCTGTACCTGCAGGACGGTTCCAACCGCACCTTCGAGGTCAGCGCCGGGTCCAATATCCTTGGCCGCGGCACCGCCTCTGACTTCCGGCTACCCGATACCGGGGTTTCCCGCCAGCACGCGGAAATCACCTGGGACGGGCGCGATGCCATCCTCGTGGACCTGCATTCCACCAATGGCACGCTGGTCAATGACACTCCGGTGGACAATTGGCTGCTCGCCGATGGCGACATTATTTCTATGGGCCACTCGGTTATGGAAGTCCGTTTTACTTAAGCTGCACACCTTGTGACGCGACCCCGGCCGTGCGCGCTGGCGCTCAATGTCCAGCCACGCGGTAGTCTCTCCACACAAACCCTTGCGGGGATCGACGCACAACGAAGGAGAGGAGGCAGGCACGTGGAGGCAATTATCTTCCTGCTGTCACGCATCGCAGTGCTGGTGCTGCTCTGGTTCTTCATTTGGATGACCATGCGTGCACTGCGCGCCGATACCAACGCCGCCGCGGGTCTGCGCCCGGTACGCCCTGTCGCACCAACTGGGCGGCCCCGGCCATTCCACCGCAGCCAGACTCCCCACCAGCTGCTGGTCACCGCCGGCCCGCTGGCTGGGTCACGTATGAATCTGAATAACCAGCGCGAAATCACTATTGGCCGCGCTGATGATTCAGCTTTTGTGCTTGACGACGATTACGCATCCGCTCGCCACGCGCGCCTCATTCCGCACGATAACGAGTGGTTCCTCGAGGATCTCGATTCTCGCAATGGCACGTTCCTCAACGGCCAGCGCGTGGATTCTCCCGAGAAGCTTGAAACCGGTATGGAAATCCGTATCGGCCGAACAACATTGAGGTTGCAGCCGTGACCCTCGCGCTTGACTACGTGACCGCTTCCGACCGCGGGTTGGTCCGTCAGAATAATGAGGACTCCGCCTACGCCGGCCCGCGCCTACTTGCGCTTGCCGACGGCATGGGCGGCCACGCCGCCGGCGAGGTTGCCTCCCAGCTGATGATCGCCGCACTGTCCAAACTTGACGACGATCAGCCCGACGCGGACCTCTTGGAGGCCCTGCGCTCGGCGATGAACGAAGGCAATGCCTCCATCGCCGAAGAGGTCGAGGCCAACCCCGCCACCGAAGGCATGGGCACCACCTTGACCTCGATGCTGTTCGATGGTCGCCGCGCTGGTGTCTGCCATGTTGGTGACTCTCGTGGCTACCTGCTGCGCGATGGCGAGCTGATCCGCATCACCCGGGATGACACCTATGTGCAGTCCCTGGTCGATGAGGGCCAGATCACCGCCGACGAGGCAAGCATGCACCCGCAGCGTTCCCTCATCCTTAAGGCCCTGGCTGGCCGTCCCGTGGAGCCGTCTCTGCAGTACCGCGAGGTCCACGAAGGCGACCGCTACCTGCTGTGTTCGGATGGCCTGTCCGACCCGGTCAGTGAGGAAACGATCCGGGATACCCTCTCCGAGGGCAGTCCTGCAGAAGCCGCTGATCGTCTGATCTCCCTGGCTTTGCGCTCCGGTGGCCCGGATAATGTCACGCTGGTTATTGCCGATGTGGTGGATTCGGCTCATCCCACCCCGTCGCAGCCCTCATTGGCTGGCGCATTGGGTGATCCGGCTGCCGAGTCGCCCCGCCCTGATACTGCCGCTGGTCGCGCCGCGGCTACCCGCCCGGCCGCTGAGCAGTCCCGGGCGGTGACGTCCACCCCGACTGGGGCGGACCCTACTAAAGGCCGCTGGCTGGTTATCGCCGCGGTCGCACTCGGCATTATCGCGGTTTCCGTGGCCGGTTTTTTCGGCTGGCAGCGGGTCAACGAAACGTATTATGTGGCCGCGACGGGCACTGATCCTCAGGTCATTGAGATCCGTGAGGGTATCGAAGGTGATGTGCTCGGCATGACGCTGAATTCGCACCACCAGTACGTGTGCCTCAACGGTGCCGACGAGGTCAGTCTCGTCGAGCCTGGTGTGGAGCTTGCCGACGCTACCTGCCCCCCGATGCGGGTGAAGGACCTCAATCAGGTCGGTCAGTCGATTCTGAAAAATGGTCTGCCCGCTGATAGTTACGACAAGGTCACCAGCCAGCTGAAGCGTCTGGCCGGACAGGCGCTACCGATATGCCCGGAGCAGCCCGCCGATAAGCCCGGCGCTGAGCCTGGTGACACCCGAGGAACCCCGGCTCCCGGCTCCCGGCCCGGGGAGAACTGCCGGGAGGTTACGCAATGACAGCCGCGTCCCCAACCGCACGTACCCGCGAACTTTTACTGCTGCTGCTTGCCGGTGTGTGCACGCTCATCGCACTGGTGTCGATGCAGCTGGGCCAGGGCCAGGGTGCCTCAGCTGATGTGCTGTGGATCCTGGGTGGTTTCATCCTGGTCTTCGGCGTCGCCCATGCGGTGATGTCCTTTTTCGCACCATATGCCGACCAGGTCATGTTGCCTGTCGCCGCTGCGCTAAACGGCCTCGGCTTGGTTATGATTTATCGCCTTGACCTGGCCAATGACACCTCCCTGGTGCGTAACCAGGTGATGTGGACCGTGCTGGGTATCGGCATGTTCGTGGCCGTCATGGTGTTGCTGCGCGACCACCGATCCCTGACTCGCTATGCCTACCTGCTAGGCCTGCTGGGCCTGTTCCTGCTGGCCTTGCCGCTGGTGTGGCCGTCCAGTATCAACGCCAATGCGCGGATCTGGATCTCCATTGGCCCGTTCTCGGTGCAGCCCGGCGAGTTCGCGAAGGTACTGCTGCTGATCTTCTTCGCCCAGCTGCTGGTCAATAAGCGCTCGCTGTTCAACGTCGCCGGGAAGCGGGTTTTGGGGATCGATTTCCCGCGCCTGCGGGACCTCGGCCCCATCCTTGTGGTGTGGGCAATCGCACTGCTCATCATGGGCGCACAGAACGACTTTGGCCCCGCGCTGCTGCTCTTCGGCACCGTGCTGGGCATGCTGTATATCGCCACGTCCCGGCCGTCGTGGCTCATCATCGGCCTCGGCCTGGTCGCCATTGGCGGTTTCGGTATTTACACCATCTCGGCGAAAATCCAGGACCGCGTCACCAACTTCGTCGACCCCCTCGCTAATTACGACACCGGCGGCTACCAGCTCTCCCAGGCCCTGTTCGGCATGAGCTGGGGCGGTGTGACCGGCACCGGTCTGGGCAATGGTTACCCGCAGAATGTGCCGGTGGCGCACTCCGACTTCATCCTCGCCGCCATCGGTGAGGAGCTGGGCTTCGTCGGCCTGTCCGGTGTGATCATCCTGTTCACGATCATGATCACCCGCGGCATGAACGTCGGCATGCAAGTGCGCGATTCCTTCGGCAAGCTCGCCGCCGCCGGGTTGTCCCTGACCCTGCTGATCCAACTATTCGTTGTGGCAGGCGGCATCTCTCGGCTTATGCCCATGACCGGCCTGACCACCCCGTTCATGTCGGCTGGTGGTTCCTCGCTGCTGGCTAACTACATTCTGCTGGCAATCCTGCTGCGCATCTCCGATTCAGCGCAGCGTCCTTGGACAACCACCGGAGCCGGTGATGCCAGCGCAGCAGTATCCGCAGCCGGAGCAAAGGGGGTGCACCGATGAATAAGGCAATCCGCCAAACCATGACGTTCTCGCTGGTGTTGGTGCTCATTCTGCTGGCGAATTTCACGTGGGTGCAGGCCTTCCAGGAGGAGAAGTACGCCCATAACGCACTGAACTTCCGGCAGTTCCTTGAAGAAAAGTCCACCCCGCGTGGGCAAATCACCGCCGGCGGCGAAATCCTGGCCCAATCCGAGCTCGGCAGCGATGACTTCTACCACCGCAGCTACACCTCGAACCCACAGGCCTACGGCCCCGTGCTGGGCTATATCTCGGACCTCTACGGGGCAGCTGGGGTGGAACAATCCCGCAACGGCATCCTCAACGGCACCGACCCGTCGCTATTCACCCGCCGCGCCATTGACACCATCACCGGCAAAGGCCGGGAAGGCGCCAATGTGGAGCTCACCCTCATCCCGGAGGCCCAGCTGACCGCCTACCAGCAGCTGGCCGCACAAGGCTATACCGGTTCCGTTGTGGCACTGCGGCCCTCTACCGGTGAGATTCTGGCGATGGCGTCCACCCCGTCCTATGACCCCAACCCCATCGCCAATAACGACGATGAGGTGTGGACCGAACTCACCGAAAGTGCCAACGCGCCACTGCTCAACCACGGCACCCAGCGTCCGCTGCCGCCCGGCTCCACTTTCAAGGTGCTCACCACAATCGCCGCAGTGGAAAACGGTGCCACCCCGGACACCCCGGTCACCGGCGCGAATGAGATCACGCTGCCAAATACCGAAACCACCCTGGAAAACTACGCCGGCCAAACCTGCGGCAACGGCGGCCAAGTACCGCTGAGCACCGCATTTACCCAGTCCTGCAATACTGCCTTTGCCGAACTGGCTATCCAGACCGGTGCCGATAAGCTCCGCGACGTCGCCAAGCGCTTCCACGTCGGCGACACGTTCGACGATCTTGGTGTCAACATGGAGCCCTCCACCATCGGTGAGATCCCCGATGATGCGGCACTGGGCCAGACCGCCATCGGTCAGCGCGACGTGTCCTTCACCCCGCTGATTAACGCCATGATCGCCGGCACGATCGCCAATAAGGGCGTGATGATGGAGCCGCACCTGATCAAGTCCATCACCGGGCGGGATCTCAACGTGCTCTCCGAGACCCGGCCTAAGAAAATTGACGATAAGGTCATCGACCCCAGCACTGCCGACGTCCTCACCGGGCTGATGCAGGGCTCCGAAGGCGGCTCCGGCGGCAACCCCAACGCCATCGCCTCGAAAACCGGTACCGCCGAGCACGGCGCGGTGCGCGGTGAACTGGCACCGCACGTGTGGTGGATGGGCTTTACCCTGCAAAGCGATATCGCTATCGCAGTGGTCGTGGAAGACGGCGGCAATGCCGGTGCAGGCGCTACCGGTGCTGCCGTAGCCGCCCCGATCGGTCGCGCTGTCATCTCCGCCATTGAACGCACGGGACGGTGATACCCAGTGACCGGATTTTCAGATGCCGGCACCGCCCGCGACGCGGAATTGGTGCAGGAACAGCTCGGCACTAGCCGCTACCTCATCCGAGGCTTCCTTGGCCGTGGCGGCATGGCCACGGTATGGCTGGCCGAAGACACCCACACCGGAAACCCGGTGGCGGTGAAATCACTGAAACAGGAATTCGCCCAAAACCCCGAATTCCGGCAGCGATTCCGCAACGAAGCCGCCGCCGCGCGTTCGGTGAGCAGCCGCAACTCGGTCAATATCATCGACTACCTCGAATCCGCCGGGGCCTGCCTGATCGTCATGGAATACATCCGTGGCGAATCAATCGCCGATGTACTGCGCCGCATGGGTGTGATCCCCGAACACCTCGTCATCGACGTGATCGACCAAGCCGCCCGTGGGCTATCCGCAGTACATGCTGCTGGTTTGGTGCACCGCGATATCAAACCCGCCAATATGCTGGTCACCCCCGACGGGCTGGTGAAAATCACGGATTTCGGTATCGCTAAGGCCGCCGAAGATGCCGCGCTGACCCGCACCGGCATGGTTGTCGGCACCGCCCAGTACGTCTCCCCAGAACAGGCCCGCGGAGATCTCGTCGAGCCGCCCTCGGATGTGTACTCCCTTGGGTGCGTCGCCTACGAGATGCTGTGCGGCCACCGGCCCTTCACCGCCGACAGCTCCGTCGCCGTCGCCCTAGCGCATATCAACAAAGCACCCGCCCCGCTGCCAGCCACGGTCAACCCGCATATCCGCGAACTCATTGGCATCATGCTGCGCAAGGACCCCGCACGCCGCTATGCCGACGGCGCCGAACTCGCCGCTGCGGTTCGCCACGTCCGCGATGGCCACCGGCCACCCCAGCCGGCAGGCTGGGCACCCCAAGTGCACCGGCAAACAGCGTCGGCACGCCCGGCAACCCAAGAACTCGGCCAGATGACCCGGCCCACCGGGCCGCAGGCCCCCTTCCCTGGCGCGCCTGAACCCGGGCGGCCCGAAGCATGGCCCTCACAGCAACCACCGGTAGTGGTGCCGCGCGGCACACCGCCCCGCCAACGCCCCCGGCGACACAAGGAGCCACGCACGCGCTCTCGCCTGGGCTGCGGCTGCCTGTTCAAGCTGCTCATCCTGCTTTTCTTCCTCACAGTGATCGCCATTGTGATGCTGGTTATCGCCGCCCGCGGCAGTGACCTGTTCTCCGGGCTGGGCTACGTCATCTCCCAGATGGTGCGCGGACATTTCGACGTCCTGCTTGACCAGGCATTGAGCTATTTGCCGCAGTGGCTGGGCAACCAAGGCGTGCCAGGTTTCGGAGGCTCGATAGACATCCCGGTTGACTCGTATTCGCCTGATGTGTCCTCGGTGCCCGACGCGCCACAACCAGACATTCCACAACCTCCAGAGGCACCCAATTTCGCACCGGACCAGCCCCAGGACGCAGGAGGCTTCTAATGGTTTTCACCGCAGTAATGAACCAGGAGATCCCGGCATGACCACCCCAGATGAACTTATCGGTGGCCGGTACCGGCTCGGGTCCGTGATCGGTTTCGGCGGCATGGCTGATGTCTACTCCGCCAACGACACCCTGCTCGGCCGCGACGTGGCCGTGAAAATGATGCGTGCCGACATGGCCCGCGACCACAATTTCGTGGAACGGTTCCGTCGCGAAGCCCAGAACGCAGCCCAGCTCAACCACCCCTGCATCGTGTCCGTCTTCGACACCGGGGAAACCAAGCGGGAATTCGGGGACGTGCCCTATATCGTCATGGAACTCGTCCGTGGCGAAACGCTGCGCGATATCGTGCGCAATAATGAGCGGATCAGTGTCGACAAAGCCGCCGGAATCCTCGCCGACGTGTGCGACGCCCTAGCGTTCTCCCACGAAGCTGGCATCATTCACCGCGATATCAAGCCCGCCAACATCATGATCACCAGCACGGGCACAGTGAAGGTGATGGACTTCGGTATCGCCCGCGCCCTGGGTGAAGCCACCTCCATGACGCAGACCGCCGCAGTCATCGGCACCGCCCAGTACCTCTCCCCAGAGCAGGCCCGGGGCCGCTCCGCCGACGGCCGGTCTGACCTCTACGCCGTCGGCTGCGTGCTCTACGAGGCCGTCACCGGGCAGCCGCCATTCTCCGGGGAAACCTCCCTGTCGGTGGCATACCAACACGTCCAGGATGAGCCGGAAGAACCCTCGCGTCTCATCCCGGATCTCACCAACTCCGAGGCCACCGCCATCGACGCGGTTGTGCTCACTGCCCTGGCCAAAGACCCAGCCGACCGGTATGACAACGCCGCCGATATGGCCAAAGACCTCCGCCGGTTGGCAAGTGGTCAGGTGCCGCTGGCCGCTCGTGCGCACGCCCCCCAGCCCCAGCCGGCTAATGACCCCCAGACCGCGGAATTCATGCCGCAGGCCGCAGCAGGGGCAGGTGCCGCCGGTGTTGCCGGTGGTGTCGGCGCAGCTGGTGTTGCTGATGCTCAGCGTGGCGCCAGGCGCACACCCGCACCGCGCCGAGGCGCCACCAAGACCTCCGGTGCGCGACGCAGCCCGCGCCGCCCCAAGGACTACCCCAGCCGACCCCGGCTATGGCCAGTTGTGGCGATCCTTGCCGTGCTGGGCCTCGCCGGTGGTGCACTGGCGCTGAACGTCTTCGGTGGCGATATCACCTCGCCAAGCAACGCCAACCGCGGCACCGTCACCGTGCCTGATGTGGCCGGCAAACCCACCGCTGAGGCCGAGCGGATACTCAATGCCGCCAACCTCAAAGTCTCCCGCCGCCAAGTGCCGCATCCCGACGTGCCCAAAGGCACCGCAATCGGCACCGACCCCGAACCCAGCACAGTTGTCGACGCAGATTCGACGGTCATTCTGAAGATCTCCAATGGCCCGAAGTACTTCAAGATGCCGAAAGTCATCGGGCTCAACGCCGATGAGGCCCGCAAGCGTCTTGAACGCGCAGGCCTTGAGGTGGATTCCCGGATGAAGGAGGAACCCTCCGACACCATCGCCGAAGGCGATATCTCCGGCCAGGACCCCGAGCCGGGCAAACGAGTCTCCGAAGGCTCGACAGTGCGCCTGGTGGTCTCCTCCGGTAGGGAAATCTCCACAGTCCCCGATGTCAGCGGCCGCGACGTCGCCGACGCCCGCCAAACCCTGGAAAACGCTGGCTATAGGGTCAGTGTGACCGAAGTCGATTCCACCGAAGAAGCCGGGCGGGTCATCTCCACCACCCAGGCCGGCGCCCAACTCGAACACGGCGAAACCGTGGAGATTCGGGTCTCCCGGGGCAACCAGATGCGGATGCCCTACCTGATGGGTAAGACCATGCAGCAGGCCGAATCAGAGTTGCGGGCAGCAGGCTTTACCGGCCCGATTAACCAAACCACCCGCCCGTCACCGGACCCGCGCCAGATCAATATCGTGGCCTCGCAAACCCCGGCACCGGACCAGATCATCAATAAAGACGAGCCCGTGGACCTGGAGGTTTACGTCCTGGGATTGTGAGCAGCAAAAGCAGCATGGTAGCCCTCCTGCTGCTTCTCAAGGTCGGCCAGCATCTGTTCCGGATGCTGGCCGCCTGCATGTACTAACCAATTCGCCAGCAACCGGTGGCCGAACTGAGTCAGCACCGACTCAGGGTGAAACTGCACCCCATGCAGCGGCTTCGACTCATGCCGCACCGCCATCAACATGCCCGAATCAGTATGGGCGGTGGCGATCAGTTCGTCGGGAAGCGTGGATTCATCCACGGTCAACGAGTGATACCGGGTGGCCGTAAACGGCGACGGCATACCAGCCAAAACACCGGTGCCGTCATGGCGGACCAAGCTCGTTTTGCCGTGGAGCAGCTCGTCGGCACGCACCACCGTCGCCCCAAAAACCTCACACAGCGCCTGGTGGCCGAGACACACGCCCAGCAGTGGGGTGTTGGTCTCAGCGACGGCGGCAATAATCGCGCGAGTCTGGCCGGCACTGGACGGGTTGCCCGGGCCAGGAGAGACCAGCACCGCATCGAAATCGGCGATGGCCTGCCGCGGGTCAAACAAGCGCGGGTCGTCGTTACGCCACACAGTGGTGTCCTCACCTAACTGGCCCAAGTACTGCACCAGGTTGAACACAAAGCTGTCATAGTTATCAACGACGAGAATCCGCATACCGCGGAAGTCTACTGATAGATTGTTCATGCAATTGGCGGGGTAGCCGCCGACACGCCCGCTGCGCGTAAGGTGTACGACGTATTGGGCATCAGAAACAGTGCCCACGTGCCCATCACGAGCGCAACGAAAAACGGAGGCGGCGTCATGCCCAAGGCAAAGGTCGACTACAACGCTGATAACGCGCCCGGTGGCGGCGGAATTAGCCGCACCCCGGTCAAGATCAACACCACATCCACGCCCCTGTGGTACAAGATTGTGATGTTCGGCCTGATGGCCATCGGCATGTTGTGGCTGGTCGTCAACTACATCGCTGGCCCGCACATCCCGTTCATGGTGGAGCTGGGCGCCTGGAATTTCTTGATTGGCTTCGGCCTGTTCATCATTGGTCTGCTGATGACCATGGGTTGGCGTTAGCAGCCCGCCCGCACCGCTTTTAGCCGCTCGGAGAGTTTATCTTCGGGCGGTTTTTTGCTGCCTCATGCCGCTGTGGATAGTTGGCGCAGTCCTCTCACCTGCTAAGTCGAACACGGTTTAGCTACGGGTGGAACATCGCGCGGCATTGGGGGTGGCTTTCCGACGCTACCCTCCCCCCGTTTCCCATACTCAACCAACCGGTGTTGGGGATTGCCCTTGGTCATAAAGTGAACAACACTGCCCACACCGCTGGGGATAACCGGTGGATAACTTTTCCCCATCGGCGGCCTGAGGGGCCAGAGAGTTATCCACAGTCGGTGGATGAAGGTGGTGGATGATGCCGGAAATAGACTTTCAACCTTGTCCACATGCTGTTGATAACCCTGTGCACAAGTTACATAGATGTGTGTCAGACGCAGCCCGAGGCCGTATCCGGCATGTTTTCCCGCTGTTCGTACATAGTTCCGGAAATTACAACAATGGGATTATCCACAGCTGTGCACAACTATGTGGATAGTGAATAACTGAGCGGCGGTGTTCATAACCCGGTGGATAAAGTGTGGACGGCTTGTGCACAACTACTGGGACTTTTTCCACATGACGGGGAATCCAGCGGCCCCCAATTATCAACCATGTGGAAAGCCACTACCCCCACTTATCCCCTCAAGTGAACATTGAAGGTCTTAGCTAGTACGTGCCACAGATCGGCCCCACCAACCACCACGCCACAGCCGCTATCGCCACCGCACCAGCCACCACGGCAAGGACCGCATAAAGCCGAAAACGTCGGCCAGCAGCCCCAGAACCACCAGCGCCGAACCGCCCCGTCAACACCGCAGCCCAACCAGCACCAACCGCAGACCCGGCCAACAAACCCCCAAGATGGCCCGACCACGACACATTCGGCACTACCACCGGCATCAAAAGGGTGACCACCACCAACACAGCAATCGGGCGCAATAATTGCCGATCCACCAACGCGAACTGCGCACCCAGCACCATCCACATACCCAACACCGCCCCGGACAGCCCCACCGTCGGACTCAGCGGAGTCCACCACAACACCGCCACCGACGACGCCGCCGCGCACACCACCAACATCAGCGAATACCGCAGCGACCCCCAAAACCGCTCCACCTGTGGTGCAGCCAAACCCAACAGCATGATGTTGGACAACAAATGACCCGGCCCAATATGCAAAAGCGGACCCGTAAACAGTCGCAATGGGGCAAACCACCCGGCACACATACCGGGGCCATAGATCGAAAAACCGGCTACCTCCGCTGAAGACAGATTCTCAGCGAAGGAGCCGGATAATGCCGCCGTGATGAAGTACACCACGACGGCGAGGGCAATCAGCGCCACCGTTATCGGGGCGCGGTCAAAATGGGCGCGCAGTCCACTGCGCTGCTGGGGTCCTGCCATGGACCCCAACGCTACCGGGCCAACCGGTACGCCCTGTGGAGGAAAACTAGTTCTTCTCGATATCGATACCGGTGATCACAACCGGCTCGACGGGACGATCCCAACGGTCGGTGCTGACCTTCTCAATCTTGTTGACGACCTCGCGGGAGGACTCGTCGGCAACCTCACCGAAAATGGTGTGATTACCGTTGAGATGCGGGGTAGCAACAGTGGTGATGAAGAACTGGGAACCATTGGTGCCACGGCCACCACGCTTGCCGGCATTAGCCATAGCCAGCAGGTAGGGGCGGTCGAACTGCAGCTCGGGGTGAATCTCATCGTCGAACATGTAGCCCGGGCCACCGGTGCCGGTGCCGTCGGGGTCGCCACCCTGAATCATGAACCCAGCGATGATGCGGTGGAAGATCGCGTTGTCGTAGAACGGACCTTCCTGAGTTCCGGAAGCATTCGCCGAGGAGTAATCCTTGGTGCCCTCCGCCAGGCCGATGAAGTTATCGACAGTGTTGGGAGCGTGGTTGCCGAACAGATCGATGACAATGTCACCCTGGTTCGTGTGCACGGTCGCGGTCGCGGTCTTGATAGTCACGCCGTCGACGATACCGGATGATTCTCGCTTGGGAACAACGCGGCGGGGTGAAAAGCCCTAACCTAGATAGAGAAGGCACGCGCACACATAAACGAGGAGACCGCGTACATGATCCCTAATACTTTCTCCCTGGCCCTTAAGGGCGCCCGTGGCGCCTACAAGACCTACGGAGATTACAAAAACAAAAAAGCCGCCGAGCTGTACGACACCATGCAGCACGCCAAGAAGGTGGCCGAGAAAAAGCAGGCCGAAGCTAAAGCAAACGCCGACGACGTGCGCGTGCGCGCCAAGGACGGTGCCCGCGAGCTCGCAGCCCAGCACAAGGGCGGCCGCGAAGAACTGGCCAAGGGCCTGGCTAACGCCCGCGACGAATTCGACGAACAGCGCGCCGAGCTGACCAAAAAGGCCGCGAAGAAGCGCAAGTCCTTCGAGAAGAAGGGCAAGAAGAAGTCCAAGCAGGCCAAGAAGGACCTGAAGGCCGCCCGTAAGGACGCGGCTAAGGAACTCGACGCAGCCCGCGTGCAGGCCCGCGCCCGCGCCGAAGAACTGCGTGACCGTGCCGAGCAGCTGGCCGGCAAGCGTGAGCAGGAAAAGAAGACCGGTGGTTTCGCCACCAGCACCCTGATCTTCGCCGCCGTCGCAGCCATCGTCGCTTTCGCAGTATGGAAGCTGCGCAAGAAGGACATGCCGGTGCAAACCGGTCCCGCCAAGGTCCGCAATGGCAACGGTGACGACCAGCTCAGCCTGAAGCGCGTTGTCAATGACCCCGCCGGTACCGTCGAGGCCGCCCGCGATAAGGCCGCCGAGGTCGCCGACGACGTTCGCGACAAGGCCGCCGAGCTCTCCCAGGAAGCCCAGGCTGAGGCCTCCGAGGTGAAGGCCAAGGCAGAGACCAAGGCCAAGGAAGTCAAGGCTGAGGCTGAGGCCAAGGCCGATGACTCCAGCGCTGCGGAAGAGTCCGCCGAGTCCGTGGCCGAGATGGCAGCCCGCGCCAAGGCTGCTGCCGAAGCCACCGCCGCCGCTTCCCGCGAGGAAGCCGAAGCCAAGGTCGACGCCCGCGCCGACCAGGCCGAGGCACGCGCCGACCAGGTGCTGGCTCAGGACGAGTTCAGCGCTTCGGACGACTCCGACAAGAAGTAAGCAGTAGCGCTGCTACTGCGCCTGACAATCCCGGTTCTGGTTTGCGCCAGGGCCGGGATTGTTGCGTTTGGGGGCTGCGTGCGGGTTGGCACGCGGCCGGCGGGGCTGCGGGAGCTCGTGTTGCGGAGCTGGTGGGGCAGATCCGTACGAATTGTGCAGATCCGTGCGAAATTCCGTACGGGTTTGTGCAAAAGGTACGGATCTGCGCGCGGGGGCGGTGGCAGGGCCGGGACGAGGGGGTAGGCGCGGCGAACTGTGGGGAGGCCAGTGCGCGGGCGGGCAGTGGGGAGGCTGGGCGCGGTCGTGGCGCCGGGGGTGGGGTGAGTGCGGCGGCGTCGACGTCGGAAAGCTCAGGGGGAAGGCTTGTGGGCTAGATCCGTACGAATTGCGCAGATCCGTGCGAAATTCCGTACGGGTTTGCGCAAAAGGTACGGATCTGCGCGCCGGCGCGGGACCGGGGACAGCAAAAGCCCGGCCCCACACTAAGTGCGGAACCGGGCTTTGCGTTGCTGTGGAGCCTAGGGGAATCGAACCCCTGACCCCCACCTTGCAAAGGTGGTGCTCTACCAATTGAGCTAAGGCCCCAGGTGGCTCACCGAACAAGTTCGGGGAAACCGTCATACGGAAAACCCGCGCCCGGAAGAGTTTGCACTCACCTTGGCGCGGGCCCGCATGGTGGTGGGCCTAGGAGGACTTGAACCTCCGACCCCTTCGTTATCAGCGAAGTGCTCTAACCGCCTGAGCTATAGGCCCTGAACCGGGATATAACTTAACCCGCCACTGAGGGTTACGCCAAATCACCAGTTCACACCTATTTTTTAGGCCATGCAACTGCACCCGCCGGCGCAATTATTCAACTAACCCAAGCTTCGCGCCGCCCACAAGGCCAGCACAAGCGTTATAGATGAACGCGCCAAGAGTAAGCAGCGCGGTCGTCAGCACCGCCCACAACAGACCAAGCACAGCAGAGGCGATGAAGATGCGGGTGAGCCCGAACTCGTCGCTGCCGATGAGGTCATTGAGGCTGTCCCACACGCCCATGCTGCCTAGCACCATGTACATCACGGCGACAGTGATCATCCACACAAGGAAAGCGATGACGCTCACTGCGGCGCTGATCCGCAGCATTGACCACGGATCCAGGCGCCGGAGTTCGGTGTACCCGCTGTTAGCCATCGCTATTTCCCTTCATCGGTGGCCGAGCTGGCTTTACTCGAACCGTCGGTGCCACCGGGGCGGCCGCCGACGATATCGAGCGTGCCGGTCTCGCTGACCTGCGCGGCGGTTTCTTCGCCTTCGGCCTCAACATTGCGGTCAATGGCGAGCAGCTCCGTGCCTTCGGCAAGGTTGACCAGGCGCACGCCCTTGGTGGCGCGGGAGGTCGCGCGGATCTCGGAAACGTTGGTGCGGATGATATCGCCCGCCGAAGTCACGGCGAAGATTTCGTCGTCCTTATCGACCACCAACGCACCCATCAGCGGGCCGCGCTTGCGGTCGTACTTGAGGGTGAGCACACCCTGACCACCACGGCCCTGGGTGGTGTATTCGGACAGCGGAGTCTTCTTGCCGTAGCCGCCGGTGGTTGCCACCAGCAGGTTCTGGCCTTCTTCGACCACAACCATGGACAGCAGCGAATCATCGCCCTTGAAGCGCATACCCAGCACGCCGGCGGTAGCGCGGCCCATGGGGCGCAGCACTTCATCGTCGGCGGAGAACCGGATGGCCTGTCCGCGTTCGGAGACCAGCAGCAGGTCATCTTCGGCGCGGCAAAGCCGAGCACCGATGAGGCTGTCGCCTTCCTTGAGGTTGATGGCGATCAAACCCGAGGAGCGGGCTGAATCGTAGTCCTCCAGGCGGGACTTCTTGACCTTGCCGGAAGCAGTGGCCAGCACCAGGTAGGGGGCGTCGGTGAAGGAGGAAATCTGCAGCACTTCGGCGATTCGTTCGCCGGGCTGGAATTCCAGCAGGTTCGCGACGTGTTGGCCGCGGGCGGCGCGGGTAGCTTCGGGCAGTTCGTATGCCTTGAGGCGGTAGACCCGGCCGGTGTTAGTGAAGAACAGCATCCAGTCGTGCGTGGAGCACACGAAGAAGTGGCGGATGATGTCGTCTTGCTTCAGGTCGGCGCCGCGCACACCCTTTCCGCCGCGGCGTTGGGTCTTGTAGGAATCAACCTTGGTGCGCTTGGCGTAGCCGGTGGAACTGATGGTGACGACGACGTTTTCGCGGGCGATGAGGTCTTCTTCGGTGACATCGCCCACAGCACCGATGATTTCGGTGCGGCGGTCGTCGCCGTACTTGTCGACGATCTCTGCCAGCTCATCGCGGACAATGTCGCGCTGCCGCTGCGGGGAAGCCAAGATGTCCTTGTAGTCGGCGATCTTCTTCTCAAGTTCGGCGAGGTCGTCGACGATCTTCTGGCGCTCGAGGGCGGCCAGGCGGCGCAGCTGCATCGCGAGGATGGCGTCGGCCTGGTCAGTGTCAATATCGAGCAGTTCGATCAGGCCGGTGCGGGCATCATCGACCGTCGGGGAGCGACGGATCAAAGCGATGACCTCGTCGAGCATGTCGAGGGCCTTGACCAAACCGCGCAGGATGTGGGCGCGCTTTTCGGCCTCGTCGAGGCGGTACTGGGTGCGCCGCACAATGACCTCGATCTGGTGATCGACGTAGAGGCGAATCAGCTGGTCAAGGCGCAGGGTGCGCGGCACGCCATCGACGATGGAGAGCATATTGGCACCGAAGCTGGTTTGCAGCTGCGAGTGCTTGTACAAGTTGTTGAGCACCACGCGCGGCACCGCATCGCGCTTGAGCTTGACGACGATACGCATGCCCCATTTGAGGTCGGACTCATCATCGATAGACGAGATGCCGGCCAGGCGGCCATCGCGGACCTGTTCGGCAATGGAGGCGATAAGGCGGTCCGGGTTGACCTGGTAGGGCAGCTCGGTGATGACGATGGATTGGCGGTTGCCTTCCTCCTCAATGGAGGTCACGCCGCGCATGCGGATGGAGCCGCGGCCGGTGGTGTAGGCATCGCGGATACCTTGGTCGCCGACGATTTGGCCGGCAGTGGGGAAATCCGGGCCCTTGATGCGTTCCATGACCGCCTCGAGGGTGGTCTTCTCATCGGCCTCGTGGTTTTCCAGGCACCAGCTGATGGCGTCGCCGACCTCGCGGAGGTTGTGCGGCGGGATATTGGTCGCCATGCCGACGGCGATACCGCCGGAGCCGTTCATCAGCAGCTGCGGCACACGGGAGGGCAGCACGACCGGCTCGGTGGTGCGGCCGTCGTAGTTGGGCTGGAAGTCGACGGTGTTTTCGCGGATATCGCGGACCATTTCCATGGCCAGCGGGGTCAGCCGGGCCTCGGTATAACGCATGGCGGCGGCACCGTCGTCACCGCGGGAACCGAAGTTGCCCTGGCCGTCGACAAGCGGGTAGCGCATGGACCACGGCTGGGCCATGCGGACCATGGTGTCGTAGATCGCGGAGTCGCCGTGCGGGTGGTAGTTACCCATGGTGTCCGAGACCGGCTTGGAGGACTTCACGTAACCGCGGTCGGGGCGGTAGCCGTTGTCGTACATCGCGTAGAGGATGCGGCGGTGTACGGGCTTCAGGCCGTCGCGGACCTCCGGCAGGGCGCGACCGACGATAACGGACATGGCGTAGTCGATATAGCTCGACTGCATCTCGTTATTGATGTCGATGGGTCGGATTTCGTCTCCGACGCGGCCGCCAGCGCTATCGGGGCCGAAGAGAGTGTCGTCGCTCACGTAGTTGTCCTTTGCTGTGTGCGGGCAATGCCTTCCATGGTACGTCCTGTGGGCCATAAAGCGGTTATGCTTTCCGACGTTGATACCGTCGTGGTATCAGCATGAAGGAGAACCGCGATGGCAATGACCCTGCGACTAAGCCCCGAACAAGACGCAGCCTTAAGTCTGCTCGCCCAGGCACACGGCACCTCCAAACAAGAAGCCGCCACCCGGGCCATTGTGGAAACCGCAGCCCGCACAGTGCGCTCAGCAGAGATCCGGGATCTCGCCCGACGTGAGGTCAGTGAATACCGCGCCTTAGATTCCCGTGTCCGCCGCGCCCGGGGAACACGATGATTGCCCCACTGACCAGCGAGGACATGCTGATCATCGCAGAAGAAGTATGCGAGGAATACGGCACCTCAATCCGCTCCGCGGCCGCCCTATGCGCAGTCGCCGCAGTCGCCCGTGGACAAATCGGCGGCATCCCGGTGCACCGCGATGCCCATGAATGCACTGAGGCCATCACCGACGCCATCACACGGCTAGCGCCGCTGCGTGAACATAACGACGTGCTCGCTGCGGTGACTATCGCGGCTGTGCATAAGCGGGGATAAAACAAACCTCCCCGCGGCGAATCCTGGTGTGCAGGTAGCCCAGTGCGGGGAGGAGTACGCAGATTATGATACCTACCATGGCAGATAAGTCAACCGTCCCTTCCGCGGTGTCCGATGCCCTGATCAACCACCTATCGCCGCAAAGATTGGCACCTTATCTCTACGAGTGTCACAACGACATCAACCGGGCTGTCAGCTTGTACCTACTCGACCGAGAAGTCGCCGTTGCCCTATTCCGTGATATCTCAGTCATCGAAGTTGCTTTACGAAATGCATTGGATCGAGCACTGGTTAACAAATACGGCGAATACTGGCATCGCCAGGCTGCAACGATTTTCGACCGACGTACCTTTGACCAGATTGCGGAAGCGTGGGACAGCTTGCCGAAACAGCGACGCAGCCATGACCCCGACAACCACAAAATTCGGGGGCGTTTAATCGCTGCTTGCACTTTCGGGACCTGGGTTGCCATGTTAGATAACGGTGGAAGCACAGCATGTAAGGCGCCGTCCAATAAAGCATCTCATGACGATGTGTGGGATCTCCAGACCCTGCTCACTGCTTTTAAAGGCGGACAGCTCATTTCCAAGTCAGAAGACAAAGCTCAATTCACGCGAGACTGGGTTTATCAACAGATCCGGCCGATACATCTCACGCGTAACCGAATCGCTCACCACGAATCGTTGATAAAGGGGATACCGATACCGGGTACCGGCAACTCAGACCGCGAAGTTAAGCGTATTCAGCTGAATGAAGCGCACCAGAAGTGCATGCGAGTAGCTGCAATGATCGACCAAGACCTACACACGTTTCTAGAGGGCACCAGCACAGCGAAACAAGCTATCGACCGAGTTGAGGCTCTACGGCAATCGGTCTGCTAGTCCGCTGGGGCGTCGAGTTCCCCAACGAATTGCTCGAAACGATCCGCGATGACCTTCGGCTCCCGGGCCCACCGGTTATGGCCGAGCCGCTCGTCGATGAATTCGAACCTGGCGGCCTGAGGCATCCACGAGGTCAGCGCCTTCGCTGAATCAGAGTTGCAGTCATCATCACCGGCGCAGGTCGTCAACAACACCGGGGTCGTGATGGTGCCGGCGGCGGTGTAGTAATCGATATCCGCATTGCGCACCCGCAGCCGGTTGAACATAGCCATGCCCGACCACTGCCACAGGTGTCGACGAGACTGGCGACCATAACCAGCCAGATCCAGTGGTCCCGAGGGCCAGAAACCAAGCACCGCAGAAACAACACGCATCACGGGCGCGCCAATACGCAACCGACGGCGGTCTGCACCGGTGAAATGCCCAACATAGGGAGTACCGGAGCCGATGTACATTGCCCCGTCGATATCGGCCTCATCCCTGCCGAGATAACAAGTCGCAATCTGGCCGCCCATGGAGTGGCACATGAAAAACACCGGCACCTCCTCCCCCACCACGCGACGGGCTTCGGCCACTGTCATGGGCATGTCCTGGGAGGCGATCTCGTGGTAGCCCCAGACTGAAAAATGTGAGGCCACTGCGCTCTGGTCGCCCTGGCCACGCAGTTCCGAAATCACCGCGACATAACCGCGTTCAGCCAGTTCGCGGGCCATTGGCCAGTAATAATGCCCGCCCATACCGAAACCAGGCCAGATGATGACAATGCCGCGTGGAGCATCAATAGCCGCGTCGGCGTCACCGTCGGCACGCTTTTCGAAGCCTTGAGGGAAGTACAACCGCAGCGGTGTTGTGGAGCCGTCCGGCATGGTGATCGGCACGATACGGTCAGGGGTTTTGGCGTGCGGTTGGGTGCTCACGGTGCTGACGTTAAAGGGTCGACGGCAATAGCGATAGTTGTTTTGGCGAATGCACAACACTATTTTCCGACCCCGGGCGCGTTTTCCCCTAAAACATCTCATGGTTTGGTATCTAAATGTTTATGACCAAGACCACAGTAACGGCACGTCGCGCCGCAGCGATCGCATTCTCCACGCTCCTCCTAGCCACCACCCCAGCCCACGCCGCACCATCATTCGGCTCCAGCTCGGGCACCAATGACGTCGTCAACGACAACAACGACCCCTTCTACGACACCAGTGCAGTAACCGCCGGCGCCCCCGGCGATATCCTGCGCACCCAACAAGCCCCCACCGGCCCCATGCCAGCCGGACTGGACTACCCGCTGCCATCCTCGGTGACAAAAATCCTCTACTCCACCACCGATATGTACGGCCAGGCCACACCAGTCAGTGGCTACGTCATCGAACCCTCGCAACCCTGGGTGGGCCCCGGTAACCGCCCGACGGTGGTAATCGGCCGCGGCACCGTCGGCCAAGGCGACCAATGCGCACCCTCGCGCAACTGGCCACTGGATAACCAGCCCGACCCAATCAGCTCCAAACGCGCCGTCGCCTTCGAAGGGCTCTACGACTGGATCTTCGCCGGCTCCGGGGTGCGCGTGGTCGTCACCGACTACATCGGCATGGGCACTAGCGGCATACACACCTACATGAACCGCGATGACCAAGCACACGCCATGATCGATGCCGCCCGCGCCGCCCGGAACCTCGTCGGCAACGACAACTTCGGACAAGTCGCCTTCTACGGCCACTCCCAAGGTGGCGGGGCCTCCGCCGCAGCCGTCGAAGCAGCCCCCTCCTACGGCCCAGACCTCGACGTCGCGGCTGCCTACGCTTCGGCACCACCGGCCGACCTTTCCTCCGTGCAGCGCCGTATCGACGGTTCCGACCTGATGGGTGCCATTGGCTTCACCATCAACGGCATGCTGCGCCGCTACCCCGAACTGGATACGGTGCTGCAGGACTACATCTCCGATAAAGGCCGCGCCGCCCTGGACGATATCTCCACCATGTGCACCAACGACGTAGTGCGCGAATACGGGTTCACCAGCACCTCCGACTGGACCCAAGACGGCCGCACGCTCGACGAGATCCTCACCGAACTGCCAGAAGCCCAACAGGCCATGGACGACCAGCTCATCGGCCTGGACACCCCCACCGCCCCGGTCATGATCGTCTCCGGTAAACACGACACCAACGTCGAATACCAGCAGGCCAAAGACCTGGCCAACCACTGGTGTGAGGCCGGTGCCAATATCGTCTACCGCGATGACTTCATGCCCCCGGTCAACACCAAGGACGTGAAGAATCACTTCATCCAGGCCATCACCGGCGCGCCCTTTGGTGTGTCCTTCATCCTGAGCCAGTTCGAAGGCGGCCCCGTCGTCGGTGGCTGCAATGGTGGCCTGCCGGACTTCGGTAGTTCCGAGATCGCCGGCGGCATCGCCGATCTTCCCGGCATCGACGAAGACCCCACAGTCGACCCCGACGCTGAAGGCGAGGACGACGCTGCGGGCTCGGATTCCATCTTCCGCGCCGACGCCATGTTCGACCCCTGGTCTGAACTGGGCTAAGCACTAATCACCACAGCCCCGGATGCGCTTGGCACATCCGGGGCTGTTGTGGGTATCAGTTACGCAGTTCGCTACACGTCAAGGAAACGAACATCCTTGGCGTTGCGGGTAATGAAGGAACGACGCGAGGAGACATCATCACCCATGAGGATGGTGAATAGCTCATCGGCCTTCTGGGCATCGTCGAGCGCAACCTGACGCAGCACGCGGTGCGTCGGGTCCATGGTGGTCTCCCACAGCTCGGAGGCGTCCATCTCACCGAGACCCTTATAGCGCTGGATGGAGTCATCCTTATTGATCTTGCGACCAGCAGCCAGGCCCTCCTGAAGCAGTAGGTCACGCTCGGCATCGGAGTAGGCGTAGCCGGGCTGCCCCTTATTCCACTTCAGCTTGTACAGCGGCGGCTGCGCCATGTACACGTGGCCCTCTTCGACCAGCGGGCGCATCAGGCGGAACAGCAAGGTCAGCAGCAGCGTCGCAATATGCTGGCCGTCAACATCAGCGTCGGCCATGAGGATGATCTTGTGGTAGCGCAGCTTCGAGATATCGAACTCGTCATGAATACCGGTACCCAGGGCGGTAATAATCGCCTGGACCTCGGCATTTTTCAGGGTCTTATCGAGGCGCGCCTTTTCGACATTCAAAATCTTGCCGCGCAACGGCAGGATGGCCTGGAATAGCGAGTTACGACCAGCCTTAGCCGAACCACCAGCGGAGTCGCCCTCCACCACGAACAGTTCGGACTTGATCGGGTCCTTCGAGCGGCAATCAGCAAGCTTGCCGGGCAGGCCGCCGATATCAGTGGCGGACTTACGACGCACCAGGTCACGGGCGTTGCGGGCAGCCTGGCGAGCATGTGCCGACGAGATCGCCTTATTGATGATGATCTTCGCCTCAGCAGGGTTGGCCTCCAACCAGTGGCCCACCTGCTCATTAGTCATCTTCTGCACATAGGAACGAACCTCGGTATTACCCAGCTTCGTCTTGGTCTGGCCCTCGAACTGGGGGTCGGGCACACGCACCGAAATCACTGCGGCCAGGCCCTCACGGCAGTCATCGCCGGTGAGGTTATTTTCCTTTTCCTTCAGCAGCTTGTGCTCACGCGCATACCGGTTCATCAAGGAGGTCAGCGCAGAACGGAAACCTTCCTCATGGGTGCCGCCCTCAATGGTGTTAATGGTGTTGGCGAAGGTGTGCACCGACTCCGAGAAGCCGTTATTCCACTGCATCGCGACTTCGAGCTCATTGCCATCAGCGGCAGCGGCATCGAAATGCAAGATGGTGGGGTGCAGCGCGGTCTTGGACTTATTCAGCGAATCGACATAGTCGCGCAACCCATTCGGGTAATGGTACACACGCTGCTTGACCTTCGGTTTCTTCGAAACCTCGTCGGCCTTTTCCTCATCGGCATCCTTGGCAAGGGCCGCGGATTCATGCTCGGCTTCGGCGGCGCGCTGCTCGGCTTCGAGCTCCTCTTCGCTGACGCGCTTATCGGTCAGCGTGATGGTCATGCCCTTATTCAGGAAGGCCATCTGGCGCAGCCGGCGCGAAATCGTCTCAAAGTCGAAGGTGGTGGTCTCAAAAATCTCGTCGCTAGGCCAGAACCGCACGGTGGTGCCGGTGCCGCGGGACTTCTTGCCCTGCTCGAGTTCTTCGGGGATAGCGTCGACGAAATTCTGCTTCCACAGGTAGCCGTCGCGCTTAATCTCGGCCTCAACACGATCCGATAGGGCGTTGACCACGGAAATACCGACACCGTGCAGACCACCGGAGATGGCGTAGGAATCGGAGTCGAATTTGCCGCCGGCGTGCAGCTGGGTCATGACGACCTGCACCGTCGGCATGCCTGAGGGGTGCATTTCGACGGGGATACCGCGCCCGTCGTCAACAACCTCAACACCGCCGTCTTCAAGCAGAGTGACATCGACCCGGGTGGCGTAGCCAGCCATGACCTCGTCTACGGAGTTATCGACAACCTCCCAGACGAGGTGGTGCAGGCCGCGTTCACCGGTGGAACCGATGTACATGCCCGGGCGTTTCCGGACGGCCTCGAGACCCTCGAGGATGGTGATGGACGAAGCGTCATAATGATTATCGGTCGTAGCCACGATAGGGCCAGTCTCCTTCTGCGCAATTGTGATACCTGGCCATTCTACCCGTAGTCCCCTACATGGGAACCATTCCCGCGCCGTTAGAGCGGCACTGGGGGCGTGTTTTCGACAACACCGGCGGATCAGCCGTAGGTATCGCGTGGCCCCCGGCCTTTGACGTAGTACTTGCCCTTACGCCAATTCGGCTGCGGCGGGCCCACAATTTTCAATTGCGTGACGACGCCGTCGCCGACGCTGTGCGCAATCTTGGCGATAATCGCCTCCTGCATCAGCCGCAGCTGAGTCGCCCACGCAGTCGACGAGGCGCGCAGCCGCAATGTGCCTTCGTCGAAAGAATCAATGGTGACCTGGGCGGCAAGCTCAGGGCCGACGATGCTCTCCCACTGGGTCAACACCACCCCACGGGCTAATTGCGGATTCCAGCCACGGTCAATAATCTGCTTGGCCAGCACCGACCCCAGTGGCTGCGGCCGACGTCGGCCATGTGTGCCGTACCGGATTCCTGGGGTATTGCGCAGTCGATCCGGGATCCGAGTGCCGGCCGCATCGCGCGGTACGGAATCAAATTCCGACGTGCGCTGGAAATCAGCGACACGACCCATGCCCGGAACCACCACATCGGCCAGCTCCGCCGGGCCGCGGCCACTCAACATATCCGTGGTGTGCTTCCGGGGTGGGGCCATGAGATTGGGCAGCGGCCCATTCTTTTTCGCCACTTCACGGAGCCGAGTAAAAACCTCAGTCACCAGGTCATCAGATTCAGCCATGGGCACTCACTACTGCGCGTCCAACACTGAGATGCGGCCATTATCGCCATCGCGCATATCGACATGGTGCGAGGTGAAACCAGCGTCGGCAAGCCCGTCGGGAAGCTCCTCCCCCACCGCGGAGGTGATGAGCACCTGCTCAGCCTGGCACGCAATCTCCACCAGCGCTTCCCGACGGCGACGGTCAAGCTCGGCGAAAACATCATCAAGGATGAGGATCGGGTCCGGGCCGTCCTCACGGAGCAGCAGGTAGGACGCCAAACGCAGCGCCAAGGCCATCGACCAGGTCTCACCGTGGGAGGCGAAGCCCTTAGCCGGCTGGTCGCCAAGCAGCACATCAATATCGTCACGGTGCGGGCCGACGAGGGAAATCCCCCGGTCAATTTCCTTGGTGCGCTGCTGCGCCAGACCGGTGAGCAACATCGCCTCAAGCACATCCGGCTCAGCCGGCACATCCTCTACCGAATCCCTCGCGCTACCAGCAGGAATATCCGCGACGAGGTCGGCGACTTTCGGGCGGTACCGAATCTTCGCCGCCCGCGACGTCGGAGCCAACGTCATATAGGCCTGCTCAATGAGGGGGCCCAAATCCCGCACTAATGCCAACCGCTCGGCAGTCACAATCGCCCCGACCCGGGCCAACTGGGCATCCCAGGTATCCAAAGTGGCCAAGGCGGCCTCACCGTCGGCAGCCGAATAACCCCGGCGCAACGCAGAACCCGCCGATTTTAGGAGAGCATTGCGCTGGCGGATGATGCGTTCATACTCGATGCGTGCCGACGCTAACCGCGGCCGACGCAAACCAATAAGGTCATCGAGATAGCGGCGTCGCTGGGCTGGCTCACCAGTAACTAACTGCAGATCCTCAGGGGCGAATAACACCGCCCGGACAGTGCCTAAAACCTCGCGCGGACTGCGCAAACGAGTACGGTTGAGCTGCGCCAGATTGGTTTTATGCGGGTTAATCAGCAGATGGGCGGTCAGCTCACGGCCATCATTGACAGCCGTGGCGGAAATCCGCGCAGTCTCAGCGCCAGCCCGCACCAATGGCGCATCAGCACTGACCCGATGTGAGGATAACGTCGCTAAGTAGCCGACGGCTTCGACGATATTGGTTTTGCCGAAGCCATTGCGGCCGGTGAAAACAGTGATCCCCGGCTCCAGGGTCAGTTCCACCTCTGGCCAGGAGCGGAAATCACGCAACGATAGCGAACGCAGGTGCATTAGCGTGCGTAGTGCGGCTTAACCCGGCAGACGCACGGGCATCAGCAGGTAGGTGTACTCCGTGTCCGGGGTAGGGAACATGCCCTCATCATTAGCTTCGGGCAGCTCATCAGGCTCGGGCACCAAAATCGCCGGGCGTGACGGCTGGGTAAAGCCCATCACCACACGCGGGGTGTGAATCTGGCTGAGCCCATCAGTGAGATACCCCGAGTTGAAGGCAATGAGCAGCGGCTCACCGACAAAAGCACAATCGATGATCTCCTCGGCGCTGCCGGTTTCCTCAGCCTGGGCGGACAGGCGCAGCTGGCCGTCGGAGAAGTCCATGCGCACCTGGGAGCTACGGTCAGCAACAGTCGACACACGCCGGATAGCTTCCCGCAACGGCTCGATCTCCACCGAGGCCACAGCCGAGTGCTCCTTCGGCAACAGCGGGCGGAACTTCGGGAAGTCCGCTTCCAGCAGGCGGGTGGTGGTGGTGCGCTTATCGCGCAGCACACCAAGCAGGCCGTCACCGCCGACGGGGCTGCCATCAGAACCATCACCAACAGCGATATTCACCGGGCCCGAGGTGTGCAGGTCAATGCTGCGGGCAGTATCGGCCAACGTCTTAGCCGGGATCAACAGCTCAGTGCGCTCGGAGGTCGTGGCCTCCCATTCAAAAGTGCGCACAGCCAGACGGAAACGGTCCGTGGCGGCGAGGGTGACTTTATTGTCCTCGGCCTCCATGCGGATACCGGTCAGCATCGGCAGGGTGTCATCCTTACCGGCGGCCACAGAAACCTGGCCGATGGCCTCGGTAAACACATGCGGGTCGATGGTGGCGGTATTTGCCGGCGGGGTTGGCATCTCGGGGTAATCCTCGAGCGTCATCGTCGGCAAGCGGAATTTCGACGAACCCGACGAAATATGGACCTTGCCGTCCTCGCACCGGATATCAATCGGCTGGTCAGCCATCTTCGAGATGATCTCGGACATGACCTTGCCGTTGACCACAAATTTACCGGTCTCAACGACCTCGGCAGGGATGCTGACCTGGGTAGATACCTCATAGTCATAGCCGGCGATATCTAGGCCATCATCAGTGGCTTCAAAAACCATGCCCCGAAGGATGGGCTGGGTCGGTCGGGTCGGCAAACTACGCGCCACCCAAGCCACAGCGTCGGCAAGCTGATCCTTGGCCGCGCGGACCTGCACGATGTCGTCAGTCATTATCCCTCCACTGTGCGCACGTCTGCGCACTACGTCTCAATATCCACCCAGCTTAGCCCAGACTGCGTAAACCGACAGGGCCAGGTGCGGTCCGAGACAGGCAATGCGGGAAGCGTTCTCGCGCTCCATCCACACACCCTTTTGTTCTTTGGAGTGATGAGTAGATCTAGTGGGAAGTAGTAATAGGGGGTGTGCACACTGTGGAGATCTCACACAAGCCCAGGTCGCACAGCGTGGCGATGTGTTCACACCGCGGTGCACAGGCTGTGCATAAATAGCGCTGGATGTGTATAACTTCTCGCCGGCGCGGAAACTAACAACAGTTCAACAGTTATTCACAGCTGCGTTGACAAGTTATGCACCAGGAAAAGCCCAGGTGACAATTAACTGCGCGCGCGCTCCTGAATGCGGGCCTTGAGCTCATCAATCTCGCGCCGAGTGGCGTCGTTTTCACTGATCTCGCGCTCAATCTTGTTATCGCCATGCAAAACCGTGGCGTGGTCACGGCCCCCCAGCGTCGCACCAATACTCACCAGCGACAGGTTCGTCATGCGGCGAATCAGGTGCATGGTGACCTGACGGGCGTGGCTAATCGGACGGGACCGACGCGGACTGCGCAAGTCATTAATCGACAACCCGTAGTACTCGGCAGTGGTGGAAATAATCAGGTCAGGGGTGATTTCCACTGAGCCGCCGCCGGTGCCAAGCACTTCGCGCGCCAGTTCCACACTCGGCTGGCGACGCAGCAGTGAAGCCTGGGCAGAAATCTGCAACAGGTCGCCCTCGAGGGCACGGATCGAGGTGTTGGTGTGCTGCGCGATATAAATCAGCACGTCCTCGGGGATATCCATATGGTCGAGCTGTTCGACCTTCTTCTGCAGAATCGCGATTCGCGTCTCCAGATCCGGCAATGACAAATCCGCGTATAGGCCCTGTTCAAACCGGGTGCGCAGGCGATCCTCCAGCGTGACCAACTGGTTCGGCGGGCGGTCCGAGGACAACACGATCTGCCGGTTGGTCTGGTACAACGCATTGAACGTGTGGAAGAACTCGCCCTGCGTGCCTTCCTTACCGGCCAAGAACTGGATGTCGTCGACAAGCAGCACATCCAGATTGCGGTACCGACGCTTAAACGACTCCTGGGCGTCCTCACGCAGCGAGGTGATGAAGTCGTTAGTGAACTCCTCGGAGCTGACGTACTTCAGGCGAAGGTCTTTTTGCAGATTCAGTGCGTAATGACCAATGGCGTGCAGCAAGTGCGTTTTGCCCAGCCCGGAAGGACCCGCGATATACAGCGGGTTATAGGAACGACCTGGGTTTTCTGCCACAGCGACGGCAGCCGCAGCCGCGATCTTATTCTGCGGGCCTTGGACGAAGGTGTCGAAGGTGTACTTCGGGTTCAGTGATGGCTCTTCGACCGGATCACTCATTTGGCGCGGCACCGAACCGGAGATCTCCGATACCGGAGCGGGACTGTCGCCGCTGGTCACCACCGACGGCATGGTGGTCACTGAAGGACGCGGCGGTTCAGGCTCAGTGCGCTGCTGGGAGTAGTCCTGGGGTGCGTAGTCCTGGGGTGCGTAATTATGGGCCGGACGTGATGAGTCCACACCGGGCAGATGCGGCGGCGGAGTCTGGGGCTGCTGCTCGGCAACAGGTGTGGTCCGCGCCGGCTGATGGGGTGCCGGTGGCTCAGCAAACCGGAATGCCGCCTGTTGGTGCGTACCCGGTTCGGTGTAATGCTGCTGGCCAGGCGATTCTTCTTCCGGGGCGAACCACTGCTCTGCGGCTGCGCGCTGCGATGGTGCATCCAGCGTCGTCGCATTAGGGCTATTGGGATCAGCATTAGCGGGCTGGTCGGCGACAGTGAGCACAACCTGGACCTCTTCGCCCATCACGGCACGCATGGCTTCAGAGATATGGCGATTGAGCTGTTCCTCAATCAGTGCTTTGGCCTGCTTAGACGATGTGGAGAGCAATACAAAGCTGTTGAGCCGACCGACCGGATGCACCGAATGCAGCAGGGAGCGTTCCGAGGCCAGCAGTCGAGGAGTCGGATTAGCCGGGTCCTCGCTGGCAGCAAACAAGGTTTCGACGACCTGATTCCAGATCTGTGCGAAGTCTTGTTGGTCGGTGCTCATGGATGCCCTGCTGTCGTTGTCGATGCTGTGGATGTGAATGCTAAAGAACCGGGTGCGGCGATGGCGTGAAAATCGGTGATGTTGTCGCTGCTGCCGTCTCCCTTCCACAGTCTGCACACAATGTCGTCAACATCGGCTTAGGTACTGCGACCTGGATTTCCACACACTTACCCACAGATGTGGATAGGCATGGCCCGGCGAACAGCCATAATTATCCACATTGAACTAACCGTGATCAAGTTTTCCACATTTCTAGGGTTAACCAGGTCTTTTAGCCTTAACGTTGGGTTTTCGCGCCCGCTTGTTGAGTAAGTTATCCGCAGTTGTCAACCCTCTATCAACACTTGAGGGGTACCCGCGGCGGGGTGACCTGGGATTCCGTAACCAAACGCGGGTTAGTCGGGACACAACAATTCCACCCCTTGATTTGTGATCTTGGGCGCGGCGCACGTACCCTTATCGCGTTCACTGTTCCCGGGGTGATAGTTACCCCCGGATCGGTTTCAGTAAGCGCCGCACGGTCACCCCCCGACCGCGCTTACGGCCCGGCCGAAGTTGTTGCGATTACTTAGCGCATCGGCAACGGGTGAAAATAGTCATTCAACAGGTGATGTGCGTACTGCGGGCAATCGACGCACTGCGAACATCACCGGTACACCGAGGAGTTTTAGCGTGTCCAAGCGGACCTTCCAGCCGAATAACCGCCGTCGTGCTCGCGTGCACGGCTTCCGTACCCGTATGCGCACCCGTTCCGGCCGTGCAGTTGTTGCTGCCCGCCGTAGCAAGGGCCGCGCCCGTCTGTCGGCTTAATCACCGTCAACTGTGCTGCCCCCGCAGTACAAACTGCACCGCTCCGCTGACTTTTCAGCAGTGGTGCGTTCCGGCCGCCGCGCTGGACGTCGCACACTCGTGCTTCACGTCCAACCGGCGGCCGTAGACGTATCTCAGCCCGCCATGGCCAACGACGAACCCTCGGTTCGCCGTGGAGGCCCCCGAATGGGTCTCATCGTGAGCAAAAACGTCGGTAATGCTGTGACCCGCCATGCGGTCTCGCGCAAACTCCGGCATATTTTCGCTCAGCTTGCCCCCGAGCTCGATCCCGGCACCGATATGGTGATTCGGGCTTTGCCGGCCGCAGCGCAGGCCACATCGAAGGAGCTGGAGAAGGATGTTCGATCCGCTCTTCGCAAACTCCAACGATGAACCCGGCCGCCGGCATTCCGTGCCGGCGCGGTCATTGCTGTGGCTGATTCGGCTTTACCGCCGCTATCTCTCCGCACCAAAAGGCTTCGGAACATGTCGCTTTGAACCGACATGTTCGGAGTATGGCGTTATTGCTATCCGACGCTTTGGTGCGGCCCGTGGTGGGTGGCTGACAACACTGCGCATTATCCGGTGTGCCCCTTGGCATCCCGGTGGCTGGGACCCCGTGCCGCAGCACTATCCCAGCCTGCGTGCCTGGTTGGCGCGCATGCACAGGTAACCTTTGGAACAGGCCCGTGGACGGCCCGTAGACGCAACGCCGACAGGAGACCGCTAGACCGTGCTTAACTTCGTGTATTGGCCGATTTCGGCCATCATGTGGTTCTGGCATCAGGCAGTAAGCCTGGTCCTGGAACCCTCTTCCGGACTTTCATGGGTATTCGCCATCGTGCTGCTCGTGGTCACCATCCGCTTGATCCTTTTCAAGCCGATGATGAACTCGCAGCGCGCGATGCTGAAAATGCAGAAGCTGCAGCCCATGATGCAGGACATCAAAAAGAAGTACGCCAACGACCAACAGCAGCAGGCCGTAGAGATGCGCAAGCTGCAGAAGGAAATGGGCGTCAACCCGCTCGGTGGCTGCCTACCGATGCTGGTGCAGATTCCTGTGTTCATTGGTCTGTTCCATGTGCTTCGTTCCTTCAACCGCACCGGTGATGCCGCCCGCGGTTTGGGGCTCAGCGTGGAGCAGAACTGGAATACCGCCAACTACATGTTCGGCGTGGACGATGTCCGCTCCTTCCTTCTTGCCCGTGTGATTAATGCGCCGCTATCGGGTTCTATCTCGATGCCGGCTGAGCAGTTCGCGGCCTTCACCGAGCCGGGTCTGGCACCGGACTTCACTCGGATGGATATCGCTATGGTCGCCATCCCGCTGATGGTCGTCTCCGCGCTTGCCACCCACTTCAATGCGCGTATGTCGGTTAACCGCACCCTGCGTCGTCAGGCTGAGGGTCTGCAGAAGCAGGCCGACGGTGTGATGGGCCAGCAGGCGGACATGATGAACAAGATGATGCTGTGGTTCTTCCCGCTGATGATTTTGTTCACCGGTGCGCTGTGGCACGTCGGTCTGCTGGTCTACATGTTGACCAATAACGTGTGGACCTTCTTCCAGCAGAAGTTCATCTTCGGCAAGCTGGATGAAGAAGAGCGCAACGAGATTGAGGCTGAAAAGGAAGCCAAGCGTCGCGCCCAGGCCGAGCTTGCCCCGAAGGTTGGCGCCAAGCCGACCAACCCTAAGAAGGGCCCCAAGTCTGCGAAGTCCAACTCCCAGAAGAAGCGCAAGAAGAAGAAGTAGTTCTTCCCGCTTGCCCGTCCACGTCACAAGCCGCCATCCAGAAGGATGGCGGCTTGTGGTTTCTCTGGGTGGCTGCTGACTGAATTACACAGCTGTCATTCGTGGCTGCGTTGTCCTTCATCCCGGTCGGGCGTTTAGGCTAAAGGCAATAACGTTGATTGCGATGTTTCACGTGAAACATCGTCTGCTCCCCGCCCGGAGCCGGAAAGGATCCTTCGGATGACTGACCACGAGAACGCACCACTTCCCTCCCCCGATGACTCGCTTATTGCGGACACCTTTGGCGAACGTGCGCAGTTGGCACACCGCTACCACCAGTGGCTCGCGGAGGAAGCAACAGTGCGTGGTCTTATTGGTCCCCGGGAAGTGCCAAAGCTGTGGGACCGGCACATCCTCAACTCGGTCCTCGTCTCCGAGGTGATCCCTGATGATGCGCGGGTAGCCGATATCGGTTCCGGCGCCGGATTGCCCGGCATCCCGCTGGCGCTTGCGCGTCCCGACGTTCACGTCACTCTCATCGAACCGCTGCTACGGCGGACGACCTTTCTCAACGAAGTCGTCGAGGATCTTGGCCTGGATAATGTCACGGTCGTTCGCGGTCGCGCTGAGGACAAGGCTGTACTCGAATCGGTCGGCAAGTTTGACGTGGTCACTTCCCGTGCAGTCGCTCCGCTTGGAAAATTGGCGAAGTGGAGTCTGCCGTTGGTCAAACGCGGCGGCGTAATGGCAGCGCTGAAGGGCTCAAGCGCTCAAGAGGAAATCGCGCGGGATGCGAAGGATATTAAGAAGGCCGGCGGCGGTGCTGCGGCCATTGTGGAACTGGGCGATTCCACCGATGCCACGCCGACCTATGCGGTACATATCCGAAAGCGCTGAGCGCCAAGTAGTAATGCTCCTCGGTTTTTAGCGGCGATGTTTCACGTGAAACATCGCCGCTGTGCTGTGCGCAATGTTTCACGTGAAACATCGCATTGAGGGTGCTCTGTCAGACCGACTAGAGTTGCCAGTAGTCCGGCGAGGCGCATTGTGCGATCGCCAATCTATAGAAATCACCCGACCACGGTCCGCCCAAGCACACAGCGACGGCTAATGAGGGGAAATGTATGTCCGGGAAGTCCTGGGAAGACACACCAATTGCTGCTGCCGCGAGGCAGGCAGCGCGAGTGCGCACACCCAATCGACTATCGCTTCCACGGCCGGAGCGGACTCGTCGCCTGACCATCGCTAATCAGAAGGGCGGCGTGGGTAAGACCACCTCTGCCGTCAACCTCGCTGCGGCTTTGGCTGCCCACGGCCTGAAAGTTCTGGTCATTGACTCCGACCCCCAGGGCAACGCTTCGACCGCCCTGGATATTGAGCATCGCAGTGGCACCCCTTCTACCTACGAGGTTCTTATTGGCGAGTGCCAGCCGGAGGAGGCTATTCAGCCCTCCCCCGAGTCACCGAACCTTTTCTGCATTCCAGCAACCTTGGACCTGGCCGGCTCCGAGATCGAACTCGTCAACCTGTTCAATCGGGAGTCCCGGCTTCGCATGGCGCTTACCGACGACTTCCTCGATGAGCACGGCTTCGATTACCTCATTATTGACTGCCCGCCATCGCTCGGCCTGCTCACCTTGAATGCTATGACCGCAGCTGATGAGGTCATCATTCCTATCCAGTGTGAGTTCTATGCGCTCGAAGGTGTCACCCAGTTGCTGAACAATATTCGGATGATTCGGCAGCATCTCAACCCTCGGCTGCATATCTCTGCTGTGTTGATGACGATGTACGACGGCCGTACCCGCCTGGCTGAAGATGTGGTACGAGAGGTGCGCAATCACTTCGGCGAAGCGGTACTGCGCAATATCATTCCGCGTTCGGTCAAGGTTTCCGAGGCGCCCGGTTATTCCAAGACGGTGATCTCCTATGACCCGGGTTCACGTGGTGCGCTGGCATATATCGACGCAGCGAAAGAACTCGCCGAGCGCGGCGATTATCTTCCGACGGAAGAATCGAATGCCATTGGTGTGCCTCCTGAGCACTCCGACGGCGGCAACTCCTAACCCCACTCCCCCATTGAGAACAACAGATTTGATCGGAAGAAACTGACGATGGAACACAAAGAACCGCGCAAGGGTGGCTTGGGGCGTGGCCTGGCAGCGCTGATTCCTACAGCCGCCGAAGCCCGACCGGGTTTGGGTCAGTCAGCAGCCGATGAGCTTTTTGGGCCGTCACAATCGCGATCCAAGGGCGACTCTGGCCCTACCCATACCAGCGGCCCAATTCGTCACGGTGACGGTACAAAAACATCCACCCAGCAACCGACGAAGAATGTTTCACGTGAAACATCAGCGCCGCGTGGCCGTGATTCGATGGGGGCCACCTACCGGGAAATCCCGGTCCCGATCATCTCCCCCAACCCGGAACAGCCGCGCCAGGTCTTTGACGATGAGCCGCTTAATGAACTCGCGCACTCCATCCGTGAGTTCGGACTTATGCAGCCGATCGTTGTCCGACATATTCCGCGCGCAAAACGGCCCAAGGCTTTAGAGCTCGCCCGGGAGAAGAACCCCGATGCCCCGCAGCCCGAATATGAGATCATCATGGGCGAGCGGCGTTGGCGGGCCGCACAGATTGCTGGGCTAGAAAACCTGCCGACAATCGTCCGCGAAACCGACGACTCGGCAATGCTGCGCGATGCCCTGCTGGAAAATATCCACCGCGTGCAGCTGAACCCTTTGGAAGAAGCAGCTGCCTACCAGCAATTGCTTGATGAATTCGGTGTCACCCAGGCCCAGCTGGCAGACCGTATTGGCCGCTCCCGTCCAGTGATTACCAATATGATCCGCCTGCTTGCACTGCCGGTACCGGTGCAGCGCCGCGTTGCCGCCGGTGTGCTTTCAGCAGGTCACGCCCGTGCGCTCCTCGGTGTCAAGGGTGGCGCTGATATCCAAGAGCGGTTAGCTGAGCGCATTATCGCCGAAGGACTCTCGGTGCGTGCCACCGAAGAAGCGGTCACCCTGCTCAACCGCGACGGGGAGAAACCAGCCCCCACCAAGCGTGAGCCTGCCCCGCAGCCAAAAAAGCTCACCGCCTGGGCAGACCAGCTCTCCGATGAGTTCGATACTCGAGTCACCGCGACTATGGGCAAGAAAAAGGGCAAGCTTGTGATTGAGTTCGGCGATCTGGAAGATTTCGAGCGCATTATGTCGCTCATCCACGAGAAAAACTAACGGGCCACGCTTGAAACATCACGCTACCAGCGCAAACACATAGAAAAAGGCCGGACTATCTGTATCAGTGCAGATAGTCCGGCCTTTTTAGCAGTTAATGCCTTAGCAGGCGGTCACGTCTAAATATCGCGCCACCAGCGCAAACTAATCGTCGAACTCGCTTTGCAAAAGCTCCGAGATGCTGAACGTACCAGTGGGGCGGTCATCATCATCGAGCAGGTACAGGCGCTTCACACCAACCAGAATTGCCTCGGCAATCCGGTCCCGCATCTCCGGGGAGGTTAAAATCGCGACATCCTCTGGGCTGGTCAGATACCCCAGTGCTACCTCAACGGTAGGCATCCGAGTCAGACGCAACACATCCCAGGTACGCGCATGCGTGCGACAATCTGCCAGCGGGGTACGCGCAACAATCTCACGCTGAATCAAGCCAGACAGCTGCTCACCGACCAAGGAGCTGCTGCCGTGGTGGGAGCCGAAGTAGAACGTGGCGCAACCATGTGCGCGGGTGTTCTGATACCGGTCAGCCTGTAAGGACAACACCAGATCGGCGCCGAAGGCATTGGCGAGGTCAGCACGCTCAGTGATACTGGGATTACCGGTACGCGGGCGCGACAAGATGGTCTCCATGCCCGCAGCAACCATTCGACCCTCCACCCGGGTACCCAGGTCCCACAGGATCTCTTCTTCCGTCAGGGCGCCATAGGGCCCGGAAACCGTCATACCCGGCTTATCTGCACCCAAACCAGGGTCGATCACCACGCGCTTGCCGGAAAGCTTCGGGCCGGCCTGACGGACCTGCTCACGCTCATGGAAATAGGCAGCCGAACCACCGGTGACACGGCGCCCAAGATAACTCAGAGCGCGCAGCGTATCGGGGCCGCAGATGCCGTCCACCGTGAGGGCATAATTGCGCTGATAATCGCGCACCGCCTGGTCTGTGCCGGGGCCATAGTGCCCATCGATGCGGTGGGTATAGAAACCTAATTCTTCCAGCGTCTTTTGGAGCTGCCCGACGTCATCGCCAGTCAGCGGATTCAGCGGGTCATAGTTCAGCACCCGCGCGCCGAGCTTATAGGACGCTTCCCGCAAGACATGCAAGGTCTGTTCGCGGATCACACCATCGGAAATGATGCCGCGGGACTGCTGGAAGGCGCGCAGCGCCTGTTCCAACTCGGGGTCGAATAGATCATCGTCGCCAGACCACTGTTGCGGGCTGGACTGGGTAGCGTTACCCGCATAACTAGGCAAAAGGCCTAGGCGAGCAAGAGCTGCTCGCACCTCTGCGACACGGGGACTCCGGTCGCCAACCCGCGGGGACTTCGACACCGACACCCGAACCTTTCCTAATACTGCTGAGTAGGCCCCCGCACGGGGGCCGTACGGGGGTTAGGTTACCAGCTAAAGGTGCTTTTCCAAGGTTCGACGGATGTTGGCCTTCGGCTGTGCGCCGATGATCTCGTCAACCTTCTTCCCGTCCTTGAAAACCAGCAGCGACGGCAGGGACATAATCTGGAACATCGCGCCGAGTTCGCGCTCAGCATCGACATCGACCTTGGCGAAGTCGACCTGGTCGGCCATCTCTTCCGACAGTTCCTCAACAACCGGGGCTAGGGCGCGGCAGGGACCGCACCAGCTTGCCCAGAAATCGACAAGGGTGAGCTTGTCGTTATCGGCGACTGCCTCGCGGAAATTTTGTGCTGTCACGGTCTGAACAGTCATGTTTCTCCTATCAAAATACGGATATCTATAAAGTCTACGCCGGTATGCCGGTGGACTACATCTCGCCAGAGACGCTATTTGGTACCAATCTGGCTACCCTGCTCCCCCTGCTGCGCCAGCAAAAAATGCTCAGCATCAAGTGCTGCAGCACAACCAGTGCCCGCAGCGGTCACCGCCTGGCGGTAGCGGGTATCCACCAAATCACCGGCGGCGAAAACACCCGGCAGGTTCGTGTGCGTCGTCGGGGCCTCAACAACCACGTAGCCCCCATCGTCGACACGCACCTGGTCTTGCACCATGCCCGAGCGCGGATCATGACCAATGGCGACGAACATAGCGGTGACATCCAACGTCGAGGTTTCCCCAGTCACCGTGTCGGTGAGCTCCAGGCCCGTCACCGAGTTCTCACCCAGCACCTTCGAGACGGTCTTATTCATAGCGAAGTGCACCCGCTCATTATTCTCAGCACGGTCCACCATGATCTTCGAGGCACGGAACTCATCCCGACGGTGCACAACGGTCACCGACTTGGCGAAGCGCGTCAAAAACGACGCCTCCTCCATCGCCGAATCGCCGCCACCAATAACCGCAATATCGTGATCCCGGAAGAAGAAACCATCACAGGTCGCACACGCGGACACACCGTGGCCCAGCAGCTCCTGCTCACCGGGAACCCCCAGATAACGCGGGGCCGCACCCATCGCCAGAATCACCGTGCGGGCCTGAATCTCTTCCTCGCCGACGAAAACCCGCTTAATATCGCCCTCGAGCTCCAGCCGGTCCACATCCTCCATGTGCAGCTCGGCGCCGAAACGCTCCGCCTGATTGCGCATCTCGTCCATCAAATCCGGGCCCTGAATGCCCTCGGCGAAACCGGGGAAATTCTCCACCTCAGTAGTGGTCATCAGCGACCCACCAAACTCGGTGCCTTCAAATACCACCGGCTTCAGCTCAGCGCGGGCGGCATAAATGGCGGCGGTGTAGCCCGCCGGACCGGAACCGACGATCACAACGTCGTGGATGGTGGTATCGCTCATGGAAAACAGCCCTCTCGAATGGATGATGCTCATCGCGTCTTCTCTGTCGCGAAGCCTACCGGGCTGCCACCCACACTGCCCACGCCCCCATAACCGGCACCGACTACCAGCTACGCCGCCCCGCGCAGCTCCGCAAAAAAGTGCTGCTGTAACACTTCTCGCCCCCGAGCACGCCGCGACTTCACCGTCCCCGGGGCAACCCCCATCGCCCGGGCCACATCAGACACCGGTATTCCCGCCACATCCACCGCCACAATCGCCTCGCGTTGGGTGTCGCTAAGCCTGCCCAGCGCCTCAGCCAGCACCACCGACGTCGCCGTATCCGTCGTCGGCCCATCAGCTAAGCCCTGGCGGCCCGCGACATCGGCAACAATCTCATTGCTCATCGGGTCCTGCCAGCTACGCGCCTGCGTACGCACCTGCGTGGCCGCCGCATTCACCACAATCCGGTGCAGCCAGGTCAGCACCGAAGATTCCGCCCGGTACACATGCGCATTCCGGTGCGCCCGAATCAACCCTTCTTGGACCGCCTCCACCGCGGCCGCATCCGAACCACAGGCCCGCCTGGCCACTCGCCACAGCTTCGCGCCATGCCGGTCCACCAGACGCGAAAACGCCCGCGAATCACCATGAATATGCGCCCTTAGCAGCGCCTGGTCACTGTCTTGCGCCACCCGCGCGGCGCGCCCTCCCGCGAAGTTCATGGCCCAAAATGTAGAAGGCCCGCAGCCACCCGGCGCTAGCTTGCCGACGCTGAGGCCGCCGCACAGTGGACAACACCACCATGTGTGGACAACTCCAGCCCGATTAGCGGCGAGTCACCGACACTTCGGCTACAGATGCCGCATTAGGCATCGGCAACTGGGAAACCCACACCAGCAAGTACCGCGAAGCCGGGGCGCCCTCGAGTTCAATATCGGTCGGCCCGGTCACCAACGTCGCCTGGCCCAGCAGCGCCAAGGACTGCGGATCTACCGCATCGGGCTTATTCAGCGCGCGGATCTGCACCACCGCGCCCGGAGAACCCAGGATGGAAATCTCGCCCGGCCGCACCGGACCAGCAAATTCCAACACCACACCAACACCGGGCTTGAAGTCCTGCGCTGTGGTACCGAACTGGGCGCTATAGACCGAAGTGGACCACGCCGTAGTCGGATTATTGTCGAAAACCAGCACCGCATCATCGGGATTATCGGGGCCGGCAAGCGGGTCATCATTAGGCGCCTGCCACTCGCGGGCGTCCTTAATCGTCACAGCCTCAGTAATGGCATCACTGACCGCGCCGGGGCCGCGCTTGACCGAATCACTATCCACTGGCGAAGTGTCGTCGGAGTTGAAAATCGCGAAGGCAGCAACCACCACAATCGCCGCCACCAACACCAGGGCAACAATGCCGCCGCCGATGCTCCACAGGCGCCAATTCGAGGTATGCCGCACCGGCGCCAAGGGGCCAGTCGACCCACTGCGTCGGGCAGCCTCAGGCTCCACCGCCATCGCATTATCCGAACCATAGGCAGCATCACGCAGCCGCTTGGCGACAACACCCGGGTCGTCGGTGGCCGCAGCCTCCGCAGCCTCCGAAATTGCCTCCGGGACCTCAGGGCAATCCCCTAATAGATGATGCAGCGCCGTGGCTGCACTAGCCGAGTCAGTAGCAACAGTCGCTCCCGGGCGCGGCGCCGGGAAGGCCAGCACCACACTGCCGTGCTCATCGACACGCAACCGCTCCACCGCGTCTAGGCCCAGCACCGTGGACTCATTATGCGCCCGCTCAAGGCCCTGGAATAAGCCGGACGCAGCCAGCGCAGCGGCCTCCGGGTTCGGGGTGCGCGACACCACCTTCGTCAGCGGCGCACCGGGCACCCACTCGGTGACCACAATGATCTCCACACGGTTGACCAATACGTCGATCACCGGGGCCACCCCGACCCCGGCGACACCGCGCAAACGTCGGGAAGCAGCAGCGACTTCGCGGGAAGCCTCCGCGGCGGTCAGCCCGTCGGTAGCCAGAGCCTGCGGGTCAACGAAAACCAGGCCCACTTCGCGCTTATCCGTCTCCCCCGGGCCGGTGTACTCCACCGCCCGCCAGAACCGCATGGCCGGCACCGTCGCCTCCTCAGAGACCAACCGGAAACGGCCATTGCGGATACGCTCACCAGGCACGAAACGGATCGGCCGGGCGGCTTCGGTCGGCAATGGTGGCAGCAGCGGGGAGGCAATAATGCCGTCGGCACCCATCGCCGCGGACTCGCCGGCAACGTCGGCAGCAGCAGCGCGCGCATCGACCTCAGCCAGCTGGCCGGGCTCGGTAGCGGACTTCTTCACCAGACGGTTCACGCCCGGCACCCGAGACAGTGCGCCGGCCACAGTGGCGACCTCAGATAGCGGCGAACGCATCAGAATCAAGCCCGTGAGCAGCAGGAACAGCAGGCCGCTGATAGCTACCCGCACTAAGTAGCCCACCGAACCCAGCGGGTCGACCACACCGGTCATTTCAATGAGCCGGTCCAGCAGAATCGCCACCACCACGGCCATCAGGGACGCACCAAAAGCCCATAAGCAGGTGGTCAGCGCCTGCCGCCCACCAAGACGACCCAAGGTGCGACGCAGCAGCACCACACCAATAATCGCGCCGGCGACAAAACCGAAACCATTCGCCGCGCCGAGCAGCACCACAACCCGCTCAGGCTCAATGGCAATGACCGGAGCCAGCACCGACAGCAGCACCTTCACCACAGTGATGCCGGTAATAATCATCGTCGGCGTCCACGCCTCTTCGCGGGCGTAGAACACACGCAGGTGCAGCAGCACCAGGGCATACGGGATCAAAGTGAACGCAGAGAACGATAGCGTCCAACCCAGAATATCGGCGGTGTCCTTGGTGAACAGGCCGTAGGCAAATAGGGCGTTGGCGATCTGCTGGCCGAAGCCGGTGAAGAACACCACCACCGGGATCAGGGCGATCATCGTCAAGCGCGTGCCGACGGACAGGTCGCGCACCACCGCCTCGTCATCGCCTTCGGAAGCATTACGCGACAACCGCGGCATGATGGCGGTCAATAAGGTCACGCCGATAATGCCGTAGGGCACCTGCAGCAGCAGCCACGACTGCTGGTAAATCGTCACCGCGGCATCATCGGCAACTGAGGCAATGCGGTTGGTGACGACATAGCCCAGCTGGGAAATAGCCACATAGGTGACAATCGCAACACCCATGCCGGCGAAGCGCTTCACCCGATCATCAATGCCCCACAGGGGCCGCAGATTCACGCCGGCTTTCAGCAGCGGCGGCACCATAATCAGCGCCTGTACCACCACACCCAGGGTCGTGCCGATGCCCAGCAGCAGAATGTGCGGGTCCGTCAGCGAGACTTGCGCATTGGGATCCAGTCGGCCCGGCACAATGAAATACAACATCAGCGTGGCAATTGCGACGACGTTATTCGCCACCGGAGCCCACGCACCGGGCTTAAACACGCCCTTGGTATTCAACACCGCCATGAGCAGCGAGAACACACCATAGAAGATGATTTGGGGCAGCAGCAGGAATGCAAAAGCTGTTGCCATGCCGACGTTGACCTCACCGTCGGCAGCCAAGTTAATCCTGGTCAGGATAGGCGCAGCCGCAACAGCGAGCACCGTGACCACCAACAGCAGAGTCAGCGCCACTGTCAACAGCCGCCGGATGAAGGCCTCACCCCGGTCGGGGTCTTCCTTCTCGGCGCGCACCAGCACCGGCACCACCAAGGAGGTCAGCACCGCACCGAGCACAATCTCGGTAATGAGGTTCGGCAGCGTATTGGCGGTATGGAACGCAGAAGCGACCGCAGGGCCGAGCACCGCGCCGATAAGCACACTGCGCAAGAACCCCGTGATCCGGGAAATCAGCGTCGCAATGGCCATAGACCCGGTAGAACGCACCACCTCAGCATCCGAGGCCACCCCATTGTTATTGGTGGCGACGGTCTGGGTCTCTGCCGGGGGCCGGCTGAGATCCGGGGTGCGCTCCGAACGGCGCGGAGCGCGCGGGGCAGGGATAGGTGCTGGCGGCGCAGGCTGCCGGATCCGATCTCGCTGGCCGGGCGCTGCGGCGGGGGTCGACGCAGGATCAGTCACGGTAACCATTGTTCATGATGAGAGGCCTAGCTACGAATCTTGGTACCCCGTCGGCGCGTCCGGCCGACGAGGAATCCGACAACAACGAGCACCGCAACACTAGTAACCACCAGCATTGATGTCACGCCCGGGCCGGACTGCACGGTAATGGAAACGGGGGCGGAAATAGGTGTGGCCTGTGGGGTTTGCAAAACCATGGACAGTTCCGAGCGGCGCCGATCCCCAGGGTCCACATCCGGGTACAACTGCAAGGTCAGCGACCCCTTCGGCGGCAATACCGTCGGCTCCACCAGCGGCTTGGACATTCCCTGACCACTGAGCACCACATGCGCCGGCACCGGCAGCGGCAAACCATTCGACGCCACCACAGCTACCGGCGAGGCGCCCGTGGCACGGGTATAAAGCCCACCCGGGGCCAGCAACCGCACCGATTCGCGCAGCTGACGCACCATCTGCCACGTCTGCGTGGAGATATAACTGCTGCGTTGAGTGGTGATATTCGACAACCGATCCCGAGAATGCCGGTCCACCGTGGTGAGCATGCGCAGCACATCCCGACGCAACGGGCGGGTGAACTGGTTCGGGGTCAGCGACAGCTGATCGGAGGGAACCATCAAGTTGGTCAACTTCTGAATCCCCTGCGCAATCGACCGGGCCTCCGCAATGCCTTCGGTCGTCACCGCCGTCGGATCATCGGCAACAGAAACAACCGCGCCGGTGCCCTGGCTGTACCCACCAGCTAATGGGCCAACAGCCTCAGCCAGCGGCACGGTGCGCAGTAATCCATCCTCCACAGCCGACTGCACGGCATTGAGGAACCGAGTCGACTCCGACCGTCCCGCCGACCAATCCGGCGGCGGCATGGCGATTAAGGCACCACTGCCGCCATCACGTACCTCCTGGTAAAGCGTGCCGACGGCAGACTGCATCCGCGCTGTTGCAGAATCCAGGCGCAAAGAATGGCGGGCGGCGGGGGCCGAGAACCCAGTAATACCCGGATTAGTACCTGTCGCGGCAAGGGCGGTACTCAACGGCGCAGAAACCGTCACCGCGCGCACCGCCGGGCGCAGCAGCACCGCGGTACCCGGGTCGACCACTCCCCCACCAGCAGAAACAGTGTTGTCGGCGACGAGGGTGCGGTACTCGGCGGACTGCACCGCAAAGCGTGACACCATATCCGCCGCATCATTGGTGAGGTACCCCTCCGGTGGCAGGACAATATTCGGAAGGACTGGGCGGCCCAAAATATCGGAGACGGTGCCGGCACCATCGTGGAACCAAATGCTGGAAATATCCGGGTCCCCCACCGCCGCGACCGCATCGGCCTGCGCTGAGCCCCACGGCAACGCGACAACACACATATCCGAGGTAATAGTGCGCAGCCGGTCCAGCCAATCCCGGGCGATCTCCGCGTCCTCTGCGGGCTGGGCATTGCCCTCGTCGTCACGGCCCCAAGAATCACGCAAGCGAGTACCAAAGGACGCCGGATCGGGGCGCTTGGTGCCCATGAGGTAGCCGTCGGCCATGCGAGTGGCGGTGAGCAGCAACTCCGGGTCAATAGCGACGCAGGTGGCAGCCTTCACCTGGGTGCCAATGGGGCCCTGTAAATCAGTCAGCGCCTCAAGGCGGGCATTGAGCAAACCATTGGCCATAGAATCGCTCAGCGAATGGTTATAGAGCATTAACTCCGCCGCGATCGGGCCATCTTGGACCTCACCGGGCTGCAGCGGCGAATACGCAGCAATAGGCCAAATCAGCGACACCGGGCGCGGCTGCCCACCAGCAAAAGTCTCCGCTGCAGGCCCCGCAGCCTCCGGATCGGTGGCTTCCGCATCAGGCTCGGCAACGTCCTCGGCTGCGTCCTCGGTGGCTTCCTCGGTTGTGTCCTCGGTGTCCTCCTCGGCGCCGACACCGTCGGCAAGCACCGGCACCAACGTGCGGGTCTCCCCCAACAACTGCACAATGCCGTTCTCCGGCCGACCATTGGCATTCACCAAAATCGGATACACACCAGGATCAGAAATATCCAAACCCGACGGCAGTGGGGCGGACAACCGCACCGAGACCGTACGCGTCACCGAATCACCAGGCTTAATATCAAAAGACCGGCCGAACTTCGTCGCCGCCACAAACGCCGCCTCCGGCTCGGCCATCACCTGCTCGGCCTGGTCAGCGTCGGTAAGCGCATCCATCCGCTGCGTACGCAACGACACATTCTTCAGCGGATCATCACTGTTATTCGTCAGCTCCACCGACAACTGCAGGGTCTGCCCCACCCGCGCCGCCTGCGGACTGACCTGCGTGATCGACATCTGCAATGCGCCACTGGAATCACCCCGCGCCGAAGAACCAAACCACCGCTGCGCCGACTTCACCCCACTAGCATCCGCAGACTGCGCCCACGCAGCAGCACCCCCACCAAGCACGCCCAATACCAGCGCCAACGACCCCACCAACGCCGCAATAATGGCCCCTAAGCGACGCCGCCGCACACTCATCGCGGAGTCAACCTTCCGGCCGCACACTCCGCCCTAGCAAGATCCGGGAGAATGTCATGGGCGCGCCGGGCGAGCTTGCGCTCATCGGCATAAGCCAGTCGCTCCACCAGGCCAGCTACCGGCACCCACTGCACCTCAGTGACCTCCGGGTCCTCATCATCAAGATCGCCGTCGATATACCGCAGCAAATGATGATGCACCGTCTTGTGGATACGCTTGCCCTCAGAAACGAACCAATAATCAATAACACCCAGCTCAGCGAGGGTAGCGCCGCGAATACCGGTCTCCTCCCACACCTCCCGCTCAGCGGTGGCACCATGGCCCTCACCGGGCTCAACATGGCCCTTCGGCATAGACCACAGCAGCCGACCACGCCGATCCAGGCGGCCAATAAGAGCCACATAGATACGGCCCATATCCACCTCATTGGTTTTCGGGTCGACCGCTTCGGCCAGACCAGAAATCACCAGACCGCCAGCCGAGGTCTCCACCGACGTTGGCATCTGCGGCTGCGACTGATTGCGGTTATGCGACCGGCCTTTAGCCTGATTGCGGTTCTTAGCATTGCGGTTATTGCCGCCATTGCGGCCGCCAGAACGACTGCGATTACCGCCGCCAGAACGATTGCGGTTCTGGTTCTGGCCCCGCTGCCCCTTATTCGGGCCCCCACGGTTGCGGCGCTTACGGTTGCCGCCGCCCTGGTTCTTATTCTGCTTCGGCTGCTCACCAGGCTGCGCGGCCTTATCGCCAGCCTCCTGCGGCGCCGACGACGCAGCGCCAGAGCCCTGCTGACTCTGCCGCTGGCCGCGTCGGTCGCCAGACTGCTGCGGGCCGCCGCGGCGTCGCGGCCGACGTCGCCGCCGCCTGGGCCCATTCTTCGGGCCTGCGCCATCGGTGTCCGTCATGCCCAATACCCTAGCGGGCCACTGGACAATCCCGGGTAGGGTGTCTGCCGTGACTGAGCAGACTCCACATTCCCGTCCCGCCGCGGCCGACGAACACACCCAGCGCACCGCCATGCTGGCCCGCGCCGACGCCGCCATAGGCGCAGAGGCAGACCTGCTCACCCCACTAGCCGTCGCCTTTGCCGAACACAACGCCCAGCTGCACCTCGTTGGTGGTTCAGTGCGCGACGCATTGCTGGGCCGCCTCGGCCATGACCTTGACTTCACCACCGACGCCCGCCCGGACACCATCCGCGAAATCCTGACGGCGTGGGCGCCGGCAGTGTGGGATACCGGTATCGAATTCGGCACTGTCTCCGCCGAAAAAGCGGGCCGCCAAGTGGAGATCACCACATTCCGCGCCGACCAATATGACCAGGTCAGCCGCAACCCTGAGGTCACTTTCGGGGATAACCTCAACGATGACCTCATCCGCCGCGACTTTCGCTGCAACGCCATTGCCGTGCAATTGCATGCCGACGGCACCCGCACCTTCGAAGACCCCCTCGGTGGCTTTGACGACGTCGTCGCCGGCCGCCTGGATACCCCCGGGGCCCCAGAGGTGAGTTTCGGCGATGACCCGCTGCGGATGCTGAGGGCCTGCCGATTCGTGTCCCAACTGGAGTGCACTGTCTCAGACCGGGTGCGCACCGCAATGACCGATATGGCACCCCAGATTGAGCGGATCACGGCCGAACGGGTCCGCGCGGAACTGGACAAGCTATTCCTCGGCGCCGATCCGGCCCGGGGGATCAATTTGATGGTCAGCACTGGCCTGGCTGATTACGTCATGCCGGAGCTGACCTCGATGGTGGCGATGTCCGATGAACATAAGCAGCACAAGGACGTCTACCAGCACTCCCTGCAGGTAATGCGCCGCGCCATCGCCCAGGAAGAGCCCGGTGAACCGGATCTGACGCTGCGGATGGCCGCTTTGCTGCATGACTGCGGCAAGCCGGAAACCCGCGAGATTCACGATAATGGTGCCGTCACCTTCCACCACCACGAAGTTGTGGGCGCGAAAAAGGCCCGCCGCCGGATGCGGGAACTCAAATACCCCAAGCGCATCACCAATGACGTCTACCAGCTGGTCTACCTGCACATGCGCTTCTACGGCTATGGCGAAGGCAAGTGGACTGACTCAGCTGTGCGTCGTTATGTCACCGACGCCGGGCACCTGCTGGACCGGCTCAATAAACTCGTCCGCGCCGACTGCACCACCCGCAATAAGAAGAAGGCCGCCCGGCTAGCCCGGGCCTGCGACAACCTCGAGGAACGGATCGCGGAAATCGCTGAAAAGGAGAACCTGGCCAAGGTACGCCCGGATCTCGACGGCAACGAGATCATGGAAATCCTGGACATTCCCGCCGGCCCCAACGTCGGTAAAGCGTGGAAGCACCTCAAGGACCTGCGGCTAGACCGCGGCCCCATGGAGCGCGAGGACGCCATCCTGGAATTGAAGAACTGGTGGTACGCGCAGTCCAACCCCGATGAGCCGGAAACGGATGAATCGGCATAATGGCGGGCATGAATCCTGAGTTCAACATGTCCGGTGAGCGCCTATTCGACAATCTCGAGCGCATCACCCCCGAGGCCGGCATGTTGCTGGTGGCGGCGCCGAATATGCGCTCTGGTGAGTTCGCCCGGTCCGTCATCTTCATCATTGAGCACGATGAGGCCGGCACCCTCGGCGTGGATCTGACCACCCGCTCGGAAACCCCGGTGCATAATGTGCTGCCGGAATGGGCCGACATGATGGTCAAGCCCCCGGTGGTCTACGTCGGCGGGCCAGTCAACCAAACCCAGCCGATCTGCCTGGGTGTGGTTGCCAATGGCGCTGAGTTGCCGACCATGCCTGTCGCAGAGCTCGGCGGCGCGCCTTTGATGCAGCCGCTGGCCAGCAGGTTCGCCATTATTAACCTGGCCGCCGAGCCTGAGCAGCTCTCCGGGCTGTTCACCGGGGCGCGGCTATTCGCCGGCTATGCGGGTTGGGGCGCCGGCCAGCTCGATGACGAGATCCAGGCCGGCGACTGGTTCGTCGCCCCCGCCCTGCCCTCGGATCTGCTCGCCCCTGCGCTTGCCGACGTATGGGGCGACGTCATGCGCCGCCAGGACTGGCCGCTACCGCTGTACGCGACCTTCCCCAGCAATACCGCCGATAACTAGGCCGGCCGCTAAACCCGCAGGTGGCCAATATTGAGCCACGCCGGGTCATGCGCGGCGTGCACCTCATGCTCGCCCTGCTGCCAGGTATCGGCCTTGGCCCGGATCTCCTCGACGAGGCCGGCGTCGCTGCGCACGTAGAAGTGCAGCAACCGCACCCCATCGCAGGTTTCCGCGGCAACGAAGGCACCCTTATCGCCCAGGCAGTCGGCCATATCCTGGCCCAACTCATCCAGCGCGGTGATCGATTCCTGCGTCGGCAAGCCCTGCTCGTCGACATGCGAGTACAGCAGCTGTACCGCAATATGCTCATCAAGCAGCGGGTCTACCAGCGGTGATAGTGGGCCACGGGCGGTGACGTGCACCGGGGAACCATCGGATTCGCCCTCGAGGCCGTACCAAGCCGGGCAGGTATCGGCGACCTGAGCGACCACCCCGGGCAGCTCAGCTAGCGGGATGGACTCCTCGGGCACCTCGCGGGAGAAAATGATCTGGCCCAGCCACAGGCCCAGGGCTTCTTCACCAAGGGTGAGCTGCAGCAGCATGAAACCAATCTGGGTGACATCGCGCTCGGCTTGTTCGGTGGCTTCGCTCTCATCTCCGGGCTCCACCGCATCGAGCAGTTCGCCGAAAACGGGGTGGTAGAGGCGCACTCCGACGATGGTGGTGCCCACCATGGTCTCCACCACAGCCTCGGCTGGGTCAATGGTGTGACCAGCCCAGGTGATGCTTGCCGACGGGTCGGGCTGGCGCATATCGGTAATGGCCCACACCTCGTCATCAGCCGGGGCGGCCTGGATGACTCGGCGTGCCACCGGGCGCAGTTCCGGGTCGCCGCCGGCGGTGATGGTAAAGAGGTGGCGGGAATCATTGCCGGGGCCGAAACCCCAGGCTAGGCGGGGATCGATGTCGGCAACGCGCTTGCCGACGGCCTGCTGCACATCGACCGGGTCACCGGTGCCGGTGAACATGGCGTCGAGACGCTGGGCGCCGGACTGGTTCCACCAATCCCATAGGGCAGCAATCGCCTCGGGGCTCGGCGGCGTGGTGGGCTGGGGCTGGGCGTTGTTGTCGGTCATGCCTATGGTCTATCAGGATCTGCGACCTCGCGGCCCCACCGGGCGGCATAGACCGCACAAATCATGAGCTGAATCTGGTGGAAAATCATCAGCGGCACAATGATGAGGCCCGCCTGGGGCCCGAAAATCACCGCTGCCATGGGCAGGCCAGTGGCCAGGGACTTCTTCGACCCGCAGAACTGGATCGCGATCCGGTCTGCCCGGTTGAAGCCCAACCGGTTGGCCAACCAGCCGGAACCGCGCAGCATCGCTTCGACCAGCAGAATCGACAACACCACCAGCAGCACAATGTCGGTCACCGGCACCGAATCCCACACGCCTTGCACAATGCCCTGGGAGAAGGCGGAGTACACCACCATGCCGATACCCAGGCGGTCCACATTTTTCGTTCGTTTGGCTGCGGCGAAGGGCAATACCCAGCGTCGGGTGAGCTGGCCGAGCGCGAAGGGCACCAATAACTGCAGTGAAATATCGATGAATACTGAGCCATCGACTTTTACCGCCCCGCCGGTGGCCATCAGCAGCATCACCAGCAGTGGGGTGAGCACGATGCCCAGCAAGTTTGAGGCCGAGGCGCTGACAATGGCGCCGGCGATATTGCCATGCGCCACCGAGGTGAAATTCACGCTGGACTGCACTGTTGACGGCACTAGCGTGAGGTACAAAATACCGAGATATAGCCCCGGGGCGAGCACCATATCCAAAGGCTTCGCCGCCAGCCCCACCAGGGGAAACACTACGAAGGTGAGTGCCAGAATGGTCAGGTGCAGCCGCCAATGTTTCAGGCCGTCAAAAGCCTCAGCGGGGCTTAGGCGAGCACCGTAGAGGAAAAACAGCAGCGCAATTGCAAGTTTCGTCGCCAGGCTGAACCCCTCGGCGAACTCACCACGCGCCGGCCAGATAATGGCCAGCACCACCGCCAACACAATAAGAACAATCAGCGGGTCCGGGCGGTAGTTCTTCAAGCGCTGCAGCATAACCAGGCCCCTATGCGCCGCCCTGGCCGTCGGCATTGCCTGCGGCGCGGCGCAGCGCGTCGAGGTCCACATTCGCAGGTTTCGAACCGGCAGCGGGGGCGCTGTTCTCGCAGGAACCGCAGGAGCCGCAGGAATCATCACTGCCGCAGCCGTGGCTGGTTTCCGCAGCCGCGGTGCTGCCGCAGCCACCTGAGGAGCAGCAGTCGCCATCGTCGGACTCCGCCTTGCGCTTGGTGTCCAAGATGGCGATGGTGTGCGAACCAATAGCGGCGCCCACACCGATCATGAACACACCTACCAGGGCGATAAGCACCACGAAGAACCACAGCCAGCCCGACGACTCAGGTTGGGTGGCCAGTAAAGCCAGCGCCGCGGAGCCCAAAAACGCCCCGGCGGCAGCAGCCCACGGGGGGCCGGCGACCTGGTGGGTGATGTCCCAGTTCTCTTTGCTTTCGCGGGCCTCGGGGGCACGGATGCCGATATAGCTGTTGCCGGGCAGGCGTTTTGTCCAGGCCAGGGCAGCTACGACACCGACGAACAGGGCGATAACCAGCAAAACCACGGGAATGGCGATCATGGCGCCGAGTTTACGTCGCCGTGGTTCATCCGCCGCGTTCGGATAGCAGGTGAGGCCCACCAGGACTGTGGCTGATGAGCCGTTACACTGTCTTTCCATGACTAACAGCGGGAATATTGCCGAGGCGAATAACAATTACACACCCGATGTCGCAGCAGCCATCGAATCGAAGTGGCAGGGCTATTGGGCTAGCAGTGGCACGTTTAATGCACCGAACCCGGTCGGTCAGCTAGCACCGGCCGATGGTGCAGCGCTGCCTCAGCAGAAGCTGTTCGTCCAGGACATGTTCCCCTACCCCTCAGGTGTGGGCCTGCACGTCGGCCACCCGCTGGGCTATATCGCCACCGACGTTTTCGCCCGCTTCCACCGCATGCAGGGCGCCAACGTTTTGCACACCCTGGGCTACGACGCCTTCGGCCTGCCTGCTGAGCAGTACGCGGTACAGACCGGCACTCACCCGCGCACCACCACCGAGGCCAATATCGCCAATATGGAGCGCCAGCTGGGCCGCCTGGGCCTGGGCCACGATAAGCGCCGCTCGTTTGCCACCACGGACACTGACTACTACCGGTGGACCCAGTGGATTTTCCTGCAGATTTTCGACTCCTGGTTCGATGAGCGCGATGGCCGGGCGCACCCCATTAGTGAGCTTGTCGACGCTTATGCCAGCGGTGAGGTGCCGCTTCCCGACGAGTTCGCCGGGCGCAGCTGGCAGGACCTGTCCACTGTTGAGCAGGAGCGCGCCCTAGAGGCCCGCCGCCTGGTGTACCGCTCAAATTCGACGGTGAATTGGTGCCCGGGCCTGGGCACCGTGTTGTCCAATGAGGAAGTCACCGCCGAGGGCCGCTCTGAGCGCGGTAATTTCCCGGTCTTCCGGAAGCGGCTCGGCCAGTGGATGATGCGGATTACCGCCTACGCGGACCGCCTTACCGACGATCTTGAGTTGCTGGACTGGCCGGACAAGGTCAAGACCATGCAGCGCAACTGGATCGGCCGCTCCCGGGGCGCGGAGGTGACCTTCACCGCTGAAGCCCACGGCCAGACCCACGACATCACCGTGTTCACCACCCGCCCGGACACGCTGTTCGGTGCGACCTATATGGTGCTCGCCCCCGAGCTTGACCTGGTCGACGAACTCGTCGCCGATGAGTGGCCGGAGGGCACCCGGGACGCCTGGACTGGTGGCGCCGCCACCCCGGCTGAGGCCGTAAGGAAGTACCGGGCGGAGGCTGCGGCGAAGTCTGACTTAGAGCGCCAGGAGAATAAGGATAAGTCCGGTGTTTTCACCGGTACTTTCGCCACTAACCCGGTCTCTGGTGAGCAGGTCCCGGTCTTTATTGCGGACTATGTGCTGGCTGGCTACGGCACCGGCGCAATTATGGCCGTTCCCGCCCATGACCAGCGTGACTACGATTTCGCCAAGGCCCTGGACCTGCCGATTGTTCAGGTAGTCTCCGGCGGCGATATTTCCACCGAGGCGTTCACCGGCGATGGTGTGGCGGTGAATTCCGCCAATGATTCGGGTCTTGATATCAACGGCTTGGGCGTAGCTGAGGCAAAGGAAGCCACTATCGCTTGGCTCGAACAGCGCTCCGCCGGCACCGGGGCCACCCAGTACAAGCTGCGCGATTGGCTTTTCGCCCGCCAGCGTTATTGGGGCGAGCCTTTCCCCGTGGTCTACGACGAGGACGATGTGGCCCACCCCCTGCCGGAATCCATGCTGCCGGTCGAGCTGCCTGAGGTGGAGGACTATAAGCCCGTCACTTTCGACCCCGATGATGCCGATACTGAGCCGCAGGCCCCGCTGGCCAAGGCCACCGATTGGGTCACCGTGGAACTCGATTTGGGTGAGGGCAAGAAGACCTACCGCCGCGATACCAACGTCATGCCTAACTGGGCGGGTTCTTCCTGGTACCAGTTGCGCTATATCGACCCGAAGAATGATGACGAGTTCTGCGCGCTGGAAAATGAGCGTTACTGGACGGGTCCGCGTCCCGACGTGCACGGCGAAGGCGATCCGGGCGGTGTGGACCTCTACGTCGGCGGTGTCGAGCATGCTGTGTTGCACCTTCTCTACACCCGCTTCTGGCATAAGGTGCTCTACGACTTGGGCTATGTCAGCTCCGTGGAGCCCTACCGTCGGTTGTTCAACCAGGGCTATATCCAGGCCCACGCCTACACCGACGCCCGCGGCGTGTACATGCCCGCAGCCGAGGTTGTGGAGCGCGACGGCAAGTTCTTCGTCGGTGACACCGAGGTGTTCCAGGAATACGGCAAGATGGGCAAGTCCCTGAAGAATGCCGTCTCCCCCGATGAGATCTGTGAGAATTACGGCGCTGACACCTTGCGTGTCTACGAGATGGCTATGGGGCCATTGGATACGTCGCGACCCTGGGCGACGAAGGACCTGGTGGGTTCGCAGCGTTTCCTGCAGCGCGCCTGGCGCCTGGTGGTCGACCAGAACACCGGCGGCCTAGGAGTATCCGATGAGGCGCTGAGTGAGGATGACCTCAAGGCGCTGCACCGCACCGTCGAGGCAGTCACCACCGATTACGCAGAGCTGCGGGATAACACTGCCGTCGCCAAGCTCATTGAGTACGTCAATTACCTGACCAAGACCTACGGTGATACCGCTGCCCCGCGTGCGGCCGTTGAACCGCTGGTGCTCATGCTCGGCCCGGTCGCCCCGCATATTGCTGAGGAATTGTGGCAGCGCCTGGGCAATGACAAGTCCCTGGCGCATGGCCCGTGGCCGACCTATGACGAGAAGTACCTGGTTGATGATTCGGTCGAATACCCGGTGCAGATCAACGGCAAGGTGCGCTCGCGTGTGACGGTGCCTGCCGACGCTGACCGCGAGGCTGTCGAGGCTGCGGCGAAGGCTGATGAGCGCATCGCCAGCTACCTCGAGTCCGGTGAGATCAAGAAGGTCATTGTTGTGCCCGGCAAGATGGTCAACCTCGTAGTCAAGTAGTTAGCGCACGCCCAGCATGGCGATGGGCAGGGTGCCGGTCATCCAGATCAGGGTGAACGGCATCAGTACCCAGCACATCGCCAGCCAGGGCCGCCAGCGCAGCCTGCGGCTCCACTGCACCCAGGTCAGCCAGAAACACCCCAGCGCGCCGAAGAGGCTGACCAGGCTCGGCACAATCGGGAATAGCAGCTCAAAGGTGTGCGAGCAGATGAAGTGGGATTTGCCGGCAGCACAGATCGGCCCGCCGGTGACCGCGCCGATAATGGCGATGATGGCTGCGGACAAAAATGTCGCGGCGATAACTCCGGCGGTATAGGCGTAGGCGCGCCGCCCGGAGCGTTCATTGCGTTCCAAGCGCTCGAGTGGATCGGAGATCTCGTCGGTAGCCATGTAGCTGACCATACGCGGGTTGGCCGCGTTTTAGGCCGGAGTGATAAGCGTCGGCACGGTGAGGTAGCGCAGCAGCTGGTTGGTCGATGACCCAATGAACACCCGGCCAAATGGGCCCAGCGTGGAAGAACCGAGCACCATCAGGTCGCCCTTCTTCCACTTCACCGAGGCAACTGCGCCTTCCCAACCGTTACCGGAACCAACCTCAGTGTGGATTCGCAGGTCAGGGTGACGAGTTTGGGCGCGATCGCGGCCCCGGTCCAGTAGTCCCATCGCCTGCTCGTGCCACTCGACCATGAGGTCATCGGCGGTACCGAAATGGCCCGCATCGGGGTACATGGAGGCCCCCGAGGGGGTAAATGCCACCAGGCGCAGTGGAACTTCCCATGCCCGGGCTAGGTCAGCGGCTTTTTCTAAGGCGATATGTGACTGCGGAGTATCAATATAGCTGCAGGTAACGCGGGTGACGCCGCGCTTAGACAGGTGTGGTGTACCCGGCACTACTGCCAAAGGTTTCGGCGAGTAGTGCAGCATTGCGTCGGCGGCGGAACCGGCCCGGAAATGGCCTTCTGGCGCGTTGTGGTGGCTGCCCAGGACAATGAGGTCGGCGTTGAAATCCTCGGCCGCTCGGCAAATTTCGGCTGCTTCGGAGGTGGATTCGTAGATCAAGACCGGTTCGTCGGCAAGCGCTCCCTTGCGTAGACCAGCGTGTTTGGCGGCCTTGAGGATGTGCTTCCGGGTGGACTTGGTCAGTTCCTGCACCCAGGAATCGGTATCGCTGGTGCGGGCAAGTGAGGTCAACGGCCAGCCGCGGGCAATGATAGCCACGAACTGGATTTCGACCCGGCAGGTTTGTGCAAGCCAGGCGGCGAAGGTGAGATTTTCTTGGCCAGCGCCTCCAGGGCGCCACGCGACCGTGATACGGAGTTTGCGCGTGGTCATAGTGTCTCCTGGGCGGGTCTAGGGCGTGGAAATCGCCATCCGTGGGCTGCGGGGCAAAAGACCACGTCGTTATGTCCCAAAGCTGCTGGACACAACCGTGGTGTAACCAACAGTTTACTGACCGGTCGCACCATGTTGTAGTTGTGGGTACCAAAGTGAGTGCGGGACGGTTTCACCGTCCTCCCAGCGCACACCCAGAACACGCCGAAAACACACTAAAGCCGCCGCAGTCATAAGACGTGCGGCGGCACATAGTGCACAGAGCAACAACCACACCGTGCGGTGTAGTGGGCCGGTTTATTTGCCGTTGATTTCCTGCTCGACAACCTTGCCGTAGTTCTCCAGGATGGTGCGCATCACCGGGACGAGCTGCTCGCCCAGGGCCAGCTGCTCGGGATTCAGGGAGGCGAACATCGCGGCCATCTGCTCATCGCGTTCCTTGGTAACGCGAGCCAGTTCGGTGCGGCCCTTCTCAGTGAGTTCGACGCGAACGCCGCGGCGGTCCTTCGTGTCGCGGACGCGCTCAACCATGCCGGCGTCTTCGAGATGATGCACGGCATTGGAAGCGGTGGGCATCCGAATGGCCTCGGCCTCTGCGAGCTGGTTAATGCGGCAGGGGCCGATCTCGTGCAGGGTCATCATGATGGACAGCTGGGCTCGGCTCAGCTGTGACTCTTCAGAACGGCGACTGTAGAGAAGCTCCGCGCGGGTGAGCAACGGCCGTAGCTGCTGCGCCAAAGCGAGCGCATTGAGCTCGCTTTGATGAGCGGTGTTGGGATCAGTCATGTGACGAATCGTATCCGAAAGATAGGCCTGCTTGCCAGTGCAAAATAGTTCTAGGAAAACAGGTATTGATTCGACAATGGGATTGAGAAATACTCTCGCCATCCCGACGGCACGAACTTTGTCGAACCACGACACCCGATAGCGCCTATTCCTGCAGGAAAAGAATAAAAAATTTCGCCTAGCCTGCGCCCACGCGACAACGCAGCCCAACCAGCGCGGAGAAAAATCCGATACCCAGTCCCCTCCCCCGCCGCCCCGGCCGGGGGTAACGGGGGTAGCTCTGGGAGACCGAAGGTGGCTTCGAGAACCCACAAAACGGACGGGTCGAGACCGTACGCAAAACCCAAAAGGCGGCCCCGAAAGGCCGCCTTGGGACGCGAAAAAATTCCGCTGGTGTGAATTACACCGAATTACTCCGGGGTCGGCAGTTCGCCGCCGGCGATGAAGGTCTCCAGCTGAGTGCGGGCGACATCGTCGGCAAGCTGCTTCGGCGGGGACTTCATCAGGTAGGAAGCAGCCGGGTACACCGGGCCACCAACGCCGCGATCCAGGGCGATCTTCGCCGCGCGCAGCGCGTCAATGATGATGCCGGCAGAGTTCGGCGAATCCCACACCTCGAGCTTGTACTCCAGGTTCAACGGCACCTCGCCGAAAGCCTTGCCCTCAAGGCGGACATAAGCCCACTTGCGGTCATCGAGCCAGGCAACATAATCCGACGGGCCGATATGCACATTGCGGTCATCGATCAAGCCAGACAGCGGGCCGGTCAGGTTCGAGGTCACCGCCTGAGTCTTGGAGATCTTCTTCGACTCGAGGCGATCGCGCTCCAACATATTCTTGAAGTCCATATTGCCGCCCACATTGAGCTGCAAGGTGCGCTCAAGGCGAACGCCACGATCCTCGAAGAGCTTCGCCATCACGCGGTGGGTAATGGTCGCACCAACCTGGCTCTTAATATCGTCGCCAACAATCGGCACCCCAGCGTCGGTGAACTTCTTCGCCCACTCCGGGTCCGAGGCAATGAACACCGGCAGGGCGTTGACGAAGGCCACCCCGGCATCAATGGCGCACTGCGCGTAGAACTTATCGGCCTGCTCGGAACCGACCGGCAGGTAGGACACCAGCACGTCGACCTCGGCGTCCTTGAGCGCCTGCACCACGTCGACGGCCTCTTCCGAGGACTCCTCAATGGTCTCGCGGTAGTAGCGGCCCAGGCCATCCAGCGTCGGGCCGCGCTGCACGGTCACGCCGGTCTTAGGCACATCGGCAATCTCGATAGTGCAGTTTTCCGAGGCATCGATAGCGTCGGCCAGATCCAGGCCGACCTTCTTTGCATCAACATCAAAAGCGGCAACGAATTCCACATCAGAGATGTGGTAGTCGCCGAACTGCACGTGCATCAGACCCGGCACGGTGTCGTCCTTATTGGCATCTCGATAAAACTCGACGCCCTGGACCAGGGATGATGCACAGTTACCGACGCCGGCAATGGCTACGCGAATAGAACTCATGTGACTTTTCGTCTCCTTGACACTCTCGGGCACAACCGGAATCGGAGGACCCAGGAATATGACGCTATCTGTCGGGCGGGCTATCCGAGAAGTCAAGAACAGCCGCAACGAAGGTGAACCGATAAAGATGGCGCCACGGGACTTTCGCCGGTGTGGGAAGAAAAATCCTAGGCCCGAGGATCGTCTCTAGCGCAGCGAACTCGTATTCTGGAGAGTCAGTAATACATACGCCTAGATCAAACATGCGATGATTGGCGTATCCACCGCAGGTGAACATGGGAGACGGCGTGAGCAACGAACGGAGCAATGGTGCTGCCGGTAGTGACTTCGAGCCGCAGCACAGCGGCGCTGAGGATGTGTACTTCGATGCTGACGACGCGCGTGAAGAGGATCATATGAGTTCGACAGAGGCTACGGCCCAGCCATCAACGGGGTCCCGCAAGCAGTTATTCGCCTGGCTTGCGCTGGCCGTGGTGCTAGTCCTGCTCGCGCCCTTCGTCATTTTCGGTTTTTCCTACGCAGCTACTGATGTGCCCAGCCCAGAAGAGCTGGAAAATAACCAGATTGCTGTGATTTATGACCGCACTGGCGAAAACGAACTCGCCCGGATCGTGCCCGAGGCCGGCAACCGTGAGGCAATTGACCTCGACGAAGTGCCGGTACAGGTGCGCAATGCCGTGCTGGCCGCCGAGGACCGCGAGTTCTACACCAACCCCGGCTTCTCTATCAGCGGCTATGCCCGCGCTGCTTGGGGTGCGGTAACTGGTGACCGTTCTGCCGGCGGCGGTTCGACCATCACTCAGCAGTACGTCAAAAACGCCGTGGTCGGCAACGAGCGCACCCTGACTCGTAAGGCCAAAGAGCTGGTGATGGCGGCGAAGATGGCTCGCCAGTGGTCCAAGGACGAGATCCTTGAGGCCTACCTGAACACCATCTACTTCGGCCGCAATGCGTATGGCATCTCCGCTGCGGCCGAGGCCTACTTCGATAAGCCCATCAATGAGCTGTCCACCACTGAAGGTGCTGTGCTGGCCGCCTCGATTCAGCGCCCCTCGGCACTGGACCCGTGGACTAACCGCCCCGAGGCCGAACAGCGCTGGAATTACGTGCTCAACGGCATGGTCGAGATGGGTGTCCTCGACTCTAATGAGCGCTCCTCTATGAGCTACCCCGAAACCATTGACCCGGCCTCGGTGCCCGCCCCGGCACAGGTTGATGGTCCCGAGGGGTTGATCCGTAACCAGGTCATCTCGGAGCTTAACGACGAGGGCATCAGCGAAACCGAAGTCAACACCCAGGGCCTGCGGATCACCACCACCATCGACCCGACCGTGCAAAACGCTGCCCTTCAGGCGGTGGATAGCTACGTCGATAAGGACAATGGCCAGCGCTCCGCGGTGGTGTCCATTGACCCGACCAATGGTGCGGTGCGCGCCTACTACGGCGGTGATGACCCCAATGGTTGGGACTACGCCAACTCCGGGCTGCAGACCGGTTCGACATTCAAGATTTTCGCCCTGGCTGCGGCGCTCGACCAGGACATCCCCCTGTCCAAGATGTACAGCTCCGCTCCGGTGCAGACCGGCAACGTGACTGTCACCAACGTCGGTGGCGAAACCTGTGGCACCTGCCCTATTTCCGAGGCACTGCGGCGCTCCATGAACACCCCGTTCATCCGCCTGCAGAATGATCTGAAGCGCGGACCCGATGACACTGCCGCAATGGCGCACCGCCTCGGCGTTGCCGAGTCCATCCCCGGTGTGGGCAAGACTCTGGTCGAAGAAAACGGGCACACCCTCGAAGGCGTGACCCTGGGCCAGTACCAGACCCGCCCGCTGGATATGGCCTCCGGCTTGTCCACGCTGGTTGATAATGGCGTCTACCACAAGCCGCACTTTGTGCAGAAGGTGGAAACCAATACCGGTGAGGTGCTCCTCGACCGCGGCAAGGACCCGGTCAAGGGCGACCAGCGGGTCTCCAAGGCAGTGGCGACCAACGTCATCGACGCGATGAAGCCCATTGCGGCCTACTCCAACCAGGCGCTGTCTGGTGGCCGTCAGTCCGCAGCCAAGACCGGCACCACCCAGCTGGGCGATACTGGCTTGAATAAGGACGCCTGGATGATCGGTGCCACCCCGCAGTTGGCCACCGCAGTCTGGATGGGCATGGTTGACGGCTCCGCGCTGTACAACTCTTGGGGCGGCGTGATGTACGGCGCCCAGGGCCCGGGTTCCATCTGGAAGTACGTCATGGACAACGGGCTTATCGACGAAGATTTCGAGTCCTTCGACCGCCCGGAAGCTGTCGCGGGTCAGGCCGGCCGGCCGTCGTGGGGCGGCGGCACTGCCTATACCCCGCCGGCGACTACTGTCGCCCCGGAGCCGGAGACCACCGAGTCCACCCCCGAGCCTGCTCCTGTGGAGCCAGCCGAGCCCGTCGTGCCGGGACTGCCTGAGATCCCCGGTTTGCCGATTCCGGGCCTGCCCGGCGGTGATGGCGGCGGTGATGGCGGCGGTGGTGCCGGAGATGGTGGCGGCGCCCCTGAAGGCGGCGGCCAGTAACCAGGATTAGTTAGCGGCGAATGAGAAGCTCCATGGACATGTGGATGTTTGTGACCATGGGGTGCGTGCTCGTGGGATTCCTCATGTTTGGCGGCTCCTTCGCCGCTTTCATGTATGGACGATCACGCACTCTGGTGTGGGGTCTCGCGCTGGGTGCGATGGTGTTATGCACCATCATTCCCACCACTATTGCGGTGTTGTGGGGTGCCCGCGGAGGCTAAGGATTAGTCGGACAACCCGGACGTGGGCTACCATGTCCGGGTTGCTTGACGCAACGACCCTCCTGCTGCGGCGACGTGCTGCAGCCGATTCCAATTACTAGACCATAGGAGGTGATGAGGTCCGTGCGTCACTATGAAGTCATGATCATCCTCGACCCGTCGATTGATGAACGCACTGCAGGCCCGTCCCTAGAGAAGTTCCTCGACGTTGTCCGTAAGGACAAGGGTGAGGTCACCAAGGTGGACATCTGGGGCAAGCGCCATCTGGCCTACCCCATTGAGAAGAAGAACGAGGGCGTCTACGCCGTCGTCGAGCTCAACTGCGAGCCGGACACCGTCAAGGAGATGGACCGCCGACTCAACCTGACCGATTCCGTTCTGCGCACCAAGGTGCTGCGCGGAGATCGCTAGGACCCGGAGCAACCAGGTCCGCCCCACAGGAGCGAAAATATGGCACAGGGAGAAACCCCCATCACTTTGATTGGCAACGTCGTTGCCGATCCTGAGCTTCGCTACACCTCTTCTGGTGTCGCGGTTAGTAACTTCCGCGTGGCATCCACGCCGCGCGTATTTGATAAGCAGTCCAACCAGTGGACTGACGGTGAGGCACTATTCCTCACCTGCAACTGCTGGCGGGACATGGCTGAGAATGTGATGGAGACCTTGAGTAAGGGCACGCGCGTTATCGTGTCGGGCCGCTTGCGCCAGCGCTCCTACGAAACGCGGGACGGCGAACGTCGTACCGTGTTCGAGATTGAAGCCGAAGATGTCGGCCCCTCGTTGAAGTTCGCTTCTGCTCAGGTCAACCGCAACCCCCGTGGTGGCGGCAATAACCAGAGCTATGGCGGCAACCAGGGCGGCAATTTCGGCGGTAATCGTGGCGGCGGTCAGGGTGGAAACCAGGGCGGCAACTTTGGCGGCAATCAGCCGACTGAGGACCCTTGGAATTCCGCACCCAGCTCCGGTGGTTTTGACGGCGGCGACGAGCCCCCGTTCTAAACCAACTGAGCCACCCACTTTTTTGACCAACAGACATTCACCCGAAAGGCAGGGATCATGAAGCTGATCCTCACCGCCGCTGTTGACCACCTCGGTGTCGCTGGCGACATCGTCGAGGTTAAGCCCGGCTATGGACGTAACTACCTGCTTCCGCGCGGTCTGGCGATTGTCGCCACTCCCGGTGCGGAGAAGCAGGTCGAGGGCATTCGTCGTGCCCAGGAGGCTCGCGAAATCCGCGACCTCGATCATGCTCGCGAAGTTAAGAACACTCTGGACGGCCTGGAGAACGTTTCCGTCTCCGTCCGCGCAGCAGAAAACGGCAAGCTCTTCGGCTCCGTTTCCGCAGGCGATATTGCCGAGGCCATTCGTGAGGCCTCCAACCAGGCAGTTGACAAGCGCGCCGTTGAACTGGCCCCTGGCCAGATCAAGTCTCTCGGCTCGCACACCGTTGACATCGCACTGCACCCGCAGATCACGGCTCACGTTTCCGTGAAGGTCGTCGCCGCCTCCTAAGAGGCCGGCATAGACGGCGGCTAGTACAGCTAGCCCACAGACAACAGCACACCCCGGGGCTCCGGGCGTCAGAAATGACGCCAGGGGCCCCGTGGTGTATCTGCTTAACCGACCCCTGCCAGGTAGTTTCAAACGGCTACACACCGGTGTGCGCAGGGGGGTTGACAAACCCCGATCCCATAGTGGACAACCACTGTGGAAAAACTGTGGGTAACTGGTTCTGAGTTTGTGCTGTTCACGACCATTTGGTGAACATAAGGTTCAACCAAAGGTTAATCCGTATCTGTTGGGACGTGTGTACGAATGGCATTCGCAATTGCGGTTTTGATCACACTCCCCGGCCAAAAATAGCCTCCTACCTGCACAGATGATGAGTTCATGCAGGTCGCGGGGGTGAGTGTTGCGCCCGCCAGGCGCCGCCGTCGGCAAGCGACCTGGGCATTCATCAGTTGTTCACACAACGCCCCAAGGTTGTCCACAAAACTGTCCACACCGACTGTGGATAACTTCGGGGAAAACTGGGGAAAGCTCTCCGCGCCATCCCCACCCGAACGCAGTAGACCACCACGAAATGGCTAGCATGGACGCCCTAAGGCACCACGGGCGAAACCACCGCCATACCAAGAAAAGGGAACACCGGAAATGACGAGCCCAGGAAGTAGTCGGCCATTCGACGGCCCCGATTACACCGGCAGCAACTACGCCGACGTTCCACCGCCACCAGAAGACTCCGGCTACCCACACGACGACTACAGCAGCGCCCCACGCCCCGGTGCCGGCGGCTCCACTAACTTCGACCGCCGACCACCGCACAATATCGAAGCCGAACAGGCCGTACTCGGCGGAATGCTGCTCAGTGACTCCGTAGTCGCCGACGTGTACTCACTGGTCAAGGCCGAGGATTTCTACCGGCCCGCACACCAGGCCATCTACAACGCGATCATCGCCACCTACGGTGACTCCGCCCAAACCGACCCGCTGCTCGTCGCCAACCGACTGGAAAAATCCGGCGACCTGGAACGCATCGGCGGCGCACCATACCTGCACACACTCACCGCCATGGTGCCCACCGCGGCCAACGCGCACTACTACGCGCGCATCGTCGCAGAGAAATCCCTTATCCGCCGCCTCGTCGACGCCGGCACCCGCATTGTCCAAATGGGCTACGCAGGCCAAGAAGATACCGAGGCCGAAAAATTAGTCGACGCCGCCCAACAGGAACTTTTTGACCTCACCGGCGCGGAGCAAGCCGACGACTACGCCCGCATGGAAGACCTGCTAGAGCCGACAATGCTCGAGCTGCGCTCCATCGAACAAGACGGCGGCCTGGCCCACGGTGTCCCCACCGGCTTCGTTGACCTCGATAACGTCACCAATGGCCTACACCCCGGGCAGATGATCATTATCGCCGCGCGCCCTGGTGTGGGTAAGTCCACGCTGGCCATCGACTTCATGCGCGCCGCATCCATCCACCACGGCAAAACCTCCGTCATCTTCTCCCTGGAGATGTCGAAGTCCGAGATCATGATGCGCATCCTTTCGGCAGAAGCGAAGGTCAAACTGGCCAATATGCGCGCCGGCAGGATGACCGAAACTGAATGGAGCCGCCTCGTCGAGGGACTGGGGAAGTGGAGCGAAGCGAATCTCTTCATTGATGACTCGCCGAACCTCACCATGATGGAGATCCGCTCCAAAGCCCGGCAGCTCAAACGCGAACACGACCTCGACCTCATCGTGGTGGACTACCTGCAGCTGATGAGCTCCGGCAAAAAGGTCGAATCACGTCAGCAGGAGGTCGCCGAGTTCTCCCGAAACCTCAAGCTCATGGCCAAGGAGCTCGAGGTGCCGGTTATCGCCATCTCCCAGCTCAACCGTGGCCCGGAGACCCGAACTGATAAGCGCCCCCAGATCGCCGACCTTCGTGAGTCCGGTTCGCTGGAGCAGGACGCCGATATCGTGCTGCTGCTCTACCGGCCCAGCTCTCAGCCCGGTGAAGATGAAAGCGAGTCGCCAGATGCGGACATCATCATCGCCAAGCACCGCGGTGGACCGCTGACAACAGTGCGGGTGGTCGCACAGCTCAATATGTCCCGTTTCGTCAGCGCCAGCCCCGACCCCTAGGCCGGTTCTTAAAAAACGCGGGGGAGCGGGTAGTCTATTCGCGCGCTGTTGCTGCTGGTGACTGAGTGATGCGACAACCGAGGAGATGCCTGTGCCCCGTTCCATTACGCCTTCCCGCGCCTCGGCGGCTAACGGAATCCGTTATGGCCGGGTGCAGTGGGTTGATGCTGCAAAAGGTATCTGTATCGTCCTCGTGGTCGTCGGGCACGCCATCACCGTGTTGCAAAACCACGGCTATGAACCCGGGGTGTGGGCGACAATTAACCTCACCCTCGGCCCAGTCCGGATGCCACTGTTCTTCTTGTGCTCCGGCCTATTCGCCGCCAAAGCGCTTTCCGAATCCTGGCCCAAGCTCGCGGACCGGCGCATTTGGGTAATGGTCTGGCTCTACGTGGTGTGGGTGCCGCTGCGAGAGATCTGGATGGCAGCCATCCCAGAAACCCAAGTGACCGACTCCGGCGCCCAGGCCCCACCCATCGCCGACCCCAGCAGCTGGCTGCCCATGCTCGGCCGGATGGCCCACGCCGCCTACGAGCCCACCGGCTACCTGTGGTTCCTCTACGCCCTGGGGCTCTACGCGGTGTTGTCGAAGCTATGTCAGAACGTGCACCCGCTGATCCAAATCGGTGTCGCTGCGGTAGTCAATATCGTTTCCCCATTCTCTGGGCACAGCTGGACCTGGGCATTTATCACCCAGATGTACGTCTTCTACCTCATCGGCATGTACGCCGCCCCGTGGATTTTCGCCATGGCGCGCCGCCGCAATATATGGCTCACCCTGGGGTCACTGGCCGCCTATATCGCCGCCGTGGCGTACATCCTGACGCACTTTAACAATTTCAACGAAGCCAATATTGGCCCGGTGCGCTTCACCATGGCCCTCGTTGGCCTCGTCGCTGTCATTAATGTCATTGCGATGTTTGAGGGCACCATCGTCATCGAACCGTTTAACCGACTCGGTTCACGCACCCTGCCGATCTTTTTGATGCACATCCCGATGATGACGGTCATCATCTTCCTGCTGAACCTGGTGCTGTCTGCGGACCCAGGCCTGCCGTGGCAGCCGGTTATTCTCGCCCTGATGGGCATCGCCGGCTGCCTGAGCCTGCATAGCGTATTGATGAAACGCGGTGGCCGGTGGCTGTTTAAACGCCCGGCCTGGACTCATTTCGCTAAGGCATGAGCACCGTAGCGCTCACCGAGGACACCTTCGCCCAGGGCATTGCCGACGGTGTTGTGCTTGTCGACGTATGGGGCTCTGGGTGCATCCCGTGCCGCCAGTTCCACCCGATTTTCGAGGACGCCGCCCAGCGGCATCCCGACGCTACCTTCGCCACCCTATTCGCCGACGACAACCTGAACCTCGTTGGCGCATTGCGGGTCAATACCGTACCCACAGTGCTGGTTTTCCGCGACGGGGTGCTGGTCTACCGGCATTGTGGCCTGATTAAAGGCGCGGCGCTCGATGAGCTGGTAGCCCAGGTCAGTGCCCTGGATATGGATGAGGTCCGCCGCGGCCTTCATCAGGACGGGCGCTAACCACTAGGACCGGCGGATAAACCAGCCCAGCCCAAAACCGATCGCCGCGGCAGCAAGAGCACCCAGGACGGCCAGTGCCACCGGGATGCCGCCACCGTCGGAAAGCTGCTTCGTCTCCGCAGCCTGGGGCATATCTTCCGGGTCGACGGGCTGGCGCCTCTGCGCGGCATTTTCGGCCTGGTAGGCGCCGGTACCGCTGACTACCGTGCGGATCGCGTCGGTGAGGTCATTGGGATTGTTCACACCGGTGGTTAACACGGCAATAGTGAAGCGCTGGTCCTCGCCGAAAAAACCGGCGGTAGTGCGGCGCGACGGGTCCACCCAGCCGTTTTTCTGGCCGACGAGCTCCTCCGGCATCGCCGCGCGGATACCGATGTCCTGGTTCATCGCCCCATAGGAGTACTTCGGCACCGAGATCAGCAGGCGCTTATAGTAATCAGTTTCCTCCCGGGAAAGACCACCGCGGCCATCGAGAATGCCGTCGAAAAACCGGCACATATCTTCCGGAGTGCTCTTCACCAGGGTCCACAGGCCACCGGAGGTGGTGTCGGGGAGGTCGTAGCGTTTCGCCGCATTATCAATAATTTCGGAGCGGCCATAGGTGTCCCACAGCCGGGTAGTGGCGTCATTATCGGACAGGCGGATCATGCGGTCGCGCAGCTCAGCCTCCGGCTCCGCGGAAACCGGCATCTCGCCGACGCCCTGGGCGATACCGTTTTTAGGTGGATCGTAAACCTGGTAACCGATCGTCTCCGCGATGAACACCTTCGCCAGGCTGGCCAGGGTGAACTGCTGCGCACCGTGCTTATTGGACACCATGGTGTTTGTCGCCCGGTCCAGAATCGCAATGCCGATCACGTCGCCACGTTTCTGGAAATCCTCGGTGACCTCGGTCATGTGCTTCCGCATCAGGGCGTAGTCCACCGGCGGGACGTCCTCGTCGGGAAGCACCGCCCACGGGGCAGGTTTCGGCGCACGCGGGGCAGTAGTGGGCGGCGGAACCGACTTCTTAGTGGGCTTCGGCTTCTTTTTCCCCGAGGTTTTCTTCGCCTTCGACGAGCTCGGCTGTTTTTCAGCGGCCACTGTCTGTGCTGGTGTAGCACTATAAGCATGACTGGGCAGCGCCGCGGCGGGGGTACTAGCGACTGGCAACAAAAGCAGTGCTGCTGTGGTGGCAACACAACCTGCGACGCTGTTCCGCGGAAAGTCCATGAGCAATGATGCTACAACGCCGCCTATCCGGTGCACAGGCCCGACGCGGCGTACACAAACCCGTAGCATGGTGTGCACATACGCAGCCGCTAATCAGACTCCGAGGAGACTGCAATGCCCAATCCGTTCAGTAAGGGCTGGAAGTACCTGATGTCGTCGTTCGATAAGTCGATCGAGGACAATGCCGACCCGAAGGTGCAGATCCACCAGGCCGCGGAGGCTGCCCGCGAGCAGCATCGCCAGATCCAGCAGCAAGCAGCGACGATTATCGGCAACCGCAACCAGCTGGAAATCCGGATGAGCAAGCTTGGTGAGCAGCGCGACACCCTCGGGGCCAATGCCCGCGCCGCGCTGAAACAGGCCGAAAAAGCGCGTGCCGACGGTGACGAAAACCGCGCCCAGGAGCTCGAATCCACCGCTGAGGGCATCGCCACCCAGTTGGTGACCGTGGAACAAGAGCTGGAAAATACCGCCGAGGCGCATCAGCGGGCCAGCCGCGCCGCCGAGGATGCCCAAGCTCAGGCCCGCCGTTCGGAGCAGGAGTACCAGCAACTCTCAGAAACAATCCGGGACCTGGAAGCTAAAGCCGACCAGGCCAAGATGCAGGAAACTGCGGCCAAAGCGATGGATGGGATCAACGCGCCGGGCCATGACCCATCGGTGCCGACCCTTGACGATGTGCGGCACAAGATCGAGTCCCGCTACGCCAACGCCTTGGGCGCCCAGGAGTTGGCCGAGAATTCTGCCGACGACACCATGGCGCAGATCGAATCAGCCAGCACCGATATGCGTGCTAGCGCCAAGCTTTCAGAGATTCGCGCGCAACTCGAACGTGATTCAGCCGGGGAGCTCGAAGCCGGCGAGGACGATCCGAAATAACACCAAACGGGCCACGGACAGCGACGTCCGTGGCCCGTTAGATGCGCCCGGTTGGCGGCCCGTTGGATGCGGGCGGTGGTGACTGTGATTAGTCGCGGCCGTCCAGGGGATTGCGTCGCGCCAGCAGCAGCGCCCGGATTCCGGCGTGGAAACCATCGCGCAGGTTCACCCGCTGCGTTTCGGTGAGCGTGTACTCGTGCAGCGTCGAGCAGGCGAACTGCAAAAGCGGACGATCGATCTCCGGGGGCAGGCCGCCACCAGAAAGCAAGTGCGCCTCATCGCGCTGCGTTTCGGTGGCAGCGGCATCGAACCACCAATTTGCGTACTGTTTGCCCACCTCAAACGGGGTCTGGAAACCAGATTCCATCCACACCTCATTCGGGAAGGGGACATAACGCGACCGCAGTTTCCGGCGCGGGGCCATCATCGACGGATTCGGTCGGGCCCCTGCAGCAGCACCTGGGGTCGGGCCGGGAATCGGGCCCGGCTTGGGTTTCTCCTCCTTAGCGGCGCTGTTATCCGCAGTGGCTGAGGTGGTTTCAGCGGGGTCTTCGCCCTCATTTACCGGAGCGGCAGTGCCCTCTTGCCTAGGTGAATGTGAAGGTTGTTCGACCTGTTCGGGCGATATTTCGCTCGGGGTGTCGGCCGGTTTTGGCTCCTCGCCTGGCTTATCCGCAGCAGCTGGCGTTGGCTCAGGCTGAGCCGGCGCGGTGGGCGGGGCCGGAGTGGCGGCGGCATCGGTGCCCGCATCGCAGCTGTCGCCGTCGGAAAGCGAAGACTGCTGTGCTGGCTCGGCGGACTGCTCCGCAGTTGTGGTCTCCGATCCCGGCGGAGTGCGTCGGGTATCGGGAACCGGGGCGGCATCGAGTTGCTCTGGGGGAGTGGCGTCCCCGATTGGTTTCGGCGGCACCGCCGGCGGCAGCGGCCCCTCTAGCACGTTGAGCTGCATACACTCGGCGAAGTCTTCGCGCGGGTCGAGGATTGTTGTCGTATCGCAGGCATACCGCAGCGCCGAGGACATGGAATCCCAGCCGAAGCCGTACAGGTGTACCCGGGTACCAGCGTCGGAAGCCGCATGGACTCCCGGCAGCATGTCCGCATCACCAGAAACCAGCACAATATCCGAGGCCAGGCCCTTCATTGCGGCGGTCACCATATCTGCCACAAGCAGCGTGTCCACGCCCTTTTGGGTGCGCCGATCACCCCACTCGATGAGCTGGCCGGCACGCAGCCGAACCCCGTCGAGGGTGCGCAGTTGGCGCTGGTAACGATGCGGCCCCGATTCTGGGATGCCGTCGTACCAGTTTTGCCGTTGGACAGGTTGATTAACTTGCTGCGAGGTCATTCGGTCGAGAATCCGAACAACTTCGCGGAGGTCGATTTCTAATTGGCCACGGGCCCCGGTCTCCCACGAGTTATAAAAGCTCGCAAGTAGATAGGACGTGTCGACGTACACCAATGTTCGTTCAAGCATGGGCTCCTTCAATTCCGGACTCACATGTTCCCTAATTTGATTCGTTGTGTGATCCAGGATGCACGAATTAGCTCTGCTCGTGTCCCATTGGGCGGGTTGGTCTGAGCGCGAGAGGTCCCGCTTGGGCTACTAGCATGGCGGTCGTTGCCGGTCACGCCCGGAATCCGCATTGAGGGAGGTTGCGCCCACCGATGAAAACTTGGTTCGTGCGGCTTGTAGCAGTCAGCGTCTTTGCCCAAGCTGTGTTCAATGGCGGGCGCGTGTTGCTTAGTTACCGGGTGCTTGCATTTGGTGGCGACGCGGAACTTATCGGCTGGTTTACCGCGGTGTTTTCCCTTATGCCGCTGCTTATTGCGCTGCCCGCTGGTCGCCGAGCCGACACCGGTCATGCCCCTGGGGTGATGCGCCTGGGGCTTATTGCCACTCTTATTGCGCCGGTTGTGATGGCAGCCTCAACTGGGTTGTGGATGTTGTTGGCCGGCTATGCGGCGCTGGGGTGTGCGCACATGCTCACCCTCATTGCCGCGCAGGGCATGGTGGCCCATTTGCGCAGTACGGCCCGTGGCATGGATTCGCTTTTCGCATACTTCACGCTCGGCATCTCCGCGGGCCAGTTGTTTGGCATCATTTTTTCCGGCTGGATTGCCGCACAGCATCAAGGCGAGCAGGTTGTTGACACCACCCCGGCGCTGATTGCCCTGGTGGGGCTCGCGGCGCTGACGGTGGTGTTGGGGTGGCGGCATGCAGGAGCTTTCCGACGCTATGTGCGCGCCGAGGAAAAAACCGCGGACACCCCGGACCACGAGGGCGCGCTGTCGATCCTGAAACACCGGGGAATGAGTTCTGCGATGTTCGCCGCAATCACGGTGATTGTGGCGATTGACCTGTTGACGGCCTATATGCCGGTGCTTGGCGCGGAGCTGGGTCTTTCGGTGGGGGCGGTGACGATGATCCTGGCGGCGCGGTCTGGGTTCGCGATGATCTCGCGGGCTTTTATGCCTCGGATTACGGCGTCGTTGCCGCGTGACATGGTGCTTATTGTGTCGATTGTGGTGGGTGCTGCGGCGCTGGTGGCGATGCCGTGGTTGACCACTGCGGTGGCTTTGACCTGCGCGACTGCGGTGTGTGGCTTTACCTGGGGGCTTGTGATGCCAATGACGATGACGTGGGTGTCGTCTTTGGTGCATGAGCAAGACCGTGCGTTGGCGTTGTCGGTGCGGTTGATGGGTAACCGGCTTGCTCAGGTCGTGTTGCCGCCAGTGGCGGGTATTGGTGCCGGCGTTATTGGTGCTGGCTCGGTTTTTGCGATGTCAGGAATCTTGATGGCCTGTGCTGGAGCCACGACGGTGTTGGCGAAGAAGCAAGGCACTTTGACGCGTTAGTTAATCCGCCATTTTCAGGCCGTGTGCTGGGGATTTGGTGTGGTGTGGTGGGTGTGTGTAGTGTTTCCGGAGTCAGCGAGACAGACAGCCGGTGGCCGAGAGGTTACGGATTGTTGGTTTTGCTGGTGTGGGGGAGAGCGAGAAAATTTTTTTTTCGGTGGTTGATTTGACTGCTGTGGAGAAGATGTTCTAAGCTTTCCTGTTGCTGCTGAAAAACGGCCTGTGGTGGTTGTTGGTCAGTGTGCGCGTGTTGTGTGAGAACTCGATAGTGTGCCGATGTACTAATTTTTTTTGTGTGCATTGCTGGTTGCGTGCCCTTTTTTTGGGTGTGTGGTTGGTGGTGTGCGCGTTGGGTGCCTGCCCGCTCCCCGTGTGTGGTGGGTGCCTTTTTTGGAAATGCCAGACCGGCTGGCGCCTGCTTTGTGTGGGTGTTGGTTGGTGTGTTGTTTTTGCTAGGTTTTGGCTTTCTGCTGAAAGTTTTTTTGTGGAGAGTTTGATCCTGGCTCAGGACGAACGCTGGCGGCGTGCTTAACACATGCAAGTCGAACGGTAAGGCCTCAAGCTTGCTTGGGGTACACGAGTGGCGAACGGGTGAGTAACACGTGGGTGACCTGCCCTGCACTCTGGGATAAGCCTGGGAAACTGGGTCTAATACCGGATAGGACCAATCATTGTGGTGGTTGGTGGAAAGTTTTTTCGGTGCAGGATGGGCCCGCGGCCTATCAGCTTGTTGGTGGGGTAATGGCCTACCAAGGCGGCGACGGGTAGCCGGCCTGAGAGGGTGGACGGCCACATTGGGACTGA